>NZ_JXRU01000001.1 GCF_000967865.1 Microbacterium sp. SA39
CGGTTCAGCCTGCGCGGGCGCGAGAGGGACGAGCGAAGTGAGAGGCGGTGTGGAGGTGGTGGGGCGTGCGCCATCTGCGGTGGGGGTCCCACCAGGCCGGGCCGCGGACCTGCGGGATGCCGTTGTTCATGCGGATCTCCCACCCGCTGGTGTCGAGGGTGCGGTGGTGGTGCCAGCACAGGGTGACGCCGTTGTCGGTGTGCGTGGGCCCGCCGCGGGCGTGTTCTTGGTCGTGGTGGATCTCGCACCAGGATGCCGGGACGTGGCACCCCGGGATGAGGCATTCCCTGTCGCGGAGTGTGATGGCTCGGCGTTGGTGGACGGTGAAGAGGCGGTCGGTGGCCCCGATGCTGATGATGCGGCCCTCCGGATCGAACAGCACCCGTTGAATGTTCCCTCCGCAGGCGATGTGTCGGGCGACGCCGACCGAGACCGGGGTGTCGATGCCCTGCACGTGCGCCCACCCGCGGCCGGTGGCGTACTCCTCCGCCGTGACGGACAC
>NZ_JXRU01000002.1 GCF_000967865.1 Microbacterium sp. SA39
AGCCAGGTGTCGTAGGTTGCTGCTCGGGCTTCGTCGCTGGCGTAGGTCTCGGCGTAAGCCCATTCCTGGGCGAGGGTGCGGTTGAAGCGCTCGACCTTCCCGTTCGTTTGGGGGCGGTAAGGCTTCGTGAATCGGTGCTTGACGTTGGGGCCGAGAGCTGTCGCGAACGCGTGCGAGCGATAGCAGGAGCCGTTGTCGGTGAGCACCTCTCGGACGGTGATGCCCGCGCTTGTGAAGAAGGCGCGGGCTCTCTCCCAGAACGCTGATGCGGTCTCTTTGCGTTCATCGTCGAGGATCTCGGAATAGGCGAGCCGGGAGTGGTCATCGACGGCGTGATGGAGGAACGCGTAACCGCGGCCCTTCTTCTTGTTGTTCCGGTTCCCGATCGTGCGGCCCAGCATGCGATGTCCGCCGCCATCGGGGATACGACCCTGCTTTTTGATGTCGACGTGGATAAGGTCGCCTGGCCGTCCTCGTTCGTAGCGAACGGGCTTCGGACGCCGGACCGGGAGACCGGTGGCCTGATCGACGTGCGTCAGGATCGGCATTCGATATCGATGCAGGACCCGCTCGACAGTCGAGCGCGGCATGCGGAGGTGATACCCGATCCGGTGCGGACCCCATCGTCTCGTGAAGCGCAACGCGACGATCCGCCGCTCGATGTGCTGCGCGGTGCGCGCAGGACTGCGGTGAGGCCGCGAAGAGTGATCCGTCATGGAGGCGCCCGTGCGAGCTCGATGAGCCCATTTCGATGCTGTTGCCGGCGACACCTGGAACCGCTCGGCCGCTCGCCGTACCGACCAGCCTTGAGTGTTGATCAGGTCCGCCAGACGAGCCCGACCGACAGGCGTCAGGGGTGC
>NZ_JXRU01000003.1 GCF_000967865.1 Microbacterium sp. SA39
TGGTCGCTCAGCGCGGGTCTCCGCGAGACGAATCGCGTCTTGCGGGAGCGTATGCCGGTATATCGCGAATCAAGCGCTGATCGGGCGGTTTTCGGGGTCGGAATGTCGGTGGTCCCGGGTTGACTGGGGGTATGAACAGCACCACGGAACTCCTGGATCGGGTCGTGACCGACCTCGATGCGGTGCTGTCCGGTGATGTGCTGGCGGGCCTGGCTGATGCGGAGCGGATGGACGTGCTCCGGGTGGCGGGTGCCGCGTTCCGGCGCATCGAGGCCGTGGTCGTAGAGAACGTCGCGTGTGCGGGCCCGGATTTCGCGCACTCGTTCGGGTGTCGGGGGCAGAACGAACTGCGCCAGCGGGTGCTGTTGACCGATGTTGCCGGGGCGACGCGGGTGGGGAAGGCCGCGGATGCGGTACGCCGTCAGATCAGCGTCAGTTCGGGGGAGCGGCTCCAGGCTCGCTATCCGGCACTCCGGGACGCGATGCTCGACGGGGCGATCGGTGTCGCCGGTCTGCTGGCCGCGGTCGCGCCGATCGACAAGGCTGCGCACAAGGTCGGGCGGGAGACGATGCTGGGTGCGGATGCTGTGCTGGCGGACTATGCCCGCGGGTACCCGTCCGTGTTCGATCTCCCGGATGCGGAAGCAGACACCGATACGGATGCGAGCAACTCTGACGATCCTCCGGGTCCGCCGGCGACGCCGGAGGATATCCGGCAGTACGCGCAGGTGATCGCGTTGGCGATGGACCCGGACGGGCCGGAGCCGTCGGATCGGGGTGCGCAGGATCAACGGTTCTTCACGATCGGGCGGCTCCGCAACGGGCTGCACGCGGTGCGGGGCAACGTGCTCCCCGATGTCGCGGCACAGATACAGGCCGTGTTCGATGG
>NZ_JXRU01000004.1 GCF_000967865.1 Microbacterium sp. SA39
TGTTCTTCCCCGTGAGGTTGTGAACGCGGTCTGAGGGTGTTTGGCCGCCGATGCCGGTGTGGGGTCTGTGGTGATTGTAGTGATGGAGCCAGGCGTCGTAGGTCGCTGCGCGGGCTTCGTCGCTGTCGTATGAGGCGGCGTATGCCCACTCGGCCGCGAGGGTGCGGTTGAAGCGTTCGACCTTCCCGTTGGTCTGGGGCCGGTAGGGGCGAGTCCAGCGGTGTTTGATCGTGCCGAGCGCGGTGGCGAAGTCGCGGGAACGGTAGCAGGAGCCGTTGTCGGTCATCACGGCGGTCACGGTGATCCCGGCGGCCTGGAAGAACGCGTTCGCGCGTTCCCAGAACGCGGAGGCGGTCTCTTTGCGTTCGTCGCCGAGGATCTCGGAGTAGGCCAGCCGGGAGTGGTCATCGACGGCGTGGTGCAGGAACGCGTAACCGCGGCCCTTCTTCTTGTTGTTGCGGTTCCCGACTTGCCGACCCAACATGCGATGCCCACCCCCATCGGGGATGCGCCCCTGCTTCTTGATATCGACGTGCACCAGCTGGCCAGGCTCGGCGAGCTCGTAGCGGACGGGCTTCGCCTTCCGAACCCGGACCCCGGTCGATTGGTTGATATGGGTCAGTAACGGCATCTCGAAGCGGGCGAGAACACGTCCGACCGTCGAACGATTCAGGCACAGATGAAACGCGATCCGGTGCGGCCCCCACCGCCGATTGACCCGCAATCCGATGATCCGGCGTTCGATGCGCTGCGGAAGGCGCGAGGGCGACGTCCGGGGACGTGAGCTGCGATCGGTCAACGACGTCCCGACCCGATATCGGTCGGCCCACCGTTTCGCGGTCGCGGGTGAGCATTGGAACCGTTCCGCCGCGCGTCGAAAGGACCAGCCCCGTTCAACGATCAGGACCGCGAGACGACGACGCCCCTCCGGCGTCAAGGGCGCGTTAGCGTGAGTCACGAAGACCTCCGTGTGTGGACAGTGAGTGTGGTAACCCACATCCTGCACGGAGGTCTTCGTTACCTCAGACGTTCACAACGTGTCGGGGAAGAACA
>NZ_JXRU01000005.1 GCF_000967865.1 Microbacterium sp. SA39
TGTGATGTCCAGGCAGGTTGTTGAGTCTGCTGATGGGTGGGGCTCCGACGGCGGAGTGGTGCCTGTGATGATTGTAGAAGTGGATCCAGCCCGGTAGGGCAGCGCGTCGTTGGGTCTCCGATTCGTAAAAGCGCGCGTAGGCCCATCCGTCGGCGAGGGTGCGGTGGAATCGTTCGATCTTGCCGTTTGTCTGCGGGCGGTAGGGGCGGGTGCGTTTGGGGTTGATGCGGAGCTCAGCGCAGGCGTCGCGCCAGGCGAACGAGCGATACGCCGATCCGTTGTCGGAGAGGACGCGTTCGACGGTGACGCCGCGATCAGCGAACCAGGCGACCGCGCGTTGGAGAACACCGACCGCGGTGGCTCCCTTCTCGTCCTGACAGATCTCGACGTAAGCGACCCGGGAGTGGTCGTCGATCACGGTGTGCAGGAACGCGGTGCCCAACAGTGGTGCGCGACGATTCCCGCCGCGGGTCTTGGTGTTCGCTCGGTTGCGATCGCCCTGCGACTTGCCGACGTAACGCCAACCGCCCCCGTCAGGGATGTTGCCGAACTTCGTCACGTCAACGTGGATCATTGACCCGGGATAGTCGTGTTCGTAGCGACGAATCGGCTCGCCCGTGACCCGGTCGATATGCGAGAGCCGGTTGATGCGGCACCGAGTCAGCACCGCATGAACGGTCGAGGCCGGCATGCCCAGCTCGCCCGCGATCTGAGCCGGGCCGAACCGTCTCCGCCATCGCACTCGCACGATCTGCTTCACGACCTCGGGCGACGTCTTCGTCGGCATCGACCGGGGTCGGCTGGAGCGGTCGACCATTCCGGCCGGCCCCTCGGCGCGATAACGATGCGCCCATTTGCGCGCAGTGATCGGCGAGACCATGAACATCTTCGCCGCGACCGTTGCCGGCCACCGGTCCTCAACGACGAGCCTCGCAAGCCGGAGACGAGCGCGCGGAGTGAGAGCAGCGTTAGCGTGGGACATGAAGGCCTCCTGAGTGCGGAAAGTGGTTCCTAGACAGCTCCACTCTCGCAACAGGAGGCCTTCACCTATCCGCAAATCACACGCGATTCACGCAACAACGTCCCTGGACATCACA
>NZ_JXRU01000006.1 GCF_000967865.1 Microbacterium sp. SA39
TACGAATCGGAGACCCAACGACGCGCTGCCCTACCGGGCTGGATCCACTTCTACAATCATCACAGGCACCACTCCGCCGTCGGAGCCCCACCCATCAGCAGACTCAACAACCTGCCTGGACATCACAGCTAGCCGTCGACGACCACCCGGCAACCGAGCAGAGCTGAGCCGTACGATGCGCGCAAAGGCCGCAACGTACTGGAAGGCGCTTGCGATCACCGCTGCTGTTCTGGCAATCGCGAACGCGCTCGTGACGAACGCCTTCGTCGTCGCGATGACCCCGCAGAACTGGGCCGAACGCGCCCTTCCCGCGCTCGGCTGGGCACTGGTACTCGCAGCACTGACTACACTCTTCGTCCTTGTGAGTACGGTCTGGCTCCGCCGCCGGGCACGATCTCACGACTGGATGTTGGCGCTGCTCGCCTTCGCGGGGCCTGCGGCCGCGTGGGCGATCATCGGACTCATCATCGGCGACTGGCTATTCCCTCTATACGCTTTCTACGGTCTGGGCGCCGGCATCGTCGCCAGTGGCGTCTTCACCCTTGCGTTGCGAATGCTCGCGAAATTGAACGCGAATGGTCCAGCAACTGACGCTTCCCCCGCGGGGCCTGCCCGCAAGACGCAAACCGGTTGAGGCGCTCTCAGGGCGTCACGCCCGTCCGCCACCACGGCCCATCATGCCCGCCGCTGCGCAGAATCTGCCCGACCGCTCGCGGCCCCGTGCCCGCTCTCGCGGCGATGTCTCCGTAGGTCAGCACGTGTCCGCTGGGTATGGCGGACACGATGCGGAGAACCGTCTCGGCTACGTCGTTCATGATCGACTCCTCGGGTCGAACGGATCTGCCGGGTCCAGGTGTTTCAAGACGAACTCCGTGCGCGGGGAGAGCACGCCGTTGGCCTGCACAGTGATGTGATGCTGGCCCGCGTAGTACGTGCGCGTGGCGATGAGGCGGAAAGAGTGCGTCTTGGTGACGATCGCACTGTCGCCGGCGGCGATCTGTCGTGATCCGAGTTTGAAGGTCTTCTCGCTGATCGAGCCATTGGACCGCTGGAATCCGACGGTGTAGTCGATTGCCACCGTGGCATCCGTCTCTGCGTCGTTGATGACTACCGCGTCGAAGGTCAGCGCACCGCCCCAGGGGACCTCCGTTGTTGCGATGCGCGGCCGCGTCACGCGCAAGGCGGTTCCTGTGAAGCCGACGAGAGTGAGCGCCGCGGGATTGGCCTGCTTGATGAGTGTCCTCAGCCCGTGTCGAAGCACCCACGGGGTGTTCGCGTCCGGCGCGGCCGCCCACCCAGCAGCGATCTCGGTGACGATTTCGGGATCGACGCGGCTCAGGTCGTTGAGATGGTTGGCGGTCGAGCGTCGCACGTACTCACTCGGGTCGCGGTAGGTGGCGTCGACGATGCGCTGAGTCCCCTGAGGGTGCGCGAGGAGCCAGGGCACCCGCTTAGCCCAGGGAAGGTAGGCGCGAGAACCCTCGGTGGCGAGCCGTCGTACGTGCTCGTTTTCGTGACCTGTCCACGAGCCCATGATCTCCAGCGCACGCTCCGGACGAGCGATCAGTAGATCTCGAATCGCAAATCCTCCCGTCAACTCGACTGTCAGGCGTGCCAGTAGCGCCATGGCATCGTCGAAGTCCGCCGCTGACCCGGACTCCAGCGCACGGAATGCCACGAACTCGGTGACGGGCCAGATCATCCACCCGGCGAAAGCAGGTTCATCCATGACATCCACGACTAGCCGCTCAGCAGCCGAGAAGCCCGCCGGAGCGTCGCTGAGCAGTGCATCGCGGACCAGATCCACCCGCTGGCGGAGACGTGCGCCCTGCACGCCCGTCTCCGCCGCCGCCAAGGTAGGAAAGCCGGCGGACGTGCCGGTGGCTATCAACGCCGCTCGCAACTGCGCAACGACCGTCGGGGTGATCAGTTCGTCCATCGCGCCCATGTCGCTCACCCTCTCTCGTGTCAGTCCCTTGCGGGGCGCGGCGTCTAGATGTTCTTCCCCGTGAGGTTGTGAACGCGGTCTGAGGGTGTTTGGCCGCTGATGCCGGTGTGGGGTCTGTGGTGATTGTAGTGATGGAGCCAGGTGTCGTAGGTTGCTGCTCGGGCTTCGTCGCTAGC
>NZ_JXRU01000007.1 GCF_000967865.1 Microbacterium sp. SA39
ACAGGCGTCAGGGGTGCGTTAGCGTGAGTCACGAAGACCTCCGTGTGTGGAATGTGAGTGTGGTAACCCACATCCTGCCCGGAGGTCTTCGCTAACTCAGCCGTTCACAACGTCCCTGGGAAGAACAGCTAGGTCGGTCACACGGCACGGCAGCGGTACGAGCGGTCGCTAGGCTCGAAGCCGTGACCTCTGCGCGATTCCTCGTCGTTCTCGATGCCGACTCCACCCTCATCCGCAATGAGGTGATCGAGCTCCTCGCCGACGAGGCCGGGCGTCGCGCCGAGGTTCAGGCTGCGACGGAAGCGGCGATGCGCGGCGAGATCGACTTCGCCGCCAGCCTGCGCTCGCGCGTCGCAGCGCTCGAGGGCGTGCCGATCGGCGCGTTCGAGCGCGTGCGCGCGCGCATCGAACCCACGCGGGGTGTGCGCGAGCTCACCGCGGCCGTGCACGAACGCGGCGGCGTCGTCGGCGTGGTCTCGGGCGGCTTCCACGAGATCCTCGACAGCATCGCGCCGGGCCTCGGTGTCGACCGCTGGCGCGCGAATCGGCTCGAAGTCATCGATGGAGCTCTCGCCGGACGCGTCGACGGCGGCATCGTGGACGGCGCGGCCAAGGCGTCGTCGCTGCAGGAGTGGGCGGCGGAGCTCGGCGTCGCGCAGCACGCGACGATCGCGATCGGCGACGGGGCGAACGACCTGCCGATGATGGCCGTGGCCGGCCTCGGCATCGCCTTCAATGCGAAGCCCATGGTGCGCGAGGCGGCAAGCCTGGTGATCGGACCGCAGAACCTGGCCGAGGTCATCCCGCTTCTGCCGTAGCGGTTGCTGCTACGGATGCCGTGGCGAATGTCCGCGGCCCTCGCTAGCGTCGGGTCATGGACATCATCCTCATCCCCGGACTCTGGCTTGACGCCTCCAGTTGGAACGGGGTGATCCCGACGCTCGAGAAGGCGGGGCACCGCGTCCACCCGCTGACTCTGCCGGGGCTCGGCGCCCCGGCGTCGGAATCATCGGAGATCGGGATCGCCGACTGGGTCGACGCGGCAGTAGCCGCCCTCGACGGGCTCGACGGCCCTGCCGTGGTCGTCGGTCACAGCGGTGGCGGGAATGTCGCGTGGGGCGTCGCGGATACCCGGCCCGATCAGGTGAGTCGCGTGGTCTTCGTCGACACCGTCCCACCTCCGACGGGCAACGGCATCAGCGAGTTCGAGCTGGTCGAAGGCGTGGTTCCGTTCCCGGGCTGGGACTTCTTCCCCGGCGAGGACGTGAGCGACCTCGATGAGGCGACGCGAGAGCGCACCGCTCCGATGACTCGCAGCGTGCCGGCGCGCGTGCCGACCGACGAGATCGCCCTGAGCGACGACAGGCGCTATCGGATCCCCGTGACGCTGCTGATGGGCGGCCTCGATCAGCCGACCTTCGAGGGCATGATCGAGCAGTGGGGTCCCTATTCCGAGGAGTTCCATGCGATCGACGATGCCGAGGTCGTCAAGATCGGGTCCGGCCACTGGCCGCAGTTCTCCGTACCGGAGAAGCTGGCCGAGTTGATCAACGCGGCGATCGCGCGGTGAGGCCCAGCATGCTCCCGCTCGGGGTCAGTGCCCCATCCCGAGTCCGCCGTCGACGGGGATGACCGCGCCCGAGATGTAACCGGCGTCGTCGCCGGCGAGCCAGGTCACGACGCCAGCGACCTCGTCGGGGGTCGCGAACCGGCCGGCGGGGATGCTGGCCTTGTACTGCTTCTGAGTCTCTTCGGGGAGCTCGGCGGTCATGTCGGTCTCGATGAAGCCGGGTGCCACGACATTCGCGGTGATGCCGCGTCCGCCGAGCTCCCGGGTGAGGGACCGGGCGAAGCCGACCAGCGCGCTCTTCGAGGCCGAGTAGTTGACCTGCCCCGCCGACCCGTACAGGCCGACGACGCTGGAGATGAGGATGAAGCGCCCGAAGCGGGCACGCAGCATCCCCTTCGAGGCGCGCTTCACGACGCGGAACGTGCCGCCGAGGTTGGTCGCCACGACGCTGTCGAAATCGTCCTCGCTCATGCGCATGAGCAGCGTGTCCTTCGTGATCCCGGCGTTCGCGACGACGATCTCGACCGGGCCGAGCTGCTGCTCCACCTCGGTAAAGGCCGCGTCGAGCGCCGCGGCATCCGTCACGTCTGCGCGAACAGTCAGGGACCCCTCGGGTCCTTCGCCGGAGCGCGCCGTTACGGCGACGCGATAGCCGTCGCGGACGAAGCGCTCCGCGATGGCGCGGCCGATGCCGCGATTGCCTCCGGTGACGAGGACGACGCGCTGAGCACTCATGGGGTATCACTCCTGATCGGGGGCTGAGGGGGCAGTTCTTCCGTGCCACCCTCGATCCTACCGAGGCAGCCTCCGCGATCCGCGGCGGGGCGTTTGACAGGACGACCGGGTGCTGGAACTCTGAACGAGACGAAAGGCATCAGCGTGAGCGACAACAGCTACCCTCCCCCCGCCGCCGCTTCCGAGCAGCCGCTCACCCCGCTTT
>NZ_JXRU01000008.1 GCF_000967865.1 Microbacterium sp. SA39
CGAAGCCTTACCGCCCCCAAACGAACGGGAAGGTCGAGCGCTTCAACCGCACCCTCGCCCAGGAATGGGCTTACGCCGAGACCTACGCCAGCGACGAAGCCCGAGCAGCAACCTACGACACCTGGCTCCATCACTACAATCACCACAGACCCCACACCGGCATCAGCGGCCAAACACCCTCAGACCGCGTTCACAACCTCACGGGGAAGAACAACTAGGGCACCCAAAAAGTAGTGGGTGTCGTCCCGCTCGGACTCGTCGACAAAGGCGTGGAGCATGGTTCCAGCGTATGCGCGATCCCAGCCTCTATTCCGGATAGCGGGGCCGGTTTCGGCTGGGGATCACATTCGAGCAACGGGCGCCGATCCGCGTGAGGCTGTCATGGTCGTCACTTCACTCTCAGCCCGGCGGCGCGGCATCCGACGTGCAGCGAAGATCCGGCACGTGCGTGTTGAACACGTTCAGGACCGGATCACGGCGGAGGTCAGCGTCGTAGCGGTCGCAGGTGCGCTCTCGGGCGCCGCAGTATGGCCCGGAGCTACGAACCGCTGACACGGAGTCGGCTGAACAGCGCGCGGAGCTGATCGTCGCTGTTGTCGTCCGGGCTAACGCACGAGTCAGCGGTGGGGCGTTGGATGCCTGCACCATCAGAAGTACGCGGGAGACCTCCGATATATTCTTCGAGATCGTCGGTGTCCAAGGCGATTCCGTGTTCGTCGGCGACGCCACAGACCTCATCGAGCCAGGCCGCCATCGTTTCGGGGTCATCCTGCTGGCGGATATAATCCAGCTCGTTATCTAACGCTTCACGGAGACGTTCTTGACCGGACGGGTAGACCTCGTCGCGGAACCAGCGGGAGAAGTTTGAGTAGATCTGAAGATCACTCGAACCGGGGCCGCTTTCGAATGCGAGTTCGGTGAGAGACACTGCTGCATTGATCGCCCACTCTGGCGATGTCTCCTGGGCCAGTCGCGTTGCGAGGGTGAGGATCGCGTGCGTGTCTCGTCTCCCACTCGCTGCCAAATCCGCTATGAGCACTGTGAGTTCATCCTGAAGAAGGGCGAGTGAGGCGGCTAGGGGTTCGCGGCTCGTGATGCACAGATGCGTCAGGCCCGTGAGCGCGGTGCAACGATTGCTATGCACGGGCCGCATGAAGAGGACCCCCGCGGCCGGGGTGCGCCCCGCGCTGATGTCGGCGTTCTGGCGGGAGATCCGCGCCTCGTCGCGGATGATGGTTCGCAATTCGCGCTTCGCGAGCGCGACAACTAGCGCGTCCTCATCGTGGACGAGTTCTCGGTATGTGCGGTCAAGACGGTGCTCGGGAGAGGTCGAGTGGTTATCGGCGCGGTGCGCAGCGAGGCGCTTGAGGTAGATCAGCTGACGCGTCGAGGAGAGCCTTGCGACGGTTCGTTGAAAGTACTCCGGTTCTGGGAGAAGGCCTAGAAGGTAGTCGCGCCGACTGGGGTCAAATAGGGCGACTGATCGAACTTCCCCGGCCACGGGGGTGAGGCGGATCCAGGTGTCCTCCAGCACTCTCAGGGCGGGAGTCCATCGGCGAGGGTCCTCGATCGGCACCGATTCCCTCAGGACCTCCAGCGACAGAGTTCCAAACTCAGAAACGGCCAGCTGGAGGAGGATATCGACGGCAGTCATCGAAAGCTGATGGAAACTTCCAGCCCAGACGGAGTCCGGGTGATCGAGCGCCGTGAACAGGGCATCGTAAAACGTGTGGATATTCGCGTGCGATCGCCCGAGAATCACCGACTCCAGTATTCGCGGGTTGAAACCCGGATGGTCGACGACGCTTAGGAAGCGATCATCCACGGCGAGTTTGGCCCGGTCGTCGGGACCTTCGAATCCGAAGTGAAGATGATTGAATAGCATGCGTCCCCGAGCCGCGCGAGAGATGTCCCCGAGTTCCACACGGACTCGCTTCTGGTCCGCAGCCAGTCTTCGGACGCGATCGTCAAGGCCGTGCGCGGCTTCGTTCAGCACTTGTTCCCTGCTGGTGAGAACCAGGAGCTGCTCACCCTCTCCACGACGAAGTCTGTCGATGAGGTGCGCGAGCCCCGCACCCTCGTTCTTCTGGACCTCGGCAGTGCTGGTCTGGCCGAGGAAATCGTCATAGTAGAAGACGACACGCTTGCGCCCCGATTGAAGATGTCTCCACGCTTCATCGATGTCAGAAGCCACGTTGATCACGGTCCACCCTTGGTGCCACAGGTTGAGAAGGAGCATCTCCGCGAGGGTGCTTTTGCCAACACCGGGCGGCCCGGAGATGAGCACGACGTGCTCGTTGGTCAGCGTGGTGAAAGCCTCTTCGAAAGCCGGGGTGTCCACGTACAAGCGCACGCGGTCTGATACACGTTGAAGCAATTCCTCGCTGCGTTGCCACTGCGCTGCCGCGGTGATCTTTTCGATGACGTCGATACTCGTCAACCACAGCTTGAAATGTCTGCGTTCGATGGCTTCATTGCGGCTCAGGGCTGCATTGAGGGAACCGCCGTGCCAGAAAGTCGCGTTGGATCGTTCTGTCGTTCGTAGCTCAGTGGTCACAGCTGAGTCCGTCCCGGGTGATACGGCTGCAGAGACGACCAGATGAAAGTCGGACGGCGCTTGTGTTTCCCATCGCCTCATCTCTGCCCGCGCAATCGCAAGCAACTGAGATCGGGTAGCGCCTGGGCGATGCTTGCACTGGACGATGACGACGCGCTCGCGTTCCACATCGCGGAGGTCGATCCCCCCATCCGGGCCTACGGCAAAGTTGGCGAGGTTGAGGCCTAGATGTTCTTCCCAGGGACGTTGTGAACGGCTGAGTTAGCGAAGACCTCCGGGCAGGATGTGGGTTACCACACTCACATTCCACACACGGAGGTCTTCGTGACTCACGCTAACGCACCCCTGACGCCTGT
>NZ_JXRU01000009.1 GCF_000967865.1 Microbacterium sp. SA39
TGAGGCTTAGCTTCCGGGTTCGGAATGTAACCGGGCGTTTCCCTCACGCTATGGCCGCCGAAACACTATTGATGTTTCAATCAAACACATAACAAAGTCATTGTTGTCATGCGGTTCTCGACCGTACATCGAGAACCACTCAGTGGACGCGTAGCACCAACAAACGGTGTGTTATCAAGTCATCGGCTTATTAGTACCAGTCAGCTGCATGCATTGCTGCACTTCCACATCTGGCCTATCAACCCAGTAGTCTGGCTGGGAGCCTCTCACCCGAAGGTATGGAAATCTCATCTTGAGGCCGGCTTCCCGCTTAGATGCTTTCAGCGGTTATCCATCCCGAACGTAGCTAATCAGCGGTGCTCCTGGCGGAACAACTGACACACCAGAGGTTCGTCCAACCCGGTCCTCTCGTACTAGGGTCAGATCCTCTCAAATTTCCTACGCGCGCAGCGGATAGGGACCGAACTGTCTCACGACGTTCTAAACCCAGCTCGCGTACCGCTTTAATGGGCGAACAGCCCAACCCTTGGGACCTACTCCAGCCCCAGGATGCGACGAGCCGACATCGAGGTGCCAAACCATGCCGTCGATATGGACTCTTGGGCAAGATCAGCCTGTTATCCCCGAGGTACCTTTTATCCGTTGAGCGACAGCGCTTCCACAAGCCACTGCCGGATCACTAGTCCCGACTTTCGTCCCTGCTCGACCTGTCAGTCTCACAGTCAAGCTCCCTTGTGCACTTACACTCGACACCTGATTACCAACCAGGTTGAGGGAACCTTTGGGCGCCTCCGTTACTTTTTGGGAGGCAACCGCCCCAGTTAAACTACCCACCAGGCACTGTCCCTGAACCGGATTACGGTTCGAAGTTAGATATCCAGAGTGACCAGAGTGGTATTTCAACAATGACTCCACACGAACTGGCGTCCATGCTTCACAGTCTCCCACCTATCCTACACAAGCCACACCGAACACCAATACCAAGCTGTAGTAAAGGTCACGGGGTCTTTCCGTCCTGCTGCGCGTAACGAGCATCTTTACTCGTAATGCAATTTCGCCGAGTTCGCGGTTGAGACAGTTGGGAAGTCGTTACGCCATTCGTGCAGGTCGGAACTTACCCGACAAGGAATTTCGCTACCTTAGGATGGTTATAGTTACCACCGCCGTTTACTGGGGCTTAAATTCTCAGCTTCGCCTTGCGGCTAACCGGTCCTCTTAACCTTCCAGCACCGGGCAGGCGTCAGTCCGTATACATCGTCTTGCGACTTGGCACGGACCTGTGTTTTTAGTAAACAGTCGCTACCCACTAGTCTCTGCGGCCACCACACCCTTTTCGGAGCAAGTCCGTATAAGTGGATGGCCCCCCTTCTCCCGAAGTTACGGGGGCATTTTGCCGAGTTCCTTAACCACGATTCTCTCGATCTCCTTGGTATTCTCTACCTGACCACCTGAGTCGGTTTGGGGTACGGGCGGCTTGAACCTCGCGTCGATGCTTTTCTTGGCAGCATAGGATCACCCACTTTTCATTCGCATCGTGTCTCAGCCTCTGTGAATCGCGGATTTGCCTACGACTCGGCCTACGCACTTGCACCCGGACAACCATCGCCGGGCTGGGCTACCTTCCTGCGTCACACCTGTTAATACGCTAACCGCACCAGAATGGGGTCGTGCGCTAGGCCCAGAGCGTCACCCCGAAGGGATCAGTCACTGGGATTCAGACACTTAGCACTACTGGATTAGCTTGGGCGGTTCTTCGCCGGTACGGGAATATCAACCCGTTGTCCATCGACTACGCCTGTCGGCCTCGCCTTAGGTCCCGACTTACCCAGGGAAGATTAGCTTGACCCTGGAACCCTTGGTCTTTCGGAGGACGTGTTTCTCACACGTCATTCGCTACTCATGCCTGCATTCTCACTCGTGTAGCCTCCACGGCTGGTTCACACCGCCGCTTCGCTGGCCACACGACGCTCTCCTACCCATCAACACGGCTGGACCACGAAGGCCTACCAATAATGTCAATGCCACAACTTCGGTGGCGTGCTTGAGCCCCGTTACATTGTCGGCGCGGAATCACTTGACCAGTGAGCTATTACGCACTCTTTCAAGGGTGGCTGCTTCTAAGCCAACCTCCTGGTTGTCAAGGCAACTCCACATCCTTTCCCACTTAGCACGCGCTTTGGGACCTTAGTTGGTGGTCTGGGTTGTTTCCCTCTCGACTATGAAGCTTATCCCCCACAGTCTCACTGCTGCGCTCTCACTTACCGGCATTCGGAGTTTGGCTGACGTCAGTAACCTTGTAGGGCCCATCGGCCATCCAGTAGCTCTACCTCCGGCAAGAAACACGCAACGCTGCACCTAAATGCATTTCGGAGAGAACCAGCTATCACGAAGTTTGATTGGCCTTTCACCCCTATCCACAGCTCATCCCCTCAGTTTTCAACCTAAGTGGGTTCGGTCCTCCACGACGTCTTACCGTCGCTTCAACCTGGCCATGGATAGATCACTTCGCTTCGGGTCTAGGACATGCGACTGAATCGCCCTATTCAGACTCGCTTTCGCTACGGCTACCCCACACGGGTTAACCTCGCCACATATCGCTAACTCGCAGGCTCATTCTTCAAAAGGCACGCTGTCACCCCTACTAAGGAGGCTCCAACGGTTTGTAAGCAAACGGTTTCAGGTACTATTTCACTCCCCTCCCGGGGTACTTTTCACCTTTCCCTCACGGTACTTGTCCGCTATCGGTCATCTGGGAGTATTTAGGCTTATCAGGTGGTCCTGACAGATTCACACGGGATTTCACGGGCCCCGTGCTACTTGGGATACTCTTCGCGCCAAGAGAAGCATTTCGACTACGGGGTTGTCACCCTCTATGACCGGCCTTTCAAGACCGTTCGTCTATACCTTCTTGTAACGCCGCCATCTCGGCAGAGATGACTGAAAAGTCCCACAACCCCCAACGTGCAACGCCTGCCGGCTATCACACACGCTAGGTTTAGCCTGTTCCGGTTTCGCTCGCCACTACTAACGGAATCGCGGTTGCTTTCTCTTCCTGTGGGTACTGAGATGTTTCACTTCCCCACGTTCCCTCTACCCGCCCTATATATTCAGGCGGGAGTCACTAGGTCGGCACGCCGCCCAGCGGGGTTTCCCCATTCGGACACCCTCGGATCAAAACTTGCTTATCAGTTCCCCGAGGCTTATCGCAGATTGCTACGTCCTTCTTCGGCTCCAGATGCCAAGGCATTCACCGTTTGCTCTTAAAGACTTGATAAATCACATGAGTTTGAATCAGAATCGACACCAAACCCCGAAAGGCTTGGATTTGAAATTGACTAATGATCTTTAAGATCATCTTGTGCAACACCCCGAAGGATGTTGCAAGATGCTCGCGTCCACTGTGTAGTTCTCAAAGTACGGGCGGTACCCCTTGACGCCACCCCAACCGGGGAAACGACAAAAGGTCCAGAGGTACAGACTCGGATCCGAAGACCCGCATCCGGTCCCTCAGGACCCAACAGCGTGCAGACACCCACCCCCGACCCCAGAACCTTCCAACCGCTCCGAAGAACGACGTACTAGCTCCAAGATCAGATCTCGATGTCATGTCAAATGTTCCACCCATGAGCTCCCAGCGAAGAACGAACGCCTTCGATCTGGGTTCTGGACACCTACAAGAGGCGTCAGATGCTCCTTAGAAAGGAGGTGATCCAGCCGCACCTTCCGGTACGGCTACCTTGTTACGACTTAGTCCTAATTACCGATCCCACCTTCGACGGCTCCCTCCAAAAAGGTTAGGCCACCGGCTTCAGGTGTTACCGACTTTCATGACTTGACGGGCGGTGTGTACAAGACCCGGGAACGTATTCACCGCAGCGTTGCTGATCTGCGATTACTAGCGACTCCGACTTCATGAGGTCGAGTTGCAGACCTCAATCCGAACTGGGACCGGCTTTTTGGGATTCGCTCCACCTCGCGGTATTGCAGCCCTTTGTACCGGCCATTGTAGCATGCGTGAAGCCCAAGACATAAGGGGCATGATGATTTGACGTCATCCCCACCTTCCTCCGAGTTGACCCCGGCAGTATCCCATGAGTTCCCACCATTACGTGCTGGCAACATAGAACGAGGGTTGCGCTCGTTGCGGGACTTAACCCAACATCTCACGACACGAGCTGACGACAACCATGCACCACCTGTTTACGAGTGTCCAAAGAGTTGACCATTTCTGGCCCGTTCTCGTATATGTCAAGCCTTGGTAAGGTTCTTCGCGTTGCATCGAATTAATCCGCATGCTCCGCCGCTTGTGCGGGTCCCCGTCAATTCCTTTGAGTTTTAGCCTTGCGGCCGTACTCCCCAGGCGGGGAACTTAATGCGTTAGCTGCGTCACGGAATCCGTGGAATGGACCCCACAACTAGTTCCCAACGTTTACGGGGTGGACTACCAGGGTATCTAAGCCTGTTTGCTCCCCACCCTTTCGCTCCTCAGCGTCAGTTACGGCCCAGAGATCTGCCTTCGCCATCGGTGTTCCTCCTGATATCTGCGCATTCCACCGCTACACCAGGAATTCCAATCTCCCCTACCGCACTCTAGTCTGCCCGTACCCACTGCAGGCCGGAGGTTGAGCCTCCGGATTTCACAGCAGACGCGACAAACCGCCTACGAGCTCTTTACGCCCAATAATTCCGGATAACGCTTGCGCCCTACGTATTACCGCGGCTGCTGGCACGTAGTTAGCCGGCGCTTTTTCTGCAGGTACCGTCACTTTCGCTTCTTCCCTGCTAAAAGAGGTTTACAACCCGAAGGCCGTCATCCCTCACGCGGCGTTGCTGCATCAGGCTTGCGCCCATTGTGCAATATTCCCCACTGCTGCCTCCCGTAGGAGTCTGGGCCGTGTCTCAGTCCCAGTGTGGCCGGTCACCCTCTCAGGCCGGCTACCCGTCGACGCCTTGGTGAGCCATTACCTCACCAACAAGCTGATAGGCCGCGAGCCCATCCCCAACCGAAAAATCTTTCCAACCACAGACCATGCGATCGTGGTACATATCCAGTATTAGACGCCGTTTCCAGCGCTTATCCCAGAGTCAGGGGCAGGTTGCTCACGTGTTACTCACCCGTTCGCCACTGATCCACCCAGCAAGCTGGGCTTCACCGTTCGACTTGCATGTGTTAAGCACGCCGCCAGCGTTCATCCTGAGCCAGGATCAAACTCTCCGTAAAAAAGAAATGCATACGACACCGGGAAAACGATGACGCAGCGAGTTTGATGCTGACCAAAGAGACAAATCATTGCTGACTTCATCCGAATGCCAACCCCACAAGGAGGTTGGTCTTTGATCCAAAGGAATTCTCACCCCCACGAGACGTGGAGACGAGGATAATTTGGCATTTGACAAGTGCACGCTGTTGAGTTCTCAAGGATCGGATGCTCCCACGACCCAGCCATCACAGCCAGGCCCGAAGGGCAACTTCTCTATCTTA
>NZ_JXRU01000010.1 GCF_000967865.1 Microbacterium sp. SA39
GCCGACACCCGCCCCCGAGCCGCCGCCTCGGACCTCCTGGTGGCGACGCAACAGGCTCGCGCTCATCGCCCTCGCCGTCCTCGTTCCGGTGACGGTGGGCGGCGTCGGCTGGCACGAGTGGCACCAGTACTTCGGCTTCGGCGCACTTCCCTTCCAGCCGGTCGTCGTCGAGGACGATGACAGCATCGAACTCGCCGGCGCAGAATGGGGTCCCCTGCGCGGCGGCGAGCTCGACGATCTCAGCGGCCTCGACCTGCCCGACGGCGCCACGGTGATCGCGGTCGGCATCCCCGTCGATGCGGGCACCGAAGGCGTCTCCTGCCAGGCGCCCGTCCTGGTGGACCAGAAGACCGGCCGAGAGTGGCGCACCGCCCGCTCCGAGATCGGGCTGCTCTACGACCCCGACGAGCCGGAGAGCTGCGTGAAGATCGACAAGGGCGAATACGAGCTGATCGTCCCGTTCGTCGTCCCGGATGACGTCGAGGGCCCGTTCTGGGTCGACGTCTGGCCTCAGAAGGCGGGCGGGTCCTTCCTCAGGTTCTCGCTCGAGCCCTGACCGCCCACAGTGTCCCGCGGAGGCGCTGAGACGAGGGCGGCCGCGACCACATCCGCCGAAGAGGGCAGCAGTCCCGCGGCATCGCCGACGGCACGCAGGTCCGACTCCGCGGCCGAGACGTCGGCGGCATCCGTGCGTTCATGCGGCCGACGACGCAGTCGCGCCAAGGTCTCGTCGTACGCACCGCTGATGACCGTGATGCGCAGCGGTTCGATGAGGAGCAGAGGCACGACCGAGACCAGCGGCATCGCGATCGCCCACGTCGTGAACTCATGCGGGCCGATCAGACGGGTGATCCCGAAGCTGAGATAGGACTCGAGCGCCTTCACGGCGACATAGAGGAGCGCGTACGAGGCGACGAGCAGCGGTCCCGCCCGCCACATCAGCAGGATCGCGCGTCCGATCGGGCGGAATCGCGCACCGAGCTCTTCGCCGAGATCCTTCAGTCGCCGCACCACCGGGTTCGGGATCACGGTCGCATGCTCACGGAAGCGCGAGATCAACTGGTTCTCGAGACGCAGCTTCTCGGCGACGATCGCCTGACCGAAGACGACTCCGGCGATCGTGAGCCAGGCGAGCGGTGCGACGAGCACGGGTCCTGCTTCGGTCAGGACCCAGCCGATCCCCTCCCACAGCCAACGCAGCGGTGCGACGGCATCCAGGATCCCCTCACGGACGTCTTCGAGGAACGCCATCGCGACCCGGCTGTCCACCCAGGCTTTGATCGTGTCGAAGAGGTCGCCCAGCAGGATGACCGAGAAGAACACCCACACGACCTCGAAGTACACCGCGACAGGCGTCAGCCAGGTCGAGAGTTTCGCCGACCACTTCGACCACGCCCACCGGCCGGCGAAGGCGAGCACGATGATCGCGACCGTCCAGACGTTGAACGGGAGGTTGAGGACCGTGTCCTGATTGCTCACCGGACCTTCGCCGTTGACGCCCGCGGTGAAGATGATGCCGGTGCGCACCTCGAGCGCGCGTGCCGAGTAGGCGTTCACGTCTTCGCGGAGGAGACCCTGGGCCCAGTACACGGCGAAGAACGGGAGGATGCCGGCGAACAGGGCAGAGAGGAACGTCCGCCGCCGTTCGACGCCGGACTCCGGCAGCGGCGCGACCTCCTGCAGATTCCGCAGCCCGTCGCGCAGGACGAGGAACATCGCGACGAGGCTGATCAGCCGCGCGAGGATCCCGATCGGCAGCACGAGGAAGCCGACGGTGGCCGAGTAGGCGCCGATGAATCCCGCGACCTGAGCGACCACGTACTGCACCAGCACTCCGGCGAGGTACCACGCCACGAGCGCAGGCCAGTGCCGCAGCAGCACTCGCCCGGTCGTGGTCAGGATCCCCAGCACGGCCCTAAACTACCGCGTTCACCCCGCGGCGATATACCGGAACTACGACCAGACGCTTGGCGCCTTCATCCGCACGGGCGGAAGAGCGGATGCCGCGGCCCAGTCGTGCACCCATGGATCGATCTCCGGCACGCCCTCGGGTTTGCCGACCGCGGCGAAGAGCTCTTCGTTGCTGACGGTGCCGCCGGTGCGGCGCAGCATCCGCGCTCGCACGATCGCCCGCGCGTAGACCTCGCCGTCGACGACCGCGCGGTGCTCCATGAACAGCGCCTTCTCGTCGTGACCGATGAACCGCGACTGCAGCTCGAACCGCTGCCAGAGCTCCAGCGACTTGCGGAACGTGATCGTCTCGCTGGAGACGACCGCGTACCACCCCTGCTCCTTCATCGCCCCGAACAGCCCGGTGCGGATCAGCAGATCCCAGCGCCCGAGGTCGAACAGTGAGAGATAGCGGCCGTTGTTCATGTGGCGGAGGATGTCGATGTCGGTCGGCAGCGTGGTCAGCCGGATGGTGCCCACCGCCGTCGGGTCGAGGGTCTTGCCGCGCCGCACGCGACGACGAGCACGGAGGATCACGAGGAGCGTGCGCCAGATCACATTCACGAGGATCGATCGTAGCCATCGACGAACGATCCGGGAACATCATTGTGTAGATCCTCTAGGCCTGCCGAGACCGAGATACCGGCATCCTGCTCGATTTCCTGATCTCGGATGCCGCGCGTAGAGTCGCGACATGAGCGCCGAAGCCCAGTCTGAGATCATCGTCCGTCCGGTCCGTGATGTGGATGCGGAAGCCCTCGGTCGCGTGCACGCGCAGTGCTGGCACGAGACCTATGACCACCTGATCAGCAAGGCCGCGCTCGAGAAGGTCTCCCCTCGCCGGATGGCCGAGCTGTGGACGCACTGGGCAGCCCAGGGCCCGGAGTTCAAGATGAGCGTTGCGCTCGTCGACCGCGAGATCGTCGGCTTCGTCGGTTCTGGTCCCGCCCGCGACAAGGATGCTCCGGCGTTCCGGGAGCTGTACTTCATCTACCTGCTCGACGCGCTGCACGGCACCGGAATCGGCCAGAAGCTGTTCGACGCCGCGGTCGAGAAGGACGAGCCGCTGTACCTCTGGGTCGCCGAGGACAACCCCCGCGCGCACCGCTTCTACACGCGCAACGGCTTCGCCCTCGACGGCGCCACACACACCGAGCCCTTCCTCGGCGAGACGCTGACCGAAGTCCGCTTCGTCCGCTCCTGAGGCCGGTCCCCGCGTCGGAGTCGTATCGGCCGCGCGTTCACAATTCAGCAAGAAATCGCGCCGGAGCCCGTGAATCCGATCTCCAGGCTGCCGCGCCCGACTTTCTGACTGAATTGTGAACGCGCAGACTCGGATTTCCACATGGAGTCGATCAGGTCCTCGACTTCCTGTCGCCCGCTGTCGGAAAGGCTGCCGTCCGTGTACACGACGACTATCCAGTCAGACTGGTAGCTACCGACATTCTCAGAGGAGAACTCGGCGGCGCCTTCCTTGCTGTCGAACCGCAACAGCTCAACCGTTGGGGAGGCGTAGCCTTCGACGCAGCCGCTGACACCGCGACACAGCGTGGCGGTGTCTTCCTCAAGGCCGTCCAGCGCTTCGGACGCGTATCCGTCCGTCTGGTTCGCCGATTCTGCGATTGCCGAGATGGTCAAGTTCTCCCGCGAATCGCGAGTGACGAGCCACACGCCGAAGACGATGAGGCCGCATATGAGTGCGGCGAGCAGGATGATGAACGGTTTCGTCCGCACCTTGTTCTGTCGTGTTTCAGTCATGGCTGGCTCTCAGAGGCGCTCGAGGATCGTCACGTTGGCGACGCCGCCGCCCTCGCACATCGTCTGAAGGCCGTAGCGACCGCCGGTGCGCTCGAGCTCGTTCAGCATCGTCGTCATCAGCCGCGTCCCGGTCGCGCCGATCGGATGCCCGAGGGCGATTGCGCCGCCGTTGACGTTCACCTTCTCGTGCGGCACGTCGAGCTCACGCATCCAGGCGAGTACGACCGACGCGAACGCCTCGTTGACCTCGAACACGTCGATGTCGGAGACCGTGAGCCCGGTCCGCGCGAGAGCGTGCCGTGTCGCGGAGATCGGCGCGGAGAGCATGAACACGGGATCGTCGCCGCGCACCGAGAGGTGATGCACGCGCGCCTGCGGAGTCAGGCCATGATCGCGAACCGCCCGTTCGCTCGCGACGAGCACGGCGCTCGACGCGTCGCTGATCTGGGATGACACCGCGGCGGTGATGCGGCCGCCCTCGCGCAGCGGGGCGAGTCCCGACATCCGCTCGAGCGACGTGTCGCGACGCACGCCTTCGTCGTGATCGAGGCCGTTCAGCGGGGCGATCTCGCTCGTGAAGCGGCCCTCATCCTGCGCGACGGCCGCGCGACGGTGACTCTCCAGCGCGAACTGCTCCATCTCCTCGCGGCTGATGCCCCACTTCTCGGCGATCAGCTCGGCACCGGCGAACTGCGAGATCTCCTGGTCGCCGTAGCGCGCCTGCCATCCGGGCGACTCGGCGAGCGGGGTCGTGAAACCGAACCGCTCCCCGACTGTCGCCGACGACGAGAGCGGCACCTGCGACATGCTCTGCAGCCCGCCCGCGATCACGAGGTCGGCCGTCCGGCTCATCACGGCCTGGGCTGCGAAGTGCACGGCCTGCTGACTCGACCCGCACTGGCGGTCGATCGTGACGCCGGGTACGTGCTCGGGGAATCCGGCGACCAGCAGGGCCGTGCGCGCCACGTTGCCGGCCTGTCCGCCGATCGCGTCGATCGTGCCGAGGATGACGTCGTCGACAGCGCCGGGATCGATCCCCGTGCGCTCGAGGAGGGCTCGCAGGCTGTGCGCCCCGAGATCAGCGGGATGGATGCCGGAGAGCGAGCCGCCCCGCCTGCCCACAGGTGAGCGGACCGCGTCGACGATGTATGCCTCGGCCATGTGGTTCCCCTCTCGCCTCGCGGACGCGATCTCAGCGTCCCGACACCGTGCCGAAGACCTTCGCGATCGGCGCGAGCACCAGCGGGCGGGCGGCGAACCAGCCGATCGCGAGCACGACCATCGAGGCGACGAAGACCCAGAAGCCGGTCCAGGTAACGGCATCCTGCGACGCGTACATGTGATTGAGGTTGCGCAGGAAGCCGGTCAGCATCACGAGCGCGACGTGGGCGATGATGAACGCCACGAAGTACAGCATGATCGGGAAGTGCAGGGCGCGGGCCCATTCGACCGGGTAGGCCTGCGACAGACGCTCGGCTCTCTTGGGCCACAGTCCCGACATCCGGAATCCCGTCACGACGGCCAGCGGCGCCGCGATGAAGACGGTCGCGAAGTAGGCGAGCTGCTGCAGGCTGTTGTAGTTGTTCCACCCGTTCTCATGCGGCCAGTCGAAGGAGACATACTGCAGCGCGGCGGAGAGAGCGTTCGGGAAGACCTCCCAGCTCGTCGGAACGATCCGCACCCAGTGCCCGGTGACGAAGATCAGCACCACGAAGATCACGCCGTTGATGATCCACAGCAGGTCGAGCGCCTGATGGAACCAGAGCGTCAGGCTGATCTTGCCCTTCGCCTTTCCTCGGGGCGTCCAGAAGACGGTGGGTCGCTTCTCGGTGCGCACCCGCAGGCCCGAGCGGATGATCAGCACGATCAGGAACATGTTGAAGAAGTGCGCCCAGTTCAGCCACGGCGCGAATCCGGGTTCGACGGCGATCGCCGGCTCGTACTCGCCTGGGAACGCGGCGAGGAAGTCCTGCATGAACGGGAAGCTGAGAAGCGTGCGGACGAAGGCGACCGCCGCACCCGCGATGAGGCCGAGAGCTGCGGCAGCGAGCAGACCGGCGATGGCCTGCGGCCACGTCGGCAGGCGACGAGTGGATGCCGGTGCGGCGGTGACATGCCGCGGCGCGCGACCGTTCCACACGGTCCGCGGCCACGAGAGCGGAGTGTCGAGGCTCGGGGCCAGGATCGCGACGGCTGCCTCCCGGTCGTCGAGCGAGGACGACGGAGTCGACTCCGCCACCCGGTCGTCGAGCGCGGACAACGGAATCGACTCCTCGACCCGGTCGTCGAGCGCGGACGACGGAGTCGACCGAGACGAAACGTCCGCGACGACAGCAACCGTGCCGGCCGGCGGCCACGGCTCGCCGCCAGGGGTACGGGGAAGCCCGCGACGCACGGCACCCTCCGACGTCGACGCGGCGTTCGACACGGCGTTCGACACGGCGACGGACTCCGGCGGGGCGGGCGCGGTCGCGGGGGATGACACGTGGGGGGCCGACACACCAGATATCGGACCGGATCCTGCCGAACGTCCGACATCTGTCGCGCCGGGCGCTA
>NZ_JXRU01000011.1 GCF_000967865.1 Microbacterium sp. SA39
AGCCGTCGGATCGGGGTGCGCAGGATCAACGGTTCTTCACGATCGGGCGTCTCCGCAACGGGCTGCACGCGGTGCGGGGCAACGTGCTCCCCGATGTCGCGGCACAGATACAGGCCGTGTTCGACGCGTACGGCAACCCCAAGACCGACGGAGCCCCGCAACCCGGAGTGCAATTCGAAGACAGCGACGGCGCGGATGCCAGCGACGAACCGGAGACCGAGTCCGAGCGGGAGCCGGAGCCACCCGATCGGCGCTCCGCCGCACAGAAACGACACGACGCTCTGGCCGCGGCGTTCAGTATCGCGGCGCGGCACAAGGACATGCCGTCTCTGGGTGGGGCGTCGCCGACGCTGGTCGTGCACGTGGATGCGAAAGACCTCGCCGCAGGCAGGGGATGGGCGACGCTTGCCGGGTCCCAGTCCCCGGTCCCGTTGCATGTCGCCGCGCACACCGCGTGCACCGGGACCATTCAGCGGGTGCTGTTCGACGAAGGACGCATCGTGGGCATCAGTGTCACCGACCGGGTGTTCACCGTCCACCAACGCCGAGCGATCATCGCCCGCGACAAGGAATGCCTCATCCCCGGATGCCACGTCCCCGCATCCTGGTGCGAGATCCACCACGTCACCGAACACGCCCGCGGCGGACCGACCCATACCGATAACGGGGTCCCGTTGTGCTGGTGGCACCACCGATCCCTCGACACGTCCGGGTGGGAGATCCGCATGAACAACGGCGTCCCCGAGATCCGCGGACCCGCCTGGTGGGACCCCCACGGCCACTGGCGCACACCACGACCGAGCATCCCCCGACACCTCGCCACCGCATGAACCAGAGGGAGGGCTATCGCCGTGGTGACAGAGGCCGGTCCCGCATGCCAGCCGTCAGACGCTACGCCACCCATGCGACTCGATCGCGGCTCCGGCCTGAGGCCCCATCTGCAACATCCCTCCGTCGATGGCGATCGATGCTCCCGAGATATAGGCGGCCTCGGGCGAGGCCAGGAACGCGATCAGCGCCGCGACTTCACGAGCGTCGCCCGGTCGGCCGAGGGGGATTCCGGGGCGATCCACCCGATGCGGATCCTCATCGGCCTGGCCCGTCATCGGCGTCGCGATCTCGCCCGGGGCGACGCTGACGGCACTTATACCCGCAGACCCGAGCTCCAGGGCGAGGTTCTTCATGAGCCCGCCGAGCCCGTGCTTCGCGGCGTCGTAGGCACTCATGCCGACCATCGGCTGGTGCTCGTGCACGCTCGTCACCGCGATCAGCCGACCTCCGCGCCCTGCTGCGACCATCGCGCGCGCAGCGCGCTGCAGGCACACGAACGCACCGGTGAGATCGGTGTCGATGACTCGATTCCACTCCTCGAGCGAGATGTCGAGGAAGGGCGTGTCGGTGCCGGTGCCGGCGTTGTTGACGAACACGTCGAGACCGCCCAGCTCGTGGATCAACCCGTCGATCACGCCCCCGCATCCGATGACGTCCGAGACGTCGAGCCGGGCGACGAGGGCACGGGCGCCGTGGCTGCGCACCTCCTCGGCGGTCTCCTCTGCGCCCTGCTCGTCACTGTGCCAGGTGATCCCGACGTCGATGCCGGCCGCTGCGAGCGCCACGGCGGTCGCGCGGCCGATGCCGGAATCCGCCCCGGTCACGATCGCCCGGCGGGGTTCGAGGTCGATGCTGCTCTGAGGTTGCGACATGCTGTCTCCTTCAGTGGTCATTCGGATTCGACAGTGGTCATTCGGATTCGACGCTGCTGACGTGGTGGGGCACCCCGACCGGCTTGGACTCGCTCGACCCGCGCTGACGCAGATAGATCGAGAAGGCGACCATGGCGCCGACCGCGAGGAACTCCGACTGCCAGTTCTGCAGGGTGCGGTTCCAGAACTCCGCCGACATGACGTAGTCGAGCCATGTCTCCGGTGGCAGCCCGTGCTGCGCGTTCTCCTCATTCGCGACCACGTGACCGGCGAGCGACTGCGCGAGCCACGAGAGCAGGAAGATGACGCCCATCGCGACCAGGAGCGAGTTCGAGTAGATCCAGAGACGGATGCCGCGCACCCGCGCCCAGCGCGGCGAATCGTCCCTGGCATACGGGCCCACAAGCTGGTCCTCGTCCGTCCCGAGACCCTCGTCTCCCGGCTTCTTCGACTCCGGAGAGCCGCGCTGGATGAACCAGATCGTGGCGAGGATGAAGAGGAAGAACTGCAGGAACTCGGACTGCCAGTTCTCGGCGACGTCGACCAGGAAGTCCGACGACGTCACGAACTCGAGATAGCCGACCGTGGGCTGCCCGTGCTCGATCAGCTCCTGATTGTTCTGCGCGAGGCCGGCGAACGACTGCCCGACGATCGCCAGCACGAAGATGGCGAGGAAGACGAGAGTGAGACCCGAGTCTCTGACGAAGCGGCGCATCCGGTTCACCTCCCCGCCAACGGAAGGATGATCATGACCGCGAGTCCGACTGAGATGATCGCGGTCCAGGACCAGAAGGCCACGCGCAGCGCGGCGGGACTGTGCTCTTCTTCGGTCATCGTTCTCTCCTCACTCCTCTGTGCGAATCCCTCTGTGCGCCTCACTCCTCCGTGCGGAAACCTGCTGCCTTGTGCGTGCCGTCGCAGAACGGCTTGATGATCGAGAGCCCGCACCGGCACAGCGCCATGGTGCGGCGGTGCGGACGGATGATCTCTCCCTCGGGCGTTCGCAGTTCGATCTCGCCACGCACGAGCAGCGGCCCGTCGGGGTAGGGCGTGATCGTCGTCGACTCCGGGATGGCACTCACGAGATCGCCCCCCGGCGCAGCGAGGACTCGCCGGCGGCCCAGGCGTCGAGCATGTGCGCACCGGACCAGCCGTCGATCGTGAGGCACGCGGCCGCACCGAACATGATGTCGGCGAGCAGGTCCGGCCGGTCCTCGGCGAGACCGCCCGCGAGGTCGCGGGCGGCGATCTGCTCGTGCACGGCATCCGCCTCGATGTGTTCGTCGAAGTACTCCACGACGTCCTGGTCGAACTCCAGCCGGCGGAGACCGTCGGCATACAGCTTGCACGGGATCGACGAGGTCATCTCGAACGCGGCGAGATGACCGACGATCGCGCCCAGCAGCCTTCGGTTGAGTCCGAACATCGACATCATGTTGAACGAGGCGAGGGTGATCGCCGGGACGTCGTCGACATAGGCGCCATAGGTGGCGTCGAGACCGGCGGCGCGCATCGCATTCGCGAAGAGTGTGGCGTGCACCCGGTGCGGTCGGCCGCCGCCGTATTCGTCGGACTGGATCTCGACGAGCGCGGCCTTGGGGCGGCCGGTCAGGCGCGGGATGGCCCACGAGTGCGGATCCGCTTCGCGCAGCGTGTACACAGAGCGCTGGATGAGCATCTCCTCGACCTGCTCCCGGGTCGCCTTCTTCGCGAAGTAACGGGACAGGCTGGGGCCGGTGTCGGCCGCGGCGAGGGCGAAGAGCGAGCGCCCCACGGCATCCACCGTCGGGTCGGGCAGCTCGGGCATCGGCACGCTCTCCCGCAGCGCCCGCTCGAACGCATCCTCGAGGATGCGACGCGTCGTGATCAGGTGCGGATCCCACTCCAGGCCGGGGTCGAGGTCGGGCAGCGAACCGTACGCCGAGCAGTACAGCAGGAACAGGGCCAGCTGGATGTCGTCGTCGCGGGCGATGTCGGCCGTCTCGGAGACCGCGGTCATCGCGAGTGCCGAGTGGTCGGGGTCGCCGCCGGCACCGGTGAGGCCGCGGAGAACGGCGTCGCTGAGCGGACCCCGGGCGGCGAACGGGACGGCGGTGTCGGGGACGAGCGCGGTGGCGGTCATTGTTTCGGTGCTCCTGTCGATGCGATGACGCCATCCTGCCCCCGGGATCGCTCGCGCCGAAGGGACTTGACGCGCGCCCCGCGGATGGTCCATGACATGGGTGTGCCGACGTTCGCAGCATCCGGCCCGATACGGTGGGGGCATGCTCCAGGCCCTCCGCACCTTCGGGCGCATCCTCGCGCGGCACTGGCCCGCACTCGTGGCCTGGTACCTCGGCGGCGAGGCCGTGCACCAACTTCTGCTGCAGCTCGCCGGGTTCGTCGGCGGGCTCACCACGCTCGGCGGTCTGCTGCTGCTGCCGCTCGCGGTCGCGGCACGCCTGATCTCCTACGTCGCGATGTACCTCACGGTGCGGCCCTCGCTGCCCCATGGATCGATCGACGACAGAGCTGTCGGCGATGATGTCGACGAGAAGTCCGGTCCCCGGCGCTTCGCCCACGCCATCCTCACTGCGATCCTCCCGTTCTTCGCGTTCTCCGCCGCGTGGGGCATGCTCGAAGCCGATCTCATCGCGTTCTTCCGGATCGCGAGCAGCATCGCGCTGCGGGACGCCGGGTACGACCTCGACCAGCTCGGCGATCGCGGCGGAATCGTATCGATCGGCGTGCTGCCGGTCGCGGTGCTGGTGATCGCCCTCGCGGTCCGCATCCTGCTCGCCCGGTTCGGCGGACGACTGCCCTCATGGACGCTGGTCGTCGCCGCCTACACCGAGGTGCTCTGGACCTTCATGTTCTTCACCCTGGTGGGTCAGTGGTGGGCCGATGCCAAGGAGTGGATCGGCGAACGGGCAGGCGTCGTGTGGCTGCAGGGCATCGGCGACTGGTTCGCTGCGAACCTCGCCCCGGTGGCCGCCGTCTGGGAGGGCGCGGTGTGGCTCGTCGGCATCCTCGTCGCGGCCGTCTTCGTGCCCGCTGCCTGGCTGACCATCGCCGGTGTCACCTACGGCACAGCGTTCGATTCGACACCACCGGTGCTGCGACGGTTCGAGGAGTCACCGAAGGGTGCGGTGTCGCGCCTGACCCGCATCGTGGCGCAGCGCTTCGAGGAGCTGTGGGCCGCGGTCGCCCTGATCTGGCGCGGCGGACCGGTGGTCTTCGGATGCCTGGCACTCGCCTACGCGCTCTGGGCCTGGCTCGAGCAGACCGGAACACGGGCGGTGCTCGGCCTCGTCGGAGGGCAGGACACCGACTTCTGGTCGAGCTTCCTCCCGCTGCTGCTCATCGCCGTCGGGGTGGTCGCCGAGCCGCTGCGGGTCGCCATCGTCGCGACGGCGTTCGACGCCGTGATCGGCCACCCGGGGGCCGAGATGGGAACGCGGGTGTCAGGGCTCGACGACGAACCGGGCGATCTCGTCGTCCCCGGGGATGTCGAGCAGAAATGGTCCCCCGGCATCGTCGGGCAGCAGGAACACGGCAAGGATGGCGTAGGGGCCTGACTCCTCCAGGCAGTACGACTCGCCCGCCTCGTACGGCACGTCCAACGCGCTGCGCGCGTTCGCCCAGACCCGGTCCCCCTGCGCTTCGGCGAGAGTGAAGAGACCGCAGGTCGTCGCATCCGGCCCGCCGTCCGAATCCACGCGGATGCTGAGCGTCCGAGAGCCCGAAGGAGCCTCGAACTCGCTCCAGCGCGCGGAGTCGACAGTGAGGTTCTGGCCCGCGATGACGGCGGATCGCTCCTGCGCCTCGATGACGCGCGGCTCATCCGATCCCGGCAGCACATCGAACCATACATGCACGCCGATGACTGCCGCCACAGCCACCGCGAGAGCGATGAGCGCGACGCGCTGCCGTCGCCACCACGACGTCACGGCGCCCCCAGACGAGGCTCCTCGATCTCGACGGAGGGCTCGGTGAGAGCCTGATCGAGGTCGATCGGGAAGACGAGCACGTCATCGAGCTCGGGCGTGGGATAACGGCCGCTGAGACGCAGCTCTCCCACTCCGGCGCGCAGATCCTCCGGCAGCTCGAACGCCAGCATCCCGATGGTGTCGGTTCCGACGCGAAGGTCGGTGTCGACGAGGCTCGCCGGAGGGCGTTCGCTCGCCTGGAACAGCCGGCCGTCGATCAGCAGGCTGGCCACGCCGATCGCCGCGTCCACCTCGGTGGTGGGGGCGGCGACGCTGAGTTCGACGACCAGCCAGTTGCCCTCGGCCTCCCACTCCAGCCCGGGCATGGTCAGCCGCGCGGTGCGGGTGACGTCGACCACCGCGGCGGTGAGCGTGCGCGACGTGGCGACCCCGTCTTCTCTGGCGCGCACCTCGAACGGGTCGAGCAGGGCCGCTTCCGGCGGCGTCGCGGTGGTGACCAGCGCGGCGATCACGACGAGCCCGGCGCCGACTGCCCAGGGCGCTGCCGTGCTCTTCCGGCGGCTCACTGCGTCACCTCCAGGTCGAGCTGGGCCTGGAGCTCGGCGCGGCGCCAGGTGATCGTCGACGCTGCGAGGATGACCTGTCCCGACTGCTCGACCGCGTCGTGCACGTCGAGTCGCGCGGCACCTGAGTCGAGGGCCGCCGTCGCCTCGTCATCCGCGACGGGCCACGCGATCGACACCTCAGCGGCGACACCGGGCTGCAGGATCATCGCGCGCGTGGAACCGTCCGTGCGCCAGGATCGCGCGGTTCCGGTGGACGTGATGCCGGAGAGTTCGAGCAGGGGCTCGCGCCCCACGATCATCCGGGACTCGGCCCGATCGGCCGAGCGCTCGACGCCGACTGCGTGATCGGACAGGTTTTCCAGGAGCACGGTCAGGACGAGCAGCGTCTCGCCCGGCTCGGCTTCCAGGAACTGACTTTCGACCGTGTCGGTGAGCTCTGCATCCAGCACCGCGATGCGGTAGAGCGAGGTGCGCACCTCGTCGCCTGCCGGCACCTGCGCCGGTGTTCGGGATGCCGGGGCGAGACCGCCGAAAATGACGAACCCGGCGAGAAGGGCGACGACCACCGCGGCGGCGATCCAGAGCGGTACGGCGCGCCGGCTGAAGACGGTGCGCGCCGCGCCGGCAGCGGCATCCCGCACATCGGCGGCCGCTCGCGTCGCCCCCCGCGTCCTCGTCACGAGGTCAGCCTAGTCGGGCGGTCGGCCCGCCGATCGGCGGCTGTCCGCCGCGTCAGTCCTCTTCTTCGAGCGGGTCCGTCTCGCCTGCCTCATGATCGATGCCGTCGTCTGCAGTGAACACCTTGTCGTCGCCGGGCGTCTCGGCAGCGGCCTCGGCCGCGGCGTCGAAGGGTCCGGAGTCCTCGGGATAGCTGAGGGGGTTGGTCATGGAGTGTCCTCTCGTCGGATCCATGTCAGCGGGTACGCGCGATCGCTGATCTCCAGACTCGCGCACGCGGCGCCGGAAGACGCGACCGTTGACACGGCCGCGTTCATCTGGCATCAGCCCGCGCAGGTCTCGAACACGTAGCCCTCGGCGCTCGGCGTGAGCAGGTCACGGTCGCGCAGCACCATCGAAGCGGGCGACGACGGGTCCGCGCACATCTCGCCGAACGACCGCGGCAGCTCGTCGCTGTATTCGATGTCGAGCACGGCGTCCCCGTAGACCGCCGTGTACGCGGCGCACTCCTCGTACGCGGCGCACTCCTCGGTGACGGCGAAGTCGAAGCCGGCGTCCTCGTGCAGCACGGCGGCGTCTTCGGCCGAGTTCTTCTGGCCCGCTGCGAGGCTCACGCGGTGCGCCGCGTCGACCAAGGCGGCGGCGAGGCTCAGGTTGTCCTCGAGCGCGAGTGCACCATCGGAGCGGGTGTACGTGTCGAGGTTGTCGAACTCGACCGCGTCGAAGCCGGCATCCGCGCAGCCCTCGATCCACGGGATCACCTGCGCGGCGATCGCGGTCCGCTTGTCGGGCGTCGAGGTGTCAAGGAGCGCCTCATCCGGCCAGTCGGGGTCGAAGACGCTGTCTCCGTCGCGCTGCAACAGCAGGTCGGCATCCCACGTGTCGAACTCTCCCGGCTGCGTCTGAAACCCGTTCACGTAGCAGACGGAGTAGACGCCGGGAGCGGGCTCCGCCGAGCGATCGCGACCGACGATCGTCACGCCGGACGCGGGGTCGTATGCCCCGCCGAGCTGGTAGTCGGGAATGCCGCCCGCAGGCGGGGTCGACCACGATGCGCCCGAGTCGGGTGCATCCGTATCCGGCGTCATCGGGCCGGCGCATCCCGAGAGCGCGAGCAGGATGCCGACGGCGGCGACAGCCGGAAGCGATCGGGTGGGAGGGCGTAGG
>NZ_JXRU01000012.1 GCF_000967865.1 Microbacterium sp. SA39
CCACCCACCCCTGTCCCCCGCCAAGCGCTGGCTCGGGCTGATACTGATCGCCACCGCGCAGTTCGTCGTCATCATGGACACGTCGATCATCGGCGTGGCGCTGCCCGACATCCAGCGCGACCTCGGGTTCACCGCGGAATCGCTGTCGTGGGTCTTCAACGCCTACGTCGTCGCGTTCGGCGGCCTCCTCCTGCTCGGCGGCCGCCTCGCCGACGTGTTCGGTGCGCGCAAGATCTTCGTGAGCGGCTGGATCGTCCTGATCGTGGGCTCGGTGCTCGCCGGAGCCGCCGGAGACGTCGGGCTCGAGATCACCGGTCGCGCGATCCAGGGCGCCGGCTCCGCTCTGATCGCCCCCGCGGCGCTGACCCTGCTGATGATGCTGTTCGGCGGCACACCCGACCTGCCGAAGGCGTTCGCCGTCTACGGCGCGGCCGCACCGATCGGCGGGACCGCCGGAGTCTTCCTCGGCGGAGTGCTCACCGAATACGTGAGCTGGCCCTGGGTGTTCTACGTCACGATCCCGATCGCTCTGTTCGTCCTCGCGTTCACCGCCGGCGCCCTTCCCCGCACCCCGCGCAGAGCCACAGGGTCGATCGACCTCGGCGGCGCCCTCACCGTGACCGGCGGACTCGCCGTCGTCGTCTACGCCGTGGTCAACGCTCCCGAGGTCGGCTGGCTCAGCTGGTCCACCGTGGGTCTGCTGACGGCCGGCATCGTCCTGCTGCTGGCGTTCTTCCTGATCCAGGCGCGCAGCCGGAACCCGCTGCTGCGCCTCGGGCTGCTCCGCACGCCTCTGCTCGGCGCGGCGAACGGCGCCCAGCTCCTGCTCGGCGCGGCCTGGGTGTCGATGTGGTTCTTCCTGAACCTGTACCTGCAGCAGGTGCTCGGGGCGAGCGCCTTCGCCGGCGGTGCCGCTCTCCTGCCGATGACCGGCCTCGTCGTACTCGTCATGGTCGCGCTCGCGCCGCGTCTGCAGGCGCAGTTCGGGGCGAAGTCACTGATCGTCAGCGGTCTTCTCCTGCTGGCAGCCGGGCTCGCCTGGCTCGCGTTCGTGCGCCCCGACGGCAGCTACGTGATCGACGTCCTGCCCGCGTCGCTCGTGGCGGCTCTCGGCATGTCGCTGGCGTTCGTCCCCTCGCTGGGCACCGCCATCAACGCCGCGCCGCCGGCGGAGACCGGTGTGGCCTCGGGACTGGTGAGCACGAGCTACCAGATCGGATCCGCACTCGGGCTGGCCGCTCTGACCGCGATCGTCTCGGGCGTCGCGGGTGCGGACCCGACGCGGGTGGAGCTGACTCAGGGATACTCCGCCGCATTCATCGGCGCCGCGATCCTCGCGGCGGTCGGTGCTGCCGTCACCGCCATCGGGATGAGGAGATCACGCTGACAGGGCGACGAACGGGGCTTGTCTTAGCCTTCTAGGCTGTCCTCCGTGACCCCCGAATCGACGGATGCTGCATCCAGACGTGTGGTGTTCCACCGCTTCGGCGGGCAGGAAGTGCTGGAGATCGAGCGCCGGGCGGTTCCGATTCCCGCACCGGGCCAGGTTCTGGTGCGGGTCGCTGCAGCCGGAGTGAATCCCGTCGACTGAAAGCCGTTCAGCGGCGAGCCGATGCATGACCCCTACGAACGCAGCCTGCCGTCGGGCAACGGGTACGACTTCTCGGGAACGATCGCGGCCCTCGGCTCGGCGAGCGGGTGTTCGGCGGGCTCCGTCACGAGGCGCAGGCCGATCATCTCGTGATCGAACCGGCTGCACTCGTCCGTGTACCCGCCGGCCTCTCGCTCCTCGTCGCCGGCGCGCTCAACGTGGTCGGGCGCACGGCCGTCGCGAGTGTGGAATCGCAGCGGATCTCGGCGGGAGACGTCGTGCTGGTCAGCGGGGCGGCCGGCGGCGTCGGCATCCTCACCGCACAGCTCTGCGTGCTGCGCGGTGCGCGCGTGTTCGGAACCGCCAGCGCCCGCAACCATGCGATGCTGCGCCGTCTCGGCATCCATCCGCTCGCCTATGGAGGCGATCTCGTCGACGAGGTGCGCGCAGCCGGCGGATGCCGGACGCGTGAGCTGACGCTGATCGCCGGCCTGCTCGCCGACGGCGCGATCGAGCTCCCGATCGATTCGGTGCATCCGCTCGAGAACGTGCGCGAGGCGTATGACCGCTCGATCGCCGGCCACGCGACCGGCAAGATCGTGATCGTCACCGACCTGTCAACCCCGTCGCCCGGACTCGGCGGAGACCATAGTTTTCGAAGATGACGACTGAGACCGCGCCAGGCGCCGAGGCTCCCACCCGCCTGCGGAGAGCCATCACCGGCCCTCTTCTGTTCGCCTTCATCCTGGGGGACGTGCTGGGCGCCGGCATCTACGCGCTCATGGGCGTGCTCTCCGAGAAGGTCGGCGGCCTGCTGTGGGCGCCCATGCTGCTCGCTCTGCTGCTCGCGCTGCTCACGGCAGGCTCCTACGCCGAGCTCGTCACGAAGTACCCGCGCGCCGGAGGCTCCGCGGTCTTCGCGGAACGCGCCTTCCGCAACCCGATGGTGTCGTTTCTGGTCGGCTTCAGCATGCTGGCCGCGGGCGTGACCAGCGCGGCGGGCCTCGCCCTCGCCTTCGCGGGCGACTACTTCGGCACCTTCATCGACCTTCCCGCGATCCCGGTGGCGATCGCCTTCCTCGCCGTCGTCGCTCTGCTGAATGCCCGCGGCATCCGCGAGTCGATGGGCGCCAACCTGGTGATGACGGCGATCGAGCTCAGCGGACTGGTGATCGTGATCGCCGTCGTCGCGATCTTCGTCGGCGGGGGCGGCGGCGACGTGTCGCGCGTCACGCAAGCGCCCGAGGGCACGAGCGTCGGCATGGCGGTGCTCTCCGGCGCCGTGATCGCCTACTACTCGTTCGTCGGATTCGAGACCTCGGCGAACATGATCGAAGAGGTGAAGAACCCGCGGCGCACCTACCCGCGCGCGCTCTTCGGGGCCCTGGCCACCGCCGGAGCCGTGTACGTGCTGGTGGGACTCGCGAGCTCCATCGCCCTGCCGGCATCCGAACTGCAGGAATCGTCCGGTCCGCTCCTGGCCGTGGTCGAGGCGACGGGCGTCAACATCCCGTCCTGGCTGTTCAGCCTGATCGCGCTCGTCGCCGTCGCGAACGGCGCGCTCCTGACCATGATCATGGTCAGCCGCCTGACCTACGGCATGGCCGAACAGGACCTTCTGCCGGCTGCCCTCGGCCACGTGCTGCCCAATCGCAAGACGCCCTGGGTGGCGATCCTCACCACCACCCTCGTGGCGATGGGGCTCACCCTCGTCGGAGACCTCGCGACCCTCGCCGAGACGGTCGTCCTGCTGCTGCTGTTCGTCTTCCTCAGCGTGAACGTCTCGGTGCTGGTGCTGCGACGTGACGATGTCGACCAGGACCACTTCCGCGTGTGGACCTTCGTCCCCGTCCTCGGCGTCGCCTCCTGCATCCTGCTCCTGACCCAGCAGCGGCCGATCGTCTGGCTGTTCGGCGCGATCCTGCTCGCGGTCGGCGTCGTGCTCTTCCTGCTCGCACGCTGGGGTCGGAACCGCTCCGCGGCCACGAAGACCACGCACACCGACACCACTCGCACCGACACCACCGAGGAGAACCATGACCACGCCTGAGCACGGATCCGCAGACGAGATGACGAGCGAAGAGAAGCGTCACGACCAGCTGACCGCCGCGCCCGACGCCACCGAGGCCGACGCGGCCCCGCGCATCGAGGTCAGCGAGCACGACGGCAACACCCGCATCGACATCGCCCCCGACGCTCCGGTGCGCCCCGGGCCCGGCCCGGGCGTCGAGACCGACGACGACGAGACGGCCTGAGGGCTACGCGCTACAGCCAGCCCTTGCGCTTGAAGATCGCATAGAGGCCGAAGCCCATTCCGACCATCAGGGCGATCGCCATGGGATAGCCCAGCGCCCAATGCAGCTCGGGCATGTGGTCGAAGTTCATCCCGTAGATCGTGCCGACGAGCGTGGGCGCGAACAGGATCGCCGCCCACCCGGAGATCTTCTTGACCTCTTCGTTCTGGCGGATGCTCAGCTCCGTCATGCGCCGCATCTCCTCGTTCTGCCGACGCGCGACGATGGTCGATTCCACGGCGAGGGCGTTGTCCAGCACCGTGCGGAACGTGGTCGCGCGATCGGTCACGCGCAGCGTGTGGTCGAGGACGTCGCGCAGGTACTTCTGCAGCTCCTCGCTCACCCGGTACTTGTCGGAGCCGCGCAGCAGAGCATCCAGCATCCCGGCGAGCGGCTGCGTCGCGCGCTGGAAGTCGATGACCTCCCGCCCGAGGTCGTAGATGCGCTGAGTGGCATCCACGTCTTCCTCGAACAGCTGACTCTCGATCTCGTCGATGTCGTTCTCGAGACCCGCGAGCACGGGCGCGTACTCGTCGACGACCTCGTCGAGGATGGCATACAGCACCGCCTCGGGCCCGTGCGCGAGCAGCGTCGGGTCGCCCTCCAACCGCCTGCGGACGCGTCCGAGGTCGGGCGACTCCGCATGCCGGATCGTCACGACGAAATCAGGACCGACGAGGATGTGCACCTCGCCGAACTCGACCTCCTCCGAGGCGTCCAGGTAGCGCGCCGGACGCAGCACCATGAACAGCACGTCTCCATAGCGCTCCAGCTTCGAACGCTGATGCCCCGCGAGCGCATCCTCCACCACGAGGACGTGGATGCCGAACTCGTCGGCGACCGCGCGGATCTCCTCTTCGCTCGGACGATACAGTCCGATCCAGCTCATGCCGCCGCGCTCGCGCATCCGCTCGAACGTCTCGCTGAGGCTCTGCGGATTCTCGGTGCGGACGCCGTTCACGTAGATCGCGTTGTCGATGATCGCCATCGCCGTCGTCCCCTCGTTCTGCCGGATCGGCGGCGGATCACTCCACGGGCGGAGGCACACACACCAGGGCGGCATCCGTGATCGCCTGGTGGTACTGCTCGGCCGTGAACGGCAGACCGAACTCCGGGGCGGTCTGCCCGGAGGCCGCCGGTGCCTTCGACGCGATCGCCGCGAGCTCCCACGAGAGGTACTGAGCGAACAGGGCTCCGGCCGTGGAGTCGTTCAGCGCGACGGCGACGGTGAATCCGGTCGTCGGGTCCGAGTACGCCGACGTCGCGTAACCGGGAGTCCAGCCGTGCTGTCCGACCATGGAGCCGACGAGGTAGGCACCGCCCGTCGCCTGCAGCCAGGACGGCGCATCGGCGGCGACCGGGAGAGGCGCCGCGAAGCGATCCGGCTTCTCCTCGGTGCGGAGCGCCTGCGCCGCCTCGGCCTGCGCGTAGCGGCCGAGGTCGGTGATCGTGGAGACCACGCCGGAATCCGTGAAGCCCGAGCTCGACGAGAGCTCGGTGATGTCGACAGGCGCCTCGCAGCTGTAGCCGCCCTCAGCCACGTTCAGGAAGTGGCCGTTCATCACGGGGCCGTCTGAGGGCGGAGCCAACGCCGGACGGGGGAGGGACGTGTTCGGCAGGCCCAGGGGCTCGGTGACGTATTCCGCGATCAGCTCGGCAGCCGACATGCCGGATGCCCGTTCGAGCGCGAGTCCCAGCAGCAGGTATCCCGAATCGGAGTCGCGGAACGTGGTCTGCGCCGCGACCCTGTCGCGGCCCAAGCCGTAGCCGGCCAATTCCAGAGGCGCCCAGACACGCTCGGGGGTGTTCAGCCAGGCGTTCTTGACGGTCGCTTCCGAGGAACCGGCGCCGCTCGTGCCGTTGCAGAGATCGAGGAGGGTGATGTCCTGCATGTCGGCGACGCCCGACACGTACTTCGGGACCTTGGCGTCGAGCTCGACCGTTCCCTCGTCGGCGAGGGCGTAGAGCACGTCACAGGTCATCAGGCGCGTCACGTCTGCGATGCGGAACGACATCTCGGTGTCGAGCGGCACATCGCTCCCGCGCTCCTGCGTGCCGCTCGCGGTCACCCAGGTACCACTCCACGGAACCCACACGCCCACGATCGCCCCGGAGGCGCCAGATGCCGCGACCGCGTTGTCGACCGCCGCCTGCATGGCGGCGACCCTGTCATCGGGAAGCGCGCCCTCGACCTGCGCGGGCGGAGTGTAGGTGAACGACTCCCCCGGCGAGCATCCGACGAGAGCGAGACCGAGCACGACGGCGCCCGCCATGGCGGCGCGCCACCGGCGCGACGAGAGATGCTGCATGGAAAGTACCCCCGAAGACGTGTCTCCCGAGTCTAGAACGCCGATGCTGAAAGTCTGCATCCGCATGCCCGGTTCGGCGCGCGCATAAGGTGTGAATGTGCCCCATGCCTTCGAATCCGATGTGATCACCGCTGTCCTCCGCCACATGAACGGCGACCACACCGATGACAATCTGCTCATCGCGCGCGCTTTCGCCGGACCCTCCGGTGCGGCCATCACGGATGCCGTCATGACCGGGTTCGACGGCGACGGCGGCGTGTGGGACATCACCCGCGACGGCGCGACCTCGGAACTGCGCGTGCCCTGGCCCGGCGGTCCGATCGATGATCGCCCTGACGTGCGGCGCGAGGTCGTCGCACTGTACGACGCCGCCTGCGCCCGCCTCGGGATCGAGCCCCGCCCGCACGCGTAGCGCGGAACTGCGGGTTCCATCGGAGGTTAGGTAAGCCTTACACTGGTCGCATGCCTGAGATCCTCTCCTTCTCCGCCGCGCTGCGCGAGCGCTCCTCCGGGTCGCACTCCCGCAGCGAGGGCGCCGGCTTCATGTCCGATCTGTTGAAGGGTGAGGGATCGCGCGAGGACTACATCTCCCTCGTCTCGCAGCACTACTTCATCTACGAGGCGCTCGAGGGCGCCGGCGAGCGGATGCGGCGGGATCCCGTGGCATCCGTGTTCCTCAGTGACAAGCTCACCCGCCTCCCCGCACTCGAGGCCGATCTCGAATTCCTCGTCGGCACCGACTGGCGGGAGCGCATCACCGCGTTGCCGACCACCGAGCGCTACGTGGAGCGCATCCGTCAGGTCGGCGCCACCTGGGCGGGCGGCTTCGTCGCACACCACTACACGCGCTACCTCGGCGATCTCTCCGGCGGCATCTTCATCGGCCGCATCATGGCCCGCCGCTTCGGGTTCGAGACCAACGGCATCGGCTTCTACCTGTTCGACGACATCGCCGACCCGGCAGCCTTCAAGGACGTCTACCGCGAACAGTTGGATGCCGCGCCGTGGGACGACGCCGAGCGCGAGCGCGTGATCGACGAGGTGCTCCTCGCCTACCGCTTCAACACCGAGCTGTTCGAAGACCTCGACCGCGCCCGCGTCGCCGCCTGAGACTCCCCCGGTCGTTGAGCGACGCTTCGACTCGCTTCGCTCGCTCAGTGCAGGTCTACGCGAGACGAAACGCCTCGACCGCTAGCCCGTCGGCAGCTCCGGGGTCGACTTCGCGAGCCACGCCTCCCGCATGAACCGCCGCACGTCCTCGTCGACGCGGATGTCGCTTGGCCGCAGCGCCCGCGACAGATACAGGCCCTCGAGGGATGTCAGCCGGCTCAGGGCCACATAGGTCTGCCCGGGCGCGAAGGCCCCCGAGCCGAGGTCGATGATGGCACGCTCGTACGTCTTGCCCTGCGACTTGTGGATCGTGACGGCCCAGGCCAGCCGTAGCGGGAACTGCGTGAACTCGGCCACGACGTCCCGTGACAGCTTCTTCGTGTTCTGGTCGTACGCGTAGCGGAACCGTTCCCACACCGCCGGTTCGACGTCGACCTCCTCGCCGTCGATGTCGACGCGCACCGCGCCGCCGAGGATGCGGATGACCGTGCCGATCGTGCCGTTCACCCAGCGCGGAGGCTCTCCCGACATCGCCGTGTCGTTGCGGAGGAACATGACCTGCGCGCCGACCTTGAGCTTCAACTCCGATTCCGCGGGCAGCGATGCCTCGCCGCGGCCGAAGTCACCGCTGACCTCGGCGCGGGCGGTCTGCTCCTTGCCGGGCAGCGCCACGAGGTGCTGGCTGTTGATCTTGTTGACGATGTCGTTGCGGGTCGCGAGGGTGATCATCGGCACCTCGCCCGGTTCCGGGTCGGGGGGCGTCCTGGCGCCCTGGGCGTTGAGCACCCCGGCGATCTCGGCGGTCACGCGGCCGTAGCGCACGGCGTTGAGCATCGCCTTGAATCCGTCGTCGGACTGCCGGTGGATGTTCACCAGCTCGCGCACATGCAGCTCGGCCCGGGTGTCGACGGCGAAGAGACCGTCCTGGTCGGACGAACCGTAGCCGTGCGCCTCGGCCCGCGTGCCGGAACCCGTCCACGGCCCTGCCCACACCTTCGCGTCGAAGAACCAGAACGAGCGGTAGTGATCCTGCACGTAGCGCGCCTCGTCGCCGCGCGGAGGAACGGGTGCCAGCTGGTACGGGTCGCCGAACATCACGACCTGCACGCCGCCGAAGGGTTCTCCGCGCCTCCCCCTGGCCTGGCGCAGCGAGCGGTCGATCGCATCCATCAGGTCGGCGTTGACCATCGAGATCTCATCGATGACGAGCGTCTCGATGGCGTTGAGGATGCGGCGGGTGGCGTCGTTCTGGTCGATGTCGGCGTCGCCGATCAGACCGATCGGCAGACGGAACAGCGAGTGGATGGTCTGCCCCTCGACGTTCAGCGCTGCGACGCCGGTGGGAGCGCAGATCGCGATCTGCTTCTTCGTGTTCCATGCGAAGTGCTGCAGGAGCGTCGACTTGCCGGTGCCCGCGCGTCCCGTGATGAAGACGTGCTCGCTGGTGTCCTCGATGAGCCGGAACAGCTCTTGCTGCTCCTCGGACAGGGCGGGAAGGGACACGGTTCTCTCACGGGGAAGCGGACGGACACGGACGCCCACCCATGCTACGTCCCGGCATCCGTCGCACGCCGCCGACGCTCGGCGTCGTCCCAGGACGCCCTCCTAGACTGACGCCATGCAGCAGGCCGAGAAAGCGGCGCCGCGGCGCGCCCGCCTCGGCGCTGATCTGACCATGCTCGCCCTCGTCGGAGTCCTCCTGCTCGCGGCGCTCGGCGCCGGCGGCGCCACGCTCTACCAGCAGTTCTACGGCCCCTCGGCGTTCGTGACCCGCTACCTGGACCTGCTCTCCGCAGGACGCGCGGCCGATGCCCTGCGCATCCCCGGTGTCGCCGTCGACCGTGAGACCCTCGCGGCGGTCGGCATCGACGCGGCGGCATCCGAGGCCCTGCTCCGCCACGCCGCGCTCGCCCCGCTGACCGAGGTCGAGATCGAATCGGAGAAGCCCGCGGACGGCAGGACCGAGGTGACCGTCAGCTACAAGGCGGCCGGCCACGCGGGCAGCACCACCTTTCTGATCGAGCAGGACGGCTGGGCCGGCGTCACGCCGAACTGGCGCTTCACGACCAGCCCGCTGGCCGTGGTCGAGCTCACCGTGCGCGGAGCCGACCGTTTCGCCGTGAACGGCTTCGAGGTCGACCGGCGCCAGGTGTCGGCCGATGGCGTGAACGCGGTCGCATCGGACCCGCTGCCCCTGCTGGTGTTCACCCCCGGGCTCTACTCGGTCACCGTCGACACCGCCATCGCGACGTCTTCGGGCAACGGCGTGCTCGCCGACGCTCCCCTCGCCGTCACCCCGCTCGACGTGCAGACGACGCCCACCGACGAGTTCGTCGCGGTCGTGCAGAAGCGGGTCGAGGAGTTCCTCACCCAGTGCACGACGCAGGAGGTGCTGCTTCCCGCCGCCTGCCCGTTCGGCCTCGAGGTCAGGAACCGCATCACCTCGCCGCCGAAGTGGTCGATCACGGCGCAGCCCCAGGTCACAGTGGTTCCCGACGGCGGCAATTGGCAGATCCCCACGACGGATGCCGTCGCCCACGTCGAGGTGGAGATCCAGTCCCTGTTCGACGGAACCGTTGAAGAGGTGTCCGAGGACGTGCCGTTCCAGGTCAACGGCACGATCGTCATCCTGCCGGACGGCTCGGCGTCGATCCGGGTCGGCTCGCCCGACGATCCCGCCGCCGACTAGCTGTGATGTCCAGGGACGTTGTTGCGTGAATCGCGTGTGATTTGCGGATAGGTGAAGGCCTCCTGTTGCGAGAGTGGAGCTGTCTAGGAACCACTTTCCGCACTCAGGAGGCCTTCATGTCCCACGCT
>NZ_JXRU01000013.1 GCF_000967865.1 Microbacterium sp. SA39
CGAAGCCTTACCGCCCCCAAACGAACGGGAAGGTCGAGCGCTTCAACCGCACCCTCGCCCAGGAATGGGCTTACGCCGAGACCTACGCCAGCGACGAAGCCCGAGCAGCAACCTACGACACCTGGCTTCATCACTACAATCACCACAGACCCCACACCGGCATCAGCGGCCAAACACCCTCAGACCGCGTTCACAACCTCACGGGGAAGAACACCTAGCTGCTCCTCGACCGCGGCCGCGAATGCAGCCGGCTCCACAGAAGACCAATAGCTACTCGCCTCCGTGAACTGAGTACCGGTGAGGCCAGCGAGGTCGATGTACAGCTTGCATCGCTCTCCGCGGTCCGGTCCTCGAGTGGGGAGTATGGCAGACCGTCGACAACACGTGACTCGCCCGCACTCAACGTGGAGAACGGCGGGATGGACAGCAGGATCGTGTCGATGTTCGCGGCTGCCACAAGCCCGCCCGCAAGAGCGAGAACACCGCCTGTAATCAGCGCAGGTCGCCACCGACGACTCAGCCGCTGGCGACTCCTCCCTACCGGCTCCGCGACCAAGGTGTCGATCACCAAAGAGAGACCAGCAGGCTCCGGGCTCGCCGGATCGGCAGCATTCAACCTGCGGTCAATGTCCTGATCGTTCATCATGCTCCTAGCTCATAGTGGCTCACTAAGAACATGACCGGCCAGCAGCGAAACGTTGCACGCGCCAGAAAGTCAATCGGTCAGCTAGCCGGGGCACGGTCGCTTTCGCCACCTAGCCGAAACCCTCTGCCGATTGATCGTTCCGACGAACGGTTCCGGCAACCGTCGAGAACAGCCCGCGGCGTGTGCGCCGCAAACGATCGTTTACGGCGACCGGTCGAAATTTGGAGGGTTTCGACAGTCGTCCCGCAGGGCCCGATCTGCTTGGCTCGACGTGCCTGCTGTGGAACACTTGCTGGTCATGACCGCCCCTCGGATGCCGAAAGGCTTCAATGCATGGGTCGGGGCGTCGGTCGGATCAGAGCTTGGATCTGGTGTCCTTGCGTTCGCGCTGACATGGGTGGCCTCGGGATACGGCCCCCACATTGCAGCTGCGGTGCTCACTATGAGCATCGCTCCATCTGTTCTCCTGGGGCTACTCGGCGGGGCCGTTGCCGACAGATTCGGACCGCGACGGGTGATGGTCGTCTGCACGGCGGCGCTGCTGCTCATCAGCGGCGGGCTCGCCGCCGCAGTCGCCCTATGGTCCACACCTCCCGCATTGCTCTTGCTGACGGCCGCCCTGATCGGCACCGTGTCCGCGTTCCATCGACCCGCCGCGGGTGTGTTCCCGCGGCTCTTTGTCGCAGACAAAACCCTTGGGGCAGCTATGGCCAGGGTCGGCATGGCGAGCCAGATCGCCCGAACCATCGCACCGCCACTAGGCGGCCTCCTCATCGGGATGGTCGCGCTGAGCGGGGTCGCGCTGCTTGACGTCGTGGGCTGCATCCTGATGCTGGTCACGCTCCTGCTCATTCACCCCCCGCTCGAGCAACCTCCTGCATCCGAGTCGGTGACATTCGGTGGCATCGTCAGTGGACTGAAGACCGCTCGCACGACCCAGGGCGTCCCCTCCCTGCTGCTGTGCGTCGCGATCGTCGCGGGAGCGGTCATCCCAGCAGTGCTGCTCGGCATCCCCCTCGCAGCCCGAGAGCGAGGATGGTCGGCAACGGAGGCCGGTCTCATCGAAGCGGGTTGGATCGCGGGCGGCATCCTCAGCGGGGCATGGTTCGCGTGGCGAGGCACAGCCTCGAAGGTGTGGCGACCCATGACAGTCGGACCGCTGCTCATCGGCGCCGGCCTCGTACTACTCGCGCTGTCATCACACTGGGCGCTTGCCGTGGCGAGCACCAGCCTCGTCGGCGTAGGCGTCGTGATCTTCACAGCGCACCTGTTCCCGACGTACATCATGCTCGCACCGCCACTGATGGTGTCGAGGTTCCAAAGCCTGCTCATCATCGTCCAGCAGGCCCCGCAGCTTGTGATTAATGCTCTGATCGGGCTCGTCGCGGCCACTGTGGGCGCAGGGACGATGATCGCCCTGGCCGGCGGCGTCGCCGTGCTGGCGTCAATCGTCGTCCTGTCCGACAAGACGTTGCGCACGTTCACCGCCGAAGGGCCAGAGGGCGCAAGCGACTGACCTGGGCCTGGGTTGGCTCCGATCGACAATCCGCCGAAACCCCCTGCCGATTCAGACGGGTGCTGATCGGGCCGAAAACCGGTCACCGTTTACGGCAGGGCCTCTCAGCCTTGTCACGAGCACCTGCCAGAAACGATCGTTTTCGGCAGGCCGTCTTACACGAGCAGAACCCGATGACTACGCGGAACTGTTGGATGCGGATGTCATCGGACTCGCGCGTCGAACACGTCGATCGCATATCTGTATGAGGCAGTGGGGTGGTCATTTTGAAGAAGGCAGGACTCGACGCGTGGCCTGCGTGGTTTCCGCTCAGCACCTGGAAAGTCCTGCAGCAATGACCGTCGCGATCGCCAAGCACCACCGCCGTGCTAGAGGTGGCGGCGCCAACATCGATGATCACTAGGTCGTAAGCACGTCGATCCTTCGTCCTCGCCAGCTCGATCGTGTTCGCTCGCAGTGACGAATTAGGCAACATGTAGTATATTGCATTTCGCGGGGGTGGCGTTTCGACCAACGAGCAGCGCCCCACGTGAAAACCCCAACGTCAGGAGACTCGTGTCTGATCAGCGTGCACACGCAATGAATGTAGTGAACGAGCTTTGGGCATCGTCGGTCGTGGCGGCCGCGGTCGCCTCGGCTCTCACAGACTCGGCCGCACGCACGCCCGCAGAGGCGCTGACTATCGACGATGAACGTGGCGCGCTTCTTCGGACGGTGCCGGAGCTGGAGTCTGCGCTGGCCTCCCTCTGGGATGATCGATCGGCCGTGGGCTCCGCGCTGGTCAGCGTGTTGAGCCAAGGGGCTGCCGCTGCGGCGGGAACTACTCGGGCGTGGTCTGATTTGAGCGACGACGCCATGCGTGCTCAAGGCGAAGCATCAGCGTTGGTGGCCAAGCTCATAGTCTCGCGGATTGCACCCGCGTACGGATTCCTGCGATCAGACAGCGAAGCGAGAGTGCTCGATGTAGGCACAGGTGTGGGTGCGATCGCGACAGCGTTGGCGGAGGCGGTACCGAGCGCTGTGATCACCGGCATCGACATCGACTCGCACCCCCTGGCAATCGCGGAGTCGCGGCTCGGTGAGCTGGGCGGCGTCGGGGGTCGAGTGCGGCTGCGTCATCAGGATGTCCTCGACCTCGAAGAGATCGGTGCTTACGACCTCGCCTGGTTGCCCGTGCCATTCATCCCTGATCCGATCATCGACCAGGCGCTTACGAAGGTGATCACCGCGTTGCGGCCCGGCGGCTTGCTAGTGCTCGGGACCATTTCTGGAGCACAGGACAGGAGGTTGCGCACCGCGAACGCGTGGTTGGCGGCAGTTGCGGGCGGGAGCACACTCACCACGGACGACGTGATCGATCGCGTGAACCAGCGAGGATTCCTCCGTCTGAAGCTGTTCGAGACCGTTCCGGGTGGCCCCATTCTTGTTGCGGCGATCCGCCCCAGCAGCGACGCGGACGCCGCTTAGCTCGTTGAGTCGGTATGGTCGCTGGCAGGTCAGTTACATTGAAGTGACCAGTTATCGCATGGTACTCAAGTAACCATGAGTAACTCAAAGGATCGCGATCGGGTGCCGCCACCACAGGGACGCGTGTCAACCGAAAGAGGAAGAGTGGCTGGAGACGGGGCGGATAAGGTCGCCACTGAAGTTGTGGTCGACTCGTCAGCAGACATCGGCCGGCGAGGTTGGAAATGACTACGCCTTTCGAGACTCGCGCACGCGAGGAGAGTTGCCTGCGGATCGTGCGCGCTCTCGACATCATCGGCACCCGCTGGACGGGGCCGATCCTGCTTGCCGGGGCCCGTGGGGCGCGGCGCTTCAAGGAGTATCGCGCCATGGTTCCCGGAATCTCTGACCCGCAACTCACCCTGCGCCTCAAGCAGTTGCAGGAACGCCACCTCGTCGCGCGCACGGTGGTTCCCAGTACGCCGGTGCAGATCACCTACGCGCTTACCCCCGAAGCGGAGGAGCTGATCGCCACGCTCCATCCGTTGGCGCAGTGGAGCGAACGCCACCTCCCGCCCAGCAGCGACGTGTAGCACCAGAGTCGCCGAGGTGGCGTTCGCATGTAGCCTTCCGCCGCGAGCGCGTCGGAGTCAGAGCGTCGTGCCGAAGCCCGACGAGGACCAGATGCCGTAAAGCGTGCGGGCGTACAGCTTGTGGTAGCCGGGCTCGGCGTTGGAGGGCGCGTAGAAGAAGCTCACGTCCCCGTTGGAGTTGGTCGTGCCGGTGCCGACGACCGTACCGTCGACATCGAAGGTCACCGGTGCGTTCGGAACCAACAGATTGAAGCGGAATTCATAGGTGGCGCCCCGCTCGGCTGCCGAGACAGAAGCCGCGGAGTCGGGGGTCGTGATGGCGGCGTTAGCGGCACCTGCGAGACCGGTGGACAGGCCGAGAGCGAGAGTGGCCGTGGTAGCCGCGGCGGCGAGCCTGCGTGCGGTGTTCTTCATAATCGGTTCTCCTTCAAGGTTGTGAGATGTGCCTTGCTTAGATGACATGAGATCCACTCAGTGCGCCGGAGTCGTCCTCAGACGGCCCGCACCCACTGGGCGTTGGAGAAGTCCAATGTCTCGCCGAACCGGGCGAGGAAGGGGTACAGTTCTGGGTTTTCGATGTGCTTGCGCAGGCCCTCACCTGTCGTCCAGCGCTCGCTGATGCGGTACGAACCGACCTCGTCGGGGCTGTGGTAGAAGGCGTACAGCTCGTAGCCGGGCTCTTCTGTGCCCTTTCTCGTCTGGGTTTGCTGTGACCGGCGGCCACCCAGGTAACCCTCGTCCCCCGTCTAGCTTCTGGCAAACAGCGCTCAAGCTACTTGCGATTCACTGGTTACTTTGGAATCGCAAGTGGCGACGAGGTCGAGCCCCGATTCGTTGCGATGACGTTGACGGTGGCGCGAACACTCAGCAGTCGCTGCCGGTCGAGGCGTCGACGATGGCGCGAGTCGCGGCGATCTCCGCCTTGTGTTCGGACACCCAGCTAGCGAGAGCGATCACCGGCTCGCTCAGACTGACCCCGAGAGCTGTCGCCCGGTACTCGACGCGAGGAGGCACTTCCGCGAACACCTCGCGTTCGATCAAGCCGTCGCGTTCGAGGGAGCGCAGGCTGATGGTCAGCATCCGGCGAGAAATGCCGGGGATCGCGTTCAGGAGTTCCGTGAACCGAAGCGGCCGCTGCTGCAGCAAACCGACGATGATCACCGTCCACTTGCCACCCACCCGGTCAAGGATCGACCGAAAAAGCGTCGGATCCCCCTCGTTGCAGATGTGAAGCATGGGGCTCGCAGAGAAGTCCATCCTGATCCTTTCCTGTCGATCTGGTCGCTAGCCGATGGGTAACATTGAAGTGACTGGTTATTGAATGGTACTCCAGTAACCATGAGTAACTCATGGGATCGAGAACAACCATCACCCCGGCCTTCGGAGCCCCGGATCACCGACCCGGCTCCTGGCGGTCTGCACTTCGGAATCGGCACCTTCGCCTTCCAGTACGAGGATCCGTCGGGGGCCCCCGTCCCAGGCGCTCAGGTGGTGCGGGATGTCGTCGAGGAGGCTGTGGCCGCTGAGAGCGTCGGCCTCGATTCGTTCGGCATAGCCGAGCATTACCGGCGCGGGATGATGGACTCCGCCGGCCCCGTCATTCTGGGTGCCATCGCGTCCCGGACCGAGACGCTTCGACTCGGCACCGCGGTAACGGTCCTGAGCACGCAGGATCCGGTGCGGGTGTATAACGAGTTCGCGACGCTGGATGCGGTGTCGAGTGGCCGTGCTCAGATGATCGTCGGGCGTGGGTCGGCGATCGAGTCGTTCCCGTTGTTCGGTTACGACCTCGCGGACTACGAGGATCTTTTCGACGAGAAGCTCGACCTGCTGATGAGGCTGCTGCGGGATCAGCCGGTGACGTGGTCTGGTCGATTCCGCACCGCACTCGTCGAGCAGGTGCTGGAGCCACAGGTGGCCGCCGGCGCGATCCCGGTGTGGGCCGGTGTGGGCGGGAGCCCGCAGTCGGTCGTACGCGCCGCCCGATTCGGCCTCCCGCTCATGTTCGGCATCATCGGTGGCTCGCTATCGCGATTCGCCGGCCTGTCGCGGTTGTACCGCGAAGCGGCCGCGGAGTTCGGGCAGGTGGAGCAGCCGATCGGTATGCACGCACATGGGTACATCGCGGACACCGATCAGGAGGCCGAGGAGAGGTTCTGGCCGGTGTGGTCGGGGGTGATGAATGCCGAGGCCCCGAAGCGGGGATGGGCGACCTATCGTCGGGACCGCTTCGACGCGGAGGTGGCTGCGGGCAGCCTGCTGGTCGGCTCCGCGGAGACCGTGGCCCAGCGGATCGCCGCCGGCATGCAGATGATCGGCGCATCGCGGTTCGATTTTGTCGCGGCAGCGAGCCACATGCCCCATCGCGACAAGAAGGAGAGCATCGAACGGTTCGGCACCGACGTCGTCCCCCGAGTGCGCGCACTGATCATGCAGCCGGCCGAGAAGGCGGCGCGATGATGGAGACCGAGGGACTGATCAACCGGGTGGCGATCCTCGGCGCGGGACGCGTTGGGACCTCGATCGCCCGCACGCTCATCGACGCCGGATACAACGTAACGCTCGCGGGGTCGGGTGACCCCGAGAACGTGGAAATGATCGCGGCGATCACCGCTCCCGGCGCCGCCGCGCGGTGGGCACGAGAAGCGACCGCAGACGCTGACCTGGTGGTTCTGGCGCTCCCGCTTCATCGCCTCCCGACCGTGGACACGGCAATGCTCGCCGATCGGCTGGTCATCGATGCGATGAACTACTGGCCCCCGGTCGACGGGACTATCGCCGCGTTCGAGGACGCCGCGACAGGATCCAGCGTGGTGGTGCGCGAGATGCTTCAGATCTCGCGTCTGGTGAAGACGTTCAACCACACCGGCTACCACGATCTCGAACCTGACCGTCGTCCCTCCGGTCACCCCGAGCGTCTCGGCATGGCCGTGGCCGGAGACTCACCGCAGGACGTCGCCGTGGTCGCGGAACTGATCGACCGCATCGGATACGACCCTGTCGCCCTTGACCGGCTCGAGCTGGGCTGGCAACTGCAGCCAGGCAATCCACTCTTTGGGGCACGCCCCACAGCCGACGACATCCGAGCGGTGACATCCCCCGTCTTCGACGTCGCCTGATCCCTGTCCCGCGGACGCGACGCCGTCGTGTACGCACGCCCGACCAACAAACACTTGAAGGAGAACAACCATGGAACTCGGTATTGGCGCATTCGGGGACGCAAGCCGCGACCCCATCACTGGAACACGCATCTCGGAGGCGCAGGCAATACGCAACGTCGTGGAAGCCATCGTGGTGGCTGAGCAGGCGGGCCTGGACTGGTTCGGCCTCGGGGAACACCACGTCCCTGAGTTCCCCGTCTCGGCCGCCGCCCCCGTGCTTGCTGCTGCGGCACAGGCAACCAACAGGATCAAGCTCTCCAGTGCGGTGACAGTGCTCAGCACCGACGACCCTGTGCGGGTGTACGAGCAGTACTCCACCGTCGACGCGATCTCGAACGGACGGGTGGAGATGATCCCCGGCCGTGGATCATCGATCGAGTCGTACCCGCTGTTCGGATACGACCTCCAGGACTACGATCGCCTGTTCGCCGAGAAGCTCGATCTGCTCCTCGAAGTGAACCGTTCTCCGCACGTCACCTGGAAGGGCACGACTCGTCCGATCCTCACCGGTCAATATGTTCCGCCGCGTGCAGAGCACGGCCAGATCCCGATCTGGCTCGGTGTGGGCGGCAACCCGAACTCCGTCATCCGCGCCGCGAGCCTAGGCCTCCCCATGGCGACCGGCGTGCTCGGTGGAAGCGCCACCCGCAGCGCCACCAACGCTCAGTTGTATCGTCATGCCGCCGAACAGTTCGGCAACACCCCGGAACAGACCTTGGTGATGCTCGGAAGCCCCGGGTTTCTGATGCGCGACGGCAAGCAGGCCCGCGAAGCGTGGTGGCCCCACTGGCACCAGTTCATGAGAACCGTCGGCGAGCAGCGAGGGTTCTTGCCCCCCGACCGGGCATCCTATGACCGTGACACCGGTGCCGGCGGCGGGCTGCTCATCGGCTCGCCGGAGGAGATCGCAGAACGCATCCTGCTCATGCACGAGCACTGGGGTCACGTACGTCAGTACATCCACATCGACATGGGGGGTGTCCCTCACAAGGATGTGCTCCAGGCGATCGAGCTCTTCGGAACCGAGGTGCGTCCGCTCGTGCAGCGGGAACTCGGCAGCTCCAGTGTCGACCAACTCATGGGTCGGGTGGGACAACCCCTCGTGACCGCGGCTTCCTGACAGCTAGGGCCGACGACGGAAGATGCGGAGCGAACCCGCCGGGGGAGCGTCGACCAGGAGTCCGTCGTGACCACCGAGGTCGCCGCGTCCTGACAGCCGCGCACGGCGATGGGGAGGTGCTCGCGTGAGTATCGCGAGCACCTCCCCATTCGGGTGTGCATCAGATGCGGGCCGCCGGTGGCGACCACTGACCTCAGAAGGCGATGATCAGCTTCGCGATCTTGTCGCCACGAAGCGTGAACCGGAACGGCAGGTCGACGACGCCGCCGGGGAAGTCACCCTCCAGGTGGGCGATGACCGTCCACTTGTCAGGTCCGTCCTGACGCTGACCGGTCAGGGTCGTCGTGTAGGTGGACTCGCCCACGGTCTTGTTGAGCCAGGCGCGGACGCCGTCCTCACCGTTGTAGTCGATGCCCTCGTCGTTGACGTGCGCATCGGAGGTGAACGCCTGCGCGATCGTCTCCGGGTCGGTTCCGTCGCCCTGAGCGACCATGTACTGGGCGACGACCGGCGGGACGGTCGCAGCGTCGTAGATGTCGTACGTTTCGGTGGTAGCCATGAGATTTCTCCAGATTCACTGATTCGATGGGTGAGCATGCAGGGGGCTTCGGACTGCCGACCGATACCGGTCGAGGACCTCTGTTTCCTGCATGACTCAAGGTTCTGGCTTCCCCCAAGGGGAAGGTCAAACCCCTCTTTTCGCCCTCAGTGAACGACCCGCAAGATCGGCCAGCCGACCTCGGTGACGGAGTGCGGATCGATGGTTCGAAACCCCTGAATGTACGTCTCACGGACGGGCCCCCCGGTGCCGAGCTCGTGGCGAGCGACGTGCTCCCCGAGCGCCGCGTACACGTTTGGGGCGGTCTCTGCAGGGCCGTCGTGGACGGCTACAGCGAGCTCGACGGCGGGAAGCTCGACAAGTGCGACGCCGTCACCGATGGCGCGTTCCGTGAACGCGTCCTCGACGGTGAAGAAGACTGTCGCAAGACCCCGCCCACCCGAGATCAGTTCGTTCGGCCAGACGCCGCCGAAGCCGCTGGTGGATGCCCGATCGGTCTGCGCGGCGACGCGCTGCAGCTTCGATGTGGACTGCCGGAACCAGCCGGGGAGGTCCGGCAGGTCGACGACCTCGCTGATGGCCACCGCCCGCGTCTCCGGGATGCTCCGGTACAAGATCTCGACCGGGGCATTGGTGGGGGTGAGGATGTCGCGCAGGTTCTGCACGGCGAGCTGCGTTTCGGCGAGCTGCTGTTCCATCGTCCCGAGGTGGCGCGCGAGCATCTGCTTGCGTGCAGCGACGTCGGTGTCGGCCAACACCTCCTTGATGGAGTGGATGGGCACGCGCAGGTCTCGCAGGGTTCGGACGATCTGGGCGTCGGCGATCTGGTTGGGGCTATACAGGCGGTAGCCGTTGTACGGGTCCACGACCGCCGGGACGAGGATGTCGTTCTGGTGGTAGAACCGGAGCGCTTTCGCGGTCATTCGCACCGCACGCGAGAAGTCGCCGATGGTCATCAGAGCGCTCATGACTCGATCCTCCTCTTCCGCGTCCCAGTCGGTACCCAGTCTTCTCGGTTCTCGTGCGATTCACTGGAGTGATGCGAGCTACGCGGTGGTATCCGATCCGGCTGACCGTCACCGTCGTGGTTGCCGGGCTGGCCGTGACACTGCTCGTGTGGCCCCAGCTGTTCGGCGCTCAGCGCGCCCTCATCTTGTCGCAGGTGGTGGCGTTTCGCGCGCCGACCGCGATCGCCTTGTGCGTCGGTGCCGTGCTGTTCGCGTCGATCGCGTGCGGGAAGAGATCGTGGGGGGTCGCTGCGGGTCTGGCCGTCGTCCTCGGGGCGGGAAGCATCGCCAGTGGTGGCATCCTCCTTGGGCGGGGCGCCGCCGACGGTCAGCCCGTGCGCGGTGAGGTGACGGTGGTGGTGTGGAACACGCAGGGCGGGGCGGCACGTCCGGCCGATGTCGCCCGTCTCGTCCATGACGTCGACGCCGACATCGTCAGCCTGCCCGAAATGGACGAACGCGCAGCCGCGGAGGTCGCCCGTATTCTCGCCACGGACGGACACGGGATGGCGGCGCACACGTCGCACGGCGAGACCGGGTACTCGGAGATTCCTACGTCCGTCCTGATCGCCGACGGAATGGGCGTCTACGAAGTGGATCGTGCCGCCGGGTCGACACCGGGGCTGCCGAGCGTCGTGCTGCGACCGGTAGGCGGCGATGGGCCGACGGTGGTGGCGGCGCATCCGTTCCCGCCGCTGCCGTGGCGTATGGACGCTTGGCGGGCCGGACTCGAGTGGGTTGCCAACCAGTGCGACTCTCCGGACGTTATCGTCGCGGGGGACCTGAACGCGACGGCCGACCATCTGTGGGGACTGGGCGACGGCGACGGGCTGATCGGGTCCTGTGCGGACGCATCCCTGAATGCCGGCACTGCTGCGGTCGGCACCTGGCCTGTCTCCGCACCTCCCTGGCTTGCGTCCCCGATCGATCACGTCTTGGCCGGCAAGGCATGGAGCGTGCGCGGGGCGTCGGCGGTCACGTCTTTCGATGACGCGGGGAGCGATCATCGTCCGATCGTCGCAGAGCTGGACAGACGGTAGCGTGCGCTCGCCGTTCACGTGGTTGATGGCATCGCGCTTGAGGGACGGTCGTGGTGGTTCACGACTGCCTCGGCGTTCGGCGGTGAAGCGTAGGGAGTGATCGCTGCTCGGGGAAGGTCCAACTGAAGACAACAGCGACGAGGCGGACGATCGTCGTCACCGCGACGCAAATGACCGCCGCGAGAAGTACGGGAGTTCCGAGGCTGACAAGCAGCACGAGGACGCCGGCCCCCGAGCCGGCGGCTACGGCGTAGAGCGTTCCAACCTGGACGAATGAGACCGGCAGACTGAGGACGATATCGCGGAGCATGCCGCCACCGATCGCGCTGATCACTCCCACGACCAACGCACCGACCTCGCCGACGCCGAGAGAGAGAGCCTTGGTGGCACCGATCGCACCGAACAGCCCCATGACCACCGCGTCGAGTACGGTGATCAGCCAGCCGGCATGCGCGATCAGGGGTTGAAGGATCATGCCGACCAGGGCGGCAGCGCCGGCGACAACCAGGTACCAGTTCATCCAGATCACAACCGGAGGCTGGTTCAGAACAACGTCGCGCAGCAAGCTTCCGCCTAGCGCGACGATCAATCCGATGACGAGCACACCCAAGACGTCGATACGTCGGTGACGGGTGTCAGCTGCGAACAAGGCACCTTGAAGTCCACCGAGCCCTGCAGCAAGCAGTTCCACCCAAAGAGCCACCTGAAACGTCGTGACCGCCATGATGCTCCTCCGGAGTGAAGTCCGGGGTCAGCTCGCGTTGCGAGCGATCTGACCCCGGACGGGTGGTCGAGCGTCAGCGAGCGCCGGCTTCGGCAGTGACCTTGGTCGAGGAGTTCGTGGCCGTGGCGATCACGTCGGCGACGGTCTCGGCCTGCGTGATGAACAGGGCGTGGCTGCCGGGGACATTGGTGATGTCGGCGCCGATGCGGCTGGCCATGTGCTGCAGCATCGCCTGGTCGAACGCCTTGTCCTCTGTGGCGATGACCGCCCAGCTCGGCTTGTCCCGCCATGCTGCCACCGTGACAGCCTCGCCGAAAACGGCCATGTTCACGGGCACCTGGCTGTCTGCCAGGAACGCCGCGTCAGCGTCGTTGACGTCGGCGGCAAAACCCGCGTGGAAAGCGTCGCGGTTGAGGTAGCCGTACCCGTCGTCGCCGATGTCGATGACGAACTCGGGGGTCGGTGCGAAGCCCTCGTACTGCTGCCCGCTGGTCTCGCCGACATCCGGGATGAGGGCAGACACGTAGACCAGGCCGGCGACCTTCGGGTGTGCACCCGCCTCTGTGATCACAGTCCCGCCCCACGAATGGCCGACGAGGATGACAGGGCCATCCTGGGCGTCCAAGACGCGGTTTGTTGCCGCGACGTCGTCGGCGAACGAGGTGAGCGGGTTCTGCACGATGGAGACGCGGTAGCCGCGAGCGGTCAGCAGGTCGTAGACCCGGCGCCAGCCGGACCCGTCCGCGAATGCTCCGTGCACGAGGACGACGTTCTTGATCTCTTCAGTGGTTGTCATGATTCTTCCTTCCAGATTCGGCTCCGAACGAAGCCGGGCGGGTTGTGTTGTGAAATAGAACACCAGCGATACGTAATATATTGCATGTCGGATTCAGAAGGCAATAACCAAGATCGACTTGCTCTCGGTGAACAGGTGTGCGCAATATGTTGCATGCCCATTCCTCAACAAGCCTCAGCTGTAGACCGATCGCTACTGCGTGACGACGTCTTCCGCCGGCTGCGCGACGCGATCATCGACGGCACATTTCTCCCCGGTGAGCAGTTGAAAGACGGGGACATCGCCGAATGGCTCGGGGTCAGCCGAACGCCGGTGCGCGAAGCGCTGCTGCGGCTGGGCGCGAGCGGGCTCGTGGTCGCCAAGCCGGGCCGGTCCACGACCGTGAGCACGATCGACCCCAAGGCCGTTCGCGATGCCCGGGACGTTGTAGCCGCCATGCACGTGCTGGCTGTGCGGGAGATGGCAGGCAACGCCACTGACGCCGAGCTCGACCGCATGCGGAATGCGAACCGTCGCTTCGCGAAGGCGTTGACCAAGGATGACATTGCCGCGGCCATGGACGCCGACGAGGAATTCCATCGTGTGCCAGTGGCAGTACTCGGCAACGACGCCATCGCGTCGGTACTGGATCTCTTCGGACCCGTCGTACGCCGCGCGGAGCGCGCACGCTTCGCCGTGGACGGCCAGGCATCCCTCGAACGACACGAGCAGCTCATCACACTGCTGTCCGATGGGAACGTCGAAGGGGCATCGGATCTGACCTTCGAGACGTGGCACACGCTAGCTGTGATGTCCAGGGACGTTGTTGCGTGAATCGCGTGTGATTTGCGGATAGGTGAAGGCCTCCTGTTGCGAGAGTGGAGCTGTCTAGGAACCACTTTCCGCACTCAGGAGGCCTTCATGTCCCACGCT
>NZ_JXRU01000014.1 GCF_000967865.1 Microbacterium sp. SA39
GGGGCAGGGGCCGGAGCGGGAGCCGGTGTCGGTTCCGGAGCAGGCGAGGGCGCCTCGGTGGGTGCCGGAGTCGGAGTCGGCGCGGGCGCCGGCGTCGCGGTCGGCTTCGGGGTGGGCGTGGGCCGGGGTGTCGGCGCGGTAGTGGGCTGCGCCGAGTGCGCCGGTGCAGGTTCCCGCACCGGCTGCGTCACCGAAACATGCCCGCAGAAGGTGAGCGCCACGAGGAGTGCGCTCACGACGCTCCACCACGTGCTGTGACGACGAGCATGCTCCGTCAGTCGTTGGATGAACATTGATCCTCCTTACCGGCGCCGTACGTAAAGACCTAGGAGGGGGATATCTGTCAGGAAGCGCCGACCTTTTCACCCTACGTGCAACAACTGCCGGACCATGCATCGGTGACCTGAGCGGGCACGCCGAAAGGGCCCCGGCGTCCCCAGATCGCCGAGGCCCTGCAAGAGCGCCGCGGCCTCCCGGCCACCACACACTCGGAGCAGAAGGTGTCCCTGTCGTACCCGCGCTCCCCAGCGCACGGATGTTCCCCAACCGACTGCGCCTCCTCGCACCTCCACCTTCGAGGTCCTTCTCATGGCACCTTCTGAAAGACAGGAGCGCGCGGCATCCGTCCTGATACATCGAATGGAGAAAACCGGAGATGAGGGCTCATCAGCGCAGGATCGCCGCGAGGAACAGGCTCGAGCTGACGACCGCGCCGATCCAGCGCATGTGATTCCACCGGCACCATCCGGTCAGGTAGCGCCGCCAGGTCTCTGCGGCGGCCGCACTACGGGGGTCGACGGCGGCGAGCGCATCGTTGCGCGGCACGTGGGCGACGATGGTGACGCCGATCACGCCGACCAGGTAGACGGCGGCCGCGGCGACGATGAGGGGATCGCCGAAGCGCGCGATCCCGACGACCGTGGCGACCGCCGCCGTCCCGAACAGCGCCAGCATGAACGCGGGACGCACCGCGCGGACGTTGATCGACTGCATGGCCACGATGCCCGCTGCCGGCTCCAGCCGGGCGAGCGCCGGCATCACGAACGACGACAACGCGAAGAACACTCCGCCGACGACGGCGGTGCACACCACGGCGGCGGCGGTTGCGAACTGCACGAGATCACCCATGGTTCATGCCTTCCAGAGGCCGGCGGCGGCGGATGCTGCGGCGAACGAGTCGAACGAACGCGGCGCGCGGCCGAGAGCCTGCTCGACCCCGTCGGTCACGCTCTCGTTGCGGCCGTCCAGCACGACGTCGAACAGATACCCGAGCAGAGCCACGACGTCGGCCGGTGCGCCATCCGCGAGTGCCGCCCGCGCATACTCCTCGGAGGAGATCGGGATGTACTCGATGCTGTGACCGGTGTGCCGGGACACGATCTCGGTGACGTCCGCGAAGGTGAGCAGTTCTGGTCCGGTGAGCTCGTGAACTCGGCCCGTGAGGCTCGTGTCGAGCAGTGTCGCCGCGGCGACATCCGCGACGTCGTCGAGATCGACGAACGGCTCAGACACTCCGCCGGCCGGAAGGTGGAGAGCGCCCTGCACGAGCGGGTCGCGGAGGTAGCTCTCGGTGAAGTTCTGGAAGAACCAGGAGCACCGCACGACGCCCCACTCGACGCCGGAGGCGATCACGACGTCTTCGGCATCCGCTGCCTCGGGCTCTCCGCGTCCGGAGAGAAGGACGACTCGCTGCACTCCGCCCGCGATCAGCCGCGCGGTCAGAACCTGCACGTCTTCCAGAGCGCCGGGAACGGCGAGGTCGGGTGCGTAGGCGACGTACGCCCGGTCGGCTCCCGCGATCGCGGCATCCCAGGTCCGGCGGTCCGCCCAGTCGAAAGGGATCGCGGTTCGCCGACCGACAGGACGGACGGGGGTGCCGGCGGCGCGCAGGCGCTCGGTGACGCGGATGCCGGTCTTGCCGGTGCCGCCGAGGACGACAGTGGGTGCTGCGATGGGCGAGGTGCCGAGAAGGGGAAGTGAGTCTGTGTGGGTCATGCCTCCAGTGAAGCCATCACACGCGAGACGAAGAATGGCCACGAGACGCGAAAGCATACGCAGACGTCTAAAGTGGCGATCATGGACGGCATGACCGCAGTGCTGGATCGTTCGCGCGCGGCGGGGGCGTTCATCCTGCGTTCCGTGCTGTCCGCGCCCTGGTCGATGCGCATCGAAGACGACGCGCCGCTCACGCTGCTCGTGCTCATGCAGGGGAGCGCCTGGATCATCCCCGATGATGGCGAACCTGTCGAGGTCGAACCGGGAGACATCGTGCTCCTGCGCGGACCGGGCCACCGGTACCGCGTTGCGGATGATCCCCGCAGTCCCGTCAATGTGGTGATCGACCGGGATCAGAACCCAACGATGCTCACGGGCGCCGACTGGGACTACCTCGCGGAGTTCGGGGTGCGGGCGTGGGGCAACGATCCCGCCGGAACCACGGTCATGCTGACCGGCACCTATCAGGTGCGCGGTGAGGTGAGTGACAGCCTGCTCGACCTGCTGCCACCGGCGGTGCTGGTGCCGTCCGACGGTTCGAGTGCGCCGCTCGTGGGCGTGCTCTCCGACGAAATCGCTCGCGACCTTCCGGGGCAGGAAGTGGTGCTGGATCGACTGCTCGACCTGCTCCTGATCGGCGCGATCCGCTCGTGGTTCGCCCACCCCGATCATCAGGACGGGTGGTCTCGAGCGCAGACCGATCCCGTCGTCGGACCTGTCCTCCGCCTCCTGCACGCCGATCCGGGACGCGACTGGACGCTCGCCGCTCTCGCCGCGCGCGTGCACGTGTCGCGGGCGACGCTGGCCCGCCGGTTCGCCGATCTGGTCGGTCAGCCACCGATGGGCTATCTCACCGAGTGGCGGCTCAAGCTCGCCGCCGATCTGCTGAGAGACCCGTCGCGCACGCTCGCCTCGATCGCGACCGAGGTCGGCTACGGCACGGCCTTCGCGTTGAGCGCCGCCTTCCGACGCGAACGCGGCGAGAGCCCGCGCGACCATCGGGCGAGGGTGTCCGGCGTCTGAGGGCCCGGAGTCCGCGGACAACACGGGAGCTGGTGGTGCTGGGAGCATGACAGTGGGAAGTACCCCGAACGGAGCGCTTGTGACGAACATTGACGAGGATCTGGTCGAATCCCTCATCGCGGAACAGTTCCCTCAATGGAGCGGATTGCCGGTGGCGCAGGCTCTCCCGGGAGGGTGGGACAACCGCACTTTCCGGTTGGGGGACGACCTCAGCGTGAGGCTGCCGAGCAGCAGTGCCTACGTCCTCCAGGTGGAGAAGGAACAGCGCTGGTTGCCGGTTCTCGCGCCTCGACTGCCCCTCGCGATCCCCGAACCCGTGGGGATCGGGCATCCCGCGGATCGCTTCCCCCACCCGTGGTCCGTCTACCGCTGGCTCCCCGGACGGCCGCCCGAGACCGCGCTGATCGAGCGCGACCCGATGTTCGCTGCGTCGCTCGGCGAGTTCTTGGCGGCTCTTGAGCGGGTGGACGCTCAGGACGGACCCGCCCCGGGGGTGCACAACTTCTTCCGCGGAGACAGTCCGGCGGTCTATGCGGACGAGACGCTCAGCGCGATCGAGGTGCTGGGCGCGACGATCGATGCGAGCGCCGTTCGCGAGGTGTGGGAAGCCGCAGTGGAGACGCGATGGCAGGGTGAGCCGGTCTGGTTCCACGGCGACGTCAGCGAAGGCAATCTCCTCGTCGACGAGGACGGACGGCTCAGTGCCGTGATCGACTTCGGCACATCGGGTATCGGGGATCCGGTGTGCGACCTCGTGATCGGCGTGGTCACCATGCGCGGTGCCGCCCGCCAGGCATTCCGAGAACACAGAGCCCTCGGTGCCGACGCATGGGCGCGAGCACGGGGATGGGCGATGTGGAAGGCCTTGGTCGTGGCGGCCGGGTCCGCCGGCTCCCACTCTCCGGAGTCCGAGGCGCGGAAGGCTCGCGCCGCCATCGACGCGATCATCGAGGATCACCGAATGGCACAGCGAGGCGAGGTTTAGCCTGTTCGCATGAACGCGCTCGCAGCAGGCCGGCCGTCGACGTCCGTCCTCGACGCCTTCGGTGCGGATGTCGCGCCCGTGCTTCTGGCCGGCGGGCGCGGTTTCACCTGGCGAGCGGGAGATATCGTCCTGCGTCCGGTGGAAGGCGACGAGGAGGCGCGGTGGAAGTCGCAAGTTCTCTCAGAGCTCGCGCCGGGCGAGGGCTTCACGGTTCCACGACCGCTCCGAGCGCTCGACGGAGACTGGCTGCACGAGCACTGGCAGGCGATGGAATGGGTGCAGGGTGAGGCTGACGAGACGCGTCTGGCCGATGTGATCGCTGCAGGCGCCGCCTTTCATCTCGCTGTCGCGCGGCACGCACGTCCGGGTTTCATCGCCGCGGCCGGTGATGCCTGGAGTCGTGCCGACCGGATCGCGTGGTCGGAGGAGCCTTCGCCCGCGGATCCTCTTCTGCGCGTCCTCGCGGATGCGTACCGGGACGTGTCTTCTCCGGCTCAGGTGATCCATGGCGACCTCCTCGGCAACGTTCTCTTCGCTGCGGATCGTCCGCCCGCGATCATCGACTGGGCGCCCTACTGGCGGCCGGCCGGATACGCCGCCGCGGTCGCCGCTGTGGACTCCGTCTGCTGGCACGGACTCTCGCGTGAGGTGCTCGGGGAGGATCGGGGCATTCCCGAATGGCGTCAGTTCCTGCTGCGAGCGCTCGCGTTCCGCATCACGACTCTTCACCTTCTCGGAGTGTGGACGGCCGACCACCTCGCGCGCCACGCTCCGATCGTCCGCGCGGTGATCTCCCTTCCTGAGACCTGAGCTCGAGTTCGACCTGAACATGACCGCGACTCCTCGGGGCTAATCGGTCAACGGTTCGTTGACCATCTCAGGTGGTCTCGTTGCGGGCCAACTCGACGCGTGACCTTCGAATGACCCGATCGAGGCCTCAGAACCCGTTCCCATGGCACTGGAACGGCGCCCGGATGCCGGTGGAGTCGGATGCCGCGGCCAGCGCCACAGCCGGCGCGAGGCCCTCGGCCAGCCCGGTGTGCACCGCGCCTAGCAGCTCGCACGCGTCGTCATCGGGCACGGCGACGGGCGCCGCGATCACGCAGTGCGCCCCGGCGTGCAGCCAGACCCGCGTCATGCCGAGCGCCTCCTCGCCCCAGCGCACCGACGAGCGGCCGAGCTCGCACGCCGACAGGATCACCGTCGCAGGAACGCGCGGGATCAGGTCGACGTCGTAGCCGTACAGGGCGCCGTCGGCCAGCTCGAACCCGGAGAACAGGGGATTGTCGACGGCGTGCCGCCCGTGGGCAGCGATGTGCAGCGTATCGACCTCGGCCGCGAGGGCCGTGACGGCGGCGACCGTCGCATCCGGGCCGTCGAGCATGCGGAGCGCGGTGCCGTCCCGACCCCAGGCGGATGCCGCGCGGTGCAGTTCCTCGGCGGCGCGGGGCACGCGCGGACCTGCCGCGAAGCCGACGCGCGTCGGGAGTCGCCGACCTGCCGAGGCATCCGCCCGCCACCGCGAAACCGAGGTCGCGAGGGTGAACGGAGTGCCGGCCATGCTCGGGAGCATCGCCCAGGGCACGCCGCCGAGCACGCCCGGCACCGTGAGCACATACCGGGCGGCCGCGGGTGCCGTCCTGCGAACCGGCTCCAGGAGGGCCGCGTCGATGAGCCCGAGGCGTGACTCCAGCGCCCGGGCTGTCACCTCTCCCATCACGCCTCCGCGGGTCAGGGCCGACACGTCGAGGTCTGCTCTCAGCCCGTCCAGGGCCGCCCGCACGCGCCGCCAGGAGAGGTCGACGATCGTCGCCTCCGCTGCCGTCACCACGACGGCGAGAAGTTCGGCGCCCGTGAACACGTAGGCGAGGACGGCCGTGTCGGGGTCGAGCGAGGCCATCGTCTCCGGCAGCCGGACGCGCTCGCGAGTGGACCCCGCACCCGTCATCGACCACTGCCGCTCCCGCACCCGGTCGCGGAGGTGGCGCACCCGGGCGTCGGTGGTCCAGTCCTGCCCCGAGAGCTCGGCGCGCAGCATCCGCAGTTCCGCCAGATCCTGCGCGAGGGCGCCGTCGTTCGGGGGGCGCACGGGCGCGACCTGCTGGCTGAGGTGCCGCGCGCGCTCGGACCACTCGAACAGCACCGCGGGATCGCCCAGCCGTGCCGCGGCAGACAGACCCGCGAACATCAGGTCACTGCCGTGCATGGCCAGCGACGCCTGCAGGTCGAGGGCGCCGAACGACCTCTGCCACGTGGTGAGCAGCTCGAGTCCTTCGGCTGCGGCGCGCAGGGCGTCCCGATCCCGTCCGGCGGCGGCCGCGCGCGCCGTGCGGACCTCGTGCGCATGGAGTCGCAGCGGTGTCGGCGAGGCGCGATCGACCCGCGGCATCCGTCCCGAGCCGTCTCGCCGCGCACTGAGACGCAGGCCCGCCGCTTCGGTGCGGAAGCCGCTGCGTTCGAGAGCCTTCGCGGTACGGGCGAACTCCGCCGCCTCGAGCGGACGATCCGGACGCGCGCGCTGCCGCGCTTCCAGACGCACGGCATCCGCGCGTGCCGTCCACGCCGCGTTGTTCAGGGACGTGAAGCGCCGAGCGGAGGTGCGCGCGGTTCGCTCTGCAGCACTCGGATCGTGGCGCAGCAGCGACCGCGCGAGATGGAACTCCGCCTCGGCTCGGGCCTGTCGCATTCGCTGCGCCCCGAACTCGCGCGCGACCTTGCCGAGCAGCGCCTCCGCCTCGGTCGTGAGACCGGCGTCGCGCAGCACCTCCGCGCGGTCGAGGTCGCTGATCGCGGCGGCGAGGTCGCTGGTCGCAGCCAGCGCCGGTCGCGACCGGGTCATCAGCGTGAGGGCCGTGACGAGGTCGCCACCCAGCAGGGCCGCATAGCCGAGGTTGTGCTGTGCTTCGGCGAGCGGTTCGGCGGCATCCGCGGCCTCATAGACGGCCACGGCGCGACGGATGTCGTCGGTGCAGGCGTCGAGCTGATGACGCTGCATCCGCACGACCGAACGGTTCATCAGGCAGTTCGCGAGCTCGATCGACTCCTCGCCGATGCCGGCCAGCGCGTCGATCGCGCGGGTGAGCATCGCCTCGGCCTCCTCCAGCCGACCGCCGTGCATGAGCAGAGTGCCGAGCTGGCCGCTGAGCACGGCGATCGTTCCCGCGCTCAGTCCGCGGCGGCCGAGTGCGGCACGGCACTGCTGCTCGGCCGCGGCAGGCCCACCCGTCTGGGCCAGCACGTACGCTGCGGTCCCGTCGATGCGCGCCCGCAGGTCCGGGTCGTCGGTGCGGACGGATGCCGCGTCGAGTGCGCGCCGCGCCTGCGTGAACCGCCGTGCGTTCGCCGCTTCGACGCCGCGCCGGTGCAGCTCGCTCGCGGACAGGGGCATCGGTCCAGGATGCCGTGCGCCGGGGCCGCGCGGAAGAGCGCGGCATCCGTTGGTCGTCTCTTCGTGCGAGTACACATGCAGGTCGAGATCACGGATGCAGGTTGATTCCGCGGTTTTCGACCTGCATCTGTCTTATCCACCGACAGGCGCCCGGCGGACCGACAGATGCCCGGCGGACCGACGGATGCTCGGCGAAGAGACGGATGCCGCCGGCGTCAGCCCCGATCCCTTGGAGCCGGCAGGGTCTTCGCCACGGCGGCGACGGCTTTGGCTGCGGCATCCGCCGACACTCCCTCGATCGGAACAGTCCCGAGCTCGGCGGCGATCCGCCCGGCGACGTATGGAGCGGCGAACGACGTGCCACTCCAGACGGCGAAGCCACCGCGGTAGTCGTCGGGGTCGAGCGTCTCTCGGCGCAGCCCGTCGAGGTCGGCCCTCGTGGCCGCCTGCTCTCCGCCGACGAACGCGGGCGACGTGCTCACGACGGCCGCGCCCGGGGCGTAGGTCTGCACCCACGGGCCGACGTTCGAGAACAGGGCGACCGAGTGCGCCGAGGGATTCAGCGCGCCGACCGAGACATGCGGGGCATCGTGATCGGCGCGGATGCCGTTGTCGGCGCCCGGCCACGCCCACAGGGACGCGGGGAACGACGGCCGGTCGATCGCGTCGTTGCCGGCCGAGCACACCACCACGCACCCCAGCGCCCGCGCCTTCGCGAGCAGGGCGTACAGCGTCAGGCTGAACAGTCCGTCGGTCGGGGTCTCGTGAGAGTAGCCGAGCGAGAGGTTGAGCACGTCGATCGGGAACCCGGTCGACGGGTCCTCTCGGTGGCGGCGCAGCAACTCGACCACCTGGGCGACCGCGAGCAGCAGCGAACTCTCGTCGATCACGCCGAGGGCTCCGGCGACGCGGACCGAGAGGATGTCGGCATCCGGCGCCACCTGCCGCACGATGCCCGCGATGAACGTGCCGTGCCCCGACACGGCGTCGATCTCGCCGTCGAGCTGGCCGTAGAGGTCGGGGTAGCGTTCCGGATCGGCGTCGTCGGTCAGCCCGACAGGCACCCCGTCGAGCTCGACGTGACGGGTCACGATGTCGTCGGGCAGCCAGGAGTGCATACCGCAGCCGGTGTCGAGCACCGCGACGACAGGTCGCCTTCCGCGCTTCGGGGCAGGTCCGCGCTGCGGTGCCGGACCCAGCCAGCTGACCGGCTGTCGTGCACCGCGCCCCGGCGCGAGGTAGTCGTCGCTGCCGCCGGCTCCCGCCCCTCGGATCGGGTTGGTCCGAGTGAACGGATTCGTGCGGGTGAACGGGTTCGTGCGCGTGAACGGGTTGAGACCGACCGGGTCGATCGACAGCACATGCTCGAGGCTCGTGCGCGGCATGGTCGAGCGCGACATGCGTCGCGCTCGCTGCAGCACCCGCCAGGCGTCCGGCGCGACCGGCGATTCCCGGCGGATCGGTTCATCGGGTGTCGTCAGATACGCGCGCAGGAAGCCGGGCACCCCGGGCGTGAGTTCGCGGGCGCGGCCGGTGTCCGACTCGATCTCGAGCTGCCAGCCGAAGGTGTCCGCCGCGTCTCGCAGGGTGCGCAGCTCCTGGTCGTAGGCTTCCTGGTCCTCTTCACTGCGAGTGATGAGCAGACGCTGCGGCAGGTAGGCGGTGGGGAAGGCGAGGATGCCGTCGACGGGCTCGAGACTCGGATCCAGCGCCGTGCCTCGGCGGATCGAACCCTCCGCGCGGTCCTGCCACGTCCATCCCTTGGGCTGCTCCATGGATCATCCTCTCGTCCTGGGCGCCCCGCGTCGTCATCGACGGCCAGCGCCCGTGATCACAACTCGAACTGCGGGGTCGAAAGACTGCGCGCCGCCTCGCCATCGCCGGTGCTGAGGCGCACCCGCGTCAGTCCCGGCGGGACGTCGTCGAACACGAAGCGCCCGGTCTCGGCGGGCGTCGTGGAGACCGACCGCTCTCCCTGCGTCAACACGATCTCGGCCGTGGACGTGTCGACCCAGCCGTCGACCCGACGCCATCCCGAGGCAGTGGTCGTGACGTGCAGCAGGATGCTGGTCGTGCCGTCGCTGAACTGCAGCGTGAGAGCATCCGCTTCGCCGCGCACGGCGCCGAGCTCGCCCTCCACCAGGGTGAGCAGGGCGTACTCGCGGGTCAGCCCGTCGGCGGCGACCGCCGCGACCATCCGATCGATCAGGCCCGCGGGCATCGGGTCGACTTCGTTCCACATCGTCCGCAGCCGGGCGAACAGCTCGGCGTCCTCGTGGTCGCTCATGCGAGGCCCTCCGTCCGCAGGTTCGATCCCTCGAGCAGAGCGCGGAGCTTCGCGAGGCAGCGGTTGCGCGTGGGGCCGATGCTGCCGATCGGCATGTCGAGGTCGGCGGCGATCCGCGCGTAGTCGGGGCGGTCGTCGAACGCGATCACCCGCAGCAGCCGCTGGCACCGTTCGGCGAGGCGCTGCACAGCCAGCCACAACCGGCGGTTCTCGTCACCGATGGTCGCGTGCTCCTCGGCGGACGCCTGCTCGGGGAGCAGGGCGTCGAGGTCGTCGGCATCCGTCGCATCGACCCGGCCGTGCGCCTTGCCGACCTTCCAGGCCTCGCGCCGTGCGGTCGTGGTGAGCCAGGCCGACACCGCGCGCGGGTCGGCGATCGACCCGTGCCCGCGCACCAGCTGCAGCCACGTCGTCTGCACGACGTCTTCGGCCAGCGTGCGCTCGAGCCCGTAGGCGCGCACGACGTGCCAGAGCACGGGCGTCATGAGACGTACGAGCTCGTCCATCGCGCGACTGTCACCCTCGCGCCATGCGTCGAAGAGGTCAGCGGCCCGCTCCCAGCGTGCGGGTCCATCGTCCGAGGCAGGATCGAGAGCGGCGCCAGGTGCACCGTCGATCATGAAGCCCATTGTGATCACATCTACCAGGAGCACGGCAAGAGCAATCTGATACATGTCCGGGTCCAAGAATGCGCGGCTGTTCCCGTCGGATGCCGGAGCCGGGACTCGCTACCGTGGAAGGGTGATCCCCCTCGCCATCGTGCTGTTCCTCAACGCCGCCTTCAACGTCATCGTCTGGCCGCAGTTCTACAAGCGGATCGCGAAGGATCCGCGCTCGCGCGACGAGAGCGGCACGGCGACGGCGTTCCTGAAGGTGCACGTCGTGCTCATCTCGATCGCCCTGGTGCTGGCGCTGGTCTCGGTGCTCGTCGGCATCGCCGCGCTCACCGGCGCCCTCTGACTCACAAGGTCTCGTCGACTCACACCGTCTCGTACTGCTTCGCGTGCTCGGCCCAGCGTGATTCGACGGGCAGCGCCCGAAGCGCCCGGTTGGTGACGGCGAGCGCGACGGCGATGAGGCAGAGCGCGGCGCAGATGAGCAGCGTCCACTCGCGGCCGACCCAGGAGAGTCCGAAGCCGGCGATGAGGGGCGCGAGAGGAAGAGCGCCCATACCCAGCACGCCCGCAGCGCTGTTCGCCCGACCGAGCAGGTGGGTCGGCGTCGCGACCATGAAGTAGCCCATCATCCCGGCGTTGAGGGCCGGGACGAACAGCACGGCGAGGCCGAGCACGACGACGATGGCCCAGGGCTCGGTCACGAGGGTGAGCCCGATCGTGCCCGCCGCCGCGATCGAGAGGCCGATGATGGTGAGCACACCGGCCTTGATCCGCGGCACCATCAGCGGAGACAGCAGCGCGCCGACGAGCATGACGGCCCCGACCGCGGCGGTCATCCCGCCGATCAGCACCTCGGGGTACCCGCTCTGCTGCAGGGAGTAGATGACGGTGGTGATCGCGGCGTTGAAGCCGAGGTTGATGGTGGTGGTGATGAGCAGCACGCCCCCGAGATCCGGACGCGAGAGCAGCCAGCGGAATCCTTCGCGCAGCTCGGCCCAGGCATCGGGCTTCACGACGGGAGCGGGTTCGGTGTCACTCTCCGCGCCGGCATCCACGATCCCTGCCCCGCGTGCCTCGCGGCCCAGCATCCACGCCGTCACCGCAGCCACGAGGTGACAGACGGTCATCGCGACGCCGACCAACCATCCGCCGACGCCGAGCAGGAGCCCGCCGATCGGGCCGCCGGCGAGCTGCAGAGCGGCATCCCGTCCTTGGTTCGCGGCCTGCGCGCGGCCCATCGCCTCATCCGGAACGATCTCCTTGATCGCACTCTCGCCGGCGACGTCGAAGAGCCCGCTGCGGGCGGCGAGGAGAACATCGATGACGAGCAGCGACCCGAAGGTGAGGGCGTCGCCGAGGGCGAGCAGCGTGAACGCGCCGGCGAACAGGATGCCGATGAGCGAGCCGATCAGCATGAGGCGGATGCGACGGTGGCGGTCGGCGAGGATGCCGCCCGCGAGAGTCGCGATCAGGCGGGCGACCATCCCTGCGGCCCCGATGATGCCGGCCTGTGCGGGATCGTTCGTGATGATGAGCGCGAGGAGCGGGATGGCGAAGGCGAAGAGTGTCGCCGCGAGGCCCTTGCTCGTGTCGCTGACGAGCCAGGTGAGGTACCGGGTGTTGCGCCACAGGCGGTGCGGCAGGGTCGTGGTGCTCATGACGTCGAGCGTAGATGCGCAAGAACAATTGCGCAAGTCTAATTGCGCAATAAACGGTGTCGGTAGGATCGCAGCATGACGGAAGAGCAGACGCAGCGGTCGAAGGAAGACACCGTCTGGATGACCTCGGCGATGCTCAAGGCCTACTCCCACCCGCTGCGCCGTCAGATCCTCCGGCTTATCGCGCGCCGTGGCTTCCTGCGCGCCGCCGATGTCGCCGCCGAGCTGGACGTGCCCGCCAACAGCGTGAGCTTCCACCTGCGCACGCTGGCTGATGCGGGGCTCATCGAGGAGGCTCCCGAGAAGGCGCGCGACCGCCGGGACCGCGTCTGGACCGGGCGCAAGGGCGCACTCAACCTCGGTGGGCCCGAGAATCCGGTCCCCGACGAGACCCTGGGAGCCGCCGTGGTCGGCGCGCTCGCCGAGGATCATCAAGATCTCGTCCGCCGGGTGCTCGCCTGGACCCCCGAGTACGTCGCCGGCCGCACGGCGGAGGTGCATGCAGCCTTCACGCAGCGCACCATCCGACTCACCGAGGCCGAGTTCGAAGCCGCTATGAACGCGCTCAACGAGGTTCTCGATGCGGCTGACGAGGCGCACGACGACGCCGATCCGGCGGGGCGCTACTGGCAGCTCGACCTCGTCGCCGCGGATGACGCGATCTAGGGCACTCACCGCAACGCGGCAAGTTACGCGCAATCCGGCGAAAGTACAAGTACCTGCGCTGCGAGCGGCTGCATGGCCTAGCTTCTGGGCATGAGCACCGACAACAGCACTCCTGAGCCCCGCATCACGCGCGATCCCCGCGTCTCCGGCGACGCGCCTGTGCACGACACCGGCGCTCCTCGCGCCGACATCCCCGCCGACGGGACGCCCCGCACGGTGCCCGTCGATGACACCACCCGCCCCGTGTACCAGGACGACAGCACCCGGCCCGTCCCCCGTGACGACGAGACCCGGCCCGTCCCCCGGGACGAGATCCACCACGCCGACTCCCCGCCTGCCGCGGTCCCGGTCGACGACACCCGTACGCACGACGACACACGTGTGCACGACGGCGACGATGTGCGCACCCTCCAGCGCGACGTGCACGAGCGCGAGAAGGCGGAGTTCGGCGGTTTCAAGTTCGGCTCCGCGTTCTTCGGCTGGCTCACGGCGATGGGAACCACCGTGCTGCTGACCGCGCTGGTCACCGCGGTCGGCGCGGCGGTCGGCATCGGCAGCGGCGTCTCTCCCGAAGAGGCCGCCGATTCCGTCACCGACGCCGCGCTCGGCGCCGGAGGCATCATCGCGCTGGTCGTGATCGGCCTGGTCCTGTTCATCTCGTACTACGCCGGCGGCTACGTCGCGGGTCGGATGGCGCGGTTCAGTGGTGCCAAGCAGGGCATCGCCGTCTGGATCTGGGCCATCGCCATCGCGATCATCGTCGCGATCATCACCGCGATCGCCGGCGCCCAGTGGGACATTCTCGGCAACCTGCAGGGCTTCCCGCGCATCCCCGTCACTCCGGAGACGGCGACGCTCACCGGCATCCTCACCGCCCTCGGCGCCGCTGTGGTCACCCTGATCGGTGCCATCCTCGGTGGCCTCGCCGGCATGCGGTTCCACCGCAAGGTCGACCGGGTCGGCCTCGGGCGCTGAGTATCGCGGCCCCCTCGCTCCCCGCTGTCAGTCCGCAGACTGATCAGCCGGGGGCGCGGGGAGCCGCACCGCTCGATCCGCGGCGATCAGGCCTCTTCGTCGGCCTCGGTGTCGGCATCCTTATCGGGCATCCCGGAGAGGATCAGGATCCGGCGCAGGTGCATGGCCGTGAGAACCCCCGGGCCCATCGTGCGGCGCACGTCCAGCGTGCGGTCATCGACGCGCTCGAGCAGCAGTCGGATCGCCCGCGCCGCCTCGCCGCGCTGCCGATGGCCCTCGCTCGAGGTCGGATCCTCCTGGGCGATGACGTCTGCCACGGCATGACACGCGGCCGACAGCGGTTCGGGGAGGGCCGCGTCCAGAGGCATCGCCGCCGGGCGGTCCCAGATCGTGTCAGCCGTGGCATCCGAGATATCGCGGATGAGGTGGGCGATCCGGTCGAGGGTTCCCAGTTGCTCGTGGATGTGCTGCGTCTCGCCGCGCCGCCCACGCGCGCGCGGATTGCCGCGGCGGCTCTCGGCGGCCTCGGCGAGTGCGGCGCGCAGGATCGCCGTCGTGTCGGCGAGGGATGCCGCGTCATCCGCCCACTTCTCGTGCTCGGGCGGCCAGGACTCCGACACCGCTGAGCCGATGTCGTGCAGGTGCGACGCCAGCTCCTCTCGGAACGCGCGCACGCGCGCTTCGGCTTCGCCGGTGAGCGGTGCGGGCGCGATCACGACGTTGATGAGCAGCCCGATCGCGACGCCCACCGCCGTCTGCGTCAGGTAGCCGAGGGAGAAGTCGTCCGCATCCTGCCCGCCGACCGCGAGTACGAACAGGGCCGCCATCGGCACATACTCACGCCCCACGCCGAACCAGCCGGTGCCCGACAGCAGCACGCCGACCCCGATGATCACCGGCACCGACCACCAGGTCGGTCCGATCGTGAGCACCACCAGCGTGGCCAGGCCGATACCGGTCGCCAGCCCGACCAGCGTCTGCAGGCTCGACCGCACTGAGCCCATCAGCGTCGGATACATGCTCACCAGGGCGCCGAGCGGAGCGTAGTACGGGTACTCGTCGGTGACTCCGGGCATGTGCGGGGCGATGATCCACGCGAGCCCGGCCGCGAGGGTCGTCTTCGCGACGAACAGCAGCCGGGCGGGGAGCACGGCCTCGCGGAGGGAGTGCGCGATGCCGGATCGGCGCGCACTCAGGGTGGAGGTCTTCACGGGAAGCGACCGTAGTCGACGGCATCCGTCTGGGCTAATCGGTCGAGGACTGTCCTTGCGAACAGGGCCATCCCGTGCGGCGGACGGGGGCGCTCTCGCAGCGTTCTCGCGAGGCTGAAGGCATGAACATTTCCACATCTCCGCCGCTCCAGGCGCGCGGACTGCGCAAGAGCTTCCATGGCCGCCCCCGCGTCGACGGGGTCGGCTTCTCGACCAGGGCCGGGAGGGTCGTCGGCCTGCTCGGGCCCAACGGCGCCGGCAAGACCACCACCATCCGCCTGCTGCTCGGCCTCATCGCGGCCGACCAGGGTGAGGCGCTGGTCTTCGGGCGTCCCTACCGCGACCTCGAGCGTCCGGCCACGATGGTCGGCGCCGTGCTCGACGCCGGTGGCCTCCACCCCGCCCGCACCGGACGGCAGCATCTGCGCATCGCCGCGGCCCGCGCCGACGTCGCGCCCCAGCGCGTCGACGTCGTGCTCGCCGAGGTGGGCATGACCGCACACGCCGACCGCCGGTCCGGCGGATACTCGCTCGGCATGAAGCAGCGCATCGCGATCGCCGCGGCGCTCCTCGGCGAGCCGGAGCTGCTCCTCCTCGACGAGCCCTCCAACGGCCTCGACCCCGCCGGTATGCGCTGGCTGCGTGATCGCCTGCGGGCGTTCGCGGATGCCGGTGGCACCGTGCTGCTGTCCTCGCACCTGCTCTCCGACGTGCAGGACATCGCCGACGACATCGTCGTGATCGCCGACGGGCGGGTCGTCGCCGACGTGACGTTGACGGATGCCGTCGCCACCGCGAGCGGAGACCTCGAGGGCTACTACCTCCAGGTCACCGGAACTGCGGGGGTGCGCTGATGTTCCGCGCAGAACTCCTCGGACTGACCACGACCACCGCGACGAAGGTCTCGGCCCTCGTCGCCGTCATCGGCCTCGTCCTGACGCAGCTGATCTTCGTGACCGTGCTCCCCGCGCTGGCTCGCGGTGACATCGGTCCCGGCGCCGCGGCGCTCGGCACCGACTTCCCGGTGCTCGACCTGACCTCCGCGGCGGCGCAGCTCGCCGCGATCATCCCGCTCGGCGCCTCGATGGGAGGCGGCTCGATCGGCATCGCACTCCTCGCCATCGTGCTGCTCGGCGTCCTGGCCGGCACCAGTGACGACCGCTACGGCGGCATGGTCGGCGCGGCACTCGCCTCGCCGCGTCGTGGTCGCATCGTCGTGGGCAAGGCCCTGGCCACCGGCCTCGTCGGTGTCGTCATCGGCGCCGTCATGGCGGTCGTCAGCCTCGCTGCTCTGGTCGTCGCGCTCGCCATGACCGGGACCGCTTTCACCGCCGGCATCGGCGACGTCGTCGCCACACTCGGCCGGGGCGTCTTCGCTGTCGCGGGCCTCGCCCTGATCGGCCTCGCCGTCGGCATCCTCGTGCGCACGCAGCTCGCCGGCGTCATCACGATGCTCTCGATCCTGTTCGTGGAGCCCCTCCTCACCGCCGTGACCGCGCTGATCGGCGGCACCGCTCCCGTCTGGACGCAGTTCCTCCCGGTCGCCCTGGCGCAGAACGTCATCCATGGCGGGTCGGCCGAGGTGAACGTCGGCGTGGCACTGATCGCGCTGGCCGTGCTCTCGGCAGCGGCGCTCGCCGCGGCATCCGTCGCTCTCTCTCGACGCGACCTCTGAGCCGCGATCCATCCGACAGACCCGATCCATCCGACAGAAAAGGACACATCATGAACGACACCACACCCCAGAACCCGCA
>NZ_JXRU01000015.1 GCF_000967865.1 Microbacterium sp. SA39
CCCGACCGGCGCTACGACCTCGGCGTGACCGGCGGGTTCGGCGCCGACGGGGCGATGGAACTCGTGCGCACGGCCGATGTCGCCGTCGTCTTCGGTGCCTCGCTGAACCAGTTCACGATGCGCTTCGGTGAGCTCTTCGCTCCCGGGACGCGCGTCTTCCAGATCGACATCGCCCCCGCAGCCACGCACGCGCACATCGGTGGCTTCGTCCGCGCAGACGCCCGGGTCGCGGCCGAGGAGCTCGTGCGCCGGGTGCAGGAGCAGGATGCCGCGGCGAGCTCTCCCTGGCGCGACAGCGTCGACGTGGCATCCGCTCGCTTCTACGATGCGGGCGACGAGCTCGCAGCCGACGGACGCCTCGACCCGCGTTCCGCCGCGCGGCGCATCGCCGAGCTGCTGCCGGAAGACCGCGTCGTCGTCTCGGACGGCGGACACTTCATCGGCTGGGCGAACATGTACTGGCCGGTCGCCGCACCCGACCGCATGATGATGATCGGCACGGCGTTCCAGTCGATCGGCCAGGGCTGGCCGAGCGTCGTCGGGGCCGCCCTCGCCCGGCGCGACTCGACGATCGTGCTGACCTCGGGCGACGGCGGAGGTCTGATGGCCATCGCCGACCTGGAATCCGCCGTCCGTGCGGCCGGCGGCCGGGGCATCGCCGTGATCTGGAACGACGCGGCCTACGGCGCCGAGGTCAACCTCTACGGGCTCAAGGGACTCGCCGAGGGCCCGATGCGCATCCCCGAGGTCGACTTCGCCGCCTTCGGTGCGGCAGTCGGAGCCGAGGGCGTCGTGGTCCGCACCCTCGCCGACCTCGACCGTCTTGCCGCCTGGGCGGAGGAGGAGCCGTCGACGCGCCCCTTCCTCCTCCTCGACCTCCGCATCTCCGGCGACGTCATCGCGCCGTACCAGCAGGAGATCATCCGCGTGAACTCCTGACGCCGCTCCCGTGGCAGTTGTAGCGGGTGGATCGGCCAAATACCCGCCACAACTGCCACGGGAACGCGCGCTCAGGCGCCGTAGTCGGGCAGCTCCTGCAGCGTCCAGGTGTTGCCGTCGGGGTCGTCGAAGGTCACGAACCGACCCCAGACCTGTTCGTCGACGCCCTGCGCGTCGACGCCGAGACCCTTCAGGTGCGCGAGCGCCTCATCGGCATCCGGCACGACGACCTGGATCGTGTTCTGCTGTCCCGGCTCGAGGCCCTCGCCGAGACCGGTGCCGAACGCGATCGAGCACGCCGAGCCCGGCGGAGTCATCTGCACGAAGCGCAGGCCCTCTGTCGGGGTCTGGTCGTGATCCGGGTTGAAGCCGATCATCGTGTAGAAGTCCTTCGACCTGTCGACATCCGACACCGGCACGAAGATGAGTTCGATCTTCCAGTCCATCACGCACTCCTCCTGGCGGACGCCGTCGCCCGTCCGCGACCACGGTACGACGCGCAGACACTCGGCACCAGAGGTCTTGTACAGCCGAGCGGCTCCGCCTCGGGCGGAGACTTCCCCGTTGGGCTGAGGAATCCGGCTGATCCCTCCTCCCGACACCGGGTACTCAGCCCAACACCGAGAACCTCGCACGCTGCTCAGTCCGCCGGGAGGAATGCCCCCTCGAGGAACTCCGCGAGTTCTGCCACATCCCCCAGCGGCAGGATCGCCGCGACGTACTGATCCGGACGCACCACGACGACCACACCCTCGCGCGACAGCTCGCGCGCCTCGAAGATGTCGGTCTCGGTCCACTTCGACGGACCGGCGGCATAGACCTTCTCCCAGTCGGTGAGCCCGAGCGGCCCCGTCTTCGGCTGGAACAGCGCAGGCGCAGACGTGACCTCCACCTCGTCGTACGGCCGCTGGTACACCGCTTTCACGTCGAACACGGCGTCGACATCGGCATCCGCGGGCGTGAACCGGGCGAACAGCGGCGCCGCGGCATCCGCCCACGCGGCGAGCGCCGCACCGGAACGATCGCCGAACGCGTAGACGCGCCAGCGGCCGTCGGCCTTGGCGTGATGCCCGAGATGCACGACGTTCCCGTCGCCTACGCGGATGACCTCGGCCGACTTGAACCGCTTCCCGAGCGGATACCCGCCCGCGAGCGCCTGGTGCGCATCGGAGCCGGTGATCATCGACGAGGTGTACTGCGTCATGAAGCCGGACGGGAACTCCGCCGTCGCCAGGTAGTACGTGGCCAGTTCGTTCGGGTCGGAGATCTCGCCGGGCTTGCGTGCCATCAGCGACGACCACTCCCGGTCGAAGTCGATCAGCTGCTGCGCGACCGGCCGACGCTCGGCGCCGTACGTCGCCAGCAGCGTCTCCGGTGCGCGTCCGCTCAGCACCGAGCCGAGCTTCCAGCCGAGGTTGAAGCCGTCCTGCATCGACACGTTCATGCCCTGGCCGGCCTTGGCGCTGTGCGTGTGGCACGCGTCGCCCGTCAGGAACACGCGCGGGGTACGGCCGGACTCCTCGAGCACATCGTCGAAACCGTCGGTCACCCGATGCCCGACCTCGTACACGCTGTGCCAGGCGACCTGCTTCACGTCGAGCGTGTACGGATGCAGGATGTCGTTCGCCTTGCGGATGATCTCCTCGATCGGCGTCTGCCGCACCCGGTGGTCGTCGTCCTGCGCGACCTCGCCGAGGTCGATGTACATGCGCGACAGGTACCCGCCTTCGCGCGGGATGTGCAGGATGTTGCCCGCCTGCGAGTTGATCGCGCACTTGGTGCGCCAGTCCGGGAAGTCGGTGTTGACCAGCACGTCCATGACGCCCCAGGCGTGGGCGGCGCTCCCGCCGACATGCGTGCGGCCGATCGCCTGACGCACGCCGCTGCGGGCACCGTCGCACCCGGCGACGTACTTCGCGCGCACGACCTGCTCCTCGCCTGCGCGCTCCCCTGCCACGTGCCGCACCCGCACCTCGACGGGATACTCGCCCTCGTCGTGCACCGTGAGGCCCAGGAACTCGATGCCGTAGTCGGGGGCGATACGGCCCGGGCCGTGGGCTGCAGCCTCGGCGAAGTAGTCCAGCACCCGCGCCTGGTTCACGATCAGGTGCGGGAACTCGCAGATGTCGTACGCGTAGTCGGCCGTGCGGGTGGTGCGGATGATCTCGCGCGGGTTCTCCGGGTTCGGGCTCCAGAAGTTCATCCAGCCGATGTTGTACGCCTCGGCGACGATCCGCTCGGCGAACCCGAACGCCTGGAAGGTCTCGACGCTGCGCGGTTGGATGCCATCGGCCTGGCCGAGCACGAGACGACCCTCACGCTTCTCGATGATGCGCGTCGAGATGTCGGGATACTGCGACATCTGTGCGGCGAGCAGCATGCCCGCGGGACCGGAGCCGACGATCAGCACGTCGATGTCATCGGGAAGGTCGGCCGATCGGGTTACGCCGAGGCCGGCGGCATCCTGCACACGCGGATCCCCGGAGACATAGCCGTGGTGGTGGAACTGCATCGTCGTCGATTCCTTCCGGACTGCTTCGTCTGGTCTTGCGCTGTCTCGCTTCGTGTTCTATATTCGAACACAACGTTCTACTATTGAACACAGCGTATGCGCGACCGCCAAGATGTGCAAGGAGTTCCCCATGGCCGACGGCCCCTCTCCCGCGTCGCAGACCCTGAGCCGCGGCATCCGGATCCTCGAGATCCTCGCCGACGCACGAGGTCCGCTGGCGATCGATGAGATCGCGACGAGGCTCGGCGTTCATCGTTCGATCGCCTACCGCCTGCTGCGCACGCTCGAAGACCACGGCCTCGTCGTGCGCGGCGCGAGCGGAGCCGTCAGCCTCGGCGCGCGGATGGCCGCTCTCGCCGCCGGAGTCGCTCCCGACCTCCAGGCCGAGGCGCTTCCGGAGCTCACCGCGGTCGCCAACGAGCTCGGCATGACCTGTTTCCTCGCGGTGCTCGACGGCGAGGACTGCATCACGCTCGCCAGCATCGAACCGCGCCACGCGATCGCGAGCGTCGCTCAGCGCCCTGGCGCCCGGCATCCGGTCACGGTCGGAGCGCCGGGCAAGGCGATCCTCGCGCAGCTCGCGGCAGCGGAGTGGCCGGCGGATACCTCACCGGCGCTGCGCCGCGATGTCGAGCTCACACGGGAACGCGGCTACGGCACCAGCCACGACGAGGTCATCCCCACCGTGCAGTCGGTCGCGGTCCCGCTGGTCCTGCGCGGCCGCCGTCCTGCCGCGATCGCCGTGGTGCACGTCGCGACGAACCTCGACGATGCGGCCATCGCCGCCCGGCTCGAGCAGTCGGCCGCCGTCATCCGCGACGCGCTCGACGGCTGACGAACCGTTCCGGTCGCAGTTCGTGCCGCCCACCGAGACGATGAGCGGCACGAAGTGCGACCGGAACGGCCCGAGATGCGGCCTCAGGCCTTGGCCACCCCGTAGATCGGGCTGACCGACTGCTCGTCCTCGTGGTCGGGACCGAGCGGGATGCCGGAACGGTCGCGCAGCAGCAGCGTCGCGACGAGTCCGAGCACCGTCATGCCCGCGAGGTACCAGGTCACCGCCTGGGTCGACCCGGTCGCCTGCACGATCGCGGTCGCGATGGTCGGGGCGAACGCACCGCCGGCGATGGCGCCGATCGCGTAGGAGATGGAGACACCGGAGAAGCGGATGCTGGCCGGGAACAGCTCCGTGTAGAGCGCGGCCTGCGGGCCGTAGGTGAAGCCGAGGCCGATCGTGAGGATCGCGAGACCTGTGAACAGCAGGCCGACCTCTCCGGTGTTCACGAGCGGGAACAGCGCGAAGACACCGATCAGCTGCAGCACCCAGCCGATGATGTACGTCGTGCGGCGGCCGATGCGGTCGCAGATCCATCCGGCGAACAGGGTCGTCAGCAGCCAGGTGACGGCCGACCCTGCGACGGCCCAGAGCACCGGGCCGCGCTCGAGGCCGATCGGCCCCTCGGGGTTGGTCGCGTAGCCCTGGATGTACCCGCCGGTCGTCATGTAGCCGACGGCGTTGTTGCCGGCGAAGACGAACGCCGCGATGATCACGAGCAGCGCGTGCTTGCGGAACAGCTGCACGATCGGCATCCGCGCCTTCTCCTTGCGGGCGGCGAGCTCGGTGAAGACCGGGCTCTCCTCGACCTTGCGACGCACGTAGTAGCCGACCAGGATCAGCACGACGCTCAGCAGGAACGGGATGCGCCAGCCCCACTCGAGGAACTGGTCCCCCGGGGCGATGACGGTCATCAGTGCCATCACGCCGGATGCCAGCAGCAGACCCAGCGGCACGCCGATCTGCGGCGAGGCGCCGAAGATGCCTCGCTTCGTGCGCGGTGCGTGCTCGACGGCCATCAGCACGGCGCCGCCCCACTCGCCACCGGCCGAGATGCCCTGCAGGATGCGCAGCAGCACCAGCAGGATCGGCGCGGCGATCCCGATCGTCTGGTACGTGGGCAGCACGCCGATGAGCGCGGTCGCCGCTCCCATCAGGATCAGCGTCCACATCAGCACGGTCTTACGGCCGAGCTTGTCGCCGTAGTGCCCGGCGAGGAACGCGCCGAGCGGACGGAACAGGAAGCTGACGCCGACCGTCGCGAACGCGATCAGCGCGCTGTTCGCCCCGAGCGGCTCGAAGAACAGCTGCCCGAAGACGAGGCCGACCGCGGTGGCGTAGATGAAGAAGTCGTACCACTCGACGGTGGTTCCGACGACGGTGGCGAAGACGACGCGGCGGCGATCGGCCGCTGTCGCGATGGTGCCGGTGGGGGTGAACCCACCCTGTGACTGCCCGCTCATGGGGTGTCTCCTTTGGTTGTGACCGCATTGTCACGGCGTTGCGAGGACGTGAATCCGAATGCTTGCCGAGGGGTGACCCGATGATATATGATTTCGAATACGACGCACAAGGCGTCTCGTAGGACTTCGCAGACGAGCGCAGAGAGGCGCACCGTGACGGCAGACATCACCCGCCCCGGCAAGATCATCGCCATCCACCTGAGTTACGCCTCGCGTGCGGATCAGCGCGGTCGCCGCCCGGCAGTCCCCTCGTACTTCTTCAAGCCGGCCAGCTCCGTCGGTGTCTCCGGCGGCACGGTCGAGCGTCCGGCAGGCACCGAGCTGCTCGCCTTCGAGGGCGAGATCGCGCTCGTGATCGGCACCGCCGCACGTCGCGTGTCGCTCGCCGATGCCTGGGGGCATGTCGGCTGGGTCACCGCGTCCAACGACCTCGGCCTCTATGACCTGCGCGCGAACGACAAGGGCTCCAACGTCCGGTCCAAGGGCGGCGACGGTTACACGCCGCTCGGCCCCGACCTCATCGACGCCCGCACCGTCGATCCCGCCGCCCTGCGCGTGCGCGCCTGGGTCAACGGCGAGCTCCGCCAGGACGACACCACCGCCGGGCTCATCTTCCCGCTCGCACAGCTCGTCGCCGACCTGTCCCAGCACTTCACGCTGGAGCCCGGTGACGTGATCCTCACAGGCACCCCGGCGGGGTCGTCCGTCATCGTGCCCGGCGACGTGGTCGAGATCGAGGTGGATGCCCCGGATGCCGAGGGCGCACCGAGCTCCGGGCGACTGGTGACCACGGTCACGCAGGGCGAGGTGCCCTTCGACGGCGAGCTCGGATCGCTCCCGGCCGTCGACGACCTCCAGCGCACCGAGGCCTGGGGATCGGCGGAGGCGGCGGGGTTGGTCAGCGACCGGTCGTTGAGCGAGGAGCGCAGCGACGAGACGAAACGCGCGACCGAAGGCGGGCCCTCCCCCGAGCTCCGCGCCAAGCTCCTCGAGGCGCCGACCGCAGGGCTTTCGGCCCAGCTGCGCAAGCGCGGGCACCACTCCTGTTTCATCGACGGCGTCTCGGCGAACATCTCCGGCACGAAGATCGTCGGCACGGCCAAGACGCTCCGTTTCGTGCCCTTCCGCGAAGACCTGTTCAAGGCCCACGGCGGCGGCTACAACGCGCAGAAGCGCGCGTTCGATACGGTGAACGAGGGCGAGATCATTGTGATCGAGGCTCGGGGCGATGCCACCACCGGCACCCTCGGCGACATCCTCGCGCTGCGTGCGAAGACCCGTGGCGCAGTCGGCGTCATCACCGACGGCGGCGTGCGCGACTTCGACGCGGTCGCTGAGATCGGTCTTCCCGTCTTCTCGCAGGGCGCACACCCGTCGGTCCTCGGCCGCAAGCACGTGCCGTGGGACGTCGACGTCACGATCGCCTGCGGCGGAGCATCCGTCCAGCCCGGCGACATCATCGTGGGCGACAGCGACGGCGTCATCGTGATCCCGCCGGCTCTCGTCGAAGAGGTCGTCGATGACACGCTCGCACAGGAGGTCGAAGACGCGTGGATCGCCGAGCAGGTCGCCGCCGGGAACCCGGTCGACGGGCTGTTCCCGATGAACGCGGAGTGGCGCGCACGGTACGACGAGGCGCGGAAGTGAGCACCGTGTCGGACGCCAGCAAGTCCGAGCAGGCCTACACCTGGATCCGCTCGCGCATCTCGGGCCACGCGTTCGGACCCGGATACCGGCTCGTGCTGGGCCCCATCGCGGAGGAGCTCGGCATGAGCGTCGTGCCCGTCCGCGAAGCCATCCGGCGCCTCGAGGCCGAGGGACTCGTGACGTTCGAGCGCAACGTCGGCGCGCGCGTGACGCTGGTCGACGAGAGCGAGTACGCCCACACGATGCAGACGCTCGGGCTCGTCGAGGGTGCGGCGACCGCGCTCTCCGCCCCGCTGCTCGACAGCGACGCGCTCGCGCAGGCCGCCGAGGTGAACGAGCGGATGACGCGTCTGCTCGACCACTTCGACGCGCACACCTTCACCGAGCTGAACCGGCAGTTCCACTCGGTGCTCTTCGAGCCGTGCCCCAACCCGCACCTGCTCGACCTCGTGCATCGCGGGTGGGCCCGGCTCTCCGGCATCCGCGATTCCACGTTCGCCTACGTGCCCGGCCGAGCTCATCACTCGGTCGACGAGCACGCCCAGATCCTCGAGCTCATCCGCGGAGGCGCAGAGCCTCTCGAGATCGAGCTCGCCGCCCGCAGTCACCGCTGGCGCACGAGGGATGCCTTTCTCGACGCGCTGCACGCCCGTTCCGCTCATACCCCTGGAGAAGCCTCATGACCGATTCGCGCATCCCCGCCGACCTTCCCGATCACATCCAGCACTACATCGACGGCGCGTTCGTCGACTCGGTCGACGGCGATACGTTCGATGTGCTCGACCCGGTGACGAACAAGACCTACACGACGGCCGCCGCCGGCAAGAAGGCCGACATCGAGCTCGCCGTCGCCGCCGCCAAGCGTGCGTTCGAGGAGGGCCCGTGGCCGCGGATGCTGCCGCGTGAGCGCTCCCGCGTGCTGCACCGGATCGCCGACCTCGTCGAGTCCCGCGACGCGCGTCTCGCCGAGCTCGAGTCCTACGACTCGGGTCTGCCCATCACGCAGGCGCTGGGTCAGGCCCGCCGTGCCGCAGAGAACTTCCGCTTCTTCGCCGACCTGATCGTGGCGCAATCGGATGACGCGTTCAAGGTGCCCGGCCGCCAGATGAACTATGTGAACCGCAAGCCGATCGGCGTCGCCGGGCTCATCACCCCCTGGAACACGCCCTTCATGCTCGAGTCGTGGAAGCTCGGACCCGCGCTCGCGACCGGCAACACGGTGGTGCTCAAGCCCGCCGAGTTCACCCCGCTGTCGGCATCCCTCTGGGCCGGCATCTTCGAAGAGGCCGGGCTCCCCCAGGGTGTCTTCAACCTCGTGAACGGCCTCGGCGAGGACGCCGGCGACGCGCTCGTGAAGCACCCCGACGTGCCGCTGATCTCGTTCACCGGCGAGAGCTCGACCGGCCAGCTGATCTTCGGCAACGCGGCTCCCTTCCTCAAGGGTCTGTCGATGGAGCTCGGCGGCAAGTCCCCCGCCGTCGTCTTCGCGGATGCCGACCTCGAAGCCGCCGTCGACGCCACGATCTTCGGTGTCTTCTCCCTCAACGGCGAGCGCTGCACGGCCGGCTCCCGCATCCTCGTCGAGCGCTCGATCTACGAGGAGTTCGTCGAGCGCTACGCCGCCCAGGCGAAGCGCGTCAAGGTCGGCTACCCGCACGATCCGGCCACCGAGGTCGGCGCGCTCGTGCACCCCGAGCACTACGACAAGGTCATGAGCTACGTCGAGATCGGCAAGACCGAGGGGCGCCTCGTCGCCGGCGGCGGTCGCCCCGAGGGCTTCGACGAGGGCAACTTCGTCGCACCGACCGTGTTCGCCGACGTCTCCCCCGGCGCCCGCATCTTCCAGGAGGAGATCTTCGGCCCGGTCGTGGCGATCACGCCGTTCGACTCCGATGAGGAGGCGCTGTCGCTCGCGAACAACACCAAGTACGGCCTGGCCGCCTACATCTGGACCAACGACCTCAAGCGTGCGCACAACTTCGCACAGTCCGTCGAGGCCGGCATGGTGTGGCTGAACAGCAACAACGTGCGCGACCTCCGCACCCCGTTCGGCGGCGTGAAGGCCTCCGGCCTCGGGCACGAGGGGGGCTACCGCTCGATCGACTTCTACACCGATCAGCAGAGCGTGCACATCACGCTGGGCCCGGCGCACAACCCCACCTTCGGCAAGAACTGACATCCCCCGGTCGTTGAGCGAGGAGCGAAGCGACGAGACGAAACGTCTCGACTCACCAGACCGTTTCGTCTCGCTCCGCTCGCTCAACGACGGAGATCCCGACTCAAGCAAGGACGCTGACATGACCGACCGCGAAGACATGACCCTGACCTCTGCCGGGTACTACGTATCCCAGGAGGCGCCGATCCGCACGGACAACCCGGTCGCAACGCCGGCGAGCACTCCCCCCGACATCCTGCGCTGCGCCTACATGGAACTCGTGGTCACCGACCTCGCCGCGTCGCGCGTGTTCTACGTCGACGTGCTCGGCCTGTACGTCACCGAAGAGGACGACGAGGCGATCTACCTGCGCTCGACCGAGGAGTTCATCCACCACAACCTCGTGCTCCGCAAGGGACCCGTCGCCGCGGTCGCCGCGTTCTCGTACCGTGTGCGGGCGGCAGAAGACCTGGACCGCGCCGTCGAGTTCTACACCGAGCTCGGCTGCGACGTGCGCCGAGCCGAGAACGGCTTCGTGAAGGGTGTCGGCGACTCCGTGCGCGTGGTCGACCCGCTCGGCTTCCCCATCGAGTTCTTCCACCAGTCCGACCACGTCGAGCGGATGTCGTGGCGCTACGACCTCCACATCCCCGGCGAGCTGGTGCGTCTCGACCACTTCAACCAGGTGACCCCCGACGTGCCCCGTGCAGTGAAGTTCATGCAGGATCTCGGATTCCGCGTGACCGAAGACATCCAGGACGACGAGGGCACGGTCTACGCCGCGTGGATGCGCCGCAAGCCCACCGTGCACGACACCGCCATGACGGGCGGCGACGGCCCGCGGATGCACCACGTCTGCTTCGCGACGCACGAGAAGCACAACATCCTCGCCATCTGCGACAAGCTCGGTGCCCTCCGCCGGTCGGATGCCATCGAGCGCGGCCCCGGCCGCCACGGTGTGAGCAATGCGTTCTACCTCTACCTGCGCGACCCCGACGGTCACCGCGTCGAGGTCTACACGCAGGACTACTACACGGGTGACCCCGACAACCCGGTCATCACGTGGGACGTGCACGACAACCAGCGCCGCGACTGGTGGGGCAACCCCGTCGTCCCGTCCTGGTACACCGAGGCGTCTCTCGTGCTCGACCTCGACGGCAACCCGCAGCCGGTCGTCGCACGCACCGACAGCAGCGAGATGGCCGTCACGATCGGCGCCGACGGCTTCTCGTACACCCGGCCCGACGAGGGCGAGAAAAAGCTGGGCAACCAGCTTTGATCCCGCAGGCGTTTCGTCTCGCTCCGCTGGCTCGACGACCGGCAACCGGTCGTCGAGCGACGAGCGAAGCGACGCGACGAGACGCCTGACGAACCGAGAGGAAGAGGAGCGGATGCTGTCAGCAGACACGATCGCGGAGATCGCGGCGGAGCTCGCCGAGGCCGATCGCACGCACGCGGTGATCCCACGGATCACCGCGCGATACCCCGAGGCGACGGTCGAGGACTCGTACGCCATCCAGGGCGTATGGCGTGACGGCCAGATCGCTGCCGGCCGACGACTGGTCGGACGCAAGATCGGCCTCACGTCCAAGGCGATGCAGCAGGCCACGGGCATCACCGAGCCCGACTATGGCGTGATGTTCGACGACACCGTCTACGAGTCGGGCGCGGAGATCCCGGTCGACCACTTCTCGAACGTGCGCATCGAGGTGGAGCTCGCGTTCGTGCTCAAGCATCCGCTCGAAGGCCCCGACTGCACCCTCGACGACGCCCTCGCCGCGATCGACTACGCGGTTCCCGCCCTCGAGGTGCTCAACTCGCACATCGAGCTCGAAGGCCGCACGATCGTCGACACGATCAGCGACAACGCGGCATACGGCGCCATGGTGCTGGGCACCGAGCACCGTCGCCCCGACGAGATCGACCTGCGCTGGGTGCCCGGCGTGCTGTCGCGGAACGGCGAGATCGAGGAGACCGGCGTCGCCGCCGGCGTGCTCGGCCATCCCGCGACCGGTGTCGCGTGGCTGGCGAACAAGTTCCACCAGCACGGCGCGCGTCTGGAGGCCGGGGAGATCATCCTGGCAGGATCGTTCACACGCCCGATGTGGGTGTCGCGCGGCGACGAGGTGCTGTGCGACTACGGACCGATGGGAACCATCACATGCCGCTTCGTCTAGAACCGTCGTTCCGCGAGCGGCTCGCGTCCTCTGACAGGGCCTTCATAGGGATGTGGGCCTGCTCCGGCAGCGCGCTCGTCACCGAGGTCGCGGCCGGATCGGGACTCGACTGGCTGCTGATCGACATGGAGCATTCGGCGAACACGCTCGAGACGGTCCTTCTGCAGCTGCAGGTCGTCGCCGCGTACCCGATCGCTCCCGTCGTGCGGGTGCCCTCGAACGACACCGTCGCGATCAAGCAGGTGCTCGATCTCGGCGCGCAGAATCTCATCGTGCCGATGGTCTCCTCCGCGGACGAGGCACGCTCTGCGGTGGCGGCCACGCGCTACCCACCCGAGGGCGTCCGCGGTGTCGGCAGCGCCCTGGCCCGCAGCGCCCGCTGGAACCGGGTCGATCGCTACCTGCAGGAGTCCGCGCAGCACACGTCGCTCACGGTGCAGATCGAGACCACCGCCGGAGTGGACGCTGCGGTCGAGATCGCCACGGTCGACGGCGTCGACGCGGTCTTCGTCGGACCGTCCGACCTGTCGGCCTCGATGGGGCTCCTCGGGCAGCAGACGCACCCCGACGTCGTCGCCGCTGTCGAGCAGGTGTTCACTGCGGTGAGGGCAGCGGGCAAGCCGGTCGGCGTGAACGCCTTCGATCCCGCGGCCGCCGATGCCTACGTCGCGGCCGGAGCGGATTTCGTGGCGGTCGGAGCCGACGTGGCACTGCTGGCACGAGCATCCGAGGCCCTGGCCGCTCGCTTCATCACCACCGACGGCCCCGCGCGCGCCAGCTACTGACCCGCCTCCCCCGTTTTCGAATCGCGCAACTGGTCGATCCCGCGCGGAACCATGAGCCAGTTGCGCGATTCGAAACGGCGCCGCGCCACGCCTGACACCGACGCGGCTGACTCTGGCGTATTCATAGCAATCCGGGGAAGACTGTCGACATGACTTTCGCCGCGCTCCAGCCCCTCGCCGACCGTGCCGCCCTGTTCACCGCGCTCCGCCAGGACGCTCTCTCGACTGCTGCCGACGCGCTGGGCGAGCACCGTTGGGACGCCGACATGGCCGCCGGGACCATCACCTTCACGGCGAACGCCGACCCGGCGCGGCAGCTCGTCACCCGCGCGCACCTGATCGCCACGATCGCTCCCGGTCCCCGCTCGATGCTGTGGGCATGGGCGCACCCCCAGGGGGATGCCCAGGGCGTGGCCGCACAGCTGCGTGCGTACGGCGCCGAGCACGGCCTCACCGACCTGACCGCGCCCGAGGTCCCCTTCCCGGCCGACGCCACGGGAGACGAGGAGTGGATCGCCCAGGCGGCACACACGATCGGCGGCGTCGCGGTCGAGCTGACCGGTCGCTCGCCCTACTACTCCGCGCCCGTGGGCGGTGGCACCAGGGCCGTGTTCGTGCTCGACGCGCCACTGCCCGCTCTCACCGTGTCTGACGCGGTCATCGCGCTCCCCCGCATCCTCTCCGACCTCTCGCTCCCTGACGCCCGCACGGCCGTCTGGGACCTGGCGCGTCTCGCCGGATGGTCGCTGACCTGGACGGATGAGTCGTTCTCGGGCGCGCAGGTCGTCGATGCGTCGGGCTCCGCGACGTTCCGCTTCGATGAGCAGGCTCGCATCAGCGGAATCGACGGTTCGCTGCAGGCGCAGGCCTGATCCGGAACGGGCCCGCACCAAACCGCGCGGGTCGGCCGCGAAGCGCGTACCGTGTGGGATTCTGGACGGATGAAGAACGGAATCGTCCGGTTCGTATCGCTCTACGTGTTCAACGTCGCCGTGCTGCTGCTGATCGGCCTGCTGCTGCGCGGAGTGTCCGTCGGATGGAACGCCCTGTGGGCAGCGATGATCCTCACGCTCGCTGCCCTGTTCGTGAAGCCGCTGCTGCGGAATGCCTTCCGGCGGTCCGCCGCGAAGTCGGCATCCGGTCGAACGAAGGCCGGCGAGAAGGTCGTCCAATACGTGCTGGTCTACATCGTCGAGCTCATCGTCTGGGTGCTCACGGTGTGGCTGAGCGGCGTGAGCTCCTCCAGCGTCTGGGGCTACGTCCTCCCACCGCTGCTCCTGCTGCTCGGCTGGGTGATCTATGACCAGATCGACGACAAGCTGCATACCAAGGCCGGACAGGTGTACGACGCGGTGCAGGCGAGGGTCGGACGCGGCGCGAGCCGCCCGGCATCCTCCGCCGCCCCGGCGCCCGAGACCCGCGAGACGGCCTCGACACGCGACGAGCTCCAGGACGGCCTGACGCCCGAGCAGCGGCGGATGCTGGACGAGCTCGGCTGACCCCGCCCGCTCCGGTCGCGAAAAGGCACCCATCCGCACGGGACTGGGTGCCTTTTCGCGACGGGAAACGTCAGGCGAGCCGCTCGGCCGCCTCGACCACGTTCGTCATGAGTAGCGCGACCGTCATCGGGCCGACTCCGCCGGGGTTCGGCGAGAGGAAGCCGGCGACCTCGGCCACATCGGGGTGCACGTCGCCGAAGACCAGGCTCTTGCCGGTCTCGGGGTCGGTCTCCCGCGTGACACCGACGTCGAGCACCGCAGCGCCGGGCTTGACGTCCTCGGCGCGGATGAGGTGCTTCACTCCCGCGGCCGCAACGATGACGTCGGCCTCGCGCAGGTAGCGCGGCATGTCGACGGTGCCGGTGTGGGTCAGCGTCACGGTGGCGTTGAGATCGCGCCGCGTCAGCAGCAGCCCGATCGAGCGCCCGATCGTGACACCGCGGCCGACGACGACCACGTGCTTGCCCTTGAGGTCGTAGTCGTTGCGCAGCAGCAGCTCGATCACACCGCGCGGCGTGCACGGCAGCGGGGTGTGGATCGGTGCGTTGACGTTGAGCACGAGCCGCCCGAGGTTCGTCGGGTGCAGTCCATCGGCGTCCTTCGCCGGGTCGATCCGTTCGAGGATCGCATCCGTGTCGATGTGCTTCGGCAGCGGCAACTGCACGATGTATCCGTGGCACGCCGGATCGGCGTTGAGCTCATCGATCAGCGCCTCGACGTCGGCCTGCGTGGCATCCCCGGGTAGTTCGCGCTGGATCGAGTTCATCCCGATCGCTTCGGACTGCCGGTGCTTCATGCCCACGTAGAGCTGCGACGCCGGGTCGGCGCCGACGAGCACCGTGGCGATGCCGGGCGTGATGCCCTTGGCCTTCAGTGCCGCGACGCGCTCGGTGAGCTCGGCTCGGATCTCGGCCGAAGCCGCCTTGCCGTCGAGGACGACAGCGGTCACTGCTGCAGGTCCGGGTAGAGCGGGAAGGCCGCGGCGAGCGCGTCGACCCGTGCGCGGAGCGCCTCGACATCGGCACCCGGGATCAGCGCGAGGGCGATGATGTCGGCGACCTCGGTGAACTCGGCGTCGCCGAAACCGCGGGTCGCGAGCGCCGGCGTGCCGATGCGGAGCCCCGAGGTGACCATCGGCGGGCGCGGGTCGTTCGGCACCGCGTTGCGGTTGACCGTGATGCGGATGTCGTGCAGCAGGTCTTCGGCCTGCTTGCCGTCGATCTCTGCATCGCGCAGGTCGACCAGCACGAGGTGCACGTCGGTGCCGCCCGAGCGCACGCCGATGCCGGCATCCTTCACGTCCTGCTGCGAGAGTCGCTCGGCGATCAGCGCGGCACCGCGCAGGGTGCGCTCCGTGCGCTCGACGAACTCGGGCGTCGCCGCGAGCTTGAAGGCGGTCGCCTTGGCGGCGATCACGTGCATGAGCGGGCCGCCCTGCTGGCCCGGGAAGACGGCGGAGTTGATCTTCTTCGCGATGTCGGCGTCGTTCGTGAGGATGAAGCCCGAGCGCGGGCCGCCGATGGTCTTGTGCACGGTCGAGGAGACGACGTGCGCGTGCGGCACCGGGTTCGGGTGCAGGCCTGCGGCCACGAGGCCGGCGAAGTGCGCCATGTCGACCCAGAGCAGTGCCCCGACCTCGTCGGCGATCGCGCGGAAGGCTTCGAAGTCGAGCGTGCGGGGGTAGGCCGACCAGCCGGCGATGATGACCTTCGGCCTGTGCTCGATCGCGAGGCGACGCACCTCGTCCATGTCGATCGTCGAGGTCTCGGGGTCCACGCCGTAGGCGACGATGTTGTAGAGACGGCCGGAGAAGTTGATCTTCATGCCGTGCGTGAGGTGGCCGCCCTGGTCGAGCGAGAGTCCGAGCAGGGTGTCGCCGGGGCGGGCGATGGCGTGCAGCACGGCGGCGTTGGCCGAGGCACCGGAGTGCGGCTGGACGTTGGCGAACTCCGAGCCGAACAGGCTCTTGGCCCGCTCGATGGCCAGCGACTCGGCGACGTCGACCTCTTCACAGCCGCCGTAGTAGCGACGGCCCGGGTAGCCCTCGGCGTACTTGTTCGTCAGGACGGAGCCCTGCGACTGCAGCACCGACACCGGGACGAAGTTCTCGGAGGCGATCATCTCGAGGAACGTCTGCTGACGGTGCAGCTCACGGTCGAGGACCTGCGCGATCTCGGGATCGACTTCGGAAAGCGGGGCGTGGAAGTAACGATCGGTCATGACATGCTCCTCTGACGACGGATTTCGAAGGGGTATGACTATCGGCCCAGGCGCGCGGTCGAATTCCGTGGTCAGTCGCTCCCCGGTGGTAGTCCACCCAGACGCCAGTCGCGACGGTTACGAGCATAGCGGATTCCCCCTGTGGCTCCGGCCGTGTCCACGGTAGGTTTTGTTCATGGTCTTTACCCATTCCCTTCCGCTCGTGCCCGCGCCCGTGTCCGCCACGGCAGGAGAAGGACGGATGCCGGTCATCGCGCAGACGCGAGTACTCGGCTCCTCCCTGGCCGCAGAGCAGCTGATCGACGCGGTCGAGAGGCGCAGCGGCATCCGTCTCTCCCCCACCGACGCGGCGGAAGCGGAGATCGAGCTGCGCATCGACCCCGCCGTCGCCGCCGCAGAGGGGTACGCGCTGACCGTCGACGAACGCGTCGAGATCGTCGGCGCCGACGAGGCAGGGCTGTTCTACGGCGTGCAGACCCTGCTGCAGCTGCTGCGCGAAGACGAGGACGGAATCTGGGGCTTCCTCCGCGCCGAGGTGCGGGATGCTCCGCGCTTCGACCGACGCGGCGTGATGCTCGACGTCGCACGGCACTTCTTCCACGTCGCCGAGGTCAAGAAGTTCATCGACAGCACGAGCGCCCTGAAGTTCAACCACCTGCACCTGCACCTCAGCGACGACCAGGGCTGGCGCATCCACATCGACTCGTGGCCGCGACTCACGGAGGTGTCATCCGCGACCTCGGTCGACGGTCATCCGGGCGGGTTCTACACGAAGGACGACTACCGCGAGATCGTCGCGTACGCCGCGGACCGGCACATGATCGTGATCCCCGAGATCGATCTGCCCGGTCACGCGCACGCGATCGGGGTCGCCTATCCGGAGCTCGTCGAGGAGCCGGTGCTGAATGACGGACTCATCTCCGAGTCCGCGCGCATGGGCCAGGCGCTTCCCGTTCACGGCGAGACCTACCTCGGCTGGGGCGTCGGCCATTCGAGCGTGCGCATCCACGAGGACCGCACCTACGACTTCGTCCGCGACGTCGTGCGCGAGCTCGCCGAGCTGACGCCCGGGCCGTACATCCACGTCGGCGGCGACGAGTCGCTGGGCACTCTCCAGGCCGATTTCGACCTCTTCGCCGAGCGGGTCACCGCCATCGTCGTCGAGGCGGGCAAGACGCCGATCGCCTGGCACGAGATGGGATCGGCAGCCGGCATCGCCGAGGGCACGATCGGCCAGTACTGGGGCAAGACCACGCCCGAGGGCACGCACGCCGAGGAGGCTGCGCACTTCGTGGAGCGTGGCGGGTCGCTCATCATGTCGGCGGCGGATGTCGCCTACCTCGACATGAAGTACACGGAGGACTTCCCGCTCGGACTCACGTGGGCGGCCGTCATCGACGTCCGCTCCGCCTACGAGTGGGAGCCCACCGCCGTCCTCGATGTGCCGGATGCCGCGATCCTCGGCATCGAGGCGCCGCTGTGGTCGGAGACGACCCGCACGCTGAGCGACGTCGAGCAGCTCGTCTTCCCGCGCGCCGCCGCGCAGGCCGAGATCGCCTGGTCGCCGAAGGAAGCGCCGGAGCGCGTCTGGGACTCATTCCGCACACGCCTCGGAGCGCTCGCGCCGCTGTGGAAGGCTGAGGGGGTCGATTACCACCCCGCTGACGAGATCCCCTGGAGCACACGTTGAGCATCCATTCCTCCACGACCGGCTCCCTGGTCATCCACTCCGCGCGCGTCATCGACGGCGGTGAGGTCGTCGATGACGGCTGGGTGCGCTTCGTCGACGGCGCGGTCGCCGGACGCGGGGCAGGCCAGGACTGGGAGCCCGCCGACGAGGTGATCGATGCCTCGGACATCGCAGGACCCGGTGCGATCCTCACGCCCGGCTTCATCGACATCCACGGGCACGGCGGCGCCGGAGCCGCGTTCGATGACGGCGTCGAGGCGATCCGCACCGGACGCGCCCTGCATCGCGCGCACGGCACGACGCGGGCGGTCATCTCGCTGGTCACGGCATCCATCGACGATCTCGCCCGCAGCGTCGGCCTGATCGCCGACCTGATGGAGACGGATGCCGACATCCTCGGCTCGCACCTCGAGGGCCCGTTCCTCGACCCCGCCCATCACGGCGCTCATGAGCCGACACTGCTGCGCGATCCCGTAGCGGCGGACGTGGCGCGGCTTCTCGATGCGGGCCGCGGAACGATCCGCCAGGTCACGATCGCGCCCGAGCGCCCCGGCGGCCTCGACGCGATCCGTCAGATCGTGGACTCCGGCGCCGCCGCGGCCGTGGGGCACACCGACGCGGATGCGGCGATGGCTGTCGCTGCTTTCGAAGCGGGGGCCTCGATCCTCACGCACGCCTTCAACGCGATGCCCGGCATCCATCATCGTGCTCCCGGCCCGGTGCTCGCCGCCGCGGCCGATCATCGCGTGGTCCTCGAGGCGATCGCCGACAACGTGCACCTCGATCCCCACGTGATCAAGCTCGTCTTCGATTCGGCTCCCGGTCGCGTGGCGCTGATCACCGACGCGATGGCCGCCGCCGGGAGCGCAGACGGTCACTACGACCTCGGCACAGTCAGCGTGACCGTCGAGAACGGCGTGGCGCGAGCGGACGACACCGGTTCGATCGCCGGCTCCACGCTCACACAGGACGTCGCCCTTCGCCGAGCCGTGCAGGCGGGTGCGACTCTTCCCGAGGCGGTGCGTGCGCTGACGGAGACGCCGGCGCGAGCGGTCGGGCGAGGCGCCTCACTCGGCAGCCTGCGCGAGGGCATGACCGCGGATGCCGTGCTGCTGGACGCAGAGCTGCGCGTCGCGCGCGTGTGGGTGGGACCGCGGCTGCTCGTTTGACAAGAGCCGCGCCACGCGCGACGACGCGCAGCTCTGCGCTCTCCGGTCGATTTCTTGAGGGGTGGGAGGCCGCCTCTCCCCAGATCAGCGACCTCATCCCACACAGAGAAGGGGGGCCGGGAACTCCTCCCCCGAGGCTCCCGACCCGCCCGGCCGGTGCAATTACCCCTCGCACCGGCGCCTGAATCCCGCCCCCCGGAGGGATTCGCATGGCTGTCTCTATGGGATGAGACGACGCGCGGCCCGATTCATTACGCGAGTTCGCGGACTTTCTTCAGAACTTTTCGTGGCGCGAAGCAGAAGTATATCCAGACCTGGGATTTATTCGCAGACTGCGAACGGGCTTGGAGATCTGAAGAGGGCTGGTCCTAGGACGATTTTCGGGAGAGAATGGAGAAGACGCGTGATGAGATCCTCTCTCCCGCGTCTCTTTCTGTGGAGGCGCTCCTGCGCCCCGGAACCGATGGATGACTGTGCACGAAGAGAACGCCCACCACGACGAGCCGCCCGGCGACGCCGACCTGATCCTTCGCACGCGCTCCGGCGACGCGGAGGCGTTCGGGGAACTCTGGCGCCGCCACTACCCATCGGGCCTCTCCGTCGCACGCTCCATCACCTCCTCGATCGACCCCGACGACCTCGTCCAGGAGTCCTACACCCGCATCTACCAGGCGATCGTCAAGGGCGGCGGACCCAACGGCTCGTTCCGCGCCTACCTCTTCACCAGCATCCGCAACACCGCCGCCGCGTGGGGTCGCTCCCGCCGTGAGACGGCGATCGACGAGCTCGACACCGTCGCAGACCCCGACAGCACCGATCAGGCCGCGAACGAGGCACTCGACCGCAGCCTCACCGCGCAGGCCTTCCGCAGCCTCCCCTCCCGATGGCAGGAGGTGCTCTGGTACACCGAGATCGAGCAGATGAAGCCGCAGGAGGTGGCGCCTCTCCTCGGGATGAAGTCGGGCGCGGTGTCGCAGCTCGCCTTCCGGGCGCGCGAGGGTCTTCGCGAAGCGTGGATCCAGGCGCACCTGCGCAGCGCCGCGCCGGGGTCGGACTGCCAGTGGACCATCGAGCACCTCGGCGCCTACTCGCGCGGCAACCTCGGCACCCGCGACCACAAGCGTCTCGAACTACACCTCGACGAGTGCGCGCGCTGCATGATCGTCGCGGCCGAGGCGAAGGACGTCTCGACGCGCCTCGCCCTCGTTCTCCTCCCCCTCGTGCTCGGAGTCACCGGCGCCGCGGGCTACCTCGCGGCGCTGCAAGGCGGCGGCACCCCGATCGTCGCGCTCGCAGCGATGCCGTCCAGCATCCCTGGCAGCGTGTTCGCCGGCGAGCCGGCCTCCGGAGTCGCGGCGGTCGGCGCAGGAGCAGGGACGAGCGCTGCCGGTTCGACCGGCGGCGCTGGAGTCGGCGCTGGCGCGAGTGCTGCCGGTGGCGTACTCACCGGGATGGGCGCTCTCGTCGGTGTCGGATCTGCGGCGCTCGTCGTCGCAGGAGTCGTTGCCGCGGCGACGATCGTCCCGGGTCTCGCCGGTGCCGATCCTGCGGCCTCGCTTCCGAGCGCCGCCGATGTTGACTCCTCCTCGATCACCTCGGATGTCGGCCCCGACGCGTCGATGAACCTCGATGAGCCGATCATCATCGAGGTGCCTGAGGAAGCACCGAAGCAAGAACCGACTCCCCCGGCGGAGCAGATCGCCGTTCCCCCGGCAGAAGAACAGCACGGCCCGGCCGTCGCGCCTCCGACGGCACCAGTCGAAGCGCTTCCCGAGCTTCCTCAGATCCCCCAGCTGCCTCAGGTTCCCGAGACCCCCGGCGGCACCGAGCCCGGCGATGGCGGAAGTGGAGCGCCCGGCGATGGCGAAACCGAACAGCCCGGGCCCGTGCTTCCCGAAGGGACACCGACTGTCGGTCAGGCTGATATCGACATCGAGGGCCTGATCCCGTTACAGGCTCGATACGCCGTTCCTGTCGGTGGTGCCGACGGCGCCACCGTACGCGCAGTGATCAGCGGCAACGCGGACGGAGCGCGCCAGACCGTGCTGTCAATGCCGCCAGGAGGCACTGGCGCCGTTGGTTCAGTCGTGCTGCTCCCTTCGCATGACCAGCTCTGCGGCAATGCCTCGGTCGATTTCTTCTACGTCGCCGGCGACCAGGTGGGCACTGCAACCTCGAGGACGCTCCGCGAGCTCTCACCGCTTCTGTACGCGATCGCGTTCGACCTGATCTGCGCCGTTACTTCCGACGACGCTGAGGAAACTGCCGTCGCTGAGCCGAGTGAAATCTCGAATCCACCGGCAGAGGAGACCCCCCTTCCGGTTGCCGAGTCACCCGTTGCACCCGCGCCCGCACCGGTTGATGCCGCACCCGCGCCCGCGCCGGTCGAATCCGCTCCGGCACCTGCCCCGGTCGAGCCCGCACCCGCCCCCATGGAGCC
>NZ_JXRU01000016.1 GCF_000967865.1 Microbacterium sp. SA39
CGGCGACCCGCAGCACCTCCATCCGCTCCGCAGCCGGCGCCACCCGCACCGCATCGGAGCGCACCACACCACGCATGTCGGCGATGGCCCGCCCCATGGAATCCGTGATGCCCTTCATACCCCTCAGCCAACCCGGGGCCACCGACATTCCGAACCCGAAAACAGCCGATCAGAGCAATATTCCAGAACAATAGTAGATACGTCTACTTCTGCACCGAGCAGCCGATTTCCGATCCGCTCACAGCGCCCGGCCCTCGACTGACATCCGCGACCAGAGCATCTCGCCTCAGTCGAAGTCCTCGAAGATCAGCGTCGTGCGGGTCGACCGGATCGACGGGATCGCCTGGATGTCCTCCAGCACGATCCGACGGAGGTCACGGGCGTCGTTCGCGCGCACGAGCAGGATGACGTCGAAGTCGCCGCCCACCAGCGCCATGTGCTCGATCTCGGGGATCGCCCGCAGACGATCGCGCACGTCCTGCCAGGTCGCCTGCTCGATCGCGAGGGTCACGTAGGCGCTGGCGTGATGGCCGAGCAGCACCGGATCCGTGCGCACGGTGTAGCCGGTGATCACACCGGCATCCGTCAGCCGCTTGATCCTCGCGTGGGCGCCCGCGCGTGAGATGTGCACCGTGTCGGCGATCGCCGTCATCGATGCGCGCGCATCGCGCCGCAACTCGCCGAGGATGGCGTGGTCGATCTCGTCCAGTGCGGCCATGAGAACCCCTTCGTCCGTCCCGCTGATTCTGACACTCCGGCGGCGAAAACGACAATCCCAAGCCAGACGTTCAGTGTTCAGCAGCATCCCTTGGATGACTGTCGAACCCGAGGCATGCTGGGTCCACGAAGTTCGGCAGAGACGACGAACGGCTGGAGGGCGAACGGATGCCGCACACCGACATGCTCCCGCGAGACACCGCGGTGCGACTGATCGACCAGGACGGCGCGCCGGTCGCGGACGAGAGCTACGCCCTCCCCGAGTCGGACGTTCTGCTGCAGGCCTATCGCGGCCTCGTCGAAGGGCGTCGCATCAACGACCAGGCCGGTGCCCTCGTGCGCCAGGGCCGCCTCGCGGTCTACCCTTCGTCGCACGGCCAGGAGGCCTGCCAGGTCGCGGCATCCATGGTCCTGGGCGAGCACGACTGGCTCTTCCCCACCTACCGCGACTCCGTCGCCGTGATCGCCCGCGGCGTCGACCCGGCCGACGCTCTGGTACTTCTCAAGGGGGACTGGCATTCCGGATACGACTCCCGCGTTCACCGGGTCGCTCCGCAGGCCACTCCCCTGGCGACGCAGCTGCTGCACGCCGTCGGCTTTGCCCAGGCGGCGAAGCACCGCGGAGAGGACACGGTCGTCCTCGCCCTGTGCGGCGACGGTGCCACGAGCGAGGGCGATTTCCACGAAGCGCTGAACTTCGCCGCGGTCTTCCATGTGCCTGTCGTCTTCTTCGTGCAGAACAACGGGTTCGCGATCTCGGTCCCGCTCTCCCGCCAGACCGCCGCGCCCTCGCTCGCGCACAAGGCCATCGGATACGGGATGCCGGGACAGCGCGTCGACGGGAACGACGTCGCCGCGGTGCTCGCGGTCCTGGGTGAAGCCGTGTCGCTGGCCCGCGCCGGAGGCGGTCCGTCGCTCGTCGAGGCGCACACCTACCGGATGCAGGCCCATACCAACGCCGACGACGACACCCGCTACCGCGAGCGTGCGGAAGTGCAGGAATGGGTGGCTCGCGACCCCCTGCTGCGCCTGCGTACGCACCTCACCGCGACGGGAGCGCTCGACGCCGCGACCGAAGAGCGGTTCGCCGACGGTGCCGAGCAGATCGCCGCCGCGATGCGCACGGCACTCAACACGGATGCCGACCTCGACCCGGAAGACCTCTTCCGCTTTGTGACCGAGACGCGCTCGCCCCAGCTCGAGGAGCAGTGGCAGCTGCTGCGCGGCGAGATCGAGCGCTCGGAACTCGCCGCAGGAGGCCACCGATGACGATCGCTCACGACGACACGCGCACCGCGCCCGAGGTTCGCGAGGTGGCGACCATGAGCATGGCCGCCGCTCTCAACCGCGCTCTCGCAGACGCGATCGAGTCCGATCCCGACGTCGTCGTGTTCGGCGAGGATGTCGGCGCCCTCGGCGGCGTGTTCCGCATCACCGACGGGCTCACCGCCCGCTTCGGCGAGAACCGGTGCTTCGACACGCCCCTCGCCGAGGCCGGCATCGTCGGCACCGCCGTGGGCATGGCCATGAACGGCCTGCGCCCGGTGGTCGAACTCCAGTTCGACGCCTTCGCCCTCCCGGCCTTCGAGCAGATCGTGAGCCATGTCGCGAAGCTCGGCAACCGCACGCGCGGAGGTCTGCGGATGCCGCTCGTCATCCGCATCCCGTTCGGCGGTGGCATCGGCGGGGTCGAGCACCACTGCGACTCCTCCGAGGCGTACTACGCGCACACTCCGGGGCTCACGGTGGTGAGTCCGTCGACCCCGCAGGACGCCTACTCCCTGCTCCGCGCGGCGATCGCGTCGCCGGACCCGGTGATCTTCCTCGAGCCGAAGAAGCTGTACTGGTCGAAGGGCGAGGTCGACACCTCGGTCACAGCCGAGATCGGTACCGCGCGCATCGCCCGGGAGGGAACCGACGTGACCCTCCTCGCCTATGGCGCCGCGGTGCCGCTCGCACTCGAAGCAGCAGAGGTCGCGGCATCCGAGGGCCGGAGCGTGCAGGTCGTCGACGTGCGTTCCCTCTCGCCGTTCGACGACGCGACCGTGACCGCTGCCGTGAAGTCCACCGGCCGCGCCGTCGTGATCGCCGAGGCGCCGGGCTACGCCTCGGTGGCCTCTGAGATCCAGGCGCGCGTGTTCGAGCGCTGCTTCGAGTACCTCGAGGCTCCGGTGCGACGCGTCACCGGCTTCGACGTGCCCTACGCGCCGCCGAAGCTCGAGCACTGGTATCAGCCCGACGTCGACCGGGTGCTCGACGCGATCGACACGCTGCACTGGGACGAGGACGTATGAGCACGCATCTGACGAACGGCACCGCCCAGGTGTTCCGACTTCCCGATCTCGGCGAGGGCCTCACCGAGGCAGGACTCGTGCAGTGGCTGGTCGCTGTCGGCGACACGATCGTCACCGATCAGCCGATCGCCGAGGTCGAGACCGCCAAAAGCATCGTCGAGCTGCCCTCCCCGTTCGCGGGCGTCGTGACGGCGCTCCACGGCACTGCGGGCGACACGATCGACGTCGGCGCACCCGTGCTCGAGGTCGCGGGTGCGGGAGACGAGTCGGATGCCGCGACAGCTGCCCCGACCGCCGACCACGAGGCCTACCGCGAAGAGGAGCGCGCCGGCTCGGGCAACGTGCTCATCGGCTACGGCACCAGCGCCCGCGCGTCGTCCGGGCGCCGCCGCCCGGCGGTCGCTGCGAAGAACCACGAGACCCAGGCAGCCACGAGCGTCAATACGGCCCCGACCGCGGCATCCGCTGAGACGGCCCCAACAACGGATGCCGCGCGTCGCGGTCCCGTCGCCGTGCGCTCTCCGCTGGTGCGCCGTCTCGCCCGCGACCTCGGTCTCGACGTGCACGCGATCGACGCGACCGGCCCCGACGGCGCCATCACGCGCGCCGACGTCCTCCGCGCGGCCGTGGACAACGCCGTGGACGGCGCAGCCGCCCAGCACCGCGACACGACCGCCCCGAGCACCGGCACCGGCTCCGGCACCGGCACCGGCACCGGCGAGACCCTCGACGGCCTCCCCGTCCGCTCACGCGAGCGCATGTCCCCGCTCCGGAAGGCCGTGAGCGCCAAGCTCAGCCGCAGCAGGTCCGAGATCCCGGAGGCGACGGTCTGGGTCGACGTCGACGCGACCGCCCTGTGGGCCGTGCGCGCGCAGATGGCACCCGAGGGTGGCAAGGCGCCGTCGATCACCGCGCTCCTCGCCCGCTTCGTGCTGCTCGCTCTCGAGGACTATCCGGTCCTGGCATCGCGCCTCACTGACGATGCGAGTGAGGTGATCTCGTTCGACGGCGTGAACCTCGGTGTCGCCGCCGACACCGAGCGCGGACTGATGGTTCCGGTGGTCCCGCGCGCCCACGCCCTGACGATCGAGCAGCTCGATGTGGCACTGCGCGAGCTCGCCGCGTCCGCACGGTCGGGATCGATGCCGCTCGAGTGCCTGCGCGGATCGACGTTCACCCTCAACAACTACGGCGGCCTCGGCGTCGACGGCTCCGCGGCGATCATCAATCACCCCGACGTCGCCATCCTCGGCATCGGCCGCATCATCGAGCGCCCCTGGGTCGTGGAGGGGGAGATCGTCGTGCGGCGCATCGCGCAGCTCTCGCTCGTGTTCGACCACCGCGTCTGCGACGGCGGGTACGCCGCGGGCTTCCTCCGTCGCGTGACCGAGCTCATCGAGCATCCGCTGCGCGCGTTCGGGAGGGTCTGATGGCAGAGGCGTTCCTCGTCGGCGGAGTCCGCACGCCGATCGGCCGCTACGGCGGCGTTCTCGCCGGAGTGCGTCCGGACGACCTCGCCGCCCTGGTGGTCCGCGCGGCCGTCGAGCGCGCAGGCGTGCCGGATGCCGCCATCGACGAGGTCATCCTCGGTGCGGCGAATCAGGCCGGCGAGGACAACCGCAACGTCGCCCGGATGGCCGTGCTCCTCGCAGGACTCCCCGACACCATCCCGGGCATCACGGTGAACCGGCTCTGCGCGTCGGGCATGTCTGCGATCGCGATGGCCGCACAGGCGATCCGCGCCGGAGACGCCGACCTCATCGTCGCGGGCGGCGTCGAGTCGATGACCCGCGCACCGTGGGTGCAGGCGAAGCCGGAGCGCGCGTGGGCGAAGCCCGGCGAGGCGTTCGACACCTCGATCGGCTGGCGCTTCACGAATCCTCTCCTGGCCGCGCGCGATAAGGCCACCTTTTCGATGCCCGAGACCGCGGAGGAGGTCGCACGCCGCGACGGCATCACCCGTGCCGACGCCGATGCCTTCGCCCTCCGCAGCCAGCAGCGGGCCGTCGCCGCGATCGACGCCGGGCGCTTCGCCCACGAGATCGTCGCGGTGCCGACACGGGCCGGGGACGTTCTCACCGACGAGGGCCCGCGCCGCGACACCAGCCTGGAGGCCCTTGCCGCGCTCCGACCGGTGGTCGCCGGCGGCGAGGTCGTGACCGCCGGCAACTCCAGCTCGCTCAACGACGGATCCTCCGCGATCGTCGTGGCGAGCGCCGAGGCCGTCCGCCGCCACGGTCTCGTACCGCGCGCACGCATCGTCAGCGCGACCTCCGCCGCCCTGGCGCCCGAGATCATGGGCCTCGGTCCTGTGCCCGCGACCAAGAAGGCGCTCCAGCGCGCCGGCATCCGCATCGACGACATCGGCGCCGTCGAACTGAACGAGGCGTTCGCGACGCAGTCCCTCGCCTCGATCCGTCGCCTCGGGATCGACCCGGAGATCGTCAATCGCGACGGCGGCGCCATCGCCCTGGGTCATCCCCTGGGATCGAGTGGATGCCGCATCGTCGTCACTCTTCTCGGCCGCATGGAGCGGGAGGGCGTCGAACGAGGCCTCGCCACGATGTGCGTCGGTGTGGGCCAGGGCGCCGCGATGATCGTGGAGCGACTCTCGTGACGGTGCAGATCGAGGAACGGGGCGACCGCGTCGTCGCAACACTCGACCGTCCGGAGAAGCGCAACGCCATCGATCAGGAGACCATCGACGCCCTGCACGACCTGTGCGCATCGCTCGAGGCCGATCCCCGCACGCTCATCCTCACCGGGTCCGGTGGCGTGTTCGCCGCAGGAGCCGATATCGCCGAGCTTCGCGAGCGCACGCCCGACGATGCCCGGCGTGGCATCAACGCGCTGGCCTTCCTCCGCATCCGCGAGTTGCCGATGCCCGTGATCGCCGCGATGGACGGCTACGCGCTGGGCGGGGGTGCCGAGCTCGCCTATGCCGCCGACATCCGCATCGGCACGCCCGCGCTCCGGATCGGCAACCCGGAGACGGGCCTCGGCATCATGGCCGCGGCGGGAGCGACATGGCGCCTGCCCGAGATCGTCGGCGAGGCGCGCGCGAGCGAGCTGCTGCTCACCGGTCGCACACTCGACGCCGACGAGGCGCTGGCGTGGGGACTCGTCTCCACGCTGCATCCGGCCGACGAGCTGCTCGACGCCGCCCAGACGATCGCCGACCGGATCGCCGCGAACGACCCGCTGGCGACCCAGCACACCAAGCGCGCGCTGCGAGCACCTCGCGCCGAGCATCCCGCGATCGAGTTCGACCTGCAGGCCGAGCTGTTCGCGTCGCCCGAGAAGCACCGCCGCATGACCGAGTTCCTCGAGAAACGAGCCCGACGATGAGCGAGACCACTGCCCCCGAGCACGTTGGAGTGCTGGGCGGCGGGCGCATGGGCGCCGGGATCGCGCACGCCTTCCTGCTCGCCGGCTCGCGCGTGAGCGTCGTCGAGCGCGACCAGCCGACCGCGGATGCCGCCGCGGAACGCGTGCACGACAGCATCCGCCGCTCCGTCGAACGGGACGCGAGCCTGGATGGAACACTGCTTCGAGAACGTCTTGTCTGCGGCACCGACATCGGCGCCTTCTCGGAGTGCGCCCTGATCATCGAGGCCGTCCCCGAGGATCGTGCGCTGAAGGAGTCGGCCCTCAGCCGTGCCGAGGCCGTGATGCGCGAGGGTGCCGTCCTCGCCTCGAACACCTCGTCGATTTCGATCGACGACCTTGCTGCGACTCGGGCACGGCCGGAGAGCTTCCTCGGGCTGCACTTCTTCAATCCCGTGCCGGCATCCGCGCTGGTGGAGATCGTCCGCGGATCGGCCACGCGGCCCGACATCGTCGACCTCGCCCGCAGCTGGGTGCAGGCGCTCGGCAAGGCCCCGATCGTGGTGCGGGACTCCCCCGGCTTCGCGTCGTCGCGCCTGGGGGTGATGCTCGGTCTCGAAGCGATCCGGATGCTGGAGGAGGGCGTCGCGAGCGCCGCCGACATCGATGCCGCCATGACGCTCGGGTATCGGCATCCGGCCGGGCCGTTGCGCACCACCGACATCGTCGGGCTCGACGTGCGGCTCGGGATCGCCGAAGAGCTCGCTGCCACGCTCGGCCCGAGATTCGAACCGCCCGCACTGCTGCGGTCGATGGTCGCCGACGGAAAGCTCGGCCGCAAGAGCGGCGAAGGCTTCTACAGATGGCCCGCCGTCAGAGGAACAGAGGAGACGTCATGACCGAGTATCTGGCGAGCTACGTGGAGGGGTCCTGGTGGACGCCGGCCCTTCGACAGGCTCAGGGACCCATCGAGGGCACCGAGGTGCGCGACGCATCCACGGGCGAGATCGTCACCCGCGTCAGCACGGACGGCCTCGACCTCGCCGCTGCGCTCGAGTACGGACGCACCGTCGGACAGGCGAGCCTGGCCGCACTCACGTTCCACCAACGCGCCATGCTGCTGAAGAAGTTCGCGCTCGCGCTGACCGAGCGCAAGGACGAGCTGTACGCGCTCTCCGCCCGCACCGGCGCCACCAAGACCGACTCGTGGGTCGACATCGACGGTGGAATCGGCGTGCTGTTCTCGTACTCCGGCAAGGGCAGGCGCGAACTGCCGAACAGCACCGTGTACGTCGACGGCCCGGTCGAGCCGCTGTCGAAGGACGGCTCCTTCCTCGGACGCCACGTCTACACGACCCTGCGCGGAGTCGCCGTGCAGATCAACGCCTTCAACTTCCCCGTATGGGGGTCGCTCGAGAAGCTCGCCCCGGCGTTCCTGGCCGGCATGCCGACGCTCGTGAAGCCCGCGACACCGACCGGATATCTCGCCGAGGCGATGGTGCGGATCCTCGTCGAATCCGGCCTGGTCCCCGAAGGATCGCTGCAGCTCGTGAGCGGAAGCGTGCCGACGCTGTTCGACAACCTGCGGCTCGGCGACATCGTCGGGTTCACCGGCAGCGCCTCCACGGCGGAGAGCCTCAAGGCGCACCCGGCCGTGCAGACGGGCGGCGTGCGCTTCACCGCCGAAACCGACTCGATCAACGCCTCGGTGCTCGGCACGGATGCCGTCGAGGGCACCCCCGAGTTCGATGCCTATGTGCGCCAGCTGGTCACCGAGATGACGACCAAGGCGGGGCAGAAGTGCACCGCCATCCGCCGGGCCATCGTGCCGACAGGGACAGCGGATGCCGTGGTCGACGCGGTTCGCGCTCGCATCGAGGCGAAGACCGTGCTCGGCGACCCGCGAGCCGAGGGCGTCACGATGGGGCCCCTGGCCTCGACCGCGCAGCGCGAGGAGGTGCTGCGCCAGGTGAGGGTGCTGCAGGATGCCGGCGGCTGGCTCGTTTTCGGCTCGACCGACGCCCCTGAGGTCCGTCTTGCCGACGGCAGTGCCGGCGTGTCAGCGGACGGCGCCTTCGTCTCCCCCGTCCTGCTGCGCTTCGACGACGCGCAGGCCGACGCCGTGCACACGGTCGAGGCGTTCGGTCCCGTGGCCTCGCTCCTCACCTACGACACCATCGCCGACGCGGCTGCCCTCGTCGGCCGCGGCGGTGGTTCGCTGGTCACCAGCATCGCAACGCACGATCCGGTGCAGGCGGTTGACCTCGCAACGCGCATCGCCCCGTTCAACGGACGAATGCTGCTGCTCGACCGCGACGACGCACGCTCGTCGACCGGGCACGGCTCGCCCCTCCCGAATCTCGTGCACGGTGGACCAGGGCGCGCCGGCGGTGGCGAGGAGCTCGGCGGTATCCGCGCGGTACTGCACCACATGCAGCGGACAGCTGTGCAGGGTTCGCCGCAGATGCTCACGGCGCTCACCGGCGTCTGGCACGCGGGCGCCACGGCTCGCAGCGAGGGACGGCATCCGTTCCGGAAGTCGCTGGCCGAGCTGCGCATCGGCGACCAGATCGTGTCGGCATCCCGCGAGGTCGCCCTCGACGACATCGAGACCTTCGCCCACTTCACCGGCGACACGTTCTACGCGCACATGAACGAGGATGCCGCGGCGGCCAACCCGTTCTTCCCCGGTCGGGTCGCGCACGGCTACCTGCTCGTGTCGTGGGCGGCCGGACTCTTCGTCGATCCCGAGCCCGGCCCGGTGCTCGCGAACTACGGCCTGGAGAACCTGCGGTTCGTGACGCCCGTTTCGCCGGGAGACAGCATCCGCGTCGAGCTGACGGCGAAGCAGATCACTCCGCGTGAGACCGACGAGTACGGCGAGGTGCGCTGGGACGCCGTCATCCGCAATCAGGACGACGAGACGGTCGCGACCTACGACGTGCTCACCCTCGTCAGCAAGGAGTACGCTGCCGAACCCGCAGTCGCATGAGAGAGATGATGCAGCGCGACCGGGCATCCGCGGCACTCGGGATGACCGTGCAGGTCGACGAACCCGGTCGCGCGGTCGTGTCGATGGTCGTGCGCGACGACATGCTGAACGGCTTCTCGATCACGCACGGCGGCATGATGTTCTCCCTCGCCGACACCGCCTTCGCTCTCGCCTGCAATGAGGACGACCGGGTGACGGTCGCGGCGGGCGCCGACATCACGTTCCTGAAGTCGACGACGGCCGGGCAGACGCTTACGGCCACCGCGGTGCGGCGCGTGATCAGCGGGCGCACCGGGCTCTACGACGTCACGGTGACCGACGAGACGGGCGACGCGGTCGCGGAGTTCCGGGGCCGGTCGGTCATCACGAACCGCGCGTAGAAGCTCTGCCTGGCAGGGACGAACCTCTGCCAGGCCGAACTTCTGCGGCCAGGCCGAACTTCTTCGGCCAGGCCGAACTTCTGCGGCCAGCTCCCGCCGCATCGGCCGCGAAACTCAGGCATGGCCGCAGAAAGTGAGGCCGCAGAAGTCAGCGCACGGCGGTGACCGAGAGCACGGCGGATGCCGCGGCACGTGCATCCTCGGCGGTACCGGCCGCGAGGGCGGCGTCGGCCGCACGTCGGCAGGTCGCCTCGTCGACCTCGGCCAGCGCAGCCGCCACGCGCCCCAGCGACCGCGAGGTCATCGAGAGCGACGTCGCACCGAGTCCGACGAGCACCGGAGCGAGGGCCGGATCGCCGCCCGCCTCTCCGCACACGCCGACCTGCTTGCCGGCGGCCCTGCCCGCGGCCCCGACCGCGCCGATGAGTCTCAGCACCGCCGGCTGCCACGGATCGTTGAGGTCCCCGAGCTCGCTGACCAGCCGGTCGGCGGCCAGCGTGTACTGGGCCAGATCGTTGGTGCCGAGGCTGACGAAGTCGACGATCTCGAAGAGCTCCGCGGCCAAGAGCGCGGCCGATGGCGTCTCGATCATGATCCCCACGCGGTCGATGCCCGCGGCTCGGCAGCGGTCGGCGAAGTCGCGCGCCTCGTCGACGGTCGACACCATGGGCGCCATGACTTCGACCTCGGCCGATTCGGCATCCGCCGCAAGTGCGAGGGCGCGCAGCTGGTCATCGAGAAGATGCGGAGACCGGCGGGCGATGCGGAGTCCGCGAACGCCGAGGGCGGGATTGTCCTCGTGATCGGCGTTCGCGAACGGCAGCGGCTTGTCGCTTCCCGCGTCGAGAGTGCGCAGCACGACCTTCCGCCCGGCGAAGGCGGCGAGCACTCCTCGATACGCACCGACCTGCTCATCGATGCCGGGGGCGTCGGGGCGATCCAGGAAGCAGAACTCGGTGCGGAAGAGTCCGATCCCCTCGGCGCGCGCGGCGGCGGCGGTCTCGGCATCCGCTGCTCCCCCGACGTTCGCGAGGAGCGGCACACGGCGCCCGTCGGCGAGCGCGCCCGTGCCGTCGAAGGCGACCACGATCGCGGCAGCGCGCGCGGCGGCGACCCGCTCGTCCGGAGGATCGACCTCGACCGTGCCGCGGTCTCCGTCTACGAGCACCAGGGCACCGTCGGTGATGCCCGCCGCCCCGATCACGCCGACGACAGCAGGGAGCCCGAGCGATCGCGCGATGATCGCGGTGTGCGACGTCGGACCGCCCTGCTCGGTGACGAGGCCCACGCACTGACCGCCCTCGAGCGATGCCGTGTCGGCGGGCGAGAGATCGGCGGCGACGAGCACGAACGGCTCCGTGCGCTCCGGCACCCCTGGCATGTCGATCTCGAGGATCTCGGCGATGATCCGATCCCGCACATCGCGGATGTCGGCTGCGCGCTCGGCCATCCGGCCGCCGAGCGCTTTCAGGCCTTTCTCGTGCACGGCCGCCGCTTCCCATACGGCGCGAGCGGCGCTGCGCCCCTTCGCCTGCACGAGCGCGGTCGCGTCGGCGACCAGTTCCGGGTCGGACGCGAGCAGGCGCGAGGCATCGAGGATCGCCCTCGCCTCGCCCGCGGCCTGGGCCGTGCGCGAACGCAGCTGATCCGCGACGGCCACCGCCGCCCACTCGATGGCGGACACCTCGTCGGCACGGCCTTCCGGGGCGATCACCGTCGCCGCATCGGGTTCCGGCAGCGGCGGGGCGAGATGCACGACGGGTGCGGCAACCATCCCGGCGCTGACTCCGCGGCCGCGGAGGATGGTGCCGGGATCGATCGCGACGGGTGACTCGGCGCTCCTCGGCGCCGTCTCGGCGGTCGATGCGGCCGTCTCGGCGGTCGATGCGGCCGTCTCGGCGGTCGACGGGGCCGGTCGAGTTGCCTGGGGCGCAGTGTCGGTCCCCTCACCGAAACCGTCGGCGAACAGCGCCTCGACGCGGTCCAGCGCCGCTTCGGCATCCGTACCCCGCGCGCTCAGCTCGAGCTCGTCTCCCTGCCGCGCCCCGAGGATGAGCAGTCGGGAGAGGCTGGCGGCGGACGCATCCGGTCCCTCTGGAAGACGCCGAAGGCGCAGCTCCGCTCCCGCAGATGCCTCGGCGATCAGCGCCGCCGGGCGGGCATGGATGCCGAGCGGATTGCGCACCCGCACGCGGCGGGTGAGGGCCTCGCCCTCGGCGGGCGCGACGTCGGATACGGGCGCGGCAGGCGCCGTCGTCGGCTCATCCCCCAGCTGCCCCGTCTTGGCTCCGAGCGCCGCACCGGCCTCTGCCGAGACCTCGTCGAGCGATCCGCCCGCCGCCGCCGACACCACGGCGGCGAGGAGTCCCTCCACGAAGGGCGCCGGAGCCAGCTTCACCGGCACATCGCTCGTGCGCAGCTCGAGCGCAAGCTCGGCACTGAGCACCGCGGACCCCAGATCCATCAACACGAGCACGCCGTCGCAGTCGGCGGCGAGCTCGTCGATGGCGGTCGCGACGGCGACGGCATCCGTCCCGAGGATCGGCGTCCCCTCGGCATCCGTCCCCGCCCCCGCGGCGACCTGCACCCGCACTCCGCCGCCCTGGACCATCTGCAGGGCAAGCTCCAGCGCCGCCTCCCCGAGTCGTGCGCTGTGGGAGACGGCGACGATCCCGATCATCAGGAGCTGCCGGAGATCGCTGCGGCGAGCGTCTCGAACAGGAGCGTCGTCGAGGCGGCGCCCGGGTCGAGGTGTCCAGCACTGCGTTCACCGAGGTAGCTCGCCCGTCCCTTGCGGGCGACGAGCGGCTCGGTCGCGTCACGCCCGGCAGCGGCAGCATCCGCAGCCTTGCGCGCGGCGGTCGGCAGATCGTCGCCCTCGGCGATGGCCGCGTCGAGCGCATCGACGGCCGGCGACATCGCGTCGAACATGGTCTTGTCTCCGGACTCGGCCTTGCCGCGCGCGACGATGCCCTCGAGTCCGGCGCGCAGAGCTGCCGCGAGCCCCGCGGCGTCGAGCTCGGTCACGGCTCCCGCGGTCATCCCCATCCGCAGGAAGAACGTGCCGTAGAGGGGGCCGCTCGCACCGCCCACCGAACTCACGAGGGTCATGCCGACCGACTTCAGCAGCTCGTCGACCGTGCCCGGTGCCCCCGCGCCGAGCTTCTCGGAGACGGCGGACATCCCCCGCGCCATGTTGGCGCCATGGTCGGCATCGCCGATGGCCGAGTCCAGCTCGGTGAGCCATTCGCGCTTCTCGGTCACCGCCTCCCGGAAGCGGGTGATCCAGTCGACGAGGGCGTCGGTTCCGATGGTGTCAGTCATGCATTCCGTCCTTCACGAGTCCAAGATTCTGTTCCGGTCGCGATATTCCAGGCATCCGGGGTCGATTCGGCTGCCATATCGCGACGGGAGCGAGAGGGGGTCACGCGCCCCAGCGCAGACCGGGAGTGTTGACGGGGGCGTCCCACAGGCGCAGGAGCTCGTCGTCGACCTTGAGCACGGTGACCGAGCAGCCCGCCATGTCGAGCGAGGTGATGTAGTTGCCGACGAGGTTGCGCGCGATCTGCACCCCCGCCTTCTCGAGCAGCGCGGCGACCTCGGCGTACATCAGATAGAGCTCGATCTGCGGCGTCGCCCCCATGCCGTTGACCATGACGATCGCGGGCCCGGCGAAATCGAGGTCCGCGAGGATCGGCTCGACCAGCTGACGCGCGATGTCGGATGCCGGAGCCAGCGGCTCGCGGTGCCGACCCGGTTCGCCGTGGATGCCGATGCCGATCTCCATCTGATCGTCCGGCAGGTCGAACGTCGGCTTGCCCGCGGCAGGCACCGTGCAGCTCGTGAGGGCCATGCCCATCGAGCGGCCCTGTCCGTTGATGCGCGTCGCGAGATCGACGACCGCGGCGAGGTCCTGGCCCTCCTCCGCGGCCGCACCCACGAGCTTCTCGAGCAGCACGGTGAGTCCCACGCCGCGGCGCCCCGCCGTGTAGAGCGAGTCCTGCACCGCGACATCGTCGTCCACGATGACGGTGCCGACCTCGATGCCCTCCATCTGCGCGAGCTCGGCGGCCATCTCGAAGTTCAGCACGTCTCCGGTGTAGTTCTTCACGATGTGCAGGACGCCGGCTCCGCGGTCGACGGCCTTGGTCGCTGCCTGCACGCGGTCGGGGGTGGGTGAGGTGAACACCTCGCCGGCGACGGCGGCGTCGAGCATGCCCGCGCCGACGAAGCCGCCGTGCAGCGGCTCATGGCCGGAACCGCCACCGGACACGACGGCGACCTTCCCCTGCTCCTTCGGAGTCGCACGTGTGATGACGTGCGTCTCGAGGTCGACCGACAGCTCGGGATGAGCGAGCGCTACGCCCTTCAGGGACTCGACGAGAACGTCTTCCGGGGCGTTGATGAGCTTTTTCATCGTGCGATCTCCTTTGATCCGGTGGCTCTTGCGACGACTTTCGCGGAAATCCGAAAGCAATTCGTTAATGTCGAATATGCTCGGAGCCGGTCGGGTTGTCAAGATCAATCCGGAAGACTTGCACGACGAGCCGGTTCGACGACGAACCGGAAGGAGGATGCCCCGTGATCCAGGCGATCGACCGTGCGGCGAAGATCCTCGAGCTGCTGCAGGGCGCGCGACATCTCGGCATCACCGATCTGGCCGCGGCGCTGAGCCTTCCGCCCTCGACAGTGCACGGCATCGTGAAGTCACTGCGCTCGCACGGGCTCGTCGCGAAAGAGCGCGGCGGGCAGCGCTACATGCTCGGCCCGACCCTGCTGCGGCTCAGCAACGTCTATCTCGACACGCTCGACGTACGCGCCAGAGCCATGCGCTGGACGCAGGAGCTCGCTCGCCGCACGAACCTCTCAGTGCGCCTGGGAGCCCCGCACTTCACCGACGTGCTGGTCATCCATCACAACCTCCGCCCCGACGACAGCCAGCAGATGCTGGAGACGGGCGTCGCGATCCCCGCGCATGCCTCGGCCATGGGCAAGGTGCTGCTCGCCTACGACCTCGGCTTCCAGCGGACGGTGTTCGAGCAGCCGCTGAACAGCCTCACCGGCGATACCGTGACCGACATCGCACGCCTCACGCTGGAGCTGCCGGCGATCGCGGAGCGCGGCAGCGCGAGCGAGTCCGACGAGGCGGTGCTCGGCGAATCTTCGATCGCCGCGCCCATCGCCGACGCGTCGAACGACATCGTCGCCGCAGTGGCGGTGGTGATGCCGACCTCGGAGACGCCCGCCTCGGACGCGGTCCACAACGCCCTCCGCGAGACCGCCCGCAACATCTCGCGCGAGCTCGGCGCGACCTCGTGGCCGCCGCGCATCGCGCCTGCCGAGGACTGAGCGGACGGCGCGAACTGCGCGGGCGGCGAGGACGAGCGGACGGCGAGGACGAGCGGACGGCGACGGCCGAGCCCGCAGCGGTTCAGCCGCGCAGCGCGAGGGCGAGAGGCAGCACGTCGGTGGCTCCCGCCCGGCGGAGCACCCTCGCGGCAACGGTCATGGTCCAACGGCTGTCGACCAGATCGTCCACCAACAGCACCGGCCCCGCAGGCACCTCGAGGTGCTGGGCGCTGAAACGGTCCCAGACGCCCGCGAGCCGGAACACGCTGTTCCCGCCCGACTGTCCGGTCGGCGCGCCGTTCATGGGCTCGAGCGCGCCGAGATAGGGCAGGCGTCCGACCTCGGCGAGGCCGCGTGCGAGGGAGTCGACCAGGAGCGGCCGCGACCGCGACGGCATCGCGACGACCGCCACCGGGCGTTCGGCCCATCCCCACCCCGCGAGCACCCGGATGCACGCATCGAGCAGCGGCGGTGTGATCGCGGCATCCGTCGCTCCTGCCGCGAACATCTCCCGCAGCGTGTTGCCCCACCCCAGGTCGGTGAGGCGCGCCAGCGCCCGGCCCTCGCCCGCCTGCTCATCGGCGGCGATGCGACCCTTGACCGGCACGTCCAGCCGATCGGCGCCCGTCGGCCAGGCGCGTCGGGGCTCGATCGGGACACCCACGCGGTCGAGCGATTCCGCGGCCTGAGTGGTCGCGGCCTGAGCGATCTCGCGCGGGAACCAGCCGCCGGCACAGTTGTCGCATCTGCCGCAGGGCGCCGCCGTATCGTCGTCGAGCGAGCGCTGCAGGAACTCCATGCGGCATCCGTCGGTCTGCTCGTACTCGATCATGTGCTGCTGCTCGGCGAGCCGCTCGGCGGCGATGCGCTCGTACCGCTCGGCGTCGTACGTCCAGGGTTCACCCGTCGCGACCCAGCCGCCCTGCACGCGATGCACGGCGCCGTCGACATCGAGCACCTTGAGGAGGAGCTCGAGCGGCGTGCGGCGGATGTCGACCATGGCCTCGAGCGCCGGCGTCGAGATCGGCGTATCGCCGAGCGCGCCGATGACCCGCTCGGCCCGCTCCCGGTCGGGCATCGACGCGGTCGCGAAGTGATGCCAGATGTCGCGGTCCTCGACACCGGGAAGCAGCAGCACGTCAGCGCTCTCGCTGGCGCGGCCGGCGCGACCGACCTGCTGGTAGTACGCGACCGGTGACGAGGGCGCGCCCAGGTGCAGCACGAAGCCCAGATCGGGCTTGTCGAATCCCATGCCGAGCGCGCTGGTGGCGACGAGCGCCTTCACCTCGTTGCGCTTCAGCATCCCCTCGGACTCCGCGCGCTCCTCGGTGTCGGTCTGCCCGGTGTACGCCCGCACGTCATGGCCGTGATCGCGCAGCAGCCGCGCGGTGTCGACGGCCGCCGCGACGGTGAGCGTGTAGATGATGCCGGACCCGGGCAAATCGTTCAGATGGCTGAGCAGCCAGGCCAGTCGGCTCGCTGAATCGCGCAATCGGAGCACGCCCAGACGCAGCGAGGTGCGCGCGAGCGGTCCGCGGATGGTGAGCACGGGGGCCGCGTCAGCCGCGCCGGTATCCGCCTGCAGAGTGCCCAGCTGCTCAGCGACGTCGGCCACGACGCGGCTGTTCGCGGTCGCGGTCGTCGCGAGCACCGGCACATCGGCGGGCATCTGCGCGATGAGGTCGCGCAGCCGGCGGTAGTCGGGGCGGAAGTCGTGCCCCCAGTCGCTGATGCAGTGCGCCTCGTCGACCACCAGCATCCCGATACGACGGACCAGCGCCGGCAGCTGCTGCTCGCGGAAGGCCGGGTTGTTCAGACGCTCGGGCGAGACCAGCAGCACGTCGACCTCGTCGCGGTCGAGCTGTGCGAGCACGTCGGACCACTCGTGCGCATTGGTGGAGTTGATGGCGACGGCGCGCACGCCGGCGCGCTCGGCGGCCGCGATCTGGTCGCGCATGAGCGCCAGAAGAGGCGACACGAGCACCGTCGGACCCGCGCCCTGCCGCCGCAGCAGCAGCGTCGCGACGAAGTAGACCGCCGACTTGCCCCACCCGGTGCGCTGCACGACGAGGGCGCGGCGGCGCCCCTCGACCAGCGCTTCGATCGCCTCGTACTGGCCGTCGTGGAAGTCGGCGTCTGGGCGGCCGACCAGTTCGCGGAGGGCGGCGAGCGCGGCGTCGCGAGTGTCGACGGAAGCGGGGGAAGTCATGTCCCCACTCTGCCTCGCACCACCGACACCCCGAGCCCGGCCATCCACAAGCCCACCGCGGGGGCTCCCCCTACCGGCATCCACTCCGCCATCGGCATCCGCCACCCACTCGTCGGACGAAAGTACAGATGCAGGTTCAGGACACATCTCCGGACCTGCATCCGTCTTCTCTGCCTGCAGTTGTGTCGGGGCCGCACCCGGCACCCGGCCCCGGCCCCCGGCACCCGGCCCCCGTCACCCGGCCCCGGCCCCCGGCATGACACTCGTCGGACGAAAGTACAGATGCAGGTTCAGAACACGTCTCCGGACCTGCATCCGTCTTTTCTGCCTCCAGTCGTGTCGCGGCCGTACCCTCGCTCGGCAACGCACCGCCCACTGACGGCGCCCATTCCGCTCCCCGCCCGCAGATCACGCCTAGCGTAGGAGCATGATCACCCGCGAACTCGCCGTCGCCCTGCGAGAGGCCGGCCTCGGCTGGCATCCTGCGGAGGGCGACCGCTTCCAGCTCGACCTCCACGACGACGTCGAGCTCGAAGCCGAGGCCGACGTCTTCACCGTCAGCGGGATGACGATCGAGGCCCGGCAGACCCCGAGCGGCACCGACCTGGCGTTCAACGGCACGACCGAGTGGGCCCTCGACGCGGTGACGCTCGCGGATGCGGTGTGGCTGCCCCGCGAGGATCAGCTGCGCGAATTGCTGCGGGGCACGTTCCGCTCACTCGTGCGCCTGGAAGACACCTTCCGCGTGGAGATCGAGATCGCCGGGACGACCCTGACGTATGAGCATCCGGAGCCCGCCGAGGCCTACGGTCGAGCACTTCTGGAACTGGTCTCCCGCTCGAACTGACCGTTCTTGAACCGAACGCATTCGTGTGCGAGAATAACCTAACGATCGGTCAGTAAAGAAGCTGAGCAAGGAGTCTCGATGAACAGCTCCGCAGACCTCTCCCTCGTCGCGAGCGAGATCTCCGACGAGGAGCGCCTGTTCGACGAGCTCATCGCGAACGAGCAGCGCATCGAGCCGCGCGACTGGATGCCGGATGCGTACCGCAAGACGCTGATCCGCCAGATCTCGCAGCACGCCCACTCCGAGATCATCGGGATGCAGCCGGAGGGCAACTGGATCACCCGCGCGCCGAGCCTCAAGCGCAAGGCGATCCTGATGGCCAAGGTGCAGGACGAAGCCGGACACGGTCTCTACCTCTACTCCGCCGCGCAGACCCTCGGAATCACCCGCGACGAGATGATGGATCAGCTCATCAGCGGCAAGGCCAAGTACTCGTCGATCTTCAACTACCCCACCCCGACCTGGGCCGACATGGGCGCGATCGGCTGGCTCGTCGACGGTGCCGCGATCGTCAACCAGGTGCCGCTGTGCCGCGCATCCTACGGCCCCTACGGCCGGGCGATGGTGCGCGTCTGCAAGGAGGAATCCTTCCACCAACGCCAGGGATTCGAGATCCTGCTCAGCCTGATGCAGGGCACCGAGGAGCAGCGACAGATGGCGCAGGATGCCGTGAACCGCTGGTACTGGCCGAGCCTGGCGATGTTCGGGCCGCCCGATGAGCAGTCCCCGAACTCGGCCCAGTCGATGAAATGGAAGATCAAGCGGTTCTCGAACGACGACCTGCGCCAGCGCTTCGTCGGGATGCTGGTGCCCCAGGCCGAGATCCTCGGCGTCACGCTCCCCGACCCCGATCTCCGCTTCGAGGAGGAGACCGGCGAGTACGTGATCGGCGAGATCGACTGGGACGAGTTCTTCGAGGTGCTGCGCGGCAACGGGCCGTGCAACGCCGAACGGCTCGAGCGCCGGCGCACGGCTCATGAAGACGGCGCCTGGGTGCGCGAGGCCGCGGCGGAGTACGCCCGGAAGCAGCGTTTCGGCTCGCCTGCGGCTCGCTCAACGACCGGGACGGGAGTCGCGTGATGGCCACCCCCGGTGCTGACGAGCGTGAACCGTGGCCGCTGTGGGAGGTATTCGTGCGGGCCAATCGCGGCCTGAGTCACGTGCACGTCGGGTCCCTGCACGCTCCGGATGCCGAGATGGCCATCCGCAACGCCCGCGACCTCTACACCCGGCGCGGTGAGGGAGTGTCGATCTGGGCTGTGCCGGCCGAAGCCATCACCACGAGCGACCCCGACGCCAAGGGCGCGTACTTCGAGAGCCCGTCGGGCAAGAACTACCGGCACGCGGTGTACTACACCGCGTCCGAGGGGGTGCCGCACCTGTGACCTCCCCAGACCACGACGTCCACGGCGACGTCACCGTCGACGCGTTGCAGCTGAGCGACGAGCTCGCGGGCGGCAGCGCTGTCGCGGCAACCGCCCACATCGCCGAATACGCGTTCCGTCTCGGCGACGACGCCCTGATCCTCTCCCAGCAGCTGGGCGAGTGGATCTCCCGCGCGCCCGAGCTCGAGGAGGACGTCGCGCTCGGCAACATCGCCCTCGACCTGCTCGGTCACGCCCGCTCCTTCCTGCGCTACGCCGGCTCCTACGACGGACGCAGCGAAGACGATCTCGCCTTCTTCCGCGACGAGCCGGAGTTCCGCAGCGTCTGGATCGTCGAGCAGCCCAACGGCGACTTCGCCCAGACCATCGCCCGGCAGTTCGTCGTGTCGACCTACATGTTCGAGCTGTACTCCGGGCTACGGGCGAGCAGCGATGAGACTCTTGCCGCGATCGCGGAGAAGTCACTCAAAGAGGTCGACTATCACCGGGATCACGCCGTGCAGTGGATGCTGCGCCTCGCCGGTGGCACCGAGGAGTCGCGCGAGCGGATCATCCGGGCGAACCGCGACGTCTGGCCCTACGTCGACGAGCTGTTCCGCGACGACGACCTGATCGAGCGGCTGGGCGACGCGGCGGTGCGTCCGTCAAGCCTCCGGGCCGGCTTCGACGCCGTCGTCGACACGGTGTTCGCCGAGGCGGAGCTGACCACACCGACGGTGGCCGCCTCCTCCGCCGGTGGTCGACACGGGCAGCATGCGACCCCGCTCGGACACATCCTCGCCGAGATGCAGGTGCTCGCGCGTCGGCATCCGGGGGCATCATGGTGACCCTCACGCCCACGCAAGCGGCCTGGCGGATCGCCGCCGCCGTCCCCGACCCCGAGGTCCCGGTCCTCACGATCGAAGACCTCGGTGTCCTCCGCGCGGTCGAGTCCGACGGCGAGCGCGTCCGGGTCGACATCACCCCCACCTACAGCGGATGCCCGGCGATGGACACGATCCGCGACGACGTCATCCTGTCGCTGACCGCCGCCGGCTTCGCCGAGGTCGAGGTGCGCCTGGTCCTGTCCCCCGCCTGGACCACCGACTGGATGACGGATGCCGGCAAGCAGAAGCTCACGGAGTACGGCATCGCCCCGCCGTCCGGTCGCGCAGCCATGTCGACCGGGCCGACTCGCCTCGCGCTGAGCGTCCGCTGCCCGCGGTGCGGTTCCCTCGACACGCGTGAGGTGTCCCGCTTCGGCTCGACCTCCTGCAAGTCCCTGTTCGAGTGCCGAGCCTGCCTCGAGCCGTTCGATCATTTCAAGGTGCACTGATGTCGCTCTTCTCCTCCGCACGAGCCGGCGCCCCGGCATCCGTCACGTCTCGACGGCAACCCGGCGAGCGCACCCGCGCGCGCTTCCACACCCTCACGGTCGAGGATGTGCGCCCACTCACCGACGACGCGGTCGAGGTCACCTTCACCGTGCCGGCCGAACTCGCCGACGACTACGACCACCTCCCGGGACAGTACGTGGCGCTGCGCACCACGCTCGAGGGCACCGAGGTGCGCCGGTCGTACTCGCTGTGCCGCGCTCCCGAGCACCGCACGGACGGACAGCCGACCCGCCTCAGCGTCGCGGTCAAGCGCGATGAGGGCGGCCTGTTCTCGACCTGGGCGCAGACCGGGCTGCATCCGGGATTCCAGATCGACGTGATGAGCCCGCAGGGCACCTTCACGTCCGGTCTCGACGATCTCGATGATCGGCACGTGGTGGGAATCGCCGCGGGCTCCGGCATCACGCCGGTGATGGCCCTTGCGCACACCGTGCTGACTCGTTCCGCGACCTCGCGGTTCACCCTGCTCTACACGAACCGGTCGACGCTCGACGTGATGTTCCTCGAGGATCTCGCCGACCTCAAGGACCGCTACCCGACCCGCGTCACGCTCCATCACGTGCTGTCCCGCGAGCAGCGGACGGCTCCCGTGCTCTCCGGCCGGATCGACGAGGAGAAGCTGCGCACGATCTTCGTCTCACTCATCGACCCGGGCGACGTCGACGAGTGGTTCCTCTGCGGTCCGCTCGCGCTGGTCGACCTGTGCCGCGAGGTGCTCGCCGATGTCGGCGTCGCACGCGAGCGCATCCGCTTCGAGCTGTTCACGACCGGCGACGAGCCGCTGCGCACCGCCCGCCCCGTCGAAGTGCGCGCAGGGGCCAAGACGGTCCGCATCGAGGTGAACCTCGACGGCGTCTCGTCGACGGTGGAGAGTCCGGTGGACGCGCACGAGTCCGTGCTGAACGCGGCTCTGCGCGTGCGACCGGATGCCCCGTTCGCCTGCGCGGGCGGCGTCTGCGGCACCTGTCGTGCTCGGGTGATCGAGGGCAGCGTGAGCATGACCGAGAACTACGCGCTGGAACCCGACGAGCTCGAACGCGGCTACGTGCTCACCTGCCAGTCCCATCCCACGAGCGACCGCGTGGTCGTCGACTACGACGTGTGACCGGAGCCCGCAGTCTGGGTCCCTGAGCTTGTCGAAGGGCCCGCCGAGAGGAACTCATGATCGATCTCACCATCGCCGATGACGTCGCGACGATCGTCCTGAACGCACCGCCGAAGCTGAACGCGCTCGATGAGCAGGCGCTGCACGGCCTGGACGCCGCGTACGCCGAGGCCGAGTCCGCGGGCGTTCGTGCTCTCGTGCTTCGGGGCGAGGGTCGGGCCTTCTGCGCCGGACGCGACATCTCGGACGTCGACCCGCGCAATGACGACGTGATGGGCTACCTCGGCGGGATCGTCACGCCCCTGCTGCAGCGCATGTCTCGCTTCCCTGCTCCGACGTTCGCGGTCGCTCATGGCGCCTGCCTGGGCGTCGGGCTCGGCCTGCTGATCGCGACGGATGTCGTCTACGTCGCGGAGTCCGCGAAGATCGGCTCGCCGTTCGCCGCTCTCGGGGCGACGCTCGACTCCGGCGGGCACGCCCTCTTCCTCGACCGGCTCGGCGCCCACAAGACCCTGGACCTGATCTACACGGGACGCCTGATGAGCGGCGCTGAAGCTGTGGCATCCGGACTCTTCTCGCGGGTGTTCTCCGACGACGAGGTCGTCTCCGCGACGACGGATGCCGCCGCCACCGCCGCCCGCGGAGCCACGGCTGCCTTCCTCGCCAGCAAGCAGCTTGTCGCGCAGATCCGTGATGAGCGCCTGGCGCTGTGGGATGCGGTCGGCATCGAGAACGCCGCACAGGCCGCGCTGTGCGACACGGACGACTATCGCGAGGGCTTCGCCGCGTTCCAGGCGAAGCGGAAGCCCGAGTTCCGGGGGCGCTGAGCGGGAGGCATCCGCGTTCCCGCGCCGAATCAGGCGATCGCGCGGAATCAGGCCGACCGGCCGGGAATCGGCCTGATCCGGCGTGATTGCCTGTTCTCGGGTGGCAGAGCCAACGCCGAACTACGGACGACGGATGCTGGGCCGATCGAGATCCTCGTAGTCGACGAGGATCGTGGCTCGCTCCGCCGGCCGGCACTCGGCCAGGTACTGCTTCTGTCCTCCGACGTAGCGCGCGTTCTCCACCGCGTCGGGATCGGGCGGGAGCCCGTCACGCACCGACATCCGACGGACGGATTCCGCGAACGGGACGTCGAGGAAGATCGAGAGATCCCAGACGTCGACCAGCTCCGGGCGATGCAGGAAGATCCCGTCCACGAGGAGGATGTTCCCCCGTGGCACCGCGCGACGGGGACCGGTCAGGAGTTCGTCGGAGTCGACGTCGTGCCCCACTGGAAGGTAGGTGCCGTGTCCACGACGGAACGGGTCGATGACCTCTCGACGGAACCGCTCGTAGTCGTACGAGTCCAGCCAGAACCCTTCTGGAGATGACCGGCCGCGCCGGTAACGGCGTTCACGGACGTGATGGTATCCGTCGATGGAGACTCGCGTACTGGACGGCATGAGCGCGGCCAGTTCGTCGGCGAGTGTGGTCTTGCCGGATCCGTCGACGCCGTCGATCCCGACGATCAGGTTGGGGCCGTCGGCCTGAGGGATGGGCATCAGCGCGACCACCGCACGGAGAAACTCTGTCCGCTCATCACTCATCTCTCCACCCCTCGCAGACCTCCGATCGTGCCACACCTCGTCGATGTCGGATGCCGGTGGCAGAATGCGGGGATGAAGCTCTCCGACCTCGTCACCACCACCGAAGAGGTCGCCGCAACGTCGTCGCGTCTCGCGAAGATCGATGCCCTCGCGCGGCTGCTGGCGACAGCCGAGCCCGACGAGATCGCACCACTCGTCGGACTGCTGCTGGCCTCACCGAGGCAGGGGCGGCTCGGCGTCGGGTGGCGCGGGATCGCCGCCCTCGAGGTCGCGCATGCCGACGAGTCGACCCTCAGCATCGCCGACGTCGACGAATCGCTGGATGCTCTGGCGGCAGCATCCGGCACCGGTTCGGCGGCCTCGCGCAGCAGCATCCTCGGAGCACTCGCCGGCAGGTCGACCGCCGATGAATGGGACTTCCTCGTGCGCGCCATGCTCGGCGAGTTGCGCACGGGTGCGCTCGGCGGCGTGCTGCTCGACGCGATCGCCCGGGCATCGGAACGCGACGCCGCCGTGGTGCGGCGGGCCGCGATGCTCTCCGGCGACCTCGGCGTGACGGCGCAGCTCGCCCTGACCGGAACCGAAGAAGAGCTCGCAGCGGTCGGCCTGCAGGTCGGGCGTCCCGTGCTGCCGATGCTCGCCGCCACAGCTGCGACCCCGACAGCGGCGCTCGAGATCACCGGCGAGGCATCGGTCGAGTACAAGCTCGACGGCGCCCGCATCCAGGTGCACCGCCACGGCGACGAGGTCGGCGTCTACACGCGCAGCCTGGCCGACATCACGCATCGCGTACCCGAGATCGTCGAGATCGTGCGGTCGCTCCCGGCGCACGACCTCATCCTCGACGCTGAGACACTGTCGCTCGACGAAGACGGCGGGCCGCGCCCGTTCCAGGAGACGATGTCGCGCTTCGGCGCCGACGTCGCCCGAGAGCTGCTCCTGCGGCCGTGGTTCTTCGACGTCCTGCATGTCGACGGACGGGATCTGCTCGACGAACCGCTCTCGACGCGCCTCGCCGAGCTCGAACGCATCGCCGGTGAATGGCGGATGCCGGGAATCATCACCGCCGACCCCGATGCCGCCGAGCAGCTCTCCCGCGACGCTCTCGCCGCCGGGCACGAGGGCGTGGTCGTGAAGGCCCTCGACGCGCCGTACGCCGCCGGCCGGCGCGGCAAGTCCTGGGTGAAGGTCAAGCCCGTGCTGACGTACGACCTGGTGGTGCTCGGCGCCGAATGGGGTTCCGGCCGCCGGCAGGGGTGGCTGTCGAACCTGCACCTCGGTGCGCGCGATCCCGAGGGTGAGTTCGGCGATCCCGACGGCTACGTCATGGTCGGCAAGACGTTCAAGGGACTGACCGACGAACTGCTGCGCTGGCAGACCGAGACCTTCCCCGAGTACGAGACCCGGCGTACGCAGGGCACCGTCTTCCTGCGGCCTGAGATCGTCGTCGAGATCGCGATCGATGGCGTGCAGCGCTCACCCCGCTACACGGGCGGCATAGCCCTGCGCTTCGCGAGAGTGAAGGGCTACCGGTCCGACAAGACGGCGGCCGAGGCCGACACCATCCAGACGCTGCGGGCGCTGCTGCGCGGGTAAACGCATCGAATTATCACTTATCCGCGATAAACTGGGCACTATGAGTCGAGGCTCCACATTGATCAAGGAAGCGCGCAGACGTTCCGGCCTGACGCAGACCGTCCTGGCGGAGCGGTCCGGCATCCGCCAGAGCGTTATCAGCGAGTACGAGAACGGACGTCGGGAACCCTCGGTCTCGGCTCTCGACAGGTTGCTCGGCGCCGCAGGGCTCGCTCTCTCGCTCAGCGAGGAGCCAGAGACCCTGAAGCAGGTCCGGATGCGGGCAGCAGCACTCCGCGCGCTGCTCGCCGAGCACGGAGCAACGAACGTTGAAGTGTTCGGAAGCGTCGCGCGCGGTGACGAACGTGCCGACAGCGACGTCGATCTCCTCGTCGACCTCGACCCCGCAGTAGGCCTGTTCAGTCTGCTCCGGATGCAGAGCGCCGCCGAAACACTGCTCGAGCGCTCTGTCGACATCGTTCCCCGGGCAGGCCTCAAGCCCGAAATTGCGAAGCACGCGTTGCGGGACGCGGTCCCGCTTTGAGCCGCCATGCGCGAGCCAGGCTGAACGACATCACGCTCGCGTGTGACGCGATCTCCCGGTACGTCGATCGGGCAGACAGCAACGACGAGATCGTGTTCGACGCGATTCGCCTTCGCCTGCTCGAGATCGGCGAGGCAGTAAAGGACTTGGGTCCTGAGATGTTCTCAACTGAACCGGGAGTTCCCTGGCGGGAGATAGCCCGCATGCGAGATCACCTGGCACACCGCTACTTCGACACTGCGCATGCCGTGGTGAACGCAACAGCACGAGATGACATCCCGCTGCTCGCGGCCGCCACCGAGCGTCTCCTCGCGGGAATTGACGAGAACTGACGCCCGCGGCCTCACGCCGACGGCGCGAGCCCCAGGTCTTCTTCCCGCACGGTGCCCTGGAACGACCACGGGAAGTTGATCCAGAGATCGGTGTCCTTCCACGCGAAGTCGGGCTGGATGATCGTCGAGGGCTTCGTGTAGATCGTGACCGAGCGCACCTCCGCGCCCTTGTCCTTCAGCAGCTGCACGGCGAGCGCCAGCGTACGACCCGAATCAGCGACGTCGTCGACCAGCAGCACGCGGCGCCCGTCGAGGTACGCCATGTCGAGCTCGGGCGGCAGCACCTCGGGAGCATCGAGCACCGTGCCGATGCCCGTGTAGAACTCGACGTTGATGGCGCCGCAGTTCTTCGCGCCAAGTCCGTAGGCGATGGCCCCGGCGGGCAGCAGCCCGCCCCGAGCGATCGCGACGACGACCTCCGGCTCGAAGCCGCTGGCGAGGATGCTGCGCGCCAGGTCCCGCGTCGCCGTGCCGAAGCCGTCCCAGGTGAGCGTCTCGCGCTCGGTCGTTGCAGTGGTCATCGCCTCATTCTCCTCCATCGCCCCACTCCGCTTCGCCGGTAGACTGAGCAGGTCCGGCGCCCGCCGCCGGTGCCTGAAAAAGAGGCACGAAGCACTTCGCGCAGACGCGAGGGCGAGACACATACGGATCCGCTTCTCTCCGTCCCTGTCTCGAAAGGCATCTTCATGCCCACTGTCTCCGCGCACGTCGCCCTCACCCTCGCCCAGCACATCGACGCCGTCTTCGGCGTGATGGGCAACGGCAACGCCTACTTCCTCGACGCGATCGAGACGCAGACGGATGCCGTCTTCACCCCTGTCCGTCACGAGCAGGGCGCCGTGGTCGCCGCCGACGCGCACTATCGCGCTTCCGGTCGCATCGCCGCCGGAACCTCGACGTACGGTGCCGGTTTCACCAACACGATCACCGCCCTGGCCGAGGCCGTGCAGGCGCACGTGCCGCTCGTGCTCGTCGTCGGGGATGAGCCGACGTCGGGCCCGCGCCCGTGGGACGTCGACCAGATCGCGCTCGCCTCGGCCGTCGGCGCACGCACCTACACGGTCGGACGCACGGATGCCGCCGCGACGACCGTCATCGCGATCGAGCACGCTCTCACCTATCGCATCCCGGTCGTCCTCGCGATCCCGTACGACGTCGCCGCCCTCGAAGCGGGACCCGTGCCCGAGGCTCCCTCCCCCGTTCTCTC
>NZ_JXRU01000017.1 GCF_000967865.1 Microbacterium sp. SA39
TCCGGCGTCAAGGGCGCGTTAGCGTGAGTCACGAAGACCTCCGTGTGTGGACAGTGAGTGTGGTAACCCACATCCTGCACGGAGGTCTTCGTTACCTCAGACGTTCACAACGTGTCGGGGAAGAACACCTAGCGCACCTTCTGAGGTGTGCGGCCACCGGCCGGAGACGGATTCCATTGTGAGAAGATCACCCCTTGTTGCTGCGGCTGGCGCTGTTTGTCTTATCGCCAGCCTCGAACCAGCAGCCGCCGCGTCAGCCACAGCGATCGGACCGACACTCGGGAGCAAGGCGACCTTGCGCCAGCAGTTCGATTGCCACGCTTTCGGCAATGCCTTCGCGGGCGTATGGAATCTGGAGCGGTTCCGTCCCAACCGGATCGTCGTCTGGAGTTCCGGCGTCGCCACCCATCGGTGTAATCGGACCACCGCTCACAATTATTGATCTGGCACGATGACACCGGTGCCCGAGACAAGGAGACCAATCCTATGAGTCAATCACAAGTGGCGAAAGTGCCCCGAGGACGACGTCGCTGCGGGGTGCGTTGCGCTTCCCCAGGACACGGCGGGAATGATGCTGGGGCTGGTAGTCCTCGGTGTGGGACTGGTCCTGCTGTTTGTCGGCGCGCGACGACGCCGACAAGAATGACCGGCCCCGCACGGCGTGAAGTTGCCATCGAGAGAGTTCTTCGCGATGGAGCCCCATGCTCGGCGGCTCTTGGCGTGAGAGACGCGGGGCAAGGTACGACGAAGCGTAACCAGGGGCGACGTCGTCCTCGTCGACAGGGCGGCATGCGTGCTATCGCGGGAGGGTGACCGCGCCGTCCTCGAGTTCATGGCGATTCATGCGCGTGGGGCTGAACCGGAGGATGTCGACGATCGGTGGCGGCGCGACCACAGCGGGCCCTCCGTCGGCTACCCATTCGATGACGTCGTCGGTGGAGTCGGCATCGTTGAGTTCGCCGATCCACACGGGCGAAGGATCGATGATCCGTGCTCTCGCGCTGGGTATGACGACGACGACATTCGAGCGTTCGCAGGCGTCCAAGCATTTGCTCACGGTGACCGTCACGTCGTCGCCCACGCCTTCGCGGATGCGGCGGAGCTGGTCGGCGTGGTCGAGGGTCGGGTGCTTTCGACGGCTTCCGCAATCGCCCCCGCGGCAGACCACCACCACGGTCTCGGCGCGATCGAACGGCCCTGATGTGCTCTGGCGCTGCATGCGACGCTTCTTGACCACGATGATCTCCTCGAATCAGAGGGCGTGGCCGATGAGCAGAGCCGCGCCGTCCGGATGCTCGACGGCGGAGGCGTGCCACGCCTTCGCCGGGATGTTCGTTCCGGCACCCGTGCGGTACGCCGGAACGTCGACGGCAAGGTCACCCTCGTCGTTCTGCAGCAGCTCGGCATCCACCACCACGCCGTCGCGGAACTCCAGGCGCAGGCCTCGGGGAGATGCGCCGAGCTCAGAGGCGTCGATGCTCGCTGAGAGCTTCGCGCCGCGATAGAGGTGCGTGTTGGCACTGCGAACGGCGAGCCGGGCGTTTCGGGGGGCTGCCGCACGGGTTCTCAGCATGATCCAAGAGTAGCGAGAAGAGCGCCCCGCTCAGCCTTCCGCGGAGTCGATGAGCTCGAGGAGCTTGCGCAGCTCATCCCGGATCTCGTCGTGGTCGTACTGGCCCGCGCGGCTCTCGCCCGAGATGACACCGGAGCGGCGGACCTTGCGGAAGTCGCCGAACGGGAAGCTGTAGGCCTGCTTCGTCTCGGGGTTCTCGCTCTTGTCGATGCCGAGGTGCCAGTGCGAGAACTCGGTCCATCCGTGCTCCTTGATGAAGCGGTTCTCGTCGGCGGCACCGGGCGCCGCTTCGGACCAGTCGTCGCGTTCGTCACGGACGACCTCGCCCTCGCGGACGAGGGAGCGGGCGAGCTTCAGGGCGGGGCGATTCAGTTCGATGGCCATGCCCAGACGGTAGGACGGATGCCGGCATCGCCGGAGCCCCTTGACGACTCGGCGTGCCCTTGTTCCGACCTTGATGAGCGCGCTCGGAATCGACGTCCGGAGGAGAGGAACTTCCTGGTCAAACCAGAATATCGGTCGTCCGACTCCGCCGGGCTACGCTTTCCCGAAGGGGTGCGGGAGCTCGACTTGCGCCACAACTCTGAAGGAGACCCGCGTATGTCCGCCACCATCGACAACCCCTCGTCCGGTCCCGACCGCCGCACGGTCCTCAAAGCTTCGGCGTGGTCTCTGCCCGTCGTCGCCGTCGCCCTCGGCACGCCCCTCGCCGCCGCCAGCGCCACCGAGTTCGACATCGTCCTGATTCCGGAGGACAACGCGGAACCCATCGGAGCGACGAGCCCCGATGGCACGCAGTCCTACACTCTCGTGGTGCCGCTGATGTTCGATGCGTTCACGCAGGGAACGACGCCGGCGCCACCCGGGTCAACCGTGGTGGTGAGCTTCGACGACCGCCTGCTCAGCGGCGTCTCGCTGACCATCGGCGGCACCCCCGCGCCACCGGTCTCCACGGTCACGAACGGCAACGTCGAGACTTCGACGTTCAGCGTGCCGGTCGCGATTCCCGCCAGCCCGGCGGTCACCGTCATCCGTCCATCGTTCGACCTGCGCAACGATGGAGTCTGGGTCCCCGATGCGGCTCCGTACAGCGTGAGCGTGGTCGCGCCCGCCGGCACCACCGATCCGGCACCCGGGAACAACACGGCTCTGTCGACACCGAACTACACCGCGACGCCCTGACGTCTTGGCATCCGGGCGATCGACCGGCCGGGTCCGTCTCAGTCGAAGACCGGGCTGAGGAAGCGCCGCTCATAACGGCGGATGCACTGCGTTCTGCGTGCGAGCTCGAACGCGGCCACGCATTCGGCGTCGGTCTTCGAGGCGGTCCGGTAAGCCTCGTATTCGGCCAGGGACGGGAACGTGAACAGCGCGAAGGCTTCGTCGCTGTCTCCCTCACTCGGCATGAAGTAACCGTGATGGGTGCCGCCGAGCTTGTTCACCAGGCGGATCCATTCGCGTCCGTACTCGGTGAAGTCGTCGAGCTTGTCGGGGTCGATCTCGTAGCGCAGGTGAACGGTGATCATGTCGATCATCCTTCCAGAGCATCGAGAACCGCCGCGGGAAGCTCTCGCACGAGATCTCGGGCCAGGAATCCCAGCCCCATCCGCTCGGTCAGGCGGTCGCCGGCGCGGGCATGGCACCAGGCTCCCCAGACAGCAGCGCGTTCAGGGTCGAGTCCGCGCGCCGCGAAGCCTGTGATGGCACCCGCCAGCGCATCGCCGGAGCCTGCCGTGCCGAGACCGGGACCGCCGCCGTCGATCCGCCAGACTCCGCCGGACGGCGACGCTACGGCGGAGTAGCAGTGGACCACGGCATCCAGTTCCTTCGCCAACGCCGGCAGATCGGTGAAGAGGTCGTCGACGGGTCTGCCGAGAAGGATCTCCGCCTCCTCGAGGTTCGCGTTGACGATCAGCGATCGCGGGAGATCCGATCGCCGCACCTCGCGGAAGACGCCGACGGCGAAGGCATCCACCACGAGACAGCCGGTCTCGTGACCGGCCAGGCGTTCCAACCACTCGCGGGCCGTCCCTGGATCGGCCAACCCGGGACCGACGAGCACCGCGTCGGAGTTCTCGAAAGTGTCATTCCAGGCGGCATCCGCGGGCTGTCCCGACGGCGGCGACTCGTAGACGCCGGCCTCCGGAAACGAGATGCGGACGACATCGGCGACCGCGGCATCCGCGGTGACGCCGACCTTCCCCGCGCCGACGCGCAGCGCCGCCTCCCCGGCAAGGACGACGGCACCCGCCGACAGCGTCGAGCCGCCCACGACCATGGCCTCGCCGCGGGACTTCTTCGATTCGCCCGGCTCCGGCAGGCCCCACTCGCGGAGCAGCGCCGGAGTGACGGTCGTCGGCTCAGACGGGCTGGACATCTCAGACGGGCTGGACATCGGGGCTTCCCGGGTGGACGGTGATCTCGGCGCCGAGCTCGGCGAGATGGCGGACATCGGAGAAGTCGATGAGCTCCCACCGCTCCCCGTCGAAGCGCAGCCGCGTCACGGACGCGTTGAGCACGGTGTTGGCGGCGGCGAACTGCATCAGGCGCGGCTCGTCCATCCCGGTCAGCAGTGCGACCAGCAGCATGACGACGGCGTCATGCGCCACGACCAGCCCCACTCGTGCATCGGCGTCCAGCGCGTCATGCAGGAACGACCTCAGGCGCAGCGACACGTCCGCCCACGACTCGCCACCCGGGGGCCGGTGGTAGTACTTCCCAAGGCGCGCGCGCCGCGCCGCCTCTTCCGGATGCCGCGCCGCAACGCCCCGCCACGTCAACAGGTCGAGGATGCCGAGCTCCCGGTCGCGCAGCCGCTCGTCGGTGAGCGCCTGTCCGATCGCGGGGCCGTTCTCCACCCCCAGCACGAAGGTCTGCTGCGCTCGGACGTAGGGCGAGAGCCAGGCGATCTGCGGCGTCTCGGCCGCTTCGAGCAGCGGAGTCGCGAGCGCTCTCGCCTGCTCGATCCCGGTCGCGGACAACGGGACGTCGGCGTCGCGATCCTCGAGCGCGATCACTTCCGCACCCGCGACCTCCGCCCCGGTCGCGGCGACGTTCCCCACGCTCTCTCCATGGCGGACCAGCCACAATTCCTTCAGCGCCATGCGCGTCATCCCTCCGTCGAGTACGTCGAGACTCGCACGAGCCGTGAGAGGGCTGAACGGGGTTGACCGCAGCGCTTGCCGGTGGCTACCGGGTTACGGCATCCGGAACTCGGCGCGCCGACGTCGTCGCTCTACGTCGGGACGTCGAGGCGTTCCGCAGCGCCTCGCGCCGGGGGCTCCGGCACGAGGTAGAGGCCGCTGGGCGCATTCGCGGTGAAGGCGAGCGCGTCGATCCAGTCGCGGTTGATCGCCGGCTGGCGGCTACCGCTGTATTTGAAGACGAGCGCGCTGCCTGCGTGCACCCAGACGGTCGTCCGACCGCCGCCGATGCTGGGGTCCTCGCGCCAGGTGAAACCGAACGGCTCGGCCCGTCGCAGCTTCGCCGTCATGACGAGCTGGAGGTGGGTGAGAGCGCGATCTTCGATCTCGATCTTGTTCGTGCCCTCGTAGATGAATCTGCCCATCGTGAGTCCTGCTTTCGCTCGCCATCGGGACATGAGGCGGTGATCGCACGCCAGGCGAAGGGGGGTCGGGGGGTCTCGGCTTACGCCGTATGTCCACGATCTTGTTTACACCGTAAGTCTGCGACCTGCAAGCCGAGCGCGCAGGGCAGATCAGACCGCGAGCTCTCCGCTCAAGCGGTCGAGCAGGCTCTCCAGCGAGGCCTCGAACTCCTCGTCGCTGCGGTCCTCGCTCAGGAGGTCGCGCAGGCGGACGATCTGGGCGGATTCATCGACCTCGGTCTGGCCTTCGCTGTCCGGAGAAGCGGCATCGCCCTCATCCGAAGGCTCGTCCAGGGGCCCGATCTCGCCCCCGCGCACCGCCGCCTCCAGCAGGAGCTGACCGAGCAGGAAGCTGCTGAACGACCGGTAGGTCTTCACGGCCTGCTCGTCGGAGAAGCCGTGATCGATGAGGGTGCTCAAGAACGTCTCGACCAGCTCCACGCTGCGCAGCGGCGGCCGCAACCAGGGCGCCGACGGAGGACGCGAGGCGACCAGAGGGAAGGCGCGAGGATGATCGATCGCGATCCGGCGCACCCGGTGCGCGAGGGTCTGCAGGAAACCCTGCCAATGCTCGGTCAGTTCCGCGTCGAGGCCGGCGGTGAGATCGCCCATCAGCCGGTCGGTGACACCCTCCAGAAGGTCTTCGCGGCCGCGGACGTAGCGATACAACGACATCGCTTCCACGCCGAGCCCCTGGGCGAGCGACCTCATCGACAGGCTCTGGGCGCCCTCTGAATCGATCTGCTCGAGGGCGCTGCCGATGATCAGCTCACGGCTGAGACGTCCAGCCGACGAGCCGTGCGACCTCTCCTGCGAGCGCTCAGCCATGAGGGACACGCTACTCGCATACGGCGCGTTGACGCGTAGCAGGTGCTCCCCGTGCAGATCAAGGGTCCTCCGCTCACGCTCCGGTCTGGTTTAGAACTGGAGGATGCAGAAGATCATGTACGCCGGAGACGAATACCTGACGGGCGACGCGATCGCGGAGGCACTGCTTGCGTACAGCCGTGCGCTGGGTGACGACGAGCGTGCCGAGATCGTCGACATACCGGTTCGGGAGGACGACGGCACGGTCGTCCGAGCAAAGTTCCTGATCGGCCCCGCGAGCCAGCTCGTCGTGAAGGGGGTGCCCGGCGTCGGTCCGGAACTGGAGGATGCCGAACTAGTTGAGAGACTTCGACAACTCACCCGCGGTACCGAGGCGCCGACCGGTGTCCAGCTGGAGCTTCCCGTCCAGGTCGCGGACGATCTCGACTAGAACGCGAAGTCGCGCACTGCCCCAGGGCGACCGTCGATGTCAATACCCGGGATCGATGGCCGCGGGCGGCCTATTCTGCTGCCATGAAGCACGTGACCTATGGTGAGAAGTCTCTTCTGATGGGCGACGACGCGGCCGACACTCTGCTCGAGTACGCGCGCCTCGTCGCCGACAATTCGACGGCGGACACGGTGACGGTCCGCTCGATCAGCCCCGACGGCAACACGGTGGAAGCATTGTTCTCTTGAACGCGAGCACCGTCCTCATGGCGGAGTCGACGAACTCCGAGGTGGAACCGCCCGACAACACCGATGCGGTCGCCGAGATCCGGGAGCGGATCGACGCGATTCTCCGTCCCGCAGAGATGGCGACGGACGAGCCATGGGACCAGGCCGACTACGGCACCCCGGGAGCGATCTGACAGTCACCGACGCGAGACGCACGTGACTATTCACGCGCACAGGACTAGCGTTCGAAAATGGGCACCATCTCGTACGACTCCACGTCCGGCCCCATCCACATCGACGACCGTGCGCTCGCGCACCTCAAGGTCGTCATCGCGACGAAGCTCCGACGGAACGAGAGCTTCACGCTGTCGTGGCGGCATCCGGAGGGCGAGCCGGTCGGTCGATCGACGATCTGGCTGCATCCCTCGATCCCGTTGCGATTCACGTTCGACGAGCCGGAGGCGCCGGAGCTCAACGCCCAATGGATCGAGCGGCTGATGCAGTCGGTGAACTCCACCGGCGGCATCATGCTGGTCGATGAGATGGTCGGCCCGGAGTAGGCACCGCCCATACGTGGGCCGCGCTCGTGATGCAACCCTTTCGTCATGCCCGACGACCGTCAGTACGCTCGATTGGGCTCGACTCCGAGCGAGCACGGCGGGAGGGATGACCATGGCAGCGCGATTCGACGTCGATGACTGGAGCGTCGGGATCGAGGGGGTGGACGTCGAACACCTCGCGCATGAAGAGTCGGTGTTCGGCCTCTCGAACGGGCATGTGGGCTGGCGCGGCAACCTCGACGAGGGCGACCCCCACGGAGTCGCCGGCAGCTACCTCAACGGCGTCTTCGAAGAGCATCCGATGCCCTACGCCGAAGACGGCTATGGCTATCCGGAGTGGGGGCAGAGCGTCATCAACGTCCCGAACGGCCAGATCCTGCGGCTCATCGTCGGAGACGAGCCGTTCGACCTGCGGGACGGGACGGTCGTCGACCACCGGCGTCGACTGGACCTCCGCGACGGCACGCTGACCCGCGAACTCGAGTGGGTGAGCGCTGCCGGGCGGCGGGTGCGGGTGCGGTCGATTCGCGTCGTGTCGTTCACGCATCGGTCCGTCGCCGCCATCCGGTACGACGTGACAGCGATCGACCAGGGGACGGATGTCACCGTCCTCTCCGAGACTCTCGCCAACGAGCCGCTCCCGACGGTGCACGACGATCCCCGAGTGCGGGATCTGCTCGCCGAGCCCTGGGATGAGGTCGCATCCACCGCCCGCGGCACGGCGGCGACCCTGGTCCATCGCACCAGGAAGAGCGCGCTCACGGTGGCCGTCGCGATGGACCACGTCGTGACGGCTCCGGACAGCCACGAGCCGACTGTCGAGACCGATGCCGCAGGCGACAGGGCCAGAACCACGATCCGCGCCACTCTGGCCGCGGGGGAGTCGCTGCAGGTCGTCAAGTTCGTCGGCCACGAATGGTCGGGGCACCTCTCCGCGGCGACCCTGCGAGACCGCGCCGAGGTCGCCGTGGCGGATGCCGTGCGCGACGGCTGGGACGGCCTCGTCGAAGGTCAGCGCGCCAGCCTCGATGAGTACTGGGAGTGCGCCGACGTGCGCATCGAGGGCGAACCGCGGCTGCAGCAGGCGGTGAGGTTCGCACTCTTCCAGGTGTTCCAGGCATCCGTGCGCGCGGAACTCCGCTCCGTGCCGGGGAAGGGGCTGACCGGGTCCGGCTACGAGGGCCACACCTTCTGGGACTTCGAGGCGTTCGTCCTGCCCGTGCTGACCTCGACCGCGCCTCATGCGGCCGAGCAGGCGCTGCGCTGGCGGCACTCGACCCTCGGTCACGCGAGAGAACGTGCGAAGCAGCTGCATCTGTCCGGTGCCGCGTTCGCCTGGCGCACGATCGACGGCCGGGAGAGCTCGGGCTATTGGCCCGCGAGCACCGCCGCCTTCCACATCAACGCCGACATCGCGGCCGCGGCGGTGCACTACGTCCGCGCGACCGGGGACCGCGACTTCGAACGCGAAGTCGGGACGGAGATCCTCGCGGAGACCGCCCGCCTCTGGGTATCACTCGGGCGGTGGGACGCACGCGGCGCCTTCCACCTCGACGGGGTGACCGGGCCGGACGAGTATTCCGCGCTCGGCAACGACAACGTCTACACCAACCTCATGGCGCAGCTGAACCTGCGGGGCGCCGCGGCCGCGGCGCGACGGCATCCGGATGTCGCCCGCCGGCTGGGCGTCGAGGACGACGAGATCGGCGGATGGGAGACCGCTGCCGCGGCCGTGCACATCCCGTTCGATCACGATCGCCAAGTGCATCCGCAGGCCGACGGATACACCGACCTCGCACGGTGGGATTTCGACGCGACAGGCCCCGATCAGTACCTGCTGCACGACAACTTCCCCTACTTCGACCTCTATCGGAAGCAGGTCGTCAAGCAGGCCGACCTGGTGCTCGCGCTGTACTTCGCCCACGAGGCCTTCACCGCGGACGAGAAGGCTCGCGCCTTCGCCTATTACGAAGCCCTCACGGTGCGCGATTCCTCGCTGTCCGCCGCGGTACAGGCGGTCATCGCCGCCGAGGTCGGCCATCTCGACCTCGCGTACGACTACCTGGCGGAGGTCGCGACCGTGGATCTCGACGACCTGCACGGCAACACCGAGGAGGGCCTGCACATCGCCGCTCAGGCCGGCGTCTGGACGGCGATCGCGGGCGGTTTCGGCGGCATGCGCGAGAGCGATGCAGGGCTGAGTTTCCGTCCGCGGCTTCCTGCGGCGCTGACCAGGCTCGGATTCGGCGTGCGGATCCACGGCTGCACGCTCCGGGTCGACGTCACCCCTCGCGCGACGACCTACCGGCTGAGCAGCGGCGATCCCGTCACGATCCGCCACTTCGACGAGGAGCTCCTGCTCGAGCCCGGCCGGGAGGTCACCGCGAGCACCCCGTCGCCGCTGTCTCCGGGTCCCCGGCCGACCCAGCCCCGCGGGCGCGAACCGCGAAACGCCCGGGAGGCCTTCCGCGCGCCGTGATGACGCGCGGAGGCCTCCCGGACGATTATGTTTTTCTCATGGGAACCATCAACTATGGCGGCTCGAGCGAGCCGATCCACATCGAGGACCGCGCCCTCGCTCATCTGAAGGTCGTCATCGCCACCAAGCTCCGCCGCAACGAGAGCTTCACCCTGTCCTGGAAGCACCCGGTGGATGAGCCCGCCGGCCGGTCCACCATCTGGCTGCACCCCTCGATCCCACTCCGCTTCACCTTCGACGAGCCGGAGACGCCGCCGCTGAACGTGAAGTGGGTCGAGGAGCTCATGCAGTCGGCGAACTCGACCGGCGGCATCTCACTCGTCGATGAGGTGCTGGACACCCCCGCGGCCTGAGCCCCCGCGTCACCCCATGCGGCCGAACGTCGCGTCGATGTCGGCCATCTCCATCGCAGCCGTGGCTTCGATGAGTGCGCGCAGGTCGGCATCCGCTCCTGGCGAGAACTCCTCGAGACGCTCCGGAGAGATCGTCATCGGGGCACCGACAGGCGCCTGCTCGCTGGCGTCCAGAGTGGTGCCGTCGTTCGACGGCGACGCGCCCTGGAAGATCTTGCCCGCCTCGGACTGCGCCGTCAGATCGAACGAGTACTGCTTGCTCTGCAGTCCGAGATCGAGGAGCTTCTTGACCTCGGGGAACTGCTCGGCGTTCGTCTTCGGGATCGGCAGCGAGGTGCGCCAGTTCACACCGAGCGTCTCGAGCGCCTTGGCATAGGCGTTCTCGTGCGCCTGATCGCGGACGATGAGGTACGAGATCGTGCTGCGCGCGGTCTTGTTGGCCGTCATCTCGTAGAGCCGGCACTTCTGGAGCCGACCGGTGGACTCGAGCATGAGGTTGTAGAGCAGGTCGAGCACGAGGTTGCCCGAGTTGTAGACGTAGCTGCCCATCCACGGGTTGCCGGCCGCGTCGACGGGAAGCGCACCCTGAGCGCCGACCAGGTAGTGATGGATGTTGCTCGTGTCGACCGCGATGCGGAGCGGCGTGGCACCGCCCGCGCCCGGCTCGTCTACGGGGTCCTTGGGCTTGCCCTGATACTCCGGCGAACCGTCGAGAAGTCGCGAGATCGTGGTGCCGATCAGCTCGACGTGGCTGATCTCCTCGGTGCCGATGCCCTGGATCAGATCCTTGTACGGCTTGGCGGAGGGTCCGCGGAAGTTGATGCTCTGGAACAGATACTGCATCATCGTGCGCATCTCGCCGAACTGGCCGCCGAGGCCCTCCTGCAGCGCGTTCGCCGCCGCGGGATCCGGCTCGTCCTGCGCGATCTCGTTGATGAACTCTTGAACGTGAAAGTACATGGTGCTCCTTCGGTGATCGAGTGATGTCGGTCAGCGTGGGCGCGAAAACGACTTCGTTGCAGACCCTCGACGCAGCCGCGACGAGGTCGTACCATGTGCGGCTCCGGGGACCGGGACCCTGTCAATACCCTTTCTCGCGGCGTACCGGCAGACCGATATTCTGCGCATGATCGAGTACATCCTTCCGCTGCGCTGGGACGACGACAGCGCGCTGGCAGACCTCACGGAGTATCTCCGCGCCCTTCGCGAGTGGGCTGACGTGACGGTCGTCGACGGCTCGGACCCGGCGCGCTTCGCCGCTCATGCCGACGCGTGGGCGGGTCTCGTCCGGCACATCCCCGTCGACGCGCGATCCGGATGGAACGGCAAGGTCCGCGGGGTCCTCACCGGTGTCGCCGTCGCCCGGCACGAGCGGATGGTGATCGCCGACGACGATGTCCGATACCGGCGGGACGAGCTGCTCGCCGTCGCCGCCGATCTGGAGTCCGCCGCCCTGGTCAAGCCGCAGAACCACTTCTCGCCCCGCCCCTGGCACGCCCGCTGGGACACCGGCCGCACTCTGCTGAACCGTGCACTCGGAAGCGACTATCCGGGAACCTACGGAGTGCGTCGATCGGTCCTGCAGCTCTCCGGGGGTTACGACGCCGACGTGCTCTTCGAGAATCTCGAGATGGAACGCACGGTGCGCGCCATCGGAGGCGTGGTCTCGGATCGCCCCGACATCTTCGTCGAGCGACGACCGCCGACGTCGCGGCACTTCCTCTCTCAGCGCGTCCGCCAGGCGTACGACAGCTTCGCCCAGCCACGGCGGCTCGTGGTCGAAGCCTCGCTCCTGCCGATGCTGTGGAGCCTGCGGCACCGTCCGAAGCGTCTCGCGCTGCTGATGCTCGGTGTCGTCGGGCTGGCCGAGTGCGGCCGCAGGAAGGCGGGCGGTGGCGCGGTCTTCCCGGCGACCAGCGCGCTGTGGGCGCCGCTGTGGGTCATCGAGCGGGCCGTCACCAGTTGGCTCGCGATCGGCGCCCGGCTGCGCGGAGGCGTGCGGTATGGCGGACGACGGATGCCGGTCGCCGCGCACTCACGCCGGTGGATCGCCTGGCGGATGACCGACGGCATCGACCACCCGGGCGCGGCGTGAGGTGTCTGTGAGGAAACCGGGAGTCACCTGTACCTTCGGTGCATGCATTCTGTCAAGTAGCTATCTTCTGTGTTACGTCGGGGCGAGAGTGTACTTGTCCGATTGGAGGGTGACATGACCGGACTCCCCGATGCTCGTTTCGAGCTCCGCAAAGTTACTGAATACGAATGGTTGATCCTCGACCACCGCTATGAGGCGAGCGATCCCCGTCGCACGCTGGGATGCGTGTACAAGGTCGACGAGTACGAGGTCGAGGTCATGTGGATGAGGGAGATCGCCGCAGCGACGCGGTACATGTCCCCGATCGACGTCCTCGAAGACGTTCGGCGTCTGCACGATCGGTCGCGCTCGACGCGACCGATAGAGATCCCGCACCAGCCGCCGCTCCTCGCGACCTGACCGGGTGGCGGAACGGCACTCAACATCTCGAGGGCAGGCAGCCGAACGGGTCTCCGCCTCGCGATACATCTTCCGGTCCCGGCTGCTCCGGGGCGCCTTCCTCAGCCTGGTCATCTCCGGGATCGGCATCTCCATCACGATCCCGCAGATCACCCTCTTCCTCGTCGAGGAGCTGCACCTGTCGGAGGCGCAGGCGGGTCTGTACTTCCTGACCAACCTCGCCGCCCCGTTCGTCGGGTACGTGGTGGGTTCGCTCTCCGATCGCACCGGCTCACGTCTGCTCGTCTTCCGGCTGTCCGCTCTCGCAGGGTTCGCCGGCTGGGTCCTGATGGCTCTCGCGATGCAGGCGTGGATGCCGTTCGTCATCAACGCGCTGCTGCTCAGCGCTGCGGGCGCGGGCGCCGCGCAGCTGCAGGCCGCCGTGCGCGACGAACTGAACCGGGCGCCCACACCCGCCGACAACGAGGTCGTCGCGCTGATCAGGATGGCGATGGCACTGGGGTGGATCGTCGGGCCCGTGCTCGGTGCCGTCCTCGGAGCGGTGCTGGGGCTGCGGCCCCTGCTGCTCGTGACCGGAATCAGCGTGCTGCTCTCGCTCGTCCCGCTGATCGGCGTCCGCGCCGCTCCACCCTTCGCAGGAGAGGCTCCGCCCAGACCGACGGTACGGGTGCCCCGACGGCGGTCGACGCTGCCGCTGCTCGTCTTCACCGGCATCTACGTGCTCATCATGTGCGGCGAGACCGTCAAGCTCGCCTACCTTCCCCTCTATATGGACGGGGAATCGGGTGGCTCGGTATGCCGCAGCTCTTCTGGATCCCCGCTGTGATCGCCGCGCTGGGGACGATCGCGCTCGTGGTGCTGAACGCGTCGGTGCCGCTCGTTGGGCCGCACGATGGGAACGACGGGCGGAAGTCCGCGCGCGCCGGGGCGCGGCATCCGTCATGATCGATGCAGGGCTGCTGCGTGATCAGCGCGACGGCAGCGACGACCGACTGCGCAGGAGACACGATGGCAGAGTTCCGAGACCTCTCAGCGTCCGAGAAGCACTATGACGTCGCGGTGATCGGTGCGGGGCCGGCCGGCACGGCCGCCGCCCTGCGCGCCGCCGAGCTGGGCGCGAAAGTTGTCGTCCTCGAGGCGGGCCGCACCGGCGGGACCTGCGTGAACACCGGATGCGTGCCGACCCGCGTGCTGGCGAAGACCGCGCGCCTGATCCGCGAGTCGCGCCATGCCGATGACTACGGTGTCCGTGCCGGAGCCCCGGTCATCGACTGGCCCACCACGGTCGCCCGCGTGCATGAACGCGTCGAGCGGGTGCGCTCGATCAAACGCGAGGCGGAGCGCTTCGACGCGGCAGGGATCGACCTGATCCAGGAGGGACGCGCGCGCTTCGCCGACGAGCACACGCTGGTGCTCGACAGCGGGCGCCGCGTCTCCGCCGACACGGTCCTGGTCTGCGTCGGCGGCCACTCGCGCCGTCTGCCTATTCCTGGCGCCGAGCTCGCCACCGTCCCCGAAGACGTCCTCTCGCTGCCGGCGCTGCCGCGGCGGGTCGCGGTGATCGGCGCGGGGAACACCGGTGCGCAGCTCGTGACCGTCTTCTCTTCCTTCGGGTCGGAGGTGACGCTCCTCGACGTCGCCCCGCGCGTGCTGATGGCTGCGGATGCCGCGATCGCCGAGACCGTCGCCGCGTCGTTCAGCGACCAGGGCATCGATGTGCACACCGGGATCGAGACGGTGACCCGTCTCGAGAGCATCGACGACGGCATCCGGCTCCACTGGCGCGACGCGGGCGAGGAGCGCTCTGCGGAGTTCGACACGGTCATCATGGCGACGGGGTGGCCCGCTGACGTCGAGGACCTCGGCCTCGAGCTCGCCGGCGTCGAGATCGAGCGCTCGGCGATTCCCGCCGACAGGTACTTCCGCACCGTGGTGCCGCACATCTTCGCGGTCGGCGACGCGAACGGGCGCGACATGCTGGTGCAGGCGGCCCAGTTCGAGGGCGAGGCCGCGGCGGAGAACGCGGTGCTGGGCGCGAACCGACGCACGCCGCATCACCTTCTGCCCGCCGGCGGGTTCACCGATCCCGACTACGCCGGAGTGGGCCTCACCGAAGAGCAGGCGAGGGAGCGCGACACCGACTGCGTGGTGGTGTCGGTGCCGTACGCGAGCCTCGAGCGGGCAGTGATCGACGATCGCGAGACCGGGTTCGTGAAGCTCATCGCCGATCGTCGGCGCGAGCTCATCCTCGGCGCGCACGCGGTGGGGGAGAACGCCATCGAGGTCATCCAGTCGGTCACCACCGCGATGGCCGCGGGTGTCGACGTCTCCACCCTCGCCGGTGTCCGGTTCGCGTACCCCACCTACAGCGCGATCATCGGGCTGGCCGCTCGGGCGGTCCTCGCTGACCGGGGTTCCGAGTGACGCGCGCCACGGAAGAGTAGCGCACGCGTTCACTCGTGCTCCGGCAGTAGCGGCGTCGACCAGCCCGGGTCGCGCCCGAGCTGTGTGGCGCGGGCGACCGACGTCGCGCCGTAGCGATCGCGCACCGCGTCGAGCACGGTGTCGAGGCGCTCGCCGTCGTCCCACTCGAGCGGCAGCTCGGGCTGCACGCGGTCGGCGTGGTCGAGCTGCGCCAGCGAGATGCCGATGAGCGTGATGCCGCGGTCGGCGATCTCCGCCTGAGCCGCGGCGAGCAGCATCCGCGCCACGGCGAGCAGCCGCGTCGTGCGATCGGTCGGCGCGCCGAGCGAGCGCGATCGTGTCGCCTTCGCGAAGTCGCCGAAGCGGAGGCGCAGCACGACCGTGCGGCAGACGCGGTCGCCGTCACGGAGCCGACGCCCGAGCCGGTCGACGATCTGCGTGAGGATGAGGTCGAGCTCCTCGGCCGACCGCGGGCGGCTGCCGAGAGCGCGCTGCGACCCGATGGATCCGCGCCGCCGCGTCGTGTCGACCGGGCGCGGATCCCGCAGGCGTGCCAGCGCGTGCACGTGCGCGCCGGTCGCCTTGCCCAGCAGCCGTTCGGCGGCGGACGCCTCCAGCTCGGCGAGCTGCCCGACCGTGCGGATGCCGAGCCGGTGCAGCTTCTCGGCGGTGACGGCGCCGACGCCCCACAGCCGCTCGACCGGCAGGGGGAGGAGGAACTCCTCTTCCCGGTCGGGCTCGACGACGAGCAGTCCGTCGGGTTTGCTCACGGCGCTGGCGACCTTGGCGAGGAACTTGGTCCGCGCGACGCCGACCGAGATGGCGAGCCCGACCTCGGTGCGCACCCGCTCGCGCAACCGGACCGCGATCTCCTCCGGCGTCCCCGCTATCCGGCGGAGGCCACCCACCTCGAGGAACGCCTCGTCGATCGAGAGACCCTCGATGAGCGGCGTCGTGTCACGGAAGACGGCGAAGACCTCTTTGCTGGCGGCGGAGTACGCGTCCATCCGCGGCGGGACGATCACGGCATCCGGGCAGATCTCCCGCGCTTGGCGACCGCCCATGGCCGTGCGCACCCCGCGTGCCTTGGCCTCGTAGCTCGCCGCGAGCACCACCCCGCCGCCGACGATCACGGGGCGACCGCGCAGCGCAGGCGTGTCTCGCTGCTCCACCGAGGCGTAGAACGCGTCGAGATCGGCATGCAGGACCGTCGCCTCGCCTCGCATCCGGTCTCCTGTCGACGGGGAGATCGTCGCATGCACCGCCGACATCGGCATCCCGAGATCGACGGCGATCGTTGCCTCCGGTCGATAGTTGCTCTTTGGCAACTACGCGCGTATAGTTGACTCTTATCAACTTTCTACACAGGAGCATCCACACTGTGACACACGCCTCATCCTCTTCCGCAGCCATGCCCGTGCGCTCGCCGCGCGAGGTCTACACCGCGATCTCCGGCCTCGTCGTCGGCATGTTCGTCGCCGTGCTCTCGGGCACCGTGGTGTCGACCTCGATGCCGGTGATCATCGCCGACCTAGGCGGCACGCAGTCCCAGTACACCTGGGTCATCACGGCCAGCCTCCTGGCGACCGCCGTCTCCACCCCGATCTGGGGCAAGCTCGCCGACCTGGTCGACCGCAAGATCCTGGTCCAGCTCTCGCTGATCATCTTCACCGTCGGCACCGTGATCGCCGGGTTCTCCACCGACACGAACATGCTGATCGCCGTCCGCGTCGTGCAGGGCATCGGCGTCGGCGGCCTGATGTCGCTCGTGATGATCGCCGTCGCCCTCATCATCTCTCCGCGCGAGCGCGGCAAGTACATGGGCGTGGTCGGCGGCATCATGGCCCTCGGCACGATCGGCGGCCCGCTCCTCGGCGGACTCCTCACCGATGTGTGGGGCTGGCGCTCCAACTTCTTCGTCGGCGTTCCCTTCGCCATCCTCGCCCTCGTGCTGCTGCAGTTCACGCTGCACCTGCCGAAGCCGCAGCGCGACTCCAAGGTGTCGATCGACTACTTCGGCATCGTGCTGCTCGCGGTCGGCGTCTCGACGCTCCTCATCTGGGTCTCGATGGGCGGCAACCAGTTCGACTGGGATTCCTCGACGAGCATCATGCTCGCCGTCACCGCCGGCGTTGCGATCACCGCGTTCATCGCGGTCGAGTTCTTCGTCAAGGAACCGATCGTGCCGATGTCGCTGTTCACGGGCCGCACTTTCACGCTCTCGGTCATCGCGTCGATCGCGATCGGCGTCTCGATGTTCGCCACGTCGGTGTTCCTCGCGCAGTACTTCCAGCTCGCTCGCGGCGCCACACCGACCGAGTCGGGACTCATGACCATCCCGATGATCGTCGGCCAGATGGGTGCGTCGATCATCATCGGGCAGCTCGTGAGCCGCTTCGGCAAGTGGAAGGGATGGATGCTGACGGGCTCCGTGCTCACCACGGTCGGCGTCAGCCTGATGGCGACGCTCCGCTACGACACTCCGTTCCCCCTGGTGGCCGGCTATATGTTCGTGCTCGGCGCGGGGCTCGGCATGGTCATGCAGAACCTCACGCTGATCGTGCAGAACGACACCTCCCCGAGGCAGCTGGGCGCGGCTTCGTCGAACGTCAACTTCTTCCGCACCATCGCCGGAACCATCGGCGTCACGGTGATGGGCTCGCTGCTCTCGACCAGCGTCGCGAGCTACATGGCCGACGCGCTCGACGGCTTCGTGCCGACGACGCCCGACGAGGTCAGCGCCCTCGAGCACCTCGCCTCGGGTGATGTGCCGAAGGTCGGGCAGCTGCCGGACACGATCCGTGCGATCGTCGAGGGCGCCTACGGCCACGGCATCGCCGACGCATTCATCATCGCCATCCCGCTCGCGGTGATCTCCATCATCGCGATCGCGTTCATCAAGAACAAGCCGCTGTCGACGAAGAACGCCGCCGAGCAGCTGCGCGAGCAGGCCGAGGATTCGGCGATCGAGGTCGCCGAGGCCGAGGTCGGAGGATCGATGTCGACGGGCACCATCCGCACCGCCGGTGCCGAGTCCTCGAAGCCGGCGACCGGATCGGTGACTGTGCTCGAGCGCGACGATCGCGAGTCGAGGAGCTGAGATGGCGGCCGCGGAAGCGTTGACGGCGCCGGATGTGGACACGGCACTCGGCGATCTCCAGACGCATCTGAACCTCATCTTCGCGAGGACCCGGACGCTCTGGAAGGAGTCGGCGGCGCGCATCGATCCCGAGCTGCAGGTCGGCGGATACAAGCTGCTGGCCTTCATCGACCGCGCCGGCTCCGCCAACGCTCACGAGCTCGCGGGGCTCTTCGAGATGGACAAGTCCGTCATCAGCCGCCAGGTGCGGATGCTGGAGGACCTGCGCCTGATCGAGTCGCACCCGGACGAGCGCGACGGACGCCAGCGGGTGCTGACGGCGACGGCGTCGGCTCACGAGGTGCTCGCTGAGCTGCGGCGCGACCACGCCACGCGGCTGCGCACGGTCGTGGCCGAGCTGACGCAGGACGAGATCCACGCGGCATCCAAGGTCTTCCGGCTGCTCGCAGAGATCTGACGACGCGCGCATCAGCAGGCTGAGATCACGAATGCAGGTCGAGATCGGCGAATCGAGCCTGCATCCGTGATCTCGACCTGCATTTGTCATCTCGGCCTCTTCCGGGGCTTCGCCGTAAGCTGGCGACCATGAGTGCCTCGTCCGACGAACCCGCCCGCGAGGGCGCGCCCGCCGCCGAAGCCGACAGTGTCGATGGCGCCGGTGAAGCCGATACCGCCGAAGGCACCGAACTGGATCAGGCCGTCTCCCGCGTCGAGCACGAGCTCGGGCGGCTGTTCGCCCGCATCCGCGTGAGTTGGCGCGAGGCCGCCACGACCGTGCATCCGGAGCTGCAGCCGCTCGGCTATCAGGTGCTCACGTCGATCGCGACGGGCAAGGCCACGTCGGCCGGCGCGATCATCGAGCGTCTGCAGACCGACAAGTCAGCGGTCAGCCGTCACGTGCGTCAGCTCGAGCAGCTCGGACTCGTGGAGAGCGTCCGCGACCCCGACGACCGCCGTGCGCGTGTGCTCGTCGCGACGGAGCTGGCGCAGGAGCGGGTGGCGCTGGCTCGGTCGCGCTACGAGCAGCGCCTCGGAGAGCGGCTGCGCCGGTGGTCGGCGGAAGACCTCGATCACTTCGCCGAGCTGCTCGCCGCGTTCGGCGACTGAGGCGAGCGCTGCGACCCTCAGGCCGTGAGCTGCGCTCTGATCCGCAGCTCGGGCTCCGAACCGGCATGCTCCACGATGCGTCCACCGGATATGCGATACATCCCGAACTCGGCGACGTTCACGTGCCGTCGGGTGGCAGACAGGCCGCGGAAGACGCCGGTGTGCGTGCCGCTTCCGCGCAGGTGAGCCGCGATCCGATCCTCCTCGATGACGAGCTGGATGCGCCGCCAGCGCCAGTCCGGGAAAGCATGGAAGAGGTCGGCCATGTCGTCGATCCAGGCATCCGCGCCGCCGGGCAGGTGTGCGCGCCGCACGTCCGGATCGACGAGTTCGCGAAGTGCGTCCAGGTCGTGGCTGTTGCAGACGTCGAGGTACTCGGAGAACCACTCTCTCGATTGCCACGGCTCCATCCGTCCATTATCGACGTAGCCTGAACTGCATGACGCTCACGAAAGCCCGCACCGCCGCCGAGGTCGTCGATTGGCGGCGGCGCGTCTTCGCGCTGTACGACGCGGTGCGTCGAGCCGAGTCGCCGGAAGAGGCGCACGAGCTCTGGCGCATCGAGCGCGATGAGCTGCTGATGCACCACCCGGCGACGCCTCTCCTCGCGGAGGATCGGCTGATGTTCGAAGGGCTGCCGATCGCTCCCTATGATCCGGAGTGGCGCTTCGAGCTGCCCATCCTCCCCGCGGAACCGGGCGGGTTCGAGTTCGCGACCGGCACGGACGGTGTCGTGCCGTTCGAGCGGGTCGGGCTGGTGGAGATTCCGGATGTCGGGACGCTCGACATCTGGCGCCTGACGACCTACGGCGGCGGGCTGTTCATCCCGGTGCGCGATGCGCTCGCCGGGCGCCCCGGTGGCACGTACGGCGGCGGGCGCTACCTGATCGACACGATCAAGGGGGCCGACCTCGGTTCGGATGCCGTCCGCGGCACGATCGTGCTCGACTTCAATTTCGCCTACAACCCCTCATGCGCCTACGATCCCGCGTGGGCGTGCCCACTCGCCCAGCCGGGCAACGTGCTGTCGGTGGCCGTCCCGGTCGGCGAGCTGTACGACGGAGCGCACTGACCGTCGATCGACACGACGGCGCGGCTCCGCGGCATCCTCACCGCCGCACGCGCGCCCGGGTCTTCGTCACGCTCCCGAGGGTCGCGCGCACCGGGGTGCCGAGATACAGACCCAGCGACGCACCGGACGCCAGTCCGATGCCGATCACCGCGGCGTAGATGAGCGAGCTGCCGGCGCCCACGATGTCGGATGCCGTCGCGCTGGTGTGCACCATCTCGAGCAGGCCCTGGAACACCGCCACTCCGGGCACGAGCGGCACGATCGCCGCGGTCGTGACGGCGACCGACGGCACGTGCAGGTTATGCGCGATCAGCACTCCGACGAAGCTCGCGAGCAGGGCACCGAGCGCGCTCGCCGCGGCAGGGTGCAACTGCAGCGCGGTGGCGACCGTGTACCCCGCGATCGTGAGGGCGCTGAGCAGCGCGCTGACGAGGATGATCCGGATGCCGGCGCCGTTGAACACCGCCACGGCGACCGCGATGATGATCGCTCCCGCGAACACGCTCACGAGGGGCCCGAACGGTGCCGCGTCGTCGGGCAGGTCCATCGTGAACCCCAGCACGCTGCCCAGCTCGAGGCCCACGAGGATGCCGATGACGACGCCGAGCGTCTGCATCGTGAGGTCGAGGATGCGTCCACTTGCGGTCAGGGCGAAGCCGTCGATGGCATCCTGCGCCGCCCCGACCACGGTGAGTCCGGCGAGCATGAGCACGATCCCCGAGGCGACGATGATCGAGGGACGGATGGCGACGAACGGCTCGATCCCCGCAGACCCGAGGGCCGACACCGCCACCGCGACGACCGTGGTCACGAACCCTCCGGCGATCTGGCTGAAGAAGAGGGGCACCCGCACGCGGGCGAGGCCGGCTTGGGTGACCGCCGCGGCGAGGGCCGCGACGAACGTGAGTCCGACGATGAGCGGCGAGGCCCCGAGGAGGATGCTGACCCCGACCGCGAGCATCGCCCTGGCGACCACGACGACCGGCTGCTGATAGCGGAACGGCATCCGGCGGATCACTCGGAACGCGGTGCGCGCCGACTCCAGGTCGAGCCCTTTCTCGATGTCCGACACCAGCGCCTGCACCCGCTGCAGCTTCGCGTGATCGGGAGCGGCGACGCGGACGACTCGCACCAGCGTCTCGGGCCAGACCTCGCCGCTGAGGTGGAACGAGACGGTGATCGAGTTGTACGTGACGTCGACCTGCACGCCGCGGAGGCCGTACGCATCGCACACGCGCGTGATGGCGAGCGTCACCTCGTGGGCGGATGCTCCGACGGCGAACATCGATTCGCCGATGCGCGTCGAGAGGTCGAGCACCTTCGGCACCATGCGCTCGTCGATGACCGGCATGACCTCGGTGGGCGCCACGCTCGTGGGGTCGGTGTGCACGATTCGGCGCACGGAGGCGAGCAGCTGCCGCGGGGACTTCGAGGACATCCCTCCATTCTCCCGGCTCCGGAGAGGGCTCCCCGCCGGGCCGGTCGGTGGCGCCCGGTATGGTCAGCCGAGTGCGACCCGCAACGCTGCGGCCTGAGCGCGCCAGAACTCGCGGGAGACGGGCTTGGCCGACATGATGATGTCGAATCCGTGGAAGGCGCCGTCGACCACGACGAGCTCGCACGGCACGCCCGCCTCACGCAGGCGCTCCGCGTAGCGCACGTCCTCGTCATGGAAGAGGTCGTTCGTCCCGACGCCGATCCACGCGGGCGGTAGTCCGCTGAAGTCCGTCCGGCGCGCGGGAGCCGCGTAATCCGAGACGCCGTCGCGGCCGGGTTCGTGGCCGAGGTAGGCGCCCCACGCGTAGCGGTTGCTGCGCTTCGTCCATGCGCGGACACCACGGACATCCTGGTCGGTGCGCGTGACCGTGCGGTCGTCGATCATCGGGTAGACGAGCAGCTGGAAGGCGGGCAGCGGCCCTCCGGTGTCGCGCGCCAGAAGCGTGGTGGCCGCGGCGAGTCCGCCGCCGGCACTCGCGCCGCCGATGGCGATGCGAGCGGGGTCGATTCCTCGCTCGGACGCATGGTCGACGAGCCAGCGGAACGCCGCATGGACGTCTTCCACGGCTGCCGGGGCGGGGGATGCCGGAGCCAGACGGTACTCGACCGACGCGACGGTGATGCCGAGGGTCCGCGCGAACGCGATGTTGCTCCTCTCGTCGCTCAGCCGGTTCCCGGTGATCATGCCGCCGCCGTGGATCCAGAGGAACGCGGGCGTCGGGCCGACGGCCGCGCGCGGTCGGTAGACGCGCATCGCGATGTCGGGGGCGCCTTCCGGGCCTGGGATGGTCAGGTCGTCGACGATGAGGTCCTCGGGCGCCGGTCGAGGCTTCGGACGACTGAGGTTCGCCAGGGCCGTCGATCGCGGGCCGAAGAAGAACGGCGGGATGAACCGGGCGAGCGTCAGGTCAGGGTGGAAGGAGGCCATGCCCGATCATCTCAGCCGGCGCTGCCGCTCGGGGTCGCCCCGGACTCCCGGAGATAAGCGTCGACCATCAGCGCGCCGCGGATGTCGCGCAGCCGGTCGATGAGGAGTGCCACGCCGCGTGCTCCGACTGCCGCGATCCGCAGGTCGTAGGGGCCGAGCGGCTCGAGCTTCCCTGTCCGCACGCGCACGACCTCCCATCCGGCGCTCCGCAGCGCGCGGTCCTTCCGCCGATCCGTCTCCTCGCGCTTTCCGACATGCTCCAGCCCATGCCTGCCCACGGTGTCGTACTCGATCGCGACGCGCAGCTCGGGGAGCAGGATGTCAGGCCACACCTCGGTGTGGCGGAAGAACGGACGGGTGACCTTGACCGCGTTCAGTCCGCCGGTGAACACCAGGCGCTCGGTCAGCATCGCCCGCAGCTTCGCCTCGGCGGCGGATGCCGGCTTCGGCGCGCATGCGCTGAGGAACGCCGTGCCCCTCGGCAGATCCGGCGTCTTGGTGCACAGGGCAGGTGCGGGCTTTCGCGGCCGCGCCGGGATCGCGCGTGCCTCGCCGAGCACGACGGGTTGGGGCCGCGCGAGTGCCGAGCACTCGGGGCACCAGGCCGAGCGTCTGCGCACGCGTCCCGGTCGCTCGCGCTGCTCGGTAGGCGTCGCCGCGAACCGGTGACCGACGGCGCACTTCCAGCAGAGCAGCACGTCGGCGGCCAGCGGCACCTGCGAGAGGGCGATACCGTGGTTGAGCTCGGGGTGATACTGCCTGATCAGCTCCGGGTACGCTGCCCACCCGGCGCGGAAGGTGCCCGGCTCGTAGGGCACGTCCGAGCCCCGCGAGAACTGCCTCCTCGCCCACCACTGCTGCACTGGCTCCGGCACGAGGGCGACGATAGCCGGGCACACCGACATCCGCCGGCCGGGGTCTCGAGCCGCTGCCGTCAGGCCGGCGCGAAGCGGGAGACGAATCCGCGGATGCGGCGACTCAGCGACTCGAACGCGGCGTCGAACGCGGCGGGCGTGCCCACCCGTGCGGGATCGCGGATCGACCAGTGCAGATCGTCGCGGACGACGAGCTTCTCGTGGGCGTCGTCGCACACCGTGATCACGAGGTCGCCCTCGGCTCGGACCTCGTCGACGTGACGGGGGCGGCGCGAGGCATCGATGGTCAGCCCGTGGCGCGCCGCCGCGGCGGCGGCTTCCGGGTTCACGGCTTCCGCGGGGGCCGTCCCGGCAGAGGCCACGGCGATCTCGCTCACGTCCTGCCAGAGCACTTCGGCGAGCTGTGATCGCGCGGAGTTCGCGGTGCAGACGAAGAGGATCCTGCTCGGAGGCTTCACGCTCGCCGGAGCGAGGGTCTCGAAGACCTCGGGGCGCAGGCCGATGTAGCGACGTCGCCGGTCGAACTCCGAACGCGTGCGGGCGATGATGTCCGACGACTCGAGCACCGCGAGGTGGTGCGCGATCAGGTTCGAGGGCAGATCGAGCCGCGAGCCGATCTCCGACGACGACAGATCGCCGAGAGAGAGCAGGTCGACGATGCGCAGGCGCGTCTGATCGGCGAGGGCGGCGAAGATGTCGACGCGACGTTCCAGATCAGTCATCGCTTCCATCCATACCACGGGGGGAAAGTTTCGTCCATGCCCGTTGACTCATCGACGGTTGACCATATTGTGTGGGTAGTCGGGCCGCAGGTGCGGCTCCAGAGAGGAATGAAAATCATGGGTATCGGAAGCGGAATCGCGCTCTTCGTCATCGGCATCATCCTCACCTTCGCGATCAACGTCGACACGGGTGGATACGTCGACCTCGACCTGATCGGCTACATCCTGATGGGCGCCGGCATCGTCGTCTTCCTCATCAGCCTCATCCTCGTCATGCGCAGCCGCCGGACGGAGAGTGTCTCTGCGACCTCGGTCGACGCGGCGACCGGCGAGCGGGTCACGCGGCGCAGCATCCGCGACACCGACCCCATCGCGTGAGAGCGGCGTGACCGCTCCGCACGCCGGAGACCTCACCGGTCGGATCCTCGGTGAACGCTACGCCCTGCGTGCCCGACTGGGCGAGGGCGGAATGGGCGTCGTCTACCGGGCTCAGGACAGGCTGCTCGGTCGCGACGTCGCGGTGAAGGTGTTCCGCGACGGCGCGACCGAGACGGCACGGACGACTTCGGAGACGCGGCTGCTCGCCGGACTCAACCACCCCGCGCTCGTCACGCTGTATGACGCGCAGGTGGGCGGGGCCACGCCGAAGTACCTGGTGATGGAGTATGTCGACGGACCCACGCTGGAGGAGAGGCTCCGCGGCGGGCCGTTGCCGGAGCCCACCACAGCCCGGATCGCACGCGATCTCGGTGAGGCTCTCCATGTCGTCCACGACGCCGGCATCGTGCATCGAGACGTGAAGCCGGCGAACGTGCTGCTGCGCGCCCCGAGCGTTCCGGGCGAGGAGTTCCACGCCAAGCTCGCGGACTTCGGCATCGCGCATCTGGTCGACACGACGCGGATGACCACCCCCGGAACCATCATCGGCTCTGCCGCCTATCTGAGTCCCGAACAGGTCACCGGAGACGATCCGCTGCCGGAATCGGACGTCTACTCTCTGGGGCTCGTCCTGCTCGAGGCGCTCACCGGCCGCGCTGCGTTCGCGCAGACCGGCCTGCGTGAGGCTGTGCTGGCCCGGCTCACGCAGGACCCTGTCATCCCGTCCTCCGTCGGTCATGCGTGGGGCACTCTGCTCACCGCTATGACGGCGCGGGACCCCGCAGACCGCCCCACCGCTCTCGATGTCGTCGTGAGGGTGGAAGGGCGGCACTCCGGAGCCGCTGCGTCTTCCGCGACCGTCGCGTCTTCGGCGACTGTCGCGATGCCGGATGCTGAGGTGGATGCCGCGCACCGCGACGCTCAGCAACGGGCGAACACCGGCAGGCGCACGGCGGTGCTGCTGCCGACTTCCGAAACCGGAACCGACACCGAGGCAAGGCGCGAGGCGGCACCTCGCTCCCGACGTCGCCGGTGGCTGGTGCCGTCGGTGCTCGCTGCGATCATCGCCGCCATCATCGTGGGAGTCTCGATCTGGGGAGCCGCCGAGCAGCCGGGGCCTCCGCCGGAACTTCCCGCGGTCGAAGAACCGCTCGCCTCGCACCTTCAGCAGCTGCTCGATTCGGTGTCGCCGTGAGCCGCCGTATGCGTGCTGCATTCGCAGCCGCTGCCGTCGCGGCCGTTCTGACCATGGCCGGATGCGTCGGCCCGAAGACCGAGCTCGACGCGCAGACCAGTGAGCAGTGGCAGGCGCAGGTGCTCGCGATCGCCGAGAGTGCCGAGGCAGGCGACCCGGCGACCGCTCTGACCGATCTCGCCGCGCTCGAGACCGAGACGACCCAGGCCCGCTCCGACGGAGAGATCAGCGCCGAACGGGCGGCGATCATCCAGCAGTCCATCGCGGCCGTCCGTGCCGATCTCGAAGCGGCATCCGTCCCGCCCCCGACCGTGCCCGACGACACTGTGGTGACCGATCCTGTGGTGCCCGCCGAAGACGACGACTCGAACGACGAAGGCGACGAGAACGGTAATAAGGACGACAAGAAGGAGAAGGACGACAAGGGCAAGGGCGACAAGGGCAAGGGCAACGATGACTGAGCGCACGCCGAGCAGGCTCCGCGTCTCGAGCCCCCGCGGCCGAGCGGCCGTCCTCGTCGTCGGTATCTCCGCTGCCGTCGCCTTCGTGATCCTCCGCGCCGTCGTCGCCGCCGGCGGTCACGAACCGCTCCCCGCCGATCTCTGGTGGCACGACCTGACGGATTCGACGGTCAGCGATCTCGGGATCGCGGTCGCCTGGGTGCCGGCGGTCATCGGCGGCACCATCGGCATGATCGTCGTCGGAGCCCTCGTGATCCTGCTGCTGCTCTGGCGCCGCCGACGGTGGGATGCCGCGACTCTGGCGATCGCCATGGTCACGGTCGTCGCGATCGGCGCGACGATGGCCGCCGTGATCGGCCGCGTCCGCCCGGCCGATTCGCTCGCCGAACGCATGGCGACATCCTTCCCCTCCGGGCACACCGCGGTCGCCACCACGGTCGTGGTCATCCTCGGCCTGCTGTTCCGGCACTGGTTCGTCTGGGCGATCGGCGGCGTCTGGGTGCTCGTCATGATGTGGAGCCGCACCTATCTGCAGGCCCATTGGCTGAGCGACGTGGTCGCAGGCATGCTCGAGGGCATCGCCGTCGCCACGCTCGTCTGGATCGCCGTCGAAGCCGTGCGCGACCGTCGCGCTGCCCGTTCCGTTTCCTCTCTGTCACCCGCATCTCCCGCATCTCCTGCACCATCGACCGAAGGCGCCTCGAACCCATGAACACCACACACTCGGCCTCTTCCACCGCGCGGGCCGCGCAGGACTCGAAGGTCTTCCGGGTCCTCGCGCGCGTCGGATACGTGGTCCTCGGCATCCTCCACATCCTGATCGGAGCGATCGCCATCTCGATCGCCGTGGGCGGCGGCGGAGAGAATGCCGATCAGGGCGGCGCGCTGGAGAAGATCCAGCAGAACCCCGGCGGTGTCTTCCTGCTGTGGCTCATCGTGCTCGGTCTGGTCGCCCTTGCCATCTGGCAGATCGCCGAGGCCATCGTCGAACGCGACCCCGACACGAAGAAGAAGTGGGGCCACCGCATCAAGTTCCTCGGCACGGCGGCCGCGTACCTCGCGATCGCGGCCACCGCACTCGTCTACGCTCTCGGCGGGCAGTCGCAGTCCTCGGACTCGACGCAGTCCTTCAGCGCGCGTCTGCTCTCGGCGCCTGCCGGCGTCGCTCTGCTCGTGCTGGTCGGCCTCATCGTGGCCGCGGTCGGCGTCGCGTTCGTCGTGCGCGGCATCACGCGCGCGTTCACGAAGCACCTCGATCTTCCTGCCGGGAAGGCGCGAAAGGGCATCATCGCGTTCGGGGTCGCCGGTTACATCGCGAAAGGCATCGCGGTCGTGGTGGCGGGCATCCTCTTCGTCGTCGCGGCTCTCACGCACGATCCGGAGAAGGCGGGTGGTCTGGACGCAGCGCTGCGAAGCCTCGCCGAGCTGCCCTTCGGAGCCGTGATCCTCTGGGCCGTCGGTGCCGGCCTCGCCCTCTACGGCCTGTTCTGCTTCGCTCGCGCCCGCTACGCGAGGATGTGACGCGAGGCTGACTTCTCGCTCTCTCGGAGATAGGCCTCGGTGAGTCCCGCGAGAACGCTCGACGATCCGGCGGCCTGCGGTGTGCCGAGGTGGAGTTCGCGGAGTTCGTCCATGAACGCGTCCCAGAGCGCGGGGCCGCCGTCTTCGAGCAGCTCGGCGCGGATGGCGAGCTCCGGCGCGACCGGGAGGTGTCGACGCCCCCACGCGCCGAGGTGCGCGAACACGGGGACCAGCTGGATCGACGGCTCGGTGAGGCTGTAGATCACCTTCTGCTTGTGGGTGGGGTCAGCTGAGCGCGACAGCATCCCGAGGTCGACGAGGCGGGCGAGCCTGTTCGCGAGGATGTTGCTCGCGATCCCCTCGTCCGAGTTCGCGAGCAGCTCGCCGAAGTGGCGGCGGTTGCCGAACATGATGTCGCGCAGCACGAGCAGCGACCATTTATCGCCGAAGATCTCGAGCGACAGGTTGATCGGGCAGCCGGAACGTCGAGCTGTCACGCGGACTTCCTCTCTCGAAACCACTTGCAGAATACCATCAGTCGGGCATACGCTCTAACCAATTGCAAACCACAAGTGGTTGGAGAGATCATGGGCAAGGTCGCGTGGGGATTCACCAGTTCGATCGACGGCTTCATCGCGGGACTCGACCACGAGATGTCCTGGCTCTCGGTCGGGGAACCGATGGCCGACGGAGCGATGGAGCGGATGGCGGGAGATGTCGGGGTGATCATCTCCGGTCGGCGCGGCTACGACGCGGCCCTCGCGCAACGCGACGAGCGCGATGAGATGACGTCGCAGGCCTACGGGGGTGCGTGGTCGGGGACGGAGTTCATCCTGACGCATCGTCCCGAGGAGCTTGCGGATGACGACACTGTCGTCGCCATGGACTGCGACATCGTCGAGGCGATCCGTCGCGCGCAGGAGATCACGGGGGAGAAGGACGTCCAGATCATCAGCGCCGACATCGCCCGTCAGGCACTCGAGCACGACCTGATCGACGAGCTGCAGGTCTTCGTCGTCCCGGTCTTCCTGGGCGACGGCATCCGCATCTTCGACGTGCCGGGCGGGCGCCGCTACGACTGGGAGCTCGTGGAGATCTACGAGGGCGCGGAGCGCAGCTTCGGGCGCCGGTACCGTCCGCGGCGCGATCGCGAGAGCTGACGCGCACACTCAGGTACCCCGATGCCGGCGCGGTTACCCTCGAACCATGCGTCGTCTCGTCATCGTTCCCCTCCTGCTCTCTGCCGCCCTCCTCGCAGGGTGCTCGCAGGCCGCCCAGCTCGCCGGAGACGTCGTCGGGGTGCCGCTCGAGGAGGCCTGCGCGACGATCGATGACGCCTACGCCCAGTACCAGTCGGCGATCGACCAGGGCGGAGCGACCGAGGAGCAGCTCGACGCCGCGCGCGACGACCTCGTGTCGACGCTGAACGGTCTCGCCGATGACCTCGACGGGCAGCTCGGCGATCTCGTCCGCTCGGGCGCCCAGCAGCTCGGCGAAGCGACAGATCTGCAGGCCCCGGAGACCGTCGAGGCGATCGAGCAGCTGAAGGAGTCGGCCTCGGCCTTCTGCGGCTGACGCTCGGGCGCCGCCATCGGTTGCCGAATCGCTCGTAGCTGAGGGCATGCGTTCTCGTGCGGTGGATCCCCGGGTCTGCCCGACCTGCGGAGATCGCCTCACATTCGAGATTCTCGACGATGAGCGGTTCCTCGTCGTGTGGTCGTGCGTCGAATGCGAGCTGATCCGCGCGACGGAACCGGCCTGAGCGAACGGTTCTCGGTCGCCCCGGTCGCGCCGGCCGCCCGGGCCGCCCGGGTCGTTGAGCGACGCTTCGACTCGCTTCGCTCGCTCGGCGCGGGTCGTCGCGAGACGAGACGCGTCCGCGTGCCTCGGTCGTTGAGCGAGACGAAACTCGTCCGTGTGCCTCGGTCGTTGAGCGAGACGAAACGCGTCCGCGTGCCTCGGTCGTTGAGTGACTCGAAACGCGTCCGCGTGCCTCGGTCGTTGAGCGAGCGGAGCGAGACGAAACGTGCTCGCGATTCTCGGTTGGTGAGTGACGCTTCGACTCGCTTCGACTCGCTTCGCTCGCTCAGCGCGGGTCTCCGCGAGACGAAACGTGCGCGCGGGTTTCGATCGTTGAGCGACGCTTCGACTCGCTTCGCTCGCTCAGCGCGGGTCTGCGCGAGACGAAACGCGTGCCGGCTGTCTTGGTCGTTGAGCGACGCTTCGGCTTGCTTGGCTCGCTCAGCGCGGGTCCCCGCGAGACGAAACGTGCTCGGTGGTTCTGGTCGCTCAGCGCGGGTCTCCGCGAGACGAATCGCGTCTTGCGGGAGCGTATGCCGGTATATCGCGAATCAAGCGCTGATCGGGCGGTTTTCGGGGTCGGAATGTCGGTGGTCCCGGGTTGACTGG
>NZ_JXRU01000018.1 GCF_000967865.1 Microbacterium sp. SA39
CCCCACGAGACGTGGAGACGAGGATAATTTGGCATTTGACAAGTGCACGCTGTTGAGTTCTCAAGGATCGGATGCTCCCACGACCCAGCCATCACAGCCAGGCCCGAAGGGCAACTTCTCTATCTTAGCCATCCCGACCCGCTTGTCAAATCAGCGCGCCGTGCGGATCTTCGATCCGCTGCGCAGCCCGTGACAGCCGCAGAAGGGGTGGACCTCCCATCCTAGACGCAAGCGTCTGATCTCTCAAGAGAGAGGATCGGGAGTAGTTCTCCGCTTGAGGGGGGTGAAGCTCGGGGCTTCTCCGCTTCCCTGTGGGGCGAACAAGTAATAAGTTACGTGGATCCCGGGGTTCTGGCAAATCGAGCGGGCACCCCCGGGCGTGTCGTCTGCCTCCTCCGGCGGGTTTCCTCCGGGTCAGCCGGTCTTTCCGAGCACATCCGCGCCAGGAGTACGATCACGCCATGGCTGCAGCCCCCGGACACGCCCTCCTCTCTCGCCTCCGCGCAGACCTCGGCCAGGACGAGCCTCCGCTCCTGGACATCCCCCAGCCGACGACGCCGGTCCCGCTGCCGTCTCGCCTGGCGACCGGCGACCTCGCGTGGGCCAGCGTCGCCACTGCAGTCCTCGCAGCGGGCCGGCATCCGTCCACGATCGATCCCGACCGGATCGCCGTGGCCTACCGGAGCGACCGGGTCCTCAGCATCAACGGGGCCACTCCTCCGGTCTGGTCACCGCTCTCCGGGTTCTGGCGTACGTCCGACGGATGGATCCGCACGCACGGGAACTATCCGCATCACGCGGCCGCGCTCCGGAACGGACTCGAACTGGCAACGACAGCCGGCGCCGACGAGGTGCGGGACGCTGTCGCGCCACGGACGTCGGCGGATGCCGTGCACGCCATCCTCGCCGCAGGCGGGATGGCGGTACCGGTCCTGCAGGAGGATCCCTCAGCGGATGCGAGGCTCCGCCAGGAACCCGTGCTCGACATTCGGCGTCTGGACACCGCGGGCACAGGCACGCGGCGCACTCCCGACGCCGACGGTCTCCCGCTCGAGGGCATGCGAGTGCTCGACCTCACCCGCGTGATCGCCGGGCCCGTCTGCACCCGCACTCTCGCTCTGCTCGGCGCTGACGTCCTTCGCATCGATCCGCCGTGGCTGCCGGAGCCGGAGTGGCAGCACCTCGACACCGGCCATGGCAAGAGATCGACGCTGCTCGACGCCCGCTCCGACCGGTTCCGCGAACTGCTCGCCGAGGCGGACGCCATCATCCTCGGATACCGTCCCGCCGCGATGGACCGTCTCGGCCTCGGCATCGATGCACTGGCAGAACGGCATCCGAACCTCGTCATCGCGCACCTCAGCGCCTGGGGCGCGGGTGCGCCGGATCGGGCGGGGTTCGACAGTCTCGTGCAGGCCGAATCGGGAATCGCGTTCGTCGAATCCCGCGACGGGGAGACCCCCGGGGCGCTCCCCGCTCAGGCGCTCGACCACAGCGCGGGCTACCTGCTGGCCACCGCGGTCACGACCTTGCTGCGCCGGCGCGCGATCGAGGGAGGAACGTGGAGCGTACGGACGTCGCTGCGCCGGGTCGCCGCGGAACTGCTCGGGATGCCGCGTCAGCCGGAGCCGGGCGCCGAACTCACTGTGGATCCGGCATCGCACACGGCGCGGTTCCGCGTCGGCGAAAGCGAACTGGAGACGGCCCGGCCCGTGATTCCGGGGCTCGAGTTCGCGGCGCCCCGCAGCTGGGGCCGCGATCAGCCGGAGTGGTGAGGCCGCCTGCGCAACACGAGCACGACGCACAGCAGCAGCGTGATCCCACCCCACACGGCACATGCCGGAGGAAGCACGCGGTACGCCAGGTGCGCCACCGTGAACTCCGCGTCGAGCGGGCCGAGTACGACGAGGCCTGCAACCCAGGCGGCGACCAGGATCACCGGCAGCGACAGCCACCACGCGACACGCACACCGTGCGGCAACCACGTCGTCTCGGTGTCTCGCAGGTCTCGCCGCCGCAGCCACAGCAGCGCCCAGACGCCGACGATCGCCAGGCCGAGCAGACTCGATCCGTGCTGGAGCCACTTGAATCCGGCGAGCGGACCCCACATCTGATCGAGCCCGGGGACGAGCCGCACACCCCAGCGATCCTCGTGCGTGAACACATCCCACACGATGTGCGAGAGCACGCCGAGGACAAGAGATGCGGCCAACAGCAACAGGTAGGGGCGCTTCTCCCCCACACCCACAGCCTTGCCGGCCACCGCGATCCCGCTGTCGCTCCACTCCTCAGGAAGCCGGCGCGCGATCCAGCGCGGGGCGAGCTCGGGCACGGCGGGCCGCAGCACCACGCGCCAGACCAGGAACAGCACCAGCGCGAGGATCGCCGTCCACGCCACGTTCGCGAAAGTGTGCGTGAACGAGTAGTTCAGCCCGACGCCGCGCACGAACAACGGCAGATCCGGCGTCATCGAACCGATCGCGATCGCCGCCGGGACCAGAGGTGTGCGGACGAACGGCAGCGCGATGACCGCGTGACTCGGGGTGAACGGCATCCGCGCTCAGCCGATGAAGACGCCGGCGAGGGTCTTCTTTCCCCGGCGGAGCACGGAGACTTCCCCGGGGAGCGATCCCTGCACGGTCGCGGCCTCGTCGTCGACTCGTTCCCCGTCGACGGAGACGCCACCCTGCGCGATCGCCCGCCGCGCCTCACCCAGGCTCGACACGAGCCCCGTCGCGACCAGCGCTTCGGTCACGGGTGCTCCCGCGGCCATCGTCGCGTGCGGAAGCTCATCGAGCGCGGTGCGCAGCGTCGACGCGTCGAGCGCGGTCAGGTCGCCCTGTCCGAACAGCGCCTCGGATGCCGCGATCACCGCGGCCGCCGCGTCGATGCCGTGCACGGTCGCGACCACCTCGAGCGCGAGACGCTTCTGCGCGGCGCGGCGGAAAGGCTCCGCCTCGACCAGCGCCGCGTACTCCTCGATCTCGGCGCGGCTGAGGAAGGTGAAGATCTTCAGCCGCTCGATCACGTCGGCGTCGGCGGTGCTCAGCCAGAACTGGTACATCCGGTACGGGCTGCACATCTCGGGGTCGAGCCAGATGGCGTTGCCCTCGCTCTTGCCGAACTTGGTGCCGTCGCTGTTCGTGATCAGCGGCGTGCCGATCGCGTGCGCTGAGACTCCCTCGGCACGACGGATGAGGTCAGTGCCGCTGGTGAGGTTGCCCCACTGATCGGAGCCGCCGGTCTGCAGCACGCAGTCGTACTGGCGGTACAGCTCGAGGTAGTCCATGCCCTGCAGGATCTGGTAGCTGAACTCGGTGTAGCTGATGCCCTCGTCGGATGCGAGGCGCGCGGCGACGGCGTCCTTCTTCAGCATCGTGCCGACGCGGTAGTGCTTGCCGATCTCGCGCAGGAAGTCGATCGCCGACATCGGCGCCGTCCAGTCGAGGTTGTTCACCATACGCGCGGCGTTGTCGCCCTCGAAGCTGAGGTAGCGCTCGACCTGCGCGCGCAGGCGATCCACCCACTCTGCCACGGTCTCGCGCGTGTTCAGGGTGCGCTCGGCCGTGGGGCGGGGGTCGCCGATGAGACCGGTCGAGCCGCCGACCAGGCCGAGCGGCCGGTGCCCGGCGAGCTGGATGCGGCGCATGGTCAGCAGCTGCACGAGGTTGCCGAGGTGCAGGCTCGGAGCTGTCGGGTCGAACCCGCAGTAATACGTGATCGGCTCTCCCCCGAGAATGGCGCGAAGCGCCTCCTGGTCGGTGGACACGTGGACGAGTCCGCGCCAGAGCAGTTCGTCCCATACGTTCTCGAACGTGGGGTCGATGGCCGGCGTCGCGGTCGTCAGAGCGGAAGTTGACACGCGCTCCAGGCTATCAGCGCACTCCCGCTCAGCTGTGCGCCGCCCACCACACGAGGAACGCGGCGCTGAGGGCGATGACCCAGCTGACCAGGCTGCCGACGAGGAAATACTCAGCCCGCGCGCCCGTCTCGCCGTCGCGGGAGATCTCCGGGAAGCGGACGATGCCCTTCGCCGCCAGCATCGCGGCCAGCACCGGATACGCCGCGGCGAGCGTGAGGATCATCACGATGGTGCGCTCCAGCGGGCCGATCAGTCGACCGCCCTTGAATCCGCCGCGCGGGTCGGCCGGTTTCGCCGGTGCCGCGTCGGCAGCGGCATCCGTTCCTTCTGCCGCAGACGGCACCAGCGGGACGGGCTCCACGGACTTCGGGACGACGGGGACAGTCGTCTCCGCCTCGGAAGGACGCCACGTGTGCTCGCCGTCGAGCGCCGCCCGCACCACGAGGTTCGAGGACTCCAGCAGGAAGACACCGGCGCCGAGCACGAGCATCGCGAGGTCGAAGGAGACCTCGCCGAAGGGTGACCGCAGATTCCAGACGCCGCCGATGAGCCCGGCATCCGACCGGGCACCGATCGACACGACCGCGCCGACGCTCACGACGCCGAGGAGCACGGCGGGCCAGAAGCCCAGCGGAGCCCGCCGATCGTCGGGCATGCACCAGACCCAGAGCCCGCCGACCACGAGGGCGGCGATCATCGGCAGCAGAGCGTCGCTGACACTGCCGAGGAGGAGCAGGAGCACGGCCACGGTGAGGTAGCCGATCCAGCGACGGGGGGCGAACTGGCGGACCAGATCGACGGCGCCGACGGCGAGGAGCGCGAATCCGGCGATGATCACGAGGCTCCTCCGCGCAGGGCGGCGACGCCTTCGAGGAGGGCGGCGGCTCCGGCGCTGCGCAGCGACTTCGAGACGCTCGGCTGGGTGATGCCCTCTTCGTCGGCCAGCTCGTGCTGGGACCTGCCGATCAGTCTACCGTACGTCAGACGGCGCTCACGCTCGCTCATCGCACCGACCAGCTCGTCACGCACGAGCAGGTAGGCGTTCGATGCCGCGATCGTGGTCTCCATGACCTCATCCTGCCCGGGGGCACCGACAATCCAGGTGCGTGCGCGCGGTATGGCGCGTCCTTCCCGGGCATGCACCGTGTCGATCGCGGCGCGGGCGGCGTACCATCCCGGGCCGTCGGCGAGTTCGCCGTGGACCGATTCGACGGCGGACACCTCACCCACACCGATGCCGAACCGGAAGCCGATCCCGTCGGGCAGTCGCAGCTGGATCATCAGGAGCGAGACGAGGGCGTCGTCGAGGTGCTCGTAGACGCCCTGCTGCTCGTCCCCCACCGTGGGAGTGAGCGGTCGGGCGGCGAGCGAAAGGTCGGCTTCGACCTGGGCGATGGTGTCATCGAGGATCTGCTGCGCGGCGCTGCGATCATCGAGCCTCCGGGAGCCCACGATGTCGGCGAGAACGGCGATGACCATGGCATAACCATATCACGCATAAGTTCAATTTATGCCTGGATGGGTTATATATTGGGATCATGCCCGAAACGCACATCATCGCCTGGGACGCCGGGACCTGGACCAACGCCCCGCACTCCGCCGCCGAGACCGCCGATCACCTGGAGGTGACAGCCGTCGAGAGCAGCGACGCCTGGCGGCACACGGCCTACGGCTTCGTGCACGACACCGAGCACGCACTGCTCGCCCCGATCGCCGTGGGTGAGGCTATGGAGGTGTCGTTCCGCGCACCCTGGGAGGGACAGTTCGACCAGGCAGGGCTCTTCGTCCGGATCGATGACGAGCACTGGATGAAAGCAGGAGTCGAGTTCGCCGACGACCACCTCGGGCTCGGCGCCGTCGTCACCGCCGTCGGCTCGGACTGGTCGGTCGGCCACGTCGACGAATGGCTCGAGAGCGAGATCACCGTGCGTGTGAGCCGATGGGCGGATGCTCTGATCGTCCGCGCTCGCGCCGATGACAGCCCCTGGCGGCTGGTCCGGGTCGCCCCGTTCGACGGTTCGTCTGCAGCATCCGCCGGTCCCCTCATCGCCGCCCCCACCCGCCCGGGGTTCACCGTGCGTTTCACCGGATGGACGCGGTCCGCGGCTGACGTCGACCTCCACTGACCTCGGGCGACGTCAGCCGCGCGGCTTACAGTCCGAGGGCGTGCGCCGCGGCCTGGGCTCGCGCCACGAGTTCGGCACGCTGCTCGGTCACACGCACGGGAGCCGTGCCGCCGACCCCGGTGCGCGACGCCACGGACCCCTCGATCGTGAGCACTTCACGGACGGCGGGCACGAGGTGCGGCGAGACCGAGAGCAGCAGCTCATCTGAGGCGTCCTCGAGTCCGATCCCCTGCTCCTCGCAGGCACGGACGAGGGCGCCGGAGATCTCGTGCGCATCGCGGAACGGCACCCGTTGCTTCACGAGCCACTCCGCGACATCGGTCGCGAGCGAGAATCCCTGTGGCGCGAGGGCCGCCATCCGCTCGGTGTCGAAGCGCATGGTCGCGATCATGCCCGCGAAGGCCGGAAGCAGCACCTCGAGCGTCTGCACCGAGTCGAAGACCGGCTCCTTGTCCTCCTGCAGGTCGCGGTTGTACGCGAGCGGCAGACCCTTGAGCGTGGCCAGCAGACCGGACAGGTTGCCGATGAGTCGACCCGACTTTCCCCGGGCGAGCTCGGCGATGTCGGGGTTCTTCTTCTGCGGCATGATGCTCGAGCCGGTCGAGTAGCCGTCGTCGAGCGTGACGAAGCCGAACTCGCGGGTGTTCCAGAGGATGATCTCCTCCGCGAGGCGCGAGATGTCCACACCGGTCATGGCCGTGATGAACGCGAACTCCGCCACCACGTCGCGCGCGGCCGTGCCGTCGAGCGAGTTCTCCGCCGGGCGGTCGAGACCCAGCTCGGTGGCCACGAGCGCCGGGTCGAGACCCAGCGTCGATCCGGCGAGGGCTCCCCCGCCGTAGGGCGAGACGCCCGCCCGGCGACGCCAGTCGACAAGCCGTTCGAGTTCGCGGACCAGCGGCCAGCCATGCGCCTGCAGATGGTGTGCGAGCAGCACGGGCTGCGCGTGCTGCAGATGCGTGCGGCCGGGGAGGATCGCCTCCGGATGCGCCTCGGCCTGCGCGACGAGCGCATCGATCACCCGGAGGATGTCGCGGGCGATGACCCGCGCGTGATCGATCAGGTACATCCGCACGAGGGTGGCGATCTGGTCGTTGCGGCTTCGACCAGCGCGGAGGCGCCCGCCGAGCTCCGGTCCGAGTTCGGCGATCAGTGCCTGCTCGAGCGCGCCGTGCACGTCTTCGTCGGTCGGGACCGGCAGAAGCGTGCCGTCGGCGACCTTGCGGGCGACGGCATCCAGCCCGGCATGCATCTGCTCGGCCTCGTCCGGCTCCAGATATCCGGCAGCGGCGAGCGCCTTGGCATGAGCATGGGAGCCGGCGATGTCGTAGGGCGCGAGGATCCAGTCGAAGTGCGTCGAGCGGCTCAGCTCCACGAGCTCCGGGGAGGGACCGGTGGCGAAGCGGGCACCCCAGAGGGCTCCCTCGTTCGTGCCTTCGTGCATCGAGTCGGTCATCACGCGTCCTTCTTGCCGAGCAGCCAGACGAGGAGCGCCTTCTGAGCGTGCAGGCGGTTCTCCGCCTCGTCCCAGACGACGCTCTGCGGGCCGTCGATCACGGTCGAGTCGACCTCGTAGCCGCGATCCGCCGGGAGGCAGTGGATGAAGATCGCCTCGGGGTCGGCGAGGGTCATCGTCTCGGGCGTCACCTTGAATCCGCCGAGATCGCGGATGCGGGCGAGCTTCTCCTCTTCTTTGCCCATCGACACCCAGGTGTCGGTGACGACGACGTCGGCGCCCGCCGCCGCCTCGACCGGGTCGGTGTAGAGCGCGATCGAGCCCCCGGTCTCCGCAGCGCGTCGGTCGGCCGCCTCGATCACATCAGCGCGCGGCGCGTAGTCGGCCGGAGAGGCGATTCGCACGTGCATGCCCGCGGTGACGCAGGCCAGAGCGTAGGAGTGGGCCATGTTGCTCTGCCCGTCTCCGAAGAACGTCAGCGTCAATCCCTTCAGTTCGCCTTTGTGCTCGCGGATGGTGAGCAGGTCGGCCAGCAGCTGACAGGGGTGGAAGTCGTCGGAGAGGGCGTTGATCACGGGAACCCGCGTGCCCTCTGCCATCTGCTCGAGACCTGACTGGGCGTAGGTGCGCCAGACGATCGCCGCGACCTGACGCTCGAGAACGCGCGCCGTGTCGGAAGGCGTCTCCTTGCCACCGAGCTGGCTGTTCGCCGTGGAGATGATGAGCGGCGAGCCCCCGAGGTCGGCGATGCCGACCGCGAACGACACCCGAGTGCGGGTGGAGGACTTGTCGAAGATCACCGCGACGGTCTGCGGACCGGCGAGGCTCTTGTCGGCCCAGCGGTCCTTCTTCAGTTCGATGGCGAGATCGAGGATCTCCGCCTGCTCGGCGGGCGTGAGGTCGTCGTCACGCAGCAGGTGGCGGGTCATACGGAAACCTTTCCGGAGAGGGATGCCGACACGTCGGCGAGTGCGGCGGCGAAGAGCTCGCGGAACTCGGCGAGCTCGTCGTCGCCGATGTTCAGGGCCGGCGCGATGCGCACCGTCTCGGGATTGGCGGCGTTGACGATGAGGCCGCGTTCCTGCGCGGCGGCGACGACCGCTCCGGCGACGGGTTCGTTCAGCGCCACCCCGATCAGGAGACCGCGCCCGCGCACGGCGGAGATCAGCGGCGAGTCCAACCCGAGGAGGATCTCGCGCAGCTCCTCCCCGCGGCGGGCTGCGTTCTCGACGAGCCCCGCGTGTTCGATCTCGGTCAGCACCGCATCCGCGACCGCGGTCGCCAGCGGGTTGCCGCCGAACGTCGAGCCGTGCGATCCCGGTGTGAACAGGTCGCTGGCGGCACCGTAGGTGACCAGCGCGCCGATCGGGAAGCCGCCGCCGATCCCCTTCGCCAGGGTGATCGCGTCGGGCGTGATGCCCTCGTGGCTGAATCCGAACCAGGCGCCCGTGCGTCCAGCACCGGTCTGGATCTCATCGACGATCAGCAGGGCGCCGTGCGCCAGCGTCAGCGAGCGGGCCGCGGCAAGGTAGCCCTCTGGGAGTTCGACGACGCCGGCCTCGCCCTGGATCGGCTCGACGATGATCGCGGCGACGCGGTCGTCCATGGCTGCCTCGAGCGCCTCGAGGGTCGCGGGGATGTGCTCGACACCACCGGGCATCGGCTCGAACGGGGCCCGCATCGATGCCTTCGCCGTCATGGCGAGCGAACCCATCGTGCGACCGTGGAAGCCGTTCTCGAGTGCCAGGATGCGCGGGCGCTCGGTGCCGCCGTGCAGGCGTGCCAGCTTGAACGCGGCCTCGTTCGCCTCGGCTCCGGAGTTCGAGAAGTACACCCGTCCGTCGATTCCGGCGCCGGCGAGGCGCTTGAGCCGGGCGGCGAGAGCCAGCTGCGGCGGCGTCGCGAAGTAGTTCGACACGTGCGTGAGCGTGGCCGCCTGCTTCGAGATCGCTTCGACGAAGACCGGATGCGCGTGGCCGAGAGACGTGACGGCGATACCGGCGAGGAAGTCGAGATAGCGTCGGCCGTCGGCGTCCCACAGGTACGAGCCCTCTCCGCGGGTGAGCAGGGCCAGTCGATCTCCTGCGTTCTGCACGAGATCGCGCGCCACATCGTCCTGCCACACGGTCATGCCGTCACCTCCGTCTTTCCGAGAACCACTTCGGTTCCGATTCCCTTGCTGGTGAACAGTTCGACGAGCACCGAGTGCGGCACCCGGCCGTCGATGATCGCGGCCGCGTCCACGCCGCCCTCGACGGCATCGAGGCAGGCACGCATCTTCGGGATCATCCCGGATTCCAGCGTCGGCAGCATCCGGATGAGCTCCGCCGCAGTCAGATGCGAGACGAGCGAGTCGCGATTCGGCCAGTCGGCGTAGAGCCCGGGGACGTCGGTCAGGACCATGAGCTTGCGCGCCTTCAGGGCCACCGCGAGAGCTGCGGCGGCGGCATCCGCATTGACATTCAGCGACTGCCCCGGGTGATCGAGATCGGGAGCGATGCTCGACACGACCGGAACGCGACCGGCCGCGAGGTGATCGAAAACGGGCGTGGGATCGACCTCGACGACGTCTCCGACGCGACCGAGATCGACCTCGAGGCCGTCGATGACGACGCCGCGGCGACGGCCGCCGAAGAGCCCGGCATCCTCTCCGCTGAGTCCGGTCGCGATCGGACCGTGCGAGTTGATCTTCGAGACCAGCTGCGGATTCACCTGACCGGTGAGCACCATGCGCACGACACTGATCGCCTCGGTGTTGGTGACGCGATATCCGCCCTTGAACTCGCTCGGAATGTCGAGACGGCCCAGCATGTCGGAGATCTGCGGGCCGCCGCCGTGCACGACGACCGGCTGCACCCCGACGTTGCGGAGATAGGCGATGTCCTGGGCGAACGCATCCTGCAGCTCTTCCGACACCATGGCGTTGCCGCCGTACTTGATCACGACGATCTGGTCTCGGAACTTCTTCAGCCACGGCAGCGACTCGATGAGCGTGGTCGCCTTCTGCGCGGCGACCTCGGCGGGAGTGTCCTGGATGTCGGTCATGAGGCGTAGGCGCTGTTCTCGTGCACGTAGTCGTGGGTGAGGTCGTTGGTGAGGATCGTCGCCGTCGCGTCGCCCGACTTCAGATCGATCACCAGGTGCGTGGCGCGCGGGGTGAGGTCGACCTCTTCACGCGGACGGTCGGGGCCGCCCTCGCTGCACACGCGGACGCCGTTCATCCACACATCGACGTCGTACGGGTCGAACTGCGCGCTGGTGGTGCCGATCGCGGCGAGCACGCGGCCCCAGTTGGGGTCGTTGCCGAAGATCGCCGCCTTGAAGAGGTTGTTGCGGGCGACGGAGCGCCCGACCTCGACCGCTTCCTTCTCGGATGCTGCCTGCTGCACCTCGATCGTGATGTCGTGGCTCGCGCCCTCGGCATCCCCCTGCAGCTTCACCGCGAGCTCCTGCGACAGCTCGGTGAGCGCCGCGGCGAAATCGTCGAGATCCGGCGCGACGCCGCTCGCGCCGTTGGCGAGCAGCGTGACCTGATCGTTCGTCGACATGCAGCCGTCGGAATCGAGGCGGTCGAACGTCTGGCCGGTCGCGCGGCGGAGCGCAGCGTCCGCATCGAGGGGCTCGAGGACGGCGTCGGTCGTGATGACGACGAGCATCGTGGCGAGCCCGGGTGCGAGCATGCCTGCGCCCTTGGCCATTCCGCCGATCGTCCAGCCGTCGCGCGACACGACGGCGGTCTTCGACACCGAATCGGTGGTCATGATCGCCTCGGCGGCGGCCCCGCCACCCTCGGTGCTGAGTGCGGCGATCGCCTGCGCCGTGCCGTCGAGCACCTTCGACCGGAAGACCTCGTCGCCCGTGCCGATGAGGCCCGTGGAGCAGATCAGGATGTCGCCGGCGCTCACGCCGAGGAGCTCGGCGGCCTTCTCGGCCGTCTGATGCGTCGTCTGGAATCCGAAGCTGCCGGTGAAGCAGTTCGCCCCGCCGGAGTTCAGCACCACGGCCTCGACGACGCGGTCGGCGACGACCTGCTGCGACCAGATGATCGGGTTCGCCTTCGCCCGGTTGCTCGTGAAGACGGCGGCGCCGACCTTGCGCGGGCCGCGGTTGACGACGACCGCCACATCGGGCTTGCCGGTGGACTTGAGCCCGACGGCGACTCCGGCCGCTTCGAACCCTGCGGGGGCGGTGACACTCATGGTGCGACTCCGTTGACTGAGAGAGCGCGGCCTTCGGGGAGACCGAGCGCGAGATTCATGGATTGGACGGCGGCGCCCGCCGTTCCCTTGACGAGGTTGTCCACGGCGGTGACGACGGTCACACGGTTCGCCGCGCGGTCGATGGCCAGGCCCATCAGCGCCGTGTTGGCGCCGAGGACGTCGGCGGTGCGCGGGAAGCGCCCCTCCGGCAGCAGGTGCACGAACGTCTCGTCGCCGTACGCGCACTGCCAGGCGTCGCGGATCTCGGCGTCGGACACGCCCTCGACGATCGGCGCCGATGAGGTGGCGAGGATGCCGCGGGACATCGGCACGATCACCGGCGTGAACGAGATGCGGATGTCGTTCGGGTCGCCCGCGCCTGAGGGCAGAGCTGCGGCGAGTGCCTGACGGATCTCGGGGATGTGCCGGTGCGTGCCGCCGACCGCGTACGGGTTGGCGCTGCCGATGATCTCGCTCGCCAGCAGGTTGGTCTTGAGACTCTTGCCCGCGCCGGAAGGACCGACCGCGAGCACGGACACGATGTCCGACGGGGCGATGACACCGGCCGCGATCCCCGGAGCGAGACTGAGGCTCACCGTGGAGGCGTTGCAGCCGGGAGCTGCGATGCGTGTCGCTCCCCGCAGGTGCTCGCGCTGCTTCACTCCGTCGACCAGCAGTTCGGGCACCCCGTATGTCCACGCGTCGTGGAAGATCCCGCCGTAGAACTCGTCCCAGGCGGTCTGCGACGTGAGCCGGTGGTCGGCGCCGGCGTCGATCACGAGCGGGGCATCGCCGAGAGCGTCGGTGTACTGGCCGGACTGTCCGTGCGGGAGGGCGAGGAAGACGACGTCGTGCCCTGCGAGGATCTCGGTCGTCGTGTCCTGCAGGGTGAGATGTGCCAGCGAGCGCAGGTGAGGCTGGTGGTCGAGGAGGGGCTGGCCGGCGTTCGAATGCGCTGTCACCGTGCGGATCTCGATGTCGGGATGATCAGCCATGAGGCGCAGAATCTCGCCGCCTGCGTAGCCGGATGCGCCGGAGACGGCGACGGTGTACGTCATGCTTCTACCTTAACGGTCGGGCCTCGAGGCGAACTCGGGACCAGGGGCGGGGCCGGGGCGGCGACACCGGCACTCGACCACGCGCAGCGCAGACAGGAATGCGGGGTCGCCTAGAGTCGGCGGCCGCCGCGGCGTCGGCGCACGACGATGACGCTCGGAACGCCCTTCGTCTCGCTTCGCTCGCTCAGGAACCGCGTAGCGGGAGCGATGACGGCCGAAGGCATGTCGCGACAGTAGCGCGGGCGGCGCGGCATCCGCAAATCCGCGCCGTCACACGACCGCTTGCACCTCCATGGGCGCCGCGAAGAAGGCCAGTTCGTGCCTGCTCGACAGCTCGAACGCCCGGAGCATCCGAGCCCTCGTCTCGGGAGCCGCCGTCGCCGCCGTCGTACTGACGATGTCGATCGCCTGTCGGGTCGCCGCGGCGAACGCGGGGTCCGCGTAGGTCGCGAGCCAGGAGGCGTACGGATGCCGTGAATCGCGGGCGTACTCGCCGAACTCCCCCGCGTGCAGTCTCTGCCCGAGATCGGTGTACAGCCAGAAACAGGGCAGGAGCGCGGCCACGAGCTCGCGGTGGTCTCCGCCGAACGCGACCGAGCGCAGACGATCGAGGTAGGCGGTGGTCGCCGCCGAGGGAGTGGCCGCGAAGGTCGCCCCACCGACGCCCTGCGACGGAGTCAGCCATGAGGCGTGCAGTTCCAGCTCTCCCGCGATCGCCCCGTGCGCGGAGTTCGCCCAGAAGGCCTGCTCCGCCGACGTGGGCGCCCGCCGCGCCGCCTCCGCCAGTACCCGCGCGTAATCGCGGAGATACAGCGCATCCTGCGCCAGGTAGAACAGGAACGGCTCGCGATCGAGGGTGCCGTCCGCCAGGGCGCGGATGAACGGCAGCTCGTCGATCGCGGAGCGGGTGCCGGAGATGTGCTGCCACCACTCCGTCTCCATTTCCCCAGCAGTCGGGCGGGTCTCGACGCCGCCGCGCGCCCACAGGCCGGCGAGATGACTGATCGGCCCCTGTCCGCGCCCGACCTGCAGCGACGCCCCTTCGCGGAGCGACTCTCGCAGCCAGGCCCGGGCGCCGCGGACGGCCGTCGACGCGTCCTCGCCCTTCGCGAGCCGCGTGGCCAGCGCCGACGACAGGGAGCAGCCGGTGCCGTGTGTGTTCCGGGTGTCGATGCGGGCACCCGGAAAGTTCTCCCGCCATCCGCGTCGCGCGTCGATCAGCGCATCCGGAGCGTCGTCGCCGGCCAGATGACCGCCCTTGACGAGCACCGCGGCTCCCGTGTCCGCCGACAGCTGCTCGGCTGCGGCGAGCGCATCGGTCCAGTCCCCGAGCGGACGACCGACGAGGACGGCGAGCTCGGCGAGGTTCGGCGTGACGATATGCGCACGGCGGAGCAGGTCGCGCAGCGCGCTCTCGGCCTCGCGATCCAGCAGGCGGTCACCGGACGTGGCGACCATGACCGGGTCGAGCACGACGATCGGCGGGCGCACGGCGTCGAGCCATGCCGCGACCGTGCCGATGACATCGGCGTCTGCCAGCATCCCGATCTTGACCGCGTCGATGACGATGTCATCCGACAGCGCCTTCAACTGCGCCCGCAGGAAGTCGGCCGGCGGCACGTGCACGCCGCGCACGCCCTCGGTGTTCTGTGCGGTTAGCGCGGTGATCGCAGCCATCCCGTAGCCGCCGTTCGCGGCGATCGACTTGAGGTCGGCCTGGATGCCCGCGCCTCCCGACGGATCGCTGCCGGCGATGCTGAGCACTCGCGGGACCGCGCCCGCGCGCCAGCGCCGCCGGAACTCGGCCGCGACCGCACCGGGGTCCTCCGCCGCGCACAGTGCAGAAACCACTGCGAGCCCCGCAGCGCCCGCAGCGCGGAGCGCCTCGGTGTCGTCGATGCCGACGCCGCCGATCGCGACGCACGGGAGCGGGCTCTGCGCGGCCAGCGCGCGGAACCCGTCGATGCCGAGAGCCGGCGGATGGTCCGGCTTCGTCGCGGTGGGACGGATCACGCCCACGCCGAGGTAGTCGACGGTCCCCGCGGGAAGCGCGAGAACGGCGTCCAGATGCTCCGGGCTGTTGGCCGTCAGCCCGATCACCGCATCGGGCCCGAGGGCATCACGGGCACGGAGCACAGAGGCATCGCCCTGCCCCAGGTGCACGCCGTCCACACGCGCTCCCTGCTCCCGCGCGGTGACCGCGGCATCGAGACGGTCGTTCACGACGAGCAGAGCGCGGCCGTCGATCACGTCGGAGAGCTCGATCAGCTGCTCCACGACCTCCGCGTCAGTCGCGTTCTTGTCGCGCAACTGCACGATGCGCACCCCGCCGTCGACGGCTTGGCGGACGGTCTCGACGACTCCACGCTCTCCGCAGAGGCGTGCGTCGGTGACCAGATACAACGAGAGGTCGGCGTTCACAGCGTCCCGCTCTCGACACGGGCAGCGGCTGCGACATCAGCCGCGCTCACCGCCGCCAGGGCATCCAGCAGCTCGACGGCGAAGCTGCCGGGGCCGGTCGCTACGGCTGCGGCCCGCTCCGCCGCGACGGTGTAGACGAGGCTCGCCGAGGCGACCGCGGTGAGCGCATCGATGTCGGTCGACCTCGCCGCCCCGAGGAAGGCCGCCATCACTGCACCGAGTGCGCAGCCGCCCCCGGTCACCCGGGTGAGCAGCTCGTGGCCGTTCGCGACACGCAACACCCGCTGCCCGTCGGTGATGAGGTCGACCGGACCGGATACGGCCACGATGCTCCCGAACCGGTGCGCCAGCGACACGGCCGCGTCGGCGGCGGCATCCGTGGTGTCGGTCGCATCCACCCCACGCCCGCCCGCGCTCAGACCGGCGAGGGCGAGGATCTCCGAGGCGTTGCCGCGGACCGCCGTCGGCCGGTGCACGACGAGCTCGTGCGCGAGAGCAGTTCGCACAGGGAGTGCCCCGATGGCCACGGGGTCGAGCACCCACGGCGTACCGGATGCCGTCGCCCCGGCGACCGCCTCGAGACTGGCCGCACGCTGCTCAGGCGTCGGCGTGCCGAGGTTGATGAGCAGTCCGGACGCCACACCCGCGAACAGCCCGGCCTCATCGACGATGTCGACCATGGCGGGCGCCGCACCGACGGCGAGCAGCACGTTCGCTGTGAAGCCCGTGACGACGGCATTGGTGATGCAGTGCGTCAACGGAGGAGCTTCGCGCAGCACCTCCAGCAGTGTCCCGGCCGAGGAGGCGAGGTCGATGACGGTTTCCGGACGCAGACGATCGCTCATGGGCGACATCCCTTCGCTAGTACGAACTAGATCAGGTTCGACGGGTCTGTTCTCAGCCGCGGATGCGGCACCCCGTGTCACTGCCTCGCAGTCTAGCGACCGAGCTCGGCCAGCAGCGCCCGCTCCTCCACCCTCGTGAGTCCAGCCCGGCGAGCGCGGTCCACCCCGCGGGAGCGTTCATCGGCGAGCACCTCGGCGAGGGTGTCGGCGAGAGGCCTGAGCCTGCCGCCGGTCGCACGGAACCTCGCGTTCGAGCGGGTCATGAATCCGGTCATCTCCGGGGGAAGCCAGAGCGGAAGGGACCGCTCCCCCATCCAGTGCTCGACGCCGCGCGCGACGAGCCAGTCCTCCGTGGCGAACACCGTCTCGCCTGTGTGCCCGGCCGCGACACGCGCGGCCACCACAACCTCGCCGAGCGGATGCGCATCGCCGATCGCGTTGACCGCTCCCGTCGCCGATGTGGTCAGACTCTCAGCGCTCGATCTCGGTGTTGCCGATGGTCCAATCGACGAGAGAGTCGAGGTCGTCGCCCGCGCCGCGCTGGGAGAGGAGCTCGGCGTCGCGCTCGGCGGACTTCCGCTGCACCCCGAGCTCATCCAGCCCGACAAGCTCGGGCACGGTCCACGCCGGATTCGGCCGCCAGTCGCGCCACTCGTCGTCGAAGGGCCAGTCCCCTGCTTCGAACGACGCGATGGCGGCATCCGCATGGCGCTCGATCTGCGCGGCCTGCTCGGGGCTGAGTCTCCCCTGCTCGATCGCTGCGGCGAGCTCGTCCTCGTCCTTCAGATGGATGCCGCCGTCGGGCGAGATCTCCACATCGAGGATGTGATCCGAAGAGTAGGTGTCGTGGTCGGTGCGCAGGTGCGCGTTCTCGAGGTTCACGTACCAGCCGGCGAACGCCCAGTCCGGTCCTGCGGTGTCAGTCCAGAACAACCACACCGACCACGGGAGGCCGGCCGGTGCGATGCGCAGGACTCCGTTTCCCCACCACTCCTCGACGATGCGAGTGCGCGCTTCGAGCCACCGACGGGCGAGTGGCACCGTACGCAATCGCTCGCCGTCGGGGGTGCCCTGGGACTCCTGCAGCGTGCCCGGAGCGAGCCAGGCGACCAGACCGTTCTCGTCATCGCGCACCACGCGCATCGGCGAGATCGTCGACGGCTCCCCCGGCTGCCATCCGGGCTTGCGGTAATGCCAGTCGATCTGCGCGCCGGGCGGGAGGAACGGCCCCTCGCCGAGTGGTCGCGCGCCATCGGGCACGGCGGCAGGAGTGCCCTGGGGAAGGATGCTCATGCCGCCACGGTACCCCGGCGCCGCCGCGAGTCGACAGAACGACGCTGTCCGGGAACACGGCGTGCACAATTCAGCAAGAACTCGCCGCCGCCGGCGCGTCGCGCGTGCTGGCGCGGCGCGGCGACCCAGCCGCTGGAGTTCTTGCTGAATTGTGTACGGGCGTCGGGCGACGCCCCGACCGCCCCGGCCCAGAACGCCGCGCTCAGTCGCGCAGCGCTGCCGCGAAACAGCTCAGTCGCGGATCGCCGCGCCGAACCGCTCCGCCGCGACGGCCACGCCGGCGAGCTTCGCCTCGGTGGCTTCGGCTGCGGTCAGGGTGCGATCGTCTGCACGGAAGCGCAGCGCGAACGTCAGGCTCTTCGAGCCCTCCGGCACGCCGTCACCGCGATAGTCGTCCACGAGACGCACTGATTCGAGCAGGCTTCCCGCACCCTCGGCCAGAGCCGCCCGCACGTCACCCGCAGCGACGTCCGCCGGCAGGGTCAGCGACACGTCCTGCGTGGCGGCGGGGAAGGTCGACAGCGACGCCGCGACGATGCGGCTGCCGGCGAGCGCCAGGATCCGGTCGAGATCGAGCTCGAGCACGGTCGCGCGGCCGGGCAGGTCGGCGTCCTGCGCCATGACCGGATGCAGCTCGCCCACGTAGCCGATCTCCTCACCGTCGACGAGAAGTGCTCCGGTGCGACCGGGGTGCAGCGCAGCGCGCTCACCCTGGACGACGTCGATCTCGACGCCGGCGGCAGCGGCGATCACTCGCGCCGCGTCCAGCGCCTCGGCGAGCCCCGCGGGCTCCGCAGGACGCCCGGGCTGACGCGGCGAGACGTTGCCGGTCAGCAGCACGGCGACATGTCGATGCTGCGGCGGGATCGACGCGTTCAGCTCGGCGAGCTTCTCATCGGACGGGCGCTCGCCCAGCGGCGGCACGTCGTCCGTGCCGTACTCGACGCCCGGCTCCGGGAGGAACACGACGCCCGTCTCGAAGATCGCGATGTCGGTCAGCCCGCGCGCGATGTTGCGGTGCGCGGTCTGCAGCAGCCCGGGGATGAGCGAGCGACGCAGGAACGGCGCCTGACCGTCCAGCGGGTTGGCCAGGCGGATGCTGGGCAGGTGCTGGCCGGATGCCGAACCGTGCAGGTCGTTCTGCGCCTCGGTCGTGAACGGGAAAGCCGGAGTCTCGACGAGACCGGCGGCGGCCAACGCATCGGCGACACGGCGTCGTCCTTGCTGGTGCGCAGTGAGTCCGCGTCCAGACGGCGGGGTCGGCAGCACCGAGGGGATGCGGTCGAGGCCGTGGATGCGGGCGACCTCTTCGGCGAGCGTCCACTTGTCGGTGAGGTCGGGGCGCCAGGTCGGCGGGATGACGGTCCAGCCGCCCTGGGTCCCTGAGCCTGTCGAAGGAGACACCTCGGCGCCGATGGTGGTCAGCGCACCGGAGATCTCGGCATCCGTGTAGTCGACGCCGATGAGGCCCTGCACGAAGCCGGCGGGCAGCTCGATGTCCGACACGAAGACCTCGGCGAACAGCGCGCCGCCCTCTTCGGTGAGCGTGCCGCCGGCGAGCTCGACCATCAGGTCGGCCGCGCGCCGGGCCGCCACGAACGGGACGAGCGGGTCGACGCCGCGCTCGAACCGCTTGGATGCCTCGCTCGGCAGCTTGTGCCGGCGGGCGGAGCGCGCGATGGTGATCGGATCGAAGATCGCGGCCTCGATGAGCACGTTCCGGGTGGTGCCGCTCATCTCGGTGGTGCCGCCGCCCATGACGCCGGCCATGCCGATCGGACCGGAATCGTCGGTGATCAGCAGGTCTTCGACGTGGAGCTCGCGCTGGACGCCGTCGAGCGTGGTCATCTTCTCGCCCGGCGTCGCGCGACGAACGGTGATTCCGCCTGCGAGCTTGTCGAGGTCGTAGCCGTGCAGCGGCTGGCCGAGCTCGAGCATCACGTAGTTGGTGATGTCGATCAGCACGCCGAGCGAGCGCATGCCCGCGAGGGACAGCCGCGCGATCATCCAGGGCGGGGTCGGGCGCGACGGGTCGACGCCGCGCACGACGCGCGTGACGAACTCGCTCGCACCGACGCGTCCGCGCACCGGAGCCTGATCGTCGATGATGGCCGTGTGACCGTCTCCGGGCTGCAGCTCGGCGAAGTCGCGCTCGGCGGGATCGCGGAAGGTCGCTCCGGTCGCGTGCGAGTACTCGCGGGCCACGCCGCGCAGCGAGAACGCGTAGCCGCGGTCGGGCGTGACGTTGATCTCCACAGCGACGTCGTCCAGCCCTAGCAGCGCGATCGCATCGGTGCCGACGGGCGCGTCGATCCCGAGGTCCGAGAGCACGACGATGCCGTTGTGCTCGTCGCCGAGGCCCAGCTCGCGCGCCGAGGCGATCATGCCGTCGGAGACATGACCGTAGGTCTTGCGTGCGGCGATCGGGAACGGGCCGGGCAGCACCGCGCCGGGAAGCGTCACCACGACCTTGTCGCCGGCGACGAAGTTGTGCGCACCGCAGACGATCCCGCGGACACCGCCGTTCGCTTCGCCCACGTCGACCTGGCACCAGTTGATGGTCTTGCCGTTGGACTGCGGCTCCGCCTCGAGCGAGACGACCTGACCGACGACGACGGGACCGGTGATCTCGAAGCGGTGCACGTCCTCCTCTTCGAAGCCGACCGTCACCAGCGCCTCGAGGACGTCTTCCGGTGTGGCATCCGCTGCCACATCGACGTACTCACGCAACCACGAAAGCGGGACGCGCATCACACCACCATCCCGTACTGCTCGCTGAAACGGACATCGCCCTCGGCCATGTCGCGCATGTCCTGCACATCGCTGCGGAACATCAGGCCCCGCTCGATGCCCATGCCGAACGCGAAGCCGCTGTACACCTCGGGGTCGATCCCGGCCGCGCGGAGCACGTTCGGGTTGACCATGCCGCAGCCGCCCCACTCGATCCAGCGCGCGCCGCCCTTGAAGGTCGGGTGCCACAGGTCGAGCTCGGCGGACGGCTCGGTGAAGGGGAAGTAGTTCGTGCGGAAGCGCATCTTGGCCTCCGGGCCGAAGAGCTGCTTCGCGAAGTGGTCGAGCGTGCCCTTGAGGTGGGCCATCGTGATGCCCTTGTCGATCACGAGGCCCTCGAACTGCGTGAAGACCGGCAGATGCGTCGCGTCGAACTCGTCGGTCCGGTAGACGCGGCCGGGGCACAGCACGTAGATCGGCACCTCGCGGTCGAGCATCGAGCGCACCTGCACCGGGCTGGTGTGCGTGCGCATCACGAGGTGGCGCGACGTCGGATCGACGTAGAAGGTGTCCTGCTCCTGGCGGGCGGGGTGGTCGACGTCGAAGTTGAGCGCGTCGAAGTTGAACCACTCGTGCTCGAGCTCCGGCCCCTCCGCGATTTCCCAGCCCATGCCGACGAAGATGTCGGACACCTGGTCCTGAAGAAGAGTGAGCGGATGCCGCGCGCCGACGCGCGTGCGCGACGGGACAGCGGTGATGTCGATGCGCTCGGCCTCGAGGCGCGCGGCGACCTCTGCCTCGGCGAGCTCGGCCTCCTTCGCCGCGAGCGCCTTGGTCACCTGACCGCGACCCTGACCGACGAGCTTGCCGAACGCGGCCTTGTTCTCGGGGGCGACCTGACGCATCGAGGCGTTCAGGACTGCGAGGGGCGAACCGTCCGCGACGTGGGCGGCGCGGGCCGCCTTCAGCTCGGCCGTGTCGGCGGCCGTGGCGATTGCCGTCAGCGCCGCCGCGACGGCTGCTTCGACCGCTTCCGGGGTGATTTCTGGAGACTCAGACACGAGAGACGAGTCTACCGGCGCGCGGGAGTAACGCCTGCGCGCGCGGTAGCCCCCAGTTCTCAGGCCCCGGTGCTCGTACCGTGGAACTTCCCGGCTCCGCGCTGCATCGCGATCAGTTCGGTATCCGTGCCCTCTTCATGGGTCCTCGGATCCGCGGCTCCCGCGACGATGCCGAGTACCTTCGTCGACCGACGAGTGCGGATCTCGACCCAGCGTGCGATGCCCGAGAGGATGAGGCACATGAGGATGTAGATGCCACCGATGACGAAGGCTGACTGCAGGATCGGACGCCCCTGCTGCGATGTGAGCTGTTTGGCGTAATAGAGCAGCTCGGGGTACGTGATGATGAACCCGAGCGCAGTGTCCTTCATCGTGACGACCAGCTGAGCGACGATGACCGGCAGCATGGCGCGGATCGCCTGCGGAAGGAGAATGAGCCGCAAGACACCGCTCTTGCGGAGACCGATCGCGTAGCCGGCCTCGCCTTGGCCACGCGGAAGCGACTCGACCCCTGCTCGAAGCACCTCGGCGAGGACCGAACCGTTGTACGCCATCAGAGCGATCACGACGGCCCAGTACGGGTCCATCTTCACGCCCACGACCGGAAGGCCGTAGTACAGCAGCATCATGAACACCAGGACGGGGACCGCTCGGAAGAGTTCCGTTATCACCGTGACCGGGACGCGCACCCAGGCGTGATCGGAGAGCCTCCCGATCGCGAGGACGAATCCGAGAATGACGCTGAGCACAGCGGCCAGCGCGAACGCAGCCAGCGTGTTTCCCAATGCATTGAAGATGCCCATCCACACGTTGGAGAACGTGAAGACGAACCACTTCTCCGCGGAGAACTGACCGGTCTCCAGCATCCGGAGGATTACGAAGCCGACCAAAGCGAGTACCACCGCGACGGTGACGATCGCGAGGATACGGTTACGGGCTATCGCCCGGGGCCCGGGGACGTCGTAAAGAACGGAGCTCATCGCGCGATCCTCCATCGGTTCTCAAGATAGCGTTGCAGCCAGCTCATCAGCAGGACCAACGCAACGAACACCACAGCGACCCAGAGCAGGACCTCCATCGGGTTCCCTGGTCGGTCGGCCGAGTCGTTGACCGTCGAGCGAAGCGCTGCTAGTTCAGCGATGGAGAAGCCCGCAGCCACGGTCGTGTTCTTGAGGAGTGCGATGAAAACACTCATCATCGGCGGCACCACCGAACGGAACGCCTGCGGGAGTATCACGAGCGTCATCACCTGGCCGAACGGGAGACCGATCGCCCTCGCTGCTTCGGCCTGCCCGACGGGCACCGTGTTGATACCAGCGCGGAGGACCTCAGCAACGTAGGTGGCAGTGTAGATGCCGATGGCGAGGATACCCAGCACCGTGTTGGACAGATCGGGAAGACCAAGTTGTGGATAGCCGAAGACGAAGAAGAAGAAGACAAGCGTCAGCGGGGTGTTGCGAACGATGTTGACGTAGAGAGTGCCCACCCCGCGAGCGACCGGGATCGGCGAAACGCGCATGGCGCCCACGATGATTCCGAGCACCAGAGCGATGATCCCGCCGGCGAAGAACACGAGCAGCGTATTGCTGATCGCCGTTCCCCACAGATCGAGGTTGCCGAAGATGACGTCCACGCCACCCTCCCCTTCTTCCAGCAGTGAGGGGCGGCCTCCTCGCGGAGGCCGCCCTGTTCAATCAGTACGCGTCGACCTCAGGCTGCTCGACCTCGATGCCACTCGAACCGAGGTTCTTGTCGAAGATCGCCTGCCAGATGTCGCCACCGTCAGTCAGCAGTTCGTTGATGTGCGCGCGCAGAGCGTCGTCGCCCTTCTCAAGGCCGACGCCGTAGCGCTCCTCCGTGAACAGACCGCCGGTGACCTTGACGTCGTCCGGGTACTGAGCCGCGTATCCGATGAGGATCGCCTGGTCAGTGGTGACCGCATCGACCTTGCCGTCGATCAGGTCCTGAACACAAGCGGAGTACAGGTCGTACTCCTGCGTCTTGATGTCGGGGAAGTTGGCCTTGATGTTCTGGATCGGCGTGGACCCCGTCGCGGAGCATACTGTCTTGCCGTTGAAGTCCTCGAGCTTGTCGGCCTCTTCGGCATCCGCGGCGACCAAGAGGCCCTGACCGGAGATGAAATACGGACCCGCGAAGTCGATGAGCTCCTTGCGCTTGTCGTTGATCGAGTACGTGCCGACGTAGTAGTCGATGTCACCGTTCACGATGGCCTGCTCGCGGTTGGCCGAGGCAATCGGCTTGAACTCGATCTTGTCCTCGTCATAGCCGAGCGAGGCGGCGATCCAACGGGCGATGTCGACGTCGAAGCCGGTGCGCTCGTTCGTCGTCACGTCGAGGAAGCCGAGACCGGGCTGGTCCTCCTTGACGCCGATGATGACCTTGTCGCGTTCGGTGATGGCGTCGAACGTGGGGCTTCCCTCGAGTTCGACGTCGCTGGCGACCTCGAACCAGGTCGAGTCCTCGCCGCCCTCGTCGCCGCCGCCGGTGCCGGCGCCGGGGTCGGACGGGCTGCCGCTGTTGCAGGCCGTGAGCGCCAGCAGGGCCACCGCTGCGATCCCGATGCCTGCCAGTGTCCGTGTGCGTCGCATGTGCGTCTCCTTCGTGTGCTGTGTGTGCAAGGACTATGAAGTGCGTGGGTGGTGCGAGTCAGTGCGTGAGGAGCTTCGAGAGGAAGTCCTTGGCGCGATCGCTCTTCGGGTTCGTGAAGAACTCCTCGGGAGTCGCCTCCTCCACGATCCGCCCGTCCGCCATGAAGACGACGCGGTCGGCCGCCTTCCGTGCGAAGCCCATCTCATGGGTCACGACGATCATCGTCATGCCCTCCTGAGCGAGGCCGACCATGACGTCGAGGACCTCGTTGATCATCTCGGGGTCGAGCGCACTGGTCGGCTCGTCGAAGAGCATCACCTTGGGCTGCATCGCCAGGGCACGGGCGATGGCCACGCGCTGCTGCTGGCCACCGGAGAGCTGAGCCGGAAGCTTCGAGGCTTGCTGCGCCACGCCGACGCGCTCGAGCAGGATCATCGCCTCCTTCTCAGCATCCGCCTTCTTGAGGCCGCGGACCTTGATCGGGCCGAGGGTGATGTTCTCGAGGATCGTGAGGTGGGCGAAGAGGTTGAACGACTGGAACACCATGCCGACGTCGGCACGGAGGTTCGCGAGGCCCTTGCCCTCGGCCGGAAGCGGCTTGCCGTCGATGCTGATGGTGCCGCTGGTGATCGTCTCCAGACGGTTGATCGTGCGGCAGAGCGTCGACTTGCCGGAGCCGGAGGGGCCGATCACGACGACGACCTCGCCGGAGTTGACGGTCAGGTCGATATCGGTCAACGCCTGAAAGTCGCCGTAGTGCTTTTGAACGTTGTCGACCACGACGAGGGGTTTATCAGAGGTCATCATTTCTCCAAACTAGCCAGGTCGTGGGCACGGCTCCAGGAACGGCGCCGAGATTTACATGTTCGTGACACGGGATCGCACCACTCGGGCGTCTCTGCGCGAGCGATCCACGGCCCGCCCCCGCGGGCCGTGGATCAGGTCCGGCCGCTGCGCTCACCCCCCGACGACTGCGAGCAGCAGGACCTCTATCGTGCGCGATCGACCTCACATTGGCAGAGCACGGCCGGGATGTGAGAGTTTCTTGAGGATTTCTTGAGCACTGCGGCGAGCGTTCAGTCGCGCAGGTCGCGGTAGTACTCGACGGCACCCGGGTGCAGCGGGACAGGTCCGGTGAAGATCGCCTGCCGCCGATCCAGCAGGGCTGCCGCCGGCACCTCCTCCGCGATCCGCGGGCGGGCGTCGAACAGTCCGACGAGGACGTCCCGCACGACGGCCGGCGGGGTCGACGACGAGGTGACCAGGTAGTTGGGGACCGCCATGGTGGATGCCGATTCCTTCAACCCGTACATCCCCTCGGGCACGTCTGCCGGGCGGTACGCGTGAGAATAGCGGTCGTTCACGTCGACCACCCACTCCTGGTCGATCGGGAGCAGGCGCACCGGCATCCGATCGGCGAGCTCCGAGATACCAGGGGTCGGCAACCCACCCACCCAGAAGAAGCCGTCGATCTCTCCTCGTTCCATCGCCGCGATCGAGCCGCGGAGGTCGAGTTGCGGATCGCGGACGGATGCCGCGGCGACGCCCGCGACATCCAGCACCCGTCGGGCGATCACGTTCACGCCCGAATTCTCCGCACCCAGGGACACATCTCGCCCCGCGAGGTCGGCGACGTCGGCGATCTCCGAGTCGCCGCGCACGACGACGTGCACGTATTCGTCGTACAGTCGCGCGATCGCCTCGATCTGCAGTGGATCAGAGAACGCACCTGCTCCAGCGACGGCATCCGCCGCGGCATCCCCCTGCGCGAATCCGATCAGCGCGTCCCCGGCATCCACACGGAGCAAGTTGTCGATCGATCCGGCCGTCTCATGGGCCGTCATCCGAATGTCCAGCGACTTCGACAGTTCGTCGGCGAGATGGCTTCCGTAGGCGAAGTACACCCCGGTCGAGCCGCCTCCGGCGATCGCGTACTCCTCCCCCGTCCATTCGCTTGCGCGCGGCGTGCAGGCGGCCAGCGCGCCGAGCAGGACGAGCGAGACCAGGCCGGCGACGACACGGCGGCGACCCCCGCTCACGTGGTCGCCCCGTCTCGGATCAGCAGCGAGACGGTGAGTCCGGCGCCCTCGGCGGAGGAAACCGCGAGTTCGCCGCCGACGGCCTCGAGCAGGTCCGTGGCGATCGCGAGGCCCAGTCCCGAGCCGGGGGTGCTTCCGCTGTCGTCGCTGCGCCAGAATCGGTCGGCCGCCGAGGCCGCCTGCTCCTCCGTCAGCCCCGGCCCCTGATCCGAGACCGTGATCCGGCACACCTCGCCGTCGCGCCATGCCCCCACCTCCACCGCGGTGCCGGCGGGCGAGAATTTCACGGCGTTGTCGATGACCGCGTCCAGAGCGCTCTCCACGATCGTGCGGTCGGTCACGCTCATGACCGAGGCGTCACCGACCCGCCGGAGGTCGATCCCCCGCCCGCCCGCGACATCACGCCAGGCATCGGCGCGTCGAGACGCGAGGGTCGCGAGATCGACCGCCGAGATGGTCGAGTCGCTGCGCCCGCCGCGGGCGAGGCCCAGCAGCGTCTCGAGGATGCGCGCCATCCGGCGCCCCTCCTCCCGCGTCTCCTCGACATCGTCGCGCCACTGGTCGTCGAGCCCGGTCGCGAGGTGTTCGACGCGGAGAAGCAGCGCATTGAGCGGATTGCGCAGCTCGTGGGATGCGTTTAGCGCAAACTCCTGCTGCCGCGTCATGACGCGCTCGATCTCGTCGGCCATCCCGTTGAAGACTCTCGTCATGCGGCGCAGTTCGGGCGGTCCGGTGTCCTCTGCGACACGGGTGTCCATCTCGCCGCGTTCGATCGCCACCATCGCCTCGTCGAGCCGCCGCACCGGCGACAGCACCCATCGCGCCAGCCGGAAGACCAGGAGCACGCCGAGCGCGATCAGTGCCACCCCGATGGTCGAGAGCACGAGGATCTGCTGGAGGATCGCGGCACGAGGAGCTGCCACGTCTCCCGAGACCAGCACGGCTCCGATCACGTCGCCGTCGTCGAACACCGGCTCGGCGAGCGCGGAATCGGCGACGACCCACGGGAAGACCGACCCGGGAGGTTCGGCGCGGCGGCCCGACAGCGCCAGGCGCACGCGCTCCGCGTCCTCGTCGGAGAGCACCGATGCGTCCTGCTCTCCCGCCGCCCAGACGCTCCCGCTGAGATCGAAGACCATCACGTCGATGCCGTAGACCTCGCGGAATCGCGAGACCTCCGCGTCGACCACTGCAGGACCGCCCGAGCGCAGCGACTGCCGTGCACTCGTGACGAAATACCCCAGATCGCCCAGCTGCTCGGCGTAGAAGGCCTGCTGAACGCTGCGCGCTGCACCCCAGCCCGCCGCGCCGCCGAGCGAGAGGAGGATGGCGACGAGCGGGACGAGGAAGACGATGACGAGGCGACGGCGCATCGCTCAGGACCCCGCGAGCCGGTAGCCGACCCCGCGCACAGTCTCGATGAGTCGTCGTTCCCCGGTCTTCTTGCGGATCGCCCCGACGTGCACCTCGAGCGAGTGCCCGAACCCCCGCCAGTCCGTGTTCCACACCTCGCGGATGAGACGCTCCTTCGGAACAGCGACACCGGGATATCGCGCGAGCACGGCGACGATGTCGAACTCCTTGCGCGTCAGATCGATGAGTCCGCCTCCCACGAGCACCTGGCGCGCCACGAGATCGATCTGCACTTCACCGTCGTCGAGCAGCACGCGCGCCTCCGACTCGGCGCGCATCGGTCGTGAGCGACGCGTCACCGCCTCGATCCGGGCGAGCAGCTCATGCACGTCGTAGGGCTTCACGACGAAGTCGTCGGCCCCCGCACGGAGCCCCTTGATGCGCTCGGTCACCTGGTTCCGCGCGGTCACGATCACGATCGGCACATCGGATCTACCTCGGATGCGCCGGCAGAGGTCGATCCCGTCGACGTCCGGCAGCCCCAGGTCGAGCAGCACCACCTCGGTGTCGACACCCAGCAGGTCCAGTGCCGCCGCACCGTCCGTCGCACGCACGGTCGCGTAGCCGGAACGCGCGAGGAACGCCTCGAGCGCGGCACCGACCCGCTCGTCATCCTCCACGATCAGGATCCTCATCGACCCCGTCCCCCGCGATCCGTCATCGGCGCCCTCCGGGTCAGCCCGGCGACGCAGCCCGCTGTGCGAACGCGCTCTCGTAGAGGCAGACGCTGGCAGCGGTCGCAAGGTTCAGCGACTCGGCCTTGCCGAAGATGGGCAGCTTGAGCACCTTGTCGGCGAGGGCGAGGGCGTCGTCCTCCAGCCCATGGGCTTCATTGCCGAAGAGCCACCCGGTGGGCTCGGCGAGCAGCCCCTGCGCACGCGCCTCGAGCAGATCCTCGCCCTTCACATCGGCGGCGAGGATGCGCAGACCCGCCTCGTGCGCGCGCTTCACGACATCGGCGAGGTCACCGGCGACGGACACCGGCAGGTGGAACAGCGAGCCGGTCGTGGCGCGCACCACCTTCGGGTTGTACGGGTCGACGGTGCGTCCTGTCAGCACGACGGCATCGGCTCCGGCGGCATCCGCCGCGCGGATGATGGTGCCGAGGTTCCCGGGGTCCCGCACCTCTTCGCAGATCGCGACGAGGCGAGGGGATGCCGCGAAAATGTCGCGCACTGACGTCGGAGTCTGCTGGACCACGGCGACGAGGCCCTGCGGGGTGACGGTGTCGGCCATCGCATTGAGCACATACTCGGTGACGTATTCGACGTCGAGCTCGGCCTCCGTGGACTTCGCACGGATGTCGGGATGCTTCTCCCACCCGTTCGGTGTCGCGAAGAGCTCGACGATCGACTCCGGTCGATAGGTGAGCGCTTCGCGGACGGCCTGCGGGCCTTCGAGCAGGAACAGGCCCGTCTCCGTTCGAGCGCTGCGTTTGGTCAGCTTCGCCACGGCACGGACTCGGGGGGAGCGGGGGTTCTCCAGCACGTTCACAGTCTAGGGAACAGGCGGCCGGTTCCCGCACCATCAGGTATGTTGCGTCCATGACGACGGATCCAGCGGCGGCGTCCACCCGTCGACGGGTCGCGATCGCTCTCCTCGCCGCAGCGACGGTCGGCCTCGGACTGCTCGTCCACCGCGGCGTGGACGGAGCCGTCGGCGACATCGCGGGCGACGCCCTCTACGCCGTGCTCATCTACCTGCTCCTAGCCCTCGTCGTTCCGCGGGCACCTCGTGCTGCAGTGGCGGCGCTGGCTTTCGTCATCTGCGGAGGCATCGAGCTGCTTCAGCTCACTGGTCTTCCTCGCGAGTGGGCGGCGGTGTTCCCGCCGATCGAACTCGTCCTCGGATCCGGGTTCGATCCCCGCGACATCGTCGTCTATGCGGTGGCCGTCGCCGCGGCATCCTTCATCGACATCACCGTCAGTCGGCGCGGCGCTCGCTCCGCGTCCGGAAACGCCACAGGGCGCCCTCCCGAAGGAGAGCGCCCTGTGTGAAGAGGTCCTTACGCAGCCGACTTCGGCGCGTTGACGTCGGAAGGCAGAGCCTTCTTGGCCGTCTCGACCAGCGTCGTGAACGTCGCCGCGTCGTTGACCGCGAGGTCGGCGAGCATACGACGGTCGACCGTGACACCCGCGAGGCCAAGGCCCTGGATGAAACGGTTGTACGTGATGCCGTTCTGGCGTGCCGCAGCGTTGATGCGCTGGATCCACAGGCGACGGAAGTCGCCCTTGCGCTTGCGACGGTCACGGTACGAGTAGACCAGCGAGTGGATGACCTGCTCTTTGGCCTTGCGGTACAGACGCGAACGCTGACCGCGGTATCCTTTTGCGCGCTCGAGGATGACCCGGCGCTTCTTGTGGGCGTTTACCGCCCGCTTGACTCTTGCCATTTTCCTGTGTTCCTATTCGTGCGTCGGGCGCGTCAGCGGCCGAGAAGCTTCTTGGCCGTCTTGGTGTCAGCCTTCGAGAGCACCTGGTCCTGGTTCAGACGACGGGTACGCCGGCTCGACTTGTGCTCGAGGTTGTGGCGCATCCCGGCCTGCTGCTTCTTCAGCTTGCCGCTGCCGGTGATCTTGAAGCGCTTCTTAGCACCCGAGTGGGTCTTCTGCTTCGGCATCTTCTCTTCCTTCGTCATGCGCCTTCTCAGGCGACGTTGTCAACCCGCGGTGCGGGAGTTCTGTGGGCGGGAGTTACTCCGCCGGAGCCTCAGCCGGAGCATCCGACTCGCTCTTGGCCTCACGAGCAGCCTGCTTGTTCGCGGCACGCTGTGCATCGCGGACCGCGTTCTGCTCCTGCTTGGCTTCGGACTTGCTCTTCAGCGGCGCCACGACCATGACCATGTTGCGACCGTCGATGGTCGGGTTCGACTCGACCGTTCCGAGCTCGGCCACGTCTTCCGCGAATTTGCGAAGCAGACGCACACCCTGTTCCGGACGCGACTGCTCGCGACCGCGGAAGAGGATCATGGCCTTGACCTTGTCGCCGGCCTTGAGGAAGCCCTCGGCGCGCTTGAGCTTGGTCGTGTAGTCGTGAGCCTCGATCTTCAGTCGGAAGCGGACTTCCTTCAGGATCGTGTTCGCCTGGTTGCGGCGAGCTTCCTTTTCCTTCTGGGCGGCCTCGTACTTGAACTTGCCGTAGTCCATGATCTTCACCACGGGCGGCTTCGAGTTGGGGGCAACCTCGACGAGGTCGAGATCGGCTTCCTGCGCAAGGCGCAACGCGGCCTCGATGCGGACGACGCCGATCTGCTCACCCGCGGGACCGACGAGGCGGACCTCGGGGACGCGGATGCGCTCATTGGTGCGGGGATCGCTGATAGGTGCTCCTTAGACGATGTGATTCAGCCACTGCGACGCTCTCTGCGCCTCAGCCGAATTCGGAATCGTCCCACCCGCCGGCATTCAGACGCCGGCTCGCACCCTGCTACCGCCTCGATCTCTCGATCGGAGCCGGCGGAGTGCTGGACCCGGTAGCCTGGAACGGCAAGCGCGGGTGGGAAGTGAATCCTCTTTCGTTCCGGAGCATGATGCTCCGGAGCCCGCTGAAGTCTAACAGAAGGCAAGGCGAAGTGACGAACCAGGCTCCCGACGATGCTGCATACGAGCGCGAAGAGCGCTGGGCCCGACAGGAGGAAGCGGCATCGTCCGCCACTCGGGACATCGCCGACGTCCCCGCCGTCGAGGTGATCACCACCGCCGCCGTCCACCTCATGAGTGCGGCCGCCGTCAAGCTCGGGCTCGCCGACGACCCGGATGCCGCAGCGCAGCTCGACCTCGACGAGGCCCGCAAGCTCATCAACGCCCTCGCCGGACTCATCACCGCCGGCGCACCCGAGATCAGCGACATGCACGCACGCTCCCTGCGCGATGGACTGCGCTCCCTCCAGCTGGCGTTCCGCGAAGCCTCGTCCATCCCGGATCCCATCGGCAAGGGACCCGGCGAGAAGTGGACCGGGCCGGTCAACTGACGCTCCCGGGGTAGGGACGGCTCAGGCGCTGCGGCGGAGCTTGACGGTCAGGGAGTCGGCGAGCACCGCGATGCGGTCGTCGGAGGCCCAGCGCTGAGCGAGGCGCTGCAGGACGGCGTCGAGCACCTCCCGCTCCAGGCCGTCGACGAGCTCAAGGATCACGACGAGCTCGGGCCCGCGCAGACGCGCATCCGGGTCTCCGGCCGCCACGGCCACGTCTATCACGGCGAGCTCGTGCGCCACGCTCTCCTGGAGGGCTCCGAAGACCTCCGGCGAGAGGAAGCTCGGCTCCCACGCGTGACCCTGCGCGATGGCCCACACCGCAGGCCGACGGATCACGAATTCCGTGTCCGAGGTCGGGTCCAGGACGATGAGATCCGTGTCGTCGGCGGATGCCGCGAGAGCCGCTCGGGTCGCCTCGACGGGAACCGGACGCGCCGCGGCATCCCAGCGCTGCATCGACTCGACCGACGAGAACACGGGCTGCACGCGCCGACCGTCAGGAGCGGCGACCGTGACGATCGAGAGCTCCTGCGTCTTGTCGACGGTCAGTCCGCTCGGCGCGACGCCCTCTTCGCCCTTCTCGGCGACGAGGGGGATCAGCACGCGTGCCGACCGGAACGCGTCGACCACCTCGACCTGCGAGCCGTCGCCGGCGCCGAAGCGCAGCAGAGCATCGAGCAGGGTCGGATCGGCGGAGCCGTCATCCGAGGTGTGCGGGTTCGGCTCGAAGCTCCGCCCCTCCCATGGGACGCCCGCGGAGTCTCCGGGGTTCGCCGGGTCAGTCCCCTGCGACATCCAGCGCCTCAGCCAGCGTGAAGGCGCCGGCGTAGAGCGCCTTGCCCACGATCGCTCCCTCGACGCCCAGCGGCACGAGCTCGCGGAGCGCAGCGATGTCGTCGAGGTTCGAGATCCCCCCGGAGGCGACGACCGGCTTGGGGGTGCGCGAGGCCACTTCGCGCAGGAGCTCGAGGTTCGGGCCGCGCAGGGTGCCGTCCTTGGTGACGTCGGTCACGACGTAGCGGCTGCAGCCGGCATCCTCCAGGCGGTCGAGCACCTCCCAGAGGTCGCCGCCCTCCTTCGTCCAACCGCGGGCCGCCAAGGTGGTGCCGCGAACGTCCAGTCCGACCGCGATCGCCTCACCGTAGCGGCCGATCACGTCGGCGGCCCACTCCGGGTTCTCCAGCGCGGCGGTGCCGAGGTTGATACGGGTCGCGCCGCTCTCGAGCGCTGCCTCGAGCGTCGCATCGTCGCGGATGCCGCCCGAGAGTTCCACGTTGACGTTCTTGAACTGCTTGATGACCTTGCGCAGGATGGGCGCGTTGCTGCCCCGGCCGAAGGCGGCGTCGAGGTCGACGAGGTGGATCCACTGGGCTCCCTGCGACACCCACTCCCCTGCGGCATCCAGCGGGTCGCCGTAGCTCGTCTCGGTTCCCGCCTCGCCCTGGGTGAGGCGGACCGCCTTGCCTCCGGCGACGTCGACCGCGGGAAGCAGGATGAGGGAAGGGGACTGCGCGAACTCGTTCATTACGTCCTTGAGAGAGGAGGATGCGCCGTCTACGGGCACGAGAACAGAGGGTACCCCGGCGATCGTGTTCGACCCAAATGCCGGTAAGCTTTGCCCGATGTCTGGACCGCACGAGAACACACCGCCCGCCGACAGTGCTCCCACGCCCCAAGGCGGCCAGTCGGAGTCGATCATCAACTCGATCCCGCCGATGCCGTCGGCGCTGCCGCCGGTGCCTCCGATGCCGGACGCTCCCGCCGCGGACCTCCGCAGCGGGCGGGCTTCGGCGCCGGCTCAGCCTGAGCCGGTCGTCGAGGAGACATGGCCCAACCAGCCCGCACCGCAACTCGTGGAGCCGCCTCAGTACCACCGGAGCAGTGTGACCCCGCCGGCCGAGGCGAACGCGGACCCCGCCCCGCCCACGCGTCGCCAGCAGCGCGAGCTCCAGGGCAGGCAGTCTTTCCTCCTCGAGGAGCGCCCGGAGGAGCCCGCTCGGGAGGGTGTGCGCGGAGCGATCAACAAGCTCGGGTTCAAGATGGCACCGGATGCCGCGGAGCAGTCTGCTCGCAATGACGAACTCTCGGTGAGTCAGCACTGGCCGGGTCCGCGCACCATCGCAGTCGTCAACGGCAAGGGCGGCGCCGGCAAGACCCCGTCGACCATTCTTCTCTCCGCTGTCTTCGCTCGCTACGGCGGCGCGGGGGTGCTCGCCTGGGACAACAATCAGACGCGCGGCACGCTCGGCTGGCGCACCGAGGCAGGCACGCACGACCGCACGCTGCTCGAGATGCTCCCGGAGTCGGAGCGCCTTCTCGGCACGGGAGCGCAGTCCGCCGATCTCGCCCATTTCGTGCACCACCAGCCGCGCGAGAAGTTCGACGTCCTGCGATCGAAGCCGATCCGCCTGGCGCACGAGAACCGCCTTCACCCCGAAGACGTCGACGCGATCCACGCCGTCGCGGCGAAGTTCTACCGGCTCATCATCATCGATTCCGGAAACGACGAGTCCGACCCGATGTGGCTGCGCATGATCGACCACGCGGATCAGCTCGTCGTGGCGACGACCACCAGGGCAGACCACGCCGAAGCCGGCGCGCTGCTGCTGGAGGCTCTGGAAGAGCGCGACGAGCGGTCCGCTCGCCTCGCAGACCAGGCCGTCGTCGTGGTGTCCCAGGCAGACCCGAAGGCATCCGCGGCCGACGTCGAGCATGTCGTCGGAGGTTATCGCTCGCTTGCGCGGGAGGTCGTCAGCATCCCGTTCGACCATGAGATGGTCGATGGTCACCTGCGTTTCGGCGCGCTGGCGAAGCGCACGCAGCGGGCGTGGCTCTCGGCGGCTGCCGCCGTCGCGCGCGGTCTCTGACCGCCCGGTCCGGAGTTATCCACACGGTTGCACGGCTACCGCATCTGTCGGCGCGCAGTCGATAGGGTCGAGGCATGATGCCCTGGTGACGTTCAGTGCGGCAGGACGTCGATTCCATTCAAGGCCCGAAAGTCGTTGTGCACAGCATTAACTTGCTCGTGAGTCCAGTCCGTCGGCACCGAATACAACGACCCGGAACCCACGCGCTCGGCCGACATCCCTCTCGGTAGTTCCGGATCGACGAGCACATCGTCATGCAACCAGAGGTGACTGGAAGGACGAATCTGCCATCCTTTTCTCCCAGCCAACTTGTTGAGTGCCGGTGAAATCCGCTCCACGATCTGCGGGTCGAAGCTTTGGGCGGCCGTCTTTATCAGGATGCCTGCAGTGCCGTCATCGACCTTCCCCCCATCGGCGGCCGCGAGCTCAAGGCTGAGCCTGTGACGAGGGATTCTACGACCAACGAGATGGTCGCCCGCGTCAACAGAGACCGTGACGTCGTCTCCCGTAGAGGCTCGCCCGTGCAAGCCGAATGAATAGCCCTCGTCCGGCCCTACCGAGTCGAAGGCGTCAGTCATAGCACTTCGTCTCACTAGAGCCGGAAGGTCGCCCGCCCACGGGACTCGCTCGCCCCCAGGGTCCTCCGGATCATCGAGGTTGCGGGACGGCAGCAGCATATGCCAGTCGTCTATACCCAGCGCAACACTTAGATTCCGCAGCAGCTCATCCGTGCGCGTCGCAATCCATTCTGGAGACTCGGCTACCCTGGTCCACGAAGCCAAGATATTGACAGTCTCCAACTTTTCCACAGCGACTATCCTACTTTCGGTGTGTAGATTACCTCGACGAATCCGTCGAAGCCAAGCGTATCTACGATTCTACGAACCCCGTGGGCACCATAGGCGTCAGTCACGTGCCACTCTAGAACGGCGCTGTCAGGGAGCATATCGACCTGGCGAGTCAGTTGACGCGCGATCGCTTGTGTTCGAAGAACCGCCCACTCGCTTCTAGGCGCAAAGTGAAGTTGACCGTATCCGTTCTTTACCTCCAGGAACACCTCGACCGGGGGCGGACCCTGGCGCCAGGTGTGTCCGTCGAACTTGACGACACTTCCGGTGTCCGGGTCGACCTGGTGCCATTCGAGGAGATGACCGTTCTCATCCCGGAGGATGCCGGAGATCTGTTCCTGCGCACCCATCCACGGCCTGTCCGGTCCGCGATTCACCGGAGCCCACCCCGACTCCTCCCCACCTCGCACATACGTGGCATCCGGCGTATACGCCGGATGAGCGCCGGGGTAGTGCACATCACCCGACTCATACTCAACAGCCCGGGAATGGTCGACGTCGAACCCCTCCGGCAAAGGGCGAGGCGTCGCCCCCCACCCATCACCCCGGTTGAACGCCACCCACTCATTCCACTCCGGAACCCACCGCATCTCCCACCCGGCCGTGCCCGCTCGGTTGAACTCCACCAAAGGTGCCCCCGTACGCGGATCGACACGTACACCGTCATCGTTACGCCACGCGTTGTCCCATGCCTCAGCCCGCTCCGCGGGCGTGTGCTGCTCCGGCGCACGACTCACACCCACCGACTCCGGCACAGCCACCGGCACACCATCCTGAACCACCCGCGGCCCCGCCGAAGCTGGGCCCACTTCCACACGTTCGGGACGCGCACCCGTCCCCGACACCTCGAACGCCACCGGTCCCGCCACCGGTCGCGCCGCCGGCGTGTCCAGCCCGAGCGACTCCGACACCGTCACGCTCGAGGGCACCCGACTCGTCTCGACGGCGACGTTCACCACACCCGGCACCACCGCGGGCCGCACATCATCCAGGCGGACCGCGTCGATCAGAGACCGCCACCCACCCCGAACACCGCTCGCAGACACATCAGCGGCCCGCACCACCCCCGAGATCAGATGCGAACCACCCGGAATCGCGAACTCCGCCATATGAGTGCCGACCTTCACCACGAACGACCCCACCCGCGTGCCGGTCAACACCACCTTCCCGACACCCGCCACCGGAATGAAGAACGTCCCGATATTCGCCGCGGACTCCGTGAAAGTCGCCACACCATCATCAGACCACTTATGCCACCCGTCCTCACCCGCCAGGAAAGCCTGCTGATCCCACCCGATCAGACTCCCCCAACTCGACGCGACGACATTCACGCGATCCTGCAGATACCCCGCCTCACCCGCGGGGATGTTCCCACCCGCGAACATCGACCGCACCCCGAGAGGGATCAACACCACCGTCGACCACACGAAGTCCCCGACCCCGCTCCACGTCTCGCCAAGCTCACGTTCGACCGCTCGGCCAGACCTCGCTCAACGCCTGCGATATACTGACGCGGTCAGGCAGGAGACGGTGCAGGCCTCCAGACATTCGCTACCGATTGGACATTCTCCAGATCAGCAAAAGGCACGGTGAGTTCAAAATATCCAGGCTCAACGACGCCGGGTTGCAAAGAACGGACAGACTCCCACGTCGGATTCTCCAGCGGCGAGCTGCGTCACGAGCGGGTACGTCATTTTCCCGGTAGATGCGCCTGCGCGAAATACGCCGCCGCGCGGCGAAGCACCTCATTCTCCTGCTCCAGCAGACGAACCCGCTTACGCAACTCACGGGCCTCGTCGGCCTCGGCCCGCGTGACGCCCGGCTTCGCGCCGGTCTCGACGGCCTGGCGGACCCAGTTCTGCAGACGTACCGGATCCTCAGCTCCGTTATCAAGACGAAAATCGGCGTTGATGGCGGAGATCTTCTCTGCCGGAACCTGTGGTGCGTCCGCAGCAGCGTGATGAGGAGGCTCGAACAATGTCGTGTGCGGCGGGACGTGCTCTGGTGGTTGCACTCCCAACAAATGGTTCTGCGCTGCCGGCGTATCCAGCCCGAGCGACTCCGACACCGTCACGCTCGATGACACGCGGCTCGTATCGACCGCGACATTAACCACACCACCGCAGGCCGCACATCATCCAGGCGGACCACGTCCATCAGAGACCGCCACCTACCCCGGACACCGCTCGCCGACACATCCGCGACCCGCATCACCCCCGAGATCAGATGCGAACCACCCGGAGACGCTTAGACCAAGTCATCGAATCACCCCAACGCTTGAACCGTTCCCGCTGTCATACCGGCAGCCCAGCGCGTCGACGACGCTTTTGGATGTCCTCGATGATGAATTCATATGCATCCTCGATTGTCTCTCCGGCGAACGGCTCGCCTAGCCGGACCAGTGCGAGTGCGAAACCTGCCCGCCCGTCGGGCTGCAACACCTCGAAGCGGCCCCCCTGATTGACAATGTTGTATTCGGATCCGATCAGATCACTCGATGAAGGCGCCACATGGATCGCGCGAGCAATTGTCTGCGGTGTGTGCCCGTATGCGATTAGTTGCGCCATGAAAGCGTCCTCATTCATCGAATCTCCCTCAGGTACCCGGCATCGATAAGCGGACCGATCATATCCGGGAAGTAATATTGCGTGCCGTGTCCGCGCTGGCCGAAGCCGGGAGCTATCTCGCCCATACGTATATTCTCCGGAAGCGGGCGGAGTACTTCAAACCGCTGAGTGACAGTCGAGTCGCTGAGCCGGTCCGGCGGCAGAGCGAGGTCGCCGAACGGAGTGCCAGGCGGCGCGGCGAAGCGCCCATCGAGTGGACCGTCAGGGCCCGTAAAGGTTATCCGTTCGACTATGTCGCCCGTGGCGAGGTCGGCGGGCGAGGACAGACCGTGGGTGAACCCATTGGTGTGGGGCGGATCATCCGGCCAGTGCCACTTCGGATTCCCATTTGACGTGAACCCCTCGAAGTATTCGTCCAAGAAGCGGTCCCAGCCTAAGCCTCCGGTGGGGTCGTAGCCATCTCGTGCGCCACGGGCTGCCGCGTGCTCGAGTTCAGTGCGGAACTCGGGGGCACGGGGGTCCTCCCTCCAGCTCGGCCCCGCTGGCGTGTCATCGGAGCGGCCGGCACTGTCAAGCGCATCCGGGTCAGGAGTCTGTGCCACCGGTCGCGCCGCCGGCGTGTCCAGCCCGAGCGACTCCGACACCGTCACGCTCGAGGGCACCCGGCTCGTCTCGACGGCGACGTTCACCACACCCGGCACCACCGCGGGCCGCACATCATCCAGGCGGACCGCGTCGATCAGAGACCGCCACCCACCCCGAACACCGCTCGCAGACACATCAGCGGCCCGCACCACCCCCGAGATCAGATGCGAACCACCCGGAATCGCGAACTCCGCCATATGAGTGCCGACCTTCACCACGAACGACCCCACCCGCGTGCCGGTCAACACCACCTTCCCCACACCCGCCACCGGAATGAAGAACGTCCCGATATTCGCCGCAGACTCCGTGAAAGTCGCCACACCATCATCAGACCACTTATGCCACCCGTCCTCACCCGCCAGGAAAGCCTGCTGATCCCACCCGATCAGACTCCCCCAACTCGACGCGACGACATTCACGCGATCCTGCAGATACCCCGCCTCACCCGCGGGGATGTTCCCACCCGCGAACATCGACCGCACCCCGAGAGGGATCAACACCACCGTCGACCACACGAAGTCCCCGACCCCGCTCCACGTCTTCCCGAACGTCTCCCAACTCTGCACACCCGTCTCCGGATCCACCCCCACCAGAGACTGCGCACCCTGGGCGATGCCCGTGGCGAAGTTCGCGAACCCATGCCCCACCGACTCCGAACAGTTACGATCCTCCTCGACCGCACTCCCCCACGTCGACACATCCGGGTTCGCCGTCAACGCCTCCGCCGTGATCACCTCAGCCGGAGCCACACACATCCCCGTCAACTCCGCCTGAATCGACGACGCACACGCCACCGCAGCCGTCGACACCCGCTCCACGATCGCGTTGTACTCCCCCACCAGGGACTTGTTCTTCTCGATCGCCGGACCATGCTCGTACCACGGAATCGTCGTCATCTCCCACGCATCATCCGCGACGAACGGGACCCAATCGTTCCCCAGCCCCAAGCTGCCGAAGAACCCGTCCTTCTCCATATTCGACACCTCATACCCCTGAAGCGCACGAACACGGAAAGCCGCAGCCCTCTCCTCCAGGTCGACGAGAGCCGACTTGATCGACCCCAACTCCCCCGCATACGTCTCCAACGCCGACGCCACCCGCGACGTCACACCCTGCATCGACTGCGCACCCTCCACAGCCGGATCCAGCAACGCGAGAACAGCGCCCTGATCAGGTGTCTCGAACACTCCCGGCGCCGTCACCCCCGCCCACGCCGCGGACGCACCATCCACCGCAGACACCACATTCGTACCGATCGCCGCGACACCATCCGCCGACGCCGTGATCGCCTCGACACTCAGATCCGCCGACTTGCACACGAACGCCGACGGATCGATC
>NZ_JXRU01000019.1 GCF_000967865.1 Microbacterium sp. SA39
GGTGGGATCGGGATGGTCATCGCGCCCAGCCGTTCTCGTCGAGGGTGACCTCCGCCTCGAGGGGCAGCTCGTCGAGATCGATCCGCAGTTCGATCACGTCGTCGATCAGGATCTCGCCCGGTGGGCCCGTCGGCAGCCCCAGCCTGAGGACCCCGGTGCCGGTGAGAGCACCGTCGGGGAGCTCGAACGCGAGGCTGCCTGCGCGCGGGACACCTGTGATCAGGCGCTGCCGGTAGAAGGACGTGCCCCGATCTGTCGCCGTGAATCTGCGGTCGCCGATGGTCAGCTCGGCGAAACTCAGGATGTCGCCGTCCTGGGCCTCGACGGTGGCGGCCTCCAGATCGACCACGAGCCAGGTGCCCTCAGCCGACCAGCCGTCGGCATCGGCGACGCGGCGGGCGGCGTGCACGTCGGTGATGGTCACTGCGAGGTTGCGGGAGGTGGCCGGCTCGTCGAGTTCTGCGACGACGGGGAACGCAGCGAGCGCAGCGTCGTCGGGAAGGGTCGCCTTCGAGAGTCCCCACGCGCCCGCCAGCAGGACGAACGTGAGCGACCACACCAGGATCTTCTTCTTCACGGCATCACCACCTCGTCGACCGCGGCCGGCACCTCGACGAGGTCGGTTGTCACCGTGGCTCCGACGACGACGTCGGCCCAGTAGTCGCCCCTCGTCACGTTCTTGCCGACGTAGTGGATGGAATCGGGCAGGGTGAGCAGGATCTCGTCGCCCTCCTCATAGTCGTCCGGAGCGACGATCCAGGTGAGGAGGAGGCGTGCGGGCACGTCGGGCTGCAGCATCGGACTGCCTTCGCCGTCCTCGGCGAGCGAGACCGTGGCCTTTGCGTCGAGCCCGTCGATGAGGATTCCATCGATCACCGGGGACACCGTCTTGCCGCTGGCGGCAGGTCGGGGAATGGGGAAGGTGTTGACGACGTCGACGACGACCACGAGGAGGCGCTCGTCCTTCTCCTCGTCGGGGGACAGGCCCGCATTGCCGCGCTCCTCGCGCAGTTCGACGCCGACCACCGTCATCTCCAGGTCCGACCCGGCGAACATCTCGCCGACCGCGACCTCGGGGGTCGGATCGACGGCTGCGGCCTCCAGTCCGCCGAAGATCGCGGTGGCCGCCAACAGAATAGCTCCGGCGCCGGTGAGCAGCCAGGAGGTCGGGATGAGGTCGATGCTCCGTCGCGCCCAGCCGAGCAGCTTCGCGCGTGCGCTCGTGCGGGCCGCCTCTGCCTGCGCCACCTCGGCCTTCGACTTGTCGACATCCGCTGTTGCGGCGGCATCTGCTGCCGCGGCGATGCGGGGGTCGCGCCCTGATCCGGGATCGCGCGGCGCTGTCGTCGTCACGGGATCAGCATAGAACGGCGGATGCCGCCGCCGAGAGGGCAGCAGTTCCCCGGCTCGTGCATGCGTATTCATCAAGAACCACGGTTCTTTCGATGTCATCTGGCCGAAAGGCGGGTTCTGAGGCTCTCTCGCTCAGTACTCTGGGCGGAACATACGGGCACGGCAGCCCGCAGAACCCCGTCGATGCAGACGGGCGGAGGAGGAGCAAGTGGCAGTCATCGGCATCGTGCGAGAGCCTGCGGGCGAAGCGCGGGTCTCGGCCACCCCGGCGACGATCGCGTCGCTGCGGAAGCTGGGCCACACGGTCAGCGTGGAGCGGGAAGCGGGCGCAGCAGCGTCGTACCCGGACTCGGAGTACGAGGCGGCGGGCGCGACGCTCGTCGACCGAGAAGGGGCGTGGGGGAGCGAGGTCGTTCTCGCGATCACCGCCCCGGATGCCGAGGAGATCGCGCTCCTCGCTGACGGGGCCACGCTCATCGCGCTGCTCTCGCCGGCGCTCCGCCCCGAGCTCGTCGAGTCGCTCGCGCAGCGGGGGATCACGGCGCTCGCCCTCGACGCGGTGCCGCGCATCTCGCGCGCGCAGTCGATGGACGTGCTCAGCTCGATGGCGAACATCGCCGGGTACCGTGCGGTCGTCGAAGCCGCGCACGAGTTCGGCCGCTTCTTCACCGGACAGGTGACGGCCGCGGGCAAGGTGCCGCCGGCGAAGGTGCTGGTCGCCGGAGCCGGAGTCGCCGGTCTCGCCGCGATCGGTGCGGCGTCGAGCCTCGGCGCGATCGTCCGCGCCACCGACCCGCGTCCCGAGGTCGCGGACCAGGTCTCCTCGATCGGCGGGACCTATCTCGCGGTCGACGTCGCGGTCGCGGCATCCGCCGACGGCTATGCGAAGGCGACGAGCGAGGACTACAACCGCCGCGCCGCCGAGATCTACACCGAGCAGGCGGCCGACGTCGACATCATCATCACGACCGCTCTCATCCCGGGGCGCGCAGCGCCGCGTCTGATCACGGCATCCGACGTCGCACGGATGAAGCCGGGCAGCGTCATCGTAGACATGGCCGCGGGCCAGGGGGGCAACGTCGAGGGCTCGGTAGCCGGCGAGCGGGTCGTCACCGACAACGGCGTGATCATCCTCGGGTACACCGACCTCGCCTCGCGTCTCGCGGCGCAGGCGTCGCAGCTGTACGGCACGAATCTTGCCAACCTCGTGGCTCTGCTGACTCCTGCGAAGGACGGGCAGCTGGTCATCGACTTCGAGGATGTCGTGCAGCGGTCGGTCACGGTCGTCCGGGACGGGGAGGTGACCTGGCCGCCGCCGGCGGTGCAGGTCGCGGCGGCGACTGCCGCATCTCCCGACGCGGTGGCCGAGATCGCGAAGCCGGCGGCGATGTCGACCGGGCGTCGCGTCGCTCTCATCGTCGCGGGAATCGCTGCGCTGTTCGCCGTGAACGCGTTCGCGCCCGCTCCGCTGCCGCAGCACTTCACCGTGCTCGTGCTGTCTGTCGTGATCGGTTTCTACGTGATCGGCAAGGTGCATCATGCGCTGCACACGCCGCTCATGTCGGTGACCAACGCGATCTCGGGCGTGATCGTCGTCGGCGCGATGCTGCAGGTGACCTCGCCGATCCCCGTCGTGCAGGTTCTCGCGGCGGTCGCCGTGCTGCTGGCATCCATCAACATCTTCGGAGGGTTCGCGGTCACCCGCCGGATGCTCGCGATGTTCACACTCGGGAACTCAGCGAAGGGCGGCCGGAAGTGACCGTCGACGCGCTCGCGGGCGCGGCATACATCGTCGCTGCGCTGCTGTTCATCCTGAGTCTCGCCGGGCTCAGCCGGCACGAGTCCGCCCGTGCGGGCGTGGTCTACGGCATCTCCGGTATGGCGATCGCGCTGGTCGCGACCGTCGCTCTGACGGTGGCGGATGCCTGGACGACGGGTGCCTTCCTCGGTCTCGGACTGCTCGTCGCCGCCGTCGTCATCGGCGCGGCGATCGGTCTGTGGCGGGCGCGCTCCGTCGAGATGACGGGGATGCCGGAACTCATCGCGCTGCTGCACAGCTTCGTCGGCCTCGCCGCTGTGCTCGTCGGCTGGAATGGGTATCTCGCGCATCCGGAGATCGCTCCGGCGCTCTTCGGGATTCATAATGCGGAAGTGTTCATCGGTGTCTTCATCGGCGGGGTCACGTTCACCGGCTCGATCGTCGCGTACCTGAAGCTCTCGGCGAAGATGTCGTCGAAGCCGCTGATGCTGCCGGGCAAGAACGTGCTGAACATCGGCGCGCTGGTCGCGTTCGTGGTGCTGACCGTGTGGTTCGTGAACGATCAGCAGCTCGGGCTGCTGGTCGGTGTGACCGTGCTGGCGTTCGCGTTGGGCTGGCACCTCGTCGCCTCGATCGGCGGCGGCGACATGCCCGTGGTCGTGTCGATGCTGAACAGCTACTCCGGGTGGGCGGCGGCTGCGGCCGGCTTCCTGCTGAACAACGACCTGCTTATCGTGACGGGTGCGCTCGTCGGGTCGTCGGGTGCGTACCTCTCCTACGTCATGTGCACGGCGATGAACCGGTCGTTCCTGTCGGTGATCGCCGGAGGCTTCGGGATCGTCGCGCCGTCCGGGTCGGACGAGGAGTACGGCGAGCATCGCGAGATCACGGCCGAGGGTGCCGCCGAGATGCTGACGGCGGCGAAGACCGTGGTGATCACGCCCGGATACGGCATGGCGGTGGCGCAGGCGCAGTATCCGGTCGCCGACCTGGTGCGCCGGCTGCGTGAGAGGGGAGTGGACGTGCGTTTCGGCATCCATCCCGTCGCGGGGCGCCTGCCGGGGCACATGAACGTGCTGCTCGCCGAGGCGAAGGTGCCGTACGACATCGTGCTGAGCATGGACGAGATCAACGACGACCTGGCGGCGACGTCGGTCGTATTGGTGATCGGCGCGAACGACACCGTGAACCCCGCTGCCGCGGAAGACCCCTCGAGCCCGATCGCCGGGATGCCGGTGCTGAAGGTGTGGGAGGCCGAGAACGTCATCGTCTTCAAGCGCTCGATGGCGGCAGGGTATGCGGGCGTGCAGAATCCGCTGTTCTTCCGTGACAACGCGTCGATGCTTTTCGGCGACGCGAAGCAGAAGGTGGAGGACATCATCGCGGCGCTGTGAGGCGGTTGCGGCGTCCAGGCGTCTCGGTCGTTGAGCGAGCGGAGCGAGACAAAACCTGGCCGCCCGGATCGTATGCCGGTATATCGGAAAGGGCAGCCTGATCTGGTGGTTTTCGGGGTCGGAATGTCGGTGGTCCCGGGTTGACTGGGGGTATGAACAGCACCACGGAACTCCTGGATCGGGTCGTGACCGACCTCGATGCGGTGCTGTCCGGTGACGTGCTGGCAGGCCTGGCTGATGCGGAGCGGATGGACGTGCTCCGGGTGGCGGGGGCGGCGTTCCGGCGCATCGAGGCCGTAGTTGTCGAGGGCGTCGCGTGTGCGGGCCCGGATTTCGCGCACTCGTTCGGGTGTCGGGGGCAGAACGAACTGCTCCAGCGGGTGCTGTTGACCGATGTTGCCGGGGCGACGCGGGTGGGGAAGGCCGCGGATGCGGTGCGCCGTCAGATCAGCGTCAGTTCGGGGGAGCGGCTCCAGGCTCGGTATCCGGCGCTCCGGGACGCGATGCTCGACGGCGCGATCGGTGTCGCCGGTCTGCTGGCCGCGGTCACCCCGATCGACAAGGCGGCGCACAAGGTCGGGCGGGAGACGATGCTGGGTGCGGATGCTGTGCTGGCGGACTATGCCCGCGGGTACCCGTCCGTGTTCGATCTCCCGGATGCGGAAGCAGACGCCGATACGGATGCGAGCAACTCTGACGATCCTCCGGGTCCGCCGGCGACGCCGGAGGATATCCGGCAGTACGCGCAGGCGATCGCGTTGGCGATGGACCCCGACGGGCCCGAGCCGTCAGATCGAGGTGCGCAGGATCAACGGTTCTTCACGATCGGGCGGCTCCGCAACGGGCTGCACGCGGTGCGGGGCAACGTGCTCCCCGATGTCGCGGCACAGATACAGGCCGTGTTCGACGCGTACGGCAACCCGAAGACCGACGGGCCCCCGCAACCCGGAGTGCGGTTCGAAGACAGCGATGAGACGGGCCCGGGTGCGTGGTCAGCCGACGGCAACGAGGCCACTCGCGGCGACGCGGGGTGGGATGCAGCTGCGGCTGCCGGCTTCAGCGCCGGTGGCAGCGAAGCCGACGGCGACGGAACCTTCCCCTCCGGCCGGGGCTCCCCGTCCAACAGGGACTTCTGCTCCGAGGAGCCCGAGCCGGAACCGCCCGACAGGCGCTCCGCCGGACAGAAACGGCACGATGCCCTGGCCGCCGCGTTCAGTATCGCGGCTCGGCACCGGGATATGCCGTCGCTGGGTGGGGCGTCGCCGACGCTGGTCGTGCACGTGGATGCGAAAGACCTCGCGGCAGGCAGGGGATGGGCGACCCTTGCCGGGTCCCAGTCACCGGTCCCGTTGCATGTTGCCGCGCACGCCGCGTGCAGCGGATCTATTCAACGGGTGCTGTTCGACGAAGGACGCATCGTGGGGATCAGTGTCACCGACCGGGTGTTCACCGTCCACCAGCGCCGGGCGATCATCGCGCGCGATAAGGAATGCCTGATCCCTGGCTGTCACGTCTCCGCGTCGTGGTGCGAGATACACCACGTGACCGAGCACGCCCGCGGCGGACCGACCCATACCGACAACGGGGTCCCGCTGTGCTGGTGGCACCATCGGTCGCTCGAAACGTCCGGGTGGGAGATCCGCATGAACTCCGGGGTCCCCGAGGTTCGCGGACCCGCCTGGTGGGACCCCCACGGACACTGGCGCACACCACGACCGAGCATCCCCCGACACCTGGCCACCGCATGAACCGCTGCAGACGCTGCAGACGCTTCACACCCGGGAGTTCAGTCAGCAGCCGTCGGCCGCAGGTGTTCCGGCGGGTCGGGATCGATGAGCGGGACCACGGGGGCAGATCGAGCTCTGCGAGGATCTTGCCGGCGGCCCGCCACTTCTCCGCGTATTCGGCGGGAAGCGGGTGCTCCGGGGTCTCCTCCAGATCGCGACGCCTCTCACCGAGGAGGGCATCACTGATCTCCGCGAGGAGCGAGCGCAGCGACTCCGTTCTCCAGTTCGCACCTGTGTACTCGCGATTCGGGACGCTAGCGAGTTCTGTCGTGTACGCGCTCACGAAGCAGTCAGCGGCCTCAGCCCGCAGGTACGGACTTTTCAGCGTGGCGTACCAGCGGCTAGGAACTCGTCACGGACTCTTCAGCGTGGCGTACCAGCGGCGAAGGAACTCGTCGCACGGCCCCTCATCTTGGCGCCAGCGCTTGTCGTCGGTGAACAAGCGACGACGTATGCCATCAGGCGTGGGCTCTGCCGCAACTTCGATGGCTCGCTCGAACTGTCTGTCATAGACGAGGTCAGCGAGTCGTGATTCCGTCATTTGCTCCATCCGTTGCTGATCTCGCCACCGGGGCTGGTGCGAACCATGACCGAGGACATTGGTGATCGGCAGGAAGGCGACGGGTCCGCGAGCGCCTGGGCGGTGCTCGCGGACCCGCGCTCTACTGGGTGCTTCAGTCCGCAGCGTTCATGCGCTGGTGTTCCGGCGGGTCGGGATTGATGAGCGGGACTGCGGGCGGCAGATCGAGCTCGGCGAGAATCTTGCCGGCGGCGCGCCACTTCCCTGCAGATTCTTGCGGGAGCGGGCGCTCCGGAGTCTCCGTCCACTCATTGACTTCCCAGCCGAGCAGGGCATCGGACACGGCCTTTAGGAGGTCGCGAAGTGATTCCGTGCGCCAATTCGCGCCGATGTACTCTGCGTTCGGCACAGGAGCGAGTTCCGTCAGATACGTGTCCGCGAACCACGAAGCTGCGAGAGCTCGCAGGTAGGGATCTTCGATGCTGGCGTACCACAGACGGAGGAACTCATCGCACGGCCCCTCGTCCTCGCGATGTCTTCCGTCTTCCAAGAACAACAGGGAATGGATCTTCTTCGGGGTGAGATCTCCGGCTGCTTTCAGGGCTTCACCGAACTCGCCCCGATAGACGAGATCTGCGAGACTTCGCTCACTGGTCATTTGATCCATCCATTACTGATCTGTCCGTCGAGACCGGTGCGGACGACGATGGTTTGTCCCCGATGTGCCCACGTGAATTCAATGTGGTTGGTCGCTTGCGTGCGAGTTCCGTTTGCCACCGCGCCGGCCATCAGATCCGCGATCTCATCCTTCGTCTTCGCGAGTCTGCTCCAATTGTGCTTGGAAACCATGATGTGCGCCCATTTTTGAGTTGAGAAACCGAGGATGAACCTCTTCGCGGCTTCCTTGGCGGCCGCTACGGCGAAGATTCGCACGCCGTGCACGATCACGGCGATGAGAATCGCCGGCAGTGCTTGCTGCTGAACCTGCGTCGTGTCGATGACCGACGACTCACCGGTGACCTCTGAGCGCATGACCGCAATAAAGGACTCCGTGGTGACCTGCTCGAACGATTCGACGACGAACGAATCGGAGAGCGCTTCTCCCCGGTCGTCGACAGCAGTGACCGCGATGCTCTCGGGTACTGCGTCGACGACACGCATCTCGGTGGTCGACTCGATGCCCATCTCCGCGGGCACATCGATGGTGACGATGTCCGTGGATTCATCGACCAGCTCCGTCGTGATCTCCACCTCGGGTGAATCCGGAGCAGAGTGTGGAGCGGCGAACCCCGTCGTGCTGGTGATCACCACGGCGGCGGCGACCACGATCCCGAGGGATGAGGCGATGCGTGATTGTCTCATTTACTTCTCCTTCGGTATACAGCGCAGCACGGGAATGCTGCGCTGATCGGATGTGACCGTCACATCCGAGTTCTTCGCGTACGCGACGATCTCAGGCTCGGTGAGATCGAGCATGCCCGGGCAGGCAACGAGCACAGAGGTTGCGGTCGCGGCAGCAACGCTCGTTCCCGCTGCGAGTTGGAAACCCTGGTTGCTCGAGGGCGCCCACACGTTCTGCCCCGGGGCGGCGATATCGGCTCCTCGCACCCCCGCGAGAGGGGCAAGGGTGCGTTCCGAATCCATGCTCGTCACGCCGATCACCCCGGGATACTCCGCAGGGTAGGAGGGGACCTCGGCAAGTCCATTCGCCGTGCTGGCGACGACGACCACCTCGGACGCATGAGCCTCCTCTATCGCTGTGCGTAGATCGTGATCGTCAGTCGAGATGCTGAGGCTCATCAGGATCACCTCTGCGTCCCTCTCCAGCGCCCATCGGACTCCTGCCGCGACGTCAGCCGGTCGGCCGAGCCCGTCTTCATTAAGAACTCGAACGTCGAGGAGTTCGATCCCGGCGGTGAGGGAGGTGTCGCCTGCCCGGTTGGCGCCGAGGAGCAGCCCTGCCATCTCGGTGGCATGCGCATTTCGGGGGGTGTCCGCGACAGGCTCCGCTTCCCAGCGCTCGAAGACCCGCCCGTCGAGAACGGGGTGCTCGAGCATCCCGCCGTCGACGACGGCGACTCTCAGCGTTGATTCTGTCGAGTCCGGAATCTGGAGCCATCGGTCCGCCCAGGCGTCATCGGATCGTAGGGAAGTCGCCGTCGGTGCGCAGCCCGCGAGGGCGGTAATACCGATCGCGACGAGGATCGGCAAGAGCGTGCGGCGCATATCCCTGGTTTCTCGAGGTGGGTGCTTCCTTCCTATCGAGATTGTTGAACGCAGTGCAATATTCTAGGTTGCGTCCGATTTCGTCAGAGACGCCAGACGTGAGCCGCGTCCGGCTCCTGGTCTCGCGGTCCTCGTCCCGTACTCGACGAATCTTCTACCCGGGTGGCGTCCGCGGAACGGCGACCATCGCGACCTAATGTGGACACCATGGCAGAGTCGTCGTCATCCCCGTCGGATGCCGTGGCATCCGCACCCATTGCGGATCGTGCCGTCGAACTCGCGCGCCGCTGGGTGATCGAGGCCGCGGCGGCCGAGGTCGACCCTGCTGCTGCGCGCCTCGCCGGAGTGCTGCAGGACGCGAACGGCCTCCCGTTCACACTCGGCTTCGTCGACGGCGTGATGCGTCCGGAGAGCCTGTCCGCCGCGGCATCCCAGCTGCACCGCATCGCCCCGATCGTGCCGGAGTTCCTGCCGTGGTATCTGCGCTCCGCGGTGCGGCTCGGCGGAGGCATGGCGCAGATTCTTCCCTCGCCGGTCGTTCCGATCGCCCGGCGCGTGCTCCGCGACATGGTCGGGCACCTGGTCGTCGATGCCCGCCCCGCCAAGCTCGGCCCCGCGCTCGAGAGGATCAGGGAGTCCGGCGCCCGCATCAACCTCAACCTGCTCGGCGAGGCCGTACTGGGTGAAGCCGAGGCGCAGCGCCGGCTCGACGGCATCCACGAGCTGATCCGGCGCCCCGACGTCGACTACGTCTCGGTCAAGGTGTCGGCGATCATCAGCCGCATCTCGATGTGGGCGTTCGACGAGATCGTCGATGAGGTCGTGGAGCGATTGCTGCCGCTCTACCTGACGGCCTCCCCCGACAGCACCTTCATCAACCTCGACATGGAGGAGTACCGCGACCTCGACCTCACGATCGCGGTGTTCACCCGGATCCTCGAGGACCCGCGACTGCACGGACTCGAGGCCGGCATCGTGCTGCAGGCATACCTGCCCGACGCGCTCCCCGCGCTGCAGGAGCTCACGGCCTGGGCGCAGGACCGCGTCGCGCACGGCGGAGCGCCGATCAAGGTGCGACTCGTGAAGGGCGCGAACCTCGCGATGGAGAACGTCGAGGCGAAGCTGCACGGCTGGACCCCGGCGACCTACGACACCAAGCTCGACACCGACGCGAACTACCTGCGCTGCCTGGACTGGGCGCTGCGCCCCGAGCACACCGCCGCGGTGAAGCTCGGCATCGCCGGGCACAACCTGTTCGGCATCGCCTACGCCTGGCTGCTCGCCGGCGAGCGCGAAGTGCGCGAGCGCATCGAGTTCGAGATGCTGCTCGGGATGGCCCAGGGGCAGGTGCAGGCGGTCTCCCGCGAAGTCGGCCCCGTCCTGCTCTACGTGCCGGTCGTGGCGCCCGCCGAATTCGACGTCGCGATCAGCTATCTCGTGCGCCGGCTCGAGGAGAACGCCTCCTCCGACAACTTCCTCTCCGCAGCCTTCCGGCTCGACCAGGACGAGGCCCTGTTCGTCCGCGAGCAGGATCGCTTCCTCGGCGCCCTCGAACGCTCGACCGATCCGACCTTCTGGATCGGCCCCCGCCGCACTCAGAACCGTCTGGAGCCTGTACACGAGTCGTTGCGCCCGACCCCGGTGATGCCCGCGGCCGAGACCGAATTGACCAAGGCCGTGCTCGGCATCTCCCGCGGTTCGGACGACTCCGACGGCGAGGCGTTCCTAGAGACCGCGGTCTACTCCGCTCGCCAGGTGGCGGATGACTCCGGCGGCGCACCCGGCTTCGAGAACACGGCAGACACCGACCCCGCTCTTCCCGTGAACCGCGACTGGGCCCGCGCCGTGCGCGACGGCATCCGCGAGTCGGCCGCCGGCAACGTCACGCTCGACGCCGCGCGGATCGACGACCCCGCGATGCTCGATCAGACCGTGCGGCGCGTGCATGACGCCGCTGCCGCGTGGGGCGCTCGTCCGGCTGCGGAACGCGCCGAGGTGCTGCTGCGGGCCGCTGCCGCGCTCGAGTCCCGTCGCGGCGAGCTGATCGAGGTCGCGGCATCCGAGACGGGAAAGGTCTTCGCCGAGGCCGACGTCGAAGTCAGCGAGGCCGTCGACTTCGCCCGCTACTACGCCGCGAAGGCGCGCGAGCTCGACACCATCGCCGGAGCATCGTTCGTGCCCGCCCGGGTCACCGTCGTGACTCCGCCCTGGAACTTCCCGATCGCGATCCCGGCCGGGGGAGTGCTCGCCGCTCTCGCCGCCGGCTCCGGCGTCGTGTTCAAGCCCGCGCCGCAGGCCCGCCGGTGCGCGGCCGTGGTGGCCGAGGCGCTGTGGCAGGCCGGCATCCCGCGCGATGTGCTCGCCTTCGTCGACATCGAGGAGGGCGACCTCGGTCGGCAGCTGATCACGCACGACGCTGTCGACCGCGTGATCCTCACCGGGGCGTGGGACACCGCGGCTCTGTTCCGCTCGTGGCGCCCCGACCTGCCGCTCCTCGCCGAGACCAGCGGCAAGAACGCGATGATCATCACGCCGTCCGCCGACCTCGACCTGGCCGTCGCCGACCTCGTCAAAAGCGCCTTCGGGCATGCGGGTCAGAAGTGCTCGGCGGCGTCGCTCGCGATTCTCGTCGGTCCGGTCGGCCGCTCCCCGCGGTTCGCCCGCCAGTTGGCGGATGCCGTCCGCTCACTGCATGTCGGCTGGCCGACGGACCCGCTCGCCGAGGTCGGACCCGTGATCGAGAAGCCGCAGGGCAAGCTCGCCTGGGCGCTGACCGAGCTCGAACGCGACGAGCAGTGGCTCATCGAGCCCGCCCTCTCCCCGGACGACGACGGCAGCGGACGGCTCTGGCGCCCCGGCATCCGGGTCGGGGTGCAGGCGGGATCGCGCTTCCACACCGAGGAGTTCTTCGGCCCCGTGCTCGGCGTGATGCACGCGCCGACGCTCGAGAGGGCGATCGAGCTGCAGAACGCCGTCGCCTATGGGCTCACGGCCGGCTTGCACACGCAGGACCCGGACGATCTCGCTCAGTGGCTCGACCGCGTGCAGGCGGGCAACCTCTACGTCAACCGGGGGATCACCGGCGCGATCGTGCAGCGCCAGCCCTTCGGCGGCTGGAAGCGCTCCTCGGTCGGACCAGGCGCCAAGGCGGGCGGGCCGAACTACCTGATCGGGCTCGGTTCCTGGCGCTCGCTGCCCGGCGGCCCGGCATCCAGCACCCTGCACCTGCGGGGTCTCGACTCCCGCATCACGGCGCTCATCGAGTCGGCCCAGCCCTCCCTCGCCTACGAGGAGTTCGAGTGGCTGCGCCGCTCCGCCCTGTCGGACGCGCTCGCCTGGGATCGCGAGTTCGGACAGGTGCGCGACGTGTCGCGTCTGGGCGTCGAGCGCAACCTCTTCCGCTACCGCCCGGTGCCCGTGCAGATCCGCGCGACGGAGGATGCCGCCCTGCAGGACCTGCTGCGCGTCGTGATCGCCGGTGTGCGTTCGGGTGCCCGCTTCGTGCTCTCCGCTCCCGCAGGGCTGCCAGCCGAGGTGAGGCATGCTCTGGGCGACCTGGATGCCGTCGTGTTCCTCGAGATCCCCGACGAGTGGACCGAGCGGATGCTGCGCCACGAGGAACCCGCAGAGGGCGACCATCGCCCGGCTCCGGGCAAGGACCGGATCCGCCTGGTCGGCGGACGTGAGGCGGTCGCGACGGCGCACGCGGCCCTCGCTGCGGCATCCGACGGGGATCCGGACATCGCCGTGTTCGACGGCGAGGTCACCGCGGCCGCACGCATCGAGCTCCTGCCGTTCCTGCATGAGCAGTCCATCAGCATCACGGCGCACCGCTACGGGAACATCGAGGGGCGTTTCAGCGAAGTGATCTGAGCGGTCCGTCGGCGCGATCGTGAGGGTCAGCGACCCTGGGTCGTCACGCTGGCGAGCAGGGAACGAGCGAGAGGATCGGCCCCTCCCCGCCAGAAGACCGAGATCTCCCGGCGCACCGGCTCGGCCAGCGCGTGCGAAGCCACCCCCGACGGCACCACGTTGTCGGGCACGAGAGCATGTCCGAGTCCGTTCACCGCGTACTCGACGGCAGCGCGCGCCTGCTCTGTGCGAAGCGCCACCCGCGGGGTGAATCCTGCGCGTGCGCACGCCGCGTCGAGCACCTCGCCCAGCCCGTTGCCGGCTGCGAAGTGCACCCAGTCGTCGGCGCGCAGAGCGGCGAGGTCGAGCGGCTCGTCTCGTTCCTCACCGCCCGACAGCACGACGACGAACTCCTCCGTCGTCAGGCGGCTGCGCCCAGCCGGCCAGCCCTCAGGCACGGGGCCGATCGCGACATCGAATGAGCCGCCGAGCAGGGCGGCGACGAGGTCCTCCTGGTGCCGGAATTCGTGCAGCTCTGCCTGGACCCGCGGATGCCGTGACCGCCAGTCCGCGAGGATCGACGGCAGCATCCCCAGGCTGAGCGAGTACAGCGTGCCGATACGAAGCTCGCCGACGTGTCCGGACGTCACGTTCTTCGCGGCTTGCTCGAGGTCTGCGTGCGCGGCGACGACGGCGCGCGCAGTGCCGATCAGGCTGCGTCCCGCGCTCGTCGGATGGGTCGCGCGGGGGAGCCGCTCGACCAGGACGGTGCCCAGGGTCTGCTCCAACGCCCCGAGCTGCCGCGACAGGGTCGGCTGGCTGATGAAGAGGCGAGCGGCCGCCCGCGTGATCGAACCTTCATCGCACACGGCGAGGAAGGCACGCAGCTGCCGCTCGGTGACGTCCATGCGATGAGTGTATGGATAATCCGCGGTTGTTGCATCCATCGCAGGGTAAGGGCGCTCGAGTCCGCGGTGTTGCATCCCCCAGACGCCACCACGGGCGTCCGGAGAGACAGGAACAATCATGACCTCACTCACGCTCGCCGTCGCAGAGCACGCCATCGCGGCGGCCCAGGGCGCAGCATCCCAACAGGGCCTTGCCGTCGTCGTCACGGTCGTCGACGCCGGGGTGCAGCCCGTGCTCATCGCGCGGCAGGACGGAGCACTGATCGCTGCGGTCGACGCCAGCCTGAGCAAGGCGCGCACGACGCTCTTCTTCGGCGGCACCGCTACGGCGGATCTCGCGGGCGCCACGGCTCCCGGTGGCCCGCTGTTCGGGTTCGAGCATGCCGTCACGGTGCCGCTCGCCTTCCTCGGAGGGGCGGTCCCGGTCCGTGACGCCCACGGTGAGGTCATCGGCGCGGTCGGGGTCGGCGGGGGAACGGCCGAGCAGGACCACGCGATCGCTGCTGCTGCTGCCGCCGCAGCCGCCACGGCGATCGGGGCATCCGCATGAGCGCCTCCACGGACATCGTCATCTCGCTGGCGACGCTCGTCGCGCGGGAGGGGCGTCGCGAGGATGCGCGGCGCGAACTGTTGAAGCTGATCGAGCCGACGCGCGCCGAGCAGGGCAACCTCGACTATGTCCTGTTCGAGCACACCGACTCTCCCGGTACCTTCCTCATGCGTGAGGCGTTCGTATCGATGGCGGCGCTGCGCGAGCACCAGGCGACGGCGCACTACCTGGCTTTCGCCGCGCAGGCCGATGCGCTCCTCGCCGCGCCGCTGGAGCTCACCTTCCTCGCGCAGGTCTCCGACTGAGAGCTCCGGCCGCGACGCCGCCCGATCGTGACCGCTGGCAGATAGGCGCAGGTCTGGGGCACACGTGCAGGTCTGGGGCACACGTGCAGGTCCGGATCCGAGCATCCGGACCTGCATCTGACTTCTCGACCTGCAAGTGGCGGGCAAATGTAAAAGATTCTTGACACGCGCCGTCTGCGCGACGTACGTTTGTGTCAAGAATCTTTTACATGGGAGGCATCATGGTCTACGAAGAACGCAACGCCTGGGCGGGGCTGATCGTGAGTCCGATCTCGATGGTCGTCTACATCGTGCTGATCCTCCAGCAGGCGGGCGGCGGTCCGCTCACGAGCGTCGACTGGTTCCCGCTCATGCTCTGGGTGATCGGCGGCAGCATCGTCGCCGTGATCATCCTCAGCATCCTCTGGGGCATGGTCGCCGGCGCGAAGGATCCTGACGGTGTCGGCCGCTCTGACATCCGCGACCGCGACATCAGCCGGATGGGCAGCCGCGTCGAGCAGGCGTTCGTCGTGATCGCAGGACTCGGCGTGATCGTGCTCTGCGCGGTCGGCGCCGACGTGTTCTGGATCGCGAACACCATGTACGCCGGCTTCGCCGTCTCCGCCCTCGTCGGCGGGGTCGCCCGTGTCATCGCCTACCGGCGGGGACTCGTCTGATGGTCAAGCCCACGCGCGTCTCCAATCGCATCCGCGCTCATCGCGAATCGGCGGGCATGACCCAGGCCGATCTCGCCCGCGCTGTCGGCGTGACCCGGCAGACGCTCATCGCGATCGAGCAGGAGAAGTACTCTCCCTCGCTCGAGCTCGCCTTCCAGATCGCCCGCGCCTTCGGCGTGGGACTCGACGACCTCTTCCAGTACCCGGAGCAGTGACATGACTGAAAACGCGGAAACCCCGACGATGACCGCCTGGCGCCGCGAGACCTACGGGCCGGCATCCGGAACGACCCTGCAGCAGATCCCCGTTCCCGTCCCCGGCCGCGGCGAGGTCGTGCTGCGAGTCCTCGCCACCGGGCTCAACGCCGGCGACGTTCGCCTGCTGCTCGGAGACCCGCTGCTTGTGCGGCCGGTGTTCGGCCTCACCAGGCCGAAGCACCCGGTGCGCGGCATGGAGGTCGCCGGCACCGTGGTCTCCGTCGGACCCGATGTCGTCGGCGCCGAACTCGGAGAGGACGTCGTCGGCGAGCTCCTCGGCGGCGGCGAGCTCGGCGAATACGTCCGGGTCCCCGCCTCCCGCCTGGTGCCGATCCCACCCGACGTGGCGCCCGGCGTCGCCGCCTGCCTGCCGATCGCCGGAGGAACCGCGTGGCAGGCTCTCGACCTCGCCGAGGTCGGGCTGCGCGGCGGGGGCGCGCCCCGAGTGCTGATCATCGGTGCGTCCGGAGGCGTCGGCACGTTCGCCGTGCAGCTCGCCGCCTTGCGCGGCGCCGAGGTCTGGGCCACCTGCGGCGCGCGCAACGCGCCCCTGGTCGAGTACCTCGGTGCCGTTCGCACGCTCGACCACCGCACCACGCCGCTGAGCGACCTCCCGGCCGAGCGTTTCGACGCGGTCATCGACATCGCCGGCGGGATGCCGCTGCGCGAGCTGCAGCGACTCGTCGCACCCGGCGGGACAGTGGTGCTCGTGGCAGGCAACGGCGGCCACGTGCTGGGCCCGATACCGCGCCTCCTCAGTGGGATGTTCCTCTCGATCGGCTCCCGCCGCATCCGCCCACTCGCGGCCTCCCCGCGTCCTGAGGTGCTCGCGAAGCTCCTCGAGCTCGTCGCCGAAGGGCGCGTCGCGCCCGTGATCGAGCGCGAATACCCCTTCGCCGAGGCATCTGCCGCTCTGGCTCACGTCGAGGCCGGGCACGCGGTCGGCAAGGTGGTCGTGCACGGGTCATGAGCTGGTCGTGAGCCGCTCTGGCCACGCACAGGGGGCGGATGACAGAATGGATGCTGGCGTGCTCGAGTCGCATCTTCCCCGCGACCTCTCTGACGAGAGGCGGGTCGAAGGACCGCCGGGCCCCTGGACAGAGTCCGCCGCGTTACGTTCCGAGGAGCATCTTGTCTTTCGAAAACACGCTGTCGACGCCTGAGACCACCACGACCACGGTGCCCACCCGCACCGCGCACCACCGCCGCTACCTGATGTGCAAGCCTTCGCACTTCACGGTCAACTACTCGATCAACCCGTGGATGGAACCGTCGAAGCCGACCGACACGGCGAACGCCGTCGCGCAGTGGCAGAAGCTGCACGACCTCTACCTCGAACTCGGGCACGACGTCGAGCTGATCGAGCCGCTCGCGGGCTTCCCCGACATGGTCTACACGGCCAACGGCGGCTTCCTCATCGACGGCCGCGCCTACGTGCCGAAGTTCCGCTTCGTCGAGCGCCAGGGCGAGTCGCCCGCGTTCGCCGACTGGTTCCGCGCAGCCGGCTACGACACCGTCATCCCGGAAGAGGTCAACGAGGGCGAGGGCGACTTCCTGCTCGTCGGCGACATCATCCTCGCGGGCACCGGATTCCGCTCCACCGGCGACAGCCACCGCGAGGTCGGTGAGGTCTTCGGCCGCGAGGTCGTCTCGCTCAACCTCGTCGACCCGCGTTTCTACCACCTCGACACCGCGATCGCCGTGCTCGACCCGGTGCAGGGCACCGAGAACGGCGGCCCCGAGCGCGCGAACATCGCCTATCTGCCCGGCGCCTTCGACGATGCCAGCCGCGCGATCCTCGAGGAGCGCTTCCCCGACGCGATCCTCGTGTCGGACGAGGACGGCTCGGTCTTCGGACTGAACTCCGCGAGCGACGGCTACAACGTCGTCATCTCGCCGCGGGCCAAGGGCTTCGATCAGCAGCTGCGCGACCGCGGTTACAACCCGATCATGGTCGACCTGTCCGAGCTCCTGCTCGGCGGCGGCGGCATCAAATGCTGCACGCTCGAACTGCGCGGCGCGAAGTGACGACGACCGAGGTCGCGACCGAGCCCCATGTCGCGCACAACTACCACCCGCTGCCGGTGAACATCGCCCGCGGCGAGGGCGCCTGGCTGACGGATGTCGAGGGCAAGCGGTACCTCGACCTGCTCGCCGCGTACTCGGCCGTGAACTTCGGCCACCGGCATCCGGCTCTCGTCGCCGCCCTCACCGAGCAGCTCGGACGGGTCACGCTCATCAGCCGCGCGTTCCAGAGCGACAAGCTCGAGCCGTTCGCCGCCGCACTCGCTGCGCTCGCAGGCAAGGACATGGTCCTGCCGATGAACACGGGCGCCGAGGCCGTCGAGACCGGCATCAAGGTCGCGCGCGCCTGGGGATACCGGGTCAAGGGCATCGCCGAGGGTCGCGCGCGCATCATCGTCGCGGCCGGCAACTTCCACGGCCGCACGACCACGATCGTCGGCTTCAGCGACGACGAGTCGGCGCGCGACGGCTTCGGCCCGTTCGCTCCCGGCTTCGACGTCGTCCCTTACGGGGATGCGGATGCCATCGCCGCGGCGATCACCGACGACACCGCTGCGGTGCTCGTCGAACCGATTCAGGGCGAGGCCGGCGTGGTGATCCCGCGCGAGGGGTACCTGCGCCGCATCCGCGAGATCTGCGACGAGAAGAACGTCCTGTTCATCGCCGACGAGATCCAGTCGGGACTCGGCCGCGTCGGCGAGACCTTCGCGTGCGATCGCGAAGACGTCGTGCCTGACCTGTACCTGCTGGGCAAGGCGCTCGGCGGCGGCATTCTTCCCGTCTCCGCCGTCGTGGGGAACGAGGACGTGCTCGGGGTCATCCGTCCCGGCGAGCATGGCTCGACCTTTGGCGGCAACCCGCTCGCGGCAGCGGTCGGCCTGCGCGTGGTCGAGATGCTCGAGTCGGGGGAGTTCCAGGAGCGCGCGCGTGCGCTCGGTGCGCACCTCGACCGGGCGCTGCAGCCGCTCATCGGGCACGGCGTCACCGAGGTCCGCATCGCGGGACTCTGGGCGGGCGTCGACATCGACCCCACGAGGGGCACCGGCCGCGAGATCGCCGAGAAGCTGCTCGCACGCGGGGTTCTCGTGAAGGACACGCACGGTCAGACCATCCGCATCGCGCCGCCGCTGGTGATCCGCGCGACCGAACTCGACTGGGCGGTGGAGCAGCTCAAGCTCGTGCTCGGCGCGTAGCTCGCATCCGAAGAAGAAGGCCGCCCTCTCCGAATGAACGGAGGGGCGGCCTTCTTGGCGCCGACATGTTCCCGAGCGGGGGCTTCGGGCGGGGCGGGGCGGGGAGGCTCAGGCCGGAGGAGAGTCCGGGTCGAGCGTCTTGAGCATGTCCTCTTCGGCGGGGTTGTCGGCGTCGAGCTGGTCGGCCGTCGTCTCGTCGCCGCCGAGCGGGGCGTCGTGACCCGGTCCGGCGTCGCCCTGGATGGCGCCGCCGGTCGACTCGCCGCGGGAGCTGTCGCCCTGGATGGCTCCGCCTTCGCCGTCGCCGGAGTCAGCGCGGTCCGACCCGGCATCGCCCTGAATGGCTCCTCCGGTGGATTCGCCCCGGTCGGCGTCGCCCTGGATGGCGCCGTCGTCGCCGCCCTCGTGGCCTTCGTTCTCGGTCGAGCCGTCGACGCCGGTGGCGCCCTCGGCGGGATCCTGCGGGTGCGGGGTGCTTTCCATGTTCTCGTCCATGAGCCCAAGGTAAGACCGGCATACCGGTCGGAAGAGGGCGTTGACAAATGACGGCGAGGCGCGCCGCCCGCGGATGCCGCCGCTCAGTCGTGCTTCGACACGTCCTTCGACGCCGTGCGGATCGGCGTGGTCGAGGCCGCCGCGTCGCTGAATTCGATCGGATCCGCCTCGTCGATGATGCTGAGCGGCCGCGTCTCGTCGAGGGTCAGCAGGAACCGGCGGTTCTCGTCGCGGTGCAGGCGCCCGGACGTGAAGACCCAGATCGCTCCGATCGCGCAGGCGACCAGGCCCGCGGTGCCGCCGAGCATGATCGCGACGCGCGGACCGAACGCGTCGGCGACCCAGCCCGCGATGGGGGCGCCGACCGGGGTCGAGCCCATGATCACGGCCATGTAGAGCGCGAGGACGCGTCCGCGCAGCGAGGGATCGGTCGTCATCTGCACGTAGCCGTTGGCGGTGGTCAGCAGAGTCACGATCATGAAGCCGGTGAACATCAGTGTGACCGCGTAGGACGCGTAGGTCGGCATCGCGGAGGAGACGAGTGCCGCCACACCGAAACCGCCGGCGGCGAGGATCACGACGCGCACGCGCGCCCTGTCGCGCCGGGCCGCGAGCAGCGCTCCGGCGAGGGAGCCGATGGCGAGGATGGAGCTGAGGACCCCGTAGCCGTCGGCACCGGAGCCGAACTCGATCGCCATGGTCGAGGCGAAGATCGGGAAGTTCATGCCGAACGCCCCGATGAGGAACACGGTGACGAACACGACGCGCAGGTCGCTGCGCCCCCACACGTACCGGAAGCCGGCGAGAAGACCGCCCCGGTTGCGGGTCTTCGGACGCGCGGCCAGCAGACTCTTCCGCAGCATCAGCAGGGCGAGGATCATCGCGAGGAATGTGGCCGCGTTGACGATGAAGACCCATCCGGAGCCGATCGCCACGATCAGCAGACCGCCGACGGCCGGTCCGATCATGCGCGCCAGGTTGAAGGATGCCGAGTTCAGCGCGACCGCGTTCGACGTGTCGCCCGCCGAGACCATGTCGGAGACGAACGCCTGCCGCGCCGGGGCGTCGAACGCGTTCACGACGCCGAAGCCGAGCGCGAAGCAGAACATCATCGGCAGGGTCATGACGCCGTTGAGCAGGAGGATGCCGACGGCGACGGCCAGCCCGAGCAACGCGGTCTGGGTGACGAGCAAGATGTGACGGCGGTCGAAGCGGTCGGCCACCCAGCCCGTCTGACTGACCAGCAGCAGGGGAGGGCCGAACTGCAGCGCCATCGTCACGCCCATCGCGGTCGCGTCGTTGTCGGTGAGCTCGGTCAGCACGACCCAATCCTGCGCCGTGGCCTGCATCCAGCCGCCGATGTTGGAGACCAGGGCGCCCGCGAACCAGATCCGGTAGTTGATGTTCGCGAACGAGCGGAACATGGCGCTCATCGCTCGACCGCCCGTCGCATCAGCGCACTGGCGTCACGCAGCGTGGCCAGTTCCGCCTCGGTGTAGTCGACCTCGCGGAGCATGTCCGCCAGCAGTTCGTCGCGGCGTCGAATCGTCTCCACGACGATCGCGATGCCGGCATCCGTGATGTCGACCTGCACGCGGCGGCGGTCGTCGGCATCCTGTGTGCGCGCGACGAAACCCTGCTCCTCGAGACCGTTGACGATGCTGGTCATCGACGGGGCGGTGACCCGCTCGCGCTCGGCGAGGGTCGAGATCGTCCGTCGTCCGTTCATGCGCAGGTCGGCGAGCACGGCGAGCTGGGTGTCGCTGATCGTGTCGGTGGCGCGGGCACTCCGCAGGCGGCGGGCCAGACGGAAGGTGGCCATGCGCAGGTCTGTCGCGGTGAGGTGGAGGGCTTCATCGGTCGCAGACATTACTTAGATAGTCTATCTAATCTTTCGTCCAGAGTCATTCGTCCGATCGCACCAGCAGGGCATCCTGCATCCGTCCGATCCGACCAGAGTCGCGGCGAAGCCCCTGCCTAGAGTGAGGGCATGTACAGCCCCTCAGAGGTCGGTCGAATGCTGCAGTCCACTCTCGGAACACGCGCCGAGGCCCACGGGGTGCCCGCCGCAGCGGTCGCCGTGGTCATCGACGGAGAGATCGTCGAGCATGCGGTCGGACTGCTCAGCACGGCCACGAAGATCGAGGCCACGACCGACTCGGTCTTCCAGATCGGCTCGATCACCAAGGTGTGGACGGCCACCCTCGTGATGCAGCTGGTCGACGAAGGGCTGGTCGAACTCGATGCCCCGATTCGGCAGTACCTGCCGGAGTTCGCGCTCGCCGACGAAGCGGCCGCCTCCACCATCACGGTGCGCCAGCTCCTCAGCCACCGGTCCGGCATCGAGGGAGACATCTTCACCGACACCGGGCGCGGCGATGACGCGGTGTCGAGCTACCTCACGCTGCTCGGGGATGCCGCGCAGATCTTCCCTCCCGGCTCGTTCTTCTCGTACAGCAACGCCGGATACGTGGTGCTCGGTCGCCTCATCGAAGTCCTGCGCGAGACGACCTGGGAACAGGCGCTGATCGAGCACATCGCGACGCCGCTGGGACTCCAGACCGTCTCGCCGAGCCCGTACGAGGCGATCCTGCATCGCGTCGCCGTCGGCCATGTCGGTCCGGATGCCGAGGGCGTGCAGCAGCCGGCGCCCTTCTGGGCGATGGCGCGGTCGAACGAGCCGGCGGGTTCGATGCTCGCGATGTCGGCCCGCGACCTCGCCGCGTTCGCGCGGGCGCACCTGCAGATCGCGGCGGGTGAAACCGTCGCGACGAATTCGGAGGGCGACGACCCCTCACTGCTCTCGCGCGACTCCGCGCTCGCCATGCGCTCCACCGAGGTGCATCTGCCGCGGCTGACCGGAATGGGTGCGGCCTGGGGTCTCGGCTGGGAGATCGACCGCGAGGGCGAAGGGATGCTGTTCGGCCACGACGGCAACACCATCGGACAGTCCTCCTTCCTGCGCCTGGCTCCCGAGGCCGGAGTCGCCGTTGTGCTGCTCACCAACGGCGGCGACGGCGCGGGGCTGTTCCACGACATCGCGGATGAGCTCCTGCGCGAGATGGCGGGCATCACCCTGCCGACGCCGCCCGCCCCGCCCGCGGCATCCGAGGCATCCTCCGAGGCGCCCGCCGGCGCAGCCGCCGCCGCCGACGTCGCCGGCTTCCTGGGCGTCTACGCCAACTCGACCGTCGAGATGGTGGTGTCGCAGGACGACACCGGTCGCCTGTGGCTCGAGCAGCGCCCGACGCCGGAGCTGCTCGCCCTCGGAGCCGAGCCCTCGACCGACGAGCTGGTCCGTTTCGACGAGGGGTCGCTGATCCTCCGCGAACGAAAGGACGGGATGCACCTCGTGCTCGCGTTCCTCGATCCGGCCGCTGACGGCCGCGCTTCGTACATCCACTTCGGTCGCGCCGTTCCGCGAACGCGCTGATCTTCCGGACGCGGCTCGCCGCGACCGCTCACCCCGAGAGACCCGAACCAGCCTGGAGGAACGTCATGACACCGAAACGCACCGCCGTCACCGCCGTCGTCGCCGTGACCGCTCTCATCGCAGCCCTCGCCGGCTGCTCGGCCGGCGGAGGGGGAGAGGGCGGTGATCCAGCCGAGGGCGGAACCTTCACGACGATCCTCGGCTCCGATCCGGGGAGCCTCGACCCGCAGCTCTCCGCGGGCAGCGCGCTGTTCGACATCAGCAAGCTCGCCTACGACACGCTCGTCAGCATCGACCCCGAGGGCGAGGTGCGCAGCCAGCTCGCGTCCGAGTGGAGCGTCGACGGCACCACCGCCACCCTGACCATCCAGGAGGGCATCACCTGCGCCGACGGCAGCGAGTTCACGGCGCAGACCGCGGCCGACAACCTGAACTGGATCTCGGACCCCGCGAACGAGAGCGGCTTCCTCGGTGCCTTCCTGCCGGTCGGCGTGACCAGCGTCGCCGAGGGCGACACGGTCACCATGACGCTCGCGAGCCCCGCGCCGTTCCTGATGCTCGGGCTCGGCGGTCTGCCGATGGTCTGCGGCAGCTCTCTGACCGACCGCGACGGACTCGCCGACGGGACCGACGGCACCGGCCCGTACGTGCTGACCGAGGCCGTGCCGAGCGACCACTACACGTATGAACTCCGCGAGGGCTACACCTGGGGCCCCGGCGGAGCCACCGTCGACGAAGCGGGCATCCCGGCGAAGGTCAACGTGCGCATCGTCTCGGACGGGACGACGGCAGCCAACCTCCTGCTCTCCGGCGAGGCCAACGCGGCCCAGCTCACCGGCCCGGATGCCGACCGCGCGATCGGCGCCGGCCTGTTCCAGCGCGAAGCCACGGCCATCGCGGGCGAGCAGTGGTACAACCACGCCGAAGGCCACCCGACCAGCGACCCGGCCGTCCGCCTGGCGCTCACCCAGGCCGTCGACCTGGATGAGCTCGCGAACGTCCTCACCGCCGGCAAGGGCGGACGGGCCACGGCCCTCGCCGTCGTGGAGCCGACCGTCTGCTCCTACGACGCGATCTCGGATTCCCTCCCGGAGTTCGACGTGGATGCCGCCAACGCCACGCTCGACGAGGCCGGCTGGGTCCGCGGCGCCGACGGCGTGCGCGAGAAGAACGGCACCCGGCTCAGCCTGACATTCCTCTACGAGAACAGCCTCGGAGCTGCGGCCGCCGCGGCCGCCGAGCTCGCACTCGGGGCATGGCAGGAGATCGGCGCCGAGGTCGAGGGCAAGCAGCAGGACGAGACCGCGCTGCTCGAGGCGACGTTCGGCACCGGTGCCTGGGACATCGGCTGGCTCACGCTCAGCGTCAACAGCCCCGACCAGGCGATCGGCTTCGTCAGCGGCACCGTCCCGCCCGAGGGCTCGAACTTCTCGGCCATCCAGAACGAGGAGTACACCGCGGCGGTCGCCGAGGCCTCGCAGCTGGACGGCAGCGAGGGCTGCGACAAGTGGCAGGAGGCCGAGAGCGCGCTCTTCGCAGCCGCCGACATGGTGCCCTTCGCGAACGCGACCATCTACATGTTCGGCAACGGCGCCGAGTTCGAGTGGCTCGGAGTGATCGAGCCCACGAGCGTGCGGCTGGTCGGCTGAACGCCGGCGCGGCAGGAGCCACGGATCGGATCGACGACATGACGACGCTGACGACGCGGATCGCGGAGGATGACGAGCGCCTCAGCGACCACCGCTGGCTGCGCTTCGCGATCCGCCGCACCGGACGACTGCTCGTCTCCCTGTGGATCCTGATCACGGCATCCTTCCTGATGATCCACCTGGTCCCGGGCGATCCGATCCGCTCCGCCCTCGGCCCGACGGCTCCGGCCGCCGTGGTCGAGGCGCGGCGCGAGTCGCTCGGGCTCAACAACCCGCTGTGGCAGCAGTACCTCGACTACATCCGCGGGGTGTTCACGGGTGATCTGGGGGTCTCGATCGGGTCGCAGCTGCCGGTCGCCGACATCATCGCGCAGCGGTTGCCGGCGACCCTCACCCTCGCCGTGCTGGCGTTCGTCGTCGCTGTGCTCATCGCGCTGCCGGTGGGCATGGCGGTCGCCGTCGCCACGCAGCGCGGCCGGGCGCGGGGGCTGGAGGTCGGCTTCAGCTCGACCAGCGTCGTCATCGGCTCGATCCCGGACTTCCTGCTCGCCGTCGCCCTCGTGGCCGTGTTCGGCGTGCAGCTGGGGTGGCTCCCGGTCGCCGGCCGCGAGGGTCCGCTGTCGTACATCCTGCCGGTGCTCGCGCTGGCGCTGGGACCGGCGGCCATCCTCGCCCGCATCCTCCGCATCGAGGCGCTCTCGGTGCTGGAGACGGACTTCGTGCGGACGGCGCAGGCCAAACGGCTCCGCACGCCGCGGATCAACCTGCGCCATGTGCTGCCCAACGCCGTCACGGCCACGCTCACCCTCGGCGGTCTGCTGCTGAGCGGCCTCGTCGCAGGAACCGTGCTGGTCGAAACCGTGTTCGCCTGGCCGGGACTCGGCAGCACGATCGTGAGCTCGATCCAGTCGAAGGACTATCCGTTGGTGCAGGGAACCGTCCTCGTCTACGGCGTCGGAGTGCTTTTGGTGAACACCCTGGTCGATGCGGCGCTGGCCGTACTCGACCCGCAGTCGACGGCGGCCTCCGCATGAGGCGCACACTCGTCGCGATGCTGCGCACCCCGCTGGGCGCGACGGCACTCGCCCTGCTCGCGCTCGTCGCGATCACCGCGATCTTCGCGCCGATGATCTGGGGCGAGCAGGCGGATACCACAGACACGAGCGACCTGCTGGCCGGCCCGTCGGCCGAGCACTGGGTCGGCACCGACAACCTCGGCAGAGACCTGCTGCTGCGCACGATCGTGGCCACGCGTCTGTCGATCGTGCTCGCGCTGCTGGCGACGCTCGTCTCGGTGGCCGCCGGACTCATCCTCGGCGTCGCACCCCTGCTCCTCGGCCGCGTCCTCGGTCGGGCGATGACCTGGTTCACGGGCATCGCCGTCGCCTTCCCGGGGCTCCTCCTCGCGCTCTTCTTCGCGGCGATCTTCGGCAGCACCGCCACGGCAGCGGTCTTCGCGCTCGGCCTCGCGGGTGCGCCGTCGTTCGCCCGGCTGTGCCAGAACCTCATCGCCGGCATCGAGGCGCGCGACTTCGTGTCCGCCGCCCGTGTGGGCGGCATCGGACGGTTCCGCGTGCTGTTCCGTCACGTGCTCCCGAATATCGGCGAGCCGCTCATCGTGAACGCGACGATCGGCGCCGGCGGCGCGCTGCTCGCCTTCGCGGGGCTCTCGTTCCTCGGACTCGGCGTGCAGCCGCCCGAGTACGACTGGGGCCGGTTGATGATGGACGGTCTCCGTGGGATCTACGCGAACCCCCTGGCCGCCCTCGCTCCGGGACTCGCGGTCGTGATCGCGGGCCTGGCCTTCAACCTCACCGGCGAGTCCGCGGCGCGCAGCCTCGGCATCTCGGACGACATGCTGCTGAGCGCCCCTGTCGGTCCGCGCCGGCAGCGGCGGACGCGGGCGCGGCATGCCGCAGCGGCCGCCGCCACCCCGGCCGTGACCGACGGTCCGGTGCTCGAGGTCGAGGATCTGCGGGTCGATTTCGAGAGCGCGAACGGCTCGGTCGTGCATGCTGTGCGGGGCATCGACCTCACGGTCGGCGAAGGCGAGATCGTCGGGATCGTCGGCGAGTCCGGCTCGGGAAAGTCGATGACCGCTCTCGCCGTCGCACAGCTGGTGTCCTCGCCCGGCCGAGTCGAGGCATCCGTCCTCCGCTTCCTGGGCGTCGACCTGCAGACGGCACCCAAGGCGCGACTGCGGCGCCTGCTCGGCACCTCGATGGCGATGGTCTTCCAGGACCCGATGTCGTCGTTCAACCCGACGATGCGCATGGGCGCACAGCTCGCCGAGGTCGCCACCGAGCACGCCGGCCTGAGCCGGCGCGAGGCCCTGGCGCGTGCCACCGATCGCCTCGCCGCCGTGCGGATCAGTGCGCCGAAGCGCCGGATCCGCCAATACCCGTACGAGTTCTCCGGGGGCATGCGCCAGCGCGCCATGATCGGGATGGGACTCATGGTGTCGCCGAAGCTGATCATCGCCGACGAACCCACGACCGCGCTCGACGTCACGGTGCAGGCGCAGGTGCTCGATCTGCTGCGCGCAATCCGCGACGAGGAGGGGACGTCGATCCTGTTCATCAGTCACGACATCTCCGTCGTGGCCGAGCTCTGCGACCGGGTGCTGGTGATGCGCTCGGGCGAGATCGTCGAGGAGCTGAAGGCCACCGACCTGTCGTCGGCGCGGCATCCGTACACGCGGGCGCTGCTCGCGGCCGTCCCGCACATGGGCACGGATCTCGACCGCCCGCTGGCGACGCTCGCGACCGTCGCGACGGAGGAGGCGCGGCTCGAAACCGACCACGAGGCCCAGGAGGTGGCGAAGCGATGAGCGAACTCCGTTTCGAAGAGGTCTCGGTGCGCTACGGCGTCGGCCGGGGCGCCATGACGGCGGTCGACCGGGTGTCGCTCGTCGTGCCGGACGGCGGGGTGACCGGGGTGGTCGGCGAGTCGGGCTCCGGCAAGTCGACGCTCGCACGCGCCGCGGTCGGACTCGTGCCGCTGCACGCCGGACGCATCCTGCTCGACGGATCGCCGATCCCGCGTCGCGGGCCCCGCCCGCTGCAGATGGTGTTCCAGGATCCGTATTCGTCGCTCGACCCGCGGATGCCGGTGGGCGCGAGCATCGCCGAGATGATGCCCTCGGGCATGACCCGGCGCGCCCGTGACGCCGAGGCCGCACGCCTGCTGGAGCTCGTGCATCTCGATCCGGCGCAGGCGGGCTCGCGCCCCTCGCGCTTCTCGGGCGGCCAGCGGCAGCGGATAGCGATCGCCCGCGCACTCGCCGGGCAGCCCAGGGTGCTCATCGCCGACGAGATCACCTCCGCGCTCGACGTGCTCATCCAGGGCGCGATCCTCAACCTGCTGCGCGAGCTGCAGACCGAACTCGGCTTCTCGATGCTCTTCATCTCGCACAACCTCGCCGTCGTCCGGTACGTGGCATCGCACATGGCGGTGATGCGCGACGGCAAGGTCGTCGAGCAGGGACCGACCGGTGCGCTGCTCGACGACCCGCAGGACGCCTACACGCAGGAGCTGCTCGCAGCGATCCCGCGACCCATCGAGTACGTCCCCTGACCGCACGCACTCACCGCACTCACCACCAGCACTCACCACACGACCTGACCAGGCGCCACGAGCGCCGCAACCGAAGGAGTCCCCGTGACCCGCAGAATGAGTATCGACGATGCCCTCGCTCTGACCGTGCCGAGTCAGCCCGCGCTGTCGCCGGCCGGAGACCGCGTGGTCTACGTGCTCGGCGGGACGGATGCCGACGCCGACAAGAGCACGAGCGCCCTGTGGATCGCCGAACGCGGCGAGACCCGCCGGCTCACGCACGGTACGGCCGATGCGAGCCCGGTGTTCTCGCCGGACGGCGCCCACGTGGCGTTCCTCCGCGAAGGTCAGCTCTGGACGCTTCCGCTCGCCGGCGGCGAGCCGCAGCAGCGGACGACCCTGCCCCTCGGCGCCGGCGCTCCGGTCTGGAGCCCGGATGGCACGAAGATCGCGTTCACGGCATCCGTCGTCCCGCTGTCGGCTCCCTCGGATGCCGTCGAGTCCGACGAGCAGCGCGCGGAGCGCGAACAGGCCCCGATCGTCACCGCCGGCATCGACTACCTGGTCGACGGCGCCTGGTTCACGCGCGGCGTGAGCGGCCAGCTGCACGTGCTCGACCTCGCCGACGGGCGGGTGCGTCGCCTCACCGACGGCGTCGCGGCCGTCGGGAGCCCCGCCTGGTCGCCCGACGGATCGACCCTCGCGTATGTCGCCCGCCCTCGTGGCGCCGACGACCTCGGCTTCCGCTCGGCGGTGCATGCCCTGGACCCGGCCGACCCCGCCGCACGGGCACGCGTGCTCGCGTTCGCCGAGGGATACGCCGGCACCGTCGCGTTCGCTCCGGACGGCGAGAGCCTGCTCGTGGTCGGGTGGAACGGCGCCCCCGACGGGCACGCCGGACTGTTCCGCGTCGACCTCGGCTCGGGCGATGTGACGGACCTTGCGGGCGAGCTCGACCGCAACGTGATGCCGGGCGCCCCGGCCTATCCCGGTGCGCTGCCGCAGGTGACGGCATCCGGCGACGTGCTCTTCGCGATCCGCGACCGCGGCGCCACCCACCTGTATGCCGTTCCGCTCGGCGGTGGCACGCCCCGCCACCTCCACGGCGGCACCGACGAGGTCGTGAGCGGACTCTCGGTCGCGGGTGACACCGCGGCGATCGCGATGTCGACGCCGACGTCGTTCGGCGAGATCCTCCGGCTCGATCTGACCTCGGGGGTTGCCACCACGCTCACCGCGCACGGCGGCGCCCCCGACGATGTCGAACTGTTCGTGCGGGAGAGCCGCGAGTTCACGATCAGCGACGGCACGGTCGTGCAGGGCTGGATCGTGCGCGACCCAGCGGTCGAAGGGCCGACACCGCTGCTCGTCGACGTGCACGGCGGGCCGCACAACGCCTGGAACGGCGCGGTCGACGAGATGCACGTGTACCACCAGCAGCTCGCCGCCGACGGCTGGACGATCGTCATGATCAACCCGCGCGGCAGCGACGGCTACGGCGAGGACTTCTGGAAGGGCGTGAACGGCGCCTGGGGCGTCGACGACGCGAAGGACTTCCTCGAGCCGGTCGACGAGCTGGTCGCGGAGGGAACGGCGGATGCCGCGCGCCTCGCGGTCGCGGGCTACAGCTACGGCGGGTACATGGCCGCCTACCTCACCGGTCACGACGACCGCTTCGCCGCCGCCGTCACCGGGGGCATCGTCGCCGACCTGTTCAGCATGGGCGGCACGAGCGACGACGCGCACCTGCTGAGCCTCTTCGAGATCGGTATCCTGCCGTGGCAGGCCGAGGGGCGCGAGCGCCTCGCCGCGATGTCGCCCTACACGCACGTCGAGAACGTGCAGACCCCGACGCTTGTGCTTCACGGCGAGAAGGACCTGCGCTGCCCCGTGCACCAGGCGCAGCAGTGGCACTACGCGCTGCGGGAGCGCGAAGTTCCCACCGAGCTCGTGATCTACCCGGGCGGCAGCCATGTCTTTCCGCTGCTCGGTGCCCCGAGCCACCGGATCGACTACGCCCGTCGCATCGTCGAGTGGGTCGAGCGCTTCGCCGGCAGCACCCGCGGCGCGCGGCCCGCAGCGATCGACACCGCGCACTGGCAGCACCGCCTGGACGCACTCGCGAGCCTGCACGGTGTTCCGGGCGCGCAGCTCGGCATCCTCCGCTACGACCCGAAGGTCGGTGCAGGCGGTCGCGACGACGTCGTGACGGTCGCGACCGGCACGCTGAACCGCAATCTGCCCGAGGCCTCCGGCACGGTCCTGACCGACTCGGTCTTCCAGATCGGCTCGATCTCGAAGGTCTGGACCGCGACCGCGGTCATGCGGCTCGTGGAACAGGGCGCCTTCAGCCTCGAGACGCCGGTGCACGAGATCCTCCCCGGTGTGCGCCTCGTGAACGACCAGATCACCGCGGGCGTCACCGTGCGGCACCTGCTCACGCACACGAGCGGCATCGACGGCGACGTGTTCACCGACACCGGCCGCGGCGACGACACCCTGGAGAAGTACACCGAGCTCTTCGCCGAGATCGGACAGAACCACCCCATCGGCGCGACCTGGTCGTACTGCAACTCGGGCTTCTCGCTGCTGGGGCGCATCATCGAGCAGGCGACCGGCAAGGTCTGGGACGAGGCCATGCGCGATCTCGTGTTCACGCCTCTCGGTCTCACGCACACCGTGACCCTCCCCGAGGAGGCGATCCTGCACTCCGCGGCGGTCGGTCATGTCGACATGGGCGAGGAATCCGTGATCGCGCCGGTCTGGGCGCTGCCACGCTCGCTCGGTCCCGCGGGCCTCATCACGGCGCGCGCGGCCGACGTGCTCGCGTTCGCCCGGCTGCACCTCGCCGGCGGGGTCGCGGCCGACGGCACGCGTCTGCTCAGCGAGGAGACGGTCGACGAGATGCAGGCCTTCCAGGCCGAGGTGCCCGACAAGCACGTGCTCGGCGACTCGTGGGGACTCGGCTGGATCCGTTTCGACTGGAACGGCGAGCGCCTGTACGGGCACGACGGCAACACGATCGGACAAGCGGCGTTCCTCCGGGTCCACGCCGCATCCGGGATCGCGGTCACGCTGCTCACGAACGGCGGTCACACCCGGGATCTGTACGAGGACCTCTACCGCGAGATCTTCGCCGAGCTGGCGGACGTGCGGATGCAGGATTCGGTGCAGCCTCCAGCGGAGCCCGCCGACGTCGACATCACGCCCTACGTCGGCACGTACGAGCGGGCATCCGTGCGCTCCGAGGTGTTCGCAGGCCCCGACGGACCGGTGCTGCGCACGACTCTGCTCGGACCGCTCGCCGAGCTCGAGCCCGACCCGGTCGACGAGTACCCGCTCACCCCGTACAGCGACGGCGTCTTCGCGCTGCGCGCCCCCGGCACGCAGACGTGGATGACGGCGACGTTCTACACGCTGCCGACGGGCGAGGAGTACCTGCACTTCGGCGCACGGGCCACGCCGAAGGTGTCGACCAGCGCATGAGCGCCTCGGTGCAGACCCGTGTCGATCAGCTGACGGAGGCGGCGATCCTCGCCAGCATCCGCCGGTTGATCGCGTGCGAGTCCCCCTCGGACGACGACGAGGCGGTCGCGCGCTCGGCCGACCTCTTCGCCGAGATCGGCACCGGCCTGCTCGGCGTCGCCCCGGAGCGGATCGTCGTCGACGGATGCACGCATCTGCGGTGGCGGTTCGGCGAGGAGACCCGGGTGCTGCTGCTCGCTCATCACGACACGGTGTGGCCGCACGGCACGCTCGCGCGGCTGCCGCTCGGGATCGTCGACGGCGTACTGCGCGGGCCGGGGTCGTTCGACATGAAGACCGGTCTCGCGATGGCGCTGCATGCGGTCGCCGCACTCGACGACCGCGACGGCATCACGCTGCTCGTGACCGGTGACGAGGAGACGGGTTCGGCCCGCTCGCGCGCCCTGATCGAAGAGACGGCGCGTGGAGCATCCGCGGCTCTCGTGCCCGAGGCCTCGGCCGACGGCGGCGCGTGGAAGGCGGCCCGCAAGGGCGCCTCGATGTACGACATCGCGGTGCAGGGACGGGCCGCGCACGCGGGGCTCGAACCGGAGAAGGGCGTGAATGCCACCGTCGCGCTGGCCCACCTGGTGCTCCTGGCCACGGGTCTCGCCGACCTCGCAGCGGGGACCAGCGTCACTCCCACGCTCGCGGAATCCGGGACCAGCGCGAACACCGTGCCCGCCGCGGCACGACTGCGCATCGACGTGCGGGCCTGGTCGGTCGCCGAGCTCGAGCGCGTGGATGCCGCGCTCCGCGCGCACGTGTCACCGGTCGCCGGGGCAGAGATCACGGTGGGCGGCGGGATCAACCGTCCGCCACTCGAGCGCCACATGTCGCAGGCGCTGGTCGCCCTCGCGGGAGAGCTCGGCGCACGACACGGTCTGGGGGACGTCCAGGCGGTGGCCGTCGGCGGGGCCAGCGACGGCAACTTCACCGCAGGTTCCGGGGTGCCCACCCTCGACGGACTGGGGGCCGTCGGGGGCGGGGCGCATGCCGACGACGAACATGCGATCGTGGCGGAGATCCTTCCGCGCACACGGCTGCTGGCCGACCTAGCGGCGGAGATATCGAGAACGGACGAGCCATGGCAGAACTGACGCGCGACGACGCGATCGTCACGACGGCGCTGCACGACGCCGAGCAGGCGGCGGCGGCATCCGGGGTGAGCATCCGCGAGCTCACGACGGTCGGCGAGCATGCGGCGGCCATCGAGCTGCTGTCCGGCATCTGGCAGCGCTCGCCCGAGAACCCCGTGGTCCCGCCCGAGCTGCTGCGCGCGCTCAGCAAGGCGGGCAACTACATCGGCGGTGCCTTCGCAGAGGACGGGCTGGTCGGTGTCGCGATCGCGTTCCACGCCGACCCCGGGCGTCACGCGCTCTACAGTCACATCGCCGGGATCTCGGCGGCGCACGCCGGGCACTCCATCGGCTTCGCGCTCAAGCAGCACCAGCGCGCCTGGGCGCTCCGTCGCGGGATCGATGCGATCGAGTGGACCTTCGATCCTCTAGTCGCGCGCAACGCGCACTTCAACATCACGAAGCTCGGAGCACGGCCGCACGAGTACCTGTCGGACTTCTACGGGCCGATGGCCGACGGCGTGAACACCGACGACGAGACCGACCGCCTGCTGATCCGATGGGAGCTCCGCGACGACGAGGTGTCGCTCCGCGCCGGCGGCACACCGCTTCCGCCCGCGGGGAGGATGCCCGGCGATCTCACCGTCGCCGTGCCCTCCGACATCGAACGGATCCGCCGGGAGGACCGAGGCGAGGCACAGCGCTGGCGCTTCCAGGTGCGCGAGGAGCTCACCCGGGCTCTCGACGCCGGCGGGCGCATCGTCGGCTTCGACCGGAGCGAGGGGTACATCATCCGACCCGAGGAGAAGACACAGGAGAGGACGCCGTGAGAATCGACGGGATCGAACTGCGACGGGTGGCCATGCCGCTCGTGTCGCCGTTCCGCACATCGTTCGGCACCCAGACAGCCAAGGACATCCTGCTCGTGCGCGCCGTGATAGACGGCGTCGAGGGGTGGGGGGAGTGCGTGACGCTGCCGGATCCGGTCTACTCGCCCGAGTACACCGACGGCGCGGTCGACATGCTGCGGCGCTTCATCATCCCGGCGCTGACGGGGGTCGAGCTCGCCGGTTCGCACATGATCGGCGAGGTGCTCGCGAAGTTCAAGGGCCATCGGATGGCGAAGGCGGCGGTCGAGATGGCCGTGCTCGACGCCGAGCTGCGCGTCGAGGGCCGGTCGTTCGCGCGCGAGCTCGGCGCCGTGCACGACACCGTGCCGTGCGGTGTCTCGGTCGGGATCATGGACGAGATCCCGCGGCTGCTCGACGCCGTCGACGGCTACCTCTCCGAGGGGTACGTGCGCATCAAGCTGAAGATCGAGCCCGGCTGGGACATCGATGTCGTGCGCGCCGTGCGCGAGCGGTTCGGCGACGACGTGCTGCTGCAGGTCGACGCGAACACCGCCTACACGCTCCGCGATGCGCAGCATCTGGCTCGTCTCGACGCGTTCGACCTGCTGCTGATCGAGCAGCCGCTCGAGGAGGAGGACATCCTCGGCCACGCCGACCTCGCGCGGATGCTGACGACGCCGATCTGCCTCGACGAGTCGATCACATCGGCGCAGACCGCCGCGGCCGCCATCCGCCTCGGCGCCACGAGCGTCATCAACATCAAGCCGGGGCGCGTCGGCGGCTACCTCGAGGCCCGCCGCATCCATGACCTCGCGGTCGCTCAGGGCGTGCCCGTGTGGTGCGGCGGCATGGTCGAGTCGGGTCTCGGTCGTGCGGCCAATGTCGCGCTCGCCGCGCTGCCGGGATTCGTGCTGCCCGGAGACGTCTCGGCCAGCGACCGCTTCTACCGCGTCGACCTGACCGAGCCGTTCGTGATGCACGAGGGCGCGCTCGCGGTTCCGCAGGGGCCGGGGCTCGGCGTGGCCCCGATCCCCGAGATTCTCGACGACCTCACCACCTGGACCGAGTGGCTGCCGATGTGACGGATGCCTGCGCGTCGGCATCCGATATATCGACGGGTCCCGGGACATTAGGCTCGCCGATATGAGCACGCTGTCGCGATCGAGCTGGGGACGCGTCTTCGACGATCTCGGCGTGACGCTGCTCGAAGTGGCCTACGGCCGCATCGACGTGGACCAGCAGATCGGCGGGGTCGTGATCCACGACCCCGTGGACGAGCCCGTGTATCCGCAGAACGCCGTCGTGCTCGCTGTCGCCCTGCAGGATGCCGATGCGCTCGCCGCCCTGGTGACCGAGGCCGGCGGCCGCGACGCCGTCGCCGTGGTGGTGCGCGCCTCCACCGAGCTGCCGGATGCCGTGCGCGACGCGGCCGACCGTGCCGGGGTCGCGATCCTGAACCTCGCCCGCGGGGCGACCTGGACCCAGCTCGCGGCCCTGCTGCGCTCTCTGCTCGCCGAAGACGATGTGGGGCAGACCCCGGCAGAGTCGCTGGGCGGAGTGTCATCCGGCGATCTGTTCGCGGTCGCCAACGCGATCGCGGCTCTGCTCGACGCACCGGTGACGATCGAGGACCGCTCCTCGCGGGTGCTGGCGTTCTCGGGCGGTCAGGAGCGCGCCGACCCCTCACGCGTCGAGACCATCATCGGTCGGCAGGTGCCCGACCGCTACTCCCGCGTGCTCACCGAGATGGGCGTCTTCCGCGCGCTGTACCGCGACGACGCCCCGGTCGTCGTCGACCCGGTGGCGCTCGGCGAGGGCGTGTCGACGCAGCGCGTCGCGATCGCGGTGCGCGCCGGCGACGAGGTGCTGGGCTCGATCTGGGCGGCGATGGACGGACCCCTCACCGAGGAGCGCGCAGCCACGCTCCGCGACGCCACCAAGCTCGTCGCCCTGCACCTGCTGCGCATCCGCGCCGGTGCCGACGCCCAGCGCCGCCTGCGCGCCGAGCTCGTCAGCCGAGCCGTGAACGGGGGCGCGGATGCGCAGGATGCGCTGGGCCGACTCGGTCTCTCCGGCCGCCGCGTGTGGGTCACGGCCGCGGCCCTCGCGCCGCGCGGCGGAGACGGCACCGAGCACGACTCGATCGCCGAGCGCGAGCGCCTGACCGACGCCCTGGCGCTGCACCTCTCAGCTGTGCAGCAGGGAGCGGCCGTGGCGCTCGTCGGCGACACGGTCTACGGCATCCTCCCGGTCGCCGACGCGGCGGCGGAGGAGCGTTCCGTCGGCCTCGCCGAGGACTTCCTGCACCGGGTCGGCGACCGCATCCCCGCCGTCATCGGCGTCGGGCGCCCGGCCGCGACCGTCGCCGAGATCGCCCGCTCCCGTGCCGAGGCGCACCGCGCTCTCCGCGTCGTGCTGGAACGCGTGTCGGCCGAGGCCGGTGACGCGCACGAACGAGCGGATGCCGGCCGGCGCAGCGTCGCCCGCATCAGCGACGTCGAGACCGAGTCGCTGCTGCTCGACCTCCGCGACCTCCGCAGCTCGCGGGGTGACGTCGCTTCGGGCGTGCTCGCGCGCCTCATCGAGTACGACGCCCGCAACGACGCGCACCTCGTCGACACTCTCACCGCCTGGCTCGACCGGTTCGGCGACGTCACGGCGGCCGCCGCGGCATGCTTCGTGCACACGAACACGTTCCGGTACCGGCTGCGCCGCGTCGCCGAGGTCGGGGGCGTCGATCTCGACGACCCGGATGTGCGGTTCGCCGTGATGCTCGAGATCCGCACGCTCCCGGCGCGCTGACGGCAGGCTGACGGCGCGGCGCGGCGCGGCGGGGATCGGCGCCGGCCCGGTCCCGGCGTGCCGACGGCCCTCCGGCAGAATGGTCGGATGACCCGAACCCTCGCCCTCGAGATCGCCGTGCAGGACGCCGCCGGAGTGCGCATCGCCGCAGAGGTCGGTGCCGCGCGCGTCGAGCTCGCGAGCGCCCTCGCCCTCGGCGGCCTGACGCCCTCACCCGCGACGCTGGAGCTCGCCCTCGAGGCGGCCGCAGAGAGCGGCGGCGAGAACGCCGGGCCCGAGGTGCACGTGCTGATCCGGCCGCGGGCCGGCGGGTTCCACTACACCGCCGACGAGATCGCCGTCTCGGAGCGAGATGTGCGCCTGGCCGTCGCGGCCGGTGCCGCCGGCGTCGTGATCGGCGCCCTCGATGATCAGGGGCGTCTCGACATCGACGCCATGACGCGTCTGCGGGATGCCGCGGGCGGAGCATCCGTCACCCTCCACCGCGCGATCGACGTGACGGCGGATCCGGTGGCGACCCTGCGCACGGCGCGCGAGCTGGGCCTTCGCCGCGTGCTGACCTCGGGCGGAGCATCCGTCGCCGCCGACGGCATCGACACCCTGCGCGCGCTCGTGGCCGCGGCCGAGGGAGAGATCGAGATCATGGCGGGCAGCGGCGTCGATGCCGCGAGCGCCCCCGTGCTCGCGGCGGCCGGGGTCGATGCGATCCACTTCTCCGCCAAGCGCGCCGTGAGCGAGACCGGCGGGGTGCGAATGGGATCGGCATCCGATGGGGTCGGCGGATACGAGATCACCGACCGCGACATCGCGCTCGCGATCTGCGCCGCTCTCGGTAGGCTCTCCCCGTGACGGATACCCGCGAGTTCACCGACGCCCATGGCATCGCCATCGTCTACGACGTCCATCCGGCCGCCACGACACCGCGGGGAGTCGTGCAGCTCCTGCACGGCGTCGGCGAGCACGCCGGCCGCTACCCGAGGCTGATCTCTGCCCTCACCGGGGCGGGTTTCACGGTCTACGCCGACGATCACCGCGGACACGGCCGCACCGGCATCCGGCAGCACGACGGACCCGCGCGACTCGGACGACTCGGCAAGGGCGGGCTGCGCGCCGCGGAAGACGCCATCTGGCAGCTGACCGGTATCATCCGCGACGAGAATCCCGACCTGCCGCTCGTGCTCCTCGGGCACTCGTGGGGGTCGTTCCTGGCGCAGAAGCTCGTGAACCATCACCCGGAGGCCTGGGACGCCGTGATCCTCTCCGGATCGGCGCTGCTGACTCCGCGCTCGCTCAATGCCGCCCCGCTCAACGCGCGCTGGGCGAAGGCGGAGGGCGTCACCGGCTTCGAGTGGCTCAGCCGTGATCCCGAGATCTGGGCGGCGTTCGGCGACGACCCGCTCACGACGGATGTGCCGTTGCTGAAGCTGTTCGGGCCGATCGAGGCCGCGCGTCTCTACGGCCGGCCGGGCAAGGACCTGGTGACGAAGGGCGGCACTGACATCCCGATGCTGCTGCTCGTCGGCCGCGACGACCCGGTGGGCGGACCACGCAGCGTGCACAAGCTCGCCGACGAGTATCGTTCGCGTTCCGGCTTCACCGATGTCACGACGCTGGTCTACGCCGACGCGCGGCACGAGATCTTCAACGAACTGCAGCAGGATGAGGTGCGCGCCGACCTGCTGTCGTGGCTCGAGCGGCACATCCCCGCCCGCGCCTGACCGTTTTCGAATCGCGCGACTGGCGCTTTCTGGGGCGAAACACCGACCAGTTGCGCGATTCGAAAGCATCCGGGGTGACGATCCCGGAGTCGCGACGTTACGCACCGTGAAGGCGCGTGACGTCACATGGGCAGCCACCTCCGCCCGCGTTCTACATTCGGACCAGTAGTCCGCGGGAACGCGAGAGGGCGGTCGGATGAGCTTCGTCAGCGAATGGCGCGAGTGGCACGCAGCGCGCGAGCGCCTTGCGGGCTCGGAGTACGGCCCGTCCGCGCTCGAGTCGACGAACTGGCTCATCACCATGCCCGCCGCGGTCGACGGCATCCCCGGTCTCTGGGCGCTGACCGGCGACGGCGGCATCCGCGGCAGCGAGCTCGGACAGTCCGGCTCCAGTGTCACGCTGCGGGGCGCGGAGACCGTGCGCCTCGGGCGGCGCGAGCTGCGCGTGTTCGATCGTCACGGCACGCTCGCGCTCCGCGTGCTGAACCCGGCCCGGCCGCAGCGCGAGTGGTTCACCGCGATCGACGCCTACGCCCCGGACGAGCGCTGGCGGCTCCCCGCGCGATTCGAGGCGACCCCCGACGAGCGGGTCGTCATCACGGCCGTCGACGGGGAGGCGCGGGAGACCCCGGTCGCGGGACGCCTGCACTTCGAACTCGCCGGGTCGTCGCACGCGATGACCGTGACCCGGAGCTCGCAGGGAGCGCTGCGCGCCGTCTTCGCCGACGGGACCAACGGGCTGGAGACCTATCGGTTCCGGTTCCTGCCGCTCGAGGAGCCTGCCGACGACGGCTCCGCGATCATCGACTTCAACCGGGCGTATCTGCCGCCCTGCGCGTTCTCGGATCAGTTCATCTGCCCGCTCCCGCCGCCCGGCAACCGGTACTCCACCCCGATCCGCGCCGGCGAGCGCGTCGTGGTGCTCGGCGGCTGACCCGCCCGCTGCGGCTGACCCGCCCTCGCGGGCGCTCTGCGCCTTAAGCTGGGATCGTGCACGGAGAATACAAGGTCCCAGGCGGAAAGCTCGTCGTGGTCGACCTCGACGTCGAAGACAACAAGATCGCCCGCTTCCGCCTCGCCGGCGACTTCTTCCTCGAGCCCGACACGGCGCTCGACGACATCAACGCCGCCGTGAACGGGATGCCGGTGGAGTCGGATTCCACGGCCATCGCGACCGCCGTGCGCGCGGCTCTCCCCGAGGGGGCGCAGCTGCTCGGCTTCACGCCCGAGTCCGTCGGCACGGCCGTGCGCCGCGCGCTCGTGACGGCCCCGGGCTGGCGCGACTTCGACTGGGAGATCGTGCACGACAAAGCGGTCTCGCCGCAGATGAACCTCGCGCTCGACGAGGTGCTCACCTCGCGGGTCGGCGAAGGGCGCCGCCGCCCGACCCTGCGCATCTGGGAGTGGGACGGATCGGCCGTCGTGATCGGCTCCTTCCAGTCGTACCGCAACGAAGTCGACCCCGAGGGCGCGGCCCGGCACGGTTTCGACGTCGTGCGGCGCATCTCCGGCGGCGGTGCGATGCTCATCCCCGCGGGACAGATCATCACGTATTCGCTGTATGTTCCGGCATCCCTGGTCGCGGGCATGACGTTCGCCGACTCGTACGCGTTCCTCGACGACTGGGTGCTGCAGGCGCTGCGCTCGGTCGGCATCGACGCGGTCTACCGGCCGCTCAACGACATCGCGAGTCCCTCGGGCAAGATCGGCGGCGCGGCCCAGAAGCGTCTCGCGAACGGCGGAGTCCTGCACCACGCATCGCTCTCGTACGACCTCGACGGCCAGGTCATGACCGAGGTGCTGCGCATCGGCCGCGAGAAGCTGAGCGACAAGGGCACGACGTCGGCGGCGAAGCGCGTCGATCCGCTGCGCAGCCAGACGGGCCTCACGCGCGAGGAGATCATCGAGCGCTTCATCGCGACGTTCCGTTCGCTGACGGATGCCGAGACCGGCACCGTCACGCCCGACGAGTACGCCGCAGCCGAAGCCCTCGTGGAGTCGAAGTTCGCCACCGAGGCGTGGCTGCACCGGGTTCCGTGACGGACCCCGCGACCGGCTCAGAGAGCCATCCGGGCGGATCCGTCTCGATCATCGAGGGCGACAACCTCGTCGTGGCCGCGAGTCTGCCGACGGCATCCTTCACGCTCGTCTACCTCGATCCGCCGTTCAACACCGGGCGGGCGCAGGAACGTCAGGTCGTGACCGCGCGGCGGGCGTTCACAATTCAGTCAGAATCTGCGGCACCCGCGAACGACGCCGCGGAATCCCGCGATAGCGACCCGGGTGCCGCACCGATCTTGCTGAATACTGAACAGCCGGTCGCCGCGACCGAGGTCCGGCACGGCTTCCACGGCCACGCGTACGAGCGCGTGCGCGGGATGCTGCGCACCTATGACGACAGCTTCGACGACTACGGCGCGTTCCTCATGCCGCGGCTCGAGGAGGCATGGCGGCTGCTCGCCGACGACGGCACCCTCTACCTGCACCTCGACTACCGCGAGGCGCACTACGCGAAGGTCATGCTCGACGCGGTCTTCGGACGCGACTGCTTCCTGAACGAGCTGATCTGGGCGTACGACTACGGCGCGAAGTCACGCCGTCGCTGGCCGACCAAGCACGACACGATCCTCGTCTACGTGAAGAATCCGCGAGAGTACCTCTTCAACTCCGACGAGGTCGACCGCGAGCCGTACATGGCGCCGGGCCTCGTCACGGCCGAGAAGGCCGCGCGGGGCAAGCTCCCGACCGATGTCTGGTGGCACACGATCGTGCCGACCACCGGACGCGAGAAGACCGGCTATCCGACGCAGAAGCCCGAGGGGATTCTGCGCCGCATCGTGACGGCATCCAGCCGGCCGGGTGACCGCGTGCTCGACCTCTTCGCCGGCAGCGGCACGACCGGAGCCGTCGCCTCCGCACTGGGCCGCGACGCCGTGCTCGTCGACGACAACCCCGAGGCGGTCCGGGTCATGAGCGAGCGGATGCCGCACGCCGAGGTGACGCGGCTCTCGAACTAGACGCGCGCCGATTCGTCACCGGCATCCGTCGGTCGAAAGCACGATTGCAGGTCGAGATCGGCGGTTTCGACCTGCAGGTGTGAAATGAACCGACAGGTGTGCCGGGGCAGCCCGCCGAACTCTCAGGCGACGTACACCTTGCGCAGCGTCTCGGTGACGGTCCAGGTGGTGCGCATCCCCTCGGCGAGGCGCACGACCGAGCCGGGGCCGACCTCCAGGTCCGGCAGCCCGGAGGACGCGAAAGAAATCGTGGCGCGGCCGGCGAGCACGATGAAGACCTCGTCGATCTCGATGTCGGTCGCGGTGCCCGGCGTCATCTCCCAGATGCCGATCTCCACCCCGTTCAGCGTGGTCAGCGGGCGGGTGGCGGTCGTCGGGGTGCCGGCGACGACCTCCTCCGCAGGCAGTAGCTCGTGCGTGAGAGCCAGCGCCGCTGCATCCACGGCGACGCCGGCGGCGAGCCCGCTCATGAGTCGAAGCCCATGCCGACGGCGTCGAGCGTCTTGAGGAAGAGGTTGCGCTTGCCCTCGTTGTGGTCGGCCTGGTTCATCGCCGCGCGGACGAGGTTGACACCGACGGATGCCGCGGGCTCAGGCGGGAACGGGATGGGCTTCTCTCGCACCATGCGCAGCTGCGTGCGCTCGGTCTCCTCGCCCGACAGCTTGTCGAGCATGACGTCTGCGGCGAAACGGGCGGCTCCGACGCCGAGGCCGGTGAACCCGGTCGCGTAGGCCACTCGCCCGCGACGCGCCGTGCCGAAGAACGCGCAGAACCGGCTCGACGAGTCGATCGCCCCCGCCCAGCGGTGCGTGAATCTCAGGCCCTCGAGCTGCGGGAAGGTCGTGAAGAAGTGCGAGGCGAGCTTGCGGTGGCTCTCCATCCGATCCTCGTACTCCGGGCGCACCTTGCCGCCGTAGTGGTAGATCGCGTCGTAGCCGCCGAACAGGATGCGGTTGTCGGCGGAGAGGCGGTAGTAGTGGAACTGGTTGGCGCTGTCGGCGAGCCCCTGCCGGTTCGACCAGCCGATCAACGCGAGCTGCTCGGTCGTGAGCGGCTCCGTCATCAGCACGTAGTCGTAGACCGGGACGGTCATAAGTCTGTTGCGCTTGAGGAGCGAAGGGAAGACGTTCGTGCCGAGGGCCACGGCATCCGCTGTCACGCGTCCGTTCGCCGTCACCAGCGTGATGGGTCCCGATCCGTCGCCGTCGATGCGCTTGACCAGGCTGTGCTCGTAGATCTCGACGCCCAGGCCCGCCGCGACGCGCGCGAGCTCCAGACCGAGCTTCGCCGGATGCACCATCGCGCAGCCCTCGCGCTCCCAGGCGCCTGCGAGGAAGGTGTCGGAGTGCACCTCGGCGCGCACGGCATCCTGATCGAGGAAGCCGGGCTCGTCGCGGTACCACTCGACCTGATGCGGCTCGACGGCGACGGCGAGCTGGCCGGTGCGTTCGAAGTCGGCCTTCATGTCGTACCGGGCGATGGTCTGCTCGATGCCGTCGAGGTTCTCTAACCCCAGCTCTTCGAGGCGGTCGATCTCTTCGGGCCAGCGGGTCAGTCCGTTCTCGTGGCCGTGCGTGAGGCTCGCCTCGCAGAATCCGCCGTTGCGTCCGGACGCCGCCCACGAGATGCGGGAAGCCTCGAGCAGTACGACCCGGCGCTCGGGGTCGCGCTCCTTGGCACGAACCGCCGTCCATAGCCCCGTGTAGCCGCCGCCGACGATCACGAGATCGGCGGTGACGTGCCCGGTGAGCGTCGGATGCGCGGGGCGCTCCACATCATCGAGCCAGAAGACGCCGAAGGCGGTGTCGCGCAGCGACGTGTCGATCGCGACGGGAGCCGGCAGGCGGCGTTCGAAGACGGTGGTTCCCATGGTGTTCTCCGTGGTGTCCGTGGTGTGTGGTGTCGGTGATGTGCGGTGTGGGTGATGTGCGGCGCGCGTCAGCGCGTGCCCCAGTTGTAGAGGTCTTTATAAAGGCCGGCATAGAGCAGGCTCTCGGTGTGCGCGATGCCCGGGATGGTGCGGATGCGGGTCGCGATGAGGTCGATGAGGTGCTCGTCGTCTTCGCAGACGGCCTCGACGAGGATGTCGAAGGTGCCGAGGGTGACGACGACGTAGGCCAGCTCGCGGATCTTCGTCAGCTCTTCCGCGATCTCGCGGGGATCGCCGGACACGCGGATGCCGATCATCGACATGCGTCGGAAGCCGAGCTGCATCGGATCGGTGACCGCGACGATCTGGATGATGCCGGCCTCGGTCATGCGCTGCACGCGCTGGCGGGCGGCGGCCTCGCTGAGCCCGACCTCACGGCCGATCTCGGCGTAGGGGCGACGGCCGTCCTCCTGGAGGAGTTCGACGATCCGCTTCGAGATGTCGTCCAGCGCGGGCTGCCTCGGCTTCGTGCTCATGGGACGATATTGTCAGGCTCGGGCACCGATAGCAACTGATTCAGTCGTTTACGTGCGGCCATACCTTCCGATTTCGTGGCCGAGCCGCTACGCTGGCGCCATGCTCACTGATCTTCTCGAGAACGCCGCGCCGCTGCAGAACTTCATCGGCGGTCGCTTCGTGCCCCCGACGGGCGCAGAACGGATGCCGCTGCTCGACCCGGTCACCGAAGAGGCCTACGGCGAGATCCCGCTGTCGGACGCCTCCGATGTGGACGCGGCCTTTGCCGCGGCATCCGCTGCCTTCCCGATCTGGCGCGAGACGACTCCCGCCGACCGGCAGCTGGCGCTCTTCCGCATCGCCGACGAGATGGAGGCGCGGGCGGAGCAGTTCGCCGACCTGGAATCGCAGGACACCGGCAAGCCGCGCGCCAGCCTCGTGGCCGACGAGATCATGCAGTCGATCGATCAGCTGCGCTTCTTCGCCGGTGCTGCCCGCAGCCTCGAGGGCCGTGCCGCAGGGGAGTACCTCGCCGGTCACACCTCGTTCGTGCGGCGCGAGCCCGTGGGCGTGATCGGTCAGGTGACGCCCTGGAACTACCCGCTCAACATGGCGGTGTGGAAGATCGCTCCCGCGCTCGCCGCCGGCAACACCGTGGTGCTGAAGCCTGCGGAGTCCACGCCGCTCACCACGCTGCTGCTGGCCGAGATCGTCGCGCTGCACACGCCGGCCGGCGTCCTCAACGTCGTACTCGGCGCGCGTGACACGGGAGTTCTGCTGGTGGAGCATCCGACCCCGCAGATGGTCGCGATCACGGGATCGGTGCGGGCGGGCATGGCGGTGGCACGGTCGGCGGCGAACGACGTCAAGCGCGTGCACCTCGAGCTCGGCGGCAAGGCTCCGGCGATCGTGTTCCCCGACGCCTCGATCGAGAAGGCAGCGGCGGGCATCGTGAACGCCGCCTTCTTCAATGCCGGGCAGGACTGCACCGCCGCGACCCGGGTGCTCGTGCACTCGTCGATCCATGACGAGGTGGTCGCCGCGCTCGTCGAGCACACGCGGTCGTCGGCGCGCACGGGAGCGCCTGATGAGGAGGGCGTGCTGTACGGGCCGCTGAGCAGTGCGGCGCAGCTCGAGCAGGTGTCGGGGTTCGTCGAGCGGCTCCCGGCGCACGCGACCATCGAGACGGGTGGCCGACGGCAGGGCGACCGCGGATACTTCTTCGAGGCCACGATCGTGTCGGGCCTGCGCCAGGAGGACGAGGCCGTGCAGGGCGAGATCTTCGGACCCGTGCTGACCGTGCAGGCCTTCGAGACCGAAGAGGAAGCGCTCGCGATGGCGAACGACGTGCCCTTCGCGCTGGCCTCGTCGGTGTGGACCACGGATCACGCGCGCGCGATGCGGTTCTCGCGCGACCTCGACTTCGGGTGCGTGTGGATCAACACGCACATCCCGTTCGTGTCGGACATGCCGCACGGCGGCTTCAAGCATTCCGGCTACGGCAAGGACCTCTCCCAGTACGGCTTCGACGACTACACGCGCATCAAGCACGTGATGACCGCGCTCGACTGAGCCGGGTCCCCGGTCGTCGAGCGAGCGCAGCGAGTCGAAGTGACGAAACGCCCGCGTCACCGGTCGGCACCCTAGGTCCCGCCGATCCGTGAACGGTCACACACGCAGATGACCGGAATCGCCTGCGATTCGCGGTGAATCAGGATGCTGGGCGTCGCCTCGTTGGCTGACGAAGAGAGGAATGGCTGAGACGAGCAGCACCGCAGCACCGATCCAACCACTGGCTCCTCGTAACGCCGGGACTACGAAGATCGCGGCCGCGCCGACGGCTGAAAGAACTCCGGCCAGGACGCCGTAGAGGCGCATCCCGTAGAGCGAGATGAACGTGAGGTAGTGAGCGCCCACGATGATGAGCGAGCCCGGCAGGAACAACGACGGCGCGAGAGTGCCCAGTGCGATGGCCACGAGCAAACCGAGCGGCACGGTGAACGCGCTCTGCATGGCGAGGGCGATGGAAGGGTGGCCCCTGGGCAGGAAGGCCGGCCCGTTCATAGCCTTCAAGACGAGTGAAGACAAGGGAAAGATCAGCATTCCCCCGATGAACAGCACAGCCATAGCCGCTTCGGCCGACCCCCACTGGTAGACCGCCGAAGCCGCTGCCCAGATCACCGCGGAGACAAGCGGGCCCGAAAACCCACCACGATAGACGCGTCGGACATCTCGTTGGGCAGTTTCCACATCCATGGGGCTCATCCTCTCAGGACGCGCAACATCTTTACCGCACCACTGTCAGACCCGTCGCAGGTCGTTGAGCGAGGGAGCGCTGTTATGAGCGAGCGCAGCGAGTCGAAGTGACGAAACGCCCGCTGATCCGTACACCTCGGTCGTTGAGCGAGCGCAGCGAGACGAAACGCCTCAACGTGCGAGCATCTTCATCCGGCGGTGCTCCCGTAGGGTGAACCCCGCGCGCTCATCGATCTTCGTCGCGCCGTCGAGCTCCCAGCTCTGGCGGGCGTAGAAGGCATCGGCGCGATCGTTGCCGTCCAGCACCCACAGGTAGGCGCGGGTGTGCCCGGCATCCACGATGCGCTCTTCTGCGGCGGTGAGGAGCGCGCGCCCGACGCCCGTCGACCAGGCGTCGGGGTCGGCGTAGATGCCGTAGACCTCGCCGTCATCCACGCCGTCGACGTCGCGTCCTGAGCCGAGGGATGCCCAGCCGAGGACGGCGCCGTCGCGAACCGCGACCAGGATGCCGAGACTGGTGGGCAGCGGCTCGGCGATGAAGCGTCTCCAGTTCGCGGCGCGCTCCGGGATCGAGAGGGAGTCCAGGACCTCCTGGTCGATGAGTCCGCGATAGGCCGCGCGCCAGGAGCGCACGTGGATGGAGGCGACCGCATCGGCGTCTTCGACGCGGGCGTCGCGAACTTCCAGGGGCGCTGTCATCCGTCCACCCTAGTGAGGGTGCGGGAGTGTGAGCGAGTCGGGATTCGTGCGTGTCTGTGGAGGGAGAGTGTCCGACTCCTGTGTTCCGGAATATTGCTCTGATCGGCTGTTTTCGGGGTCCGAATGTCGGTGGCCCCGAGTTGACTGAGGGGTATGAAGGGCATCACGGATTCCATGGGGCGGGCCATCGCCGACATGCGTGGTGTGGTGCGCTCCGATGCGGTGCGGGTGGCGCCGGCTGCGGAGCGGATGGAGGTGCTGCGGGTCGCCGGGGAGTTGCAGCGGCAGGCGGATGCGTTGGTCGTGGAGACGGTCGCGTCGGCGGATACGGAGTTCTGTCGGTCGTTCGGGTGCGTGTCGATGAACGAGGTGGTGCAGCGGGTGCTGCGCACGGACGCGGCGGGCGCGGGGCGGCTGGTGCGGGCGGCGATGGTCGTTCATCGGGGGACGGCGTTGACGTCGGGGGAGGCGTTGCCGGCGTTGTGGCCGCAGATGCGGGAGGCGCTGCTCGACGGTGCCGTCGGGGTGGCGGGGTTGCTGGCGGCGACGGGGCCGCTGGACGGAGCCGGTCGGCGAGTCAGTCCCGAGGACCGGTTGCAGGCGGACGGCTTGTTGGCGGCGTTCGCGCGCGGGCTCGCGGCGGACGATAGCGACGTGGATGTGGATGTGGATGCTGATGCTGATGCTGATGCTGATGCTGATGCTGGGGCGGATGCGGGGTCGGCGGCGACGCCCGAGGATCTGCGGCTGCGGGCGCAGGTGATCCTGGCGTATCTGGATCCGGATGGGGCGGAGCCGGCGGAAGACATCGCGCAACGCGGTCGCGGCGTGCGGTTGGGGCGAGAGAAGAACGGCCTCATCCCGCTGCACGGGGATCTGCTCCCGGAGCTCGCCGGGCAGCTGCAGCGCGGGTGGGACGCGTACCTGAATCCGAAGGGTGACGGGCCACCCGAGCCGGGCGTGAGCTTCTGCCCCTCCGACGGATCGGGCAGCGATGATGAGGACGCCTTCGCTGGAGGCGCCGCCCGCTCGGCGAGTGACACGCTCGCCGACGATGATTCTCTGCCCGCTGGTGATCCGGATGGCATGGTCGACACCCGCACGAGGGCGCAGAAGCAGCACGACGCGCTCGCGGCGATGCTGGGCATCGCCGCACGCCACGACGACATGCCCCGCCTCGGCGGAGCGTCCCCGACGCTGGTCGTGTCCGTCACGGCGGAGGAGTACGCCACCGGCCGCGGGTGGGCGCACGTGCAGGGCATCGACACCCCGGTCTCGGTCGGCGTCGCCCGACACATCGCCTGCGGAGGGAACATTCAACGGGTGCTGT
>NZ_JXRU01000020.1 GCF_000967865.1 Microbacterium sp. SA39
CCCCTGAGGCCTGCCGCCCCAGCCGCCTCCGCCGTAGCCGCCACCCCAGCCCTGGTCGTCGGGGCGCGAGGAGTCGATGTCGCGCTGAGCGAGCTGAAGCGCCTCGGAGGCCAGATGCGCGACGCGACGCGCCTGCACGAGGGCCTCTTCGCGAGTCTCCTCTGCAGGGAGAAGGTCGGACAGATCGACGCGGAGCCGTTCGGCCTCGGCGAGGCGGGTTCGCGCGTCGGCGCCGATCCAGCCGCGGTGCCCGGAGATGAGTCCGCGTGCCACGCCGAGCTGGCGGTCGGCGTCGTCCATCGCGTGCTGCACCTGAGCGATGCTCGGCAGCGGATGCTCCGCGCGGTGCCTCGCCTTGGCGATCGCCTCGTCGAGCGCGGAATTGGCTGTGCGGAGTTGCGAGAGCTCGGCGAAGGGATCGTTCGGCGTGCCGGAGGGAGTGAGGGCACTCAGAGCGGCCTGCAGATTCGAGACCGCCTCGGCGACTGCGGGGGCCTGAGGTGCGCTGCGTGCGGCGAGCAAGTCGCCGCGAGAGTCTGCCACGACCTCGGCGAGTGTGGATTCCGCCCGCAGCGCCTCGATCTCGAAGTCCTCCACGGCATCGAGCAGTGCCGACGCCCGGCGGGTCGCCTCGGTGGCGGTCTCGAGGGCGAGGTTCGCCTCTTCGTTCTGCTTCGCCGCGCGGCGACGTTCCGAGATGTCGGCGCTGTGCGTCGCGAAGGCGATCAGCTGCTCCGCCTCCGCGGCGCTGGCCGTGATCTGGTGCATGGCGGATTCGGCATAACGGGACGACAGCCGCTCGACGGCGTCATTGGTCTGGGGGATGCGGGCGCTCAGCGCAGCGGCATCCGCCCGTACCTGGGCGATCACCTCGGGGGCACGGCGCACCTTCGCGATCGACGCGGCAAGCACCGACGTCTTCTCGTCGAGCAGGTCCTGCGCCCAGTCGCACAACTGGAGGATGCGCGCGTTGCGGGTGCGCAGCTCCTCGGCCGTGTCGGGGATCTCGTCATGGTTGAGCTGGTGCATCTGGAACGCTTCGCGCAGATGGGTGCGGACCGCGGCGAGAGCCTTGCGAAGGTCGGCGGTGAGCGACCCGCCGAGCTCGGCCTCGGCGAAGGAGAGTTCGTCCGAGGTGGTGCGGATCCTCTCGTCGGCGCTGACCAGGGCCTGCTCCGCACGTCGCGCCAGATCGGCGTCCTGTGCGGCGAGTTCTTCCTGTTCGCGTTTGCGTCTGCCCCAAATTCCAGCCATGACCCCGATCCTAGTTTCCCCGGGCACCCCCGTGGCTGAGCATCCGCTCCGGGCGGACTCGGTTCGCTGAGGGCGTCAGGCGATCACCGCGGCGCGGGCCGACGGGCGTCCGCGCTTGGGACGCTCGGTCGCGAGTTCGAGAGCCATCGAATGGTGCGGATGCCGCGCGAGTCGATTCGCGAGGTGGTCCAGCCAGCGCAACTCCGCCTCAGCGGCGAAGATCATCGAGTCGCGCATCATCGACCGCGCGAAGCCCTCGGCGCCGTCGGAGTCATCAGCCGGCGCTGTCTTCTGCAGAGCCTGCAGCTGACGCAGGGAGGCATCGCGCTGAGCCTGGAGGGCTGCCGAGACGTCCACGCCCGGCAGGGTCGCCGCGACCGCGAGCTTCACCGCGACCTCGTCGCGCGTCGCCTGCGTCCTGACCACGGGGGAGGACAGCCACCGTGCGACCTCCGTGGAGCCGGCGTCCGTGATCTGCCAGTAGGCGTGGCCGTGCTCGTCCACGTCACCGCGTCGCACGAGCCCGTCGCGTTCGAGCCTTTCCAGCGTGTTGTAGATCTGTCCCACGTTCAGGGGCCAGGTGGAGCCGGTCCTACGATCGAACTCGTGGCGCAGCTGGTAGCCGTAACAGGGTCCCTGATCGAGGATGGCGAGCAGGCTCTGACGAACCGACATGATGATCTCCCGACCGCGTGTGATCGAACGCGATACCGAGTATATGGATACCGGGCAAGCATCCTCACGACCACGCAGGGCGTGTGTGCAGGCGACGCGCAGGTCACGGCCCGGTAACATGGCACCATATGCCTGGCGATCGCTTCTGCGACCGTCGGCGATTTACCCACTGACAGGGAGATGACATCCGTGGCCAATCCTCTTGAGAAGCTGCTGCGTGCTGGCGAAGGGCGGGTCATCCGCCGACTGAACCAGGTGGTCAAGGCAGTGGGGGCGCTGGAAGAGGACATCTCCAAGCTCACCGACGACGAACTGCGCAATGAGACCACCGAGCTCCGCGCCCGCTTCGAGAAGGGCGAGACGCTCGAGCAACTGATGCCCGAGGCGTTCGCCGCGGTGCGGGAGGCAGCCAAGCGCACGCTCGGAATGCGGGCCTACGACGTCCAGATCATGGGTGGTGCGGCCCTCCACCTCGGCAACATCGCCGAGATGAAGACCGGTGAGGGCAAGACGCTCGTCGCGACGCTCCCCGCGTATCTCAACGCGATCGCCGGCAAGGGCGTCCACATCATCACGGTGAATGACTTCCTCGCGAGCTACCAGGCCGAGCTCATGGGTCGCGTGTTCCGCGCTCTGGGCATGACCACCGGCATCATCGTCTCCGGGCAGACGCCGGCCATCCGCCGTGAGCAGTACGCCGCCGACATCACCTACGGCACGAACAACGAATTCGGCTTCGACTACCTGCGCGACAACATGGCGTGGCGCAAGGAGGACCTCGTCCAGCGCGAGCACTTCTTCGCGATCGTCGACGAGGTCGACTCGATCCTCATCGATGAGGCACGCACCCCGCTGATCATCTCCGGCCCTTCGTCGGGCGAGGCAAACCGCTGGTTCGCCGAGTTCGCGAAGATCGCTCGCACCCTCGAAGCGGGCGTCGACTACGAGGTCGACGAGAAGAAGCGCACGGTCGGCGTGCTCGAACCCGGCATCGAGAAGGTCGAGGACTATCTCGGCATCGAGAACCTCTACGAGTCGGCGAACACGCCGCTGATCTCGTTCCTCAACAACTCGATCAAGGCGCTCGCGCTGTTCAAGAAGGACACCGACTACGTCGTCATGAACGACGAGGTCATGATCGTCGACGAGCACACCGGCCGCATCCTGGTCGGACGCCGGTACAACGAGGGCATCCACCAGGCGATCGAGGCCAAGGAGGGTGTTCCGGTCAAGGCCGAGAACCAGACGCTCGCCACGGTGACCCTGCAGAACTACTTCCGCCTCTACGAGAAGCTCGCCGGCATGACAGGAACGGCCGAGACCGAGGCCGCCGAGTTCATGTCGACGTACAAGCTCGGTGTGATCCCGATCCCCACGAACCGGCCGATGATCCGCAGGGACCAGTCCGACCTCGTCTACAAGAACGAGACGGCGAAATTCACCCAGGTCGTCGAGGACATCGCAGAGCGTCACGCGTCGGGCCAGCCGGTGCTCGTCGGAACCGTGAGCGTCGAGAAGAGCGAGTACCTCTCGCGACTCCTCGCCAAGAAGGGGATCAAGCATGAGGTCCTCAACGCGAAGAACCATGCGCGCGAGGCCGAGATCGTCGCGCGCGCCGGTCGCTTGGGCGCAGTCACAGTAGCCACCAACATGGCCGGCCGCGGCACCGACATCATGCTCGGCGGCAACGCCGAGTTCCTCGCAGTGCAGGAACTCAAGGGCAAGGGACTCGACCCCGTCGAGACTCCCGAGGAGTACGAGATCGCCTGGGACGAGACTTACCAGGCGATGAAGGATGTCGTCGCCGAGGAATCCGGGAAGGTGATCGAGGCAGGCGGCCTGTATGTTCTCGGCACCGAGCGCCACGAATCGCGCCGCATCGACAACCAGCTGCGCGGTCGGTCCGGTCGTCAGGGAGACCCCGGCGAGAGCCGGTTCTACCTCAGCCTCACGGACGACCTGATGCGCCTGTTCCAGTCGGGTGCCGCCGAGGCGATCCTGTCGCGCACCAACTTCCCCGACGACGTGCCGATCGAATCCGGGCTGGTGTCGCGCGCCATCCGCAGTGCCCAGTCGCAGGTCGAGTCGCGCAACGCCGAGATGCGGAAGAACGTCCTCAAGTACGACGACGTCCTGAACCGTCAGCGCGAGGCGATCTACGCCGACCGCCGCCACATCCTCCAGGGCGACGACATCGCCGGCCGCGTTCAGCACTTCATCGAAGACGCGATCAGCGGCGTCGTGCGCGATCACACCGGCGAGGGACACAACGAGAGCTGGGACTTCGACGCCCTGTGGACCGAGCTGAAGACGCTCTACCCGGTCGGGGTGACGATCGACGAGGTCGTGTCCGAGGCGGCGGACCGCAAGGGCGGCATCACCGCCGACGGACTGACGCGTGAGCTGCTCTCCGATGCGAAGATCGCCTACGAGAAGCGGGAGGAGTCGCTCGGAGAAGCTGCGACCCGTGAACTCGAGCGCCGCGTCGTGCTGCAGGTGCTGGACCGTCGCTGGCGCGACCACCTCTACGAGATGGATTACCTCAAGGACGGCATCGGACTTCGCGCGATGGCGCAGCGTGACCCGCTGATCGAGTACCAGCGCGAGGGCTACGCGATGTTCCAGTCGATGATGGGGCAGATCAAGGAAGAGACGGTCGGCTACCTCTACAACCTCGAGGTCGAGGTGCGTCGTGCAGATGCGCAGACCGCCGAGGTCGAGGCCAAGGGTCTGGCGACAGACGGCGGAGAACAGCGTCTGGAGTACTCCGCGGCGAACGACGCGGGCGAGGTCGAGGTCCGCAACGATCGCGGTCAGGTGCAGCAGGCGGCGACCGATCGCCTCCGTCAGGCAGCCGCCGCGCGGGCTCAGACACCGCAGGAAGAGCCGGAGGAGGCGCCGAGAGGTGCCTTCGGTCAGCGGACGGATGCTCCCGCTCCCGTGGGTGGCAACCGCGAGCAGCGCCGCGCCCAGGAGAAGAAGAAAAAGAAGTAGGACGCAGGAACGGGAGGGCCAGTCGTTGTCGATTGGCCCTCTCGTCGTCGCTGTAGGCTTGGCCGATGACCCCCACGCGCAACTTCGATCAGTCGTCGAAGCTCAAGAACGTCCTGTACGAGATCCGCGGAAACGCCCTCGTCGAGGCGGCGCGGCTGGAGGCCGAGGGCCACAAGATCCTCAAGCTGAACACCGGTAATCCGGCGATCTTCGGCTTCGACGCGCCGCACCAGATCGTGCACGACATGCTCGCCGCGCTGCCGAGCGCGCACGGCTACAGCGACAGCAAGGGCATCATCTCCGCCCGACGTGCGGTGGTCAGCCGATACGAGCAGATCGAAGGCTTCCCCCGGTTCGATCCGGATGATGTCTACCTCGGCAACGGCGTCTCCGAGCTGATCACGATGACGATGCAGGCTCTGCTCGACGAGGGCGACGAGGTGCTCATCCCGGCGCCGGACTACCCGCTGTGGACGGCGATGACCAGTCTCGCTGGGGGCACGCCCGCGCACTACCTCTGCGACGAGGACGACGGCTGGCAGCCCGACCTCGAGGACATCCGCTCGAAGATCACCCCGCGCACCAAGGCGATGGTGATCATCAACCCGAACAACCCGACGGGCGTGGTCTATTCGCGCGAAATCCTGGAGGGGCTCGTGCAGATCGCGCGCGAGCATCAGCTGCTTCTGCTCTCCGACGAGATCTACGACCGCATTCTGTTCGACGGTGCGGTGCACATCCCGACCGCGACGCTCGCGCCTGATCTGCTGTGCCTCACATTCAACGGATTGTCGAAGACGTACCGCGTCGCCGGATACCGCTCGGGGTGGATGGTCATCACCGGCCCTCAGGATCATGCCAAGGGCTTCCTCGAGGGGATCACCCTCCTCGCCTCGACCCGTCTGTGCCCCAACGTGCCTGCGCAGCACGCGGTGCAGGCAGCCCTCTCAGGAGTGCAGTCGATCGATGCACTGATCGCGCCGACCGGTCGCCTGCACGAGCAGCGCGACATCGCGTGGCAGGGACTCGAGGCCATCCCAGGAGTCAGCTGCGTCAAGCCTGAGGGTGCACTGTACGCCTTCCCGCGCCTCGACCCGAACGTGCACGAGATCCGCGACGACGGCAAGCTGGTGTACGACCTGCTCGTCTCGGAGCACATGCTTCTGGTGCAGGGAACCGGATTCAACTGGCCCACACCGGATCACCTGCGTCTGGTCACCCTCCCCGAGCCGCGAGTGCTGAGCGAAGCCGTCGAGAGACTCGGGAACTTCCTCGCGAGCTACCGGCAGTAGCCGCCTGTTCCTTCTGCTCCTCCTCTGGCATGAGCGAGGCGGCGAGACGACGAACGGCGGCGACGAGCGCTGAACGAGGCGTGACGTCGGCCATGGGCCTGGCGTGGAGCAGCGCCGCATCAGCGGCGCGCTGATCGAACGGCACGAAAGTGACATCGGTGATCCCTGCGAAGCGTTCGAGAGTGCGCCGTACCTGACCGCGCGCATCGATGCCGAGTGGACCGGGGCGTACCTGGTTCACCACGACGGTCACCGGGGTCGGAGAGGACAGCCGTCGGAGCTCGGCATGATCCCGCAGGAACCTGCTGATGCCGACAGGGTCGGCGGAGGCGACGGCCACGATGGCATCCGCCTCCTGCAGAGTGGCCGAGGTGGCGGCGTGACGGCGCGGCCCTGACAGGTCGCTCGAGATCTCGTCGTCGGCGTCGAATGCCGCACCGACATCGACCACGGTCTCGTCGATCCACTCGCGGCACGCGCGCAGCGTGTGCCTCACTCGCACCGCTGAGAGCTCCGGCCATCGGGTCGGGCGGTTGAGTCCGGGAAGCACCTCGATATCTCCCGCGCTGGTGGAGACGGTCGTCGCCAGGCGCGTCAGCTCCGCGCCGTCGAGGCCGCCGAGTTCGGCACGTCGGCAGGCTGCGGCGAGCCCAGGCGAATCGTCTCCAAGGCCGAGCAGCAGTGCGAGCGAGGGCGCGACCGAATCCGCGTCGACGAGTGCCGTGCAGCGCCCTGCGTGAGACAGAGCGACAGCGAGCTGGATCGCGATCGTGGATCGGCCCGGCGCACCATGGGGCCCCCACACCGCGATGACGCGGTGCGGCGAGAGCGGTCGAGACCCGGCAGGGGCCCGAGAGTCCGAGGCAAGGGCCGCAGCGACCTCCCAGCCCGCTGCGTCCGCGGGCAGCGCCGCAGCGAGACCGAGTCGGCCGAGCAGCCGCGTCTCCGTGTCGCCGAGCGCGAGAACTCGCACCCCGGCGCGGTCGCACGACGCGATCAGATCGCCCGTCAGCACCGCTCGCGTCGCGGGAACCAGGATCGCCTCGATATTGGGAAGCAATCGGATGGGACCGGATGGCGCGACGATCGCCTCCACCCGAATCCCCTCCGCTTCGAGCTCGGCCGCCAGCTCCGACGCACGAGGTTGTGGCAGGGCCAGGATCACCGACGTCATGAGCCCGACCTGACCGGCACGACGGAGAGCGACGAGCCACCGGTGACGGCGGCGAGAACATCGGCCACGTCTGAGCGGTCGATCACGATCTCGATCTGCGCTCCGGCGTCGTCGAGCATCCCGTCCTCTTCGAGAACGGCGTGGACGATCACGTCCGCCACGAGGATGCGGGGTGTGTCGTACGTACGCCCGTCTTCCAGCGGCGGCGCGTGCCAGACCTCGATCACCGAACCGGCCGCGAGGGCTTCGGGGATGCCGGTACTGCTCTCGACGACGATCGTGGTGCTGCGGTTGTCGGCGGCATCGACAGCCGCGGACACGGGCACCAGCTCGCCCTTCTTCAGCGTGCGTGATGCGACCTGCCCCGGTTGCAGATCCTGCGGGCCGAGATAGTCGTCGGCCAATGCTCCCAGCCCTATCTCGACGACCTGGAAGTCGCCCGACGACAGAGCCTCGCCTTCGGTGATGTTGCGGTGCGCTTGAAGCACAGCCACCGCATCGTCGGAGGCCGAGACGATGAGCCAGACGCCGCTGATCGAGAGGATGACCAGGACGATGCCGATGAGGAAGCGGACATCGCCCCAGAATGCGCGCCGGGGGCGGGAGAGGACAGCCATGCCGCCATCGTCACAGAAATCCCGGTCGAACCCGTCGAGTTATCCACAGGGATGCGCCCGCCCGGGTCGCGGCCGGCACGTGAGGGAGAATGGGGACATGGCAGATTCGCCCGTGACCGCGCCGCGGTTCCTCGCTCCGGCGCAGGTCGCCGAATTGCTGAGCATCGACGTCGACGAGGTGATCGCGCTCGTCCACGACGGACGGCTCCGCGGGGCCCAGTTGGGCTCGCCACCTCGATGGCGCGTCGAGGAGCCCAGCCTGCAGGACTACCTCTCGGAGCAGTCCGAGACCTCCCGGCGGATGGCGCTGTGGAGGCAGTCGCAGACCGCGAGCTTTCCCGAGGTGTGGGGAACGTCGACTCAGGGAGCCTGAGCGCCAGGAGTTCGTACGGCGACGAGCCGGGAGAAGGGGATGATATGGAATCCCTGCACCGCAGAGGCGCGCCGGGCGTCTCCCGCGTCGTGCACGGCGAGATCGAGATGATCGGCCGCTGCACGATCGATCGTGCCGTGGAGCTCATCGCCCGTCAGGGTGGTCACGTGGACTGCCACTCGGCGTCGCGCGAGGTCGCGCAGCACGAAGCCCAGCGTCATCCGCTCGCGGAGCGCCTGATCTGAGGGCGGGTTGTCCTCGAGGCTCGCGAGGAGCATGCCGTGGTCGAGGGTCAGGCCGGCGAGCGCGTGGTGGGGAATGAGCAGGATCGACGGTGCGGCATGTATGCCGGCTGCCACCCGGGACACGACGGCCATCCAGTCCGCACCGAGAGTCTGGAGGATCACGGGGAGCCGCCATCCGTTCGCCAGGTCGATCGTGACTTCGGCTCCAGCGGTGCACAGCGTGCGCAGTCGTGCACGCAGCTCCAGCCGCGCGATCCGCAGGCGCTCGGACTCGGCATCGAGCGCGGCGCGTTCGGCTTCCCACTCCGCGGCGAGCTGACCCTCGAGGTCATCGAACAGGCGATCCCAGTGCATCCGACAGAGCGTAGGGGACGTCGTCACGCGATGTACGAGTTATCCACATTCCTTCGGACGAGCACCCCGCGGCGCGGCGTCGGCGTGCTGAACTGACCCGCAGTTCTCCCCGATCGAGAGTTTCCATGATGACGCTTCACGAATACTTCGCTCCGCAGCCGACGTCGACCGTCGAGCTTCCGGACCCCGTACCTCTGCTCCGCAGTCTCACGCAGGGAGCACTGGAAGTGCTCGCCGGCGTGAGAGAGGTCGATCAGCTCGCCCGTTGGTTCAGTGAGGACGCGTTCCGGAGTCTGGTCACCAGGGCGAATCTGTCTGCGAGGGCGCGCAGTGCACGAGGGGTCGCGCCGGCACGACCCACCTTCGAGATCCTGTCGATCCGGGTCTGCGAACCCCTGGACGGAGTGATCGAAGCGGTCATCGTCGTGGCCGGACCCGGGCGCACGCGTGCGGTGGCCGTGCGGCTGGAAGGCCTGGATCGACGCTGGCGTGCGAGCTCGCTGGCGATCCTCTGAGGGATGTCGGCCTAGGCTGGTGAGGTGTCAACCCTCAGTGATCTCGCCCACGCCCAGGGCCGTCTGACCGACAGCGACGTCGAGTGGCTCCACCGGCTCGCCGGCGACGGCCAGCTCCTCGCAGACCTCGCCTCAGCGGACATCGTCATCTGGATTCAGACCGACGACGGATCCTTCGTCGCTGTGGCGCATGCGCGACCGAGTGGAGCAGCGACGCTGTTCTACCGCGACATCGTGGGCGAACGCGTCCGCCCGCAGTGGCGCACGCAGGTGCAAGGTGCGTTCGAGTCCGCGGCGATCGTCGATTCGTCCTCGCCCGACTGGTTCGAGGAGACTCCGACGAGGGTGCGAGCGGTCCCGATCATCCGCGATCGAGGGAACGCCGAAACTGGTCCGACGATCATCGGCGTCGTGACGCGACACACGAATCTCGGAGAGGCGCGTACGCCGTCCCGCCAGCAGATCACCTTCGAGGAGTGCGCGAACGATCTCTTCCGCATGATCGCCGACGGGAGCTTTCCCGACCTCGCCGCACCGACATCACCGCGTCGCGGCGCGCCCCGTGCGTCGGACGGCCTCATCCGCATCGACGTCGACGGCATCACGACCTTCGCCAGTCCCAATGCGCTCTCGGCCTTCAATCGCATGGGCTTCGATGACGAGCTGGAAGGGGAGTCGCTGGCGGAGGTCACCACACGGCTCGTGCCGCCGTCGCGCCAGGTCGATGAGTCCCTGCCTGTCGTCGTCACAGGACGCGCTCCGTGGCGCACCGACATCGAGGCCAGGGGCGTCACGGTGTCGCTCAGGGCGATCCCGCTGAAGGATCACGGCACGCGCATCGGCGCCATCCTGCTGTGCCGCGACGTCTCCGAACTTCGCCACCAGGAGCAGGAGCTCATCACCAAGGACGCCACCATCCGCGAAATCCATCACCGGGTGAAGAACAACCTGCAGACGGTGGCGTCGCTGCTTCGAATCCAGGCGCGTCGCACGCACTCCGACGAGGCTCGAGACGCACTCACCCAGGCGATGCGGCGGGTGGATTCGATCGCCGTCGTCCACGACACGCTCGCCCAGGGGCTCACCCAGAAGGTCGACTTCGATGAAGTCTTCCACCGCGTCCTCAAGCTCGTGGCCGAGGTCGCTTCGGCGCCGAACACCCGCGCGCGCACGCAGTCGACCGGCCGCTTCGGCGTGCTGCCGAGCGAGTACGCGACACCTCTCGCGCTCGCCCTCACCGAGGTCGTCACGAACGCCGTCGAGCACGGGCTCGCCGGTCGCGAGGGGATGGTCACGATCGACGCGACGCGCACGGAGGACAATCTGCGCGTGACCGTTCACGACACCGGCCTCGGACTGCCGGAGGGACGGATCGGTCAGGGCTTGGGCACCCAGATCATCCGCACGCTCATCCAGGGCGAGCTCGGTGGCACGATCGAATGGCGAGGCGCGGACGGCGAGGGGACCGAAGTGGTCATCGACATCCCGCTGCGTTGGCTGGAGCCCTGACCTCGGTTCTCGCGGCGCAGAAGAAAGCGGCCTGAGATCAGATCTCAGGCCGCTGCTGCCGGACGGTCAGGACGCGCGGCGGGCGCGTGCGGCGCGGCGCTTCAGAGCGCGGCGCTCGTCTTCGGAGAGGCCGCCCCAGACACCGGAGTCCTGGCTGCTCTCGAGGGCGTACTGCAGACAGATCTCGGTCACCGTGCAGGTGGCGCAGACGGTCTTCGCCTTCTCGATCTGATCGACGGCCGGACCGGTGTTCCCGACGGGGAAGAACAGCTCGGGATCGACAGTCAGGCAGGCGGCTTTGTCGCGCCAGTCCATGGGGGCTCCTCGGTATGGATTTCCAGAGAGGTCGGGACGCGACCGCTCTGATTTCGGGTGACTGTTCGGGTTCAGCTACCCTGTTGATATGCGGACGGATGCCCGCGAATTGTGATGCGAGCGAAACGCCCGCCCCACGCCGCTGTGGGAGCACATGACGCTGTCTATTCTGTTACATAAAACCCGCTAAATCAAGGGTTTTCCGCCTTCTCACTCGATTCTCAGGAGACATATCGTGCGTGCACCCGGGCTGGCTCTCGCGGCCGCGGTCGTCCTCGCCGCGGAAGGCGCCGCACTCCTCGTCTTCGCCGTCATCGAGCTCGCTGGTCTGGGAGCGGGCGATGCCGCATCGCTGCCCACTGCTCTCGCGCTGATCGTGCTCACTCTCATCGGCGCGGCCGCCCTGATCGCGTTCGCTGTGGGTACTCGGTCCGGCCGATCCTGGGCCAGGTCCGGGGGAGTGGTCTTCCAGGTGCTGGCGATCGCCCTCGCGCTGGCATCGCTGTCCGTCCAGCCCGTCTCCTGGACGTTCACGATGGCAGTCGGTCTTCCCGCCCTGCTCGGCTTCGCCCTGCTCATCGGCAGCGCTCGTCGCGAGGGCGAGCAGCGGGAAGCGGAATGACGCGCTGACGCGCCTCCGTCTCAGTCGTCGATGCCGAGCAGCTTGCGGATCCGCGCGACGTGCCCGGTGGCCTTGACGTTGTACAGCGCGAGTTCGACGCTGCCGTTCTCCGAGAGGACGAAGGTCGAACGGATGACTCCTTCGACGACCTTGCCGTAATTCATCTTCTCGCCCCACACACCGTAAGCGGAATGCACGGCATGATCCGGGTCGCTGAGGAGCGTGAAGGTGAGTCCGTCGCGTTCACGGAACTGGGCGAGCTTGGGCGGCTCGTCGCGCGAGACTCCGATGACGCGGTAGCCGGCTCCCTGCAGCGAGGAGATGCTGTCGCGGAAATCGCACGCCTGGGTGGTGCATCCCGGCGTCATGGCTGCGGGGTAGAAGTACAGGACGACCTTCTGACCGCGCAGGTCCGCGAGAGCGACGCGATTTCCGTCCTGATCGAGGAGGGAGAAGTCGGGGGCTGCGGTACCGGGTTCCAGGCGCTGGGTCACCCGACCAGCCTATCGGCCGGGCGCCTGGTCCGCCTTGTCGGCGAATGTCTGCAGGAGTCGCTGCAGCGAGTCGAGGCGCGCGCGCCCGGTCTCGCCGAGCTCGCCGCGCTCCGCAGCTTCGATGAGGGCGCAGTCGGGGGCGTCGGCGAGATGGGTGCATCCGCGCGGGCAGTTCTCCGCGATCGCGGCGAGCTCGGTGAAGGCCGCCAGGATGTTCGCCGGATCCACGTGCCCCAGACCGAACGACCGCACGCCCGGGGTGTCGATCACCCACCCGGTGCCGAGGACTCCGTGATACCGCAGCGACACGGTCGACGAGGAGGTGTGGCGACCGCGGCCGGTGACCTGGTTCACATGCCCCGTTGCCCGACCCGCGGACGGCACGAGTTCGTTCACGAGTGTCGACTTGCCGACCCCGGAGTGCCCGACGAAGACCGTCGAACGGCCGACCAGAGCGGCTCCGATCTCATCGATCGGCATCTCGTCCTGCGCGCTCGTGAACACCTGCAGGTCGAGCCCGTCGAAGTGGGTGAGGAAAGCGGTGGGGTCGGCGATGTCGGTCTTCGTCACCACGAGGAGCGGACGGATGCCGGCATCCAATGCCGCCACGAGGTAGCGATCGACGAGCCGCGCCCGCGGTTCGGGATCGGCGGCGGCCACCACGACCAGCATCTGGTCGGCGTTCGCGACGATGACTCGCTCGACCTGATCCGTGTCGTCGGCGCTGCGCCGCAGGAGCGAGGTGCGGTCGGCGATGCCGATGATGCGACTGAGGGTGCCCTCGTCGCCCGAGGTGTCGCCGACCACGCGTGCCTGATCACCGGTGACGATCGGCATCCGACGGAGTTCGCGGGCGCGGACAGCGCTGATGATGTGCTCGTCCTCGGTGTCTTCGTCCATCAGCACGGTGTACCGCCCCCGGTCGACGCCGAGAACCCGGCCGTTCTGCGCGTCCTCGTGGGCGGGGCGACGCTTCGTCCGAGGCCGGTTCGCCTTCGGGTTCGGTCGGGTGCGTATGCTGCTCTCGTCGAAATCCTCGAAGTCGTCCTCGAGGTCGGAGTCGTCCAGCCAGCTCATCCGTCAGCCCTGCAGCATCCGCTCCCAGAGCATGGTGAACTCCGGGAGTGTCTTCGCGGTGGTGCCGATGTCGTCGATCTCGATGCCGGGGACCCGCAGCCCGATGAGTGCGCCGGTGGTGGCCATCCGGTGATCGTGATGGGCGGCCCAGCCGCCTCCGTGCAGGGCGGCAGGAATGATACGCAGGCCGTCGGAGAGTTCCTCGGCCTCGCCGCCGAGCGCGCGGAGGTTGCCGATGAGAGCGGCGATGCGATCGGTCTCGTGCAGGCGGATGTGTCCGATGCCGCGGATGGTCGTCGGCGAGTCGGCGAATGCCGCGAGACCCACCAGTGTCGGGGTGAGCTCGCTCGCCGCCGAGAGATCCATGTCGAGGCCCCGGATGCCGGAGCCGCCGCGCACCGTGAGGGTGCCGCCGTGCCGACCGACGTGCCCTCCCATGGCCTGCAGGATCTCCGGCAGCAGGGCGCCGGGCTGCGTCGAATGCGCCGGCCAGCCGGTGATCGACACCGAGCCTCCGGTGACGAGGGCGGCGGCGAGGAAGGGAGCGGCGTTGGAGAGATCGGGTTCGATCGCGATCTCCTTGGCGCGGGGAACCCCGGCCTCGACCAGCCATTCGCCGACGGCGGGGCGCTCGATCCGGACGCCGCGTCGGCTCAGCGCCTCGATGGTCATGTCGATGTGCGGCAGGCTCGGCAGGTGCTCGCCCGTGTGGACGAGGTGCAGCCCCACGTCGAAGCGCGGGGCGGCGAGCAGGAGTCCGGAGACGAACTGGCTGGAGGCGGAGGCGTCGATCTCGATGCGCCCGCCACGGATGCGCCCATGGCCGCGGATCGTGAACGGGAGTGCCCAGGTGCCCTCGTCGTCGATGTCGACGCCGAGATCGCGGAGGGCGCTGATCAGCCCGCCCATGGGTCGGTGCAGGGCCGTCTCGTTCGCGGTCAGGTGCACGTCGTGTGCCGCGAGTCCGGCGAGCGGTGCGATGAAGCGCATCACCGTGCCGGCCTGGCCGCAGTCGATGGTGCGGCCGCCCTCGAGCCGAGCGGGGGTGACCACCAGATCGGGGCCGAACTCGTGCCCGGCATCCACTTCTTCGATGCCGACGCCGAGCGCGCGCAGGGCGTCGACCATGCGAGCCGAGTCGTCGGAGTGCAGGGGCGCGATCAGTCGTCCCGGACCGTCGGCGATCGCGGCGATGATGAGTTCGCGGTTGGTGAGGGACTTGGACCCCGGGATGGTGAGTTCGGCGCGCACCGGGCCGTCCACGGCGGGCGCGGCGTATGCGCCCTGGACACGGGCGGGGGAATACCTGTTCGCGCTCATCGGTTCTCACTTTAGTGAACAGGATGCCCACGGCGTGAAGGCGCGGGCGTCCGCCGACGAGGAGAGCCCATGCTGAGCACGCTGGAACGCGGGACGCTGGACATCAGCGGCCTAGACTGGCCGGTGATGGATGACACCGCAACCACCGAGCCCGTAGGCGACCCTCGGCGCGAATTCGAAGAGCAGGCGATCCCCTTCATGGATCAGCTCTACGCCGCCGCGATGCGCATGACGCGCAACCCCGCCGACGCCGCCGACCTCGTGCAGGAGACGTTCGTGAAGGCGTACGGGTCCTGGGCGACCTTCTCGCAGGGCACGAATCTCAAGGCGTGGCTGTACCGCATCCTCACGAACACGTACATCAACATCTATCGGAAGCGGCAGCGCGAGCCCTATCAGGGCACGATCGACGAGCTCGAGGACTGGCAGCTCGGCGGCGCGGAGTCCACGACGGCGACACATGGTCGTTCGGCCGAGGCCGAGGCCATCGACCGGATGCCGGCATCCGTCGTGAAAGACGCTCTTCAGGCGGTTCCCGAGGATTTCCGACTCGCGGTGTACTTCGCGGACGTCGAGGGGTTCGCTTATCAGGAGATCGCCGACATCATGAAGACCCCCATCGGCACCGTGATGAGCCGTCTGCACCGTGGCAGACGGATGCTGCGGGAGCTGCTGGCAGATTACGCCGCTGAGCGGGGCATCGCCGCGGCTGACACGAGGAGTAAGAAATGAGCGACTGCGGCTGCGACAAGGCCCGTCAGGATCTGGAGGAGTACCTCCGCAACGAGGTCTGCAAGACCGAGCACACGGAGATCAGGGAGCATCTCGAGAACTGCGCGTCGTGCCGTGACGAGGCTCTCGTCGCGACGACGCTGACCGAGGTGGTGGCCCGGGCCTGCAAGGAGACTGCTCCCGAAGAGCTCCGCGACCAGGTGTTCGCCCGGCTCCGCGAGGTCCAGGCGTCCCAGCACTGAGCGTTCGTCGGAGGCCGTCGGTAGTGTGGAACGATGAGCACCATCGATGCGCGCGACGTACCAGCTGACCCGACCTCGACGGAACGCCTGAGCCCCGCCGGCTTCGATTATCGAGTCGTCGATCTGACGGATGACGCGACGGCCGACGCATTCCAGAGGGCTGCGGACCGAGGTTTCCTGGGTGCCGAGCCGAATGCCGACGCACTGGCGCACGCGCGGGCGGTGTTCCAGACCCGGCGAAACATCGGCGTGTACGAGGCGGAGGCGGTGCCGCACGCCTTCCCGGTCGCGACCACCAACGCCTGGGTCACACCCCTCACCCTCCCCGGCGGAGGCTCCATCGGGATGTGGGCGATCAGCATGGTCACGGTCGCCGGGACGCACCGACGCCGTGGAATCGCCCGCGCTCTGCTCGAGGGCGAACTGCGCGCCGCAGCATCCGCCGGCGTGCCCATCGCCGGTCTGACGGCCTCGGAAGCCACGATCTACGGTCGCTACGGCTTCGGCCCCGCGGTGCCGGTCGCCCGGTTCGTCGTCGACACCCGCCGTGCCGGCTGGAACGGTGTCACCCCTCCCGGCCGCGTCGAGTACGTGGATCGGGAGACCCTGGCCGCTGACATCGGGCGCGTGCACGATCGCACGCGGCGCGCCGTGCCGGGGCGGATCGAGGGGTGGCAAGGTCGCTGGGAGGGACTCTCCGGCGCCGCGACGTCCGTGACCGAACGCGACAAGGTGCGCGGCGTGCGCTACGTCGATGAAGCGGGCGAGGTCCGCGGCGCGGTCGCCTACACCATGAACGAGAAGGGCGATTCGTTCCGCTTCGCCCTCGACGTGCGGCTGCTGGTGGCTGAGACGCCGGACGCCCTCGCCGCACTGTGGCGCTTCGTCGTGCAGCACGACCTGGTCGACCAGGTGACCGCCGATCTGCGTCCGGTGGGCGATGCGCTGCCGTGGCTCGTCGCCGACCAACGCGCGGTGGAGCAGAGCGTGCACGACCACGGCTGGCTCCGCATCCTCGATGTGCCGGACGCCCTCTCGGCGCGCACATACTCCGGACCCCTCGATCTGGTGATCCGGGTGGATGACCCCCTCGGGTTCGCGGAGGGGAGCTGGCATATCCAAGCAGACGCCGACGGCGATGTGACCGTGGAAGAGACGTCTGAGCGCGCTGCGGACGTCACGATCGGGGTGTCGGCCCTGTCGGCCCTGTTCGTCGGTGGCGTCGGCGCGATGACGTTGCACGCCGCCGGGCTGATCGCGGCCGATGACGCCGCCGTCCGCTCCCTCGATCGCGCCTTCGCGGCCTCTCCCGCTCCGAATCTCGACATCTGGTACTGAGCCGGCATCCGCTCCGCCGAACGCACGAGAAGGGCCCCGACCATCAGGTCGGGGCCCCCTCGTGTTCGGGTGGGATCAGCTGATCGTGAGCGCCTCGCGCAGCAGCTTCGCCTGCTCGGCGGCGTGCACCTTCGAGGATCCGGTCGCTGGAGACGCCGAGGCGGTCCGGGCGACAGGCCGGAACGATCGGTCGCCGGGGACGTCGGCGAAGGCCAGCGCCAGGAACGGCCAGGCGCCCTGGTTCTCCGGCTCCTCCTGCACCCACACCAGCTCGGCGTTCGGGTACGAGTCGGTGATGGCCTTGAGCTCGTCGATCGGCGTGGGGTACAGCTGCTCGAGCCGAACGAGGGCGATCTCGGGGTTCGGGTTCTTCTCGAGCTCCGCACGGAGATCCCAGTGGACCTTGCCGGAGTGCACGAGCACGCGGCGGACGCCGTTGCGGTCGACACCGCGGTGGTCGTCGATGACGGGCTCGAACCGGCCTTGGGTGAAGTCCTCGACCGGGCTGGTCGCACCACGAAGTCGCAGCATCGCCTTCGGTGTGAAGACGATCAGCGGCTTTCGCGGGCGGGCGTACGCCTGCCGACGCAGGAGGTGGAAGTAGGACGCCGGGGTCGACGGCCGCGAGACGATCATGTTCTCCTGCGCGCACAGCTGAAGGAAGCGCTCGATGCGGGCCGAGGAGTGGTCCGGTCCCTGCCCCTCGTAGCCGTGGGGGAGCAGCAGGGTGACGCTGGACTGCTGGCCCCACTTCTGCTCTGCCGCGGAGATGTACTCATCGATGACCGACTGGGCGCCGTTGACGAAGTCGCCGAACTGCGCCTCCCAGAGCACGAGGGCCTCGGGAGCCTCGACCGAGTAGCCGTACTCGAACCCGAGGGCGGCATACTCGCTCAGCAGCGAGTCGTAGATGAAGAACCGGCCCTGCGCATCGGACAGGTTCGACAGGGGGAGCCATTCCTGGCCGTTCGCCCGGTCGTGCAGTGTGGCGTGACGCTGCACGAACGTGCCGCGCCGCGCATCCTGCCCGGCGAAGCGCACCGAGGTGCCCTCGACCAGCAGGGAGCCGAAGGCGAGCAGCTCGCCGAAGCCCCAGTCGATGCCGCCGTTGCGACTCATATCGAGTCGCTTGTCCAGCAGCTGCTGGATCTTCGGGTGCACCGTGAAATTCTCGGGCTTGTTCACGAAAGCATCACCGATGAGGCGGATGACCTCGCTCGGGACACCCGTGACGTCGGGTGCGCCGACCTGCTCCTCGACCGGCAGCACCTCCGGGGCGACCTCGTTGGTTCCGGTCTCGGCGGCATGCGTGTCGGCGAACGCGATCTCGAGGCGGTTCTGGAAGTCCGCCTTCGCCTCGTCGTACTCCTGCTCGGTAATGTCGCCGCGACCGACGAGCGATTCGGTGTACAGCTTGCGGACCGAGCGCTTCGCCTGGATCAGGTCGGTCATCAGCGGCTGGGTCATCGAAGGATCATCGCCCTCGTTGTGACCGCGACGGCGGTAGCAGACGAGGTCGATCACGACGTCGCGGTGGAACCGCTCACGGTACTCGAACGCGAGCTGCGCGACGTGGATGACGCCCTCGGGGTCGTCGCCGTTCACATGGAAGACCGGCGCCTGGATGGTCTTGGCGACGTCGGTCGCGTACACCGAGGTGCGACCGTCGTTCGGAGACGTCGTGAAGCCGACCTGGTTGTTGACGACGACGTGGATCGTGCCACCGGTGCGGTAGCCGCGCAGCTGCGACATCTGCAGCGTCTCGACCACGACGCCCTGACCGGCGAAAGCGGCATCGCCGTGCACCAGGATCGGCAGCCAGGCGAAGGTGCCGATCGGCTTGCGGTCCTGCTTGGCGCGGACGATGCCCTCGAGGACTCCGTCGACCGTCTCGAGGTGGGACGGGTTCGCGGCCAGGTAGACGGGCAGTTCCGACCCGTCGTCGGCGACGAAGGTGCCCTCGGTGCCGAGGTGGTACTTCACGTCACCCGAGCCGCGCTGGTTGCCCGGCGTCTGCGTGCCCTCGAACTCGCGGAACACCTGGCCGTAGGTCTTGCCGGCGATGTTGGTGAGCACGTTCAGACGACCGCGGTGGGCCATGCCGATCGCGGCGCCCTCGAGCCCGGCCGTGGCCGCGCCCTGCAGGATCTCGTCGAGCAGCGGGATCAGCGACTCGCCGCCCTCGAGGGAGAAGCGCTTCTGGCCGACGAACTTCGTCTGCAGGAAGGTCTCGAACGCCTCGGCCTCGTTCAGCTTGCGGAGGACCCGCAGCTGCTCGTCGTGCCCGGGCTTCTGGTACTTGATCTCGACCTTCTCCTGGAACCAGCGGCGCTGCTCCGGATCCTGGATGTGCATGTACTCGATGCCGAGCGTGCGGCAGTACGAGTCGCGGAGCACACCGAGGATGTCGCGCAGCTTCGCGACGCGCCGGCCGCCGAAGCCTCCGGTCACGAACTCGCGGTCGAGGTCCCAGAACGTGAGTCCGTGGCTCTCGATCTCGAGGTCGGGGTGCGAGCGCTGCACGTACTCGAGGGGGTCGATGTCGGCCATCAGGTGGCCGCGCACGCGGTAGGAGTTGATGAGCTCCTGCACACGGGACTGCTTGTCGACGCGCTCCGCGAGATCCACGGCGATGTCGGGATTCCAGCGGATGGGGGCGTACGGGATGCGGAGAGCGGCGAAGATGTCGTCGTAGAAGCCGCGCTGGCCGATGAGCAGCTCGTGCACCTTCTTGAGGAACTCGCCCGATCCGGCGCCCTGAATCACGCGGTGGTCGTAGGTGCTGGTCAGCGTGATCGTCTTGCCGATCGCGAGCTCGTTGAGCGTGCGGGCGCTGGCGCCCTGGAACTCCGCCGGGTACTCGAGGGCACCGGCGCCGATGATGCAGCCCTGGCCCTTCATCAGACGCGGGACCGAGTGCACGGTGCCGATGCCGCCGGGGTTCGTCAGGGAGACCGTCGTGCCCTGGAAGTCCGCCGCGGTGAGCTTGTTGCCGCGGGCGCGCGTGACGAGGTCTTCATATGCGATGAGGTACTCGCTGAAGCTCATGGTCTCGGCGCGCTTGATGCTCGGCACCATGAGGGCGCGCGTGCCGTCGGGCTTGGGGAGATCGATCGCGATGCCGAGGTTGACGTGCGCCGGAGCGACGACCGAGGGCTTTCCGTCGATCTCTGCGTAGAAGACGTTCTGGCTGCGGAACTCGTCGAGGGTGCGGATGAGCGCCCAACCGATGAGGTGGGTGAAGCTGATCTTGCCGCCGCGCGTGCGGGCCATGTGGTTGTTGATGACGATGCGGTTGTCGATCATCAGCTTCGCGGGCACCGTACGGACGCTGGTCGCGGTCGGGACCGTGAGCGACTGGTCCATGTTCGCAGCGAGTGTCTTGGGCATACCGCGAAGCGGCGTGACCCTGTCTTCTTCTGCCGCGTCGACGGCTTCCTTCGCGGCGGGCTTCGGAGCCTGGGCGGGAATCGGAGCCGTGGCGGCGGGCTTGGTGGTCGTCCGAGCCACGGGCTGCGAGCCGATCACCGGGATGGGGGCGGTGACGGGGTGGGCACCCGTGTCTGCGACAGGTGCGGCCGGTGCGGAAGGTGCCGCGGGTGCGGAGGATGCTGCCGCAGGTGCAGCGGCTCCGGTGGTGTCCGAGTGGTACTTCTCGAGAACCGGCCACCACTCCTTGTCGACCGAGTCGCGGTTCTCTTTGAACTGCTCGTAGAGCTCTTCGACGAGCCAGGAATTGGCTCCGAACCCCCCGTCGCCCCCGACGCCGGTCACCTGGTTCGACACGCTGTATCGCCCTCTTTCATCGCTGAAGCACTCAGGTGCAGACGACGGCGCAGGATGCGCTCGGGTCCGCACACTCTCGACTGTCAAGCCTAACGTGTTTCGTCGCGGCAATCGTCGAAGCGGTGTGCCCGGCGCGCGGCTATCTGGGTACCGTGGAGACATGGACTTCTCAGGAGCGCAGCCGACAGTGGATCTGACCTACTCGGACGTGTTCCTCGTCCCGCGGCGATCCGCGGTCACCAGCCGGCTCCAGGTCGACCTCGCTCCGCAGGACGGCACCCCAGCCACCCTTCCGCTGGTCGCCTCGAACATGAACTCGGTCACCGGCCCGCGGTTGGCGGCCGTGCTCGCCCGCCGCGGCGGATTGGGCGTGCTCCCGCAGGATCTCCCGCTCCAGGACCTGGATGCAGCGATCCGGGACGTGAAGTCGCAGCCGGTGCTCTGGGACACGCCGATCGTGCTTCCGCCGGAGGCATCCGTCGCGGACGCTCTCCGGCTCCTTCCGCCCACCGCAGGGCACGGGATCGTGGTGGCGCGCGGAGGAGCACCGATCGATGTGGCCGACGTGCTCGGCATCCTTCCGGCGACGAGGCTCGCCACCGCGCTGCCGGACGCTCAGCTCGGTGACCTCGTGCACACCGGCGTTCCCTCGATCGACGCCGAGGACATCGGTTCCGAGCGTCATGCGTTCGACGTGATCACCGACGCCGGCGTCGAGATGGTGACGGTCATCCACCACGGGCATCTCGTCGGCACGCTGAGTGCACGGACCGCGCTGCGCTCCACGCTCTACCGTCCTGCACTCGACGCCGACGGGCGCCTCGTGGTCGCCGCCGCCGTCGGCATCAACGGCGATGTCGCGGCCAAGGCGAAGGCGCTCGCGGGCGCGGGCGTCGATGTGCTGGTCGTCGACACGGCCCACGGACACCAGGAGGGGATGCTCCGCGCACTGCGCGCCGTGGCCGACCTCGACCTGGGGCTCCCGATCGTCGCGGGCAACATCGTCACGGCCGACGGGGTGCACGACCTCGTCGACGCGGGAGCCTCGATCCTCAAGGTCGGCGTCGGGCCGGGCGCCATGTGCACGACGCGCATGATGACCGCGGTCGGCAGGCCCCAGTTCTCGGCCGTGCTCGAGACGGCGCAGGCGGCGAAGGAGCTCGGTGCGCACGTGTGGGCCGACGGCGGCGTGCGGTATCCGCGAGACGTGGCGCTCGCGCTCGCAGCGGGCGCGGCATCCGTCATGGTGGGATCCTGGTTCGCCGGCACGATCGAAGCACCGGGAGAGCTGCAGCGCGACGCCGAGGGGCGAATCTTCAAAGAATCGTGGGGCATGGCCTCGACGAAGGCGGTGCAGGCGCGATTCGGCCGTCTGGATGCGTACGAGCGCGCTCGCAAGGAGCTCTTCGCCGAGGGCATCTCCTCATCGAAGATCTACCTCGACCCGCTGCGCCCCGGACTCGAGGACCTGCTCGACATGATCACCTCGGGCGTGCGGTCGTCGTTCACCTACGCCGGGGCGTCGTCGGTGCCGGGATTCCACGACCGTGCGCTCGTCGGACTGCAGTCCGCCGCGGGCTACGAGGAGGGCAAGGCGCTGCCGGTCAGCTGGTAGCCGTGGTCGCACGCACGCACGCACGCACGCACTCACGGACAGTTTCTGTAGAATCGTCGGCATAATGGACGACCCTCCCAGTTGCAGAACATCGCCCCACTGTCCGCCTCTCTCACCGGAGAGGAACCGCTGATGGACTACATCATGTTGGGCGTGGGGCTCCTGCTCACGGTCGGCACCGGCCTCTTCGTCGCGAGCGAGTTCGCGCTGGTCAATCTCGACCGCGCCGATCTCGAAGCGCGTCAGGCGAAAGGCGAGTCCCGCCTCTCGCTCACGATCAGTGCTCTCCGGCACACGTCCACGCATCTGTCCTCGGCACAGCTCGGCATCACTCTCACCACGCTCCTCACCGGTTACACGATGGAGCCGGCGCTCTCGAACCTGCTCGGACCGACGCTCGTCGCGTGGAGCATTCCCGAGGCAGCGGTCGGACCGATCGCGACGATCGTGGCGATGTTCGTGGCGACCGTGCTCTCGATGATCCTCGGGGAGCTGGTTCCCAAGAACTTCGCCCTCGCTCTTCCGCGTCAGACGGCGAAGCTCGTGATCCCCTTCCAGGTCGCGTTCACGACCGTCTTCAAGCCCGCCGTCGTCGTGCTCAACGGCAGCGCCAACGGCGTGCTGCGCAGCATGGGCATCGAGCCCAAGGAGGAGCTCTCGGGTGCACGCAGCGCCGAGGAGCTCTCATCCCTGGTGCGCCGTTCGGCCAGCGCCGGCCTGCTCGAGGCCGACACCGCGAGCCTGCTCGATCGCACGCTCACCTTCTCGCGCCTCAGCGCCGCCGACGTGATGACGGCGCGGCCGAGCATGCACGCGCTCGCCGCCGGTGACTCCGCCGACGATGTCATCCAACTCGCCCGCCGCACCGGACACAGCAGGTTCCCCGTCTACGACGGCGATCTCGACGACATCTCCGGCGTCGTGCACCTCAAGGCCGCGATCTCCGTTCCGCGAGAGCGCCGTGCCGAGGTGCCGGTGGGCGCGCTCGCGACCGACGCGTTGCGCGTGCCCGAGACGGTCCACGTCGACGGCCTGATCTCCGAGCTCCGCGCCCGCGGCTACCAGTTGGCCGTCGTCGTCGACGAGTACGGAGGCACCGCAGGACTCGTGACGCTCGAGGATCTGGTCGAGGAGCTCGTCGGCGAGGTCTCGGACGAGCACGATCGCACCAGGGCCGGGATCATCCGCGGACGCGATGGAATCACGTTCCCGGGCGAGCTCCGCCCTGACGAATTGCGCAGCCGTGCCGGTGTCGTCGTGCCGGAGGGCGACGTGTACGACACCGTGGGCGGATACGTGATGAGCGTGCTCGAGAGGGTGCCGTCGATCGGCGACGAGGTCTCGGTCGACAGCGGTCTGCTCCAGGTGGTCCGCATGGACGGCCGACGCGTGGATCGAGTGCGCTACGTTCCGAGACCGCACGGACCAGGAGAGGAGGTCACCCGATGAATGACTGGGGAGGACTCGCCTGGCTCGTCGTGCTTCTCGTCGCGAACGCGTTCTTCGTCGGCGCCGAGTTCGCGGTGATCTCCGCGCGGCGCTCGCAGATCGAGCCGCGCGCCGAGCAGGGCTCACGTGCCGCCAAGACCGCGCTGTACGCGATGGAGCACGCGACGCTCATGCTCGCGACCTCGCAGCTCGGCATCACGATCTGCTCGCTGCTGATCCTGAATGTCTCCGAGCCCGCGATCCACCACCTGCTCGCCGTGCCGATGCACGCGTTCGGCTGGTCGGAGGGCGTGGTCGACGCGGTGGCGTTCACGATCGCTCTGCTGATCGTCTCGTTCCTGCACGTCGTCTTCGGCGAGATGGTGCCGAAGAACCTGGCGTTCTCGGTTCCCGATCGCGCGGTGCTGATCCTGGCGACGCCGCTGGTCTGGGTGTCGAAGATCTTCATGCCGGTGATCTGGGTGCTGAACGCCGCTGCGAACGGCGTGCTGCGTCTGTTCCGGGTCGAGCCGAAGAACGAGGCGGCATCGACGTTCACGCTCGAGGAGGTCGCGACGATCGTCGACCAGTCCCGTCGGGAGGGCGTGCTGAGCGACACCGCCGGGACGGTGGCCGCCGCGGTGGAGTTCACCGACAAGAAAGCGCGCGACGTCGCCGTTCCCCTCAGCGACCTCATCACGCTGCCGCAGACGACGACGCCGGACGACATCGAGAAGGCCGTGGCCCGCTACGGCTTCTCGCGCTACGTGATCGTCGATGCGGATGCCGTGCCGGTCGGCTACGTGCACCTCAAGGACATCCTGCGAGCATCGGATGGTCCGGACGCGGCGGTGAAGCTCGTGGAGCCGCTCCCGCCGAAGCGCATCCACCACATGGTGCCTGTGCAGGAGGACACCGACCTGGAAGACGCCCTGGCGCTGATGCGCCGAGCCGGTCGCCATCTCGCCAAGGTGCGCGACGCCGAAGGGCGCACCACTGCCGTGCTGTTCCTCGAGGACATCCTCGAGGAACTGGTCGGCGAGGTTCAGGACGCGACGCGGCGCATCCGGGGCCGCTGACCGCGGCATGCATGGCGAAGGCCGCCTCCCGAGACGGGTGGCGGCCTTCGTCGTGCCTGCGAAGCTCCCGGCGTCAGCGCCAGCGCGCCCGGTCGTACTGCGGGGGCCAGGCGACGTCAGCACCGAGTTCATGGGCCGCGCGGAGCCCGAAGTGCGGGTCGCGGAGCCATTCCCGTCCGGCGAAGATCGCGTCGGCCGCGCCGTCAGCCAGCACCTGCTCCGCCTGCGCCGCCGCGGTGATGAGACCGACGGCCGAGACGGGGATGCGTCCGCCCTGCCGGACCGTCTCGGCGAGGGGGACCTGGTAGCCGGGGAACACGTCGAGCTGCTGATGGGCGACGAGGCCGCCGCTGGACACGTCGATGAAGTCGGCGCCGTGCTCGGTGACCCAGTCGCCGACGATCGCCGCTTCCTCGGGGGTGAAGCCGCCCTCGGCATGGTCGGTGGCGGAGATGCGCACGAACAGCGGCACGTCGTCGCCGACCTCTGCGCGGACGGCATCCACGATCCGCACGAGAAGTCGTGCACGGTTCTCGAGCGATCCGCCGAACTCGTCGTCGCGCTGGTTGGACAGCGGCGAGAGGAACTGATGCAGCAGGTACCCGTGGGCGCCGTGCAGCTCGAGCACGTCGAAGCCGGCATCCACCGCTCGGCGGGCGGACGTGGCGAACGCCTGCACGACGGTGTCGATGCCGGCGGCATCCAGTGCGAGAGGTTCAGCGAAGCCGTCGTAGGCGACGGCGGAAGGTGCGGTCGTCGTCCATCCGCCGTCATCCGCCGGCACCGATCCGCGCGCAGGAGCCCAGGGCCACCACGTCGACGCCTTGCGGCCGGCGTGCGCGAGCTGGATGCCGGCCACCGCTCCGCGCTCGTGGATCGCGTGCACGATCGGTGCCAGCGCGTCGCGCTGCTCGTCGTTCCACAGACCGACGTCGCGCGGCGAGATGCGTCCCTCCGGGAGGACTGCCGTCGCCTCGGCGACGATGAGTCCCGCTCCGCCGGAGGCGAACTGAGCCAGATGCGTGTGGTGCCATTCCTGCACCACCCCGTCGACGGCGCTGTACATGCACATCGGCGACACCCAGAGGCGGTTGCGGAACGTGACGGAACGGATGCGGAGAGGGGAGAAGAGGAGGGTCACCGTTCGACGTTACCCCTGTGCGGGCGCACCGCGGGTCGTCCCGCTAACGTGGAGTCATGGTCGAGGTGCGCGCATGGTCACGCAGTGATTCGGCACGGTTCTTCCGTGCTCCCACGCCGGACGACGACAAGTACTCCCGAGGAGTCATCGCGCTCCGCACCGGATCGCCCGCCTACCCGGGCGCCGCAGTGCTCGGCGTGGAGGCGGCATGGCGCGCCGGGGCGGGCTTCGTGCGGTTCGTCGGCGCGGCTTCGGTGGCGGATGCCGTGCTCGCTCGTCGCCCGGAGACCGTCGCAGGGCCCGATACCGGTGGGACGCGCGCGGACGTCTGGGTGATCGGCTCCGGCACGGATCCGGGGGAGCGCACCGACGCGGAGACGCTGGCGCTCCGCGACATCCTCTCCGGATCGGCGACGGTCATCATCGATGCCGGCGCGCTGGATCTCGCGCCCGGGACACGCGCACCTTTTCTCGTGACGCCGCACGCCAGGGAGTTCGCGAAACTGCGGGAGCGTCTGCGCGTGCCGTCGTCCGACGATGACCGCGCCGAGTCCGCGGCGCAGATGGCGGTGAAGATCGGCGGGACGGTCCTGCTCAAGGGAGCCCGTACGCTGATCGCGGACCCGGCAGGCCAGGTCATCGCCGTGGAGGCGGGAACAAGCTGGCTGTCGACCGCGGGAACCGGCGATGTGCTCGCCGGCGTGCTCGGCGCGGTGGCCGCCGCGAATCCCGACGCCTCACTGGTGGAGGCCGCGGCCGCCGGCGCGTGGCTGCACGGCCATGCCGCTCGCATCGCCGCGGGCGTGCTCGACGGCTCGCCCGGGCATCCGATCGTCGCGATGGATGTCGCCGACGCCCTGCCACAGGCGATCGCGGACGTCCTGGCGTGAGGCGCACGCGGACGACCCCCGTGGTCGTGCTCTGGGGCGCCTTCCTTCTCGCGCACCTCATCACCGCCGTCGCCGGCTGGGTGTACCCGAGCCAGCCGATGGGCGACGTGGTGCTCGTCTATGAGCCGTGGGCGTCCGCGGCCCTCAGCGGCGGTCCGGTCGTCGGAGTCACAGAGACGTGGGTCTATCCGCAGCTCGCGCTCGTGCCGATGCTGCTCGCGAAGGGCCTGGCGGCATCGCTCGTGCCGCTGCTGGGGGTGTCCGGGGCGTATCTGGTCGGATGGGCACTCCTGGTCGCAGTACTGGATGCCGTCGCCTTCGGGGTTCTGCTCGGCCGCTCGCCGTCGAAGCCGCGTCGCCTCGCCGGCTGGTTCTGGTGCGCGGCGCTTCTGCTCCTCGGACCGATCGCGATGTACCGCATCGACGCGATCACCGTCCCTCTCGCGGTGATCGGCGGACTCTGGCTCGCCACCCGTCCGATCCTCGCGACCACGCTGTTGACCGTCGGGGCCTGGATCAAGATCTGGCCAGGGGCGCTGGTACTGGCCGCCGTCGTCGCGGGGAGAGCCCGGATGCGGATGCTGCTGGCCGCCGTCGCCGTCACCGCCGGGGTCGTCGTCGTGCTACTTCTGCTCGGCGCGGACACGGAGATCTTCGGCTTCCTCACCGAGCAGACCGGCCGGGGCCTGCAGATCGAGGCCGTCGCCGCCACGCCGTTCCTCTGGCTCGCTGTCGCCGGCGCCGCGCGGATCCAATACAGCTTCGAGATGCTGACCTTCCAGATCGCCGCCCCGGGCGCGGATGCCGTCACCGCGCTCCTCACTCCGCTCATGGTGCTCGCGGCAGCGGCCGTCACGGTGATCGGCGCCGTGAAAGCCTCGCGCGGAGCATCCTTCCCTCGCCTGTTCCCGCCGCTGGCACTGGCGCTCGTCGCCGTCCTGATCGTGACCAACAAGGTCGGCTCTCCGCAGTTCCAGACGTGGCTGATCGCTCCGGTGATCCTGTGGATCGTGTTCGACCGCCTCAGAGCACGTGGATCTGCCGCGCTCGTCCTGATCCTCTGTGCGCTCACGTGCCTTGTGTACCCGCTCAGCTACGACGCCCTGCTGCGCGCTGAGCTGCTGCCGGTGCTGGTGCTCACGCTGCGCAATCTGCTGCTCCTCGTTCTGCTCGCCGTCAGCATCCGTGCTCTCGTGCGCGTGCCCGCCCCCCGTCCTTCGAAAACCAGGGAGTGAACATGCTGATCGCCTTCTCCGTCGCCCCGAGCGGCACCCCCGCAGACGGGGCTGAGCGCTCCGATGACTCCGTGCATGACGCGGTGGCCGCTGCCGTGCGCGTCGTGCGGGAATCCGGACTGCCCCACCGCACCACGAGTATGTTCACCGAGATAGAGGGCCCCGACTGGGACTCCGTGATGGATGTGGTCAAGCGCGCGACGGAAGCAGTGATGCCGTTCGGATCGCGGGTCTCTCTCGTGCTCAAGGCCGACATCCGGCCGGGTTACTCGGGCGAGCTCGATGCGAAGATCGAGCGGCTCGAGGCGGCGATCGAGTCCGCCGAGGAGTAGGACTGTTTCCCCGCGCGCGGTTCAGTCGTGCAGGCGCGCTCCCTTCACGATGCGGTCGACGCCGGGCCCTGGTTGATGCTCGCTCGCACGGTGGCGCCCTGCGCATCGGACGGATCGCCAAAATTCCGGATGAACGAAGATGCGATGAACACTAAGCGGGTGCTGCGGGCAGCGATGCTAGGAGTGGGAGCCTATGTCTCTTCGCTTCTGCTTCTGCTCGTGCTCGGCGTCACGCTGGGATTGAACGAGTACCTCGTGGTTGCGGTCACGGTCATCGTATTCATGCCATTGGTGACGGGAGTGTTCCGCGCAGTGCGCAAGCGACGTTCCCCTGTGCTCGCCAATGGCGATCCAATCTCCGCCAACGAATGACCCTTTGAGGCTCGGGGCGCCGATCCACGGCCTCTTCGTACCTTGAGCGAGACGCTCGGCCAGGAATTCCTGGCCGAGCGTCTTGCTGTGTGGTCGTGTTCGGCGTTCGCCGCATCGCATCGCGCGTCGAAGCAGCCGCCGATCGACCGGTAGGCTGATCCGGTGAATCCCTCGACGCAATCGAGGGGTGCGGCGAAGAGGACGCTCCTCTCTCTCGCCATCGGCAGTTTCGGCATCGGCATGACCGAGTTCGTCGTCATGGGCCTGCTGCCCGACATCGCCGACGACCTGCTTCCCGCTCTGTCGGCGTCGAGTCCCGAGGATGCTCTGAGCCAGGCCGGCTGGCTGATCTCGCTGTATGCGCTAGGGGTCGTCATCGGCGCCCCGACGATCGCCGGCTTCGTCGCCCGGTACCCGCGGCACCGGGTGATGATCGTGCTGGCACTGGCGCTGACCGTCTTCAACGCCCTCACGGTCGTGCTGCCGACGTTCGAGCTCGTCGGCGTCTCCCGCTTCCTCGCGGGCCTCCCGCACGGCGCCTACTTCGGCATCGGCGCGCTCGTCGCCGCCGACGTCATGGGCCCGGGCAACCGTGCGAAGGGTGTCGCCTTCATCCTCACCGGACTCACGGTCGCCAACGTGGTCGGCGTTCCGCTGGGGACCTTCCTCGGCCAGCAGTGGGGGTGGCGCACGGCCTTCGCCGTCGTCGCGCTCGTCTTCGCGCTCGCGACGGTCTGCATCGCGCTTTTCGTGCCCGTCCATCCCGGGTCGCCCGGACGCACCATGCGTCAGGAGCTCGGAGTCTTCCGCATTCCGCAGGTATGGTTCACGCTGGGCGTCGGCGCGATCGGCTTCGGCGGGTTCTTCGCGGTGTACAGCTACATCGCCCCCGTCGTGACCGAGGTCGCCGGATCGCCCGAATGGGCGGTGCCGATCGTGCTGGTCCTGATGGGCGTCGGCATGACGGTGGGCAACCTCGTCGGCGGGCACCTGGCCGACATCGATCTGCGGCGCACCCTCCTGATCGGTCTCGCCGTGATGGCGGCCACGCTCGCACTCCTCGCGACGCTGTCGTTCTGGATCATCAGCCTCTGCGTGATGGTGCTCGTCGTGGGATTCGTGTCGTCGGTGCTCAGCCCCACCATCCAGACGCGCCTGATGGACGTCGCCGGCGACAACCAGTCGATCGCGGCCGCCATGAATCATTCGGCTCTGAACATCGGGAACAGCCTCGGGGCATTCCTCGGCGGCGTGGTCATCGCTCTCGGCTGGGGATTCACGGCGCCGGCGTGGGCGGGGGCTGCCCTCGCGGTCTCCGGACTGGTCCTCGCCCTGCTCTCGTACCGCCACGAGGCGCGTCGCGCCGCCGTGCCGGAGCTCGTCGCGCCGTAGAGTATCGGGGTGAGCGCCGCTGTCGATGACCTCCCCGTGGCCGGCACCGTGGTGCTGCTGCGCGACGCGGAGCCCGGCTTCGAGGTGCTGCTCATGCGGCGTCCCGGCCGCGGGTCCTTCGCCGGCGCCTGGGTGTTCCCCGGCGGGAAGGTCGAGCCTGCCGACCATCGCGATGGCGCGACGGAACAGGATGATGCGCGCCGAGCCGGCATCCGCGAGACGTTCGAAGAGGTCGGACTCGTCGTCGACGACGTACAGCCGCTGTCGGAGTGGCATCCGCCGCTCGAGGCGCCCACCCGGATCCGCACATGGTTCTTCGTCGGGAGGGCGCCGGAGCAGGAGCCCGTGCCATCGGCGGACGAGGTGGCGGAGATCGCCTGGGTGAGCCCGTCAGAGGCGCTCGCACGTCACGCGACCGGCGAGTGGGTACTGTTCCCGCCGACGTGGATCACCCTGCACCAGCTCTCCGCTCTTTCGGATGCCGAGACCGCATTGTCGTCTGACGCGGCCGCGCAACTGTTCCAGACGCGCGTGCACGATGAGGGTCGCACCTTCAGCTGGACCCAGGGTCGGCTCCAGGCGGCCGCCCTTCCCTGGACGTTCGAGCCCGCCTGACGGGCGAGGGGGGAGGCGCGGGTCAGCTGTCGAGTAGGAGCCGCAGGTGCCTGCCCACAGCCTCCGTCTCGATCAGGAAGCCGTCGTGTCCGAAGTCGCTGGAGAGCACGACCGCCTCGTCGCCGAGGACGTTCGGGATGTTCCGGGCGATGCGCTGCTGTCCGTCGACGGGGAAGAGCCGGTCGCTGTCGATGCCGATGACCACCGTCGTGGCCGTGACGGCGCGCAGCGCCTCTTCGACGCCGCCGCGGTCCCGCCCGACGTCGTGCGAGTTCATCGCCTCGACCAGGGTGATGTAGCTGTTCGCGTCGAACCGGCGCGTGAACTTGTTGCCGTGGAAGTCGAGGTACGACTCCACCGCGAAGCGACCGCCGTGGCCGAGCGGCGACACGCCGGACTGCCAGGAGCGCTGGAAGCGCTGATTGAGCTCGATCGGGCTGCGGTAGTTCAGCAGAGCCATCCTCCGGGCGAGGGCGAGTCCGCGGTGGGGGCCGTCTCCGTCGGCGAGGTCGTAGTACTCGCCGCCCTGGAAGCGCGGATCCATCCGGATGGCCTCCAGCTGCACCGTGTTCAGCGCGATCTGGTCGGCGGTCGTGACCGGGGGAGAGGAGAGCACGGCCAGACGCGCAACGCGCTCCGGGTGAGTGACGGCCCACTCCAGGGCGTGCATCCCGCCCATGGAGCCGCCGACGACCGCAGCCCACCGCTCGATGCCGAGCGCATCGGCCAGGCGCACTTGAGCGGCGACCTGATCGCGGATGGTGAGATACGGGAAGCGCGACGCCCACTCGTAGCCGGTCGGTGCGACGCTCGCGGGACCCGTGGACCCCTGGCATCCGCCCAGCATGTTGGGCGCGATGACGAACCAGCGGTCCGTGTCGAGCGGTGCACCCGGTCCGGTGACGTCCTCCCACCATCCGGCGGTCGCGTGTCCCGCGCCGGCCGCCCCGCGCACGTGGCTGTCACCGGTCAGGGCGTGGAGGATCAGAACGGCGTTGTCACGGGCCTCGTTCAGCTCGCCCCAGGTCTCGTAGGCGATGCGGATGCCGGGAAGCACGGCACCGCTCTCGGTCGTGAACGCGCCGAAAGACCCGAACCGTCGACCCCCGACGGGATCCCCGTCGCGCCAGGCACCCGTCGCCGGAGGCCGCGCTCGCAGCAGCCGGACGTCGGCCTCTGTCACGGGCGCTGAGGGCACCGTGTCCTCCGAGGTCGTCTGCCAGTCCATTCCTCCATTCTCGCCTGGCGGAGGACGAGCCCGGTGAACGTTACGGCTCGGGGTCCGTCACGGTGTCGCCGACGGGATGCTCACCGTGGTCACCGTCGCGAGGTGGTCGCTGCTGCCGGCACGCTGCGTGGTGGATCTCTCCACGTCGAGACCGCGCACGAACACGTGGTCGATGCGGACGAGAGGCACGGCGGCCGGCCAGCTCAGGCCGAGCGTGCCGTCGGTCGGCCGGACCCACGTGAGCTCGGATCGGATGGCGCCGAGAGCCGGGTCGGCGGAGGCGGCGTTGAAGTCGCCCACGACGATGATCGCCTCGGCCGGGTCGGATGCCGCCGCTTCCGCGATCCCGGCGAGCATCGCGTCGCGACCCTGCTGCTCGCCGGGGCGCACGGAAGCCGCGTGCATGACGTACACGGCGACCGTGCCGCTCGGCGTCTGCACCTGGGCGCGGAGGGCGCGCTTCCAGTCGAGGCCGAGGGCGAGCGGCTGGACGTCGTCGATCGGGAAGCGGCTCCAGATGCCCACCGTTCCGACCGCAGCCGCATGCGGATACTCCGAGGCCAGCGCCTCGCGCGCGACGGTCAGGCTGTCGGCATCCAGCTCTGCCATGGCGATGACGTCAGCGCCGAGAGCGGCCAATTCTCCGGCGGATGCGGCGGCACCGCCGGAGTGCGCGCGTACGTTCTGGCTGACGATCGTCAGCGCCGCGGCATCCGTCGGTGGGGACGCTCCCACTCCGGGAAGGGACGGGAACATCGCGAGCGCCCAGACCAGCGCGGGGACGAGAAGGAGCAGCAGCACGCGGCGGGCGAGGAACAGCGCGAGGACGGCGACGAGCGCGAGCGCGGCCCCGCTCCACGGCAGGAGGGCGGCTGCCGCCGTGCCGACCAGCCCGGGCACCCAGGTGCCGACCATCACCGCCAGCAGAACGAGCCCGGCCAGGGCGATTCCCCGTCCGGCACGCGCGCGGGAGCGTCGTGACAGCGGTCGCGGTGCTGTGGCAGGGCGGGGGGACGTGACGTCGATCGGAGGCTCCTCTGGCGGACTTCTCATTCTGGAGCCTGCGGCTGTGCGCCGACCGTACACGGGTCCGTCACGCAGAGGTGCCCCGAGCATGAGCTCGGGGCACCTCTGCGAACGCGAGCGTCGATCAGGCGCGCGCAGCCTCCGATACGCGGCGCGCCGCGGCGAGGGCCTCGTCGAGGTCGGCCTTCAAGTCCTCGACGTTCTCGATGCCCACGGAGAGGCGCACCAGGCCCGGCGTGACGCCGGCCGTGAGCTGCTGCTCCGGCGTGAGCTGGGCGTGCGTGGTGGACGCCGGGTGGATGACGAGCGAGCGCACATCGCCGATGTTGGCGAGGTGGCTGAACAGCGACAGGCTGTTGACGAACTCGCGTCCGGCCTCGACCCCGCCCTTCAGCTCGAACGACAGCACCGCGCCGACGCCCTTGGGGGCGTACTCGTTCGCCTTCGCGTACCAGGGAGAGGAGGGCAGACCCGAGTAGTTCACCGTCGCGACGTCGTCACGGCTGTCGAGCCACTCCGCGATCTCCTGTGCGTTCTGCACGTGGCGTTCGATGCGCAGCGACAGGGTCTCGATGCCCTGGATGAGGTTCCAGGCGCTCTGCGGTGCGATGGCCGAGCCGAGGTCGCGCAGCAGCTGCACGCGCGCCTTGATGATGTAGGCGAGCGGGTCGCCGACCGCGGCCGTGTAGCTGGCGCCGTGGTACGAGGGGTCCGGGACCGTGAGGCCGGGGAACTTGTCGACGTTCTTCGACCACTCGAACGTGCCGCCGTCGATGATGGCGCCGCCGATGGTCGTGCCGTGTCCGCCGAGGAACTTCGTGACCGAGTGGACGACGATGTCGGCGCCGAACTCGAACGGGCGGATCAGGTACGGGGTCGCGATCGTGTTGTCGACGATCAGCGGCACGCCGTTCTCGTGCGCGACGTCGGCGACGGTGCGGATGTCGAGGATGTTGATCTGCGGGTTGCCGATGGTCTCCGCGAAGAAGAGCTTCGTGTTCGGGCGGACCGCGCGACGCCATTCCTCGGGGTCGTCCTGGTTCTCGACGAAGGTGACCTCGATGCCGAGCTTCGCGAGCGTGTACTTGAAGAGGTTGTACGTGCCGCCGTAGATCGAGCTCGAGGCGACGAAGTGGTCGCCCGCCTCGGCGATGTTCAAGACGGCGAAGGTCGAGGCGGCCTGGCCGCTGGCGAGGACCAGGGCGCCGGTGCCGCCCTCGAGCGCGGCGAGACGCTGCTCGAGCACGTCCTGCGTGGGGTTCTGGATGCGCGTGTAGATGTTGCCGAACTCCGCCAGGGCGAAGAGGTTCGCGGCATGGTCCGCGCTGTCGAACACGTATGAGGTGGTCTGGTAGATCGGCGTGGCGCGGGCCTTCGTGACCGGATCGGGTGCGGCACCCGAGTGGATCTGCTTGGTCTCGAAACGCCAGGACTCGGGTGCGGACATGTGTTCCCCCTGGAACGATTGGAAGGACGGATGGCGGATGCCGTTGCAGCGAGAGTACGGAACATCGCCTCGTGTCAACAAGGAATGGGAAATGTGACGTAACACCGTGCCCTCATCCGCAACGGGTGAGAGCAGGGGAGAAGGGGTGAGTGAGAACCGTACCGTGGAGATGAGGGCCGTCCGGCGCGCCCGGCGATGAGGAGGACATCCGATGGCATCGACGCAGCATGACGATCCTGCCCACGAGCAGCGAGATGCCGGCGTCCGGCGCCGCACGGTGCTGGCGGGCGCGGTCTGGGCGGTGCCGGTGGTCGCCGCCTCCGTCGGCACGCCACTCGCCGCCGCGTCGACGGGAGCGCTCGGCGCATTCGTGATCGAGTCGATGGAAGGCGGCACCTGGGTGAACCCGCAGTACTACGGCGCCACGATCCAGCTCCGGAACGACGACACCGCTGCCACCACCCTCCCCGTCGAGGACATCACGACCGGCACGGTCACGGTGACGTTCGACGCCGCCGACGTGGGGGCCGTGCAGCCCGCGGTCATCGCGAACGCCGGGGGAGGGAGCCCGACCGTCGGAGCACTGCCCGCCACGGACCCGACGTGGACGGCGGGCGGTGCCACCGACAACGGCGACGGCACCGTCACGTACGTCCTCGTGTACAGCGGAAGCCTCGCCGGCCAGGGTGTGACAGACGTGAGCTTCGGGATCCTCGGGTCCACGCCCTTGCACTCCGGCATCCCGGTCACCGTCACCTCCACCGGCAGTCCCTCCGACGGAACCGTCAGCTCGCGCACCGTCACTCTGTTCTGACGCTCTCGACCAGGAGCACCGCGCGGGTTGCGGACAACCGGCGAGGACCGTCGTACGGTGGAGGCATGGTGATCAGACGTGCAGTGGTGACAGGTGCGAGCTCAGGGATCGGCGCGGCGACGGTGCGCGCGCTCCGCGGTCGCGGGTGGGACGTCGTCGGGGTCGCCCGACGAGAGGACCGGCTGACCGCGCTCGCCGAGGAGACCGGTGCCTCTGCGATCGCCTGCGACCTCACCGACGGCGAGGCGGTCGACGCGCTCGTGGCCGAGCTCGAGAAGTCCGGACCCGTGCACGCGCTCGTGCAGGTCGCTGGCGGGGCGCGCGGGACCGACCGCGTGGAGGATGCGTCCGTCGACGACTGGCAGTGGATGTTCGACGCCAACGTGCTCGCGACGCAACGCCTCGTGGCCGGGCTCCTCCCGTTGCTTCGCCGCGCCGCGGCATCCGACGGACACGCCGACGCCGTCTTCATCACCTCTACCGCCGCGCAGACGGCCTATGCAGGCGGCGCCGGCTACAACGCTGCCAAGGCGGCGGAGAGCATGCTCGTGAAGGTGCTCCGTCAGGAGCTGAACGGCGAACCGATCCGCGTCGTCGAGATCGCGCCGGGCATGGTGCACACCGAGGAGTTCACGCTGAACCGTCTCGGCGGGGACACGGTCGCTGCCGAGGCCGTGTACTCGGGCGTCGAAGCTCCGCTCCTGGCGGAAGACGTCGCCGATGTCATCGCCTACGCGCTGGAGTCTCCTCGACACGTCAACCTCGACCAGATCACCATGCGCCCGGTCGCGCAGTCGGCGCAGCACCTCCTCGCCCGTGGACCGCTGCGCGTGCGGTCCATCGACTGACGATGGCGCATACCCTCGCCGAGCTCGCAGCGAGCGGGCAGATCGACGCCGGCTGGGCCGAGGCGCTGGCGCCCGCGCAGGAGCAGATCAGCGCGCTGGGCGAGCGCCTCCGCGCGGAGCAGGGAGCAGGCCGGGGCTACCTCCCGGCGGGGAACAACGTCCTCAGGGCGTTTCAGCGGCCGTTATCCGAGGTGCGGGTGCTCATCACCGGCCAGGATCCCTACCCGACGCCGGGGCATCCGATCGGTTTATCGTTCGCCGTCGAGCGCGATGTGCGCCCTCTGCCGCGCAGCCTCGCCAACATCTACAAGGAGCGCGAGAGCGATCTCGGCATCCCACCCGCGCCGCACGGCGACCTGACCGCGTGGAGCGATCAGGGCGTCCTGCTCCTCAACCGCGTGCTGACCGTGCAGCCGGGCATCGCGGCATCGCACCGTGGGTGGGGCTGGGAAGCCGTCACCGAACTCGCGATCCGCACACTCGTCGCCCGCGATCAGCCGCTCGTGGCGATCCTGTGGGGGAAGGATGCCGCGAACCTGCAGCCGCTGCTGGGGGATACGCCGGTGATCACCTCGGCGCATCCGTCGCCGCTCTCGGCCAGTCGCGGATTCTTCGGCTCACGGCCGTTCTCGCGCGCGAACACTCTTCTCGAGGAGCTCGGCGCGAATCCGGTCGACTGGAGGGTGGAGGGCGAACCGCCTTCCTCCCTAAGCTGAACGCATGCAGTTCGAGCCGGGGGACCGTCGCCGCGTTCTGCCGCGTCATCTGCGTCCGGCACCTGAGCCCGAGGTGTTCTCGTACACGATCCGTCCGGCCCGCGCCAACGATCTCGCGGACGTGCGGGAGATCTACAACCACTTCGTGAGCAACTCCGCCGTCACGCTCGACGAGCGCCACAGCAGCATCCCGTACTGGCGGGACAAGTTCGCGCTGCTCGAGAAGCTGAAGCTGCCGTTCCTCGTCGCGGTGTCGTCGGGCGGTGAGGTGATCGGCTATGCGCTCGCGCAACCGTGGGCGGGCAAGAACGCCTACCGCTACACGGTCGAGGACTCGATCTACCTCGGGCCGGGCGCCGGCGGCAAGGGTTTGGGCGCGGCGCTCCTGCAGGCGCTCATCGACGCGTGTGAGCAGATCGGCCTGCGGGAGATGGTCGCGGTCATCAGCGACAGCGGCGCGGAGGCGTCGGTCCGGCTGCACGCCAAGCTGGGCTTCGTCGAGGCGGGCCGGATGGGACGCGTCGGCTACAAGTTCGGGCGCGACCTCGGCACCGTCTACATGCGCCGGGTGCTCAAGCCGGTCGGCCGACGGCGGGGAAGTCTGTTCGGGTCGAGGCGCTGAGGGCGGCGCGGCGCATTTCGTCTCGCTGGCGCTCGCTCAACGACCAGGAATGGCGCTCGCTCAACGACCAGGAATGGCGCTCGCTCAACGACCAGGAATGGCGCTCGCTCAACGACCAGGAATGGCGCTCTCGCTCAACGACCGGGAGCGGTGGGGGAGTCAGGGATCACCGGGATCGCCGACAGGAGCGCTTTCGTGTACTCGTCCTGCGGGTGCAGGAGCACATCCGTGGTCGACCCGCGCTCGACGATGTGGCCGTCCTTCATGACGACGACCGTGTCGCAGAGGTTCTGCACCACGCCGATGTCGTGCGACACGAGCAGCAGAGTGAGGTCGGTCGTGCGCCGCAGCTCGATCAGCAGTTCGAGGATCTGCGCCCGCACCGTCACGTCGAGCGCGGAGAGGGGCTCATCTCCCACCAGTATGCGCGGCCGATGCACGATCGCCCGGGCGATCGCGATGCGCTGACGCTGTCCGCCGGAGAACTCGTGCGGGTATCGATCGGCCAGGTCGGGCTCCAGCCCGACCTGCGCCAGCACCTCTCGGACCCTCGCGCGATGATCGCCGTCGATGCCGAGCGCCCACAGCGGCTCCCGCACGATCTGTCCGGCCGTCATCCGCGGGTCGAGAGAGGCGTACGGGTCCTGGAACACCAGCCCGGTCTCTCGTCGCAGCCAGTGCAGCGAGGCGGCGGATGCTGCGGCATCCACCGCCCGCCCGTCCACTCGGACCGTTCCGGTCGTCGGACGATCGAGTCCGAGGAGCAGCCGGACGAGGGTCGACTTGCCGGAACCGGATTCGCCGATGATCCCCAGCGATGAGCCTTCGACGACGTCGAGATCCGTCGGGGCGAGGGCGGTCTGCCGGCGGGTGCGTTCGAACGCCGAGCGCTTCGGGACGACGAACTCGCGGCTGAGACCCCGCGCTTCGATGAGGCTCACGCCGCGCCGCCTTCCGGCCGCCAAAGGGTGGCCGTCGCGTCGCGCAGCAGTCCCTGAGTGATGGGGGAGGAGGGCGACGTCAGGAGCGTCGACACGGGTGCTGCCTCGACGACCTTCCCGTGCTCCAGCACGACGCCGTCACTCGCGACCTGTGCGAGCACGGCGAGGTCGTGTGTGATGAAGACCAGCGACATCCCCTCTTCTGCGACGAGCGAGAGCAGCAGCGACAGGATCTCGGCCTGGATCGTGACGTCGAGCGCGGTCGTCGGCTCGTCGGCGATGAGCAGCCGCGGACGGCACGCGAGCGCCATCGCGATGGCCACGCGCTGGCGCTGACCGCCGGAAAGCTGATGCGGGTAGCGGTCCACGATCGATGCGGGGTCCGGCAGACGCACCCGGGCGGCCTCGGCGATCGCCCGTTCGCGGGCCTCGCGGCGGCTGACGCCCTCGTGGATGCGGATGGACTCCGTGATCTGCCGTCCGACGGTGCGGATCGGGTTCAGGGCGGTGCGTGGCTCCTGAAAGACGATGCCGATGTCGTCGCCGCGAAGCTTCGCGAGCTCGCGATCCGGCATCCCGATCAGCTCGGTGCCGTTCCAGCGGATGCTGCCGCTCGCGGTCGCGCCGTCGGGGAGGAGTCCGAGCACGGCGAGAGCGGTGAGCGACTTGCCCGAACCGGACTCGCCGATCAGTCCGAGGCGGGAGCCGTCGGGCACGTCGAAGGAGATCCCGTCGACGACGCGACGGCCGTCGATGTCGATGACCAGGTTCTCGACCGCCAATGTCATGCGACCACCGCCGGGGTGTGCGCCACTGCTGATCGACCAGGGGTTGCGCGGTGGCGCAGCGTCGGGTCCGTCGCCTCGCGGATTCCGTCGCCGAGGAGGTTGAGAGCGAGGACGGTGATCGTGATGGCGAGTCCCGGCCAGATCACCGAGAGCGGATGTATGCCGATGTAGCGCTGCAGATCCGCGAGCAGGACGCCCCAGCTCGGCTCGACCACCGAGGCGCCGAAGCCGAGGTACGACAGACCCGCCTCGGCGAGGACCGCCACGGCCATCGACCAGGAGAGCTGGACGATGAAGACCGGAGCGACGTTCGGGAGAAGGTGACGGGTGAGGCTCTGGGCGGGAGTGAGGCCCGATGCCTTGGCGGCGAGCACGAAGTCGCTCTGCTGCACCCTCCTCAGCTCTGGGCGGGTGACGCGGGCGATGTTGACGCCGAAGCCGATGCCGACGGACCAGATGACCACCCAGAGCGATCCTCCCCACACCGAGGAGACCATCATGGCGATCAGCAGCACCGGGAACGCGATGAGGATGTCGACGAACACCGCGACGGTCTCGCGCACCCAGCGAGTCGTGAGGGCGCCGAGCGCCGCGAGAGCGATGCCGACGACGGTGGCGACGAGCCCGGCGCCGACGCTGACGAAGACTGTCGTCCTGGCCCCCGCCATGATCAGGCTGAGGATGTCGCGACCGGTGTCGTCGGTGCCGAGCAGATGCGGCCAGCTCGGCGGCAGCCAGCGATCGCCGATGTTCGACGACTGCGGGTCGAACGGGGTCCAGAAGGAAGACACGAGCGCCGTGACGGCGATCACGCCGACGACGATCAGTCCGAAACGCCCTGTGGCCGTGGCCCAGAGCTGGGAGAGCCAGCGCGGCGTCATGCGGACTCCCGCTGTCGGGGGTCGATCGCCCGGTGCAGCAGATCGACGAGGAATCCCACCACCAGGACGAAGCCGGTGAGCACGAGCAGTTCGCTCTGCACCTTGATCAGGTCGCGGGTGCCGACGTCGGCGACCAGCATCCGTCCGACGCCCGGCAGTGTGAACAGTTGCTCGATGACGACCGAGCCGACGATGATGCCCGCCACCTGCAGCCCCAGGACGGTGACGATCGACAGGCCGACGGCAGGGATGCCGTGCTGGATCAGGGCCCGCGTGCGGGTGAGGCCCTTGGCGGCCGCGGTGCGCACGAAGTCCTGCCCCGCGGCCTGCAGGGTCGCGCTACGAACGAAGCGCATGAGCATCGCGCCCTCGACGATGCCGATCGTCAGCGCCGGCAGCAGCAGCGCCTCCATGGCACGCCAGGGCGTCGACCAGCCGGTGCGCGGGAATCCCTGCGGGGGCAGCCATCCGAGCCAGACCGAGAAAACCACGATCAGCATCATGCCCGCCCATACGACCGGGACGGCAGCGAGGGTCTGCGCACCGACGCTGAGTGCGGTGCCGCCGCGGCGTCCGCGCAGGAGCGCCGCGAGGATCCCGAACGGGATGGCGATCAGGATCGCGATGAGCAACGACATGATCCCGAGCGGCACGGTCACCTGTGCTTTGAGGAAGAGCTCTTCGCCAACGGAAGCGCCGGAGAGCAGGGAGGTTCCGAGGTCGCCCCGGAAGATGCCGCCGACCCACTCGGTGTACTGGGCGATGAGAGGACGGTTCAACCCGAGCGATTCGCGGAGCGCCTCCACCTCGGCGGGCGAGGCCTGGGTGCCGGCGATCAGCTGCGCGACGTCGCCGGGGAAGACACGGAGGGTCAGGAAGATGAGCACGCTCGACACGAGGAGCCCTGCGATGAGCAGGGCTCCTCGGACGAGCGCGTAGCGGAGCACGAAGACTCGACCGCCGCCTACTTCTCCGCGGAGACGGTCACGCCCGCGAGATTGATGCGCGAGTTGATCGAGTCCTCGGGGAATCCGGCGACGATGGGGCTGACGGCGGTCAGTGTCTCGCCGTTGTACAGCCAATCGGCGGCGTGATCCTCGGACACGATGCGGGCGGCCTCGGCGAGGAGCTCGGCGGACTTGTCGGGGTCCACCTCGGCCTGGGCCTGCGCGTAGAGATCCTGCACCTCGGCGTTGTCGTAACCGAAGTAGTACTCCGGGTCGGCGAAGTTGCCGAAGTCGCGCGGCTCCACGTGCAGCACGAAGCTGAGGTCGTAGTCCTTGTTCGTGTAGACGTCTTCCAGCCAGGTCGGGAACTCGACGGAGTTGACCTCGAGCGTCACGCCGACCTCGTTGAAGTCCGAGATCAGCACCTTCGGCACGGTCGTCCCGTAGAAGCTCGGAATGGTGAGAGTGAGGTCGAGGTCTTCCTGGCCGGCCTCGGCGAGCAGCTCCTTCGCCTTCTCCGGGTCGTACGAGACCACGTCGGAGAGGTCTTCGTAACCCGGGTCGAGCTCGGGGATCGGGCCGTAGAGCGGGGTGCCGGCGCCGACTGCCTCGATCAGGGACTCATGGTCGATCGCGAGGCGCAGGGCCTCGCGCACGCGGACGTCGTCGAGCGGAGCCTTCTTGTTGTTGAACGCGAGCGTCGCCTTGTCGGTGGTGCGGCCCTTCGTGAGGGTGAAGTCGCCGGATTCCTCGAGCTGAGGGGCGAGGTTCGGGTCGACCGCCGTGAGCACGTCGACGTCGCCGGCGAGCGCGGCGTTCACCCCGGCCGTGAAGTCGGGGATGTACTGGAACTCGACCTCGGCGACGCCTGCCTTCTCGCCCCAGTACTCGTCGCTACGGGCGAACGTGATGCTGCTGCCCTTGTTCCAGCGCGTGAGGGTGAACGGGCCTGTGCCGTTCTCCGCCGTCTTGAGGTCGGTGGTGTCGCCCGTCTTGAAGACGAGGCCCGCGGGGCCGGTGAGCGAGAAGAGGAAGTTCTGGTCCGGGGCCGTCAGCACGATCTGGACCGTCGCGGGGTCCGGAGCGGTGATCGAGGCCACCGAGGCGAATTCGGCGTTCCCCTGCACGGTCGTGTCGGTGCGCACTGACTCGTAGGAGGCGACGACGTCGGCCGAGGTCAGAGGCGTGCCGTCGTGGAACAGCACGCCGTCGTTGAGGGTGAAGGTGTAGGTGAGCCCGTCTTCGGAGACCTCGTAGTCGGAGGCGATCCGCCCCTCGATCTCGTTGTCCTGTGAGCGTGTGACCAGGCCCTCGTAGATGTTGTCGATGAGCACCTGCTCGATGGCGGCGCCGCTCGTGTGCCGGATGTCGAGGTTCGTCGGTTCGAGGACGAGTCCCACTTGCAGGGTGGCGTCGGGATCGGGCTTCCCGGGAGCCGTCGACGGCGTCTGCTCGGGGGTGCCGGAGCAGGCGCTGAGGACCACGGCGGTGGCCGCGAGGGCGGAGATCAGCGCGAGACGTCGGGTGCGTCGGAACATGGGTCGTTTCCTCTCGTGCGGCACGTGCTGAGTGCCGTTGATTCGAGCCTAGAGATGGGGGGCGGCATCCGGGGCGGGTGCGGAACGAATCGTCACAATCCGGAGCCGGTGGAAGGGTCCGCTGCCGCGGATGCGATCAGGTCGGCGAGGGCGGCCGGCGCCGTCTCCTGCACGTTGTGCGTCGCGTCGAGCGTGACGAGGCGTGCCGTGGGTGCGCGACGCTGCAGTTCGGCGGCATCCGACTCGCTGACGAAGCCGCGCGCCGCGCGCACCAGCGTCAGCGGCGCGCGCACCGCGGCCAGATCGTCCCAGCCGGTCTCATGCAGCACGGAGGGCGCGGACGACGAGCCGGGGTCGTGCGCCGCGAGGGCCTGCGCGGCGAGGTGAGCGAAGTGGTGCTTCCATTCGACTCGTCCGTCGTCACGCACACGCGTGTTCAGGAAGACGCCGCGTTCCGTATCGGGTCGCGTGCCGCCGAACCCGAGCGACATAGCCTTGTCGACGAGTTCGTCGCGTGTCGCGAAATCGGTCGGCCCCTCGTAGAAGGCGCGGAGCGCCGCCGGTCCCGCGCTGACGTCGATGCCGGGGGTGATGTCGACGATCACGAGCTCTGCGACGAGGTCGGGGCGGGCCGCGGCGAGGGCTGCTCCGGTGAGCCCGCCGAGAGACTGGCCGACGATGATCTGCGGCTGGGTGGTCCACGCGTCAAGGGCGGCGGCGACGTCAGCGGCGAGCGTGCGCGGGGTGTAGTCCGCGTCGGGGCGCCAGGACGAGTCGCCGTGGCCGGCGAGGTCGATCGCGAGCAGAGGCTGCTGGAGGGCGAGGGACGTGGTGTCCCAGGTGTGCGCATTGAGTCCGGCGCCGTGGAGCAGGGTGACCCGCGGTTCGTCGGAGCCGAAGCGCAGTGCGCTGACCGTGCGGCCGTCCGCGAGGGTCAGCGCGACCCGCTCCACGGGAGGGAGGGGCACGCCCAGAGCGTCGGCCTGCGCGGGAAGATAGCTGAACTCGGTGATGTCGATCGCCACCTCCACATTCTGCTCCTCGGATTCATCGCGACGAAATCTCGGCGGAATATCATGGAGGGATGAGTGAGACGCGCGTGCACCTTTCCAAGACCGAGCCGGCGGCGTATCAGGCGCTGGATGCCTTCGCGCGGACGGTCGGGGATATCTGCGCCGCGAACGGCATCGACGATCGCCTCAAGGAGATCGTGATGATCCGCTGCTCTCAGCTCAACGGATGCAGCTACTGCGCTCGCCTCCACGTGGACCGTGCTCTCAAGGCGGGCCTCGACACCGACACGATCACGCAGATCCCCACCTGGCGGGAGAGCGGCGTGTTCAGCGATCGGGAGCGCGCAGCGCTCGAACTCGCCGAGGCCTTCACCTTCATCGCAGAGGACGGCGTCTCCGATGAGGTGTACGACCTGGTCGGCAGTGTCTTCACCGAGAAGGAGTACGCGGCCCTGAGCTGGGCCTGCATCTCGATCAACGCGTTCAACCGCGTGGTGATCGCCGGACGCTATCCGGTGCCGCCGCGCACCCCGCAGGCGCAGGCATGACGATCCTCGACGTCGACGGCGTCAACAACGTTCGCGACGTCGGCGGCATCCCCACGGCCCGTGGCCGGATCCGCTCCGGTGTGCTCCTGAGGTCGGGACAGCTGTCGAACGCGACGACCGCCGGCGTCAGCGCGATCCGAAGCACGGTGCGGCACATCGTCGACCTGCGCGACGGCGAGGAGGTCGCCGCGGAGCCGACGGAGATCGAGGGGCCGGACACGACGCATCTGCCCCTCTTCCTCGGCTCGGTGCGTTCGTTCTTCGAGAACGACACGAGTCTGGACGACCTGTATCTGCACCTCCTCGAGGAGAGCGGCGAGCGGCTCGTCGACGCGATCCGGATCATCGCCGCGGGCCAGCCGACTCTGGTGCACTGCACCGTCGGCAAGGACCGGACAGGCGTGACCGTCGCCCTCGCCCTGTCCGCCGTCGGTGCGGATCGAGAAGCCGTGATCGCCGACTACGCGCTCACGGAGTCTCAGCTGCCCGCGCAGCGCTCGCAGCGCATCGCGGAGTACCTTCGCGCGCAGCATCCGGAAGCCCTCCATGCTGTCGCCCTCGCCACGCAGTCACCGGCACCTGTGATGCGGCGATTGCTGGAGCAGGTCGACGAGCGCTGGGGCTCGGCGGCCGGGTATCTTCGGGCGAACGGGATGACGGACGACGAGCTCGCCGCTCTGCAGAGGGCACTGGTCGAGGAAGGTTAGGCAAGCCTTCACTTGGTGTAGCATGGGATCACCATGAACACCTCCCTCGAGCTCCGCAGCACGCGCGCCGCACGCCGCGCCGCGCGTCGCCGTGCGCACCACCTGGTGACGGCTGACGAGCACTCGCTCGCCGACCTCGAGATGTTCCTGGCCACGCTTCCGCTCTGCGCTTCCGGGCGTATCTTCATCGAGGTGCCCGAGGTCTCCGATATCGGCGTGATCGACGCTCCCGGTCGCATGACGGTCACCTGGCTGGCACGCGGACAGCGGTCGGGCACCCCGGGCTCCGGTCGTTCGTGCGCGCCTGGTCAGGCGCTGGCACGCGCCACGTGCGCGTGGGCCGACGAGATGATGTGCGATGACGAGATCGAGACGCACGTCACGTTGCTCGGCGGCTACCTCGGCACGGCGGACATCGTGGATCACCTGACGACGGCGCTCGACGTCGAGCCTTCGCGGATCCAGGCGCCTGAGCGCTTCGGCCTGTTGCCGACCGACCGCTGACCACGCGCCGCTGCCCACGGGCCGGCTGACCTTCAGCGCGGGCGGCGCACGTAGTTGCCGTCTTCCAGACCCGCCTCGATCTCGAAGCGATTGCGCAGCGGATCGCGCCCGGCGAAGAGGTACAGCACCGGCATCAGGAATCCGTAGCGCAGCCACTGCTCCTTATGGATCGCCTCGTGACGCAGCACCGCATCGGTCGGTCGAGAGTCCCCGGTCAGGAAGCAGCCGCCGACGCAGACGCCACCGCGGTTGAAGGTCCAGTTCGGCATGCCCTGGAAGATCCAGAGACCCGCTCGTCGCTCGACCGGACCCGTGCTCCACAGTGATCCCCAGAGCCAGCCCACGGCGGTTCCCCACCAGTATCCGACCCGGCTGATCGGAGAACGCAGCAGGAACGCGGGGATGCGCCGGTCGAAGCGGCGTCCCCGGGCGAGTACGGCATCCGCGGCCGATCGCCAGTCCGCGCTCATGCGACGGCTCCGACGAGGCGCAGAAGGGCGCCGAGGTCGTCGACGGCGTCGGCAGGAGAGCGCGGTGCGAATCCGGAGATCGTGGCCCCGGCGAGCGGGAACTGTTCGCGGAGCCGGCGAATCGCCGCACTCAGAACCGCGGGCGAGACTCCGAACGGGGCAGCGGATGACACCCCGGCGAGGTCCGACGGGTCGAGCACGTCGACGTCGATGTGCACCCACACGCGCGAGGCGCCGGTGGCACGCACAGCCTCTGCCAGCGCATCGGGCTGCGCCAGGTCGTTCACGGAGAGCTGCGTCACGGATGCGAGCGGCTCGACCTCGGCGTCTTCCAGATCGCGCATGCCGACGGCCACGACGCGGTCAGGCCGGATGCCGGGGGAGAGCGTGAGCTGCGGTTCGCCCTCGCCGAGCACCGCTCGCAGCGCCATCCCGGAGAACGCGCCGGAGGGCGAGGTCTCCGGCGTATGCATGTCGCCGTGCGCGTCGCACCACACGACGGCGAGGTCGTCCGTCCCCCCGGGCAGGGCAGCGAGCGCCGCGACGGTGACGCTGCAGTCGCCGCCGATCACGACCGTGTCGGGGACGAGGTGCTCCCGCAGGAGCTCGCGGGTGCGCAGCAGCGCGCTCAGGCGACGGACGCCCGTGCCGAGCGATTCACCGGCCTCGACGGGAACATCGAGCACGGTCGTGGCTGCGCGCGGGAGGTCACCGGCGATGGCCGAGGCGCCGTCGATGAGGAGCATCGCACGCGGTGCGGGCGAGCCCTGCCACTGCGGAACGACGAGGAATCGCACCATGGGTTGCCTCCGAGGAGAAAGCGCTGATGCCCCGGACTCGCAGTGTCCGGGGCATCAGCGGGGTGAGTCAGGAGCCTTCGATGGCCTGGCGCGGTGCCGATCCGCCGGCCTTGAGCTCCGCAAGGCGAGCCTCGACCTCGGTCAGCTCACCGAGGTCTTCCAGGCTCTCGAACTGTGAGTCGAGGCTGGATGCCGCGAGCTCGATCTTGCCCTGGGCGAGCGCCTCCTGGCGGCGGACCTTGTCTTCGAAGCGTCCGAGTTCGCTGGTGGGGTCGAGGACGTTGATCGAGCCGACCGCGTCCTGCACCTTGGTCTGCGCTTCGGCGACCTTGGCGCGGGCGAGGAGTTCGCTGCGCTTGTTCTTCAGCTCGCCGAGCTTCTCCTTCATGCCGTTGAGGCCGCTCTTCAGCTTGTCGACGATCTCGGTCTGAGAAGCGATCGTCGGCTCAGCACCGCGAGCTTCGCGCTCGGCGCTGATCTGGCGCTGCAGAGCGATCTTGGCGAGGTTGTCGAACTTGTCGGCATCCGCCGGGTTGGTCGCACGCACATCGTCGGCCTTGCGGCTGGCGGCGAGGGCCTTGTTGCCCCATTCCGTCGCCGCCTGGACGTCTTCTTCGTGATCGCGCTCGAGCAGGCGCAGGTTGCCGATGGTCTCGGCGATCGCGGACTCGGCGTCGGCGATGCTGTTCGTGTAGTCGCGGACGAGCTGGTCGATCATCTTCTGCGGGTCTTCCGCGGAATCGAGCAGCGAGTTGATGTTCGCGCGGACGAGGGTCGAGATACGTCCGAAGATGGACTGCTTGGTCATGCGTGGTTCCTTTCAGAGGGACGGAGTCGTGGGCCTGGAATGGTTGTCGTCGTCTGGATCAGAAGCGCCTGCCTCCGGATCGTCCGCTGCGGCCGCTGCTGCCGCGAGAGCTGCTCCGCGAACTGCTGCGGGAGCCGCCGCCGAAGCCGGAACTGCGGTAACCGCCACCCCCTCCGGAGCGCCAGCCGCTGCTGCGCGACGAGCCGCCGCC
>NZ_JXRU01000021.1 GCF_000967865.1 Microbacterium sp. SA39
ACAGGCGTCAGGGGTGCGTTAGCGTGAGTCACGAAGACCTCCGTGTGTGGAATGTGAGTGTGGTAACCCACATCCTGCCCGGAGGTCTTCGCTAACTCAGCCGTTCACAACGTCCCTGGGAAGAACAGCTAGCGGGCGCGGCCCGGGAGAACCCGCCTTTACTGGGAGGCGGCTCGACCAGCTTGTCGACCCGAGAAGAGGCAGCCGCCGAGGAACGTGCCCTCGAGCGCACGGTAGCCGTGCACGCCTCCGCCGCCGAAGCCGCTCGCTTCGCCGGCCGCGTACAGCCCAGGGATGACCGCTCCTGCCGCGTCGAGAGCGCGCCCGTCGAGGTCGGTGTTGATGCCGCCGAGCGACTTCCGTGTGAGCACGTGCAGCTTGACGGCGATGAGCGGCCCCGCGGCCGGATCCTGCAGGCGGTGCGGGACAGCGGTGCGGATGAGCTTGTCTCCACGATAGCTGCGCATCGAGCGCAGCATCCCGATCTGCGCATCCTTGGTGAAGTCGTTGTCCATCTCGCGGTCGCGCGCGACGATCTCACGACGGACGTTGTCGATGTCGAGAGTCTCTCCGCCCGGATGCCGCTGCATCTGCTCGAGGAGGGATTCGAGGTCGCTCTCGACGATGAAGTCCTCGCCCTCGTCGAGGAACGCCTGCACCGGACCGGTCGGTCCTTTCGCGAGGCGGGACTTCAGCAGGAGGCCGACGTCCTTCCCGGTGAGGTCGGGGTTCTGCTCACTGCCGGAGAGCGCGAACTCCTTCTCGACGATGCTCAGCGAGGTGACGAACCAGGAGTGGTCATGTCCGGTCGTGCGCAGGTGAGCCAGCGTGCCGAGGGTGTCGAAGCCAGGGAACAACGGCACCGGCAGGCGCGTCCCCGTCGCATCGAGCCACAGCGATGACGGACCGGGCAGGATGCGGATGCCGTGCAGCGGCCAGACCGGATCCCAGTTCGTGATGCCCTCGACGTAGTGCCACATCCGGTCGCCGTTGATCAGGCGGGCGCCAGCGGCGGCGCTCACGGCCTGCATGGAGCCGTCGACGTAGGCGGGTACTCCCGTGAGCATATGTTCCGGGGGTGTGCCGAGGCGCGATGGCCACGCCGCCCGCACCAGATCGTGGTTGCCGCCGATGCCGCCCGACGAGACGATCGTGGCTCCGGCGACGATCTCGAACTCTGCGATCACTTCGCGCGACGACTCTGCTCCACGAGCCGAGCCGCTCGTCGTCAGCACATCGCCGCGTGCTCCCGTGACGGTGCCATCCGTGATGATCAGCTCGGAAACGCGATGACGGGGGAGGACCGTGAGGCGCCCTTCGCGCTCACCCTGCTCGACGGCGGCGATGAACGGCGCGACGATACTGGGTCCGGTTCCCCAGGTGATGTGGAAGCGGGGGACCGAGTTTCCGGGCCCCAGAGCGCCGTATCCACCGCGCTCGGCCCAGCCCACGACAGGGAAGAACCCGACTCCCCGCTCACGCAGCCAGGACCGCTTCTCTCCCGCGGCGAACTGCAGATAGGCCTCCGCCCACCGCCGAGGCCATTCGTCCTCCGGGCGATCGAAAGCGGCGTTACCGAACCAGTCCTGCGTGGCCAGCTCCAGGGAGTCCTTGATGCCCAGACGCCGTTGCTCGGGGGAGTCGATGAAGAAGAGCCCGCCGAACGACCACCAGGCCTGCCCGCCCAGGTTCGTCCGGGGCTCCTGATCCACCACGATCACACGCCGCCCGGCCTCAAGGGCCTCCGCGGCGGCGACCAACCCGGACAGCCCCCATCCGATCACCAGGATGTCTGTGGACAGGGGCGTTGTCGTCATGAGGTCTCCGTTGATTCCTGACGTGATCGGGTATCGAGCGTGGGGCGTCCCTCGGACGTGGCGCCGATTCCCGACGGCTCGAATGTGTTCACCATGGCATAGGCGGCGCGCTCCAGATAGTCCCAGAGCGTGGATTCGTGCAGAGGCGACAACTGCGCCTCGTCCACAGCGGTCCGCATGTGGCGGAGCCAACGATCGCGGGCGTCCGGGTCGACGTGGAAGGGCATGTGGCGCATGCGCAGACGAGGATGCCCGCGGGTCTCGCCGTAGGTCGTCGGACCACCCCAGTACTGCTCGAGGAACATCAGCAGGCGATGCTCGGCGGGACCGAGATCATCCTCCGGGTACATCGGCTTGAGCACCGGGTCAAGGGCCACCTCGCGGTAGAACACCGACACGATCTTCGCGAACGTCTCGTGCCCGCCGACCTCGTCGTAGAAGGTCACTTCTGGGTGCTCCCGTCGTCGGACTGCTTCTTGCGGCGCCAGATGCCGCGGTCGGGGATGACCGGCACTCCGGTCACGGCGTTCGGGCGAGTCCTGGGCGGGTTGGCGCCACGAACTCGGCGAGCTCCGTCGAGACCGGTCGGCACGACATCGACCAGGCTCGGCACGGCGATCTCCTTCTCGATGAGCGCGGCGCGGAGCCGACGGCGCAGCTCCTGGGCGACGTCGTCCTTCGCATTGGCACGCGTCTTGACCACGATGCGGACGACGAGTGCCTCGCCGCCGACCGATTCGAGGCCCCACAGCTCGGGCTTCTCGACGATGCGCGTCCGCCACTTGGGATCCTTTGCCAGGCCCTGAGCGGTCTCGAGCATCGTGTGCTCGACCTGTTCCAGGTCCGAGTCGATCGGGACGCCGATATCGATGATGGCGCGAGCCCAGCCCTGCGACATGTTGCCGATGCGCGTGACCTCGCCGTTGCGCACGTACCAGAGCGTGCCGTTCACGTCGCGCACCTGGGTGATGCGCACGCTGACGTACTCGACCACGCCGCTCGCGAGTCCGAGATCGACGACATCGCCGATGCCGATCTGGTCCTCGGCGACGATGAACATGCCGTTGAGCACGTCCTTGACGATGTTCTGCGCGCCGAAACCGAGCCCTGCGCCGACGGCGGCGGTGAGCAGCGTCAGCGAGCCGAGGAGACTCGGGGAGAGGGCATTGACGACGAGCACGATCGCGATCACCACGAGCATCACGTTCACGATGTTCTGCAGGATGGTCCCGAGCGTGCGTGTGCGCTGGACGAGTCTCATATCGGCGAGCGGGGAACGCTCGAGGGCCTGTGTGTCGTCGACGGATGCCTTGTTCTTGGCGGTGTCGACGATGCGATGCACCACGCGGCGGATGACGACGCGCAGGATGAGCCCGATGACGACGCAGCTCACGATGATGATCGCGACGGCGAGGGCCTTCAGGCCCACATCGCGCAGCAGGAGGAGCATGTCCTCCCACCACTGGGGGAGGGGAGTCTCAGGCAAGGAATCCATGTCGTCGAAGGGAATCATCATCCCTTCCAGACTAGCGACCGGCCCTCTGCGCGGGCTGGACGCCGCGAGGGCTCGGCGACCTGTCGACCAGGTCGCCGAGCCCTCTCACCCGATCAGTCGTCGGCGTCGCGCGACTGCGCCGCGAGGGCGCGCTCCACGTCGGCGAGGTTCTCCAGGACGAGGCGACGCAGTGCCGGCGCGGCATCCTGGTTCGCGGCGAGCCAGCCGCGGGTCGCATCGCGCAGGGCGATGTCTGCGAGCGCCGTCGGGAACAGTCCGACGATGAGGTACTGGGCGATCTGATACGTGCGCGACTCCCAGACGGGGAGCAGCATGTCGAAGTACGCCGGAACGAACTCGGGCAGCGCCGCCGCACCGGCCGGGTGCACGAACCCGAGTGCGGCGGACCGCACGATCGTGTTCGGCGCATCGTCGCGTTCGATGAGCGACGCCCACGCTGCGCGCTTGGATGCGGCCTCCGGCAGCGAGGCCCGTGCCTGCGCGGCGAACTCGCCGCCCTTGGCGGTGTTGTCCGCGGCCAGCGCGGCGTCGATGGACGCAGCATCCGTCGCACCGATCGTGGCGAGGCCGACCAGCAGCTGCCAGTTCAGATCGGCGTCGATCTCGAGGCCGGGAAGGGTCTCCTCGCCGGAACGGAGTCGTCCGACGATGCCCGCGTGCTCGGGAGTGACCAGAGCGTTCGCGAAGGCAGTGACGAACTGGAGCTGGCTGTCGCTGCCGGGCTCCGCCGCCTCGGCGAGTGACCAGAGCCCGTCAGCGACCTTCAGGCGCGCAGCCTCGCGGTCCGCCGGTGCGACGTACAGCGTCGCCGCCGTGCGCAGCTGCGCCAGCGTCGTGCGGACGGTCGTGGACTCGGTCTCGCGGCCGATGTTGCCGAGGACGAGGTCGATGTAGTCGGATGCCGGCGTCTCGGCGTCGCGCGTCTGGTCCCAGGCGGCGCCCCATACCAGCGAGCGTGCCAGCGGGTCCTCGATGTCGGCGAGGTGGGCGATCGCGGTGGCGAGCGACTTCTCGTCGAGACGGATCTTCGCGTAAGCGAGATCGTTGTCGTTCAGCAGCACGAGGTCGGGGCGGGTGATGCCCTGCAGCTCCGGCACCTCGGTGCGGTCGCCGTCGACGTCGACCTCGACGTAGTGCGTGCGGGTGAGCGAGCCGGTGGCCAGCGTGTAGAAGCCGATGCCGAGGCGGTGGGGTCGGATCGTCGGATAGTCGGCCGGAGCCGTCTGCGTGATGGCGAATCGGGTGATCTTGCCGTCGCCTCCGTCGGCGATCACCGGTTCGAGCGTGTTGACGCCGGCCGTCTCCAGCCACTTCTTCGACCAGGTGCTGAGGTCGCGACCACTGGTGGCCTCGAGCTCGGAGAGCAGGTCGCTGAGCTCGGTGTTGCCCCACGAGTGCTTCTGGAAGTACTGCGAGACGCCACCGAAGAAGGCCTCGATGCCGACCCAGGCGGCGAGCTGCTTCAGCACGGAGCCGCCCTTGGCGTAGGTGATGCCGTCGAAGTTCACCTGCACGTCTTCGAGGTCGTTGATCTCGGCGACGATCGGATGCGTGGAGGGGAGCTGATCCTGGCGGTAGGCCCAGGTCTTCTCCATGGCGTTGAAGGTGGTCCACGCCTCGGTCCATTCGGTGGCCTCGGCCGTGGCGATCGTCGACGCCCACTCGGCGAACGATTCGTTCAGCCAGAGGTCGTTCCACCACTTCATCGTGACGAGGTCGCCGAACCACATGTGCGCGAGCTCGTGCAGGATCGTGACGACGCGGCGCTCCTTGACGGCGTCGGTCACCTTGCTGCGGAAAACGTACGACTCGGTGAACGTCACCGCGCCCGCATTCTCCATCGCGCCAGCATTGAACTCGGGCACGAAGAGCTGGTCGTACTTCGCGAACGGGTACGGCACGCCGAACTTCGATTCGAAGTACTCGAAGCCCTGCCGGGTCTTCTCGAAGATGTAGTCGGCGTCGAGGTGCTGCCAGAGGCTCTTGCGCCCGTAGACGCCGAGTGGGATCACTCGACCGGATGCGCTCGTGAGCTCGGAGAAGGTCGCCTCGTAGGGGCCGGCGACGAGAGCCGTGATGTAGGACGAGATGCGCGGCGTCGGCTCGAAGCCCCAGGTCGCGATGCTCTCGGTTCCTGAGCCGGCCGAAGGGTCGTGCACGATGGGCTCGGGCGTGGGGGAGTTCGAGACGACCTTCCACGCGGCGGGCGCGGTGACCGTGAACTGGAACGTGGCCTTCAGGTCGGGCTGCTCGAACACAGCGAACACCCGGCGCGAGTCCGGAACCTCGAACTGCGAGTAGAGGTAGACCTCGTCGTCGACGGGATCGACGAAACGGTGCAGTCCCTCGCCGGTGTTCGTGTACAGGCAGTCCGCGTCGACGACGAGCACGTTCTCGGCCTGGAGACCCGAGAGAGCGATGCGCGAGTCGGCGAAGACGTCATCAGGATCCAGCTGCTCGCCGTTGAGAGAGATCTCCCGCACCTCACGCGCGATGAGATCGACGAACGTGAAGCTGTCCGGGGTCGCATGGAAGCGCACGACGCTGCGGGAGCCGAAGACCTCGGGGCCCTTCGTCAGATCGAGGGCGACCTCGTACGACTGGGTGTCGATGACGTCGCGGCGCTCCTGCGCTTCGATGCGGGTGAGGTTCTCTCCAGGCACAGATGTACTCCCAGGGGTGAGGGGATGTCACCGGGAGTGGGCGCAGTTGGCACCCACGGCAACCCTGACAGCCTACGCCAGAGCAACGGCCGCCCTCACTCCGCAGAGGTGAAAGGATGAGAGGGTGACTGTGACCGAGCCGAACACCGTTCTCTTTGCCTCGCCCGCCGCTGCCGGCGGCGCACCCTTCGTGACGACGCCGGTCGCGTATGACGGCATCCTGCTGGCGGGCTTCGGCGGGCCGGAGGGGCAGGACGACGTGATCCCCTTCCTCCGCAACGTGACCCGCGGGCGCGGCATCCCGGACGAGAGGCTGGAGGAGGTCGCGCACCACTACCGCCACTTCGGCGGCGTCAGCCCGATCAACGGTCAGAACCGCATCCTCAAGGAAGCGCTGGAGGCGGAGCTCGCCGCCCGCTCGATCGACCTTCCGGTCTACTGGGGCAACCGCAACTGGGCGCCGTATCTGGACGAAGTGGTGACCGAAGCCTCTGCGCAGGGCCACACGACTCTTCTCGCCTTCGCGACCAGCGCCTACAGCTCGTTCTCCAGCTGCCGGCAGTACCGCGAGGATTTCGCGCGGGTGCTGCACGACACGGGCCTCGGCGAGACCGTGACGATCGACAAGATCCGTCCGTTCTACGATCACCCCGGTTTCGTGGAGGCTTTCGAGACGGGCGTGCGCGAGGCGGTCGAAGGATTCCTGGCGGACGGGATCGCCGCCGCAGACATCCAGATCCTGTTCTCCACGCACAGCATCCCGACCGCCGATGCGGAGCGCTCCGGCGCACGAGACATCGAGTGGGGCGAGGGCGGCGCCTACGCGGCACAGCACCTGGCCGTCGCCGCCTGGGTCATGGACCGTGTGCGCGCGACCGTGCCCGCGGCTGCCGACGTCTCCTGGGAGCTCGTCTACCAGTCGCGTTCGGGCCCTCCGACCCAGCCGTGGCTCGAGCCGGACGTGTGCGACGTGATCGAGGAACTCCCGTCCCGCGGACGCAAGGCCGTCGCCGTGGTCCCCGTGGGATTCATGAGCGATCACATGGAGGTGCTCTGGGACCTCGACACCGAGGCGGCCGAGGCGGCGGAGGAGGCGGGTCTCGCTTTCATCCGCACCCCGACTCCCGGCGTCTCTCCTGCCTTCGTGGCCGGCATCGTCGACCTGATCGAGGAGCGTCTGCAGGGACGACCGAACGAGGAGCGTCCGCACGTCACCTCGCTCCCCGGCGGTTTCGACGTCTGCCGCCCCGGGTGCTGCGAGAACATCCGCGCAGGGTTCAAGCCCGCGGCCGCCGGCGTCGCGCCCTGACCTCCCGCCGCGGCCTCCGCCGCTTCTAGGATGGGACCCATGCGCATCCACATCGCCACGGATCATGCCGGGCTCGACTTCTCGACGCAGCTGCAGGACCACCTGCGCACGGCCGGACACCACGTCATCGACCACGGTCCGGTCGTCTACGACGCGGTCGACGACTATCCGGCGTTCTGCATCCGCGCGGCGCAGGCGGTCGCCGCCGACCAGACGGCGGGCGTCGAGGCGCTCGGCATCGTCTTCGGCGGGTCAGGGAACGGCGAGCAGATCGCGGCGAACAAAGTGCGCGGCGTCCGTGCAGCCCTGGTGTGGAACCTGTCGACCGCAGAGCTCGCTCGTCAGCACAACGATGCCAACGTCATCTCGATCGGCGCGCGCCAGCACTCGTACGACGAAGTGACCGCGCTGATCGATCGGTTCATCGCGACACCGTTCTCCGACGAGGAGCGCCACGTCCGCCGGATCGCACAGATCGCGGACTTCGAGCGCGACGGGTCCCTCCTTCCGGACCCGAGGGCCTGAGATGCCCGAGGGGCATTCCGTCCACCGGATCGCACGCCAGTTCGATCGCAACTTCGTCGGCAAGGTACTCCGTGCCTCGAGCCCGCAGGGCCGTTTCGCCGAGGGCGCAGCGGTGCTCGACGGGCGCGAGGCGGTCAGCGTGAAGGCCGTCGGCAAGCAGATGTTCCTCGAGGCAGAGGGCGACGTGTGGCTGCGCGTGCATCTCGGGCTTTACGGCGCCTGGGACTTCGCGGGTGAGATCCTTCTCGACCCCACGATCGCCTCCGCCAACGGCAGGATGGGGCAGACCAACCAGCGCGGCACCGTGCTCGATGACGAGATCCTGGATGACGCGGGGGAGAACTCGCTCTCCTCGATCGGCGCCCCTCGTCGCGCACGCGTGCACGTGCGGATGTCGGAGCAGACCAAGGGCCTCGCGGATGAGGGCCTGGAGTGGCCGCCGCCCATCGTCGGCCAGGTTCGCCTGCGGCTCATGACCGACATCACAGCGGCCGACCTGCGTGGTCCGACGGCCTGCGTGCTGCAGACGCCGGATGAGATGCTTGCGACGGTCGCGAAGCTCGGCCCCGACCCGCTCGTCGGCGATCCCGTCGAGAACGAGGAGCGGTTCGTGCGGGCGGTGCGCAAGACCCAGACGGTGATCGCGCTGCTGCTCATGGATCAGTCCGTCGTGAGCGGCATCGGCAACGTCTATCGGGCGGAGATGCTCTACCGCCATCGGCTGAACCCGCACGCGCCGGGCCGCGACGTCCCGGAGGAGATCGTGCGCGCCCTCTGGCACGACTGGGTCCGGCTGCTGGCGATCGGCGTCGAGACAGGTCAGATGATGACCATGGACGACCTCTCGCCCGAGCAGTATCGCGCCGCCATGGCGAGCAGGGATGACCGTCACTGGGTCTACCATCGTGCGGGGCTTCCCTGCCGGGTGTGTGGCACCGAGATCGCTCTCGAGGAGATCGGCGCGCGCAAGCTCTATTGGTGCCCGCGCTGCCAGGCGTGACAGCAGCGCTCACGTCGCAGCATCCGCTCTAGGCTGATTCCATGCGACAGAATCCGAGCTTCACGCTGGCCGACGTCACCGAGATCCGTCGCGTCATCGAGGCGAATCCGTGGGCGACAGTGGTCAGCTCGAGCGACGACGGGCTCGTCGCCTCGCACTACGCGGTGCTGCTCGACGATGGCCGGGACGACCTGACCATCGTCGGGCACGTCGGCCGCCCCGACGATCTGATCCACGGGATCGGCGAGCGAGAGCTGCTCGTGATCTTCCAGGGTCCGCACGGCTACATCTCGCCCGGATGGTACGGCGACGTGCAGGCGGTGCCGACCTGGAACTACACCGCGGTGCATCTGTCCGGCGTTCCGGAGATCCTCAGCGACGAAGAGAACCTCGAAGTGCTGGATCGGCTGGTGGCCCGCTTCGAGGCTCGGATGCCGGATCCTCGGCTCATGTGGGAGCGGCCGAACGACCCTGCCTTCGTGCAACGACTGGCTGCCGGCACCGTCGGTTTCCGACTGACGCCGACGCGCGTCGTCGCGAAGCGCAAGCTGAGTCAGAACAAGCCGGCGGAGACGATCGAGACCGTGATCACTGCGCTGTACGAAGACGGGCCTTATGCCAACCCCGCGCTGGCAGCCGAGATGAGACGTGCGCAGGACGCGCGGACGGGAGCACGACGTTGACGGAACGGCATGCGGTGATCGGGATGGTGCGAGCGGTCCGGATCGCCGGCCCCGGTCGGGAGTTCCTGGCGGACGACGAGCCCGTCGACATCGTGATCGAAGGTGGTCGCATCGCCGACATCGCGCCGACCGGAGCGCTGCGCGCGCAGGGTGAGGTACTCGACGCCGGGGGAGCGTGGGCGGTTCCGGGCCTCTGGGACAACCACGTGCACACCGTGCAGTGGGCGCTCGCGACCGAGCGACTGCCGCTGCGAGCTGCCGGGACCGCGGCGGAGGCAGCCCGCCTGATGAGCACGGCGCCGACGCTTTCTGACGGACGGCGCGTCGGCACCGGCTTCCGCGACGCGCTATGGCCGGATCGCCCGACGCTCGAGCTCCTCGATGCCGCGACCGGAGCGGTGCCGACCTACCTGATCAACGCCGACGTGCACAGCGTGTGGCTGAACTCGTCGGCTCTCGCCCGTGAGGGATACCGCAGCGCCGACGGGATGCTGCGCGAGACCGACGCCTTCGAGATCTCCCGACGCCTGAATGCCGCCGATCCCCTGCACAGCGACCGCGCTGTGCAGAGCGCCGGCGAGCGAGCCGCGGCGCGGGGGATCACCGGGCTGGTCGACTTCGACATGGCCTGGAATGCCGACGCGTGGATTCGACGGCTCGACGCGGGGTTCGCCGAGCACCGCGTCGAGTTCGCGATGTACCCGTTCGACCTGGAGCGCGCGATCGCTGCCGGGTTGCAGACCGGTGATCTCCACGAGAACCGAGGGGTTCCGGAGGCAGCACGCGGTCTGGTGCGTGTCGGGTCGCTCAAGGTGATCACCGACGGCTCCCTGGGCACTCGGACCGCGGCATGCTCGCACGCCTATCCCGGCGACCCCGAGAACTTCGGGATGCTGACGGTTCCGCCCGAGGCACTCGTCGAGTTGCTGACCCGTGCTACGGGCGGCGGACTGGCGGTCGCCGTCCATGCCATCGGCGACCGCGCCACGACGGCCGCGCTCGACGCCTTCACGATCGCCGGCGCCGTGGGCACCATCGAACACGCACAGCTCGTGCGTCATGCCGACCTCGCCCGGTTCGCGCGGCTCGGCATCATCGCGAGCGTGCAACCCCAGCATGCCGTCGACGACCGCGATCTCGTCACCATGCACTGGGCGGAGCAGACCGCGATCAGCTATCCGCTCGCCTCGCTGCGCAACGCGGGTGCGGAGCTGCGATTCGGCTCGGATGCACCCGTCGCGGACCTCGACCCGTGGCAGGCGATCGCCGCGGCCGTGACGCGCACCGACGATGAGCGGGCGCCGTGGCATCCGGAGGAGGCGGTGACCGTCGATCAGGCGATCGAGGCGAGCGTGCGCTCGTCCCTCCGCCCGGGGGAGCCCGCCGACATCGTGCTCTGCGGCGAGGATCCGCACGCGATGTCGCCGAGCCGGCTTCGCGACATGCTCGTGGACGCGACACTGCTCGCCGGCCGTGTGACGCACGCGAGGTAACGTCGCGCAGGCGCGAAAAGGGGCGGACCCGAGAACTCGGGCCCGCCCTTCCCTTGCTGCGTCAGGCGGCGATGTGCGAGACGAGGAACCAGCGGTCCTTGTCGAGGCCGCGCTGGATCTCGATCGCGACGTCCTGGCTCGTCAGATCGACCTCGTCGAGGCCGTCGACTGCTGCGCGGACGTCGACGAGGATCGCGTCGATGTCGGCGATGACGGCCCGGATGAGCTCATCGGACTGTGTGAAGCCGGCGGGGACGCCCGTGGCACCCGCCTTCGCGGCGACGGCGCTCACACGTGCATCGATCGGGAGGCCGAGGGCGACGATGCGCTCCGCGGCGGTGTCGGCGAAATCGCCTGCGTGGGCGACGATCGTGTCGAGCAGCTCGTGGACGCCGACGAAGTTCGCGCCGCGGACATGCCAGTGCGCCTGCTTGCCGTTGACGGTGAGGGCCTGGAGGCCGAGCACCACGGGGGAGAGGAACTGCGCCGCAGCGGCGGCGACGGTCGGGTCGATGGCGGTGGTGGAAACGGTCTGTGCCTTGCTCATCTTGTGCTCCTCCGGGAGGGAAATCTCGTATCTGTCGAACACAACGCTACTCACGCTCAGACATTCCGCAAGCAAGCTGAGGCTGGGCTCACTTCCGCGAGATTCCGCGGGAGTGAGGGTAGTCTCACCTCATGACCATCGCCGCCGGAGCATCCGTTCTCGCCCTGCCGAACAGCGTCCCGTCGATCGATGAGTCGGCGTTCGTCGCGGACGGGGCGAGGATCATCGGGAACGTGACCCTCGGCGCCGACGCCAGTGTCTGGTACAACGCCGTCCTGCGCGGCGACTCCGCCGCCATCCATATCGGTACGGGCAGCAACGTGCAGGACAACGTCTCGATCCACGTCGATGCCGGGCACCCCGTCACCGTGGGAGCCCAGGTGTCGATCGGCCACAACGCGGTGGTGCACGGCTGCACGATCGGGGACGGCTCGCTCATCGGGATGGGCTCCGTGATCCTCAGCGGCGCCGTGATCGGCGAGGGCTGCCTGATCGCGGGCGGTGCAGTGGTGCTCGGCGGGACGGAGATTCCGGCCGGATCCCTCGTCGCCGGCGTGCCCGCGAAGGTACGCCGGGTGCTCACCGACGACGAGCGCGCGGGTCTGATCGCCAACGCCGACATCTACCTTGAACACCTCCGCACCCACTCCGCAGCGTCTCCGGCATGAGCGCGCCGGCCGCTAGGCTGGAACGCGTACGGGGCGGTGGCCAAGCTGGTTAAGGCAGTGGGCTCATAACCCAACGATCGCGGGTTCAAGTCCCGCCCGCCCTACCGAGACCCGTGGTCCGACGTCTTTCCGCGTGCTGCGGTCAGTCCGTGGTCGCGCTCTCGAGGTGCTCCTCGACGAGGGTGATGCCGCCGCTGGAGTTCGCGGAGAGCGCGAGGTCTTCGATCCACTTCCTGCTGAGCTCGGGCGTCTCGGGTTCCTGGAACACGAAGCGCAGCGGAATGGAGGGGTGCAGCCACAGTGTCGAGCGGCCCGGGGCGTCGCCTTCGGGGTGCCGCCAGGAGAGCGTGAAGCTCTCGTTTCGACGGAGCTTGGTCGCGATGACGACCTTCAGGTGGGCGAGCGCGCGATCCTCGATCTGGATCGGGTCATGGGCGTCACCGTAGTAGAGGCTGCCCATTCGTCAGCAGGCGTCTCGAGAGATGGCGGGCGCGTGGCTCATGGAACTCCTCGGGAGGCGTGCGGGCGGGCCGGGTAGGCCAGGGGATACCTGAACCCTATCCAACGGCCGCCGATGAGCCATCCGACTCCGACGAACCGCCGTCACACGCGAACATACTCTTCGCCTGTCGTCCCCCTTCGAAGTGGTTCGATCGAGGCGGACGGCGCGACACCGTGCGCGGCCCGATACGCGGCGATGAAACGGGACGGATGGCTGAAGCCCCAGCGGCGCGCGATCGCGCGGATGGATGCCGCCTCGCCCCGCTCGATTTCTCTGCGGGCGCCGTCCAGGCGGGCCTGACGCAGAGCCTCGGTGGGGGTGATGTCGAGAGCACGGCGGAACGCGTACTGGAGGCCTCTCGTCGAGATGAACGACGCGCGCGCGACATCGTCGATCGTGATCGGCAGATGCGCGTTCTCCTCGATGAACGAGAGGGCACGACGCACCGTCAACGGCGCCGACGAACGCTGGGGGGAACGCGTCATCGCCTCGGCCAGGGTGGTCGAGAACGTCGAGAGGGTCGTGAGCAGCGCGTGTCGCTCGAACTCCGCGAGCAGGAGGCGGTCGTCGCTCGACTCGCCCCCGAGCGAATCGTCGAGGTAGCGGAACATGCGCTCCCATTGGGTGGCTGCGGCGGTCGTCCGGGGTGCGAGGCCGGTCGCGCGCAACTCGACGTCGTCGTCTCCGGTGAACTGGCGGGCGCGCTCCTGCGCGGCGTCACGATCGAACACCAACGCGCGGACCCGCGCCGAGCGGTTCCACTGCGCCTGCACGCGCGTTCCGTCGGTGAGCCAGGGCAATCGAGCGTCGAGGTTCTGTCGGTCCGACCAGAGACGCACATCGGGGGAGTCCACGCGGCAGACCAGCAGCTGATCGTGCGGTTCCGCGGTGGAATGCACCTGCGCGGCGAGGTCGTAGTGGACCAGAGTCGCGGTTCCGAGCTCGGCCGCTCGCCAGTCGAAACGGAATCGCTGCGGATCGACCTTCTGAAGCGCCGCCGACGGGACGTACTGCTGCCAGGTGGACTCCACGTCGTCGACGTTCCTGGACGTGAACTGCATCGCCCGCTTCCTCCTCACGGCGCGCTGACACGGCACCACTGTGGAGATTAGTCGAACATTCCGACATCCAAGAAAGTCGACGGGAGGGGTCAGTCGCGCGGGGGAGCCCCGCGCACCGGCCACGTGCCGTCGAGCCTCTCCTCGGGCTCGAGGCGACCGACGCTGATGAAGTACTCCGTGAGACTCGCTGCCTGAGAGCGTGCCCAGCCGATCTGGCGGCTGTGCAGTTCGATCAGTGTCTCGGGAAGCGTGAATTGCCGAGCGAGCGCCTGAGCGACGCGGCCGGCGGCGATCGCATCGGCGGACGCCTCGTGCGCTCCGGCGAGCGGAACCGCGTAGTGCTGGGCGACGACCTCGAGCGTGCGTTTGCCGCGGCGATAGCGGTCGAAGGCCTTGTCGATGACGAATGGGTCGATGACGGGCGAGGGGTCGGCGAGAGGCTCGATGCCGTGCCGCGCCGCCTCATGGGCGAGGAGAGAGAAATCGTAGGACGCGTTGTAAGCGACGACCGGAACGCCCTGGGCCAGCAGCGACCTCAGCGCCGCGGTGACTTCGCGCACCACCTCCCGCGCCGCACGCCCATGCGCGCGGGCGTGCGCAGTGCTGATGCCATGGATCGCTGCGGCGCCATCGGGGATGGGGATGCCGGGATCGGCCAGCCACGTGCGGGCCGCGATCTCCCATCCCTCCGCATCGAGGACGCCGACGTGCGCCGTGACGACGCGGTCTTCGGCGACGTCGATGCCGGTCGTCTCGAGATCGAAGACCGCGACGCGGCGGAGCCAGGCGGGAAGCGCGGGACCGGGTGACATGCCCTCACGGTAGATCCGCCCTCGGACATTCCGGAGCGACGGTCGACGGCTCGTAGACTCGGAGGATGACCGTTCCCTCGCCCTACGCCGACCGCCTCCGTCGTCTTCCGGTGGAGCGGCACGAGGTCGCCGTCCGGGGCGGCATGACCGCGTACTGGGTGTACGGACCGGCGGATGCCGAGACGACGGTCGTCGCCGTGCACGGCTTTCGTGGCGAGCACCATGGCCTGGAGCCCGTCCTCGCGTATCTTCCCGACATCCGTGTCATCGCGCCCGACCTGCCGGGCTTCGGCGAGACCGCACCGCTGCCCGGACGCACGCACGACCTGGATGAGTACGCGGCGTGGCTCACCGACTTCGCGGCCGCGGTCGCCCCCGGCGCCGTCATCCTCGGCCATTCCTTCGGGTCGATCGTCACGGCCGCCGCGGTGGCCGGAGGCCTCGTGACACCGCGGCTCATCCTGCTCAACCCGATCGGCGCACCGGCGCTGGAGGGCCCGAAGGGGCTCATGACACGCCTCGCCGTCCTCTACTACGCACTCGGAGCCCTCCTTCCGGAGCGACTCGGAACCGCGCTGCTCCGGAACCGCGTGATCGTCCGGGTGATGAGCATCACGATGGCGAAGACGAAGGATGCCGCGCTCCGGCGCTTCATCCATGATCAGCACGACACCTACTTCTCACGGTTCTCCGACCGCGATGTGCTGCGCGACGCTTTCGTCGCGAGCGTCTCGCACGACGTGCGCGAGTTCGCCGACGACATCCATGTGCCGACGCTCCTCGTGGCCGCCGAACGCGACGACATCACGCCGATCGAGGCGGAGCGCGTCCTGGCGACGCAGTTCGACGACGCGACTCTCGTGGAGATCGCCCACGTCGGGCACCTCATCCACTATGAGACGCCGGCGGAGGCCGCCGGAGCGATACGCCGTTTCCTCAGGATTCCCGCCGCGCGAGGCCGATGAGCCCGGCCACACGGAACGGGATCACCTCGCCCATCGCGAGCGAGGTCTCGGTCCGCTCGACGCCCTCGATCGAGAGGATCCGCGCGTCGGTGTCGAACAGGTGCCTGGCATCTCGGCAGGCGACGCGGGCGAGCAGGTCGATGGAGCCGCTGAGGCCGTGCGCCTGGACGATCTCCGGGATGCGCGCGAGTTCGTTGATGATGCGCGGCAGCTCGGGCTGACGGACTCCGATGTTCACGAACGCCTGGAGCGGGAAGCCGAGCACGTCCGGAGAGAACGAACGCTCGTAGGAGAGCAGGACGCCGGTCTGCTCCAGACGCGACATACGGGCCTGGATGGTGTTGCGGGAGAGCCCGAGATTCTCGGCGAGCGCGACGATCGTGATGCGGGGATCGCTCGCCAGGGCGGCGAGGAGTTCGAGATCGATGCGGTCCAGTCCGGGCATAGTGCCAAACCCTAGCAGCCCCCTCGACGGTGAAATTGAGCAACATGCTCAAGAGCTCTGCAATTGCTTGAGCGAGGTGTTGACCAGACGTAACCTCGGAGCATGCCGGTGATGACGCCGGCGCCAGCGCGAGCGCCTCACGAGGGCCGCTGATGACTTGGAGGACGATGATGTCACCGCAGATCACGCCTATCGCCGACACCGCACAGGATCTCGAGCTCTCCGAACGCATCCTCGCACCCGACGGCTCGCGCCTTGCGAACCCCCGGCTCGACCCGTTCGTGACCGACGTCGACGCCGCTCAGCTGCGCGCTCTCCACCGCGACATGGTCATCCTGCGACGCATCGACGCCGAAGGCGTGGCGCTCCAGCGTCAGGGGCAGCTCGGTCTCTGGGCACCGTGCCAGGGCCAGGAGGCCACCCAGATCGGCACCGCCCGTGCGCTCGCGCCGCAGGACTACGTCTTCCCGAGCTATCGCGAGACCGGAGTCATCTACGCGCGCGGCGCCGGGCCCGGCGACTACGTGAGGATGTGGCGCGGCGAGGAGGGTGCGGGGCACGACCCGGCCGCGCTCCGGGTGGCGCCGTTGCAGATCATCATCGGCGCACAGACGCTCCACGCGGTCGGCTATGCCCTCGGCATCCGTCACGAGGGTGTCGACGAGGTCGCCGTGACCTACTTCGGCGACGGCGCCACGAGCCAGGGCGACGTCAACGAGGCCATGATCTTCGCCTCCTCCTACCAGGTGCCGGTCGTGTTCGTCTGCCAGAACAACCACTGGGCGATCTCCGAGCCGGTGGCCGTGCAATCGCAGTTCCCCATCGCGGGCCGCGCGCCCGGGTTCGGCATCCCCAGCCTGCGTGTGGACGGCAACGACGTGCTCGCCTGCATGGCGGCGATGCGCTGGGCGCTGGATCACGCCCGTTCCGGCAAGGGGCCGGCCTACATCGAGGCCGTGACCTATCGCATGGGCCCGCACACCACCGCCGACGATCCCACGCGCTACCGCGATGAGGCCGAACTCGACTCCTGGCGGCGCCGCGACCCGATCGCACGGCTCGAGGAGTACCTCCGCACGGCAGGGGAGTTCAGCGACGAGCACGTCGCTGAGACCCAGGCGGCAGCGGATGCCGTCGCCAAGGAGATGCGCGCCGCCTGCCTCGGCATGGTGACGCGCCCGCCGCTGGCCGTCTTCGACGGCGTCTACGCCGAGCCGCACACCGGTCTCGAGCGGCAGCGCGACGAATACGCCGCGTACCTCGCGACGTTCGACGTGGAGGCGTGACCATGACGGAGATGTCTCTCGGCAAGGCGCTCGGCGCAGGACTCCGCCAGGCGATGCGCGACGACGACAAGGTCGTCCTCCTCGGAGAGGACATCGGCAAGCTGGGTGGCGTGTTCCGGATCACGGACGGTCTGCTGGACGAGTTCGGTGCCGCTCGCGTCATCGACACCCCGCTCGCCGAGTCCGGAATCGTCGGAATGGCGGTCGGCCTCGCCTTCCGGGGATACCGCCCGGTCGTCGAGATCCAGTTCGACGGTTTCGTGTACCCCGCCTTCGACCAGATCGTCGCGCAGGTCGCGAAGCTCCACTACCGCACGCAGGGCCGGGCGAAGATGCCGATCACGATCCGGATCCCATGGGCCGGCGGCATCGGCGCTGCGGAGCACCACTCTGAGTCGCCGGAAGCATATTTCGTGCACACCGCCGGGCTGCGCGTCATCGCGGTGTCCAACCCGGAGGACGCCTATCGCAGCCTTCGGCAGGCCATCGCCAGCGACGATCCGGTCATCTTCTTCGAGCCGAAGCGGCTCTACCACCACAAGGGCGAGGTCGATCTCGAGGCGCCGCTCGCCGACGCCTCGCCGATGGGGCTGGCTCGCGTCGTGCGCTCGGGGACGGATGCCACGCTGATCACTTACGGCGCGATGGTCTCCACGGCACTGCAGGCGGCGGATGCCGCGGAGGACGAAGGCATCTCGCTCGAGGTGATCGACCTGCGCTCGCTCTCGCCCGTCGACTACGACTCGGTCGCAGCGTCGGTACGGAAGACCGGTCGCGTCGTCGTCGCCCACGAGGCGTCCCGCGAGGCGGGCGTGGCGGCGGAGGTCATCGCGAGCATCACCGAGCGCTGCTTCGAGTACCTCGAGTCCGCACCGCTCCGGGTGACCGGGCACGACATCCCCTACCCGCCGGCCAAGCTCGAGAAGTACCACCTGCCCGACCTCGACCGCCTGCTCGACGCGGTCGACCGCGTGCTCGATCGGCCGAACAGCCTGACGGGAGCAGAGGCATGAACGCCGAGTTCCGCCTGCCCGACCTCGGTGAAGGACTCACCGAGGCCGAGGTCGTGCAATGGCTCGTCGCCCCGGGCGACGCGGTGGCCTTGAACCAGACCCTCGCCGAGGTCGAGACGGCGAAGGCCATCGTCGAGCTGCCTTCGCCCTACGAGGGCACGGTCGCGACACTGCACGCCGAAGCGGGCCAGACGGTCGCCGTCGGCGCCCCGCTGATCGACTTCGATGTGCACGGCGACGACGCACCCGAGGCGAAGGGCGACGCAGGCGAGAAGGCACAGCCGAACCTGGTCGGGTATGGAGCCGCTCCTTCGACGGGCGGACGTCCTGCCCGTCGTGCGCGGCGGAGCGGCGCGACCGTCGCCGCTGCGGACACCGCCGTTCTCGAAGCAGCCCCGCACGATGCGCGCCCGGCGGCCAGCACCGAGACGGTCGTCGAGCGGCCGCGATCCACGCCGCCGGTCCGTGCGTACGCCAAGCGACTCGGCATCGACCTGGTGCTCGTCGCGGCAGAGGTAGGGGATCGGGTCATCACCCGCAACGACGTCGATGCGTACGCGCAGCGTGTGGGAACATCCCCGGCGGCCGAGGCGACGACGGCATCCGAAGTGGCCGACACCGTGGCGCCCGCCTCACCGGCGGCTCTCTTCGACGCCGGTGCCCGCGGCGAACGCGAGACGCGCATCCCGATCCGGGGCGTCCGCAAGCACACGGCGGCGGCGATGGTGCAGAGTGCGTTCACCGCCCCCCACGTCACGGTCTTCCATACGGTCGACGTGACGGCGACGATGGACCTGCTCGCCAGCCTCCGCGAGGATCGCTCGCTCAGCGAACACCGGATCGGCCCCCTCGCGGTCGTGGCGAAGGCGGTCTGCCTCGCTCTCGGCCGCACACCGGGGCTCAACTCCCGCTGGGATGAGGCGGCCGGGGAGATCGTCCAGCACAACTTCGTCGATCTCGGCATCGCCGCAGCAACCGATCGGGGCCTCATCGTCCCGAACATCCGCGATGCGGACCGCATGAGCCTGACCGGGCTCGCGACTGCACTGAAGTCGCTCGCCGAGACGGCGCGCTCGGGAAAGACCTCGCCGGCCGAGCTCGCCGGCGGTACGTTCTCGATCTCCAACATCGGCGTCTTCGGCGTGGATGCCGGGACGCCGATCCTGCCGCCGGGACAGTCCGGCATCCTCGCCGTCGGTGCCGTGCGCCGGCAGCCCTGGGAGTACCGCGGCGAGATCGCTCTTCGTCAGATGATGACGCTGAGCCTCTCGTTCGATCACCGGCTCGTCGACGGCGCCGAGGGCGCCCGCTTCGTCAAGGACGTTGCCGACATCCTGCAGGAGCCGGGTCGCGCGATGCTGTTCAGCTAGGGGCGCGGAGCGCGGCATCCGCCATCGCGACGAGCACGCTCGCGGTGGCGGCATGCCGACGCGATGCGGCTCGCGTGCTGTGTGGCGTTGAGTTGATGAGTCCGAAGCACGCCTGGACCCGCAACCGCAGCTCGTCGTGGTCGCCGGCGTCGAGTTCACCCGGGTGGAGAGGGGCCAGAGCGTCCATCCACAGCTCGATGTACGCACGCTGCAGGCGGCGCACCTCCGCCCGGTCGCTCTCCGCGAGATGCGCGACATCGCGGTCCTGCACCTGGATCACCTCGGCGTTGCCGAGCGCGAAGTCCACGTGGAAACGGATCAGTGCCTGCATCCGCTCATCGGGTGTGGCGGCAGTCTCGGAGACGCTCCGACCGCCGGAGATGAGATCCTGGCTGACCTTCACGAGCACGGAGCCGAGGAGCGCCTGCTTGCCCGCGAAATGACGGTACACCGCAGGGCCGGACACGCCCACGGCTGCGCCGATGTCCTCGAGACTCACCCCGGTGTATCCGCGCTCGGCGAAGAGCCGAGCGGCGGCGTGAAGGATCGCGCCGGAGCGCTCGGCCTTCGCGCGGTCTCGTGCGGTGACCGGGCTTGTCATCTCAGTTAATCCTCGCTAACCTGAATCAACGGGTTAGTGAACACTAACCGAGAATGCGTGCACCGCGCCAGGCCATTCCGCGGTGCAGACGTGGGTCGAGGAGGACATCACGATGCCGGCATCCCAGGAGTCGCTCGCGGAGGAGCTGCGGGACCGACTTGCGACCGCCGCGCGCGGGGGACCCGAGGCATCGCGCGAGCGCCACGTGGCACGAGGGAAACTGCTTCCGCGTGACCGTGTCGCCCGGCTCCTCGACGAGGGCAGTCCGTTCCTCGAGGTCGCGCCGCTCGCCGCCGAGGGACTGTACGGGGGAGAGGCGCCGGGCGCCGGAGTCATCGCCGGCATCGGATTGGTCCACGGCCGCCATGTGATGGTGGTCTGCAACGACGCCACGGTGAAGGGCGGCACGTACTACCCGCTGACCGTGAAGAAGCACCTGCGTGCCCAGGAGATCGCGCTCGAGAACAGGCTGCCGTGCCTGTACCTCGTGGATTCCGGCGGCGCGTTCCTTCCCCGGCAGGACGAGGTGTTCCCTGACCGGGAGCACTTCGGACGCATCTTCTTCAATCAGGCGCGGATGTCGGCGGAGCGGATCCCGCAGCTCGCTGCCGTCCTCGGCTCCTGCACTGCGGGTGGCGCGTACGTGCCCGCGATGAGCGATGAGACGGTGATCGTGCGCGGACAGGGCACGATCTTCCTCGGCGGGCCGCCGCTCGTGAAGGCGGCGATCGGAGAGGTCGTCACTGCCGAGGAGCTCGGTGGCGGCGAGCTTCATGCCCGCCGGAGCGGGGTCGTCGACCATCTCGCCGGAGACGATGAGCACGCTCTCGAGATCCTCCGCGACATCGTCGCCACGCTGCCGCCCTCGCAGGCCCCCGCGTGGGAGGTGCTCGACAGCCGGCCGCCGAGCGAGGGCTCCTCGCTCTACGACGTCGTCCCGGTCGACGTGAACGAGGCCTACGACGTGCGTGAGGTGATCGTGCGTCTCGTCGACGGAGACACCTTCCGGGAGTTCAAGGCCGAGTACGGCACGACCCTGGTCACGGGCTTCGCTCGCCTGCACGGGCATCCGATCGGGATCGTCGCGAACAACGGCGTGCTGTTCAGCGAGTCGGCGCTCAAGGGCGCGCACTTCATCGAGCTGTGCGATCAGCGCGGCATCCCCCTGCTCTTCCTGCAGAACATCACCGGCTTCATGGTCGGATCGGATGCCGAGGCCGGCGGTATCGCGAAGGACGGGGCGAAGATGGTCACCGCCGTCGCCAGCACGCGCGTCCCGAAGCTCACGGTCATCATCGGCGGCTCCTTCGGCGCCGGGAACTACTCGATGTGCGGCCGCGCCTATTCGCCGCGGTTCCTGTGGACCTGGCCGGCGAGCCGCATCTCGGTGATGGGCGGCGCCCAGGCGGCATCCGTCCTCGCGACGGTCAAGGAAGACCAGCTCTCCGCTCGAGGCGACTCGTGGACCCCCGAGACCCGCGCGGAGTTCGAAGCGCCGATCCGCGAGCAGTACGAGCAGCAGGGAGAGCCCTACTACGCGACCGCTCGCATCTGGGATGACGGCATCGTCGACCCCGCCCAGACCCGCGACCTCCTGGGCCTGGCCCTCGACGTCGTCGCCCGCAGTCCGCTGCCCGAACCGCGCTTCGGCGTCTTCCGGATGTGAGTGCCATGACCTTCGACACCGTGCTCGTCGCCAACCGCGGCGAGATCGCTCGCCGGATCATCCGCACGCTGCGCGCGCTCGGCATCCGCAGTGTCGCCGTCTACAGCGATGCCGATGCCACTGCACCGCATGTGCGGGAGGCGGATCGGGCCGTACGGATCGGACCGGCGCCTGCGCCCGAGTCCTATCTCGACATCGACGCCGTGGTGTCCGCCGCCCGTGCCACCGGCGCCCAGGCGATCCACCCCGGGTACGGCTTCCTCTCGGAGAGTGTCGGCCTGGCCGAGGCGTGCGCCGAGAGCGGCATCGTGTTCATCGGCCCCTCCGTCGAGGCCCTGCAGATCATGGGGGACAAGGCCAGGGCTCGTGACCATGTGATGCGCTACGGCGTGCCGGTGGTGCCAGGCTTCGACGCGAGAGGTCTGTCCGACTCGGAGATCGCCGAAGAGGCGGCACGCGTCGGGTTTCCGCTGCTGGTCAAGCCCAGTGCCGGCGGCGGCGGGAAGGGCATGGAGGTCGTTCCGGATGCCGCACGCCTCAGCAGCGCGCTGGCTTCGGCTCGGCGCGTGGCGGCCGCCGCCTTCGGAGATGACGCCCTCATCCTGGAGCGACTGATCCGACGTCCGCGACACATCGAGGTGCAGGTCTTCGGCGACGCCCACGGCACTGTTGTCGCTCTCGGGGAGCGGGAATGCACCCTGCAGCGTCGACACCAGAAGGTGATCGAGGAAGCGCCGTCCGCCGGGATCCCCGATGAGACGCGGGACCGACTGCTCTCCGCCGCCGTGCGGGCCGGACAGAGCGTGGCGTACGTCGGTGCGGGGACCGTCGAGTTCCTCGTCGACGCGGATTCACCCGAAGACGTCTTCTTCATCGAGATGAACACGCGCCTGCAGGTCGAGCATCCGGTCACGGAAGAGGTCACTGGCCTCGATCTCGTCGTCCTGCAGCTGCGCGTGGCGGCGGGGCTGCCTCTCGACGTCGTGCCGGCGATCCGCGGACATGCCGTCGAAGCCAGGGTGTACGCGGAATCCCCGGAACGCGGCTTCCTCCCGTCGACCGGGACAGTGCTGCTCTTCGATGCGCCGGATGGCGTTCGTGTGGACGCCGCGATCGAGACCGGCAGCGAGGTGACCGGCTTCTACGACCCGATGATCGCGAAGATCATCGCCTTCGCAGCCGACCGGACGACCGCCCTCGCGCGCCTGGACGAGGCCCTGTCGAGGACCGTGGTCCTGGGGGTAGACACGAACATCGCGTTCCTCCGTCAGCTCTGCCGCGACGACCGCGTCGTGGCGGGCGACCTCGACACGGGCTTGATCGAGACGCTGCTCCCCGTTCATGCGGAGCCGCCGTCTGCCGCGATGCTCGCGGCCGCGCGCGCCGCGGCGCCGCGACGAGCGGAGCCGGTTCGGACGAGCGCCCTCTGGCGCGAGCTGCCCGGTTGGCGGCTCGGATCCGGCCCCGTCGTGCGCGAGGTCTTCGCTCTGCTGACGGATGACGATGTAGTCGTCGAAGCCGGGAATGATGCCGCAGGCCTCGGGCCCCGTGCCGCCGTCGACGCCGAAGGAGCCGTCTGGGTGTCCGAAAGCGGACGCTCGATCCGGTTGCGCCCGCTGGACAGGCGCGAGCGGATGCGACGACGGCTCGCGGCGCGCGACAGCGCTGCAGCGGCCACCGAGCCGGAGGCCCGTGCCCCGATGCCCGGAAGCGTCGTCGCCGTGCTCGTGACGGAAGGGGCGACGGTCGCAGCAGGCACCCCCCTGATCGCCATCGAGGCGATGAAGATGGAACACCCGGTCCTCGCGCCGCACGACGGCGTGGTGCATCTGATGGTCGCCGTGGGCGATCAGGTTCGGCGCGACCAGCCGGTCGCGCATGTGACGACGGAGGAGAGCTGAGCATGGAAGATCTGTCAGAAGAGGAACGCGAACTCGCCGCCATGGTGCGCGATTTCGCCGAAACGGTCGTCGCGCCGCAGTCGTACGAGGCCGATCGCACGCACACCCTGTCGATGGATGTGGTCGCCCAGATGGGAGACCTCGGCCTGTTCGGGCTGCCGTTCTCCGAGCAGTACGGCGGTCAGGGTGGCGACTATATGGCCCTCGGGATCGCGATCGAGGCGCTCGGCCGCGTCGATCAGTCCATCGCCATCACGCTCGAAGCGGGAGTGAGTCTCGGAGCGATGCCGATCTACCGCTTCGGAACGGACGAGCAGCGCCAGGAGCTGCTGCCCGACCTGCTCGCTGGTCGCGCCCTCGCCGGTTTCGGCCTCACCGAGCCCGAGGCCGGCAGCGACGCGGGTGCCACACGCACCACTGCCCGTGTGGAAGGCGACGAGTGGGTCGTCGACGGCTCCAAGCAGTTCATCACGAACTCCGGCACGCCGATCACCCGATTCGTCACGGTCACCGCTGTCACGGGCGTCGAGAACGGTCGCAAGGAGATCTCGACGATCATCGTTCCCAACGACACCCCGGGATTCACGGTCGAGGCGCCGTACGACAAGGTGGGCTGGAACGCCTCCGACACCCATCCGCTGACCTTCCAGGGCGCCCGCGTCCCCGCGGCGAACCTCCTGGGTGAGCGCGGACGCGGCTTCAAGAACTTCCTCAGCATCCTCGACGAAGGGCGCATCGCGATCGCGGCGCTCTCGACCGGGGCGGCGGAAGGGTGCCTCGAGGCCGCCGTGGATTACGCGAAGAGCCGCACGATCTTCGGCAGCGCTCTGAGCACGCGCCAGAACGCGCAGTTCACGCTGGCGCGCATGCGGGCGCGGGTGCACACGGCTCGACTCGCGTGGCATCACGCCGCGCGGCTCCGCGACGCCGACAAGCCCTTCGCCGAGGCCGCCGCGATCGCCAAGCTCGTCGCGGGCGAGGCGGCGATGGACAACGCCAGGGACGCGACCCAGATCTTCGGCGGAAACGGCTTCATGAACGAGTTCCCCGTCGCACGGCACTACCGCGACTCGAAGATCCTCGAGATCGGCGAGGGCACCACCGAGGTGCAGCTGCTGGTCATCGCGCGGGGCCTCGGACTCGCCGGGTAGCGTGGGCGGCATGCCCGACATCATCCAGCGCGGCCTCTACTACGAGGAGTTCGTGGAAGACGCGCGCTATCTGCACCGACCGGGACGCACCGCCGCCGAGGCCGACAACGTATTGTTCACGACGCTGACCATGAATATGCAGGCCTTGCACCTCGATGCGGCTTTCGCCGACGCGCAGGCGCCGTTCCACGCGCGGCTGATGAACTCGATGTGGACGCTGTCGACCATGGTCGGCGCGTCGGTGGCGCAGCTCACCCAGGGAACGCTCGTCGCCCAACTCGGTTTCGGGGACATAACGTTCCCGCATCCGCTGTTCGCGGGCGACACCCTCTACACGGAGAGCGTGATCGTCGATAAGCGGCTCTCCTCGTCCCGACCCGGCCAGGGGATCGTGCAGATCGCGCACACCGGACGCAATCAGGACGGCACGGTCGTGGCGACGGCCACCAGGAGCGTCCTCGTGCACTGCCTGCCGGAGGCGTCCGCGTGACCGCGTTCGACCTCGGCCCCGCGCTCCTGTTCTGCCCGGCCGACCGCCCCGAAAGGTTCCGGACCGCGCTGGAGCGCGCCGACGCCGTGATCATCGACCTCGAGGATGCCGTGCTCCCCGATGCCAAGGAGGCGGCGCGGGTCAATCTGCGCGAGACCGACGTCGATCCCGACCGCGTCATCGTGCGGGTGAATGCGCCCGACAGCGCGCACTTCGCCGCCGACCTCGAGGCCCTCGAGCAGACTGCGTTCCGCACCGTCATGGTCGCCAAGACCGAGAGCGCGGAGAGCCTGTCGGTGTTCGACGAGCGGTTCTCGCTCATCGCCCTGTGCGAGACGGCCCGCGGCATCCATGCGGCCGACGTCATCGCGGCGCATCCGCGCGTCTCGGCGATGATGTGGGGCGCCGAAGACCTGGTGGCCTCTTTGGGCGGCACGTCGTCGCGCCACGCCGGTGGGGCTTACCGCGACATCGCCCGGTATGCCCGCTCCCGGGTGCTGCTGGAGGCGGGTGCGCACGGCAAAGCGGCGATCGATGCCGTGCACATCGCTCTCGACGACGTGCAGGGCCTCGAGGACGAGGCGACGGATGCCGCGGCATCCGGCTTCCGCGCCTCGGCCTGCATCCACCCGAATCAGGTGGCCGTCATCCGTGCCGCGTACGCGCCCGACGAGGCGACCATCGCATGGGCGAAGGCCGTCCTGCGCGCCGCGGAGACCGAACGCGGTGTGTTCCGTTTCGAGGGCCGGATGGTCGATGAACCCGTCCTCCGGCACGCGCGCTCGGTGGTCGCCCGCACCGGCTGATCAGATGACCAGCGACTCCTCGAGGAGGCGCAGCGACCCCGGCGAGGCCTCGAATCGATGCGCCGAACCGTTCCTGATGATCTCGCCCTCGCGGGGGAGCGTGCCCCCGGAGACCAGATCCATCACAGACCGGATCACGCCGCCGTGCGCGACGACCAGGACGGACTCCGCCCGAGGGGCAGACCGGCGCCGCGAATCGCGGGCGATCTCATGCAGCGCGGCGATCGCACGGACCCCGACATCGTGGAGGGACTCGGCGCCGGGCACGTCGGCATGCCAGTCGCCGTACTTCGCGATGTAGTCGGAGACCAGCATCCCCTCGCCCTCGCCGAACTCTCGTTCCCGGACTTCGGGCACCACACCGGCGAGCTCGAGTCCGAGTTCGCCGGCGATGATCTCCGCCGTCTCCTTCGCACGGAGCAGAGGACTCGAGTAGATCGCGTGGTGGGGTGAGACCGACAGGTTCGCGGCGGCTCGGTGCGCGTCCGCTCGGCCCTTCTCGTTCAGAGGGATGTCGGTCGAGCCCTGGATGCGACGAGCGAGATTCCAGTCGGTCTGGCCGTGGCGGATGAGGGTGATGAAGGTCACGAGAGCAGCTCCTGAAGGGCGGGGAGCACGTCGCTGGTGCCTGCGGCGATGGTGAGATTCGCCCAGGGGTCCGCACGCGTCGGCTCGTGGTTGACGATGATCAGAGGGATGCTGCGACGCCGGGCGCGCTCGACGAGACGGACGCCGGAGTTCACCACGAGAGAGGATCCGGCCACGATGAGGGCCGTGCTGGAGCGCAGCAGCGACTCCGCTGCGCGGAAGCGGTCCTGCGGGACGTACTCGCCGAAGAACACGACGTCGGGCTTCAGCATTCCGTCGCAGACCGTGCAGGTCGGAATGATGAAACCATCGGTGGTCTCCGGCAGGACATCGCCGTCGGGTGCGAGCGCGACGTTCTCGGGCACGGTGATCCAGGGGTTCAGCTCTTCGATCTGCACCGCCACGTCACGACGGTCGAAGACCTGTCCGCAGTGCAGGCAGAGCACGCGGCGCATGGTTCCGTGCACCTCGATGACGTGCGAGCTTCCGGCCCGCAGGTGCAGTCCGTCGACGTTCTGCGTGATGACGCCCGAAACGGTGCCCGCGGCTTCCATCTCGGCGAGGGCGATGTGCCCCGGGTTGGGAGCCGCGCGCGCGAATGCCCGCCAACCGAGATGTCCGCCGACCCAGTAGCGCCGACGCGCCCGCTCGTCGCCGAGGTAGGTCTGGATGGTCATCGGGTCGTTGCGAGTCCTGGCGCCCTCACCGCGGTATGCGGGGATGCCGGAGTCCGTCGAGATTCCCGCACCGGTCAGGAGGGCGATGCGCCTGCCACGGAGCAGCTGCGCTGCCTGGGCGAGAGTGGCCGACAGCTCGGCGGTGTTCGACGCAGTCACAGGACCTCCCCGAGCGAGTCTACGACCTGACGAGGTCGTCGGTCGTGCCGGTGGACGCTTCGCAGACGGCCGACGGGTGGCAGAGTGGCCTGGTGGAACTGATCTCCGTGGCCGACGCCGCCGACCCTCGACTGGACGATTACCGCGACCTCACCGACACGGCGCTACGTGCAGCGCGTGACCCTGCCGGCGGGCTGTACATCGCGGAGTCGACGAAGGTGATCGCGCGTGCGGTCGCGGCCGGACACCGCCCGCGATCCGTGCTCGTGCAGGAGCGTCGGATCGACGACATCCGAGCCATCGTCGGGGAGCTCGACGTCCCGGTGTATGTCGTCCCGGACGAGGTGGCGGAGGCGGTGACCGGGTTCGCTGTCCACCGCGGGACGATCGCGTCCATGCACCGCCCCGAGCTGCCGACCGTGCGCGAGGTGCTCGAGGGGGCCTCGCTCGTGCTGATCCTCGAGAACATCGGCGATCACACGAACGTGGGGGCCGCGTTCCGTGCGGCCGCGGCTCTCGGTGCTGACGCCGTGCTGGTCTCGCCCAAGGGAGCCGACCCGCTCTACCGGCGCAGTGTGCGGGTGAGCATGGGGACCGTGTTCCAGGTTCCCTGGACCCGCATCACGGAGTGGGGCGCCGCTGTCGAGGACCTCCACTCCGAGGGGTTCGACATCGCGGCACTGGCACTCCGCGACGATGCCGTGACGCTGGACGCCTACGTCGCCGATCGACCTGAGCGCGTCGCCCTCGTGATGGGCTCGGAAGGCGATGGGCTCTCGCGGACGGCGCTCGACGGCGCCGATCACGTGGTCACCATCCCGATGAGCGGGGGAGTGGACTCGCTGAACGTCGCCTCCGCCGCGGCGGTCGCGCTCTGGGCGCTGACGCGTTGAGCCGTTGATGTCCGCGCGCGCTCAGCTCTGGTCGAGCCGCAGCATGGGTGAAGGATCCGGGCGCTTCGCGGCCAGGTGATCTCCCGACGACTGGTGCCGCAGCCGACGCAGGACCCACGGCACGAAATGCTCGCGTGCCCAGCCGAAGTCCTCGGAGCGGGCTTCCCGCCAGGTGCGCACGGGCAGCGGCTCGGGCTGCATGGGCTCGAGGTCGTTCGGCACGTTCAGGGCACGCAGCGCCATCCGGGCGACCTCGTGGTGGCCCAGGGTGTTGTAGTGCAGGCGGTCGTCGGCGAAGAAGCGCGGGTCCTGCACGCCCTTGAGCGCCCACTGATCGGCGACGATGCAGTCATGGCGATCGGCGATCGCGCGCACGTTCTCGTTGTAGATGGCGACCTTGCCGCGGAAGGCGCGCAAGACAGGGCTGAACCCCGTATCGACGCCCGTGAAGAGGAGGATCGTCGCGCCGGTGGAAGAGAGTCTGGCGACAGCATCCTCCAACTGTGCCGCGATCGCATCGGGGTCGGTTCCCGGGCGGATCACGTCGTTGCCACCCGCGCAGATGGAGACCAGATCCGGATGCAGCGACACTGCGGGCTCGATCTGGTCGGCGATGATCTGCGCGATCAGCTTTCCGCGCACCGCGAGGTTCGCGTAGGCGAAGTCGTCCACCTGCTGGCCGAGCACCTCTGCGACACGGTCGGCCCACCCGCGGTACTGACCAGGCACGGTCGGGTCCGGGTCGCCGACGCCCTCGGTGAATGAGTCGCCGACGGCGACGAAACGTCGCCAGGGGTGCGCGGTCGTGTTGTCTTCGTGCGGGGTTCGAGTCGGATCGTGATCGGTCATCCGGTTCTCCTTCACGAGCAGTCGCGCGCGGCGGGGGCCACAGCGCAGTGACCGAGCCTACCCGTCTCGAGGATGTCGCGGGTCGGTCCCGGGCGTGCGCCGCGGTGTCGGTGGGAGCGATTATCGTGGAGTCGATGCTCTCTCCCTCCTTCCCCCAGCGCGCCCCGTGGGGAACGGCGAGCAAGCTCCGCGCCTGGCAGCAAGAGGCACTCGACGCCTACTTCGAGGCCGATCAGCGGGACTTCCTCGTGGCCGCGACCCCGGGTGCCGGAAAGACCACCTTCGCTCTCACTCTGGCCGTCGAACTCATGCGCATCGGCGAGGTCAACCGCATCATCGTGGTCGCTCCGACCGAGCACCTGAAGACGCAGTGGGCCGACGCGGCCGCCCGCGTGCACATCCGACTCGATCCGCGCTTCCGCAACAGCGACTGGGCGCCGGCGCGGCACTATCACGGGGCCGTCGTGACCTATGCGCAGGTCGCCGCGAAGTCATCCGTGCACCGGCATCTGACCGAGGATGCGAAGACACTCGTGATCCTCGACGAGGTGCATCACGGCGGCGACGCGCTGAGCTGGGGCGACGCGATCCGTGACGCCTACGGACCGGCGAAGCGGCGCCTGCTGCTCTCGGGAACCCCGTTCCGCAGCGACACCGCACCCATCCCGTTCGTCGAGTATCACCCCGACGAATCAGGTGCTCGCATCTCGCGCACCGACTACAACTACGGTTACGGCCGGGCCCTCGCCGACGGCGTCGTGCGCCCGGTGCTGTTCCACATGTACGCCGGAAAGATGCGCTGGCGCACGACATCGGGCGACGAGCTCGAGACGCATCTCGGTCAGGACAACACGAAAGACGTCACCTCCCAGGCCTGGCGCACCGCACTCGACCCCGAGGGGGAGTGGATGCCGGCGGTGCTGTCGGCGGCCGACCGCCGCCTCACCGAGATCCGCCATCATGTGCCGGATGCCGGGGGCTTGGTGCTCGCCACCGACCAGACCGTCGCGCGCGCCTACGCGAAGATCCTGCACAGCATCACGGGCCAGCAGCCCACCGTCGTGCTCTCGGACGACGCCACGGCATCCGAGCGGATCGAGAAGTTCAGCGCGGGCGATCAGCGCTGGATGGTGGCGGTGCGCATGGTGTCCGAGGGCGTCGACGTGCCGCGTCTCGCCGTCGGGGTGTACGCCACGTCGTCGTCCACGCCTCTGTTCTTCGCCCAGGCCATCGGCCGGTTCGTGCGCGCGCGGCGACGCGGTGAGGCGGCCAGCGTCTTCCTGCCGCAGGTCCCGGTGCTCATGGGCCTCGCGGGCGAGATGGACAAGGAGCGCGATCACGCTCTCGACCGTCAATCGAAAGACGACGACGGCCTCGAGGACTCGCTGCTGGAGAGCGCCAATCGCGAGGACGAAGCGTCGGATGCCCTCCAGCAGGAGTTCAGTTACCAGGCGCTCTCTTCCGTCGCGCATTTCGACCGGGTCGTGTTCGAGGGGCAGGAGTTCGGGCAGCTGGCAGAGCCCGGCACGCCCGAGGAAGAGGAGTTCATCGGCTTCCCCGGACTGCTCGAGCCGGAGCACGTGCACGAGCTGCTCATGCAGCGTCAGACCCGTCAGTCCCGCCTGCGAGAGGCGCGCGAGGCGACAGCCGGCCCCACCGAGACGACAACGCTGCCCGCGCCACTCCACCGCACGCTCAAGGAGCAGCGTCAGCTCCTGAACAGTCTCGTTGGGCTGTACGCACGGCAGCGCGGCGAGCCGCACGGGGCTGTCCACGCCGAATTGCGCCGGATCTGCGGCGGGCCCGCAGTCGCGCAGGCCACCGTGACGCAGCTGCAGGCGCGCATCGAGGTGCTGCGCAAGCGCGTCCGCTCCTGACCTTCGCGTTCTGACCTTCGCCCGGTCGGGTTCGGATCCCCGAAATGCTGGCAATCCTCGCGCGAGCACCGTCCGCATGCAGCCACGCGGCTAGCGTGGAACGGTTGCCCGCGCATCGGGCTTCGCGATACCTGGAGGATTCATGACTGCGCCTGCCGCTGCGCCGACGCCCGCCGATCATCGCCGTTGGGCGCGCTATCTCGTCGAAGAGCGCGCCGAGGGGTCGGTGTACCAGAAGCTTGCGGCTCGGCGTACGGGGGAAGAGCAGGAGATCCTGCTGCGTCTCGCTGACGCGGAGCGACGTCATGAGCAGCACTGGCTCGATCTGCTCGGGGGCGAGCCGAGACGCCTGCCGCGGCCCGGCATCCGCTCGCGCGTGCTCGGCTGGATGGCCGGCCGCTTCGGCTCGATCTTCGTGCTCGCCCTCGCGCAGAGCGCGGAGGCGCGATCACCGTATGACGCGGAGCACTATGCGACCCCGGCGATGCGCGCCGACGAGAAGATCCACTACGAGGTCGTCAGGGGACTGGCTGCACGGGGTCGACGTCGACTGTCCGGTTCGTTCCGCGCCGCGGTCTTCGGCGCCAACGACGGCCTGGTGAGCAACCTCGCGCTCGTGCTCGGCATCGGGGCGACGGGCGTGAGCTCGGGCTTCGTGCTGTTCAGCGGCATCGCCGGACTGCTGGCCGGCGCGCTGTCGATGGGAGCGGGAGAGTTCGTCTCGGTGCGATCCCAGCGCGAGCTGCTGGCCGCGACAGAAGCGAATGAGGACGCGGCCGATGCCGCCGGCGACCTCGACATCGATGAGAACGAGCTCGCCCTCGTCTACCGTGCCCGCGGCATGGGGATCGACGAGGCGCTGGCACGCGCCCACCGCATCGTCGAAGCGGCCAAGGCGGGGGCGCGTCGCGCCGCGACCGGCCCGGTGAGCGTGCCGAGCAGCGACCACGACATCATCGGCAGCGACTGGACCGCCGCGATCTCGAGCTTCCTGCTCTTCGCCTCCGGGGCGATCGTCCCCGTGCTGCCCTGGATCTTCGGACTGCAGGGACTCAGCGCCATCGTGCTCGCGCTGGTGCTCGTCGGTATCGCCCTGCTGAGCACCGGAGCCATGGTCGGCGTGCTCTCCGGTGGGCCGCCCCTCCGCCGCGCACTTCGTCAGCTCGCCATCGGCTTCGGCGCGGCAGCGGTGACATACGTTCTCGGCTTGATGTTCGGGGTCGGCGCGGTCTGACGGTCTCGCCGCGTTACGCAACGTCGGTTGACAGCGGTGAAGCGAGCAACGTAGGTTGACAGCATGGATTCACCTCAGCTGGCGTCCGTCGCCGCCGACACACGCGATCCTCGTGCCGGTCTTCGGGCCGTGGCATCCCTGCGCGTCCTCGCCGACACCCTCGAACTCCGTCAGGTCGAAGCCGCGCTTCGCGCGGGAATGAGCTGGCAGACGATCGCCGACGCCCTCGGTGTAACTCGTCAGGCGGTGCACAAGAAGCACGCGAGACGAATCGATCAGACCATCCCCGTGCCGAGGAGGACCCGATGAACCGGTTCGCCGTCATGGCATCCACCAGCCAGACACTCTCGATCGCTGCGATGGAGGAGGCATCCCGCCTCGGCCAGCGCGAAGCCGATCTCGATCACCTCCTGCTCGCTCTGACACTGAGCACGCACCCTGCGGGGCAGGTGCTGCGCGCGTCAGGCGTCACTCTCGACGCGGTACGACTTGCCATAGCAGAACAGCGGGCTGTAGAGCTTGAATCGATCGGCATCTCGGCTGAGGCGTCCACCGAGCCCGGGCCGATCGACTTCCACCAGACCGGCGGATACGAGTGGAGCGCGAGATGCCTCGAGATCCTCAGCCGCGCCTCGTCACGGGGGAAGAACGGGGACGCGGAGTCCGTCCTGCGGGAACTGCTGAACGACCGCAGCGGCCTCATCGACGATCTGCTGGCGCGGGTGGGCACGTCGTCCGCGGCGCTGGTCAGCAGACTCGACGAGGTGGCCGACCTGGCCGTTCACCGTCCTCGTTCCGGCGGGCGGGGTGAGGCCTCAGGCTTCACTGAAACGTTCGTGCCGGCATCCGTCGCCGAGGTGTGGGACCTGCTGTCCCGTCCGGCTCGGATGCCGGAATGGGATGTCCTGTGCGGACGCGTGGAACTTCCAGAGGGTGTCGACACGGCGTCGGCTGGCGCGTCGTGGGCTTCGATCGCTCCGGAACGCCGTCCTGATGGCAGGCCGTTACGAATTCGCCCTCGGTTCGCGCGACGACGGGTCGAGACCCTCGCCGTCGACACGGAGGCACTGATCGCGTGGCGCTTCTCCTATCCGGGTGCGCCGCGCAGCATCCCGATGCGCGTCACGATCGCCTTGACGCCCGCCGCGGGGGGAACGCAGCTGGAGATCGCGCTGGCCTGGCGTCGCAGTCGAGGCTGGCGGCAGATCGTGGGATTCCCGATGCGTCCGTTGCAGCGCTTCGCGATCTGGATACAGCTGACGCATATCAGCGGGGGAATCAGCCGGGTCTTCCGCTGACGCCTTCGGTGCGCCCGGACGACGAAGAAGGCCCCCGATCCGGAGATCGGAGGCCTTCTTGTTACCTGTGCGCGGAGGGGGACTTGAACCCCCACGCCCTTACGGGCACTACGACCTCAACGTAGCGCGTCTACCATTCCGCCACCCGCGCAGGTGTTGGATGATCGTTGCCGACCGAAGAATGAGATTAGCACGTAATCCGGGCCGCCTCGAACCGAGCCGTACGCCCGGGCGTGGCTCGCCGTGTGGGTAGCCTGGGAGTCATGACCGATCCCTCCCTGCCCGAGGTCGTCCGCATCGCGAGCGACCTGATCCGGTTCGACACGTCGAACTTCGGCGGCGGCAACGCCAAGGGGGAGCGCGAGGCCGCGGAGTACGTCGGAAGGTATCTCGAGGGCCTCGGACTCGATGTCGAGTACTACGAGCCGATCCCGCGGCGCACGAACGTGATGGCCCGAGTTCGGGGGCGGGACCGCAGCAAACCGGCCCTGGTCGTGCACGGTCACCTCGACGTCGTCCCCGCGATGGCGGAGGACTGGAGCGTCGACCCGTTCGCCGGCCTCGTGCAGGACGGGATGCTGTGGGGCCGCGGTGCGGTCGACATGAAGAACATGAACGCGATGATCCTCACGGCCGTCGCCGACATCCTTCGGGCGGGGGAGCAGCCGGAACGGGATCTCGTCCTGGCCTTCTTCGCCGATGAGGAGAACGGCGGCGTGGAGGGTTCTGCACTGGTGGTGCAGAACCACCCCGAGTGGTTCGACGGCGCCACGGCGGCGATCAGCGAAGTGGGCGGCTACTCGATCACGGTCGACGACCGTCGCGCGTATCTGCTGCAGGTCGGCGAGAAGGCCATGCTGTGGATCCGCCTCGTGGCGAAGGGCCGCGCCGGGCACGGCAGTCGTCTGCACGACGACAACGCCGTCACGAAGCTCGCCGAGGCCGTCGCCGCGATCGGGCGCACCCGGTGGCCGATCCGGCTCACGCCCACCACCCAGGCGCTTCTCGAGGGCCTCAGCGCGCTGAGCGGACGCAGCCTCGACGACCCCGACGCCCTCGCCGGCGCGGCCGGCCCCGCCGAGGCCTTCCTCCGCTCGTCCTTCCGCACGACGACGAATCCGACGGCTCTGACGGCGGGCTACAAGCACAACGTCATCCCGGAGCGCGCCGAGGCGCTGATCGACGTCCGCGTCATTCCGGGAACCGAAGACGACGTGCTCGCCGAACTCCAGCAGATCGTCGGCGACGACATCGTCATCGAGATGGTTGTCCGAGACATCGGCATGGAGACGCCCTTCGAAGGCGAACTCGTCGAGGCCATGGTCGCGAGCATCGGTCGTCACGACCCCGGCGTGCCCGTGATCCCGTACCTGCTCGGCGCGGGGACAGACAACAAGGCGCTCGCGTACCTCGGCATCACCGGGTACGGCTTCGCGCCGCTGAAGCTGCCGGCCGACCTCGACTTCACGGGTATGTTCCACGGTGTCGATGAGCGCGTGCCCGTAGAATCGCTTGTCTTCGGCCAGCGGGTGCTGGCCGATCTGCTGCGCACGTACTGATCGCGGCCCGCAGCCCCGCCCGCCTCCGCGCCCTCCCCTCACCAGAAGGCCCTCCATGCACCTGCTCGAAGCCCTCATCCTCGGGATCGTCCAGGGACTCACCGAGTTCCTGCCCATCTCCTCCAGTGCGCACCTGCGCATCCTCGGCACCTTCCTGCCGTCCGGTGAGGACCCGGGAGCGGCTTTCACCGCGATCACGCAGATCGGCACCGAGGCGGCCGTCGTGGTGTTCTTCTGGCGCGACATCGTGCGCATCGTCTCCCAGTGGTTCCGGTCGCTGGCCGGCCGCGTGCCGCGCAGCGACCCGGATGCCCGGATGGGCTGGATGATCATCATCGGCAGCATCCCGATCGTGGTGCTGGGCCTGTTGTTCCAGGATCAGATCGAGACGGTGTTCCGTTCGCTGTGGGTCGTCGCGATCATGCTCATCCTGTTCGGCGTCCTGCTCGGCATCGCCGACCACGTCGGAGCGAAGCGCCGCAAGCTCGGCGACCTGACATACCCGCACGGCATCGCCTTCGGCTTCGCGCAGGCCCTCGCCCTGATCCCCGGTGTCTCGCGCTCCGGTGGGACCATCACGATGGGGCTCTTCCTCGGCTACGAGCGTGCTGCGGCGGCGCGCTACGCGTTCCTGCTCGCGATCCCGGCCGTGTTCGGCAGCGGCTTCTACCAGGTGTTCAAGAGCTGGGGCGAGCCGTCGTTCTTCTCGTTCGGAGACACCCTGGCCGCGACCGGAATCGCCTTCATCGTGGCACTCGGAGTCATCGCGTTCTTCATGAACTTCATCTCGAAGCGCAGCTTCCTGCCGTTCGTGATCTACCGCATCCTGCTTGGCACCGTGCTGCTGGTCCTGCTCGGCACGGGCGTCATCGCCGCCTGAGCCGCGTCAGCGCTTGTGGTCGCCGGGCGCGTCGCCGCGGCGGCGCAGGTAGCGCTCGAATGCCTGCGCGATCGCGTCGCCCGAGGCCTCGGGGGAGTCCCAGGTGTCGCGCGTGCGCTCCAGCTGACGGATGTACTCGGCCATGTCCTCGTCCTCGGATGCCGCGGCGTCGATCGACGCCTCCCACGCGGCCGCTTCGGTGCGGAGGTGGAGGCGATCCACATCGACGCCGGTGAGCTCTTCGAGCCGGTCGAGCAGGGCGAGAGTGACCTTGGGGGAGGGGGTCGCCGCTGCGACGTAATGCGGCACGCTCGCCCAGAGACCGGCGGTCGGGATGCCGGCGCTCTCCGCGAAGTGCTCGAAGACGCTGAGGATGCCGACAGGCCCCTCGTACAGTGACCGTTCCAGGCCGTGGGCCTCGCGCACCTGCTCGTTCTGGCTGGACGCGAAGATCGAGATCGGACGCGTGTGCGGGACGTCGGCCAGCATGGCGCCCATTGTCACGAGGCCGGTGATGTCGTCGCGCAGGGCGATGTCGATGAACTCGGAGGCGAAGGACTGCCAGGTGCGCGCGGGCTCCACGCCCGTGAGCAGCCAGAACTCCGGACCAGGACCCGGGTCGCGCGGTCGCCAGAGGCCGGCTTCCGGCCACTTGAGCTGGCGGCGTCCCTCGGCATCCATCTGAGTGGACGGACGCGTGTACTGGTAGTCGAAATACAATTCCGGGTCGACGGAGTGCACGAGGTCGTACTCCGAAGACGACCGCAGCGCCTCGACGGCGCTGCTGGCTGCTTCGCCTGCGTCGTTCCAGCCGTCGAAGGCGGCGATGACGATGCGTGAACCGAGAACATCCATCATGGGCTCCCTTCGAGATCGAGGACGTATCCCTCCAGGCTAGTCCGCGGCGGCAGGATGTGGGCGGCACCGGGCTAGCATGGGTTCAGTGAGCAGAAAGCCCCGCGCAGTCCTCTGGGACATGGATGGAACACTGGTCGACACCGAGCCGTACTGGATGGCGGCGGAGACGACGCTGGTCGAGTCCTTCGGCGGCTCATGGACCCACGAGGATGCGCTGCAGCTGGTCGGAAGCGGTCTGATCGACAGCGCGATCATCCTGCAGAACGCCGGGGTCGCCATGGAGCCCGAGGCGATCGTGTCGCATCTGACCGATGTGGTGCAGGAGTCGCTGCGCACGCAGGGTGTGCCGTTCCGCCCCGGTGCACGAGAGCTCCTCGCCGAGCTGCGCGACGCCGGGATCCCCACGGGGCTCGTCACGATGTCGCTCCGACGGATGGCGCTGAACGTCGTGGACCTGATCGACTTCGAAGCGTTCGACATCGTCGTCGCGGGCGATGACGTCGACAACCCCAAGCCCCACCCGGAGCCCTATCTGCAGGCTGCGGCGCTGCTGGACGTCGACATCGCCGATGTCGTCGTGATCGAGGACTCGCCGACCGGGGTGCGTGCGGGCCTCGCATCCGGCGCCGTGACCCTCGGTGTTCCGCACATCGTCTCGCTGGACGACCTCGGAGCACATGAACTCTGGCCGACGCTGGCGGAGCGTGGAGTGTCCGACCTCTCGGACCTCTTCGATCGCAAGAGCGTCGTGAGCGAGGTCGCACCGTGACCGGGAACCGGGATCAGGGACCCCGCGGTCCGTTCCGCCTGGGCGACCGCGTGCAGCTGACGGGACCGAAGGGCCGTCTGAGCACCGTGACCCTTCGTGAGGACGGGGAACTCCACACGCATCAGGGCGTCCTTCGCCACCGCGACCTGCTCGGCCTCCCTGACGGCTCGGTGGTCACCAACAGCTCGGGGCACGACTACCTCGCACTGCGCCCCCTGCTCCGGGACTTCGCGATGTCGATGCCGCGCGGTGCGGCGATCGTCTATCCCAAGGACGCGGCGCAGATCGTCATGCAGGCCGACATCTTCCCCGGCGCCACCGTGGTCGAGGCCGGCGTCGGCTCGGGAGCGCTGTCCCTGTCGCTGTTGCGCGCAGTGGGGCACGACGGGCAGCTGATCTCCTTCGAGCGCCGCGACGACTTCGCGGATGTCGCCCGCGCCAACGTCGAGACGTTCTTCGGCGAGGCTCCCACCACGTGGCGCGTCGTCGTGGGCGATCTGGTGGAGGCCCTGCCTCGCGAGACCGCGGCAGGCACCGTGGACCGCGTCGTCCTCGACATGCTCGCCCCGTGGGAGTGCATCGACGCGGTCGCCGACGCACTCACGCCGGGCGGCGTCGTCCTCTGCTACATCGCCACCGCGACGCAGCTGTCCCGAGTCGCGGAGTACATCCGCGGCACCGGTCTGTTCACTGATCCCGATGCCTCCGAGACGATGGTGCGTGGCTGGCACGTCGAGGGTCTCGCCGTGCGCCCGGATCATCGGATGGTCGCCCACACCGGCTTCCTGCTGACAGCGCGGCGACTGGCCCCGGGTGCGGTGGCTCCCTCCGTGAAGCGACGCGCCTCGAAGAGCAGCTTCAACGACGAGGACGTCGAGAAGTGGACTCCCGGTGCCGTCGGCGACCGAGAGATCAACGACAAGCAGCTGCGCAAGCGCGCCAGAGAAGCGGGCAAGGCCGCCGAAGGTGCGCGTCTCGCCACGGCTTCGCGCGAATCGGAGCACGCGACGGAATAGACTGGAGCGCGTGCGTAAAACGTCCGCCGTTCTGGCCTCCCTCAGCCTCGCCGTCCTCGCCCTGACGGGCTGTGCCGCGACGGCCTCCTCCGACGGCGCCGCCTGCGACCGGGGCGGCGACGACAAGATCCTGAATGTCGCCGACGTGAGCGGTGACTTCGGTTCGCTCCCGGAGGTCGCGGTGTTCGGACCGGTAAAGACCGACAAGACCTCGTTCGCCGATGTGACCGTCGGCGATGGCCTCGCCCTGGGGTCGGACTTCCAGCCCGTCGTGATGGACATCGCCTTCTACGGCGGCGACAGCGGCAAGAAGGTCTATCAGTCCGAGTTCAACGACGACGCGAGCCGAGTGCACAGCATCGACTACTGGGCACAGCGTTCCGCGGGCCTGTCGGACGTCTTGGAGTGCGCGACCGGAGGCAGCCGCATCCTCGCCGTGCTCACTCCTGAAGACTTCGGAGAGCAGAACACCGAGGCGTTCGGACTCGCGAAGGACGAGACCGTCGTCGCTGTCATCGACGTGCTCGACGTCCTGCCGTCGAAGGCCTCCGGCGCGCTGCAGTTCAACGACGCAAGCGGTCTGCCCACGGTCGTGCGCGCTCCTGACGGCACTCCGGGAATCATCATCCCCGATGTTCCGGCACCGGAGGAGATCATCACGCAGACCCTCATCAAGGGCGACGGCCCGAAGGTGAAGGAAGGCGACACCGTGGTCTCCAACATCATGGGTGTCGGCTGGGACGACAAGAAGGTCACGACGAACTCGTGGGGCGCGGAGGCCAGCATCAGCGCGGCTCCCGAGCAACTCATCGGCGCCACCGTCGGCTCCCAACTCCTCCTCGTCTTCCCCGAGGCAGACGGATCTCCTGCCACCGCGATCGTCGTCGACATCCTGGGCGCAGTCGCGGCGCCGACTCCGTGATGGCTGCCCGGATTCCCGCGGAGGAGCGCCTGACGAATCTCGTCGTGGCGCTGATGGCCACGGAGATCGGGCTCACCAAGCAGCAGATCCTCGACAACGTCTCCGGCTATCGCCAGCGTGCGGACGCCGGAACGCGCTCCGATGCGCTCGAGAAGATGTTCGAACGCGACAAGGAAGAGCTGCGATCGCTCGGAGTCCCGATCGAGACGATCGGCGATGCCGCCGACCCCAACGATCTCCGTGAGGCCCGCTACCGCATTCCGCAAGCGGAATACGACCTTCCGGCTGACATCGAGTTCACGCCGGCCGAATTGGCGGTGCTCCGTCTCGCCGGGAGCGTCTGGAGTGCCGAGTCGGCCTCCGGAGACGCGCAGTCCGGAGTGCGCAAGATCCGGGCGCTCGGCATCGACGGCGATGAGCCGATCATCGGGTTCGCTCCGCGCATCACCGCGCGGGACGCGGCCTTCTCACCGCTGCAGGACGCGATCGAGAAGAGCAGGGTCGTGCACTTCGAGTATCTGAAGCCGGGCGAGGCGGTGCCGCGACGGCGCAGCATCCGCCCGCTCGCGCTCGTCGACTACGAGGCGCGCTGGCATGTGTTCGGCATCGACGTCGACATCGACGAGGACCGGATGTTCCTGCTCAGCCGCATCGTCGGCGACGTGAAGGTCACGACGACGAGCTTCGATCCGGCGCTGCGCGACGGCGCGGGGGAGCGCGCTCTTGCGGGCCTCGAGCGCGTCGCCGCGCAGAATTCGGCACTGCTGGAAGTCACACCGGGCACCGAGGCGGCACTGCGACTCGGTCGCCGAGCCGCGCGCGCAGCGCAGGGCATCACCGTGCCCTTCGTCGACCTGCACATCTTCGCCGATGAGCTCGCCTCGTACGGCCCTGAGGTCCGCGTCGTCGACCCGGCGGAGTTGCGTGACGCCGTCATCGTCCGCCTCGAGGCGGCCGTCGCTGCGCATGCCGAGCGAGGGGACCGACGATGAGCGCTCAACCGAAGCCCCTGCTCGCCGCGGAACGCGTGCGGCTCTATCTGACGCTCGTGCCCTACCTGCTCGAGCACGGACAGGTCTCCCTCGCCGAGGCATCGGCGGAGTTCGGGGTGACGCCGCAGGAGATGCGCGGCATGGTCGAGAAGCTGACGGTGATCGGCCTTCCGGGCGAATCGGGTTACTGGCAGCAACCTCAGGAGATGTTCGACATCAACTGGGATCTGCTCGATCTCGAGGACGTGATCGAGATCACCAACGATGTCGCCCTCCGCCGGGTCCCACGGTTCACCGCTCGCGAGGCGGCGGCGCTGCTCGCCGGACTGCAGATGGTGGCGGCCGTCCCGGCGGTCTCGGACTCCGGCCTGGTCGCCGGTCTCATCTCCAAGCTGTCGCGCGGCGCCGCCGACGCGCCGGCCGACGTCGTGGTCGCACCCAGCGCTGTCGACGAGGTGCGCGAGGCCGTGGCGCGCGGCCTGCAGGACGGCGTCGCGATCTCGTTCACCTACCAGGCCCCGGACGCTGCACCGACGACCAGGACCGTCGACCCCGTGCAGATCCTCATCACCAACGCCCAGTGGTATCTGCAGGGCTGGTGCCATATGCGGCACGCGATGCGCACCTTCCACCTGGATCGGGTGAGCGAGCCGCAGCTGACCGACATCCCGATCACGCACGGCGGAGATCAGGTGCCGGAGCCGTTCACCGGTCTCGACGATGAGCGCGAGGTCACCGTTCGGGTGTCCGAGCGGTTCGCGCCGCTGCTCACCGGCTTCCTCCCGGCGACGACGCTGGAAGCGGTCGATGGCTCCGTGACCGCGCACTTCCACCTCGCCGACCCCCGGGGCATCAAGCGGCTCGCCGCACGGTTCGGCGGGGCGATGGAAGTGCTCGAGCCGGGCGTGGCACGCTCGTCCGCGCGGGAGTGGGCCGCCGCCGGACTCGCTCTGTACCGCCGCCCCGATCACGAGGATTGATCTGTAGACTGGGGCGAAAGCTTACCGACGACGGGAATCCTGACATGTTCGCTGGAATGCAAGGCTGGCACCTGCTCATCGTGCTCGCCGTCATCCTCCTTCTGTTCGGCGCGGCGAAGCTGCCGGCGCTCGCGAAGAGCATGGGGCAGTCGGCCCGTGTCTTCAAGGGTGAGATGAAGGCCATGAAGGAGGAGGACGCGACGCGCTCCGACGCCGTCGCCGCCGAGCCCACCACGGTGAAGGACTCCGGCGTCGACCCTGAGACTCCGCCTCGCGCCTGACCGGCCGTGGTAGCCATCGAACCCACCGTGAAGGCGAAGGCGGACCGGGATCGGCGGATGTCGCTCGGCGCGCATCTCGTCGAATTGCGAAAGCGCCTGATGTACGCGGCGCTGGCGCTCGTCGTCGGCATGGTGGTGGCGTTCATCATCGCCGACCCGGTCATCCATCTGATCACCGAGCCGATCCGGATCATCATGGAGAAGCGCGGTGACAACTTCAGCGCGCTGAACTTCGGAACGGTGACATCCGCGTTCGACATGCGCATGAGGATCGCGTTCTCGATCGGCCTGTTCATCTCGGCGCCCATCTGGCTCTGGCAGATCTGGGCGTTCATCATGCCGGGGCTCACCCGCAAGGAGATCCAGTACACGGTCGGCTTCATCCTGGCCGCGGTCCCGCTGTTCTTCGCCGGCTGCTACCTCGGCATCGTGATCATGCCGCACGTCATCGAACTCATGTGGGGCTTCACGCCCGAGGGCGGCACGAACTTCTATCAGGCCCAGGAGTACTACGACTTCGTCTTCAAGCTGATGATCGTCATCGGCATCTCCTTCGTGCTGCCCGTCTTCCTGGTCGCGCTGAACTTCGCCGGGGTCATGTCGGGTCGCGCGATCATCAAGGGATGGCGAATCGCGATCATCGTCGCCACGGTCTTCGCGGCGCTGGCCACCCCGGCAGCCGACGTGATCAGCATGCTGATGCTCGCCGGCATCCTGATCGTGCTGTTCTTCGCCGCGGCCGGGCTCTCGCTGCTCTTCGATCGGCGCAAACGCAAACGCGCCGCCGCAGCGGGGCTCCTGCCGGACGCGGTATGAGCTCACCCGCGGAGCGATATGCCGCAGCGCGTGCGGCGGCGGAGCATCCGGCGACCGTCGCGTTCGCCGCTCAGCAGAAGTTCGAGCTCGATCCCTTCCAGATCGCGGGATGTCACGCGCTGGAAAGCGGTCGGAGCGTGCTCGTGGCCGCGCCGACCGGGGCCGGGAAGACGATCGTCGGCGAGTTCGCGATCCACCTCGCCATGCAGACGCCGAGCGACAAGGCGTTCTACACGACGCCTATGAAGGCGCTGTCGAATCAGAAGTTCCGTGAGCTCGTCGAGGTCTACGGGGCGGACGAGGTCGGGCTGCTCACCGGTGACACGAACATCAACGGCAACGCGCGCATCGTCGTGATGACGACCGAGGTGCTGCGCAACATGATCTACGCCGATTCGGCGGCGCTGCGCGACCTGCGCTTCGTGGTCATGGACGAGGTCCACTACCTTGCCGACCGCTTCCGCGGCGCGGTGTGGGAAGAGGTCATCATCCACCTGCCGCAGCACGTGAAGCTGGTGTCCTTGAGCGCGACGGTGTCGAACGCCGAGGAATTCGGCGACTGGCTCGACACGGTCCGCGGCGACACCGAGGTCATCGTGTCGGAGATCCGCCCGGTGCCGCTGGAGCAGCATGTGCTGGTCCGCGACGATCTGCTTCCCCTCTTCGACGACCGCGCCGGGATCGCCACGGCGCAGGTCAACCAGGAGCTCATGCGGATCCGGTCGTTCACCGGATCGAACTATGAGAACAATCGCAAGACGCAGTCGTACATCAGCAACCGGCATGCCGGCCGACAGGCCAAGCGGCCGCCGCGTGGCGGGCAGCGTCCTGTGCGGCCGTCGAACCTCCGGCGTATCGAGCGGATGGATCGCCCCGACGTCATCACGCTCCTCGAGAGAGCGAATCTTCTGCCGGCGATCTTCTTCATCTTCAGCCGCGTGGGCTGCGACGCCGCCGTGCAGCAGGTGCGCCGGTCCGGCATCCGGCTGACGTCGTCGGAGGAGAAAGCGGAGATCCGCGCCATCGTCGAGGAGCGCACCCGGTCTCTGCAAGACGAGGACCTCGGCGTGCTCGGCTACTGGGATTGGCTGGAGAATCTGGAGCGCGGCGTCGCCGCGCACCATGCCGGCCTCCTGCCTGCCTTCAAGGAAGTGGTCGAGGAGCTCTATCGCCTGAAGCTCGTCAAGGTGGTCTTCGCCACGGAGACCCTCGCTCTGGGCATCAACATGCCGGCTCGCACCGTGGTGCTCGAGAAGATGGAGAAGTTCAACGGCGAGGCCCGTGTCGCGATCACCTCGGGCGAGTACACGCAACTCACCGGCCGCGCCGGTCGCCGCGGCATCGACGTCGAGGGTCACGCCGTCGTGCAGTGGACCGAGGGCATGGACCCCCAGGCGGTGGCGGCCCTGGCGTCGCGCCGCACCTACCCGCTCAACTCCAGTTTCCGTCCCACGTACAACATGGCCGTGAACCTGATCGATCTGTTCGGAAAGCCTCGCGCGCGGCAGATCCTCGAGTCGTCGTTCGCACAGTTCCAGGCCGACCGCGCGGTCGTCGGTCTCGCCCGCCAGGTACGAGAGGCGGAGGAGTCGCTCGCCGGCTACGAGAAGTCGATGGCCTGCGAGCACGGCGACTACCCCGAATACGCCGCGGTCCGCCGCGAACTGAGCGACCTCGAGAAGAAGAACCGGCAGGACGCGCAAGCGCCCCGTGCGGCCCGCGACAAGCGGATGAAGCGCATCCAGTCGCTGCGCACCAGCATGCAGCGGCATCCCTGCCATCGCTGCCCCGACCGGGAGGCGCACGCCCGCTGGGCGGAGCGCTATTGGAAGCTCAAGCGCCAGACCGACCGCATCCGCCGCCAGATCGAGACCCGAACCGGCACCGTCGCGCGCGTCTTCGACCGCGTGGTCGAGGTGCTCGAGACGCTCGACTACCTCTCGCGCGAGTCGGACGAGACGGTGCTGACGGAAGCCGGTCGCACGATGCGCCGCATCTACGGCGAACGCGACCTGCTCGTGGCCGAATCGCTGCGACAGGGGCTGTGGAACGGCCTGGATGCGCCGTCACTCGCCGCGATGGCGTGCTGCCTGGTGTACGAGCCGCGACGCGACGAGGCGAACTCGGGGGAGCGCGGGCTTCCGAGAGGCCCGTTCCGCGCAGCGTACGAGAAGACCACCACGCTGTGGGCCGAGCTCGATGATCTCGAGAAGGACCACCATCTGCCTGGCTCCGAGCCGCTGGCCGCGGGACTCGCCGGAGCCATGCACTCCTGGGCTCGCGGCGGAATGCTCGACCGCGTGCTGATCGACGCCGATATGGCGGCCGGTGACTTCGTGCGCTGGGCGAAGCAGACGATCGATCTGCTCGACCAGCTCTCGATCGTCGCAGAGGACGGCGCGCTCGCGCGGACCGCACGGACGGCGCTCGACGGCGTCCGCCGCGGCATCGTCGCCTACTCGTCGATGTGAGAATGAGAAGGATGTCCGAATCCTCTGCGCCCGAGCGCGCCCTGCTACCGCTCTGGGCGGCTGCGCTCACCGCCGCGCTCTCGGCATTCCTGATGGACCTCGCCTACCCGGCATCCGCCATCTGGATCCTCGCCTTCCCGGCGACCGCGCTGCTGCTTCTCGCACTGATCGGTCGACGCGCTGGGGGAGCGCTGCTGGTCGGCCTCGTCTACGGCATCGTGCTGTTCGGATTCCTGGTGTCCTTCACCGCGCGCTACCTGGGACCGATCCCGTGGGCGGCTCTGAGCGTCGTCGAAGGCGGACTCACGGGCGTAGCGCTGATCCTGACCGCGCTGGCCTACCGGTGGATGCCGCGCGCTTTCCCGGGCACCGCGGGGCGCCTGTTCGGCCTCCCGCTCGTCGTCGCCGCCCTGTGGGTCGGGCGCGAGGTCTTCGTCGGGTCCTGGCCCTACGGGGGCTTCCCGTGGGCTCGCATCGGCATGAGTCAGGCGGAGAGCCCGCTCGCACCCCTCTCGTCGTGGCTCGGCGTCAGCGGTCTCGGGTTCCTCATGGTGCTGCTGGTGGCGATGCTGATCGAGATCGTGCGGCTGCGAGCATGGCGGACTCCGCTGCGAATGCTCGCGCCCGCCGCCCTCGTCCTCGTCCTCTTCTTCACGCCTCTGTTCCCCACGGCGGCTGCCGGGTCGATGCGCATCGCCGCGGTGCAGGGGAACGGTCCTACGGGCTACTTCGACCAGCGCGAGCCGTTCGCGGTGGTCGACGCTCAGGCTGAGGCGACCGAGCCGCTCTTCGGCGAGGACGTCGACCTGCTCGTATGGCCGGAGGGCTCACTCGACACGGATCCGTTCCAGAGCGACGCCATGGCGCGACGACTGACCTTCATCACGACTCGGATCGAGGCCCCCCTGCTCGCGAACGCGGCGACCGGACGCGACGAGCTCTACTACAACACCTCGATGCTCTGGACGGATGCCGGGGAAGCGACCCAGCTGCACGACAAGCGGCATCCGGTGCCCTTCGGCGAATACGTGCCCGATCGACCGTTCTTCAATGCGCTGGCTCCGGATCTGATCGGCCTGATCCAGCGGGAGTACACCCCGGGCGAGAACCCGCCCGTCGTCGACGTCGACGGCGTTCTCGTGGGTCTGGCGATCTGCTTCGACGTGATCTACGACGACGTGATCACGGAAGGCATCCACGAAGGAGCCCAGGTCCTCGTCTTCCAAACGAACAATGCGGATTTCCGCGGCACCGATGAGAACGTTCAGCAGCTCGCGTTCGCGCGGATGCGGGCGATCGAGACCGGCCGGAGCGTGGTGAACATCTCCACCGTCGGCACGAGCCAGATCATCGAGCCCGATGGGACGACGGTGACGCGCCTGGATGCCGGAGAGGCCGGCGCCATGCTCGAGGATGTCGAGCTGCGGACGGGAATCACTTCGGGGGTGCTGCTCGGCCCGTGGGTTCAGCAACTTCTCGTGTGGGGCGGTCTTGCGGCCCTCCTGCTTGCGTGGTGGCGGTCCCGGAGGCACCGACCCAGGATGTGATGCGCCGTTGACCCTGGGTTATTACTCATGGTAACTTACTGAAGGTAAGTAGCACCTGCGACCCGGAAAGGTGAGCCATGAACGACGCATCCGCAGTTCCGCCGCGACAGCGATTGACCAAGGCTGAGCGACATGTGCAGCTGCTGGACGCAGCCCGCGACCTGATCCGAACCGCAGGGACAGACGACTTCACGCTCGGCCGCCTCGCCGACCACGCCGGGGTGACCAAGCCGCTCGTGTACGACCATTTCGGCGATCGATCCGGCGTGCTCGCAGAGCTCTATCGGGAGTTCGAACTCCGGCAGCGGGAGACACTCGCCGCAGCGCTTCACGATGCCCCGGCCGACCTCGCCGCAGTCGCGACGATCATCGCCGGCGCGTACATCGACTGCTGCCTGGCGGAGGGGCGCGAGCTGGCCGACGTCGTCGCGGCGCTCGAAGGCTCCGCGACACTCCGCCAGCTCCGCCACGAAGCGGAGCAGGCCTACCTGGAGTCATGCCGCCGCGCGCTCGAGCCGTTGGCTGGCGCTCCGGACGCGGCCGGTCTGCTGGCTCTCGTCGGTGCCGGTGATGCGCTGGCACGTCGTGCGCTCGACGGTTCTATCAGCGCGCAAGAAGCGCGCGCGGCTCTCACCAGGGTGGTTCACGCCGTCACAGCGCAGACATCCCCGCACACGGAAGAGGACACCGTATGAAGATCTCGATCTCGCATCCGCCGACGCCCGGGAACGCGCTCTGGCTGCATGCGCACCCGCGCCACGAATCGTTCAACCACCTGCTGTTCACCGAGGGGGCGAAGGCGCTCGGCGAGCGATACTCCGTCGCCACCTCCGACCTGTACGCGCAGCGGTTCGACCCCGTGCTCGGCGTTCAGGATCTCGGCGAGCTGGCCGACACTGCCGGAAACATCGCCGAGCAGGCGGGGGAGGCCTATCTACGCGGGCAGCTGGCTCCGGACGTCGAGGAGGAGCAGGCGAAACTCGCCGCCGCAGAGCTCCTGGTCATCCAGTTCCCGCTGTGGTGGTACGGCATGCCGGCGATCCTCAAGGGCTGGTTCGATCGGGTCCTCACCAGCGGATTCGCCTACGGCGACAACGACCCCGAACTCGGCGTGCCGCGACGATACGGCGATGGCGGTCTCACCGGCCGGAAGGCCTTGATAATCGTGACGGCCGGCGAGGACGCTCGCTCCATCGGCCCCCGCGGAATCAGCGGCGACATCGAGTCCCTCATGTTCCCCCTCACCCACGGCGTGCTCTGGTACGTCGGGATCGATGTGCTCGACCTGCACGTGATCCACGATGGCGACGCGCTGGACCCTGATGCCGTGCAGCGGGAGGTCAGGCGGCTCACGGAGCGGCTGCGAACGCTCGACGACGAGCCGGTCCTCCCATTCCGGCGGCTGCGGGACGGTGACTATCGGGGTACTCGTGCCCTTGCGCCCGAGTTGCTGCCCGGACGGACGGATCTCGGGATCCATCTCGCGTCGGAGAACTAGTCGAATCACGCCCCCGCACGCAGAAAAGCAGCGAGGCTCGACAGAGCCTCGCTGCTTTCGTGAAAGGCGGTCAGGCCCCGATCTTCTCGCGTGTCGGGTCTTCGCCGGCACCGCGGCGGGCACGGATGAATGCAAGACGCTCTTCGAGCAGCTCTTCGAGCTCGGCGCGCGTACGACGCTCCATCAGCATGTCCCAGTGGGTGCGAGCGGCCTTCTCGTCGGTGACCTCGAGCGTGACGGCTTCGCCGTCGACGTTCAGGCGGGCGTCCGCTCCGCAGGAGCGGCATTCCCAGGTCTGCGGCGGCTCAGCATCCGCCGCGAACATGAGGTTCGTGACGTGCCCGCACGTGTCACAGGAGTATTGGGTCTCGCGGCGTTCCATGAAAACGACGCCCTCTTCGCTCTGTAGGCTCTGGGCGCCGAGTCGGATGCCCCGCAGGCTGCGATCTGCCATTTTGTGGTCCTCTCGTCGCTGTCAGGTATAACGCTCCAGCCTGTGCGCCTGCTCAACGCGAGCGGATTCTCGGCGCGATTCACAGTGAAATCCCAGCGCAGGAGGTTATAGGGCGGGTTGAGATCCCTGAGGGGGGTGAAGAGTGGCGAGGGCGAGATCGGCCCGGTCGGAGACGAAGCCATCGATACCGATGCCTGCGAGCCGGAGCATCGTGTCGGGCTCATTCACCGTCCATACGTGAACCTCGACGCCCGATCGATGAGCCGCGCGGACGAGGGCCGGAGTCAGGACTTTGATCGCGCCGTGGCGCTCGGGAATCTGGAGCGCGTCGACACCGCGGAGGAGCCGGGCGGGGGAGAGGCGCAAGGAGGACAGTGCGCGGAGCGATGCGATCGTGGCACGGCCGCCCGAGGTCGCGGGTCTGAGCGCGGCACCGGCACGAAGAACCGCCGCGATGGTCGCCCTCCGGTTCGCGTCCGAGAAACTCGTCACGAGAACTCGGTGCGTGTCGTCGACGAGGATCGGACCGAGCAGCCCGGTGGCCGCATCCGTCTTCACATCGATGTTGAAGCGGAGCCGCGGGAAGGAGGCGAGCGCCTCGGCGACCGTGAGGAGCCCGCCGTGATCGGCGAAGACGCTTCTCAGCTCTCTCGTACGCACATCGCGCACCGCTCGCGGATCGCCGATGAGGCGGTCGAGGGTCGCATCGTGGAACAGCACCACGTCGCCGTCGGCAGTGACCTGGCAGTCGGTCTCGACGTACTCGACGCCGGCCGCATGAGCCGCGGCGAAGGACGCGGCCGTGTTCTCCCAGACACCGGAATCCTCGCCCGCCGCGGTGATCAGGCCGCGGTGAGCGAGGACTCGGGGATGCCGTGCCTTTTCGAAGTACGGGTGGGTCACGCGCCCGGCAGTGTGTTGTTGGGGCCCATGTTGTTCGGGGTCTGGCCGGGCTTCGGCGTGAACGCGCTGCCGATGCCCTTGAGTGCCTCGGTGAGCTCGCTCGGAATGATCCAGAGCTTGTTCGACTGGCCCTCGCTGATCTTCGGCAGCATCTGCAGGTACTGGTAGGCGAGCAGCTTGTCGTCCGGTGCTCCCTCATGGATCGCCGTGAAGACGTTCTGGATCGCCTCGGCCTCGCCCTGGGCGCGGAGAACGGCGGCCTGTTTGTCGCCTTCTGCGCGGAGGATCTCTGCTTGGCGCGCGCCCTCAGCTTCGAGGATCGCGGACTGCTTGGTGCCCTCTGCGGTGAGGATCGCGGCACGACGGTCACGCTCTGCGCGCATCTGCTTCTCCATCGAATCCTGGATGGAGATGGGCGGATCGATCGCCTTCAGCTCGACGCGTCCGACGCGGATGCCCCACTTGCCGGTGGCCTCGTCGAGGACGACCCGGAGCTGTCCGTTGATGTTGTCGCGGCTCGTGAGCGCCTCTTCGAGATTCAGGCCACCGACGACGTTGCGGAGGGTGGTCGTCGTGAGCTGCTCGACGGCGCCGAGGTAGTTCGCGATCTCGTAGGTCGCGGCACGGGCGTCGGTGACCTGGAAGTACACGACCGTGTCGATGGAGACCACGAGGTTGTCCTCGGTGATCACGGGCTGCGGCGGGAACGAGACGACCTGCTCGCGCATGTCGATCAGCGGACGGAGCCGGTCGATGAAGGGCACCAGGATGTTCAGACCCGGCATGAGGGTCTTGTGGTACCGGCCGAGCCGCTCCACGACGCCGGCTGTCGCCTGCGGAATGATCCGGATCGAGCGTGCGACGGTGACCACCACGAAGATGATGATCGCAACCACCAGGATCCAGAGGATCGCGGTGGGGATGAACGAGGAGTCGTTCACTGATTTCTCCTAGTAGGTAGAGGGCTGGTCGTTGATGGGTCGGACGACGGCCGTCGCCCCGTTGATCGCGGAGATCGCGACCGGTGAGCCCTGGGGGATCGGCACGGAGGTGAGCGAGCGCGCGGTCCAGGTGTCGCCGTTGCTCAGCTTCACCTGACCGGAGATCTGCGTGATGTCGTGCAGCGCGACGCCGCGGAGGTCGATCAGGGCGTCGACGTTCGATTTCGTCGGATCCTCCCCGCGGCGCAGGCGCTTCAGCAACGGAGGACGGAGGAAGAGGATGAACACGGCCGCCGCTGCGGCGGCGATGATCACCTGCGCCCAGACCGGGAGTCCGACGAGGTCCGTCACGAGGCCGATGGCGCTGCCGAAGCTGAGCATCAGGAAGGTGAAGTCGAGGGTGAGCATCTCGATCACGAGGAAGAGGGCGATCAGGACCAGCCAACCGATCCATGCCCAGTTATCGATCAGTTCGATGAAGACGGAGAAGTCGTTCATGCGGCCTCCTTTGCGGTCAACCTATCACGCGCCCTCGACGCTTCCGGGAGTGCCCGACGCGGATTGATAGTGTGGGAGAGCCGTGCGATCACGGCATCTCACGCACCATGAGGAGTCATTGTGACCGACGTTCTTCCCGCAGGTTCCCTCGACGGCAAGGTCGCCCTCGTCACCGGCTCGTCCCGGGGGATCGGCGCCGACACCGTGCGCTACCTGGCCGAGGCCGGCGCCGACGTCGTCATCAACTTCCGCAACAAGGCTCCGCGAGCCGAGAAGCTCGCCGGCCAGCTCCGCGAACTCGGCCGGCGAGCCCTGGTCGTCGGCGCCGACCTCACGGATCCGGCATCCGTCGCCGAGATGTTCGAGGCGATCCAGGCGGAATACGGCCGCCTCGACGTGCTGGTGCTGAACGCCTCCGGCGGGATGGAGTCAGGCATGGCCGAGGACTACGCGCTCGCCCTGAACCGCGACGCGCAGCTCAACGTGCTGAACGCTGCCACGCCTCTACTCGGAGACGACGCGCGCGTCGTGTTCGTCACCAGCCATCAGGCGCACTTCATCCGCACGACGCCGACGATGCCGGAGTACGAGCCGGTCGCACTCTCCAAGCGGGCGGGCGAGGATGCTCTGCGCGAATTGATCCCCGGTCTCGCCGAGAAGGGCATCGGCTTCACCGTCGTCTCCGGCGACATGATCGAGGGCACGATCACCGCCACGCTGCTCGAGCGGGCGAACCCGGGCGCAATCGCGGAGCGTCGCGAGTCGGCAGGGAAGCTCTACAACGTGTCGGAGTTCGCTGCCGAGGTGGCGGCGGCCGTCGTCGACCCGGTGCCCGCAGACAACACCCGCCTGGTCGGAGACGTGAGCGCGTTCACCGCCGAGTAGGCCTCACGACGATGATCGGCCCCGGCCTGCTTCGAGCAGGTCGGGGCCGATCTCGTGAATGCAGGGTCAGACCGCGGCAGCGTCCTGAGTACCGATGAAGGCCTTCTCGTCCTTGCCGAGCGTGATCGCGCGCACGATCTGCACGATCCCGAGCACCACGAGCGAGATGCCCAGCAGGAGCCAGAACGCCAGCCCGGCGATCACGGGGGAGAAGATCACGATGACGCCGGCGATGATGCTCAGGAGCGCGTACAGGAGCGTCCACACCCGCGAACCGTCACGGCCGAGCAGCGACAGCGACACGACGCCGTCGACGATCCAGCTGATACCGATGAAGATGACCACGATGAGGGCGAGCGTCGTCGCCGCGGCGCCGAGGTTGGCATAGGCGATCACGCCCGCGACGATGTAGACGAGACCGAGCACGATGTGGCCGACACGCGACCATCCGCCCTTGGCGCCGGAGAAGATGCCGAGACCGATGTAGACCAGACCGGCGATGATGAGGTACGTGGCGAAGATCGCGGTGACGATCACGGCGGACTTCACCGGCCAGATCAGGAGGGCTAGTTGTGATGTCCAGGGACGTTGTTGCGTGAATCGCGTGTGATTTGCGGATAGGTGAAGGCCTCCTGTTGCGAGAGTGGAGCTGTCTAGGAACCACTTTCCGCACTCAGGAGGCCTTCA
>NZ_JXRU01000022.1 GCF_000967865.1 Microbacterium sp. SA39
AGCGTGGGACATGAAGGCCTCCTGAGTGCGGAAAGTGGTTCCTAGACAGCTCCACTCTCGCAACAGGAGGCCTTCACCTATCCGCAAATCACACGCGATTCACGCAACAACGTCCCTGGACATCACAACTAGCCCTCCACAGGATGAGGTGAAGTTCGCGTTCTCCACCTTCACTGAGCCGGAATTGCCCAGTTCAGCGAGAATATTGGTTGCGAGGCATAGCCTGCTGGCAGTTCCGCTCATTGCGCCGCAGAATAGGAGCATGTACGTGTCCGCAGAGATCATCGCGATCGTCGTCAGCGCCGCCGGCGTGGTGGTGACGCTCGGCGCGAGCATGTTCGCCGGGTTTGCCTGGATCCTGCGTCGGATCGACGATCGGGGCGATGCCGTCGAAGGCAAGCTGGGAGTCCGGATCGACGCCGTCGAAGAAAAGCTCGGAGCCCGGATCGACGCCGTCGAGGACAAACTCAGCGCCCGGATCGACGCGCTCGACATAAGGCTCAGCGCTCGCATCGATGGGGTCGAAGAGAAGCTCGGCGCCCGCATCGATGCGCTCACCGGCGAGGTCACCGGAGTGAAGATCGCGGTCGCGAGACTCGAGGGGCCGCCACGACACCTGGTCACCGCGAGTCGCTGACTCTGGCGAGCAGCTACCGCAGCACGAGGGCGGCGGCGCCGATCAACGGCCCCTCGTCGCCCAGCCCCGAGCGGACCACGCGCGTCTGCCGCGAGTACTCGTGGGCGGCGCTGGCGGTGAGCGCCTGTTGCACGAGGTCGATGTAGTCGGGCGAGACGCGCGAGAAGCCGCCGCCGATCGCGACGGTGTCGAGGTCGACGAGAGTCGCGGCATCCGCCAGCGCCTCGCCGACGGCCTTCGCTGAGCGCTCGATCGCGGCGCGTGCGACGGCCACTCCCGCAGCGGCATCCCGCGCCAGATCCTCGCCGGTCGCTCCGGACCAGCCCTGCTGCTGCGCCCAGGCGGCGCTCGCGGGTCCGGAGGCGATCTCCTCGAGGGTCAGGCCGCCCTCGCGGCGCACCTGTCCGAGGTGGCCGGCATTGCCGGTTGCCCCGGGGATGTAGGCGCCGTTCACGACGAAGCCGCCGCCGACACCCGTCGACACGACGATCGAAAGCGACGAACGAGCATCCTTCGTGGCACCGAGCCAGGACTCGGCCAGTGCCAGTGCGCCGCCGTCGTGGCCGAAGACCGTGGGCAGGCCGCGGCCGAGGATCCCGGAGGCGGTCGTACGCACCGCATCCGCGAGACCGTACCCGCGGGCCGCAGGCATGTTCACGGGGAGGATCTGGCCGGCGTTCCGGTCGATCGGCCCGGCGCTGCCGATGCCGACGCCGACGAGCTCGGCATCGTCGGGGAGACGGGAGAGCGCGTGGGCGATCACTGTCGCGATCGCTTCGTCGAGCGACGCGGGAGTGGCATCCCGGCCCGTCGCCCGACGGCTGCGGCTCCCCGCCACCAGCGCGCCGTCTTCACCGACGAGCGCGGCTTCCATCTTCGTGCCGCCCACATCGACGGCCAGCGCGTAGCGAGTCACTGCGGGTCGAGTCCGAGGTCGTCGAGGTTGAAGGCGGCGCGCCACTCGAGACCCTCGGCTTCGATCGCGGCCTGCGCGCCGGTCTTGCGGTCGACGATCACGGCCACGGCGACGATCTCGGCGCCCTCCTTGCGGAGAGCTGCGACGGCCTTGAGCGCGGACTGACCGGTGGTGGAGGTGTCCTCGAGCACGACGACGCGCTTGCCCTTGACGTCGGCGCCCTCGATCTGGCGGCCGCGGCCGTGGTCCTTCGGCTCCTTGCGCACGACGAACGCATCGAGCGGGCGCTCGGCGGCAACGGACGCGTGCAGCACCGAGTTCGCGATCGGGTCGGCGCCGAGGGTCAGCCCGCCGACCGCCACGACATCGAGGTCGCCGATGAGGTCGAGCATGATGCGCCCGATGGCGGGGGCCGCACGATGGTCGAGGGTGAGCTTGCGCATGTCGACGTAGTACGTCGCCTTCTTGCCGCTCGAGAGGGTGAAGTCGCCGTGGAACACCGCCTCTTCCTTGATCAGGTCGAGGAGGGTCTGGCGGTCGGCGTCGAGTGCGGTCACGGCATCCAGTGTAGGAGGTGACTTCTCGATCTTCCGCGGCGTGGCAGGCCGAAGAGGGCTAGGCCATCTTCTTCTTACGGCGCTTCTGCACCTCCGGCACTGAGAGGGTCGGCACCGCACGCAGTATGAACCGGTCGAAATCGGGAACTGTGAACGCGGCGTACCCATGCTCCGGCGTGTACAGCAGCCCCATGTCTATGAGCTCAGCACGCGTCGGACCGAGCTGCGTCGACTCCCGCCCCATGATTCTGGCTACATCCGACGCTTTCTGCGCTTCGGGGCCCAGTTCCGCCATCGCCCGCATATACGCGGTCTGCAGTGGGGTGGACCGGTCGAGCCGCACACGGAAGAACGAGCTGTCCAGCTTGGCTTCGTATCCCTCTTTCGCCATTTCCACATCGACCCGTGTGATCGGCGAGCTCTCCGCGATCTCCCAGACCTCGTAGCCGAGCTCCTGAAGAAAATAGGGGTAGCCCCTCGTGATCTCGACAGCGCGATCCAGGGCGTCAGCCTCGTACGAGACTCCTTCGCCTGCTGCCGGCTCCGCCAAAGCATCTCGCGCATCCGCGTCGTCGAGAGAGACGATCTTCGGAAACTGGAAGAGTCGCTCCGCGTACGACTTGGCGTCGCCGGCCAGTTCGGCGATCTGCGGGAGCCCGGCACCGACGAACGTGACGGGCAGTTTGCGCTGCACTGTCTTGTGCACGGCCTGGATCAGCGCTTCCAACTGTCGAGTGCTGAGGAACTGCACTTCGTCGATGAGAATCGCCACCCCGCGCTCCCGTTCTTTGGCGATCTCGCCTATAGCAAGGAGGACGTCCGTGAGGTCGAGCCCCAGGTCGCCGTGATCGGCGTATCCCTCTTCCGGTTCGACATCCCATGCGAGAGACCACGTCCCTTGTCGATCCACCGAAAGCGCGAACGAGGTCACCACCGCCGCGGCTCGCCGTGCGCGCTCGGTCCATTTCACGCGGGGAGAGAGGCGCAGCAGCGCTGCTTTCAGCAAGGAGGCCATTGTCTGCCGGAATCGCGTGTCATCGTGTTTGCTTGCTTCGAGCTCGAGCACCTCCCATCGCTCCGAACGAGCGATGTCTCCGAACTCGTTCAGCAGAACCGTCTTGCCGACACCACGCAGCCCAGTGATGATCATGGACTGATGCGTCCGTCCGCGGGCCAGCCGCCGCAGAAGCGCGGTGAACGCCTTCGTCTGCTCCTCTCGTCCGACGATGATGTCGGGCGAGGCGCCGGCGTTCGGCGTATAGGGGTTGTGAACACTGTCCATGGCTTCCCTTCTTTAGAACGATTATTCCGCTTTATTCGTTCCTTGTAAAGCGAGATAAAGCTCAAAACGCGAACGCTGATGTCCGGCGTCCCAACTAGGCTGGTCGCATGCGCTTGGCCACCTGGAACGTCAACTCCATCCGCACCCGCGTCACCCGCACGGTCGAATTCGCCGTGCGCGAAGACCTCGACGTGCTGGCGATGCAAGAGGTCAAGTGCAAGCCCGAGCAGTTCCCCTACGGTCCGTTCGAAGAGGCCGGGTACCACGTCGAGGTGCACGGCCTGAATCAGTGGAACGGCGTCGCGATCGCGAGCCGCCTGCCGATCACCGACGTGCGCACGGCGTTCGACGGGATGCCGGGCTTCGCGAAGGGGCATGAAGGACCGGATGCTCCGCTCGAGGCCCGTGCGCTCGGCGCGATGGTCGAGGGCGTCCGGGTGTGGAGCCTGTATGTGCCGAACGGCCGCTCGCTCGACGATCCGCACCTCGCGTACAAGCTGCACTGGCTCGAAGAGCTGAAGAAGTCGACGGCGGCCGAGCTGGCGGCGAACCCCGAGCTTCCGCTCGCCCTGGTCGGCGACTTCAACATCATCCCGTTCGATCACGACAACGGTGACCCCGACATCGTGGTCGGCCGGTCCACGCACGTGTCCCCCACCGAGCGCGCCGCCTTCTTCGCGCTCGAAGACGCCGGAGTGACCGACGTCGTGCGCCCGCTCCTGCCCGAGGGCTACACCTACTGGGACTACCAGCGGCTGAAGTTCCCGCGCAATGAGGGCATCCGCATCGACTTCGTGCTCGGTTCGCGCACCTTCGCGGATGCCGTCACCGGCGCCTCGATCCATCGCAATGAGCGCAAGGGCGAGCAGCCCAGCGACCACGTGCCCGTGGTCGTCGACGTCAACCTCGGCGCCGCCGACGAAGACGACGACCTGCCGATGATCTTCTCCTGACGCTCACCCCGGTCGTTGAGCGAGCGAAGCGAGACGAAACGCCATGACAAAATGCGCCTGATCGCCACCGATCTCGACGGCACGCTGCTCGACTCGTCGTCCCAGGTCTCTGCGCGCATACGTGCCGCGCTCGACGCGGCTCGTCAGCGCGGCATCCATGTCGTACCGGTGACCGCCCGTCAGCCGATCGGCCTGCGCGTGATCGCAGCAGATGCGGCGTTCGACGGCTGGGCACTGTGCAGCAACGGTGCCTACGCCGTACACCTGACCGACGGGCGGATGCTGTTCGCCGAAGAGCTGCCGCCCGAGACGATCCGCACGCTCGCCGAGGCTCTTGCCGCCAGCATCCCTGGGTTGCTGTTCGCGAGCGTGCGGGATGCCGGCGAGACGTTCGTGGCGCAGCGCGGCTACGCGGAGATCGCTGACCTCTCCGACCATAAGCGCGACCCGAAGACGATGGGCGGCGTGCCGCTGGAGCAGGTGCTCTCCGCTCCCAGTGTGAAGTTCGTGATCCGGCACCCGGAGCTCGCCCCTGCCGCGCTCTTCGACACCCTGGGCTCACTCGGGCTCACCGGTTTCGAGGCGACCTTGTCGGGCGCACCGTTCGTCGAGGTCATGGCCGAGGGCGTCACGAAGGCGACCGGCCTCGCGCGGCTGTGCGCGCACCTCGAGATCGAGCGCGCCGACGTCGTCGCGTTCGGCGACGCACTCAACGACGTCGAGATGCTCCGCTGGGCAGGTCACGGCGTCGCGATGGACGGCGCGGCGGACGTCGTGCAGGATGCCGCCGACGAGACGACCGCGTCGAACGACGACGACGGGGTCGCGCGGGTGATCGAGCGGATGCTCCGCTGACCCCCGCGCGACCCCGTCGCGCCTTGTTTGCCGTGCTCAGCTCATGACGCGACGCCGACGCACGAGAGTCAGCCCGGCGAGCAGCAGAACAAGAGCGGCCATCGCGGCAGCGACCGGCGCATCCGACCCGGTGTTCGCGAGCGCACCTCCCGTGCCGCCCGCTCCGAGCGAACCCGACCCGGCGCCGCCTACATCGCCCGCCGCCGTCACCTGCAGCGCGACTGTCGCGACGACCGTCGTCCCGGAGAGGGCGACGAGGGTGTGCGCGCCGGCCGGCACGCGTGCCGGAATACGGAACGAGCCCTTCAGCACGCCGCTCGCATCAGCCGTCAGCGTGCCGAGCGCGATGGGGTCGGAGCGGAGCTCGAAGGCGTACCGCTCGCCCGGGCTGAAACCGGTACCCGAGACGGCGATGTCGTTGCCGGCCTCCACCGAGCCGGAGGCAAGCGTGATCGCGGCTTCTGGTTCGGGGTCGGGGTCCGGTTCGGCGTCGACGGTGAGCGCGAAGTCGATCCCCGGAACGTCGTCACCGGGTGACAGCGGGATCGACGTCGCCTCCTCCGCTGTCGCGCCACCCTTGTAGAACTGGGTCACCGGGGGCGTACCGTCCGCGAACGTGGCGGTGGCCTGCAGGATGTACGACCCCTTGGGCAGCACGAAGGAGTATGCGCCGGTGTTGGCCGTGATGTTGTCGACCTGAACGCCGTCGCTCCAGGCTTCCACGACGACCGTGCGCTCCTTGTCCGAGTCGACGGTCACGGTGCCGGAGATCTGCGAAGATCTGTCGAGCGCCGCGCTGATGCCTGACGCTTCTTCACCGGCAGCGACCGTCAGGAGCGTCGCGTTGTCCCAAAGTCCTGCATCCTTCCAGTATTCGAGGATCAGGCCAGGCGTGAAGGTGCGGAAGAGAACCCGGTACGTCCCCGGGGGCACTGCCGTGCGGTAGCTCCCGTCGCTTTGCGTGTGGATGAAGTCCGAGTCGAACTGGACATCGACACCGTCAAGGTTCACGAAGCCGTCCACTGGAGTGCCGTCATCGCTTCGGGTGATGGTTCCGCTGACGTAAGCCGGCTCGGAGAGCGACGCATCGATCCCTTCGAGAGCCTGCTGTTCGGTGAGCGTGACGGGTGTCGCCGCACCGAAAGAGTATGCGTCGTTCCAGAATTCCGAGAGGAGGTCCGGGGCATCGGTGCCGAAACGGATCCGGTAGGTGCCCGCAGGAAGGCCACCGAGCGAGTAGTCGCCGGCGGCGTCGGTCTGAGTCGCGCCGACGATCTCGTTGCGCTCATCGAGCGCCTGCACCCCGACGTTCTCGAGAGGCGCTCCGTCGTCCTCGCGCGTCACGGTGCCCGTGATGGACGCGCCCGCAGCGAGCGCTGCGTCAACTCCGGAGACAGCCGTCGCGCCGACGACCACCGCGGTCGCCGCTGCGTAGTCGAAGGTGTTCTCCCAGTACTCGCGCTTCAGGTCGGACCCCTCGGGGATGAAGGTCACGATGTAAGAGTCTGCAGCGAGGCTGCCGAGAGTGTATGCACCGTTGTCGTCGGTGACGGCCGTGGCCCACGCTCCGCCCGCACCGCTCGCTGTCACCGTGACCCCGGCCACGGCAGAGCCGTCATCGTCACGAGTCACCGCGCCGGAGATCGAGCCAGGATCGGCCGCAAGCGTGTCATCCGCCGAGGCGGCCGTCGCGCCGCCCAGGGCGAGCGCGAACGCCACCGCACCACCGAGCACAGCCCGCATCATTCCGCGTCGTCGCGTCACCGTTCCACCCCTCGATGGAGGTCGTGCGCGCAACGATCGCGTTGTCCCGCTCGGCCTCGAACTCCTGCCGATAATGCGGCAACGAATCGAATCTAGGGGAACGACAGGCATCAAGGGAAGTGCGCTCCGCTATATCGGTGAAGGCCGACCGTTAGTCGAAAGTCCCGACCTCCGGCGTCCGATCCGTCCGTCCGTATCGGAGAAGGGTCACGCCGCCATCATCGCTCTTCGCCGGCTCGAGCAGCGTGAGCACCGAGGGCAGTGCGCCGTCGTCGAACACCTTCTTGCCCGCGCCGAGCAGAATCGGATACACCCAGAGGTTCAGCTCGTCGAACAGCCCCTCCGCGAGCAGCGTGTGCACGAAGTCGACGCTGCCGATCACGTGCACCTCGCGGTGGTTCGCGCGCAGGGCAGCGATCTCCGACGCGAGGTCATCGCCGACTCGCGAAGACCCCTCCCAGTCGAGCGCGATGTCGGCATCCCGCGTCGCGACGTACTTCGGCACGCGATTGAAGAGCGTGCCGATCTCGCCGGACTCCCCCTCGGTGTGATGCGGCCAGTACGAGGCGAAGATGTCGTAGGTGCGGCGACCGAGCAGCAGCGCATCCAGGCCGCGCATGCCCTTCTCGATCTCGGGACTGACGCCCGAGGACGGGTGCCCCGCCTGCCACCCGCTGAAGCGGAAGCCGCCCGACGTGTCTTCGTCGGTGCCCCCCGGGCCTTGGGCGACACCATCCAGCGTCATGAAGAGGTCGATCAGGATGCGACCCGTTGCTTCAGTGCTCACGTCATGCTCCTTGCGTTCAGTTCTGCCGAGAGGGGTGCGATGTGGAAGGTGTCCGCGAACGAGTCCAACCAGGTCTCCTCGCCGCGGACCACCGCGAGGACGTCCTGTGCGAGCGCCTCGGACGGCGAGATCTCACCGGCGATGAGACGACGGATACCGGGACCGGCGACGATAACGGCATCCGCTTCGCCGGGGGGCAGCTGTCCGCCGGCGGGGGGCGCGTTCGGCGCCAGCTGGGCGACGCGGAGTTCGCCGTCCTGCACTGAGGCGCGGAGCGCGACGTCGCCGACATGCAGCTCGTATTCCGCGTCAGCGGAGTCATCCGCGCGGAAAGCCGTGCGCAGCGCCATCGTGAGCGAATCCCGGGTGACCACGTCACCCTCTTCCGGCTCTCCCATCGTCTGGAAGCCCCAACGGCCGAGCGCGAGCATGATCGGCTCGAGCGCCTGACCGTAGGGCGTGAGCTCGTAGACCAGGCCGCAGTTGAGCAGCGGGACGCGGCGGATGACCCCGCCCTCCTGCAGCTCTTTCAGACGAGTGGACAGGATGTTGGTCGGAATGCGCGGCAGGCCCAGCTTGAGGTCGGTGTATCGACGCGGGCCGACGAGCAGATCGCGCACGATGAGCATCGCCCACCGCTCCCCGATGAGCTCGACGGCGCTCGTCACGCCGCAGTACTGGCCGTAGCTGCGCGCCGCCACGTCAGACCGACGCGGTCTGGTCCGCGACGTGCTCGGGACCGTTCTCGATGGCCTCGGGTGTCATGTAGAGGAAGCCCAGTGAGTTGCCGTCGGGGTCGTCGAGGTCGCGCGAGTACATGAAGCCGTAGTCCTGCGCCGGCTTGGGCTCGGCCCCGCCGGCAGCGAGGCCCCGCGCGAGGATCTCGTCGACCTCGTCGCGCGAGTCACGGCTGAAGGCGACCGACACCTGGGCGACCTCGTTCGGGTCGGCGATCGGCTTGTCGGTGAAGGTCGCGAAGAACTCCCGCTTCAGGACCATGAAGTAGATGTCGTCACTCCACACGATGCAGGCGGCGTTCTCATCGGTGAACTGCGGGCTGATCTCGCAGCCCAGGGCCGTGTAGAACGCCTTCGCGCGCTCGAGATCGCTGGTCGGCAGGTTGACGAAGACTTTGGTCATGATGACTCCTTTGTCGGGGGTGATGCAAGCTTGTTAAAAACAAGTTAACTTGTCAATAGCAAGTTCTGACGGATCCGCAGAGTCTCGCGCCGGCCGGAGCCCGGCTCCCGCGAGTACGCCTGCCCCCGCCGTCAGCGCCGCGATCACGGCCAGTCCGACTCCCGGCACCGTCGCCGTCGCCACGGCTCCCGCGACCAGCGGACCCCCGGCATCCCCCAGCTCGCGTCCGAGTTCTGCGCTGCCCATCGTGCGGCCCATCCGCTCGGGTGGGGTCGTGCTCGCGAGGTGAGCGAAGGCGATCGGTGTCGCCACCCCCACCCCGATGCCGACGAGCAGTGCGGTCGCGATCAGAGCGACCGGATGCACCAGCGCGGCCGTGACCGCGATTCCCGCAGCGATGAGGAACAGTCCTCCCACCGTGCCGAGTCGCGTCGACACCCGCCCGCGGTCGTGCGCCGCCCCCACGAACGGCTGCGCCACGCTCGACGCGATCGCGAGCACGGTGACGATCGCCATGCTGCCGACCGTGCCGAGCCCGGCCTCGCGACCGAGCAGCGGCAGGAATCCGACCGCCACCGCGAGCGCACCGGTCGTCGCCGCGAGCACGAGCGTCGGCACGAGGAATCCCGGAGCGATCAGCTCTCGACCGAGGTCCACGAGCGTCACCCGCTTGCGCGGAAGCACCGGCACCGCGGGCACCGCCAGCGCGACCCACGCGGCCGCGACGACCCCCAGCACGGCGAGGGCCCAGAACAGCGCCGGCATCCCGCCCCACACCACGAGCACGGCGCCGATCAGCGGGCCGAGCGCGTAGCCGAGACTCTTCCACGAGCCGTAGCGACCGAAGTAGCGGCCGCGCGTGTTCGCGTCCGTGAGGCGCGCCACCGCGGCGGACGACGAAGGAGAGAAGGCGGATGCCGCGGCGCCCTGGCCGAATCGACCGATCACCAGCCCGAGCATGCCGGGCACGACGGCGCCGACCACCGAGAAGGCGGCGAAGGCGAGGAGTCCGCCGATGATCACCGGCCGCACGCCGATGCGGTCGCTGAGCGCCCCGAAGAGCGGCTTGAGCAGCACCTCGGCCAGGTCGTACAGCGCGAGGGTCAGTCCGAAGGCGAGGAGCGTCCAGCCGATGTCCTCGGTCTCGGCGCCGAGAGCTGCGGCGATGCCATGGGCACCGAAGGCGGTGGTGAAGCCGGCCAGATAGAGCGGAGCGAGACGGGGCGGCGAGTCGGAGGTCACAGCCGATTCTCTCAGTCCGTCGCACGGGGGATGCCACGGCATCCGCTCCCCCATACGGTGGGAAGATGCCTGCCGCCGACTTCGACCGCACGCCGACCGCTCGCGAGCGCCGGGGCGATCTGGTGCTCGCGGCCGTCATGTTCGTGGGCGCGATCCTCAGTGCTGCACTCTCATCGATCTCGGAGATCTACGGCGACGAGCAGGCGGAGCTGTGGACGGCGCTCGTGTACGCGGCCTTCGCCACCGTGCCGCTGGCCTTCCGCCGGCGCTGGCCGGGCACGGTGGCCATCGTCATCGCGCTGGCCTACTTCGCCGCGGTCACCATCCGTGTTCCCGAGATCTACGTCGGCAACATCGCGATGTTCATCGGTCTCTACACGGTCGGCGCGTGGATGAGCGATCGTCGACGCGCGATGATCGTCCGCGTCGGGATCATCGTCGGCATGTTCGCGTGGCTGCTCATCACGATGTATCGCGACGCGATCAGCGAGGCCGACAAGGCCGACGTCGTCGCCGGCGCGATGTCGCCCTTCGTCGCCTTCATGCTGATCCAGATCCTCCTGAACCTGCTCTACTTCGGCGGCGCGTACTACTTCGGCGAGCGCTCCTGGATCGAAGCCTCGCAGAAGGCTGTGCTCGAGCAGCGCACCGCCGATCTGGAGCGCGAGCGCGAGGTCACCGCCGCGCAGGCCGTCGCCCTCGACCGCGTCCGCATCGCTCGGGAGCTGCATGACGTCGTCGCCCACCACGTCTCGGTGATGGGCGTGCAGGCGGGCGCCGCGCGCCTGGTCCTCGATCAGGACCCTGAGGAGACCCGCCGCATCCTCACCGGGATCGAAGGATCGGCGCGTGACGCCATCCAGGAGCTGCGTCAGCTGCTCGAGACCCTGCGCACGCCGGGCGGGGAGACCGCGGATGCCGCGTCGACGCTGTCGCTCGACGACATCGCCGAGCTGGCCGAGGCCTCGACCGAAGCGGGCCTGCCCACCGAGTACACGGTGATCGGAGACCCCGTCGCCGTGCCGCCGCTCATCGCGGTGAACCTGTACCGCATCGCACAGGAGTCGCTGACGAACGCGCGCCGTCATGCCGGCGTCGGCGCGACGGCAGATGTGCGCGTGCGCTATGACGACGAGGGCGTGGAGGTCGAGATCGTGAACAGCGGACGCGCGGTCGCGCACCTGCGACCCGGACTCGGCCAGCTCGGCATGCGGGAGCGCGCCGCGGCATCCGGCGGCACCCTCGAGGTGACGCCCCGCCCGGTCGGCGGCCTGCGCGTGCGGGCCCGCGTGCCGCTTCCCGCGAGTGCCCGCCCCGCCGCGAGGAGCATGCGATGACCGACCAGCCCATTCGCGTCCTCCTCGTCGACGACCACGCGATGCTGCGCGCGGGGTTCCGCACGATCCTCGACATCCAGCCCGACATCACCGTCGTCGGCGAGGCCGCGACAGGAGCGGATGCCGTCGCCCAGGCATCCGTCCTCCGCCCCGACGTGATCACGATGGACGTGCAGATGCCCGACATGGACGGCATCGAGGCGACGCGGCGCATCGTCGCCGACCCGTCGATCGCGGCTGCGATCGCGATCGTCACGACCTTCGACCAGGACGACTACCTCTACGAGGCGCTGGATGCCGGCGCGAGCGGCTTCCTGCTCAAGAACGCCGGAGCCGAGGACCTGATCGCGGCGGTGCGCGCGCTGGCCGCAGGCGACGGGATGCTGGCGCCCGAGGTCACCCGTCGCGTGCTGGCGCGGTTCGCCGCGGCATCCGCTCCCCCACCTGCACCGCCGCGGCCGGTGCACGCGACCGCGCTCGCCGAACCGCTCACCGACCGCGAGGCCGAGGTGCTCGCTCTCCTCGCCGACGCGCGCAGCAATGCCGAGATCGCCGGCGCGCTGTACATCGGCGAGGCGACCGTGAAGACGCACGTCTCGCGCATCCTGCAGAAGCTCGGCGCGCGTGACCGGGTGCAGGCGGTGGTGCTGGCGCTCCGGATGGGTCTCGCCTAGCGATACCCTCGGAGCCATGCCCGGCGCTGCTCCCCTGTCCCGTCCGAGATCGCCGCTGTCCCGTCCGATTCTGGCGGGGGTCGTGACCGCCCTGGTCGGTTTCACGAGTTCGTTCGCCGTGGTGCTGACCGGACTCGATGCCGTCGGCGCGACGGCCGCCCAGGCGGCGAGCGGTCTGCTCGCGGTCAGCCTCACGATGGGGCTCGCCTGCATCGTGCTCGCCTGCCGGTATCGGATGCCGATCACCGTCGCCTGGTCGACTCCGGGCGCGGCACTGCTCGCGGCGACCGGGGCGGTCGACGGCGGATGGCCCGCGGCGGTCGGTGCATTCCTCGTGACGTCGGCGCTCATTCTGCTGACCGCGCTGTGGCCGGCGCTCGGTGCCCTGATCGCCCGCATCCCTCCGTCGATCGCGCAGGCGATGCTCGCCGGTGTCCTGCTGCCGCTCTGCCTGGCACCGATCACGGGGATCGTCGCGAACCCGTGGGGCGTCATCCCCGTCGTGCTGACCTGGCTCGTGTTCGCGCGACTCGCCCCGCGGTGGGCCGTGCCGCTCGCCTTCGTCGCGGCCGCCGCCGTGGTCGCGGCGTCGCTCATCCGCGATCGGGCGCCGTTCGACCCCGCGCTGCTGCTCCCGCGGGTCGAACTCACCGCGCCGACCTTCACGCTCGGCGCGCTGGTGGGCCTCGCGCTGCCATTGTTCATCGTGACCATGGCCTCGCAGAACGTGCCGGGCATCGCGATCATGCGCAGCTTCGGCTACGAGGTGCCGTGGCGTCCGGCGATGCTCGTCACGGGGCTCGGCACGGCGCTCGGCGCCCCGGCGGGCGGGCACGCGATCAACCTCGCCGCGATCAGTGCTGCCCTCGCCGCGTCTCCGGATGCCGACCCCGACCCGCAGCGCCGGTGGGTCGCCGGCGTCTCGACGGGCGGTTCGTACCTCGTGCTGGCCGGATGCTCGGCCGCGTTCGCCGCTCTCGTCACCCTCGCGCCCGCGGCCGTGATCCCGGCGGTGGCGGGCCTCGCGCTGTTCGCCGCGTTCGGGTCCGCCGTGCAGCAGGCCATCGACGACGCCGGAGAGCGGATCCCCGCCGTGGTGACCTTCCTCGTCGCGGCATCCGGCATCTCCGTGCTCGGCATCAGCGCCGCGTTCTGGGCGCTGGTGGCGGGGCTGGTCGTGCGCGCGGTGCTGCACACCGGTCGGCGCTGACCCTTCACTCCCGCTCGCGCTGGATCAGAAATGCAGGTTCCGGCGACGGTTCGGCGGCATTTCTGATCCACGCTGGCTTGGAAGGGGGGTCCGACTCGCGGGGTCCGCCGCTCGGGGGATGCCGTGGCACCCGGTGATCCCTAGCGTGGGGGCATGCGATGTACTGAGCGAGCGGAGTGAGTCGAAGTGACCGGAAAACTCGAACTGACGGGCATCACCAAGAGCTACGGCTCGCGGCGCGTGCTCGATGATGCGTCCTTCACGGTGTCACCGGGACGGTTGACGGGTTTCGTCGGCGGCAACGGCGCCGGCAAGACCACCACGATGCGGATCGTGCTCGGGCTGCTGTCGTCCGACGGCGGCCGGGTCGATCTGGACGGTTCCCCGCTGACCGCCGCCGACCGCCGCCGCTTCGGCTACATGCCCGAAGAGCGCGGCCTCTACCCGAAGATGAAGGTGCTCGAGCAGATCGTGTACCTCGCCCGCCTGCACGGCTACGGCAAGGCCGAGTCGACGACGCGGGCCACCGAGCTGCTCACCGAGCTCGGCCTCGGCGAGCGGCTGAACGACACGATCGAGTCGCTGTCGCTGGGCAACCAGCAGCGCGCGCAGATCGCCGCCTCGCTCGTGCACGACCCGGAGGTGCTGATCCTCGACGAGCCGTTCTCCGGCCTCGACCCGCTCGCGGTCGACGTCGTCGCGGGCGTCCTGCAGGCGAGCGCCGCGAAGGGCGCCTCGATCCTGTTCTCCTCGCACCAGCTCGACGTCGTCGAGCGCCTCTGCGACGACCTGGTGATCCTCGCCGGCGGCACGGTCCGCGCCTCGGGCTCGCGTGACGGGCTGCGCGCCGAGCACGCCCGCGACCGGTACGAGCTCGTCTCGACCGGCGACGCCGGGTGGCTGCGCACCGAGCCAGGTGTCTCGGTCATCGACTTCGAAGGCGGCTACGCCCTCTTCGACGCCGACGGCCCCGAGACGGCGCAGCGGGTGCTGCGCAGTGCGGTCGAGCGCGGCGATGTCGCGAGCTTCGCCCCCAAGCATCCGTCCCTCGCACAGATCTTCAAGGAGGTCATCCAGTGAGCCCTTCGACAAGCTCAGGGACCCAGGGTCCCGGAACGCCGTCTGTCGCCAACGGCGTCTGGCTCGTCGCCGAGCGCGAGATCGGTTCCAAGCTGCGCAGCAAGGCGTTCCTCATCTCCACCGGCATCCTGCTGCTGCTCGCTCTCGCGGGCATCGTGATCGGCGGATTCGCGAGCAAGAACGCCGCCTCGGAGACGATGCCGGTGGCTGCGACCTCCGAGACCGCCGCAGCCGTCTCCGCGCTGCCGAACGTCACGGTGACCGAGGTCTCGGATCAGGACGAGGCCGAGCAACTTGTCCGCGAGGAGAAGGTCGACGCCGCGGTGCTTCCCGGCAGCGGTGCATCGGACTTCACGATCATCGCCCTGAAGGATGCGCCGAGCGATCTCGTCGCGGTGCTCTCGCAGGCGCCGGAAGTGCAGATCCTGGAACCGGCGACCACCAACCCGCTGCTGCGCTACTTCATCGCGATCGCCTTCGGGCTCGTCTTCATGATGGCGGCGGCGACCTTCGGCGGCACGATCGCGCAGAGCATCGTCGAGGAGAAGCAGACGCGTGTGGTCGAGGTGCTGCTCTCGGCGATCCCCGCGCGCACGCTGCTGGCCGGCAAGGTGGTCGGCAACACGATCCTCGCGATGGGGCAGATCCTCGCGCTGGCTGCGGTGGCGACGATAGGACTGATCGTCACGGGCCAACGAGAGGTGCTGTCGACGCTGGGCTCGCCGATCATCTGGTTCGCGGTGTTCTTCCTGTTCGGGTTCATCCTGCTCGCCGCGCTGTTCGCCGCTGCGGCATCCATGGTCTCCCGCCAGGAGGACATCGGCTCGACGACGACCCCGATCACGATGCTGGTGATGGCGCCGTACGTGCTCGTGATCATCTTCAACGACAACCCGCTGGTGCTGACGATCATGTCGTACGTGCCGTTCTCGGCCCCCGTCGGGATGCCGATGCGGCTGTTCGTCGGCGAGGCGCAGTGGTGGGAGCCGCTGCTGAGCCTGGTCATCCTGCTCGCGAGCTGCGTGGCGGCCATCGTCGTCGGCGCGAAGATCTACGAGAACTCGCTCCTGAAGATGGGTTCGCGCGTCAAGCTCAGCGAGGCGCTGCGCGGCTGACGCGGCATCGCCGAGACCCCGCCTTCGCGCCGAGACCCCCTGTTGCGGATGCCCGCGACAGGGGGCTTCGGCGCGAACCGGGGGTCTCGGCGTCAGGAAACTGGCGTCAGATCAGTCCATCTGTCAGCGTGGTCGGGTTGCCGAAGCGGTGGTTCGTGATCGACACCGCCTGCTCGTGCAGGAACGGCAGCATCTCCACGCGCCCTGCACCGGTGACCGCGTGCGCCCAGACCGCGACATCCGGGCTCCCGCCGAGCGCCTCGAACAGCGCCGACGCGTCGCCGCCGACCAGACGCACGCGCTGCCACGATCGCTGCGACTTGGCGTAGCGCTTGGTCCACGCGGCATCCGTCTCATGCTTCACCGTCACGCCGTGCGCGCGCAGCGCCTTCTCGACGCGCGATGGCAGGGAAGGCGCCGACACCGTGAACGGGCTGCCGCTGCGCAATGCGGCGGCGAGCACGCGGATGCCGTCGACCAGGGGCGCGTGCTCGGCGATGCGCACATCGACGGCGACCGGACGGTACCGGAAGAGGTTGCGCTCGACGCCGAGCCCCGACTTGTCGGAGATGGCCCCGAATTCGTCGACCCAGGCGCGTTCGTCGGATGCCGCGGCACGGTGCAGCCAGGCCGACTCGACCGGATCGAGCTCGGAGCCGACGGCCGCGAGCAGAGCGTCGACCGCGGGGGTCACCGCGGCGTCCGCAGCGGTCGGGGGCAGCTCGGCTGCGACCCACTCGCCCAGACCGAACAGGTAGTTCGGTCCACCGGCCTTGGCGCCCGCGCCCACCGCGGAGCGCTTCCAGCCGCCGAACGGCTGACGCTGCACGATGGCTCCGGTGATGCCGCGGTTCACGTAGAGGTTGCCCGCCTCGACGCGGTCGAGCCAGGTCGCGACCTCGGCGGAGTCGAGCGAGTGCAGGCCGGCGGTGAGGCCGTAGTCCACGGCGTTCTGCAGGCGGATGGCCTCGTCGAGATCCTTGGCGCGCATGACACCCAGTACCGGTCCGAAGAACTCGGTCAGGTGGGTGGTCGATCCCTCGCGCACGCCCGTCTTCACGCCCGGGGTCCACTGCTTCCCCTCGGCATCCAGCTTGCGCGGTTCGACGAGCCAGCGCTCGCCCCGATCCAACGTGGTGAGCGCCTTCAGCAGCTTTCCGGATGCCGGCTCGATGATCGGTCCCATCTGCGTCGCCGGGTCGTCGGGCAGTCCGACCCGCATCGAGGACACGGCATCCACGAGCTGACGCTCGAACCGCTTCGATTCGGCGACCGACCCGACGAGGATCACGAGGGATGCCGCGGAGCACTTCTGCCCCGCGTGCCCGAACGCGCTCTTGGCGACATCGGAGGCCGCCAGGTCGAGATCGGCGGAAGGCGTGACGATGATCGCGTTCTTGCCGCTGGTCTCGGCGAGCAGCGGCAGATCGACGCGGAACGACCGGAACAGCTGCGCGGTCTCGTAGGCACCCGTGAGGATGACCCGGTCGACCGCGGGGCTCGCGACGAGCCGGGTGCCGAGGTCGCGCGAGGCCAGGTCGACGAGGGCGAGCAGGTCGCGCGGGACGCCCGCCGCCCACAGCGCCTCGACCATGACGGCACCGCAGCGCTGCGTGAGCTTGGCCGGCTTGATGATGACGCCCGAGCCCGAGGCGAGCCCGGCGAGCACGCCGCCGGCGGGGATCGCCACCGGGAAGTTCCACGGCGGGGTGACGACCGTGACCTTCGACGGCACGAACTCGGCTCCCGAGACGGCTTCGAGGTCGAGGGCGCGCTCGGCGTAGTAGTGCGCGAAGTCGATCGCCTCACTGACCTCGGGGTCGGCCTCCGCGATCGTCTTCCCGGCCTCGTTGGCCATGATCTCGATCAGCTGGCCGCGGCGGGCGGCGAGTTCGTCGCCCGCGCGGTGCAGCACGGCGGCGCGCTCGGCCGCCGGCAGCGCCGCCCAGCGCTCAGCCGCGGAGGTGGCGGCGGCGAAGACCGCGTCGAGCTCGGCATCCGTCTCGATGCGTGCAGACGCGATGGCGTCCTGCCCGAGCGTCGTCCCGACCGAGCGGCCGAGGATCTCCCGACCCCAGGTGCGGTTGGCGTCGATCGCTGGGTCGGTGTCGGGCTGGTTGTCGAAGCCGGTCGTTCCGGCATCCGCCGCCTGCTCCGTCAGCCGGTTCTGCACGCGGTGGGATGCCGGCACCGAACGGTCGGCTTCGAGGCCGGCGAGCGAGCGCTCGAAGCGCTCTCGCTCGCGCGTGAGCAGAGTCGGGTTCGAGGCGAGCTCGAACACGGCCGACATGAAGTTCTCGGGGCTCGCGTTCTCTTCCAGACGACGGACGAGGTACGCGATCGCGACGTCGAACTCGGCCGGGTTCACGACCGGCGTGTAGAGGAGCAGCTGTCCGACGTCCTTGCGGACTGCCGCGGCCTGCCCGGTCGCCATGCCGAGGAGCATCTCGTACTCGACGAGGTGAGCCGCCCCGTCAGTGACCCCGCGCGCCTTCGCCAGCAGCCAGGTGTAGGCGATGTCGAACAGGTTGTGTCCGGCGACGCCGATGCGCACGGCATCCAGTCGCTCCGGCGTCATCGCCCAGTCGAGCACGCGCTTGTAGTTGGTGTCGGAGTCCTGCTTGGTGCCGTAGGTGGCGAGCGGCCAGCCGTGGATCGCCGCGTCGACCTCCTCCATCGCGAGGTTCGCGCCCTTCACGACACGCACCTTGATCGGTGCTCCGCCCTTCGCGCGCCGCGCCGCGGCCCACTCCTGCAGGTGCTGCATCGCGCCGAGCGCGTCGGGCAGGTAGGCCTGCAGCACGATGCCTGCCTCGAGGTTCTCGAGCCCCGGCTGATCGAGGATGCGGGTGAACGCCGCGATCGTCAGGTCGAGGTCGCGGTACTCCTCCATGTCGAGATTGATGAACTTCGCGGTCTTCGAGCGCGCCGCGAGTTCGTACAGCGGGGTGAGCTTGGTCACGACATCCGCCACGGCTTCGTCGAACGACCACATCGAAAGCTGGCTGACGACGCTCGACACCTTGATCGACACGTAGTCGACGTCGTTCCGCGCGAGGAAATCGCGGGTGCCCTGCAGTCGACGTCCGGCCTCGCGCTCGCCCAGCACCGCCTCGCCGAGCAGGTTGAGGTTCAGGCGGTTGCCGGTCTTGCGCAGCTTCGCGATCGCCGGACCGAGCTTCGACGGGGTGGCATCGAGCACGAGGTGCCCGACCATGGCCCGCAGCACCCGGCGCGAGATCGGCACGACGACACCCGGGAGCTTCGGCGCCCAGAATCCGCCCGTCTTGATGGCGGCGCGGAGGTAGCCGGGCAGCAGCGTGGGGGTGATCTCCGAGATCTCGGCGAGCGTGCGCCCGGCGACGCGCAGATCCTCGGGACGCATCACGCCGTCGACGAAGCCGACGGTGAAAGCCAGGCCGTTCGGGTCCTTCAGTACCTCGGACAGGCGCTGCGCGGCCGGCTCCACGGGATACGACTCGCTCTCGGCGAGCCAGCGCTGCACGAGCGCGGCGACCTCCTCGGTGCGCGGGGTGTCGGTGCGCGGGGTTTCGGTGCGCGGGGTCTCGGTGCGAGCAGCGGTGTCGGCGTCGACAGACATGGGCGGTGCCTTCCGGAAGATCGCACACCCGGGGTCGTGTGCGGCTGGATCATTGTCCGTCGACTCGCTAGGCTCCGTCTATCAACCGAATCGAGTGAATTCTGTTCACTCACACTGAACGGACGGATCCGCCGTGCTCGACGTGAATCGCCTGCGGATGCTCGTGGAACTGTCGCGTCGCGGCACTCTCTCCGCCGTGGCCGACGCGCTGTCGTACAGCAAGGCCTCGGTGTCGCAGCAGCTGAACGCGCTGGAGCGCGAGGTCGGCGTCCCGCTGCTGCGCCGGGTGGGCCGCGGAGTGCAGTTCACGCCGCAGGGGAACGTGCTCGTCGCCCAGGCCATCGGCATCCTGGATCAGCTCGAGCACGCCGAGGTCGCCGTCGCCGAGTCGCTCACCGAGGTCACCGGCACGGTGCACATCGCGGTGTTCCAGTCGACCGCGCACTCGCTGCTGCCCGGTGCGCTCGAGGCCCTGGCGCAACGGCATCCGGCCCTCCGCGTGCAGGTGACGGAGAGCGACCCGGAGACGGGACTCGTCGGCGTCTCCAGCCGCGACTTCGACCTGATCCTCGCGGAGCAGTATCCGGGGCGCACGCGCCCGATCCACGCCGACCTCGACAGGGTGGTGCTCGCGCATGATGCGATCGCCCTGGCTCGCCGACCGGGAAGCGCCGGAGAAACGGATGCCGTGGCCGCACTGTGGTCCACCCGTGACGAGCCGTGGGTGCTCGAGCCCGCGGGCACGGCGTCGCGCGCGTGGGCCGAGCAGCTCTGCCGCACCGCCGGGTTCGAGCCGGACGTGCGCTTCGAGATCGCCGACCTCACCGCGCACGTGCGACTGATCCACGCCGGCCTCGCGGTCGGCCTGCTGCCCGAGCTCGTCTGGGCTGGGGACACCCCGACCGTCGATCTGACGTCGCTCCCGGAGGATCCCCGCCGCGAGATCTTCTCCTCGGCCCGGCGGGCATCCGTCGACGCTCCCGCGATCAAGGCGGTCCGCCGCGCGCTGGCCGACGCGGCGTCCCGCAACTTGACGGAGTAGCGCCCGGCGAACGGCCGTCAGTGCGCGTGCACGTGCGTCTCACCCGTGCCGGCGGCGACCGGATCCTCCGCGCGCACCGCCGTCGGCGCAGCCAACGCACCGGCGGAGTGCGCGAAGTGCCCACCGACGACGGTGAGTTCGGCGTGCTGGTCGAGCAGGCCGGCGGGCTCGCGCTCGTGTCGATACAGGTCGTCCGACCACACCACGAGGTCGGCGAGCATGCCGCGCTGCACCCTCCCCCGGTCACCTTCCGCATGCCAGGCACGGGCACCGTGCACGGTGTAGGCCTCCAGCGACCGGTCCAGGCCGACCCGCTCATCCGTCGTCCACGCGTCGCCGCCGTCGAGCCCGGCCCGCGTCGCGGCGGAGTACAGCCCGACAAGGGGATCCATCTCCCCCACCTGCCAGTCGCTGGAGAAGGCGACGGTCGCGCCGCTGTCGAGCAGGCTGCGGAATCGCCATGCCCTGTCCCACCTATCTTCGCCGACGTTCTCCATCCAGGTGCCGGCGACGAGGTCGGGCGAGCAGTGCCGCGGCTGCATGGCGGCGGTGACCCCGAGCCCGCGGAACCGGGGCAGGTCATCGGGATGCAGGCATTCGACGTGCACGACGCCGTGCCGACGGTCCTTCGTGCCGTTGCGCCGTGCGGCCTGCTCGATCGCATCGAGGGCGAGACGGATGCCGGCGTCGCCGGTCGCGTGCGTGTGGGTCTGGAAGCCCAGGCGATCGAGTTCGCTGATCACCTCGACCAGCTCGCGACCGGGATAGCTCGGGCGGCCACGCTGACCCGGCCGGTTCGCGTAGTCCTCGAGCATCAGCGCGGTGTGCGGCTCGATCACGTCGTCGGCGTACAGCTTCAACGGCCCGAGGCGCAGCATCCCTTCGGCGTCGGCATCCGCCTCTGCCTGCTGCACCGCGCTCTTCAGCCGCCGCCGGAACTCGCCGTCCGCTCCCACGGGGTGGAACAGGGCCGTGATCACCCGCGAAGACGCCCTCCTGGTGGAGGCTCACGCCGCCGGCATCCAGCGGTCCTGCGACGAGCGCGACGCCGCCCTCGCCGCCCTCGCCGCACTCGACGACCCGCGGGAACAGCTCGGCGCGGCGATCGACGCCGGCCTGCCGGATGGCCCCGACGACGCGCTGATGAGCCTGCTGTACGAGTTCGACGTGCTCGCCGGGAACTCCGCGCTGCACGACGAGCTCGTGCAGAAGCTGTATCTGCGACAGCTCGCGACCTACCGCGGAGTGATCGCCGGCGGTCGCGAGAGCGGCGTCTTCACCCCCGCCCTCGACGACGAGCAGCTCGCCATGACGATGGTCGCGCTGGAAGACGCGTACGGCCTGCACATCGTCGCGGGAAACGCGTTGATGAGCGTGCCGAAGGCCGCCGCCGCGATGCGCGCCGTGGCCGACAAGCTCGGGTGCCCGACGACCGCCTGACCGGACGGCAGCGCGGCACGGACTCAGCGGTCGCACAGTCACCACCGCGACTTCGCATCTATCGTTGCTCGGGATGCTGCGTTCTGATCCTCGACTGCCTCCCGCGCGATACTTCTCGCTGACCTGGGGGATCACCGACCAGCACGGCGGCATGACCACGGCGATGCTGCGCCGCTCGCGCTCCTTCCGCCTCCTCGGAGGCGTGGATGTCGGCATCCTCACCCTCGACGATCGCCCCGACTACCCCGAGCTCGACGCGCGCCTGCGCGCGTCGGGAGAGCTGATCGAGGGCCTGCGGATCCGCAACCTCTGGGATGAGCTGCGTGAGCGGCTGCCGGCGCCGCGCGGGGCGACGCCGCAGGTGCCGGAGCTCCTGACACCTTCTGAGGACGACGTCGTGACGACGCACGGCGGCGTCGTGCTGAGCCGGTCGCGAGCGGGCTCGGACGGGCGATTCATGGTCGACAGATTCCGCCGGGACGGCTCGCTCCTCGCGACCGAGCGACCCGGAGCCGAGCGGAAGATCGTGCTGTACTCGATCGACGGCTCTCCGCTGCGCTCCTGGAAGACCAGCTGGGGCCTGTACCGCTGGTGGTTCGACCGGCTGACAGCAGGGAAGCCCAGCTTCCTGATCGTCGACTCCAAGACAGCGGCGCGTTCGGTCGCCGGCTACCACCGCGATCACGTGACCACGATCCACATCGTCCACGCCTCGCACCGCCGCGGCGGACGGGCCGGCGAGTTCCGTGCGACGCGTGAGTACGTGATGCGCCGCGCCGCGGACTTCGACGAGATCGTCGTGCTCACCCCTCGCCAGAAGGCCGATCTGCGCGCGGACCTCGCCGCCGCCGGCGTCGAGGCCAGGATCAGGACGATCCCCAACGGGGTGGACCTGCCGTCGATGACGGTCGAGGGTCGCGAGCCCGGGCACGGCGTCGTCGTGGCGGGGCTCCACGCACGCAAGCGCCTGACCCACGCGGTGGAGGCGGTGGCCGCCGCGCACTCGGCCGATTCGCGCGTCGACGTCGACATCTTCGGCGAGGGGCCACGCGAGGCCGTGATCCGCAGGCGCATACGTCGCCTCGGCGCCGAAGCTCATATCCGCCTGCGCGGCCACGATCCGGCGGCGCGCACGGCGTTCCGCTCGGCGGGTTTCAGCCTGCTCACCTCCACCTCGGAGGGCCTCCCGCTCGTGCTGGTCGAGAGCATGGCCGCGGGTTGCATCCCGATCGCCTACGACGTCCGCTACGGCCCCGCCGACATGATCCGCGACGGGGTGGACGGCTTCCTGATCCCGGAGGGCGATGTCGACGCGATGGCGCAGCGGATCGTCGAGTTGCAGACGATGCCGGCGGCACGGCTGGCGGAGATGCGTCGGCAGGCGGTCATCCGCGCGGCCGAGTTCTCCGACCGAGCGGTGACCCGCCTCTGGTCGCGCGACCTGCGCGCCGCGTTCGACGCCAAGATGCTCGCCGCGGCGCGGGATCAACCTCTGGCCGTGCGGCTGCGGCGCCGGGCGGGCGTCATCCGCCGCGCCGTTCTCTGGCGCTTCGGGCGCTGAGGAATATACATGCACATGCATCTGTTCTGACCCCTGTACGCCCGGACGACGGAGTCCGATCACCTCCCTCCGAAAGGCATCATCGTGAGCACTCCCGTCATCGACCGCACCGCGCCGACCGAGCACCCCGTCCTCGACGTGCTCGCCGCACGTTGGAGCCCCCGCGCCTACGACGCGCAGAACGCGATTGACGAGGCCAAGCTCGCCACCGCCCTCGAGGCTGCGCGCTGGAGCCCGTCCGCGAACAACTCGCAGCCCTGGCGGTTCATCGTCGCGCGTCGCGGCACCGCTCTGCACGCCCAGGTCGTGAACGCCCTCGTCGGCTTCAACCAGGCGTGGGCCGGTAACGCCGCTGTCCTCGTCGTCGCCATCGCCGAGACGGCCACCGCCGACGGCGCCCCGATCTCGCATGCGGCCTACGACCTCGGGCAGGCCGTCGCCCACCTGTCGGTGCAGGCCCACCACGACGGCCTCCTCGTGCACCAGATGAGCGGGTTCGATGCCGAGGCCGTACGCGAGTTCGCCGACCTCGAGCCCCGCTTCGCACCGTTGACCGTGATCGCCGTGGGCGAGTTCGGTGACCTCGAGAGCCTCCCCGAGGTGCTGCAGCAGCGCGAGGTCGCCCCGCGCGTGCGTCGCCCGATCAGCGAGACCGTGGTGCTCAGCGCCTGATCCTCCCTATTCCCTGCGGCACTGCGGAGGAGATCTGCGTTTCGGAGGGCCGGTAGCCCGGCATCCATCCTCCGCAATGCAGATCTCCTCCTTTGTGTGGCAGCCCCGCGGTGGGCCGGAGCGCGCTACGTTCCCGGGCGCTCGAGCTTGACCTCGTTGCCGTGCCGATCCACGATCTTGCCGTCGACGACCGAGTCGCCGTCTTCGAGCGCGTCGAGGTAGACGACCGGGATGTTGCGGGTCGGCGCGGCGGCGAACACCGACGCATCCTTGTGCGGACGCGCGCCCAGGTGGTTGAACAGCAGGTTCAGCAGGATCGCCGCCACCGCCGCCGAGCTGATCCCCGAGTGGAAGATCGTCACGAACCACGCGGGCATCTGGTCGTAGATGGTGGGCGCCGCGATCGGGAGCATGCCGATGCCGATCGATGAGGCGACGATGATCAGGTTCATGTTGCCGCGATAGTCGACCTTCGCCAGAGTGCGGATGCCGCTGGCGGCGACGCTTCCGAACAGTACGATGCCGGCGCCGCCGAGCACCGGCGCGGGCACGGCGGCCACGACGCGGCCGAGCACCGGGAGCAGGCCGAGCACGACGAGTACCACGCCCCCGGCGGTGACGACGAATCGGCTCTTCACGCCGGTGATCGCGACGAGACCGACATTCTGCGCGAACGCCGACTGCGTGAACGATCCGAAGACGGGCGAGACCGCGCTCGAAAGCATGTCGGCGCGGAGGCCTGCGGCGATCCGCTTGGAGTCGACCTTGGTCCCGACGATGTCTCCGACCGCGAGGATGTCGGCTGTGGTCTCGGTCAGGGTCACCAGGATCACGATGAGCATCGAGATGATCGCAGCGATCTCGAACGTCGGCATCCCGAATGCGAAGGGGCTCGGCAGCGCGAAGATCGGGCCCTCCCCGACCGGGCCGAAGTCCACCCGCCCGAGGAGCGCGGCGATGACCGTGCCGACCACGATCGCGAGCAGGATCGACAGGCGCGAGATCACGCCGATGCCGACCTTGCTGAGCAGCAGGACGATCGCGAAGGTGATGGCGGCGAGCAGCAGGTTGTCCGGAGACCCGTAGTCCGGAGCTTCGCTGTTCCCGCCCATCGCCCAGCCGGCTGCGACCGGCAACAGGGTGAGGCCGATCGTGGTGATGACGGTGCCGGTGACGACGGGCGGGAAGAACCGGATGATCGTCGCGAAGACCGGTGCGATCAACAGCCCGATCACGGATGCCACGATCACCGAGCCGAAGACGGCTGGCAGGCCGCCGCCCGACGTCACGATCGCGCCCATCGTCGCGACCCCCGAGAAGGAGACGCCCTGCACGAGCGGAAGCTGGGATCCGAAGAACGGGATGCCGACGGTCTGCAGGATCGTGGCGAGGCCGCCCATGAAGAGGCAGGCGGTGATCAGCACGCCGATCTCGGCACCGTTCAGCCCCGCGATCGAGCCGACGATGAGCGGTGGAGCGATGATGCCGCCGTACATCGTGAGCACGTGCTGGATGCCGTAGGCGATCGTCACCCCCAGAGGCAGCTTCTCGTCTTCGGGGCGGATGGTCTTCTTCTGCGTGTTCATGTCGACCTCTTCGTCGGGACGTGCATCGGATTCGGGGGGATGGTTCAGGTGGTTCGGGAGAGCAGGTTCCTGGCGGCCTCGCTGTGGTGCGCGATGAGCTGTGGGATGTCGAGACCGACGATCTGCCCGTCGAGGACGCGCCACCGGCCGCCGACCATGACGCGATCGGCGCGCTCCGCGCCGCACAGGAGCAGGGCGGCGACCGGATCGTGGCTGCCCGAGAAGCGCAGCTCGTCGAGCGTGAACATCGCGAGGTCGGCCTGCATCCCCGGCGCGAGCACCCCGATGTCGCTACGGCCGAGCGCACGCGCCGACCCGGCCGTCGCCCAGCCGAGCGCACGCTCCGGCGTGACGGCCGCGGCGCCGTAACGCAGTCGCTGCAGGTAGAGCGCCTGGCGCACCTCCTGGATCATGTTCGATCCGTCGTTCGAGGCGGAGCCGTCGACGCCGAGCCCGACCGGCGCTCCGGCGGCCTCGAGTTCGAGGGCGCGCGCGATGCCCGAGGCGAGCCGCATGTTCGAGGTGGCGCAGTGCGAGACCGCCGTGCCGGCGGCTCCCAGCCGTGCGATCTCCGCATCGTCGAAATGGATGCCGTGGGCCAGCCACGTGCGATCCGTCAGCCAGCCGACGCTCTCGAGGTAGTCCACGGTGCGCAGGCCGAACGTCTCGCGGCAGAAGTCCTCCTCGTCGAGCGTCTCGGCGAGATGCGTGTGCAGGCGCACGTCGAGGCTCTCCGCCAGCGAGGCGGTGTCGCGCATCACGCCGGTGGTCACCGAGAAGGGCGAGCAGGGGGCGAGCCCGATCTGCACGAAGGCTCCCTCCCCGCGCTCGTGGTACGCCCCGATGAGCCGTTCGCTGTCTGCGAGGATCACATCGGCATCCTGCACCGTGCGCTGCGGGGGCAGTCCTCCGTCGTCCTCACCGAGCGACATCGATCCACGGGTCAGCGTCGCCCGCATCCCGAGCCCGCGCACCACGTCGACCTGCACGTCGATGGCGTCTTCCAACCCGCCCGGGAAGAGGTAGTGGTGGTCGGCGGCGGTCGTGCAGCCCGACAACAGGAGCTCGGCGAGAGCCGCGGTCGTCGCCAGCTCGAGATCCCGCGGCGTGAGACCCGCCCAGACGCCGTACAGGCCCTTGAGCCACGGGAAGAGTTCGGCGCTGACGACCGGCCTCCAGGCCCGGGTGAGCGTCTTGTAGAAGTGGTGGTGCGTGTTGACCAGGCCCGGGATCACGACGTGCCGCGAGGCGTCGATGACCTCGTCGACAGGGCCGGCCGGAGTGCCGCCGCCGGGAACGACCTCGGCGATACGCCCGTCCGCGATCACCAGACCGCCGGTGGCGTCGGCATCCGTCCCGGTGAAGATCCCGAGCGGGTTCTTGACCCATACGCGGTCGTTGCGCTGTGACATGTCCTCAGGTCTAACAGCGCTGCCCGGCCCGCGTCAATAAAAACTTTCGCCTGTCGAATTATTCATTCCGCAGTGCGGAAATTGAAGAGACTGTCGGCGGCCGGGCGGGCTCTCTTTTAGACTCGTCCGCATGGCAATTCAGCGCAGGATCAAGTCCGTCGAGCAGTCGATGGCGGAGACCCACGACGAGAAGCGGTCGCTCAAGCGGTCACTGGGCGTCTGGGACCTCGCCGTGATGGGCGTCGCAGTGGCGGTCGGCGCGGGAATCTTCTCGGTCGGTGCCGAGGCGTCGGCTCGCCACGCGGGTCCTGCGGTCATCATCTCGTTCATCATCGCGGCGACCGTGTGTGCGCTCGCGATCCTCTGCTACGCCGAGTTCGCCTCGTCGATCCCAGTGGCCGGCTCCGCGTACACGTTCACCTACTCGACGCTCGGCGAGTTCCTCGCCTGGATCATCGGCTGGGACCTGATCCTCGAGATGCTGATGGCGTCCGCCGTGATCGCGAAGTACTGGGGCGTCTATCTCGGTGATACCGTCTCGCTGTTCGACCTCGACATCCCGATGACCATCGCGATCGGACCGCTCTCGTTCGACTGGGGTCCGGTCGTCATCGTGGCGATCTTCACCACCCTGCTGGCTCTCGGCACGCAACTGTCGAGCCGCGTGAACAGCGTCTTCACCGTGATCAAGGTCGCCATCGTGCTGTTCGTCATCGTGGTCGGATTCTTCTTCATCAATGCCGCCAACTACACCCCCTTCGTCCCCCCGGCCGAAGTCGGCGCCGCTTCCGAGAGCGCGTGGACGCAGTCGCTGTTCTCGCTGATGACCGGCGCCGACCCCACCATGTACGGCGTGTTCGGCATCCTCAGCGGCGCCGCGCTCGTTTTCTTCGCTTTCATCGGCTTCGATGTGGTCGCCACCAGCGCGGAGGAGACGAAGGACCCGAAGCGCACGGTGCCGCGTGGCATCATGCTCGGCCTGGTGATCGTGAGCGTGCTCTACGTGCTCGTCGCGATCGTGATCACGGGCATGGTCTCGTACACCGAACTCGCCAAGCTCGAGGAGCCGTCTCTCGCGAGTGCCTTCGAGCTCGTCGGCGCGACCTGGGCCGCGCAGATCATCGCGATCGGCAGCCTCGTCGGGCTCACCACCGTCGTGATGGTGCTGCTCATGGGCCTCGCCCGCGTGGTGTTCGCCATGAGCCGGGACGGGCTCCTCCCCCGCTCGCTCAGCGTGACGAGCGCGAAGCGCGGCACTCCGGTGCGCATCCAGCTCATCGTGGGCGTCGTGATCGCGATCATCGCGGGCTTCACCGACGTGCAGGTGCTGGGCGACATGATCAACATCGGCACGCTCTCCGCGTTCGTCCTCGTCAGCATCGGTGTGCCGATCCTGCGCAAGAGCCGCCCCGACCTGGAGCGTCCGTTCACCGTGCCGTTCTCGCCGTGGCTGCCGTGGATCTCGGCGATCGCCTGCTTCTGGCTCATGCTCAACCTGAGCTCGGAGACCTGGCTGCGCTTCGCCGTGTGGCTGGCGCTCGGCATGGTGATCTACTTCGCCTACTCGCGGCGGCACTCGATCATCGGCAAGGAACTGGCGAACGACGCCCTCGGCGGCATCCGTCGGCCCCCGCTGCGCTAGTCAGCCCTGCTGATCAGACGGCCCTGCGCTGATCAGACCGTCTCGGCGCTCGTCAGCACCAGCCCGGCGCCGTCGGCCGCCACGTCGACCCGCACGGTGTCGCCGTCGTGCACGCCGCCCGAGAGCAGCGCCGTCGCGAGCTTGTTCTGCACCTCGGACTGGATGAGCCGGCGCAGCGGACGCGCACCGAACATCGGATCGTAGCCGCGCTCGGCGAGCCACGCGCGCGCATCCGGGGTGACCGCGAGCGAGAGCCGGCGGTCGTGCAGCCGCTGGTGCAGCTGGTCGATCGACAGCTCGACGATCTGCGCGAGGTCGTCTTCTGTGAGGGCCGAGAACATCACGATGTCGTCGAGCCGGTTCAGGAACTCGGGCCGGAACGCCTGATGCACGAGCGCCATGACCTGGTCGCGCTTCACCTCGGGGGCGAGCAGCGGATCGATGAGGATCGGCGAGCCGAGGTTCGACGTGAGGATCAGGATCACGTTCGTGAAGTCGACCGTGCGCCCCTGCCCGTCGGTGAGGCGACCGTCGTCGAGCACCTGCAGCAGGACGTCGAACACCTCGGGGTGCGCCTTCTCGACCTCGTCGAGCAGGATCACGCTGTACGGACGCCGACGTACGGCCTCGGTCAGCTGACCGCCCTGCTCGTAGCCGATGTATCCGGGAGGGGCGCCGACGAGCCGGGACACCGAGTGCTTCTCGCCGTACTCCGACATGTCGATGCGCACCATCGCGTGCTCGTCGTCGAAGAGGAACTGCGCGAGAGCCTTAGCCAGCTCGGTCTTCCCGACACCGGTCGGGCCGAGGAAAAGGAATGAGCCGGTAGGACGGCCGGGGTCGCTGATACCGGCGCGCGAGCGCCGCACGGCATCCGACACCGCCTTCACGGCATCCTTCTGCCCGATCAGGCGCTTGCCGAGCTCGTTCTCGAGGTGCAGCAGCTTCTCGCTCTCGCCCTGCAGGAGTCGCCCGACGGGGATGCCGGTCCAGGCGGCGATGACACCGGCGATGTCTTCGTCGGATACCTGCTCATTGACCATGCGGCCTTCCGACGACACGGCCGCCTCAGCCTGCTCGGCCTCGGCGATGTCGCGCTCGAGGCGCTTGATGGTCTCGTACTCGAGCTTCGACGCGCGCGTGTAGTCGGCTTCGCGCATCGCGAGGTCGCGCTGAGTGACGGCGTCGTCGAGTTGCTTCTTCAGATCGCCGACGCGGTTGAGTCCCTGGCGCTCGCGTGCCCAGCGCTCCTCGAGCTCGGCAAGCTCCTTCTCGAGCCCGGTGAGCTGCTCGCGGAGCGTGCCGAGGCGCTCCTTCGACGCCGCATCCTTCTCTTTCTTGAGCGCGAGCTCCTCGAGCTTCATGCGGTCGACCTGGCGCTTGAGCTGGTCGATCTCGACGGGCGAGGAGTCGATCTCCATCTTGAGCCGCGACATGGCCTCGTCGATGAGGTCGATCGCCTTGTCGGGCAGCTGGCGGGCGGGGAGGTAGCGGTTCGAGAGCGCAGCGGCTGCGACCAGCGCGCTGTCGGCGATCGTGACCCCGTGGTGCGCCTCGTACCGCCCCTTGAGCCCGCGGAGGATCGCGATGGTGTCTTCGACCGTCGGCTCGCCGACGTAGACCTGTTGAAAGCGCCGCTCGAGCGCGGCATCCTTCTCGATGAACTCGCGGTACTCGTTGAGCGTCGTGGCGCCGATCAGGCGCAGCTCGCCGCGGGCCAGCATCGGCTTCAGCATGTTGGATGCCGCGACCGAGCCCTCGCCACCGCCCGCGCCCATCAGTACGTGCAGCTCGTCGATGAAGGTGATGACCTGTCCGTCGGACTCGGTGATCTCCTTGAGGACCTGCTTCAGACGCTCTTCGAACTGCCCGCGGTACATCGCACCGGCGACCAGAGCCGAGATGTCGAGGGTCACCAGCTCTTTGCCCTTGAGCGACTCGGCGACGTCGCCCGCGACGATGCGCTGGGCGAGGCCCTCGACGACGGCGGTCTTGCCGACGCCGGGCTCGCCGATCAGCACCGGGTTGTTCTTGGTGCGGCGGGTGAGCACCTGGCTGACGCGGCGGATCTCGCTGTCGCGCCCGATCACCGGGTCGAGCTTGCCCTGGCGGGCACGGTCGGTGAGGTTGATGCCGAACTGCTCGAGAGCGGACTGCTGGTCCTGGTTCTGAGAGCCTGTCTGCGGGTTGGTCATGCGTCCCTCCTGAGGAGACTCCTTCTGGTCGTGATCACTCGGCTCGCGGGGTGCGAACTCAAAGTTGAGTGGAGATGACTCAAGTTTAGCATCAACCCCGGACAGCGTTCCAGACGGCCGCGGCGACCGCGCGCTTGGAGCCGGATGCCACGCCCGCCACGACCCCACCCTCACCGAGGATGTGCACCGCGTTCTCGGCGCTCTCGAACCCGTGCTCCCACCCCACCGCGTTCACCACGAGGAAGTCGACGCCCTTCCGCTCTTGCTTGCGCCGCGCGCGCTCGAGCATCTCAGCCTCGTTCTCCGGCGTCTCCGCCGCGAATCCGACCACGATCTGTCCCGGCCGCTTCGCGACGGCCAGCGCCGCCACGATGTCCTCGTTCTCGACGAGTTCGATCGTCGGCACCCCGCCGGCCTCCTTCGTGAGCTTCCGATCCGAGACCGCGACCGGCCGGTAGTCCGCGACAGCGGCGGCCATCACCACGATGTCGGCCGACGCGGCGGCATCCTTCATCGCGTCCGACAGCTCGGCGGCCGTCCCGACCCTCACGACCCTGACCGACGGATGCCGCGTCACCCCGCGCACGTCGGCCGAGACGTTCGCGGCCACCAGCGTGACCTCGGCGCCCCGCGCGGCTGCCTCTGCGGCGAGCGCTGCGCCCTGCCGTCCGCTCGAGCGATTGCCGAGGAAGCGCACCGGGTCGATCGGCTCGCGGGTCCCGCCTGCCGAGACCACGACGCGGAGCCCCGCGAGGTCGCCGGGTGCGAGCAGCGCCCCCGCGGCATCCGCGATCTCCTCGGGCTCCGACATCCGTCCCGGCCCGCTGTCGCCGCCCGCCAGCTCGCCGTCGGCCGGACCGACGATGTGCACGCCGCGCTCACGGAGGGTGGCGATGTTCGCCTGCGTGGCCGGATGCCGCCACATCTCGGCGTGCATCGCGGGGGCGATCAGCACGGGAGCCTCGGTCGCGAGCAGCGTCGTGCCGAGCAGGTCGTCGGCGAGACCGGCGGTCATCTTGGCGATCGAGTTCGCGGTGGCCGGGGCGACGATCACGAGATCCGCTGCCTGCCCGAGGGCGACGTGGCGCACCTTCGCGACGTCGTCGTGCACGCTCGTCGTGACGGGGTGGCGGCTGATCGCTTCCCACGTCGGCAGGCCGACGAAGCGCAGCGCGTCATCCGTCGGCACCACGGTCACGTCGTGGCCGCCCTTCGTGAGCAGGCGCACCAAGTGCACGGACTTGTAGGCGGCGATACCGCCCGTGACTCCGACGACGATGTTCACGGTTCCGATTCTGCCGCAGTGCGGGTGCCTCCGGGCCGCGATCTAGACTTGCCTCCGTGTGCACCGTGGTGATCGATGTCGAGGATGCCGGTTCCGCTCGTCTTCTCGCCGTGCGCGATGAGGATCCGCTGCGTGAGTGGGATGCCCTCGGCCCCTGGTGGCCGGAGGCATATCCCGGGGTGATCGGCATCCGCGATCGACGCGCCGGCGGTGCGTGGCTCGCCGCGAACCCGGCCACCGGGCGCCTCGCCGTGCTGCTCAACCGCGCCGATGTGAGCGACCTGCCGGAAGGCACCGCCGTGTCGCGCGGATCGCTGGCGCTGGAATCGGTGGTCGGGCATTCCCCGGTCGCACCGCTGCCCATGCACGGCTTCAACCTTCTGGAGGTCGCGCCCGAGGGCGCTCGCGTGCTGTCCTGGGATGGTGTCGAGCTGCGCGAGACCGCCGTCGAGCCGGGCACGCACATGATCGCGCACGACGATCTCGACGACGACGAGACGCCGCGGATCGCCGCCTGGCTGCCGGAGTTCCGAGCTCTCGGGCCGGCTGCGGCGAGCGCCGACTGGGCGTCCGAGTGGGTCGCCCTGCTCGCGGCATCCGCTCGTCTCGCCCCGGAGGACGACCGGGCGATCATCCGCGACAACCGCCCGCACGGCTATCCGACGCAGTCGCTGCTCTACGCCGTCGCGACGGTGGCCGGTGGCGGCGTCGATGTGCACGACGTCACACTGCCGTCCCCTGCGCACTGGAACGCGTGAGCGGTCGACACTCTCAGGCGGCGGACTCGTCGGCGTCGTCGGCGCAGGAGAAGCGCGCGCGGTAGGCGGTCGGCGTGATGCCGAGCACCCGCGCGAAGTTCTGCCGCAGCACGGCCGCCGATCCGAAACCGCACTCGTCGGCGATCTGCTCGAGGGGGAGGTCTGTGCGCTCCAGCATCCGCTGCGCGTGGATGATGCGCTGACGAGCGAGCCACGCCGCCGGCGTCGCGCCGTACTCGGCCTTGAAGCGCCGGGCGAAGGTACGCGGCGACATGAGCGCCCTGGCGGCGAGCTGATCGACGCCGAGTTCGTCGCGCAGGTGCTCGACAGCCCAGTCGGCGACCGCGGCGAGCGAGTCGCTGGGAACGACGGGGATCGGGCGATCGATGAACTGCGCCTGTCCACCATCGCGCTGCGGCGGCACCACCATCCGGCGGGCGATGCGGTTCGTCATCTCCGCCCCGAGCTCCTGGCGCAGCAGGTGCAGGCACGCGTCGATGCCCGCCGCCGTGCCGGCGCTCGTGATGATCTTGCCGTCCTGCACGAACAGCACATCGGGGTCGACCTCGATCTGCGGGTACATCTCCGCCATGACGTTCGAGTACATCCAGTGCGTCGTCGCACGCCGGCCGTCGAGCACACCGGCGGCGGCGAGGATGAACGATCCGCTGCAGACGCTCATCACCCAGGCTCCGCGATCCACCGCATGCCGGGCGACATCGAGCAGGAGGGGATCGATCTCGCCCCAGTGCGAACGCGGAACCGGACAGAACACGACGAGATCCGCCTCGTAGGCGAAGGACAGGTCATGGTCCACATTGATCGAGAAGCCGATCTTCGACGTCACCGCACCGGCGCGCGGTGCCACGATGCGGAAGTCGAAGTTCGGCACGCCGTCGTCGGAGCGATCGAGACCGAATGCCTCGCACGCTACTCCGAACTCGAAGGGAGCGAACCCGTCCTGGATCACGCAGGCGACCGTCTTCATCAGCTCTCCCGGGTCGGTTATGGCGTTGGCAGTTTTCCTACGATACACGTCTCTTCCGCCACTCGTGACGCTTATCGAACAAACGTAGCGTTTCTGCCATGATACTCCTCATCGCACTCATCGCCCTCGCCGTCTGGGCTGCGGTCGCCACGCTCGTGGAACTGCGTCGGGACGGATTCCGCCGCACCCCCACCGACTGGAGCCGGATCGACGGCCGCGACGTGCAGCAGCACGCCGAGTCCGGACACTCGTACCGCTGAACAGCGGGATCGGTCCTCCCGCTCGTCGCTCACCAGGTCTACGCTCGACCTCATGAGCGAGCCGCAGCAGCCACCTGTCCCGCCTTCCGCGCAGCCGAATCCGACATCTCCGCCGGCACCGCCCGCCCCGCACCTCCCGGCGGCACCGCAGTACCCGGCAGCCGGGCCGCAGTACCCGGCAGCCGCGCCGCAGCAACAGGCGCCGCAGTACGCGGCACCGCAGCGGCAGGCGCCACAGCCCCCGTACGGCCAGCAACCATACGGTCAGCAGGCACGACCCACCTCGGGCTCCACCAACTCTCTCGCCCGCACGGCGTTCATCATCGCGCTGGTCGTGGCAGCGGTCGGCGCGCTGCAGATCCTCGTGCAGCCCTTCGTGTTCTCATCGTTCAGCTACGACGCGAGCAGCTACGGCGTCTTCAGCTTCCTCTTCGCGGTGATCATCTTCCTCGGCAGCGCTGCAGCACTCGTCCTCGGCCTGATCGCGCTCCGACGCCCCGGTGGCCAGGCTCTCGCGGGCATCGCGATCGGCGTCGGCGGCATTCAGCTGATCGGTGTCGTCCTCGGCTGGATGTCGTCGCTCTTCTACCGATTCTTCTGACCCGAACGAGTCGCTCTCACCTAACGGCAAGCACCCGTTCGTAGACCCGGACCATCGCGGCGGTCCGCGAGGACTGCCGGAACGCCTCGGCGACCTCGGGCAGCGGACTCGGCGCCGATCCTGCCTCGATGTCGGATGCTGCGCGCCGCAGCGTCTCCGCCAGGGCTGCCTCGCGTTGCGCCTCGCGCTCCCGTCCGGTGGCCGTGGCATCGGCATCCGGTACCGCCCACAGCCCGCCGCCGAGCTCCGCGGCGATGTCGGGGTCGCAGATGACGGACGGGGTGCCCAGGGTCGCCGCCTCGAAGGGTGTCATGCCCTGGGTCTCGAAGCCGATGGACGTCTGCACGAGGGCGTCGGCCGCAGCGATGCGGGCGAGGGTCTGCGCGTAGGTGAGTCGTCCGGCGAAGTGCACGCCGTCGTGCCTGGCGACGATCTTCTCGGCCGCCGCGCGCTGTGCGCCGCCGCCGATGATCTCCAGGTCGGCGTCGATGCCGGATGCCACGAAAGCCTCGAGGAACGGCAGCAGCCTCTTCTCGGGGCTCATCCGTCCGAGCCAGACGAACCGTGGGCGGCCCGGCGCGCGTTCGGCGGGTGCCGCGGCGACCGTCGCGTCACGCAGGTCGTCGTCGATGCCGTTCCAGACGACGTCGAGCGGCTCGAAGACGCCGTGCTGCTCGAGACGGCGTGCGAAGTGCGTCGACGGCGCGGTGACGGCGGATGCCCCGGCGGCGAGGCCGCGAAGGAACGCCCACCCGTCACGGCCTGCGACCGGCTCGCCGATCCCGCGTAGCGCGGTGCGCCGCCAGGCATTCAGGATCGCGAGCACGGGGCGATGCAGCGGCGTGACGGCAGCCAGCCCGACGTCGACCCGGTTGTGCATCGTGTGCACGACCGGGATGCCGTGCCGCTGCGCGTACCGGTGACCGATGAAGGCTCCCCAGAAGTCGGCCTGCACGTGCACGAGGTCGACAGGGGGGCGCCGGGTCATGGCGCGATCGAGGAACCGGTCCGTCGCGCGTCCCGGCCAGCTCATCGAGTACTCGCGGTCGAGGGTGATCGGCACGGACGGCAGATCCACGTACGCGGGGGTGGCGCGGGCTGCGCGCGCCCCGTGCATCTTCGGAGCCACCACCGTCACCGTGTGACCGGCGCGCTCGAGGAACTCCCGCTGCAGCCGCATTGACACCTGCGCTCCCCCGAGGGAGTCGAGGTGCTGATCGCCGAAGAAGACGACGTGCATGACGGGGCCCGACCTACGCGGGCAGCGGCTCGTCGCGGTACAGCGCCTCGAAGGTGTCGAGGGTGCGGTTGATGTCGTGGATCGCGACGCCGTCGAGCGAGGCCCGCTGCATCCGCTCGTATTCGGCAGGGGATGCGGTGAGCACGTCGGTCAGGCGCGCGGCGAGCTCGTCGACGTTCCCCGGCTCGAACAGGTGGCCGTTCTCGCCGTCGTGGACGAGATGCGGGAGAGCCACGGCATCCGCGGCGACGATCGGCAGAGCGGATGCCATGGCCTCCATCGTCGCGATCGACTGGAGCTCGGCGATAGAGGCGATCACGAACAGGCTCGCGCGCGACAGCAGTGCCCGCAGCTCCTCGTCGGTCGTCCGTCCGTGGAAGGTCACGCGGTCGGCGAGACCGAGCTGCGCTGCGAGGTTCTCGAGCTGCTTGCGCTGGTCTCCGCCGCCGACGATGTCGAACGTCGTGTCGAGTGCCGGGTCGAGCTTCGCCATCGCGTGCAGGATGACCTCGACCTGCTTCTCGGCGGTGAGGCGCCCGACGAAGACGATGCGGTTCTTGTCGCGGGGCGCGATCACCGGCGTGTACTGGGTGCGGTCGATGCCGCAGCTGACCGGGATGACGCCCTGCACGGAGACGGTCTTCTCGAGGAAGTCGGCGGCGCGACGCGTGGGCGTGGTGATCGCGCGCACCAGGTCGAACGTGCGCTTGGCGTCGGCCCAGGCGAACTTCAGCACCAGGTCGTCGATGAACTTCGGCATCGTGGTGTGGTCGAGGATGTTCTCGGCCATGACGTGGTTGGTCGCGATGACGGGGATGCCGCGTTCGTGGGCGATGTGGGCGAGGCCACGGCCGATGACGATGTGCGACTGGATGTGCACGACGTCGGGCTGCACGCGGTCGAGCACGATGCGCGCGTAGTGCTTCGAGCGCCAGGGCCAGACGAAGCGCAGCCAGTCATGCGGGGGCCAGCGCACCGACGGCAGACGATGCAGCGTCATCGGCTCGCCTTCGATGACCTCGGTCCGCGGCTGCGCGCGGCGATAGGCCTGGTTGGGGGCGGAGACGTGCACGTCGTGCCCGCGCTGGACGAGTCCGGCGGCGAGCCGCTCGGCGAAGCGGGCGGCGCCGTTGATGTCAGGCGCGAAGGTGTCGCACCCGATCAGGATCTTGAGCGGACGGGGCGGGGTCTCCGCAGCGTTCGTCGGATCGGAGGAAGAGGAAGACATTCTGCCTTACGGTACGGCGGCCAAGGGAGCCCGTTCGGGCGCTGGCCACTCTACCCGAGGGGTCTGCCTGCGCCGCCGAGGCGTACCGGCATCCTCCAGGCTGAGCGATTAGCGTGAGGGCATGCGACTGACTGCCGACCCCGATCCCCGGCTGTGGATCCCTGTGACGGACTCGCTCGGCTGGCGCGGTCGGCGCCACCGCAAGGCGGCGATCCGGATGCTGCTGGGCCAGGTGAACGCGGCGGTCGAGGCTACCGAGCGTCCCGGCTCGCGCTTCGGCGCGTGGGCCATGAGCCAGGCGGCGCCGATGCTCATGAAGCGGGCGGACGGACGCGTGCTGGTGTGGACCTGGAAGGCCGAGCCCGAGCTGGTCGTGGCGATGGCGACCGCGCAGGCGCTGACGCCGGAGGTGCGCATCGCGCGAGCGTCGATGCCGATGGACTACGACGACACGCAGTCGTTCCCCACCCGTCTCGGCGCGGGCGAGAAGCTCGTGGTGGCGATCCCTCCGTCCGAGGCGACGCCGCCGTTCGCGACCTACACGTGGGACACCGGCACGCACCTGGTCACCCTGACCGCGGTCTGCAGCGACCGCGAGCGCTTCGGCACCCTGACCGGGGCGCTCGACGACCTGGCGCGCAGCATCCGCATCGCCGATGACCTCTCCGGCGGCGAGTCGCCCGAGGTGCTGCGGCTCGACCCGGCCTGACCCGGGCCCGTGCTGGATCAGATGCCCAGCTAGTGAAGTCGGGTAACTATGTAGTAAACTCACGGATATGGAGACCCTACTGCTCGACCGACTGCTGCAGATCGGTGAACTGTTCCAGCGCGACATGGCCCGTGCGTTCGACGGGACCGGACTCACCACCGCCCGCGTGCACCTGCTCTGGGTGCTGCAGCACGCCGGCCCCTCGACGCAGCGCGATCTCGCCCGCATGTGCGAGGTGACCCCGCGCAACATCACCGGGCTCGTGGACGGCCTCGAAGAGTCGGGCCACGTCCGCCGCACCCCGCACCCGACCGACCGTCGTTCCGTGATCGTCGAACTGACCGACACCGCCGCCCAGACGATGGAGCGGATGCAGCAGGAGCACACCGAGCTCAACGACACGCTGCTCGCCGCCGTCGCACCGGAGGATCGCGCCGCCGTCGAACGCGGCATCGCCGCGATCGCCTCCCACCTCGAGAAGCTCGTCGTGGACGCCCTCACCGAAGCCGCCGCCACCGAAGAACAGGCCGCATCATGACCACCTCGACCCGCACGAACCCGTCGGACTCACCCACTCGCATCGCGCGCGCACTCAACTTCCTCCATCGCGCGTGGATCGCCGAACTGCGCGTGTACTCCAGTATCGGCCGCGCGATCGCCCGCCGCCCCGCCGTTCCGAAGGGCGGCACCGGCATCGCGTACCACCAGCCGGTCATGACCATCCTCATCATCTTCATCGTGCTGTCGGCCGTCGAGATCCCGATCCTCGACCTGATCGTGCATCCCTGGCCCGCCGTGCGCATCCCGCTCCTCGTTCTGGGGATCTGGGGCCTGACGTGGATGATCGGTCTGCTCTGCGCGATGCTGATGCGACCGCATGCGGTCGGGCCCGACGGCATCCGCATCCGCAGCGGTCTCGAGCTCGACGTCGCGGTCTCGTGGGACGACATCGCCTCGGTCGCCCTCTCGAAGCGCGTCGACGAGCCGAAGCTGCCACGGATCACCTCGACCGAAGAGGGTGCCGAGTACGCCGAGCGGATGCAGGACGAGACCAACATCGAGATCGAGCTCGAACGCCCCGTCAGCATCCGCCTCCCCGGCCTACGGCCGAAGGGCGGCCACCACGAGGTCATCCGCATCCGCCTCTGGGCCGACGACCCGCGCGCCTTCCTCGCCGCTGCCCGCCCCTTCCTGCTCGCGACGGACTGACCCGAATAAGCGCGCGTTCACTCCAGCCCGCGTGCACCTCGGGTTGGGAGGCGAGCAGGGCCTCCTTCTCTTCCGGGCTTCCGTGTCGCTTCTCGCGAGTGCGCGCCAGATCGACCCTCAGCGCACGATGCGGAGCGTGCGCACCTCGAACGGCCGCAGCCGCAGCTCACCGCCGAGGCGTGGCTCGTCGAACTCATCCTCGATGAGGCTCACCTCGCGCACCTCACGGTGCGGGAAGTCGACCGCGATCGCACCTTCGGCACGCCGCCCGAGAGCCTCGTACACGCGAACGATCACGTCGCCGGAGCCGTCGTCGGCGAGCTTGACCGCCGACACGACGACCCCCTCGCCCTCGACCGATACCAGAGGCTCGACCTCCCGTGCCCCGCGGATGACGGTGGGCATCGCGTTCATTCGGATGCCCTCGGTGGTCGCGATCGCGGCATCCGCTCCGACCACGAAGCCGACCTCAATCCGGTGGTGCCCATGGTCGGTGTCGGGATCGGGGAAGCGCGGAGCGCGCAGCAGCGACAGGCGCACGGTCGTCGTGACATCATCGCCATCGACCTCGCGTGTGGTGTCGTAGCCGTAGATCGAGTCGTTGACCAGCGCGACGCCGAAGTCCTGCTCGCGCACCAGCACGAAGCGGTGCATCGAGGTCTCGAACTTCGCCGCCTCCCAGCTCGTGTTGGTGTGCGTCACGCGCGACTGGTAGCCGAATTGCGTCTCGGCGTCGGTGTGCGCGGCCTGGATGTCGAGCGGGAAGGCGAGCTTGAGCAGCTTCTCGGTCTCGTTCCAGTCGATGTCGTTGCGCAGCAGCACCGTGCGCTCGCCGGGAGCGAGCGAGATGTTCTGCTCGATGGTCGACTCTGAGAACGCACGGCGCACGGTGACGACGGCCGTGCCGCCATGGACAGTCGCCTCGATCGACGACACCGCGGTGAGATCGTCGACGCTGTTGCGGTAGTACCGATCAATGTCCCACGCGTCCCACATGTTCGGGAAGTCCTGGTGCAGCTGTAAGAGGTTCGCCGCCTGGCCCGCCGCGACGGCCTCGCGGCCGGTGGCGCGGTCGACGGCCGAGACGATCAAACCCTCTGCTGAGACGAGCACCGAGACGAGGTCGTTCTTCAGGCGCCAGCCGCCGTCTTCTTCCGTGAGCGACACGGGGGGCGCGGTCGGCTCGGCGACGAACGACGCCCCGAGCGCCTGCCCACGCCCGACGGAGGTCGGCTCGAAGAGCAGTTCGCGCTCCCCCTCGCCGGCGAGCGAGCGCCGCGCGGATGCCGAGATCGCCTCGGCATCCGACAGCACGTTCGTCAGCACCTCGACGGCCTCGCGATGCACCCACGCGATCGATGTGCCGGGGAGGATGTCGTGGAACTCGTGCAGCAGCACGATCTTCCAGAGCCGGTCGAGCTCGTCCTGAGGGTACGCGGCGCCCGTGCGCACGGCATCCGTCGTCGCCCACAGCTCGGCCTCGATCAGCGCGTGCTCGGCCCAACGGTGCAGCGCCTTGGTGGCGTGCTGGCTGGTGAGGGTCCCGCGGTGCAGTTCGAGGTAGAGCTCGCCGACCCAGACGGCCGGATGAGGCAGCTCGGCCTTGGCGGCGTCGAAGAAGACGTCCGGATGCTCCCACACGACCTGCGCGCTGCCCTCGAGGTTCGCCAGGCGGTTCGCCTTGCCGGTCATCTCGCGGGTGGTCCCGCCGCCGCCGTCGCCCCAGCCGACCGGCGCGATCGACCGGGAGCTGAGCCGGTTCTCCTTGAACTGACGTGAGGCCTTCGCGACCTCCATGCCGCTCAGCTGCGAGTTGTAGGTGTCCATCGGGGGGAAGTGCGTGAACACCTGCGAGCCGTCGATGCCCTCCCACAGGAACGAGTGGTGCGGGAAGACGTTCTGCTGGTTCCAGGAGATCTTCTGCGTGAAGAACCACTCGAATCCGGCCCGGCGCATGAGCTGCGGCAGGGCCGGGGAGTAGCCGAAGCTGTCGGGCAGCCAGACGCCCTTCGAGCGGATGCCGAACTCGCGCTCGAAGAACCGCTGGCCGTGCGAGAACTGGCGCACGAGCGACTCGCCCGTCGGCATCACGGTGTCGGACTCGACCCACATGCCGCCGAGCGGCAGGAAGCGCCCCTCGGCGACCGCCGCCTTCACGCGCTCGTAGACCTCGGGACGGTGCTCTTTGAGCCACGCGTACTGCTGCGCGCTGGACATGCCGTATTGGAACTCGGGATGCTCCTCGAGCAGGGTCGTCATCGACGAGGTGGTGCGAGCGACCTTGCGGATCGTCTCGCGCACCGGCCACAGCCAGGCGGAGTCGATGTGCGCGTGGCCGATCGCCGAGATGCGGTGCGTGCTCGCATCCGCAGGGGAAGCGAGCACGTCGGCGAGACGGGCGCGGGCATCCGGCGCGGTCTCGGCGATGTGCTGGAGGTCGAGCACATCGAGCGCGTCGTCCATCGCCTGGAGGATGCGCATGCGACGCGGCGAGGTCGGCAGAAGCTCCGCCTGCAGCTCGAACAGCACCTCGAGGTCGAGTGAGAGCTCGAAGACGTCCTGCTCGAACACCGCGAGGTCCATGCGCCGCGAGCGGTACAGCAGTTCCCGCGACGACGTCTGGATGTCGCCCTCCTGCGTCGGCAGGAAGGGGTGATAGTCGAGCAGCACCGGGTTGGCGGCGGCCTCGAGGTACAGCTCGACGGGCTCGTCGCCGTCGGCGGCCTCGGTGATCGGCAGCCACTGGTTGCGCGGGTTGATGCTCTTCACCGGGCTGCCGTCGGGGCGGTAGACGAGCGCCTCGCACTGGAAGCCGGGCATGTTGATGTCGAACCCGAGATCGATGACGGCCTCGACGCGGCGCCCCGCCCACTCGGCCGGCACGCGACCCGTGAGCCGGAACCACGTCGTCCCCCACGCCGGTCCCCACGGCTGGCCGACGGCACCGGGCTCGAAGTCGAGCGCGAGCCCCTCTGCGGGACTGATCGGCTCGCCGGGCAGTTCGTGCAGCTCGACGTCCAGCGGCACGGATGCCGAGTGGATCGCCGGTCGGATGCGCTCAGCGAGCACGCGGGTGACGCGGCCGACGGTGAGCGAGGTGTCGTCATGCATGTGGGGGATCTCCGGCTCGACGGTGAGGACAACTAAAACGATCTAGTGAAGGAGTCTAGAACACATCCTCCTCGCTTCTCGAGACTAAATCGATCAAGTATGGTGAGTGACTATGAGCCCGGCGAAACGCGTCACGATCGCCGATATCGCGCGGATGGCGGGGGTCTCCCCCGGCGCCGTGTCCTTCGCCCTGAACGGCCGTCCCGGCGTGAGCGACGAGACAAGGCAGCGGATCCTCTCGATCGTCGAGGAGAACGGCTGGCAGCCGAGCTCGGCGGCACGCGCGCTGGTCGGCGCGCGGGCGAACACCGTCGGCTTCGCGCTCGCCCGGCCCGCGCGGTCGCTCGGCGCCGAGGCGTTCTTCACCGACCTCATCGCGGGCATCGAGTCGCGGCTCTCCGAGAGCAAGGTCAGCCTGCAGCTGCGCCTCGTGAGCGACGTCACCGAGGAGATGGAGGTGCACCGTCAGTGGCGCTCCTCGAACCAGGTCGACGGATTCATCTTCATCGACCCTCGTGACGACGACCCTCGGGCGGCGCGGATCGAGGCGCTCGACGCCCGCGCGGTCATGATCGGCTCGAAGCCGTCGCCGGAAGGCTCGGTGCCGAGCGTCTGGATCGGCGACGACGCGGTGGCCGAGACGCTCTTCTCCTATCTCGCGGCCCTCGGGCACACGCGGATCGCCTATGTCGCAGGGCCCGCCGACCTCGAGCACACCCATCTGCGCGCCGAGGTCCTGCAGCGCATGACCGCGGATGGCGTGGAGGGCGAGGTCATCACGACGGACTTCTCGCCCGCGCGTGCCTCGGCGGTAACCCGCGGGCTGCTTTCTGGTCGGCAGCGCCCCACCGCGATCGTCTACGACAACGACGTGATGGCGGTCGCCGGACTCCGCGTCGCGCAGGAGATGGGACGCGCGGTGCCGCGAGACGTGTCGCTCGCGTCATTCGACGACTCCGTCATCGCCGGGCTGATCAATCCCTCGATCACCGCGATGACCCGCGACACGTTCGAACTCGGCGAGCGCGCCGCCACCCTGCTGCTGCAGCAGATCGAGGCGGACGCGAACCTGCCGAGCGTCGAAGGGCCGACGCCGGTGCTCACGGCGCGGGAGAGCACGGCTCCGCCGGCACGGCTCGGCTGAGCTTCGCCATCCGGCGCGGCCCGGTACCTGAACCACCTTCGACCCCCAGCCAGCGATTCAATGACTCCGCGACCTCGCGAGCTACGCGCCGGTTGCACACTGTGCCGCCGAGCCTCCGCCGGGTGCCATCCTTCAGCTCGACCTCAAGACTGCCGCTCTCGAACCTCCCGTCCACCCTCCACCCGAAGACGAAGAAGAATCCCGTGTACGACTCCGCGCGGAATCTGGCGATCGACGACCGCAATAACACGCGACGCCGCCACCAAGAAGTGACGACCGCGAAGTCGCCGTCGACCTTCACCCCCGTGAAAGGGAGGCGTATCCAACGCCACACACAGATGGGGAGCGCAACCAGCGAATACCAGACGAGGGCGTCGGGCATGCTCGGAGCAGCATGGTTGAACAGAGCTGCGGCCGGAAGTACACCAATGAACATCGATGCGACGCCGAGCCGCCGCGTCCTGCCGGCTAGGTGTGATGTCCAGGCAGGTTGTTGAGTCTGCTGATGGGTGGGGCTCCGACGGCGGAGTGGTGCCTGTGATGATTGTAGAAGTGGATCCAGCCCGGTAGGGCAGCGCGTCGTTGGGTCTCCGATTCGTAAAAGCGCGCGCTCGTTCTCCCTGACGAGCCGCATTCGCACCGCGATTGAACGGTCGCCACAGCGGGTGCGTTGTCATCTCGCAACCATCGCACGAACAGACGATCGTGCCGCTCGATCGGGCTCTGACGACCGCCCACGCCTGGAACATCGCCCCCTACCGAGCTCGTTCTCGGGCCGAACGAGTCGTCCGTATGCTCCCTCTGCCCAACACGGCGCTCGCGATGAGCAGAACGGCTGCACCAGCAACGATTCCGATCGTTGCGGCGGGGACGCTTGCGGCTTGGATGATGACGCCCGCCAGGGCGCTGCCGAGCGACGCTCCGATGTTGTGGCTGGTGTTGACTCAGGTTGTTGCCGAGTTCTGGCGATGTTCGCCGCCGGCCTGGTGGGCGGCGAAGTAGGCCACGATCATGACCGGTGAAAGGAATGGGCCAGCCGCCGCCAGCACGATCAGTACCGCGCCGTTGGGCGAGAGCTGTTGGAAGAGCGACCGCAGAGGTCACCGTCCCGATTAGAGGCTCATCGGCAGCGGTCTGTCCCCTCTGATGATGAGCCAGAAACGATCGTTTGCGGCGGAGCTGCCCAATTGCACGAGCCCGCGTGCCGGCCGATCATCTCGGTGTCAGGTTCGCCTGTGTCCGCTTTCGCGCGTAGGCGCGCGCTGCGCGTACTCGATCTCCGCAGCGGGTTGAGCACCACTGCCGGCGGCCGTGGGTCTTCAGCAGGAGCCGCGAGCACGGTTCCGCTTCGCACTGCGCCAGCAGAGGAGCGTCATCGCCTGCGATCAGCGCTGCGGCATCCTCGGCGATCACGGACATGGCGTGCTCGATGAGCTGAGTGGTCGGGTGCTCAAGTGAACGGAAGAATCCCTCTCCGGGCACGTGATGCAGCAGGGGTGTGTGGGGGGCGGCAGTGAGCGCGGCATTGATGCCGTCGAGCACGCGGGGATCGACGGCGATCCCGGAGATGAGAGCCGTGAAGGCTTTCCGCAGGTCTCCGCGGAGACCGACGAGGCGGTTCTGGCAGTAGGACTGCAACGACGCGCCTTCAGGTACCAGGCCGCGCGAGATGAGCCAGGCGGTCGTCTCCTGCGGGGTGTTCAGCGCCTCGTGGACACTCCCGTCGGGTATGCGGATTTCGCTGTTCACCAGGTCGATGCTGCTGTGTTCGCGTGCGCCAGGACTCGGGGGAAGAGGCATCTCGGACATGCACCTCATGGTATCAGCGTTGATTTACCGTGAGCTCCTGTTACGCTTGTTATCACGCAAGACTGGTCCAACTACCATGAGAAAACGAGGTATGGATTTGCAATCCGCTCCGATGTTCGGTTCTGCTCCATTTGCCCTGTCTGTGCACACCGGGGGCGGCCCGGGTGTCGGTCGCACAGCCGAAGAAGGACTTGCCGACACCATCCGCATCGCGAAGGCCGCTGATCGCTTCGGGTACCACCGCTTCTGGATGTCGGAGCACCACGCGATGCCGGGCCTCTCCGTCGCCTCACCACCGTTGATGATCGCCCGCATCACGGCCGATACCGAGCGCATCCGGCTCGGCGCGGGCGGGGTGATGCTGCCCAATCACGCCCCTCTGGTGATCGCGGAGCAGTTCGGAATGCTCGACGCCCTCGCCCCCGGGCGCATCGATCTCGGGGTCGGACGCGCACCGGGCACTGACAACGCCACCGCTGCTGCTCTGCGCCGTGGCGCCGGGGCGAACGACGCCTTCCCGCAGCAGATAGCTGAACTGCTGGGCTTCCTCGCCGACGACTTCCCGGCAGGTCACCCCTTCACCGAGGTTCATGCGGTGCCCGGCCCGTGGCAGGCCGCACAGAACCGGGTGCCGACCCCGGAGACGCACCCGCAGGTGTGGGTTCTCGGGTCATCGACCTATTCCGCGCATCTCGCGGCCGAACTCGGGCGCCCTTACGCGTTCGCGCTGCAGTTCGGCGACGCCGACATCACCGCAGCCCTGCGTATCTACCGCGAGAACTTCCGCCCATCTGAGGTTCTCGACCGGCCCTACTCCTTGGCGAGCGTGAGCACGATGGTCGCCGAGGACGCTGCGGAAGCCCAGCGTGAAGCGTCCACTTCCGCGATGGCGATGCTGCGCATGTTCACACGGGAACCCTACACACTCCTCTCGCCCGCAGAAGTCGCCGCGTACCCGGCGACCACGAACGAGCGCGCGATCCTTGATCTGTACACGAACCGCGCCTACGCCGGTACCGCGGCGACCGTCGCCCGCCGCCTCGAAGATCTCCAGCTGCAGACCGGGGTCGATGAGGTCATGCTCGTACTCGGCTCCCATACCCGCGGCGCGGATGAACGCACCATCGAACTCCTCGCCCACCACTACGGCTCGCCCGCACAATCCTGAACCCTCCCGGCCTCCGCCGGAACCCACCGACCAAAGGAGAATCACATGTCTGCACCCCGCCGCGCCCTGATCGTCATCGACGCCCAGCAGGAGTACTTCGAAGGATTGCTGCCGATTCAGCATCCTGCCCGAGACGAGTCGGTCGCTCGCATCGCCGAGGCGATGCACACCGCCGAACAGGCCGAGATCCCGATCGTCATCGTGCAGCACGAAGCCGCTGCAGGGTTCCCGGTCTTCGCACCGGAATCGCCGACCTTCGGACTGCACCCCGAGATCGCGGAGCGTGCCGACGATGCGGCACACCGCTTCACGAAGTCGTTCGCGAGCATCTTCGCGAGCACTGGCCTCGAGGAGTGGCTGCGCGAACGCGAGGTCGACACGATCACCATCGTGGGCTACATGACCAACAACTGCGTCATCGGATCGGCCGCCGCAGCCGAACCCCTCGGATTCACCGTCGAGGTCCTGTCGGACGCGACGGGCGCCATCGACATCGTGAACTCCGCCGGCAGCGCGCCGGCGAAGCAGGTGCACGAGACGATCATGGCCCTCCTGAACTCCAACTGGGCCGCGGTCGCCACAACGAGCGCCTGGACCGAAGCTGTGAAAACCGAGGAGGCTCTCGCAGCAGACAACCTCATCGAGTCCGCCGCTCGAGGGCGGGACGCCAAGTAGTTTCGGAGTAGATCTCTGCCACTCAGGCGCCATGCGAAGCCCTCGAAAAGGCGACACCAGCGTCCGATTGTATGACAACGGAAGTAGGCTGTCTGCATGGGTCGTGATGGTGATGTGAAGTCGGGCGAACCGAAGGCGTGGGGGCCGTCTCAGGTCTCATCGGTCTCGAGGAAAGCTGCGGTCGGAATAGAGGTGCGCCGCGCGATCGTTCTCGGACGACTCCGGCCGGGCGATCGTCTGACTGAGGCGGGGCTGGCGTTGTCGCTGGGGGTGAGCAGGCCGACTGTGCGTGAAGCTCTGAATCAGCTCTCCCGCGAGGGTCTGGTCGTCGCGGAGCCGTATCGTGGTCTGCGCGTCGCCGAGGTGAGCCTCGAGCAGATTCAGCAGATCGCGGTGACAAGGCACGCCCTCGACATGGTCGCCGTCGAAGCGATCCTCGCGGATGGTTCGGGGGCGAAGCTGGCCCTCGTCGAACGTGGCTGGCAGCGCTTCGAGAGCAGGGCATCCGATCCGGATCCCGTGGTGCAGCACGATGCGCACGTGGATTTTCACCACGAGATCTGGGAAGCTTCGGGGAACTACCTCCTGGCACGGCTGTGGCCGGTCACCGAGGCGCAGATCACGATCGCGCTCGCCGAGGATCAGTGGATGCGCTCCGATCCGATCCGCGCGCACCGAGTCCATGAACAGCTCATGGAGGCGCTGCGCACGCGCGACATCGTGCGGATCGAAAGGGCTTTCCGTGCACACACGATCGACAGTGCGAACGAGCTCGTGGCCCTCCTCGCCGACGACGGGGAGGAGAGGTGACCGTGCTCGATTGAGTGTTCACGCATCTGTTACACAGACCACGATGACTGGACCCCACCGGCCGATTCGCCACGAATCGGCCGGTTTCGCGTCCTGAGGGCGATCAGATGCGGGGCGTGGACGGCTGCATCTCCCCCGGATGTCGTCTGACCTCTTGCGCTGGTCGCGATCGAGTCGTACTGTCTTGTAAGAACAGCAGATTGTATGACACTAAGACAAAGCGGTCGAAGGGAATGTCATCAAGCTGGTTCATGGGCGACCTCTCGCGCACACACTCAACTCGGACAGAAGGGCTCGGAATGTCTAACTCTGCGACACGCAAGGCCAAGCGCACCAACCGCACCATCCTCATGGTGATCGGCATCATCATCCTGGCGATCGCCGCCGGATTCCTCGGGTCCGTGATTCGTGGGGGCGGCGGAGGATCGGCCGCCGCGGCCGATTCCGACGCCGGCGCCTTCCTCGCCGACATCAAGGAGCGCGGCGAACTGCGGGTCGGGATCGCCATCGCCCCGCCGATGACCGCGGAGCAGGAGGACGGCACGCTCGGGGGCCCCAACATCATCCCGCTGCAGAACCTCGCCGACTCTCTCGGTGTCAAGTTCACCCCGGTCGCCGCCGAATGGAGCAACATCGTGGCCGGGCTTCAAGCCGGACGCTACGACTTCGCCGCCAACCTCGATGCCACACTCGAGCGCTCGCTGTCGATCCAGTTCACGAACCCCGTCTACACCTACCAGGGCGTCTTCATCGTTCCGGCGGACTCTCCCTACGCGACCAGCGAGGAACTGATCGCGGCGGGCGCTGTCGCCACTGCTCAGGGCACGTCCTACGAGGGTGCACTCACCGAGCTCGGCGCCGATCTGCTCTCGGTGAGCAACATCCCCAACGCGCTCTCTGCGGTGAACTCCGACCGCGTCGTCGCGGCGTTCATGGATCTGCCCGCGGCCGTCGGCCAGGCGCAGGCCGACCCGGGTGTGAAGATCGTCGTGCCGGATCCGGTCATCTACCAGGTTGACGCCGCGTACGGCGTGCCGGAGGACATCGACGCTCGCTCGCTGCAGGTGGTCAACGTGGCCATCACGAATGCGCGCAACAACGGTGCGCTCACCCGGGCGTTCGAGGCTGTCGACTTCCTCGAGATCGACAACCTCGGCGATCTGCAGAAGCGCTGACGGTAGGTCAGCCATGGACTACAACTTCGACTGGAGCGTCGTCCGGGACAGTCTGCCGGACCTGCTCGTCGGCCTGCTGACGACGGTGGAGATCTCGCTGATCGTGATCGTGCTCAGCATGCTGCTGGCTGTTCCGGTGGCTCTGATGCGCATGTCGCAGATCTCCATCGTCCGGTGGATCGCACAGGTCTACATCGAGATCTTCCGCTGCACGCCTCTGCTGGTCCAACTGTTCTGGATCTTCTATGCGATGCCGACCCTGACGGGGATCACCCTGCCGGGATTCGCATCGGCAGTCATCGCGCTGACCGCGAACCTCACCGCCTTCATGGCCGAGGCGTACCGCAGCGGATTCCAGGCGGTGCCCATCGAGCAGGTCGAAGCCGGCCAGATGCTGCGGCTGACGACCTTCGAGCGGATTCGATACATCATCGTCCCGCAGGCTCTCCGCCAGCAGCTGCCGGTCATTCTGTCCTTGAACATCTCGCTGTTCAAGGACACGGCGCTCGTCTCCACGATCGCGGTCGCCGACCTGATGTTCATCGCGAACAACATCTCGGCCGAGACCTACCGATCGCTCGAGCTGCTCTCCACTGCAGCACTGCTGTACTTCGTCGTGGCTTTCCCGGTCTCGCTGATCACGAGCCGCATCGAGCGGAACATGATGAACAAGGGCCAGCGCACCAAGACCGGACCGAGCGTGCTGGCACGCATGGTCCCCGGAACGAGAGTGAAGACCGCATGAGCGAGCCGGAAACCACCACGGGATCTCGCCGAGTGTCGACGGACACCGGATCGCGAGCTCTGCCCTCCGAGAAGACGATCACCGCAAGTCATGGCGAGGTGCTGGTCTCAGCACGGGGCCTGCAGAAGAGCTTCGGCGATCGACACATCCTCAAGAACGTCGACTTCGACATGCTGGTCGGCGATATCACGGTGATCATCGGCAAATCGGGCTCCGGAAAGAGCACGCTTCTCCGCGCTCTCGCCGGTCTGACCGACCCGGATGCGGGCCGCATCCTCTTCGACGGGAAGATCGTGTTCGAGGGGGAGGACCGCACCGAGGACTGGGAGGACGTCGAGTCGCACGTCGGCATGGTGTTCCAGAGCTACACGCTCTGGCCGCACATGGATGTTCTCGCGAACCTGACGCTCGCGCCCCGCAAACGACTCAAGCTCTCCGTTGCCGAGGTCAACGCCCGTGCGGAGGTGGCACTGGCGGAGGTCGGCATGGCCCACCACATTCGCAGCCGGCCCGCGCAGCTGTCCGGTGGAGAGAGGCAGCGCGTCGCCATCGCTCGCGCGTTGATGATGCGTCCGAAGCTGCTGCTCTGCGACGAGATCACGAGCGCGCTCGACCCGCCCGTCGCCGCCGAGGTTCTCGAAGTCCTCCGCCGCCTCAAGGAGGAGGAGGGGATCGCGGTCGCTCTCGTGACGCATGACATGGCGTTCGCGTCCAAGGCAGCAGACCGCGTGGTGTTCTTCCACGAGGGCGAGATCGCCGTCAACGCCACCCCGGACGAGGCCTTCAACCGCTCCACGAACCCGGAGCTGAAGAAGTTCGTCGACGCCGTCCGCTTCTGATCGTCCAGGCGCCGGGCGATGAACCGCCCGGCGCCACATCCTGAAAGAGAACCCATGCACACAGTGGTCATCGGCGGCGGCATCATCGGCCTCGCCACCGCCTACCACCTCGCCCGTGAGGGCGCGCAGGTCACCCTGCTCGACGCCAGGGCGACCGGACTCGGCGCCAGCTACGTCAACGCGGGGTGGATCGTCCCCGCAGAGGCCGCGCCGGTACCGGGTCCCGGCGTCGTGCTGACATCGATGAAGTGGATGCTGCGACCCGACAGCCCGCTCTACATCCGCCCGTCACTGCACCCGCAGTTCCTCTCCTTCATGTTCGGCATGTGGCGAGCATCGAACGCCAGGGACCAGCGCGCCGGTTTCGCCGGCCACCTTGCTCTCGCAGAAGGCTCGATCGAGTCATTCGACGACTATCGTGCCGACGGCATGGACTTCGAAATGCACAGCGGCGGGCTGCTGATGGCGTTCACGCAGCGGGACAACCTGGATCACCACCTCACCCACCTCGATCTTGTGAAGCGCTATGGCCTCGAGCCCACCGTGCTCGAAGGGGACGACGTGCGAGTGCACGAGCCGCTTCTTTCGGATGCCGTCGAAGGAGGTCTCTTCTTCCCGAAGGAGCGGCACGTCGACCCGGGCGCCCTCGCACGCGCCCTGCACGGTCGACTCGTCGCGATGGGTGTCGAGATCGTCGAGAACGCCGCGGTCGTGGCCGTCGAGCGTTCCGGCGATCGTGTGACCCGTGTCATCGCCCAGGGTCGCTCGTACGCGGCGGACGCCTATCTCCTCGCGGCCGGTGCCTGGACCGGACCTCTGTCGCGGATGTTCCGCGTCCCCCTCCCGGTGCGACCGGGCAAGGGATACAGCATCGACGTCGAGCCGTTCGGCCTCCGCAGTGCGACCAACCTGTCCGACGCGAAAGTCGCGATCACCCCGCTCTCCCGCAATCTCCGGCTGGCTGGAACCATGGAGTTCGGGGGACTGGACGAGAACATCAACCAGGTGCGCGTCGACGCCATCCTGCGCGCCCCGGCGGCCTACCTGCGCGGATGGGAGCCGCCGACCACTCCTGTGGCGCCGCGGGCCGGTATGCGCCCGATGACCCCGGACGGACTCCCGATCATGGGCCGGCTCGGCCGACTGTCCAACGCTTACGTGTCCACCGGCCACGGAATGCTCGGCGTGACTCTGGCCCCCGGCAGCGCGTCCGCGATGACCGACCTCATCCTGCACGGCACCGAGTCGTCGCGCCTGGCGCCCTTCACACCTCGCCGCTTCCGCGGTGCCCGCTGACATCAGAACCCGAAAGGACCATCATGACCACTCGCAAGACAGCCGACCTCCACGGAATCCTCGCCGCGGTGACGACCCCCTTCACCCCCGACGGCTCCGCCGTCGATGAGCAGGCGCTCCGCGATCAGGTCGACCGGCTCGTCGCCGGCGGCATCCACGGCATCGTCCCGACCGGCACCACCGGCGAGTTCACCACACTCACCGACGAGGAGTACAAGCGCGTGATCGAGTTGTACGTGGAGAGTGCAGCCGGACGCTTCTCCGTCGTCGCAGGCGTCGGGGCACTGTCTACCGCCAAAGCCGTCGAACTCGCACAGCACGCCGAGACGGTCGGTGCGGATGCCGTCATGCTCGTTCCTCCGTTCTACGACCCGCTGAGCTTCGAGATGCTCAAGTCCTTCCTGAGCGCCGTCGCCGGCAGCATCACGATCCCGATCGTCTACTACAACGTCCCCGGTGCGACCGGGATCACCTTGTCGGCCGAGCAGATCGCCGAACTCGGCGACATCCCCGGCGTCGACTACCTCAAGGACACCTCCGGCGACGCGGTCTCGCTCGCGGCCCTTCTCGCCAACTACGGCAGCCGGATCAAGGCGTTCAACGGCTGGGACACTCTCACCTTCTTCGGCATCGCCAGCGGGGCGGAGGCTTCCGTCTGGGGCGCGGCCGGTGTCGTACCCGAGCTCGCGGCGGAACTCTGGGAGACCCTGGCCGTGCGCAAGGACCTCGCACGGGCGCGCGAGCTGTGGGTCGACCTGTGGGCGATCAGCGACTTCCTCGAGTCGGTGAACTACGTCGCCGGCATCAAGGCGGGCCTCGAACTGCTCGGTCACCCGGTCGGCCCCGCGCGCCTTCCGATCCAACCGCTGCCGGCGGAGGAACGCGAGCGCTTCGCGCGGATCCTGGAGAAGGCCGGAGTCCTCGCTACGGTTCCTGCATGAGCGAAATTCTGACCCTCGATACCGTCGAGGTCCATGCGGAAGGCGAGCCGGGGCGCGTCGTGCTGAACGCCGCCGGTCTCGTGCGGGGCGAGACGATGGCTGAGCGCCTCGCCTACTGCCGGGAGAATCTCGACGGTCTGCGGCGGATGCTTCTTCACGAGCCGCGCGGTTATCCCGGACTCTGCGCCGTGTTCGTGCTCCCCGCCGTGAACCCGGGGTCGGACTTCGGAATCGTCGTGCTCGAACAGGGAGGCTTCACACCCATGTCGGGCAGCAACACGATGTGCACGGTGACCGCCATCCTGGAAACAGGGATGCTTCCGATGCGGGAGCCCACCACCGAGGTCACGATCGACACCGCGGTAGGCGTGGTCCGCGCCATCGCCCACGTATCGGGCTCGAAGGTGACGGCAGTGACCGTGGTGAACGTCCCGGCGTTCGTCGTCGACCTCGACATGCCGCTCGACATACCCGGCGTGGGCACGGTACCCGCCGACATCGTCTTCGGCGGCCAGTTCTTCGCCCAGGTCAAGGCGAGCGACTGCGGTGTCGATCTGGTCCCCGGCAACGGGCGCGACCTCGCCCGGATGGGAGCGCTGATCAAGCTCGCCGCCAGGAGACAGACGGTCGTCGCCCACCCTCTCAATCCGGAGATCAATCGCATCGACCTCGTGATGATCCACACCGGCGATCGCCTGAACGGGCGCGAGGATCGCAACACCGTGGTGCTCACCAACGGCGAGCTCCGCGACGATGCTCCCGCGACCTGGACAGGCGCTCTCGACCGGTCGCCGTGCGGCACCGGCACGAGCGCACGGATGGCCGCATTGCACGCACGAGGTCAGCTCGCGATCGGAGAGGACTTCTCCCACCGCAGCATCATCGGCACCGAGTTCGTCGGTCGGCTGACCGGCGAGACCGATGTCGCCGGCGTTCGCGCCGTGCTCCCCACCGTCACCGGACGCGCCTGGATCACGGGGCGCGCTCAATGGACGCTCGACGAGACAGATCCGTTCCCGCACGGCTACACCGTCGGCGACATCTGGTCGCCGGACGCATCCTGATCAGACCTCTTCACGAAGGCAGTTCTCCATGACTCATTTCATCAACGGATCGATCCGCGACGAAGGATTCCGCGGCACGGTACGCGACCCGTCGAACGGCGACGTGGTCGCCGACATCTCGATGGGGGACGCCGAGACCGTCGACAGCGCCGTGCGCGCGGCGCGGGCCGCCTATCCCGGCTGGTCGCGGGCGACGCCGGCCGAGAGATCGTCCGCTCTTGCCGAGCTCGCGAAGCGTCTCGACGCACGCTCGGAGGAGATCGCCGCGCTCGAGAGTCGTCAGGCCGGCAAGCCCATTCGTCTCACGCGAGAGTTCGATGTGCCGGGGACCGTCGACAACGCAGCCTTCTTCGCCGGTGCCGCACGCAACCTCGAGGGCAAGGCGTCGGGCGAGTACTCCGGCTCGCACACGTCGAGCGTCCGCCGGGAGTCGATCGGCGTCGTCGGCTCGATCGCGCCGTGGAACTACCCGCTGCAGATGGCGGGTTGGAAGATCTTCCCGGCGATCGCTGCGGGCAACACCATCGTTCTCAAGCCGTCCGAGCTGACGCCGCTGACCTCCCTGATCCTGGCCGAGGCCGCGCAGGAAGCGGGGATCCCCGACGGCGTCATCAACGTCATCACCGGCACCGGGGCCGATGTCGGGGCCCCGCTGTTGCGGCATCCCGATGTCGACATGCTGTCGTTCACGGGGTCGACCCGCGTCGGACAGACCGTGCTCGAAGCGGCCGCGACGACCGCGAAGCGGGTGCATCTCGAGCTGGGCGGCAAGGCCCCCTTCGTTGTCCACGACGACGCCGATCTCACGGCGGCCATTCACGGCGCCGTCGCGGGAAGCCTCATCAACACCGGGCAGGACTGCACCGCCGCGACCCGGGCGATCGTGCACCGCTCGGTCTATGACGATTTCATCTCCGGGGTGGCGGAGCTGTATCAGCGGGTGGTGCTCGGTCCGACCGCAGACCCATCCACGGATCAGGGTCCGCTCATCTCGGCCGCGCACCGCGACAAGGTCGCCGCGATGGTAGACCGCGCACGGGGCTACGCCCGCGTCGTCACCGGCGGAAGCATCCCCGGCGGCACGCTCGCGAATGGGTTCTACTACCCACCGACTCTCGTCTCAGACGCCGATCCCCGCAGCGAGATCGTGCGTGACGAGGTCTTCGGACCGGTTCTGGTCGTGATGCCGTTCGACTCGGACGATGAGGCGATCGATCTGGCGAACGACAGCCCGTACGGCCTCGCCGCCTCGGTGTGGACGCGGGACGTGTATCGGGCGCTACGCGCCACCGAACAGATCCGTGCGGGATGCGTCTGGGTCAACGACCACATCTCGATCATCAGCGAGATGCCCCACGGCGGCATGAAACAGTCCGGATTCGGCAAGGACATGTCGACGTACTCGTTCGATGACTACACGGTGATCAAGCACGTCATGTTCGACCGCACCGGCACGGCCCGCCGCGACTGGCACCGCACCGTGTTCGCTGACGCCTCGCGGCGCTGATCGACCTGCGAACACGACGACATGTGAGGACCCGGGATACGGATCAGCTCACGTGGGCGTGCTGCCGCTCAGGCGCCGCGGGCGTGATGGCCGTCATCATCGCGCTTGTGTCGACGGTTGCAGCTTTCGCAGCCGGACTGTCGCGCTCCCCAGTGAGTTCAAACCCAAGCTTGTCGAGCACCCTCAATGAGCCCGTATTCCACTCGCGAACTGTGGGAGCCAGATGGTCGTACCCGACGGCTGCGGCGCGATCGACAATCCACGACGAACAGCCCCGGTGCCGGCGTCGGCTCGTAGGCACGAAGCCAGTCCTGCATCTCTGCGACAGTGGGACGACCATCCGGTGAGATGCGCCGCCGTGCAGGAACGCGCTCGTCCCGCTCTTCCTACAGCCGACGATGGAACGCAGCATCGGCAACCTGCCACGGGCGAAGGCTCAGACGCTCCGTACGAAAGTTGTCCTGAATTCGAGGCACGTCATCTCGGCGCTCCATGTGGGCAGTATGCCGTAGGGGCGCTTCGCGGGAGCGCAGATCAGCAGAGGGCAGAAGCATTGTCGAATCACACCTGACGCACCTCACCTGCGGCGATGTCATCGAGGTACGCTCCCGACATGAAGTTCGAAGATGCGACAAGCGAGGTGGCTCACTTGCGCGAAAGGCTGGCCGCGATCGAGAAGCAGCAATCCTAGCTTCGGCTCGCAGGGCTGAGTGTGGGCGGCGGTGTCGCTGCCGACAGCCGGCGGTGGGAACTCGAAGAAGAAGCACGCACCGTGAAGTCACGATTGGTTGAACTCGCCGCATAAGAGCACGTCTGCCGTTCCTCTCCATGCGATTGAGCTGTCGCAGCAAGCGCGTTCCTGTGGGCGATCGGCTGAGTCGCGCATCAGGCGTCGTTCTCGCCCGCTGACCACCACGAGAGCGGGTGTTTCACAGAGAGCGAAAACAGAGGTTTGACCTTCCCCCTGGGGGAAGCCAGAACCTTGAGCCATGCAGGAAATGAGGTCTCGACAGGTGTCGGTCAACAGCCTGAAACCCCCTGCATACTCACCTCATCGAAATAGTGAATCTGGAGATGCAGACATGGAAAGCGTGAATCGTGATCGGCTGGATGGGCGGCGCGCTCTGGTGACAGGCGGTTCTAAGGGATCGGGAGCGGCTGTCGCGGAGCGCCTCCGCGAACTGGGCGCTGATGTATATGTGACGGCACGGTCCATGCCGAGCGGGTATGAGTTCCCGGACCGGTTCATCGCCGCCGACACGTCGACGACCGAGGGCACGGCGACGGTAGCGTCGCGCATTCAGGAGGCCGGAGGTGTCGACGTCCTCGTCCACGTTGTCGGGGGTGCTTCGACGCCTTCCGGCGGTTTCGTGAAGATCACCGACGAGCAGTGGATGATCGAGCTCAATCTCAACTTCCTGGGCGCTGTCCGGCTGGATCGCGCACTTCTTCCGGCGATGATCGATTCCGGTTCTGGCGTGGTGATCCACTTCACTTCGATTCAGCGGCAGATGCCGCAGTTCGACGCTTCCCTCGCCTACGCGGCCGCGAAGGCAGCGCTTCGCACTTACAGCAAGGGGCTCGCGAACGAGCTCGCCCCGAAGGGGGTTCGAGTGAACGCCATCAGCCCTGGCGGCATCGAGACCGACGCGTACGAACGGTTCGTCGACCGGATCGCGGAGGGTAACGACCTCAGCCGAGATGCCGCGAAGCAGCACATACTCGACTCTCTTGGCGGCGTGCCGCTCGGCCGGTTCGCTCACACCGAGGAGATCGCCGATCTTGTGGCTTTCCTCGTCTCTGACAGAGCGTCGGGAATCGTCGGGGCCGAGTATGTCATCGACGGCGGAACTGTTCCGACGATCTAGATGTTCTTCCCAGGGACGTTGTGAACGGCTGAGTTAGCGAAGACCTCCGGGCAGGATGTGGGTTACCACACTCACATTCCACACACGGAGGTCTTCGTGACTCACGCTAATGCACCCCTGACGCCTGTCGGTCGGGCTCGTCTGGCGGACCTGATCAACACTCAAGGCTGGTCGGTACGGCGAGCGGCCGAGCGGTTCCAGGTGTCGCCGGCAACAGCATCGAAATGGGCTCATCGAG
>NZ_JXRU01000023.1 GCF_000967865.1 Microbacterium sp. SA39
AACAACGGCATCCCGCAGGTCCGCGGCCCGGCCTGGTGGGACCCCCACCGCAGATGGCGCACGCCCCACCACCTCCACACCGCCTCTCACTTCGCTCGTCCCTCTCGCGCCCGCGCAGGCTGAACCGAGCGTCACCCGATGCCCATCGACGGGTGCAACCCGATGTGGCATAGTGGGCGGGACGCCGACCCAGGGATGACATGTCGAGACCACTCGCGGGACCGCAAAGCCTGCTTCGAACGCTCAACGGCCGCGCGATCCTCGAGGCGCTGGCGCGCAAAGGGCCGCAGACCCGCGCCGAGCTGATGGCCGCGACCGGACTCTCCCGCACGGCCGTGACCCAGGTGCTCCGCATGCTGGACGGCGTCGGAGCCGTCGCCGCCGCGGGGGTCGACCGCGACACCCGCGGTCCCGCGGCCGCGCGGGTCGGACTGCATCCTCGCCTCGGTTTCGCCGCGGCCGTGCACGTCGACCACCGTGCGGCGCACGTCGTGCTCGTCGATGCGACAGGCACCGTGCGCGCAGAGCAACATGCGCCCTTCCCGACGAACGACGACCGCGTCGGACACATCGCCGCGCTCGTCGAGGGATGCCGTCGCGCCCTGAAAGGGCCGGTGCAGCTCGCGGTCGTCGGCGTCCCTGGCATCGTCACCCCCGACGGCGGCATCCGTGACGACATGGGACCCGACGGGGGTGCCTTCCGGACCGCTCTCTCCGACGCCCTCGGCTGCCCCGTCCGCGTCGAGAACGACGTCAACCTCGCGGCCCTGGCCGAACTCACCTCCGGTGCGGGCGGCGAGCTCGCGAGCTTCGCCCTGCTGCACCTCGACGACGGCCTCGGCGCCGGCATCGTGATCGAAGGAACCCTCCACCGCGGATTCTCCGGCGTCGCGGGCGAGGTCGCCTACCTCCCCCAGACTCCGCTCCCGATCGGCGCCCCGATCGTGAACGATGCGGTCGTCGGAGACCTGGCCCTCGGACTCGGCCTCGACGTCGATGCCCCGCTCGTCGCGCACCTCGAGGCAGCGGCAGGCGGCGACGAGGCCGCGCAGAAACTCGTCGCCGAGGTCGGCAGACGCCTCGTGCTCGTCGCCGGCACCGTCGGACTCGTGATCGACCCTGAGGCGTTCATCCTGGGCGGCGACGCCGTGCATCCGATGCTCATCGACGCGGTCGCCCGCACCGCAGCCGAGTACAACGCCCAGCTCCCGTTGCGGTTCCTCGTCTCCTCGTTCGGCCCCGAAGCGCCTCTCGTCGGGGCCGTGGGCGAAGCGGCATCCGCTCTTCGCGTGGCGCTGTTCACCCGCATCCTCACCCCGCCCGCCAAGGTCAGTCGCTGACCGCCCGACAGGATCCGCCGATGACCGCTCCGTCCGACCTCGCCGATCGTCTCGGACTCGCGCCGGGCACGCGGGGAATCATCCTCAACGCCGACGACTTCGGCATGTGCCACGCGGCCAACACCGCCATCATCGATCTCCTGATCGCGGGCCGGATCGACTCCACCACGGTGATGGTGCCGTGCGCCTGGTCACCGGAGGCTCTGGCGTTCGCGGCATCCCGCACCGACCTCGACGTCGGGGTGCACCTCGTCCTGACCAGCGAATGGACCCGCTACCGCTGGCGCCCGCTCACCGGCACAGCGACGACGCTCGTCGATGCAGACGGGTTCTTCCCCGTAGACACCGCGGCCGTCGAACGCGACGTCTCAGAAGAGGATGTCGCCGCAGAGATCGCCGCACAGCTGCACGCCGCGCTCGACGCCGGCGTCGACGTGACGCACCTCGACAACCACATGGGCTCCGTCTACGGACTCGTCACCGGCCGAGACTTCCTGCGCCCCGTCTTCGAGCTCGCCGCGCGCCACGGACTTCCGTTCCGTCTGCCACGCAGCATGGACGGAGTCGGAGCGGATGCCGCGCTGCAGGCGAAACTCGACGAGGCGGCGGCGGCTGCAGAGGCTGCCGGCGTCGAGATCGTCGACCGCCTGTGGAGTCACCCGTTCGCCCTGCTCGGCGAGGGGACAGCCGAGGAGGAGACCTACGAACAGGTGCGGGAAGGTTTCGTCGCCCTGCTGCGCGCCGTCCCGGCGGGAGTGACCGAGATCTACCTGCATCCGATGATCGACGACGACGAACTGCAGGCCGTGGTCGACTACGGCGCCGCGAAACGCGGCTACGAGCAGCGGCTGCTGAGCGACCCCGTGGTCCTGCAGGCGATCGAGGACGAGGCGCTCGTGCGCGTGGGGTGGCGCGATCTGCGAAACCTGCAGCGGAGCGGCATCCGATGACCTCCCCGGACGGGCAGATCCACGGGCAGACCCGCGAGCTCTTCCGCGCGCGCCTCCGCGACCGCCGACTGGATGCCGCACCGACGCGGGCGCAGTCGATCGCCTTCGGCGCCTCCGGCTTCCCGACCCAGCTGATGACGCAGACGTTCTCGGCCTTCGTCGTCTACTTCTACGTCGCGCAGCTGGCGGTGCCCGCGGGGTGGGTGGCCGCGGCGATGATCGCCCACGGCATCCTGAACGCCGTGCTGAACCCGATCGTCGGTACGCTGTCCGACCGCCTGCGCACGCCGTGGGGCAGGCGCATCCCGTGGATCGGCATCGGTGTCGTGCCGCTCGTCGTCGCGTTCGCGCTGGTCTGGATGCCGCCGGAACTCCCGGTCGCGGGACTCATCGTCTGGTTCCTGGTCGTCGTCGCGGTCTACGACATCGCCTTCGTGGTGGTGGTGCTGAACATCTCTGCGCTGTTCCCGGAGATCTTCCGCACCACCGAGGAACGCGCGAGAGGCAACGTCCCCAGGCAGATCTTCGCCATCCTCGGCATCGTGCTCGGCACCGCCGGCGCTCCCGCGCTCTACGCCACGATCGGCTGGCCCGGGATGGCCCTCGTGCTCGCCGGCGTCTGCCTGGTGCTGCTGGTGTGGTCCTTCCTCGGGGGCATGATCGAGCGCCGCGCGCCCGACGCCGCGTCGACGCCGACTGCCGTCGAGATGCGCTGGCGCGACCAGCTGATCTACACGTTCCGCAATCGCGCTTTCGCCCCCTACGTACTCGGGTCGCTCCTGGTGCAGACCGCGATCGCCGTGATGCTGGCCGCGGTCCCCTTCTACGTGCGCTACTCGCTCCGGGCGGACGAGGGCGAGGGCAGTCTCCTGCTGGGAGCGATCTCCGTGACCGCGATCCCCTCGATCGTGCTGTGGAGCGCCGTCGTGCGGCGGACGAGTCCGCGCACGGCACTGCTGTGGAGCGTGGCCGTGCTCGGCATCGCGGTACTCGGCTACGTGTTCCCGTCGAACGTCGCGGGCGCGGCTCTCGTCGGTGTCGCGGCCGGCGTCGGCGTCGGTGGGCTGCTGCAGCTGCTTGAGGTGATGCTGGCGCAGATCATCGATGCGGATGCCGCGCGCACAGGGCGCCGCCGCGAGGGCGCCTACTTCGGGGTGAACGGTTTCGTGGTGCGCGGTAGCGTCATCTTGCAGGCGATCGTCGCGGCCTGGGTGTTGACGGCATCCGGCTTCGATGCACGGCTGGAGGATGCTCAGCCGGACGGCGTCGACGGCGGCATCCGTGTCATGCTCGCCGTGATCCCCTTCGGATTCACGGCGCTCGCCTGGCTCTGCTTCTGGCTCTACCCGATCCGCACTCGCGACGTCTGAGTCGCATCCCTCTAGCGACGTTTCGTCTCCCTCGCTTCGCTCCCTCGCTCAACGACCGGCAGGCGCAGCCGGCGAGCGCAGCGAGCCGCTGCCTCCGCCGTACCTCCGTACAGGAAACGCGGCCGTCCTACGGCTCGCGGGTGCGGGGATCGCGCCGAGGCGAGCATCGGGGAGGGGACCCGCTTGCGGGGAGGGGCGCCCCGCTCTGCGAGCAGCGGCGCGATCCCCGCACCCGCCCCCCGAGAAACCTGAGACCTAAGAACCGGAAGCCCGCCGAGCTTCCCACCCAGACGCCACCATAGCGTCCACCGAATACCGCATCTTCCACTCCAGGTCCCGCGCCGCGAGCTCGCCGGTCGCGACGATGCGGTCGGGGTCTCCAGGGCGGCGCGGACCGATCTCGGGGGTGAAGTCGATGCCGGTGACGCGGGCCACGGCATCCATGATCTGCTTCACGCTGAGGCCGTCGCCGGAACCGAGGTTGTACGCGGCTTCGATGGGCTGGCCGCCGGCCAGGCGCTTCGCGGCGGCGACGTGCGCGGCCGCGATGTCGCCGACGTGCACGTAGTCGCGCACGTTGGTGCCGTCTTCGGTGTCGTAGTCGTCGCCGAAGATCTTCGGGGTCTTCCCCGCGATGAGCGCCTCGAACACGATCGGGAAGAGGTTGTGCGGGCTGACGTCGTAGACCGTGGGGTCGGCGGATCCGACCACGTTGAAGTAGCGGAGCGAGGTGTGGCGCAGCGGGCGGTCCGACTCGGCGGTGGCGATCGCCTGATCACGCAGCAGCCACTCGCCGATGAGCTTCGACTCGCCGTAGGGGCTCGCCGGCTTCTTCGCGGTGGCCTCCTCGACGAGAGCGACGTCGGGGGTGCCGAAGACGGCGGCGGACGAGGAGAAGACGATGTTCGCCACGCCTGCGGCCTCCATGGCCTCGAGGATCACCCGCGTGCCCTCGACGTTCTGCGCGTAGGTGTGCAGGGGGCGCTGCACGGAGACGCCGGCGTACTTGAAGCCGGCGACGTGGATCACGCCCTCCGCATCGTGGTCGCGGAGCGTCTTCTCGACGAGCGCACGATCGAGGATGCTGCCTTGCACGAAGGGCACGCCCTCGGGCACGAACGACGGCACTCCGCTGGAGAGGTCGTCGAGCACGACCGGGGTGAGTCCGGCATCCGCGAGGGCACGGACGACGTGGGCACCGATGTAGCCGGCGCCGCCGGTCACGATCCAGGACATGACGTTCCTCTCCTGCCGCAGTTCGTCGCGGCTCGACCACTCATTCTGTCAGGCGTCGCGGCGGGCGCCTGCCGACGGCGTGACGGTGAAGACGATGGGCTCGGTGAAGTCGGCTGCCGCGAACGCCGCGGTCACGGCATCCGACACCGCCGCCACGGCATCCTGCTCGATCAGCGCGATCGCGGCGCCGCCGAAGCCTCCACCGGTCATTCGCGCCCCGACCGCTCCCGCCGCGAGTGCGGTGTCGACCGCCGTGTCGAGTTCGGGTACGGAGATCTCGAAGTCGTCGCGCATCGAGGCGTGCGAGGCCACGAGCAGATCGCCGATCGCGCGCGCGCCCGCATCGCGGAGCACGCGGACCGTGTCGATCACGCGCTGGTTCTCGGTGACGACGTGACGCACGCGGCGGAAGGTCACGCCGTCCATCAGCTCCTGCGCGCGGGGGAGGTCGTCGACCGACACGTCGCGCAGCGACGGGACACCCATGATCTGGGCGCCGAGCTCGCAGGACGCGCGGCGCTCACGGTAGCCGCCGGTCGAATGCGCGTGTGTGACGCGGGTGTCGATCACGAGGATCGCAAGCCCGGCATCGGCCATGCCGAGGGGCACGAGCTGGGTTTCCAGAGACCGGCAGTCGAGGAAGATCGCGGCATCCGGCTCGCCCAGCATCGAGGCCATCTGGTCCATGATCCCGGTCGGGGCGCCGACGGCCTCGTTCTCGGCACGGCGTCCGATGCGAGCGAGGGCACGGCGGTCGAGACCGGCGTCCCAGAGATCGTTCAGCGCGGATGCCGCCGCACCCTCGATCGCGGCCGACGAGGAGAGCCCGGCTCCCACCGGCACGTCCGACGCGATCGCGATGTCGATGCCGCGGAACCCGCGGTCGGAGTCGGTGGCCGCGAGCGCCTGGCGCAGTGCCCACGCGACGCCGAGAGGGTACGCGGCCCACTCGGGGACGGCCGGCTCGGCGCCGGTAGCGGTCGGGAACAGGTCGTCGAGCTCGTCGAGGGCCACCTCCACCGGCTCCGCCGCGAACGTCGATGCGACGCGGACGCGTCCGCGGTCATCGTCGCGGAGGTCGACCGCCGCGACCGTGCGGTGCGGGATGGCGAACGGCAGCACGAACCCGTCGTTGTAGTCGGTGTGCTCGCCGATGAGGTTCACCCGTCCCGGCGCCGACCACAGGCCGTCGGGTTCACGGCCGGTCAGCTCGAGGAAGAGTGCGCGCGCGGCATCCGTCGTGGTCGGTGCGTCGGCTGAGAGGGGGGTCATGCGGTGGGCTCCAGGTCAGGTGTCTGCGCCTCGCCGGAGGGCGGGGTGCTCTCGGCGGGCGAGGTGCTCTCAGCGAGCGGGGTGCTCTCGGCATCCGCGCGTGCGATCGCCTCGCGGATGCGGGCGGCGCCCTGCTCGGGCGGGACTTCGGCGGCCCACGCCCCCATCGCGGCCTCGGACCCGGCGAGGAACTTGAGCTTGTCGGCTGCCCGGCGGGGACTCGTCAGCTGCAGGTGCAGGCGCACGGCGTCGCGGCCCGCGTGCACGGGAGCCTGATGCCATGCGGAGATGTAAGGAGTGGGGGAGTCGTAGAGCGCGTCCACTCCGCGCAGCAGCCGCAGGTAGAGGGGGGCGAGCTCGTCGCGTTCGGCTTCCGACGTGGCGGCGAGATCCGGCACGTGACGGTGCGGCATGAGGTGCACCTCCAGCGGCCAGCGCGCGGCGAACGGCACGAACGCCGTCCAGTGCTCGCCGCGGAAGACCACGCGCTCGGATGCCTGCTCGAACTCGAGGATGCGCTGGAACAGGTCGGGCGCAGTGCGGTCGATCGAGTCGAGAAGGCGGGTGGTGCGCGGCGTCACGTACGGGTACGCGTAGATCTGACCGTGCGGGTGCGGGAGGGTCACGCCGATCGCCTCTCCGCGGTTCTCGAACGGGAAGATCTGCTGGATCCCGGGAAGCTGCGAGAGTGTCGCTGTGCGGTCAGCCCAAGCCTCGATCACCGTACGGGCCCGGGTCACCGACTGGGTGCCGAAGGAACCGGTGTGCTCGGGGCTGAAGCAGACGACCTCGCAACGGCCGATCGAGGTGCGGGAGCGGCCGAGGCCGAGGGCGTCGAGGTCGTCGAGTCCGCGGGGAGCGTCGGCGGCCGCGGGGGCACCGCCGAGGGCTTCGGCCAGCGCGGGGCCGAACGCGGGCGAGCGGTTCTCGAACACGGCGACGTCGTAGAGCGAGGGCACCTCGGAGGGATTGTCCGGGGTCTGCGGCGCGAGCGGATCGGCCGACGCACTCGGCATCATGACGCGGTTCTGCCGGTTCGCCGCGACCGTGATCCAGTCTCCGGTGAGAACGTCGAGGCGCATGGAGGCGGTCTCGGGGCGCGGGGCGAGGGTGCGGGCGTCGACGGCGCGTTCGGCGCCGAGCGTCGTGCCGGGGTCGTCGTAGTAGACGAGGTCTCGGCCGTCGGCGAGCGTGGTGGCGCGCTTGACCACACCGGCGCCGAGGGTCTCGGTGCGCAACTCAGCAAGATTTTCCGTGTTCACGTAAACATGGTACGTCCGCGACCGTGGTAACGTCAACATTGCTGAGTTGTGAACGGAGGATGCCGGTGACCGACGGCGATCTCGACCCCCGCGCCCTCCCCGCGCCGGACCGCCGCCCGCGATCTCGGCGTCCGTCATCGGGTCGCGTGTCGATGGCGATGGTCGCCGCCCGTGCCGGTGTCTCCGGACAGACCGTCTCACGCGTCGTCAACGACAGTCCTCGCGTCGATCCCGCCACGAGAGCCCGGGTCGAGCAGGCCATGGTCGAGCTCGGCTATCGCCCGCACCGCGCAGCACGTGCACTTCGCACCGGTCGTTCGCACACCATCGGGCTCGTCGTCACGACGCTCGCGACGATCGGCAACTCGAGGATGCTGCAGGCCACGGCCGAAGCGGCGGCGGACCGCGGTTACGCCCTCACGGTCGTGACCGCCGCAGACGGGGTCGGCTCGGCCTTCGACCGCCTGGCCGAGCAGGAGGTCGACGGAGCCATCGTCCTGAACGAGGCCTCGGCGCAGGTCTCCGCCGAGAAGCACCCGGCGGGGCTGCGTCTCGTCGTCGTCGACGCTCCGACCGACGCCGGGTTCATCGCCGTGCACAGCGACCATCGTGGGGGAGCGGCGACCGCGACCACGCGCCTGCTCGAGCTCGGGCACGACACCGTGCATCACCTCGCGGGTCCCGCCGACTCCTATGCAGCGTCCGAACGCGAGCGGGGATGGCGGGAGACGCTCGTCGCGGCGGGCGTCTCCGCACCCGATGTCGTGCGCGGCGACTGGAGCGCAGATGCCGGATTCGTCGCCGGTACGGCCCTGGCCTCGGCATCCGCCGTGTTCTGCGCCAACGACCAGATGGCGCTCGGCCTGCTGCGCGCGCTCGCCGAGACCGGCAGACGGGTGCCCGGGGATGTCAGCGTGATCGGCTTCGACGATGTGCCGGATGCCGCGAACTACCGCCCACCGTTGACCACGATCCGGCAGGACTTCACCGCTCTCGCGCAGCGCGCGGTGGCTGCCCTCGTCGCCGGCATCGAGGGATTCGACGGCCTCGAGGGCCCCGACATCATCCCGACGCGGCTCGTGGAGCGCGAGAGCGCTGCGTCACGCTGACGGCGCATCAGCCGGGGCTCAACACAAAAACGCGACGGCGTGAGGCCTCTGGCTGCACGATGCATGCGTATGCCAGACTGCGTGGATGGCCGAACGCATCCTGACCACGCACGTCGGGTCGCTGCCCCGCAGCGCCGCCGTCACCGACCTCGTCTTCGCGCAGGAGCGCGGCGACGCGGTCGACGCGAAGCGGTTCGACGCGGTGATCGGTGAGGCCGTCGACGAGTGCGTCGCGCGACAGGTGTCCGCCGGGATCGACCTGGTGTCGGACGGGGAGATGTCGAAGATCTCCTACGCGACGTACATCAAGGACCGCATCACGGGGTTCGACGGCGACAGTCCCCGCACACCGCCCGCCGATCTGGAGGACTTCCCCGGCTTCCTGCGCCGCCAGGCGAGCAGCGGCGGAACGCCCACCTACCGCCGGCCCTGCTGTGTGGGTCCGATCGCCCCGAAGACCCTCGCCCCGCTCGAGGTGGATCTGCGGCACCTCCGGGCGCCGGTCGACCGCCACCGTCCGACGGATGCGTTCATGAACGCGGCGTCGCCCGGGGTCATCGCGCTGTTCCAGCCGGATCGGTATTACGGCGATCACGACGCCTACCTCGAAGCGCTGGCCGAGGCGATGCGTCCGGAGTACGAGGCCATCGTCGCAGCCGGCTTCACGCTGCAGCTGGACAGCCCCGACATCGGAGTCGGGCGCCACATGATGTTCAAGGACCGCAGCGATCACGAGTACCTGCGCGTCGTCGCGCAGCACATCGAGGTTCTCAACCATGCGCTGCGCAATGTCCCTGCGGATCGCGTGCGGATGCATGTGTGCTGGGGGAACTACGAGGGTCCGCACCACCGTGACATCGAGATGCGCACGATCCTTCCCGCGCTGATGAAGGCGAAGCCGCAGGGGCTGCTCTTCGAGGCCTCGAACCCGCGTCACCAGCACGACTGGCAGGCCTTCAGCGAGCACGCGGAGCTCCTCCCCGACGACCGGGTGCTGATCCCCGGTGTGATCGACTCGACGACGAACTTCATCGAGCATCCGGAGGTCGTCGCGCAGCGCATCGCCGCGTTCGTGAACATCGTGGGTCCCGACCGCGTGATCGCCGGCACCGATTGCGGCTTCTCGACGTTCGCGGGTTTCGGGGCGGTCGACCCCGACATCGTCTACGCGAAGCTCGAGACGCTGGCGGTCGGCGCCGAGCTCGCGAGTTCGCGGCTCTGACGCCCCGTTTGCACGTTCGCTCGCTTCGTGTCATGATCTGGGAAAGCGCTTACCCGTATCGAACGAGAGCGCATCTACTTCCAGAGAACGGATCACCATGGCACAGGCGACCATCCGCGAGATCGGGATCATCATGAACGGCGTCTCCGGGCGCATGGGCTACCGCCAGCATCTGGTGCGCTCGATCCTCGCGATCCGCGACGCCGGTGGCATCGAGCTCCCCGACGGCTCCCGCGTCACGGTGAAGCCGATTCTCGTGGGCCGCAGCGAAGCGAAGCTCGCCGAACTCGCCGCGCTGCACGACATCGAGGATTACACCACCGACCTCGACGCCGCCCTCGCCGACCCGCGATGGGAGATCTACGCCGACTTCCTGGTGACCAAGGCGCGGGCCTCGGCCATCCGCAAGGCGATCGCCGCCGGCAAGGCGATCTACACCGAGAAGCCGACCGCCGAGTCGCTCGAGGAGGCGCTCGAGCTCGCCCGCCTCGCCGAGAGCGCCGGCGTCAAGACCGGCGTCGTCCACGACAAGCTCTACCTGCCGGGTCTGCAGAAGCTCAAGCGGCTGATCGACTCCGGCTTCTTCGGCCGCATCCTCTCGGTGCGCGGCGAGTTCGGCTACTGGGTCTTCGAGGGCGACTGGCAGCCTGCGCAGCGTCCGAGCTGGAACTACCGCTCCGAAGACGGCGGCGGCATCATCACCGACATGTTCCCGCACTGGAACTACGTGCTCGAGAACCTGTTCGGCGAGGTCACGAGCGTGTACGCGCAGGCCGCGGTGCACATCGCAGACCGCTGGGACGAGAAGGGCGCGCACTACACCGCCACCGCCGAAGACGCCGCGTACGGGATCTTCGAGATCGAGGGCGGCATCATCGCCGAGATCAACTCCAGCTGGACGGTGCGCGTCAACCGCGACGAGCTCGTCGAGTTCCAGGTCGACGGCACGCACGGCTCCGCGGTCGTCGGGCTGTTCGGCGCGAAGATCCAGCCGCGCAACGCCACGCCCAAGCCGGTCTGGAACCCCGACCTGGAAGACACCCGCGACTACGACGCCGACTGGCAGAAGGTGCCGACCAACGACGTGTTCCTCAACGGCTTCCGCCAGCAGTGGGAGGAGTACCTGGTCTCCTACGTCGAAGGCACCGAATACCCGTTCGACCTGCTCGCCGGCGCCCGCGGGGTGCAGTTCGCCGAGGCCGGTCTCACTTCCAGCGCCGAGGGCCGCAAGGTCTCCCTGTCCGCGCTGACCCTGGACTGATCGATGACGACCCTTCGACTCCTCGCCACCGACGGGAAGCTGACGGATGCCGCGCTGCACGCCGGCGGGTCTTTCACCCGGCCGGCATCCGCTCTGCGAAGTCGCGTCGCGTACGCCGCCGCGCACGTCGTGCCGAAGGTGCACGCCGACAACACTCCGGGCCGGCCCGCCGACATCGACTGGGATTCGACCCTGGCCTTCCGCCGCAACGTCTACTCCTGGGGGCTCGGCGTCGCCGACGCCATGGACACCGCTCAGCGGAATATGGGGCTGGATGCCGCGGCGACCCGCGAACTCATCGCGCGCAGCGCCGCAGTCGCGCGGGAGGAGGGCGGCTCAGTCGTGGTCGGTGTCAACACCGATCACCTCACCGACTCGCACGTCTCGTTCGACCAGGTGATCGACGCGTACAAGGAGCAGCTGCACTTCACCGAGGAGCAGGGCGCGGGTCCGGTGCTGATGGCCTCACGGCATCTGATTCGGGTCGCCACGAGCGCCGACGACTACCGCCGCGTGTACCGTGCGGTGCTCGAGTCGGCGACCGTGCCGGTGGTGCTGCACTGGCTCGGCACCGCCTTCGACCCGGAGCTCGCCGGCTATTTCGGCGCTGACGACTGGCAGACGGCATCCGAAGTCCTGCTCGACGTCATCGCGGAGGACCCGGGCAAGGTCGCGGGCGTGAAGATGAGTCTGCTGAACGCCGACTCCGAGATCTCGGTGCGCGAGCGGTTGCCGGAGGGCGTGCGCATGTTCACGGGTGACGACTTCAACTACGTGAGCCTGATCGGCGGCGACACCACCCGGTCGTTGAGCGACGAGCGAAGCGAGGAGACGAAACGCACATCGCGTACTCATTCCGACGCACTGCTCGGGGCCTTCGCCGCGATCACCCCGGTCGCCTCGGCGGGGATCCAGGCGCTCGACGCGGGCGACCCCTCCCGATACCTCGACATACTCGGTCCGACGGAGGAGCTCAGCCGCCAGGTGTTCGCCGCGCCGACCTTCTACTACAAGACGGGTGTCGCCTTCCTGTCGTGGCTGAACGGTCACCAGCCGGCGTTTCAGATGGTCGGGGGGCTCCACTCCGCGCGGAGTCTCCCGCACCTGAGCCGCATCGTCGAACTCGCGAACGCCTCGTTCGCCCTGGAAGATCCGGAGCTCGCCCGCGCACGCTGGCACGGGATGCTGCGCCTGAACGGGGTGGACGTATGACCAGCCCCGATCCGCGCCTGTCGCTCAACCAGGCGACCGTCAAGCACGCCGACCTCGCCACCGCGCTGCGCGTGACCGCGGATGCCGGCATCGAGGCCATCGGACTCTGGCGCGAGCCGGTCAACGAGGTCGGCCTCGACGTCGCCGCCCGGATGCTGACCGATTCGGGTCTACGCTTCTCGACGCACTGCCGCGGCGGATTCTTCACCCTGCCCGACGGGCCGGCGCGGGTCGCCGCGCTCGACGACAACCGCCGGGCGATCGAGGAGACCGCGACGCTGGCCGCCGCCGGCGCGACCGGATCGACCGCCGTGCTCGTGCTGGTCGCGGGAGGACTCCCCGAGGCGTCCCGCGACCTGATCGGTGCGCGCGAGCGCGTCCGCGACGCGATCGGCGCACTCGAGCCCGACGCGAAGGCCGCGGGAGTGACGCTCGCCATCGAGCCGCTGCATCCGATGTACGCGTCGGATCGGGCGGTCGTGTCGACGCTCGGGCAGGCGCTCGACATCGCCGCCGAGTTCGAGCCCGACGTGGTGGGAGCGGCCGTCGACACCTTCCACATCTGGTGGGACCCGCAGGTGCTCGAGCAGATCGGGCGCGCAGGGCGGGAGGGTCGCATCGCGACGTACCAGGTGTGCGACTGGAAGACCCCGCTCGAAGCCGACATCCTGCTGTCGCGGCACTACCCCGGCGAAGGCGTGATCGACTTCGGGTCGCTGACGCGTGCCGTGATGGCCACGGGCTACGACCGCGACATCGAGGTCGAGCTCTTCCACGCCGACATCTGGGCGGATGCTCCTTCGAGCGTCGTCCGCCGCACCGCGGAGTCGTTCGCCGCGGCCGTCTCTCCGCATCTGCGCGGGGTCCCTGGTTCCACGAGAGGATGAACGCATGACCTCGATCCGCGCAGGGCTGTGCTCGGTGACGTTCCGGGAGTTCGCGCCCGAGCGGATCGTCGAGCTCGCGGCAGATGCCGGTCTCGAGGTCATCGAATGGGGAGGCGACCTGCACGTTCCTCCGGGGGACGTGGACCGCGCCGCGCACGTGGCGAAGCTCACGACCGATGCCGGACTCTCGGTCGCGTCCTACGGCTCGTACTTCCGCGCCGGGATCGACGAGCCGCTCACGCCCGTCCTCGACAGCGCGGAGGCCCTCGGCGCAGATCGCATCCGGATCTGGGCAGGCGATCTGGGCTCCGCCGACGCCACCGCGGCCTACTGGGGGACGACGGTCGCGCGGCTGCGGGCGGCAGCATCCGAGGCGGCATCGCGGGGGATCGGACTGGCGCTCGAGTTCCACTCGGGGACGCTCGCCGACACGGCGCCGACGACACGTCGGCTGCTCGCTGAGGTGGGGCATCCGGCCCTGTCTACGTACTGGCAGCCCACCGTCTCGGCATCCGTCGACGTCGCGCTCGCCGAGTACGCGGCGCTCGCCGACCGCACGACGGCCGTGCACGTCTTCTCGTGGTGGCCCGAGGCGGAGCGACTGCCGCTGCGTGCGCGCGACGCCCTCTGGACGCGGCTCTTCGCCCAGGCGCAGACGGCTGCCGCCCCGCCGCGCGACGCCCTGCTGGAGTTCGTGCCGGGTGACGATCCGGCGCTGCTCGCAGGGGAAGCGGCCGCACTCCGCGCCTACCTCGGGTGGCCGGAGCGCCGCCGTTCCGGCCAGTAGGCTCTGGGCATGAGTGCGCCTTCATCCCCGGATCCCGCACCGCTCGCGCGCCCGGCCCGCTCGGCACGAGGGGCTGCACCCACGCTGCATGACGTGGCGAGAGCCGCCGGAGTGTCGCTCGCGACGGCATCCCGCGTGCTGAACGGCTCCGAGCGCACGGTGGCCGAGTCGTTCCGCGACCGGGTGCAGACCGCCGCTGCCGAACTCGGATACACCGCGAACGTCTCGGCACAGGCGACCGCGCGCGGATCGTCGCCCGTGATCGCGCTGCTCGTCGCCGATATCGCCGACCCCTACTTCGGATTGATCGCCTCCGGCGTCGCGCGCGGCGCCGATGAGCACGGCCTCGTCGTGACGATCGCGATCACCGAACGCGACCCTGAGCGCGAGGCGCGGATCGTGCGCGCGCTCCGTGGTCAGCGCCCCCGCGGCCTGATCCTCGCGGCGTCACGCTCCGGAGAGCCCATGGAGTCGGAGACCGCCCGGGAGCTCGCGGAGTTCGCGCGGCTCGGCGGCCGGACGGTCACCTTCGGCCCCGACGGCGTCGGGGAGCGCCGCGTGGAGATCGACAACCGCGCGGGAGCCGAGGCGCTCGGCCGCCGCATGGCGGAGCGCGGTTACCGCGTGGCCATCGCGATCGGCGCCGCGGAGGGAGTGCGCACGTCCGATGAGCGTCTCGCCGGTTTCCGCGCAGGATTCGAGTCCGTCGGCGGAACGATCGGTCGCGTCCTGCGCGGAGACTTCCGGCGCGAGTCGGGAGCGGCTGCGATGGCGGCGGCGCTCACGGCGGGCGTGGAGAAGGGCGCCCTGGTCTTCGGCATCAGTGATGTCGTTGCGATCGGCGCGATGGCGGCGATCCGCGGGGCCGGACGCGAGGTCGGTGCGGACATCGCGGTCTGCGGCTTCGACGACGTGCCGTCGAGCAGCGACGTCACTCCCGCGCTCACCACGGTGCGCGTACCGCTGACCGAGGTCGGATACCAGGCCTTCCGGGCGACGGTCGATGCGGACTGGCAGCAGCCTCCGCTCCCGCTCGAGGTCATCGTGCGCGACAGCACTCCCGAGGCGGCCGCGTGACCCGCGTCGTCCTCGCCCCGGACAGCTTCAAGGGCACGATCACGGCGGCGGATGCCGCGGCGGCGCTCGAGTCGGGGTGGACCGAGGTCGACCCCGGCGCGGAGTTCATCCATCGCCCCATGGCCGACGGCGGCGAGGGTACGGTCGCAGCTTTCGCGGCGGCGGTTCCGGGAGCCACGCGCATGCCCGTCGCGGTCGAAGGGCCGACCGGCGCGATGATCGACACGACGTGGCTGCTGCTGCCGCCGACCGTCGATGCGCCGCAGGGCACCGCGGTGATCGACCTCGCCTCGACCTCGGGCATCGAACTCCTCGATCGGCTGCGACCGTGGGATGCCGACACGACCGGCTTCGGCCAGGCGATCGCCGCCGCACTCGATCACGGCGTCTCGCGCGTCGTCGTCGGCATCGGCTCCAGCGGGTCCACCGACGGCGGGACGGGGATGCTGACCGCCCTCGGCGCGCGCTTCCTCGATGCCGCGGGCGCTCCGGTCCTGCGCGGCGCCCGCGGGCTCGCCGGCATCGCCTCGGTCGATCTGGCCGGTCTCCGCGCCGCGCCGGACGTGCGCGTGCTCACCGATGTCACCAACCCGCTCATCGGACCGCGCGGCGCCTCGGCCGTCTTCGGACCGCAGAAGGGGCTGAACTCGGTCGCCGACATCACGCTCGCCGATCGGGGCCTCGGCCGGCTCGCCGTGCTCCTGGGTCTGGACGCGGATCTGCCCGGCACGGGCGCGGCCGGCGGCACCGGCGGGGCGCTCGTCGCGTGGGGCGGCGTGCTGGCGCCGGGAGCCGCGGAGGTCGCGCAGCTGATCGGACTGGCCGACGCGATCGCCGCTGCCGACGTCGTCATCACCGGCGAGGGCTCGTACGACGGGCAGTCCGGTGACGGCAAAGTGCCCTCGTTCATCGCGACCCTCGCGGCGGATGCCGGCGCTCAGGCCCTCCTCGCCGCCGGACGCATCACGGAAGACGCGGACACCGACCTGTTCGCGGCATCCGCTTCGCTCACCGACCTGGCCGGGTCATCGGATGCCGCGCTCGCCGAGCCCGCCCGCTGGCTGCGGGCAGCCGGCGCCGAGCTCGCCCGCGGGCGTTAGCCGCCGAGCGCCGCCGACACCACGGCGCGGGCCTCGGCCTGCACCTCGGCGAGGTGCTCGGGGCCGCGCAGGCTCTCGGCGTAGAGCTTGTACACGTCTTCCGTGCCCGAAGGGCGCGCGGCGAACCAGGCGTGCTCGGTCTGCACCTTGAGTCCGCCGATCGCGGCGCCGTTGCCGGGGGCCTGCGACAGCTTCGCCGTGATGTCCTCACCGGCGAGGGTCGTCGCCGTCACGGCATCCGGCGACAGCTTGCCCAGCGTCGCCTTCTGCTCGGGCGTCGCCGGCGCGTCGACGCGCTGGTAGGCGGAGGACCCGAAGGCCTTCTCGAGTTCGGCGTAGCGCTCCGACGGGGTCTTGCCCGTCACCGCGAGGATCTCGGCGGCGAGCAGACAGAGCAGGATGCCGTCCTTGTCGGTCGACCAGACCGAGCCGTCCTTGCGGAGGAACGACGCACCCGCCGACTCCTCCCCGCCGAACGCGACGGAGCCGTCCAGCAGCCCGGGCACGAACCACTTGAAGCCGACGGGCACCTCCAGCAGGCGACGGCCGAGCGACTCGGCGACGCGGTCGATGATCATCGACGACACGAGGGTCTTGCCGATGGCGGCATCCCGCGGCCACTCGTTCCGGTGCGAGAACAGGTAATCGATCGCGACGGCGAGGTAGTGGTTCGGGTTCATCAGCCCGGCATCCGGGGTGACGATGCCGTGCCGGTCGGCGTCGGCGTCGTTGCCGGTGAGCACGTCGTAGTCGCTCTTCTTGGCGACGAGGGACGCCATCGCCGACGGCGACGACGGATCCATCCGGATCTTCTCGTCCCAGTCCAGCGTCATGAAGCGCCAGGTCGGGTCGACCTCGGGGTTGACGACCGTGAGGTCGAGATCGTGGACCTCGGCGATCAGGGCCCAGTACTCGACGGATGCTCCGCCGAGAGGATCCGCACCGATGCGCACGCCCGCGCGGCGGATGGCGTCGATGTCGATGATCGAGGGGAGGTCGCGCACGTACGCGTCGCGGAAGTCATACCCGGTGATCGCGTCCCAGTCGACATCGGCGAAGCGCGCGCGCTTGACGCCCTGAAGGCCGGTCGCGATCAGCTCGTTCGCGCGGTCGGCGATCCAGCCCGTGGCATCCGTGTCGGCCGGCCCGCCGTGCGGCGGGTTGTACTTGAAGCCGCCGTCGCGCGGCGGGTTGTGCGACGGGGTGACGACGATGCCGTCGGCGCGGCCGGCGTTGTATTCCGGCGACCCGTCCGTGGGTCCCTGCCCTTCGACGGGCTCAGGAACCGCGCGAAGGGCGCGGTTGTACGTGAGGATCGCGTGGCTGAGCGCCGGGGTCGGCACGTACGAGTCACGGGAGTCCACGCGCACGTCGACCCCGTTCGCGAGCAGCACTTCGATCGCGCTGCGCTCGGCGGGGAGGGAGAGCGCGTGCGTGTCGCGGCCGAGGAAGAGCGGCCCGGTGATGCCCTGCGCGGCGCGGTAGTCGACGATCGCCTGCGTGGTGGCGAGGATGTGCGTCTCGTTGAAGCTGTTCGACAGCGATGAGCCGCGATGCCCGCTCGTGCCGAAGACGACGCGTTCGGCGGCTACCTCGGGGTTCGGCACACGGTCGTAGTAGGCGGCGATCAGCTCGTCGACATCGATCAGGTCAGTGTCCTCCGCGGGGAGGCCGGCACGGCTCGTCATCCTCTCAGTCTGCCCCCTGATCGCGGGGACCGCATCCGTCTTGACATCCGAACGTCCGGTGCGACACCGGGGGATAGGCTGAACGCCGTGACTGAACGCCGCACCTACAGCTATCTCGGCCCTGCCGGAACCTTCACGGAAGCGGCTCTCGACCAGGTCGCCGAGGCGCGAGGCCAGGACTGGCGCCCGGTGCACAACGTGGGCGAGGCGCTCGACGACGTGCTCGAGGGACGCAGCGACGCGGCGATGATCGCGATCGAGAACTCGATCGAGGGCGGTGTCTCCACCACGCAGGATGCGCTGGCGACGCTGCCGGGTCTGCGGATCATCGGCGAGTACCTCGTGCAGGTGAACTTCGTGCTCGTCGCCCCGCGCGGCACCACGCTCGACCAGGTCGAGGTCATCGCGGCGCACCCCGTCGCGTACGCGCAGTGCCACGGCTGGCTCGGCGCGAACGTGCCCTCGCATTCGCACGTGCCCGCCGCGAGCAACGTCGCCTCGGCCATCGGCGTGCTCGACGGCTCGCTCCCCGCGCAGGCGGCGATCGCGGCTCCCGGGATCGTGAAGCACTACGACGTGGACGTGCTGGCCGAGGGCATCGGAGACAACGCGCAGGCCGTGACCCGCTTCGTGCTGGTCACCCGCACGACCACTCCGCCCGAGCCGACGGGCGCCGACAAGACGTCGCTCATCGTCGAGCTGCCGCACGACCACCCCGGGTCCCTCCTCGAGATGCTCGAGCAGTTCTCGACCCGCGGGATCAACCTGTCCCTCATCGAGTCGCGCCCGATCGGCGATGAGCTCGGCCGCTACCGGTTCGTGATCGATGCCGACGGGCATGTCGAGCACGAGCGGATGGCGGATGCGCTCCTCGGCATCCGCCGGTTCAGTCCTCGCGTGGTGTTCCTCGGGTCGTATCCGCGCGCCGATCGGCAGATCGTGCAGTACCCCGACCGCTACGCCGACGACGTGTTCGTCGAGGCGCGCGACTGGCTCCGCGGCCTCCTCTCCGGCGAGCCCGCGGAGTAGCCCGCCGGCGCCGCCGCGGATCAGTCCGGGCGTGGGCTGGATCACAAATGCGGGTGCGGCAGTCGTTTCGCCAGCATTTTCGATCCACCCTGGTTCAGGCGCGAGCGGGAGGGCGTCTGCACCGGCGGGTCGGGGCGGGGGAGTTCGCACAGGGGCCGGCGGAGACGCGATAGGGGACGACGGTGGGGTGCGTCGTGTTGCGAGCATTGCTCCATGCGTCATCGGATCGAGCTCCCCGCGCGCCTGGGTGCGCAGTTCAGCGTCCAGCAGGCGGCATCGGCTGGTGTGCGCCGTGGACGAACGGATGCCGCCGACCTCGACCGCCCGTTTCACGGTGTCCGCTCAGTGTCAGCGCCGACGACGTTCCGTGCCCTCGTCGACTGCTATCTGCCGCGGATGCGACCCGGTCAGAGGATCGTCGGCCGGAGCGCTGTGCGTCTGTGGGCCCTGCCCTTCCCGGAGAAATGGCGAGCGACCGAACCACTCGAGATCGCCGCACCGCAGGAGAACAGCCCTCCGCGGGCACACGGCGTGACAGGACGTCATCTGCAGGCGGCGCGGGCTCAGACCTGGCGCGTCGGGGGTGCGCCCGTGGTCGATCCGATCGCCGCCGTCTTCAGCTGCGCGCGCGAGCTGTCCGTTGCCCACCTGGTCATGCTGCTCGATGCGGTCGTCACCGACAGCATGAACTACCCGGGCGTGGCTGAGGTTGCTCGCCCGAGGTCTACGCTCGCAGATCTCCGGACACGGCTCATCGAATGGGGACGATTCCCTGGTAGTGCGGACGTGCGCAGGGCACTGCGCAGGGCTCGGGAAGGAGTGGAATCCCCGAAGGAGACCGAGACGCGGCTGACGATCGTGGATGCCGGCCTCCCGGAGCCCGCGGTGCAGTTCGAGCTGCATGTCGGAGGCCGCCTCGTCGCACGGATCGACCTCGCGTACCCGGAGTGGCTGATCGCGGTCGAGTACGAGGGAGATGGCCATCGCACGGACAAGGCGCAATGGCGCAGGGACATCGCCCGTCAGCGCGAGCTGGAGGAACGGGGCTGGATCGTGATCCGCCTGACCCAGCAGGATCTCACCCATCCGGGCCCGTTTCTCGCCCGCATCCGCTCGGCGATCGCCGAACGTTCGGTCTGATGCTGGATCACAAATGCCGCTGCGCGGCCCCGTTCGGCGGCATTTCTGATCCACCATGGATGCCGAGGCGCGGCGGCGGGCCGGGCCGGGTCAGTGTTCCTGGAAGCGCGGCCAATCGCTGCCGGGTGCCATGTGGGAGTGCAGTGCTCCCTTGGCGGATGCCAGGTTCGGGTACGTGCCCGTGGCGGCATCCGATCCCGCCATCGTGACGACGTAGCCGTCCTCAGCATGGCGGATGCTGCCGACCACGCCGTTCTGTCCGTAGGCGACCCAGAGGGCCAGGGTCTTCGTGGTGCTCATCGTCGAACTCCTTCCACTGCCGTGACACGGCCGGTGACCGTGCTCGTGACGCTACGCCTCACGCCCCCGGAACACCAGGGCTTGACAGCGCGATTCCGCCATCAGGCCGGTACGGCGGCCGGCAGGGCGTCGAGCAGAGGCGCGGGCACCGCGGTGATGTCGACCAGCGCCCGCTTGAACTCCGGCATCGCGGAGCGCGGGTCCACCCTGTCGTCGGTCAGGAGGTTGGCGCTCCCGGCATCCGGGTAATGGAACGGCAGGAAGACGGTGTCGGGACGGATGTCGCGGGTCAGCTCGGCGCGTGCGGTCACGGCGCCGCGATCGTTGGTGATGCGGATGCCGTCGCCCTCGGCGATGCCGTGCCGGCGAGCCGTCGCGGGGTGCAGCTGCGCGATGAGCGCGGGCCGGGTGGCGGTGAGCTCGACGACGCGGCGGGTCTGCGTGCCGCTCTGATACTGCTCCAGCAGTCGGCCGGTGACGAGGTTGAGACGCTCGCCTTCTGCCACCTCGTGCTCCTCGGCACGCACCGCGACCAGCCGGGCGCGGCCGTCGGGGTGCGCGAAACGATCGGCGAACAGACGCGGCGTGCCGAGGCTGCCGACCGGGAACGGCCAGTGCGCCTCGATGCCGAGGTCGAGCAGGGCGTGGCTGAGACCGGAGTAGTCCGCGGGGCCACCGGCGGAGGCGCGGGCGAGCTCGTCGAACACCTCGGCGGGTTCGAGGCTCCACACCCCGGGGGCATCCAGCCGACGGGCCAGCTCGGCCATGATCCAGAGTTCGCTGCGGGCGCCGGCCGGCGGAGCGAGGGCTCGGCGTCGTCGCAGCACCCGCCCCTCCAGGTTGGTCATCGTGCCCTCCTCCTCGGCCCACTGCAGCACCGGCAGGACGATGTCGGCCATGCGCGCCGTCTCGGAGAGGAAGAAGTCCGACACGACCAGCAGGTCCAGCCGACCGAGCGCCGCCCTGACGGTGGCGACGTTCGGCGAAGACACGACGACGTTCGACCCGTGCACGAGCAGCGCCCGCACGCCGCCGGGAAGCCCCGCGCCCTGCAGCAGCTCGACAGCCGGAACCCCGGGCCCGGGGATATCGTCGGCATCCACTCCCCAGACAGCGGCGACGTGCGCGCGTGCCGCGGGATCGGTGATCTTGCGGTACCCCGGCAGTTGATCGGCCTTCTGCCCGTGCTCTCGTCCGCCCTGTCCGTTGCCCTGTCCCGTGAGGGTGCCGTAGCCGGAACCCGGCGTGCCGGGGAGCCCCAAGAGGAGGGCGAGGTTGATCGCGGCGGTCGCCGTGTCGGTGCCGTCGACGTGCTGCTCCACTCCGCGCCCGGTGAGGATGTACGCCGAGTTCGAGCGGGCGAGCGCTCGGGCGAGATCGCGGATGCTGTGCGCCGGCACTCCCGTGACGGTCGCTGCCCGTTCGGGCCACCACGACGAGACGGACACGCGGAGCGCGTCGAACCCGGAGGTGCGCTGGGCCACGTACCCGGCGTCGAAGAGGCGCTCGGCGATGACCACGTGGATGAGCGCGAGCAGCAGGACGAGGTCGGTGCCGGGAACGGGCTGCAGGTGCGTGCCGCCGCCGTCGGCGCACAGGCGCGCTGTCGAGCTGCGCCGCGGATCCACGACGATCAGGCCGCCACGGGCCCGCGCCCCCTGGAGGTGCGAGACGAAGGGCGGCATCGTGTCGCCCACGTTCGTGCCGAGGAGCAGGATCGTCTCGGCCGTGTCGAGATCCGTCAGCGGGAACGGCAGCCCGCGGTCGATGCCGAACGAGCGGTTCGCCGCCGCTGCCGCGGACGACATGCAGAAGCGGCCGTTGTAGTCGATGCGAGAGGTGCGTAGCGCGATGCGGGCGAACTTGCCGAGCTGGTAGGCCTTCTCGTTCGTCAGGCCGCCGCCGCCGAAGACGCCGATCGCGTCGCGCCCGTGCTCTCCCGAGATCTCGGCCAGCCGGGCTGCGAGCAGGTCGAGGGTGGTGTCCCACTCGGAGGGATGCAGCTCGCCGTCGGCGCCGCGCACCAGCGGTGTCGTCAGGCGGCCGGTGTCGGCGAGGAGATCGGCGGAGGTCCAGCCCTTCTTGCACAGGCCCCCGCGGTTCGTGGGGAAGTCCCGCCCGGCGACACTGACCGGGAGCGGTCCGTCGGTGGTCGGCGTCAGCGACATCGCGCACTGGAGCGCGCAGTAGGGGCAGTGCGTGTCGGTCACGCCGCTGTCCGTCACGCCGTGGCCCGTCATGCCGCCGCCGCCGCGTGGGCGTGGACGAGCTCCGCGATGCGGGCGCGGCATCCGCCGCAGCCGGTGCCGGCGCGTGTGCATCCGCCGACCTCGGCGACCGTCGCGCAGCCGTCGTCGATCGCGTCCTCGACCTGCCCGACCGTCACGGCGTTGCAGATGCAGAGCGTCGCATCGCGTCCGCTTCCCGACACGGTCTCGTCGACGTCGTCGAGACGAAGCAGCAGGGATCGATCGGCGGGCAGCTCGCCGCCGCGCAGGTAGAGCACGCTCAGTTCGGCCGCGGCCCGCGGCATCCCGACGGCGACGAATCCGGTGAGCACGCCGTCGCGCGTCGCCATCTTCACGTACGTGCCGTGCTGAGGGTCGGCCCAGACCGCGATGCCCGGAGCATCCTCACCGGCCGGGACGGGAGCGAACGGGTCCGCCGAAACATCACCGGCCGACACGAGGTCGACGAGCTCGCCCTTCAAGACCACGACGCCGGGCTGATCCTCGCGGAACGTCTCGCGCTCTTCGCTGACCTCGAGACCCGCCTCGATCTCCGCGCTGATCTCCGCCGCCAGCCACGCGGCCTGCCGCCATCCCGGGCCGACGAGTCCGTTCGGTCCGCCGGGCACGTGCTTCTCGTGCAGATAGAGCTCCGGATCGGCGAGGTGGGCGCAGTCGCCGATGGCGTGGATGAGCGGATCGGTCCACGAGCGCAGGGCGCCGTCGACGAGCACGCCGTTCCCGACGCGGAGTCCCGCATCCTCGGCGAGCTCGGTGCGCGCGCGGACCCCGCACGACAGCACGAGCAGGTCGCCCTCGATGTGCTTGGCATCGGAGCTGACGAGCGCGCGGAACCGGCGCTCGCCGTGCTCGTCCTCCCGGATGATCACGCCTTCGGCCCGCGTGTGCGGCACGAGCACGACACCGGCGGAGGCGAGCGCCCCGGACAGGACGGATGCCGCGCCGCGATCCAGCTGACGCGGCATCGGGATCGGTCCGAAGTGCGCGACCGCCGGGGTCGCCCCCGCGTCGGCGAGGAGCATCGCGAGCTCGATCCCGAGCACGCCGGCGCCGAGCACGACCACGCGTCCACCGCGCTCGACGACGTCGCGCACCTGCGCGGCATCCGACAGATCGCGCAGCACGCACACGCCGGAGGTCAGGCGCGTGTCGAGGCCGGTCTCGTCGGGCCCGAGGTCGTGCAGCCCGTCCAGCGTCGGGATGATCGGTCGCGCACCGGTCGCGAGCACGAGCCGGTCGTAGCCCACGGTCGACCCGTCGTCGAGCACGACCTGCTGCGCCGCCCGGTCGACCCGTTCCGCCCGGGCTCCGAGGCGCAGGTCGACTCCCGGCAGGGTCTCGGCCGTGGCGAGCGTGAGCTCGGAAGCCGCGACCTCGCCGACCGCGTACTCGCCGATCAGCACGCGGTTGTACGGGTCGGCGGTCTCGGCGCCGACCACCGTCACGCTCGCCCGGCCGCTCGTCACGAGGGGAAGCAGCTCCTCGGCGAAGCGGATGCCGACCGGACCGGCACCGACGACGACGACCCGCACAGTCATCAGATCCGGTGTCCGGCGAGGGAGGTGCGGGGCATCGCGTAGACGAGCACCGTGATGGTCAGGAGCACGATGTACGCGCCGACGAAGCCGGCGAAGGCCGGAGCGTAGGACCCTGTCGCGTTCTGCGCCGCGGCGAGCACCTGCGGGATGACGAACCCGCCGTAGGCGCCGATCGCCGAGATCAGCCCCAGCGCGGCGGCGGCCTTGCGCTGGGTGCTCACGGTCATCGGGTCGCCGGCCGTGGCAGCGCCGCGTGCCGCGAACACGTTCGGGATCATCCGGTACGTCGAGCCGTTGCCGAGCCCGGCCGCGACGAACAGCAGCAGGAAGCATCCGAGGAACACCGCGAAGCTGTCGGTATCGAGCGTGAGCAGCAGCGAGAGTGCTCCGGCGATCATCAGGCAGAACGCGACGATCGTCATCCGCGCGCCGCCGAAACGGTCGGCGAGCTTCCCGCCGTAGGGTCGGGCGAGCGAGCCGACGAGGGCGCCGAGGAACGCGAGCGTGAGCGACGCGCTGCCGATCTGGAACGTGGAGTACTCGGGGAAGCTGTCGGCCATGAGCTTGGGGAACACGCTGGCGAATCCGATGAACGATCCGAAGGTGCCGATGTACAGCAGGGACAGCACCCAGAGGTGCGGTTCGCGGAGCGCCGCCGCAGCGCCGGCGAAGTCGGCCTTCGCCGACGACAGGTTGTCCATGTAGCGCCAGGCGCCCCACGCTGCGAGCAGGATCAGCGGGATCCACATCCATCCGGCGAACGACAGGTTGAAGGTGACCGCGGCGGTGAGCGAGACGACGATCGGCACGGCGAGCTGCGCGACTGAGGTGCCGAGGTTGCCGCCGGCCGCGTTGAGGCCGAGCGCCCAGCCCTTCTCCTTCTGCGGGAAGAAGTAGGTGATGTTCGACATGGAGCTGGCGAAGTTGCCGCCGCCGAAGCCGGCGAGGGCCGCCACCAGCAGCATGATGCCGAACGGGGTCTCGGGGTTCTGCACCACGACACCGAGGAGCACGGCCGGTATCAGCAGCAGCAGCACCGAGACGATCGTCCAGTTGCGACCGCCGAACTTGGCGACGAGGAACGTGTACGGGAAGCGCAGGGTCGCACCGACGAGGCTCGGCAGCGAGATCAGCCAGAAGGATTCGCTGGTCGAGAGCGTGAACCCGGCGGCGGGGAGCAGCACCACGACGATGCTCCACAGTTGCCACACGATGAAGCCGAGGAACTCGGCGAAGATCGACCAGCCGAGGTTGCGGCGGGCGATCGCACGGCCCTCCGCGGCCCAGAAGACGGCGTCCTCGGGATTCCAGCCGTGGATCCAGCTGCCGTCACGGGTGAGGGTGGTGGCCGAGGCGTCGACCCTGGTGTTTCCGACTGTCTGAGACATCGCGGCTCCTGGAGTTCGAGAGGAAGAATGCTCCGAACCTAGGGGTCGCGTATTTCCCGGCCGCTCTCCGGCGATTTCGGGATGATGACGTTTGCATCACATCGGCGAGACCCCCCATGAGAGGTCGCCGTGATCGAGGGGTGATCGACGCGGTGCGTCAGCCCTGATCGGCGGTGCGCCAGCCCGCGGCGAGGTCGCTGATCGCGGCTGCCGAGGCTGCAGATGCGTCGGGCGTACCGCCTGCGCGTCCTGCGGCGAGCCCGGCAAGGTACGCGCTCAGTGGTGCGGCCGGGCGGGCCACGCCGTGGGCGACATCGCGGGCGAGATCGAGGATGAGCGCCACGTCGACGTCGGAGCGCTCGAGGCCGAGCCGGGCGCACACGGCCGCGGTCCATTCCTCGAGGGCTTCGACAGGGAGATGCCGCGGCTGTTCCGTCATGTCTGCTCCTGATCCGTGGGACTCGTCGGCGAGGCGCGACGCGCTCTCGCACGTTCCAGATCGTCCCATGTGTCGACATCCGCCGCCAGGTCGCCGGCAGTCACGAGTTCGAGGCGAAGCCCGGCCACGAGCGAGCGGATCGAGGCGTCGCGCCCGGAATTCGGCATCCGACCGAGGGCGGCGCGCAGCGCGGCCGTGCGGTACCGGCCGATCAGCCACTGGGCGCGTCCGGCCGTGTCGGCGAGGCAGACGCCGTCGGCGTCGTCGAGCGGATGCTGTCGCAACAGGGCGACCGCCTCCTCGGCGCGGGGCGTGTCGGCGGCCACGATGCAGACCTCGTCGCGCTCCACCAGGGCCAGGCCCGCGGCGATCGCGGCCACGGGCCCGCCGAACGCGGGCGTCTCGCGCGCCCAGATGATCTCGGCGCTGCCGGTGTCGGCGTTCCCGATATCAGCACTGACGGATGCCGCTGGGCCGACCACGACGATCGAATCGCACCACGCGACCGACCGCACCGCGTGGTCGAGCAGGGTCGCTCCGTCGACGACGAGCTGCGGCTTGTCGACGCCGCCCAGCCGCGTGGCCCGGCCGCCCGCGAGGATGATCGCGGCAGTCGGAGACCCAGCGGGCTTGGCGAGGTCCGTCATGACAGCATCACGACATCGACGAGGTCTCCGGCGTGCACCGTCGACACGTCCTCCGGCACGACCACGTACGCCTCTGCGCGTGCCAGACCCGCGGCCAGATGTGAGCCCGATCCGCCGGCCGTGGCGGGCTGAACCGACCAGCGCGACGGATCGTCGCGGTCGATGCGCGCGGGCACGAACTGCCGCCGCCCCTCCTTCGAGCGCCACCCGGTAGCCGCGGGCAGCCGGAGCACGGGAGGATGCAGCGCGGAACGCCCCTGCAGCGCAAGCAGCGCCGGCCGCACGAAGGCCTCGAACGACATCGCGACGCTCACCGGGTTTCCCGGTAGGCCGAAGACGAGGGCACCGCCCACGCGCCCGAACGCCTGCGGCTCGCCCGGCTGCATCGCGACCGAGACGAACGAGATTCGGTCGCCCAGTACGCTGCGGACGACCTCGTACGCTCCGGCGCTGACGCCGCCCGACGTCACGACGACGTCTGCTCCGAGATCCTCCGTCGCGTGGACGAGGGCTGCCGAGAACGCGGCGTCGTCGTCGCGGACGGTGGTCACCGACACCACGTCGGCACCCGCCTGGCGGCAGGAGCTCGCGAGCAGGATCGAGTTCGATTCCGGGATCTGCCCCCGAGTGAAGTCTCCGCCGGTGGGGGCGAGCTCACTGCCGGTGGAGATGACGGCGACGCGCGGGTTCCGGTGCACCTGGACCCGATCCACTCCGGATGCCGCGAACGCCGCCGCCTGAAGGGGGCCGACGACGGTGCCCGCGGGTGCGACCTCGGCCCCGGCGCGCACGTCTTCGCCGCGGCGGCGGATGTGCGCGCCCTCGCTCCGCGGCCGGGCGGTCACGACGACAGCGGTGGCGGATGCCGCGAAGCCGCCACGAGCGTCCTCGACGGGGATCACGGCGCTCGCCGCCGTGGGGACGGGCGCACCCGTCATGATCCGCGCGGCCTCACCGGGCGCGAGAGGCGGGTCGACGGGCGAGCCGGCGGGGATGTCGGCGACGACGCGCAGGGTGACGGGGCGTTCCGCATCGGCATCCGCGACGTCGGCGTGACGCACGGCGAAGCCATCCATCGCCGAATTGTCGAACAGCGGCACGTCGACGCGTGCGAGCACGGGGGCCGCGAGTGTGCGGCCGACGGCGTCGGCGAGCAGGACGCTCTCGGCGGGCGACGCGGAGGTCGCCGCGAGGATCACCGCGAGATGCTCCTCGACCGTGCGGCGCGTCGACCCCGCGCCGGACGTGGGGGAGTCGGGGCGCATGGATTCAGCGTACGCCGGGCCGCCGCTCCACCCGGCGGGTCGCCGTGTCGTGTGTCGCGAGATTGCAGCGCGACGATGAGACGGCGGCCCTCCACACGTTCAGAGCGCGGCGGCGATCAGTTCCAGCGTCTGCGCGCGCCCGGCCGACGTGTTCCGCGGCTCGGATTCGTAGGACCCCGCGACGGGCGACAGCATGACCTCGTCGACGCCGTAGGTCTCCGCGAAGGTGCGCAGCTCGCGGGCGACGCTCTCTCCGGTGCCGACGAACCACCGCGAGCGTGCGGCCTCGACGACCTGGTCCGTGGCGGCGTCGGTCTCGGCGGCGAGCGCCTCCTCCACCGTCTCGAGGGCGGTCAACGGCTGGTTCAGCCGCAGCTTCGCCATCATGCGCAGCTGAGGCAGCGCGCGGGCCTCGGCCTCTTCGGCGGTCGGCGCGGCGACGACGTTGACGGTGAGGAAGGTGCGCGGCGTCGGGTGCTCCTCGCTGGGCTGGTAGCCCGAGCGGTAGAGATCCAGCGCCCGCTCGAGGCCCTGGCCGGAGAAGTGATTCGCGAAGACGTAGGGGAGCCCCTGGGACGCCGCGAGCTGCGCCGAGTAGTCGCTCGAGCCGAGCAGCCAGACCTCGGGGGCACCGGTCGCCGCGGGCGTCGCGCGAACCGTGTACTCGCCGCCGGAAGTGAACCGCAGCGTCGCGCCTTCGCCGGAGACGAGGGCCGCTATGTCCTGCACGTGGCGAGGGAACTGCTCCACGTCGCTCGAGGTGCCGGCCTGGCGCAGCAGCTGCGTGATCACCGGGTCGCTGCCGGGGGCCCGCCCGAGCCCCAGGTCGATGCGCCCCGGCGCGATGGCCTCGAGGGCGGCGAACTGCTCGGCGACGATCAGCGGGGCGTGGTTCGGGAGCATGACTCCGCCGGAACCGAGACGCAGCCGCGTCGTGCGGGTGGCTGCGGCGGCGATCAGCACCGGAGGAGTGGTGGAGGCCACGGCCGGCATGTTGTGGTGCTCGGCGAACCAGTAGCGGCGGTAGCCGAGACGGTCGGCTGTCTCGGCCAGGGCGAGCGAGGAGGCGATGGCCTCGGTGCTGGTCTGGCCGGTGCTGACCGGGACGAGATCGAGGACGGAGAGAGCGAGTTCAGACATCCCTGTCTGCAACCGGCGGGGCTGCCCGGACATTCCCGCGGGCTCCCGCGTCCGCCCGCTAGCGTGGGCGCATGGATGCCCAGATCTTCTACGTGCTCGTCGGGGCGGTCGCTGTCGCAGCCGTCGCGCGCTGGAGGGGGTGGCCCGCACCGCTCCTCGTGACGATCGTCGCGCTCGCCGTGTCGTTCCTGCCCTTCGTGCCCGAGCTCGACATCGACGGTCACCTGCTGCTGAACCTCGTGCTGCCGCCGCTGCTCTACTCGGCGGCGCTGGACGTCTCGTTCGTCGGGTTCAAGCGCAGTCTGCCGCAGATCCGTCGGCTCGGCGTCACCCTCGTGCTCCTCACCGCGCTGGCCGTCGGGTTCGTCGCCTGGTGGATCTTCCCCGCGCTCACGCTGCCGGGCGCCCTGCTGCTCGGTGCGATCGTCGCCCCGCCGGATGCCGTGTCGGCCGCAGCCATCGGCCGCAAGCTCGGACTCCCGCGGCGCATCATGACGGTGCTCTCGGGGGAGAGTCTCATCAACGACGCGACCTCGCTGACGCTCTACCGGGTGTTCGCCGCCATCCTCGCCGGGGCGACGCTCACGGTGCGGGACGGCGTCTGGCAGTTCCTGCTGGCCGTCGTCGTCGGCGTCGTGATCGGTCTCGTCTTCGGCATCGTGCTGCACCAGTTGCGCATGCGGATCAGCGACCCGGTGGTGATCGGCACCGTCGGGCTGCTCGCCCCGTTCGGCGCCTACGCGATCGCCGAACACCTGCTCGGGTCGGGTGTGCTGGCCGTCGTGGCGATGGGACTCTACGTCGGCTTCAACGCGCCGCGCACCGACTACACGACGCGGCAGCAGGAGAAGCCGCTCTGGCTCTCCGCCGACCTGCTGCTGGAGAGCTTCGTCTTCGCCTACATCGGGCTGCAGTTCCCGCGTGTGCTCAACGACCTCGGCAGCGAGTCGGTCGGGCACATCATGCTGCTCTCGGCGGCCGTGCTGCTGGTCGTGCTGATCGTGCGACCGCTGTACATCTACCCCGTGAGCGCCTGGTCGAACTTCCAGGACCGGAAGAGGCTCGCCCGCATGGATCGAGGGATCGCGTCGGGCGACTTCGACAAGCGCAAGGATCAGTCCCAGCGCTGGGGGCAGTACAGCTCGGAGGAGCTGCGGTCGCAGATCGTCCGCGAGCGGATGGCGGGTCTCCAGCTCACCTGGAGGGACAACGCCGTCATCTCCTGGGCCGGGATGCGCGGAGTGGTGACGCTCGCGACCGCGCTCGCGGCATCCGATCTGGCGGCGCTCGACGACGAGGCCTCGCACGCCATCGTGGTGGTCGCATTCATCGTGACCGTCGCGACCCTGCTGCTGCAGGGGCTCACGCTGCCGATGCTCATCCGCGGTCTCGGGATCGCGAGCGAGGTCGACGAGGCGGAGGACGAGAAGGCGCTCGCCGCAGTGAAGGAGAAGAGTCGAGCGGCGGGCACGGCGTTCCTCGCCGAGAAGCGGCTCGAGTGGGAGGCGAAGTACGGCCCGGTCGACGTGGGCGTCTTCGACGCGTTCACGAAGCGGATGACCCGGGTCGAGCAGGACACCGATGAGGCGCAGCAGGTGGAGGATGCCGCGAGCCGACCATCATTCGACGACCTGGTCGCCCTCTCTCGGGGCTGGCTGCAGGTTCGGCGTGAGATCCTCCTCGCGGAGCGCGACGCCGGCAACCTCGACGAGGAGGTCATGCGCGAGCTGCTCACCGCGATGGATGCCGAGGAGCTCGCGCTCGACACCCGCGGCGCCGCGCGCCAGCAGGGTCGCGCGTAGCCTCGCCCAGTCGGTGCGTTTCGTCTCGCTGGCGCTCGCTCAACGAACGGGGCATCGGTCGTTGAGCGAGGAGCGCAGCGACGAGACGAAACGCCCCGGGAACGCGAAAGCGCCTCGCCCCAAGATGGGACGAGGCGCTTCGGGAAGCCGCGTCAGCGGGTGCTGACGGGCTCCTGGACGGCATCCGACTCCGGCGCGTCAGAATCGTCGCTGTCGTCGGCGAAGGGCAGGCCCTCACGCGGTGCGTTGTAGAGCTCCTCGTCGAGGATGCCCTCGCGCTTCGCGACGATCGTCGGCACGAGCGCCTGGCCCGCGACGTTGACCGCGGTGCGGCCCATGTCGAGGATCGGGTCGATCGCGAGCAGCAGGCCGACGCCCTCGAGCGGCAGGCCCAGGGTCGACAGGGTGAGGGTCAGCATGACGGTCGCGCCGGTGGTGCCGGCGGTCGCCGCAGAGCCGACGACCGAGACGACCACGATGAGCAGGTACTGCACGATGTTCAGCTCGATGCCGAAGAACTGCGCGACGAAGATCGCGGCGATGGCCGGGTAGATCGCGGCGCAGCCGTCCATCTTCGTGGTCGCGCCGAACGGCACGGCGAAGGAGGCGTAGGAGCGGGGCACGCCGAGGTTGCGCTCGGTGACCCGCTCGGTCAGCGGCAGGGTGCCGATCGAGGAGCGGCTGACGAAGGCCAGCTGCACTGCGGGCCACACGCCCGAGAAATACTGCTTGATCGACAGGCCGTGCGTCTTCACCAGGATCGGGTAGACGACGAAGATCACGAGGGCGAGGCCGATGTAGACCGCGGCGGCGAACCAGGCGAGAGAGGCGAGCTTCTCCCAGCCGTACTCGACCACGGCGGCGCCGATCAGGCCGAAGGTGCCGAGCGGGGCGATGCGGATGATCCACCACAGCACGCGCTGGATGACCTTGAGCAGCGACTCGGTGAACGCGAGGAACGGCTCGGCCTTCTTGCCGGCCTTGAGGGCGGCGATGCCCACGGCCACGGCGATGACGATCACCTGGAGGATGTTGAAGTTGACACTCGACGAGAAGGTGCCTTCTGCAGCGCCCGGATTCGTGCTGACGCTCAGCCCGAGGAAGTTCTGCGGGATGAGTCCGAGCAGGAAGTTCCACCAGGTGCCGACCGTGTACGGATCGCCCGGCTCGAGGCCGTCGCCGGCCTTCGAACCCGGCTGGATGATGAGGCCGAGCGCGATGCCGATGCTCACGGCGATGAACGCGGTGATCGCGAACCACAGCAGCGTCTGGCCGGCGAGGCGCGCGGCGTTCTGCACGCGGCGCAGGTTCGAGATGCTCGCGACGATGGCCGTGAAGATCAGCGGCACGACGGCGGCGCGGAGCAGCGTCACGTACGAGCTGCCGATCGTGTCGAGAGTCGCGGAGAGACCGTTCGGGCTGTCGGCGGTGGCGCCGAGGTTGCGTGCGATCAGGCCGGCGGAGACGCCGAGGACGAGGGCCGCGAGGATCTGGAAGCCGAAGGACGTCAGCAGCTTCCGGACCGGACCGCGGGTGTCAGGCGCCTTCTGGGCGCGTGCGGTGGTGCTCATGTGGGGTGGAACTCCAGGGAGAAATCGCGGCGTGCCGAGTGCACGCCATAACGCCCAACGCTAGGAGCGCCTGTTCATTCCCGGGGCCGATATGACGAAGGATGACGGATGCTGTGCGCATCCGTCATCCTTCGTTCGCTGCGACCTGCCGGCGAGGGTCAGGCGATGCACTCCTGCACGTTGTCCTCGCCGTTCGCGAGGAACGTGAGGGTCTCGTTGCTCAGCTCGGAGTCGACGAGGTAGTCCGCGAGGCACTCGGCGGCGTCGGCGTCGATCTGGTCGCCCATGCCCTGCGTCTCGAAGAACTCCGTGAGGCCCTTCGCGACGTCGGCTTCCGACGGACGGCTGGGGCCGCCGCATGCGGCGAGGGAGAAGGCAAGGGCGGCGATGGGCAGCGCCATGAGAAGGCGGGCGGGGGTGCGCAGGTTCCGGTCGTTGATCGTCATGCTGATCACGCTAGCGGTGTATCGGAATATCGGCGGAGGGGTTGCATGGGGAGAGATGCCCACGGTTCGCCACTCCCGCGCACGCCCTGGCTCTGCCACGATGTCCTCATGTTCATCGTGACCACGAACGACGTCCCCGGCTACCGCATCACGCAGGTGCTCGGCGAGGTCATGGGCCTGACCGTGCGGTCGACCGACTTCGGGCAGAGCTTCACCGCCGGTTTCCGCTCGCTCGGCGGCGGCGAGATCCCCGAATACACGCAGGTCATGTACGAGAGCCGTCAGGTCGTCATGGGCCGGATGTGGGCCGAGGCGCAGCAGCGCGGCGCGAACGCGATCGTCGCGATGCGCTTCGACACCGGATCGATCGGCAACTTCAGCGAGGTCTGCGGCTACGGTACGGCCGTCGTCGTCGAGCCGCTCGGACAGCCCGCGCCACCGGCATCCGCCCCTCCGACGCCTCCGCACACTCCGCCGCCCGCGGTCTGAGGCGTCAGGCCTCCGAAGCCGGATCGAACCACTTCAGGTTCGGGAATCGCCCGAAGCCTCGGTCGCGGGTGGCGAGACGGGCGTTGTTCGCAAGGCAGAGCGCCGCGAGGTAGGCATCAGGCACGAGATTCCCGCGGATGCCGGCGTCGTCGGCGGAGAGAGCGTCGAGGCGATCCCACGCCGGTGCCCCCGCCGTCAGCCATTGCGTGCGCGGCGCCGCGAGCAGAATTCGCGTGAAGCCCATGGCCGCTTCGATGGGAGCGGGTGCGGTCGTGATGCGCGGGTGCGTCACGATACGCACGAAGCTGCTCAGGATCGTGTCGGAGACGCCGATGGGCTCGCGAGCGACCGCCTCGTTGAGCCAGGGTGCGTACGTCGAATGCTCTGCGGCATCAGCGCGGAACGCGTAGACGAGGATGCTGACGTCGGGGACGATCACCGGCTCGGGACCTCGTCCAGCGCTTCCCAGAGCGCATCACGGTCGTCGATGTCGACGAGGAAATGCGAGGTGCTCGGATCTCCGAAGGTCGGCAACGGCGCGGCGGGGGCCATCGCCTCACTCTTCGCGAGACGATCCCGAAGCGCCTCTTCGATGAAGCTGGTCAACGTGCGCCCTTCGGCGGCGGCGCGAATCTTCGCCTGGGCGGCCAGCGCTTCAGAGAGATTCAATGTCGTACGCACGCAGACAAGCATACGCTTCCAGGCAGACATCTGCCTCGAGACGAATGTCAGCGCGGAGCCAGCACCAGCAGCTCCCCGACTTCGCACCCGAGGGCATCGCAGATCGCCCGCAGAGTCGAGTAGCGGATCGCCCGCGCGCGGTCGTTCTTCAGCACCGACAAGTTCACGATGCTCACGCCGACCAGCCCGCTCAGCTCGGTCAGCGTCATCCCGCGTTCGGCGAGCAGCTCGTCGAGTCGGCAGTGGATGCCGGTGAACTCGTCGTCGTTCTCGGCCGGGCTCACACCAGGCCCTCCGTGTCCTTCTGAAGGCGCGCCGTCTCCTGCGCCAGATGCTCGCGCTCCTGCTGCAGGCGTGATCCCTCGCGGAAGACCGCAGCGAGAGCGGCGAGGCCCAAGGCGCCGACGAACGGAAGCGGCGTGACGGTCAACTGGAAGCCCCGGGGGTACCACTCGCTACTGAGCTCGAAGACCTCGCGCAGAGCGGCCGTCGCCGCGATCGAGCCCAGGAGATCGGATGCGACTCCGAGGACCAGCACGGCGATCGCGCCGCCCGTGAGGGCGCGAGTCACGATGCGCGAGAACGTCGCTCCGCGCAGCGTCTGGAAGCAGATGATCGCCAGAATCAATGCGGGCATGGTCGTCAGCGCCACCGTTGACAGCTGCGCCGCAGCGGCGAGAAGCCGCAGGCCGAGCGACGCGTTGCCGACGGTGAAGTCGGCGAGCGCATTTCCGCCACAGGTCAGCATCGTTCCTGCACTGTCACCGAACTCTGAACACGGGAGGCCCGTGGGCCAGTCCACCCGGACATCGGTCGCGCCATGGAACTCCGCGAAGTCCACGCTGAACGCCTTGATGATGATGATGACCGCTCCGACTCCCGACAGCATCACCCACCAACCGGAGATCGCGAGCGCGGCGTCGAGCGCGATCGTCCTGCTCCCCTTCTTCCTGCCGCGCCAGACCACGATGCCGACGACGGCCGCGATGGCGGCCAGCACGAGGCCGATGTTGAGGAGCGAGGGCCAGACCTCCTCCGAGCCGAAGCTGAGCATCAGACGAGCCCTTCCGTTTCCTTCTCGAGTGCCGCTTTCTCCTGCCGGAGGCGGATGCCGCGGCGGAACGCGACCGCGATCAGCCCCACGGCGACGCCAGCGGCGAAGATCGGCGTGACCGTCCAGAACTCGATCGGATGCACCGGCTCGACGATGCCGATTCCCAGGGCAGCGGTGACGCCATTGCGCCCCATCTTCTCCAGGATCACGATGACCATAGGCGCGGCCACCAGGGTCCAGCCGATCGCATCGAAGGCGCGTGCGTTACCGGGGACGAAGATCCGGCCGCGGAGGAGGTTGAACGCGACGAGTGCAACCGAGCCGATCACGACGAGTGCCGCCAGCGCCCACAGCGCGATGCCGCCGATGATCGCGGCGATCGACACCGGATCCACACCGGTCGCGAACACCATCGCCTGCTGGGCGATGCCCTCGACCGTCACCGCGCCGGAACCGGTCGTCGCGGAGATCGGCTGTTCGTCGATGGGGATCGACCAGGCGATTCCGGCATCGCGGAACGTGCTTGCTAAACGGAGCGCTGTGGAGATCCCCACGATGACGAGCGCAGCGGCGCTGAAGAGGATGACGGTGATGGCATCCGCCGTCTCGGAGCGGGTGGGGGCAGCAGTGGTGGCAGCCATCAGACGAGTCCTTCCGTGTCGCGCTGCATGCGCTGTCCGATCTCGAATGCCCCCGCGATCACGGCCAGGGCGAAGCCCCATCCGAGTGGGGCGAGGTCGATGCTCATCTCGAAGCCTGCGAGACCCACCGCCTCGAGGCCCAGTTCGTCCGTGATCTCGAAGTGGGCGTTCGCACGCACCGCCTGGCTCATGAGGCCGCCGAACATCACGATGAGGGACGCCGTCGCGATTCCCCAGGTCGCCGCCTTCGTGAACGGGCGCCCGGTGAAGAGCCGTACGCACAGCCACGCGACCACGACGCAGAGGCTGATCACGCCGATCACCCCGAGCAGGTCCGCGAGGGCGAGCAGGACTCGTGGCGACGTCGAGAGCCCTTCGACGCTCAGCGTGACGCTGTCGAACGTGGCGTCGATCACGGAGGGCGCGTCGGAGATGCGCTCAGCGGAAGGGTCGGCCAGGGCCATCCCGCGAACCGTCACGGCATCAGCGGTCATCGTGGTCACCGAGCGCGCGATCATCCCGATGACGTCGATGAGCGCGATCGCCGCGGCCGCTCCGGCGATGAACCCCAGAATGGTCTTCTCCACGAGGCTCGCCGCCCGCGCCGCCCGTTGCGTCTCCGTCATGACTTCCCCCTGACATATCGATAGTCGTTATTAGCGATAAACGTTAACATAACGACTGTCGATATCCCCGTCAACCCCGCGCTGGCTCCCGTCGCAGAAACGGCGAGTGTTCCGCCGCTGCACCCGCCGAAAGTGCCACGGGAGCGGATGCCGCGCTGTCACGCCCAGGGCGAACACGGGCATACCTCGCCCGAGCGGTGGTTACTCTCGATGTACAAGCGCAGAACGCCCTGACGGCGCAGCGCTTCGCCCCAGTGCGAAAAGGAGTAGCAGCATGTTCGAGAGATTCACGGACCGAGCCCGTCGAGTGGTCGTCCTCGCCCAAGAAGAGGCGAAGATGCTCAACCACAACTACATCGGCACCGAGCACATCCTGCTCGGCCTCATCCACGAGGGTGAGGGTGTCGCAGCCAAGGCGCTGGAGTCGCTCGGCATCTCCCTCGACGCCGTGCGCGAGCAGGTGCAGGACATCATCGGCCAGGGCCAGCAGCAGCCGACCGGTCACATCCCCTTCACCCCGCGCGCCAAGAAGGTGCTCGAGCTGAGCCTCCGCGAGGCCCTGCAGCTCGGCCACAACTACATCGGCACCGAGCACATCCTGCTCGGCCTCATCCGCGAGGGCGAGGGCGTCGCTGCTCAGGTGCTGGTCAAGCTCGGCGCAGACCTCAACAAGGTCCGCCAGCAGGTCATCCAGCTGCTGTCCGGCGCTCCGGGTCGTGAGCCGGCCGCCGTCGGCGCCCAGAGCAACGACACCCCGAGCGCCCAGGGCGGCTCGCAGGTGCTCGACCAGTTCGGCCGCAACCTGACGCAGGCCGCGCGCGACAACAAGCTCGACCCGGTCATCGGCCGCGAGAAGGAGGCGGAGCGGGTCATGCAGATCCTCTCGCGCCGTTCCAAGAACAACCCCGTCCTGATCGGCGAGCCCGGCGTCGGCAAGACCGCCGTCGTCGAGGGCCTTGCCCAGGCGATCGTCAAGGGCGATGTTCCCGAGACGCTGAAGGACAAGCAGCTCTACTCGCTCGACCTCGGCTCTCTCATCGCCGGTTCCCGCTACCGCGGTGACTTCGAGGAGCGCCTGAAGAAGGTCACCAAGGAGATCCGCACGCGCGGCGACATCATCGTCTTCATCGACGAGATCCACACCCTCGTGGGTGCAGGTGCCGCCGAGGGCGCGATCGACGCCGCCAGCATCCTGAAGCCGCTCCTCGCACGAGGTGAGCTCCAGACGATCGGTGCGACCACGCTCGACGAGTACCGCAAGCACTTCGAGAAGGATGCCGCGCTCGAGCGCCGCTTCCAGCCGGTGCAGGTGAACGAGCCGACGCTGCCGCACACGATCAACATCCTCAAGGGTCTCCGCGACCGCTACGAGGCGCACCACAAGGTGCAGATCACGGACGGTGCGATCGTGGCAGCCGCGAACCTCGCCGACCGCTACGTCTCAGACCGCTTCCTCCCGGACAAGGCCATCGACCTGATCGATGAGGCCGGCGCCCGCCTGCGCCTCAGCATCCTGTCGAGCCCGCCCGAGCTGCGCGAATTCGACGAGAAGATCGCCAAGGTCCGCGAGCAGAAGGAAGTCGCCTCCGAGGAGCAGGACTTCGAGCGCGCGGCATCCCTCCGCGACGAGGAGAAGAGCCTTCTCGCCGAGCGTCTGCGCCTCGAGAAGCAGTGGCGTTCGGGTGACGTCGCGACCTCCGCGGTCGTCGACGAGGGCCTGATCGCCGAGGTTCTCGCGCAGGCCACCGGCATCCCGGTGTTCAAGCTCACGGAGGAGGAGTCCTCGCGTCTCGTCTTCATGGAGAAGGCCCTGCACCAGCGCGTCATCGGTCAGGAAGAGGCGATCGCCGCCCTTTCCAAGACGATCCGTCGCCAGCGCGCCGGACTCAAGGACCCGAAGCGTCCCTCGGGCTCGTTCATCTTCGCCGGCCCCACGGGCGTCGGAAAGACCGAGCTCGCCAAGGCGCTCGCGGAGTTCCTCTTCGACGACGAGGCCGCACTGATCGCGCTCGACATGAGCGAGTTCGGTGAGAAGCACACGGTCTCGCGTCTGTTCGGCGCCCCTCCCGGATTCGTCGGATTCGAAGAGGGCGGGCAGCTCACCGAGAAGGTGCGCCGCAAGCCGTTCAGCGTGGTGCTCTTCGACGAGATCGAGAAGGCCCACCCGGACATCTTCAACTCGCTCCTGCAGATCCTGGAAGAGGGTCGTCTGACCGACGGCCAGGGTCGCGTGATCGACTTCAAGAACACCGTGATCATCATGACCACCAACCTCGGTGCGCGTGACATCGCGGGTGGTCCGGTCGGATTCCAGATCGAGGGCAGCAACGCCACGACCTACGAGCGGATGAAGGGCAAGGTCAACGAAGAGCTCAAGCGCAACTTCAAGCCCGAGTTCCTCAACCGTGTCGACGACATCATCGTGTTCCCGCAGCTGTCGAAGCCGGAGCTGGTGCAGATCGTGGATCTGTTCACCAAGCGCCTCGGCGACCGTCTGCTGGACCGCGACATGACGATCGAGCTGTCGCAGGCCGCGAAGGAGCGTCTCATCGAGATCGGCTTCGACCCGGCTCTCGGCGCCCGCCCGCTGCGCCGCGCGATGCAGCACGAGATCGAGGACCGCCTGTCGGAGAAGATCCTGCACGGCGAGCTCAACTCGGGCGATCACGTGAAGGTCGACGCGAAGGACGCGGAATTCCTGTTCGAGCACGGCCCCCGTGGCGAGAAGGTCGCGGTCGGCGTCAACACCGCCGGCGCCGGCATCACGGGCACCCCCGACCTGGCGGTCGCCAGCGGGGAGTGATTCATCAGAAGGGGCGGATGCTGCGGCATCCGCCCCTTCTGCATGTCTAGGCTGGGGATGTGAGCGAGTACATCGTCCGACCGGCGCGCAGCGCCGACGTCGTCGGCATCCGGAACCTGCTGCAGCCGCTCGTCGAACAGCGCATCCTGCTGGGCAAGGATCTCGCGGTGCTCTACGGCTCGGTGCAGGAGTTCATCGTCGCGGAAGCCGACGGCGAACTCATCGGCTGCGGTGCGCTGCACGTGATCTGGGAGGATCTCGGCGAGGTCCGCACGCTTCTCGTGCGGGACGACTGGCTGCACCACGGCGTCGGGCGCGGCATCGTCGACCGGCTCGAGGAGGCAGCCAAAGCCCTCGGTCTGACGCGGCTGTTCTGCCTGACCTTCGAGGTCGAGTTCTTCGGCCGACGCGGATACACCCCGATCGGCGAGCAGGTCGTCGACCCCGACGTGTACTCCCAGCTGCTGCGCAGCGGTGACGCGGGTGTCGAGGAGTTCCTCGACCTCGCGCACGTGAAGCCCAACACGCTCGGCAACACGCGCATGCTCAAGGTGCTCTGACCTCGCGAGGGCTCGTCGGGCGATCCATCGTTTCGTCCATGTTCTTCCCCGATCCCGCCATGGGGCGCGGCGCGCGTCGCCGATAGCTTCGTCGCAGGACCCCGCGTCCTGTCATCGACCGCAGTTCGTCGACGGCTCGCACCTGCACGGAGGATCAACGGATGAACGACGATGTCATCGACGTCGGATCGACCATGAGCGGTCATCAAGAGAGCACGCGGAGCGATCACCGCATAGTCCTGCCGGAGGCGACAGGAGAGCTTCGCGCCGCGCTCGACCGCGACGAGGCGATCGCCTGGAGCGAGCCGCTGAGCATCCTGACCTACGACGCCGCCGAGCCCAGCATCCACCCGATGTATCTCGACAAGCGGGTCTATCAGGGCTCGAGCGGCAAGGTGTACCCGATCCCGTTCACCGAGCACATCGCTGATGACGGCGTGATCCGCGAGTGGCAGGCGATCCACGTCGAGAACGAGTACGTGCGTCTCGTGATCCTTCCCGAGCTCGGCGGGCGCATCCACGTCGGCTACGACAAGACGACCGGCTACGACTTCTTCTACCGCAACAACGTGATCAAGCCGGCGCTCGTCGGGCTCGCCGGCCCCTGGATCAGCGGTGGCGTCGAGTTCAACTGGCCGCAGCATCACCGCCCGGGCACCTACCTGCCGGTCGAGACGACGATCGAGCACGACGACGACGGCGCCGTCACGGTGTGGTGCCACGACCACGACCCGTTCACGCGGATGTCGGCGCAGCACGGCATCCGTCTTCGCGCGGGGAGTTCGGTCGTCGAGCTCGTCGTGCGGCTCCACAACCGCACGAGCGAGCGGCAGTCGTTCCTGTGGTGGGCGAACGTCGCTGCCCGCGTGCACGACGACTATCAGTCGTTCTTCCCGCAGGACGTTCGGTTCGTCGCCGACCATGCGCGCCGGGCGCTGACCGCCTTCCCCGAGGCCGACCGCCCGTACTACGGCGTCGACTACCCGGCTCTCGCCGCCGAGCGCGAGGGCGCCGACCGCATCGACTTCTACCGGAACATCCCCGTGCCGACGTCGTACATGATCGTCGACTCGCAGCAGGACTTCTTCGGCGGCTACGACCACGCGGCGGGCGCGGGATTCGTGCACTGGGCGGAGCGGCGCCTGGCCCCCGGCAAGAAGCAGTGGACCTGGGGCGACGCGCCGTTCGGCCACGCCTGGGACTCCCAGCTCACCGACGCCGACGGCCCGTACGTCGAGCTCATGGCAGGCGTGTACACCGACAACCAGCCCGACTTCGCGTGGCTGCTGCCCGGTGAGACGAAGGTCTTCAGCCAGTACTGGTACCCGATCCCCGCGATCGGGGCGGCGCATCAGGCGACGACGGATGCCGCCGTGCACGTCGAGCGTGGGGAGCGGGTGACGGCGAGCTTCGCGGTCACGAGCCGCCGCGCCGGCGCGACGCTGCGGATAATGGAGCACGGTGTCGTCGTCGCCAGCCTGACGGCCGACCTCGTCCCCGGCGTGCCCGTCTCCCTCGAAGCGGACGTCGCCTCCTCCGACGGGATCGTCGCAGAGCTCGTCGACGCCGACGGCGGTCTGCTCGTGCGCTGGATGCCGACGGATGCCGCAGACGGCGAGCCCTGGGTGGCCGACGAGCCGCCACTGCCCGAAGACATCGACAGCGTCGAGGAGCTCTACCTCACCGGTCTTCACCTTCATCAGAACCGGCATCCCACCCGGTCGCCGCTACCCTACTGGCGGGCGGCGATCGAGCGCGACGCGGGTGATGCGCGCACGAACCTGGCACTCGCGGATCGGGCATATCGTGCCGGCCGCTTCGAGGGCGCGCTCGCACACGCGCAGACCGCGATCGAGCGCCTGACGCGCCGTAACGCGAACCCGACCGACACGGAGGCGTATTACCTCGCGGGGCTCGTGCTCGCCCGTCTCGGCCGGGAGACCGAAGCGCAGCGGATGTTCGGGAAGGCCGGATGGGACGGGACGTGGGCCGCGGCATCCGGTGTCGAACTCGTCCGGTCGTTGCTGCGGACGGGCCAGCACCGCGCGGCCCTGCGGGTGCTGGACACGCTCGACGGCATCGTCGGTCACGACACTCGTCGGATCGCACTCCGCGTTCTCGCTCTGCGCGGTCGCGGCGAGATCGCTCTCGGCACGGCCATCGCTCAGCGTGCCCTCGGGGCCGACCCGCTCGATGCGACGCTCCGCGTGCTCGCCGGACGTGACCTGGGATCGGATGCCGGGCTGCTGCTCGACGTGGCTCTGGACCTTCGGCTTGCGGGAGCGGTCGACGATGCACTGCGCCTGATCGAGGCGGCCAACGCCGCCCCGATCCGCGCGGCCGGGAATGTGCGCCCGATCGCGGCCTACCTGGCTGCGGAGATCCATGCGGCGCGTGGTGAGCACGAGGCCGCGGCTCGCGCACGGTCGCGCGCCAGAACGATGGATCAGCGCTGGGCGTTCCCGGCCGGCCTCGACGCGCTGCAGGCGCTCGAGTCTGCCGTCGCGGCCGAGCCCGACGACGGGGTCGCCCTGTCTCTCCTCGGCATGCTGCTCTTCTCGGTCGGCCGACGTCGGGAGGCGACCGAGGCGTGGAATCGCGCGATCGAGACCGGTCGGGAGGATGCCGTGCTGTTCCGCAATGCGGCGCTCGCGGCCTACAACGTCGAGCGCGACGAGCAGAAGGCCTGGAGTCTGTACGTCCGCGCTGTCGAGACCGCGCCGTCCGACGCGCGCGTGCGATATGAGCAGGATCAACTCGCCGCGCGGCTGGGCCAATCCGCTGCGGAACGTCTCGCCCGGCTGCGTCCCGCGGAAGACCTGGTCCTCACCCGCGACGACTTCGCGATCGAGTACGCGCGTCTCCTCGTCGCGGAGGGAGAGGCTGCGCGGGCGCGCAGCATCCTGCTCACCCGTCGGTTCCACCCCTGGGAAGGCGGAGAGGGGCAGGCGATCTCCACCTGGGATCTCACGCTCGAGGCTCTCGGCCTGCCGCTGACCGACCCGCCGGCCACGCTCGGCGAGGCGCGCGCGGCCTATGTCGCACCCGCCGCCGTTCGTGACGACGGGGTGACCGACTACTTCGCGACGAGCCTGCCGGAGCTGCTGCTGTTCGACCAGGCCGGAGAAGGGGATGACGGCGAGGAGGATTGACGTGTCGACGCCGCTGTCGGGAAAGCCGTTCGCGCTGCGATCCGGGTCCTTCGAGGCGCGGATCGCGAGCGTCGGTGCGTCCCTGCGGTCGCTGCGGTGGAACGGCGTCGACCTCATCGTGCCGTTCGGGGAGGACGAGATCCGGCCGTCGATGCGGGGCGCATTTCTCGCGCCCTGGCCGAACCGCATCGCCGGCGGGCGCTTTGAGTTCGCCGGCGCCGTGCACCAGCTCGTGCAGAACGAGCCGGATACCCGCACCGCGGCGCACGGCCTGATCGCGTGGATCGACTTCGCTGCGACGGCGGTGGCACCGGATAATCTCGTGCTCACCGCAGTGATCGCACCGCAGCCCGGCTACCCCTGGAGGGTGCGCGTCGACGCGGAGTTCCGTCTGAGCACGGCAGGTCTCTCGCAGGAGATCACCGCCACGAATGAGAGCGCGACGTCGGCTCCCGTCGGCCTCGGCGGGCATCCGTATCTGGTGGCGGAGTCCCCGCGGGCGCGGGGAATCGATGAGTTGGCGCTCGAGCTGGATGCCGAGCGGATTCTGCTCATCTCGGAGGATCGGATGCTGCCGATGCGCGAGGTCCACGTGGCTGACCCGCTCGCAGACGGGCGCGACTTCCGCGAGTCGAGGCGCATCGGCCGCACCGAGATCAACCACGCGTTCACGGGTCTCGACCGCCGCGATGGCCTGGCGCGCGCGCGACTCCTGGCTGATGACGGCACGGGCGTCGAGATCGAGTGGGACGAGCGCTGCCCCTGGGTGCAGGTCTACACGACCGACCACGGCGCCGGCGAGGAGTTCCGCAGCGGGGTGGCGATCGAGCCGATGACCTGTCCGCCTGACGCGTTCAACTCCCGCCGTGATCTGCTCGTCGTCCCGCCCGGCGGCTCAGTCAGCGCGGGCTGGGTGATCCGCCCGGTCCCCGCGTGAGCGTCGGCGAAAGCGTCCGGCCGGGAAGTATCGATATGCCGGTATCAACCAGGCCTTCGCCGCGAAGGAGGTGGATTTCGCCCTTGCAGCGTCTACGGCGAGCAGAGAAACCGAGGGTGGGATCCGCCTGGAGGCAGTCGTTGAGATGCAGCTTGGGAACGCCCATAGTGTTCTCAAATCCGGGCTACGCAAAGTTGACATAGTGGCCCGAATCCGGGTTAGGATGAGTTCATTGCTCCCCGCCGTCTCCGGATTGGCGGGGATTTTTTTACCTCGGGGGGCCGCGATGCTGCGTACATCAGTCGTCATCGACTATCAAAACGTTCATCTGACTGCGCACGACGTGTTCAATCCTGGCGGCAACCGGCATGACTCCCTGATACATCCGATGCAGTTCGCGAAGAGCGCGATCATTGAACGCAACGCTCGTCAGCGTGCTGGGTTTCCGCATGCGGTATGCGAACGCGTCACCGTGTTCCGCGGGTTGCACCACGTCGACCACGACTGGGAGCAGAACCGGCGCTGCAGGGATCAAGCAACCGAATGGACGAACGACGGCGTTCACGTCGAGCTTCGCGACCTGAAGTATCGTTTCCAGCGCGGCGCTGACGGACGGCCTGTGCTTGATATTAACGGCAAGAAGGTACCCGAGGGGCGTCCGGTGGAGAAGGGCATCGACGTGCTCTGCGCTCTCGCCTGCGTCCGCGAAGCAGCGCGACCCGACGTCGACTTGGTCATACTCGCATCGCGAGACACTGACCTAGTTCCTGCGCTCGATGAGGTCTACGACTTCCGAGGCGCCGACCCCGCTCGGTACGCTCGAATCGAGACCGTAGCGTGGTTCGACAGCGGTGCTGCGCGCAACTTTGGTAGCTTGCGACCCACAGCCCCTCGAAAGATCTGGAACACCAATCTTGGTCGCGCCGTGTTCGATGCTTCCTTGGACAGGAAGGACTACCGGTAGTCCTTGACCGTGTAGTCGACGCGTCGATCGCTCTTACACGGCCGTGCCGACGAGCGACGCGAGGGATCGGTGCTTTGATGCGCTCGTATGTCGAGGTCTCTAGCTATCGTCAGACCCAACGGCGAGGGGCGCCACGAAGAGGAGACAGTGATGGAGTGGTTCCTGGATGGACTTGGAACGATGTTGATCGGACTGGTGCTCGGCGGCGCCGGGGGAAGCGTCGTCACCTGGCGCGTTATGTCCCGGAAGACCTCGCAGCACCAACGAGCGGGGAGCAATTCGACTCAGGTGCAGGCCGGGCGTGACTTCAAAGGCGACATCAGGTGACTTGGGGGCGGAAGCAGCGACAAGAAGCGGGTGACGGCGCGCAACAGTGGCAAGTCGCTGGCAACGTCATCGTCGGGATCAACGAGGAGCGCGCGCGAGAGATCGCGGAGGTTACGGCTAAGCAGGTCATCGCTGAGCATGCAGGTGTAGCGCTCGCGATCGTTCAGGAGCGGATCGATGAGTTCGATCGCCGCGTGATCTCAAGTCTCGAGGCTCGCGGCCACCTGGATGCGTTTGGGGATCCGGCATTCCAACGGGCCTATCGGAAAGCTCAGACCGGTGCGGCCTCATCTGACCGCGCGACCGACTACGACACGCTTGCAGCCCTTCTTTCCGACAGAGCTGAGTCCGTTGGCGACCGAGTGGCGGTCGGGGCGATCGAAAAGGCTATCGAGGTCGTCGATCTCGTCGATGACCTCGCACTCCGCGGCATGAGCCTTATGTACGCGATAAGGGAATGGCACCCCTTCTCGTATGACATCGATGAAGGGCTTGACGTAATCGATCGGATGATGGGAGTTCTCATCACGGGACCCCTGCCGCATGGCAGCGAGTGGGTTATGCATCTGGAGTCCCTCGGCTTGGTGCGCGCGACGACAGTAATGGAACTCAAGAAAATGCCACTCCTCCTGTCTGAGAAGTTGGTGGGGTACGTCGCACCGGGGGTTGAGAGCCGCGCTATGCCGGAGCAGGTCCACCCAGCGGTCCCTGGGGTGCGGTGGGAGCCCTTGACCGTCGAGCACGCCCTAAAGCCTGGCTATCGGCGCGTGCGCGCCTCGAACGAAGCCATGTTGAGCAGGGTCTTTGAACAGAACGGATTCCCTCAGCATTGGCGCGAGATCATCATGGCTGAAGCGAGAAGCTTGTTTGGACTTGGCACCATTGATCCTTCGCTCAGGGAACCTCTGCTCGCTGCCGCTCAGGAGCGGACGCACCTTGCACAGGCGATGATCTTCTGGGATTCAATCCCGCTCGGCGCTCACTTGACTCTGACGGGAGAGACTCTCGCTAAGGCGAATGCCTACCGGCTGGATACAGAGGGATACATCACACGTGAGTAGCCGTCACGACTGTGGTTCGTTCTTGAGCATTACCCGGAGACGAAGGTCTTCGGCTTCATCTCGGGCTACGGACTCGTTCTCGCGGACGACAGCCCGTACGCGAACCGCGTGTTCGATCCCAGCACGGTGGACGACTTCTACGTCGCTCCGGATGCCGTCCGAGACGAGATCCTGCGTCGGCACCGCATGATCGTGGACGGCGACGCATTACCCATCTTCGAGATCGGCACCAACGATTCCCCGCAGGCCTGGGCGTCGGCTTGCTCTCCAACATCGCCGTGAGGTCAGGCGAGATCGTGAACACATTGGTCGAGAGCACGAACTAAAGCCCGACGACGGGCCTCGACGACACTCCTGAGCCTCACCCCTTGTGGAGGGCCCGATACGCCGTGGGGTTGAGCCCGTGCAGTCGCCGGAAGTGCCGCGAGAAGTACAGCGGATCCGTGTACCCGACCGCCGCCGCGATCTCCCGCACCGAGAGCCCGGTGGTGTCGAGCAGGTTGCGGGCGTGCGACATGCGCAGCGAGGTGTGGAAGGCCGCGGGTCCGCTTCCGGTGGCCTGGCGGAACAGCGCGCTGAGATGCGACGGCGACATGCCCACGAGGGCGGCGAGTTCGCTGACCTGGATGTTGCCGTCGACCCGCGCCTCCAGGTAGCGCATCGCGCGTTCGAGCGCGGAGCCCTCACTCGGGAGGATGCTGTCGGCGGCGATCCGCGTGAGCAGATTCCAGGCGATGCCGGAGGCGATCAGCAGCTGCGGGGGAGAGAGCCTCCGCTCCAGCGTCGTGACGAGCTCGTCGAAGAGAGCGACGACGCGATCCAGGGAGCGCAGCCGCGTGACCGGGCTCTGCCGCCCGAGGGTCTGGGTGGTGAGCTCCGCGGCATCCGTCCCCCGCACGTGCAGCCACCAGATCGTCCACGGGTCCTCGTCCGATGCCTCGTAGACGTGCGGCGCCCCGGCGCCGATCGCGATCGCGGAGGAGGCGGTGAGCGGATGGACCTCGCCCGAGATCGTCACGGTGCCGCGCCCGGCGACGCACAGCAGCACCACGGTCTCGGCAGACCCGTGCGGACGGGCGCGGCGGTGGCCGCGCGCGCGGGGGAAGTACCCCGCATCGGTCACCAGCAGCCGGCGAGTTCCGGCGGCGCCGAGTGCGGTCTCGACCTGGGGACGCGGCAGCACGCACAGCCGCTGATGCTCGAACCCCTCCATGCGATAGTGAGGTTCCGCGGGGATCGGCGTCTCGTCCATGAGGCCTCGCAGGTGTATGACGGTGTGGGACGGCCGTGTTCGCAGGCCGGTCCCGTCAGGCTATCCGCTGAACGGCACCCGTGGTCGGCGAGACGTCCCGCCGGGAGAGGAGCGGCGCCGTAGGAAAGTCCATATGTTCCGTGAGATCGTCCTCAAGCCCTGCCGTGCGATCGATGTACGTTCGATCTGTTCCACACAGCACCCGGTCGTCATGACCGGCCATCGCACGAAGACGAAGGAGTCTCAATGTTCGCCACACGCAGCCGCCTCTGGGCGCGAACTGCCGCGGGCGGGGTCGCCGTTCTGGCTCTCGCCGCGCTCACCGCCTGTTCCTCCGGCATGGAGACGGCAGACCCGGCCACCGGAGACAAGGGTCCCTCCGACGGTCCCCTCACGATCGCGCTGATCCAGAAGCAGGGCGACCAGCAGTACTTCATCGACGAGGCGAACGGCGCGAAGGAGGCCGCGAAGGCCGACGGCGACGTCACCATCAACGTCGTCGACGTCAGCACCGACTCGAACAAGGCGATCTCCGAGGTCGAGGCGGCGATCGCCCAGGGCGTCGACGCCATCATCATCGTCGTGCCCGACACGCAGATCGGCCCGCAGGTCATTCAGCTGGCGACTGACGCCGGCATCCCGATCATGGCCGCCGACGACCCGATCGTCGACGCGAAGGGCGACGACGCTCCCTTCACCGGCTTCGACGGCACGTCGATGGGAGAGCAGGTCGGCGCGGACGCCGCCCGTCTCTACCAGGAAGCCGGATGGGCAGCTGCCGACACCCGCATCCTCTCCGCCTACAAGCAGGACCAGCCGAACTGTGTGGAGCGGGTCGACGGCGCGGTCGCCGCCTTCTCGGAAGCCGTCCCGGACGGCCCCGAGGTGATCGAGGTCGGCACCGACAACTCCGCCACCGACGCACAGGACAAGGCCGGCGCCATCATCACCGCCAACGCCGGTGTCAAGCACTGGGTCGTGTGGGGCTGCAACGACGAGAACGAGACCGGCGTCGTCACGGCGCTGCAGAACTCCGGCGTCGCGCCCGCTGACATCATCGGCGTCGGTCTCGGCGCCTACCTGACCTGCAAGGACTGGAACGCCGGACAGGAGACGGGCAACAAGTCCGCGCTGTTCATCTCGGGCGTCGAGGTCGGCAAGGCCGCCGTCACCTCGATGGTCGACCTGCTGCGCAACGGCACCGAGCTGCCGCCGAAGACCGTGGCGAACACCGAGATCGTCGACGCCTCCAACTGGGAGGAGAAGGGCGTCGTCTGCACCTGACGCCTTCCGGGGGCGGCCGCGCGAGCGGTCGTCCCCGTCATCGATTCGCATCGTCACCCCACCCTGAGAGGCACGCATGACTGAGCAGGCCGCAGCGCTGAAGGCGCACGCGATCACCAAGTCGTTCGGTCCCGTCCACGCCCTCCGCGGCGTGGACCTCGAGCTCCGCGCCGGAGAGGTCACCGCCCTCATGGGTGAGAACGGCGCAGGCAAGTCCACGCTGCTGAAGATCCTCGGCGGCGACTACCGCCCCGACGGCGGCGAGCTGCTGCTCGCGGGCGAGGCGACGGACTTCACCGGTCCGGCGGACGCCCGAGACGCCGGGCTGCGGGTGATCGCCCAGGAGCCGGAGATCGTGCCCTGGGTCTCGGTCGCGGAGAACATCTACATCGGCACTCTCGGCTCGGTCGGCTTCCGTCGCGGACAGCTCGAACGGAACGCCACCGAAGAGCTGCGCCGCTGGGGCTTCGACCGGGTCATCGACGCCCGCACGCTCGGAGCCGACCTCTCGCCCGCGCAGCGGCAGATCGTCGAGATCATGCGCGCCGTGATCGCACGGCCGAAGGTCATCTGCTTCGATGAGCCGACCTCGTCCCTCGGCGACGAAGAGGTCGCGCTGTTGTTCGCCCTGATCCGCCGGCTCAAGGCCGACGGCGTCGCGATCGGATACGTGTCGCATCGCATGGGCGAGATCTTCCAGCTCGCCGACCACATCACCGTGCTGCGTGACGGCGCGTATGTGGGAACGAAGGCCGTCGGCGAGACCGACCACGACGAGCTCGTCCGCATGATGGTCGGCCGCGACCTCACCCAGTTCTTCCATCGCGAGCCCGCCGCTCTCGGCGACACGGTGCTCGAGCTCGACAACGTGTCCAACGACATCGTCCACGACATCTCGCTGACGGTGCGCGCCGGCGAGGTCGTCGGCGTCGCCGGCCTGGTCGGCGCCGGGCGCAGCGAGCTCATGAAGACCATCGCCGGCGATCTGCTCGTCACGGGCGGCGAGATCCGCATGCACGGGGTGCCGCGACGATTCCGCAGCCCTCAGGACAGCATCCGCGCCGGCATCGGCTTCGCGCCGGAAGAGCGCAAGGCCGAGGCCCTGCTGCTCGATCGCAGCGTGCGCGACAACACCGCGCTCGCGGTGCTCCGCTCGCTCTCGCGGTGGATCTTCGTGAAGGATGCCGCGGAGTCGGCCCTCGCGCAGAGCTACATCGAGTCGCTGCGCATCCGCACGCCGAGCCCGGAGCAGCTGGTCGGACGCCTCTCCGGCGGCAACCAGCAGAAGGTCGTGCTCGCACGGTGGCTCGCCACCAAGCCGAAGCTCCTCCTGCTCGACGAGCCCACGCGCGGCATCGACGTCGGGGCGAAGGCGGAGATCTACGCGATCATCGATCGCCTCGCTCACGAAGGGGTCGCGGTCATCGTGGTCTCCAGCGAACTTCCCGAGGTGCTCGGCGTCTCGGATCGCATCTATGTCATGGCCCACGGGCGCATCACGGGAGAGCTCCCGCGTGCCGAGGCAACCGAAGAGAGCATTCTCGCGCTCGCGATGGACGAGGAGGTCGCCGCATGAGCGACGACGCACTGAAAGACGACGCACTGAAGGACGGCGCCGTGAAGACGGCGACCACGACCACCACCGCCCCTGCTCCGACGGCGGGAGGCCCGTCGCCGCTGAAGCGGCTGATCAGCGGGGTCGGCGCGCAGAACATCTCCCTGATCATCGCGATCGTGCTGGTGGTCGCCGTGATCGGGTTCCAGAACCCGCTGTTCTTCAGCGTCGGCAACCTGAAGGTGATCGGCACCGCGATCGCCATCATGGGTCTGCTCGCGGTGGTGCAGACCATCGTGATCATCCTCGGTGCCCTCGACATCTCGGTCGGCTCGATCGCGGGTCTCACCTCGGTGACGTCGGCGATGCTGTTCACCGCCGCGGGTCCTGCGGTCGGAGTCGTCGGCGCGATCGGCATCGGCATTCTCTGCGGACTCGTCAACGGCTGCATCATCGTGTTCGGGCGGGTGAACCCCGTCATCGCGACCCTCGCCACGCTCGCTGCGTTCAAGGGCATCGCGCAATTGATCTCGGACGGCCGCGCCCAGGGGTACACCGGCGCCGACCCCTTCTTCGTGTTCTTGGCCCGCGGCGGTGTCGCCGGCATCCCGACTCTGATCCTGGTGCTGCTGATCGTCGCGCTGCTCGCGCACATCGTGCTGCGCTACACCTCGTGGGGTCGCAACATCTACGCGGTCGGCGGCAACAACATCGCCTCCCGACTCGCGGGCATCAACATCAACCGCTACATCATCGGCGTCTACATGGTCACCGGTGCGATCGCCGCGATCGCCGGCATCCTCATCACCGCACGGACCGGGTCGGGGCAGCCGATCTCCGGATCGGAGGGGCTCGAGCTGCAGGCGATCACTGCGGCCGCGCTGGGCGGGGCTGCGCTCAAGGGTGGCAAGGGAACGATCGCCGGCACCATCCTCGCGGTGATCCTCCTCGGCGTGCTCACCAACGGAATGACGATCCTGGGCGTCAACTCGTTCTGGCAGAACGTCGCCCAGGGCGCGCTCCTCGTGATCGCCGTCGTGATCCAGCAGCTGCGATCCGGCGAGCGTCGTATCGGAATTCCGGGCTGATCGCCCGGTCGGTCGCACGGCAGGCCACCGTTAGTCCAAAAGGCGATCGCGTTGTCCCCCGAAAGGCGGACAGACAGGCAGCAAAGACCATCAGTATCCTCACATGACTACATAAGTTAGGCATACGAGCTATGAGTCCTATGCCGTCAACCTGAGAGCGAACGATGTCTACTGCACGCTCTGAGCAGCACGATGCGCCGTGCGCGTGAAAGACGTCGAGGAGCGGTCGGTATGCTGGCCGTCGTCCTCGCTCTCTCGGGTTGCGCAGAAGCACCTCCGCCAACGCCGAGCCCGACCGGACGACCTCTCGGGTCTTTTCTAGGCGGCACGTTCGAGGCGGTCACGCGGGAGATCCCGCCTGACATCTTCGTGATCATCCAGGACGTCTCGGTGCTCGCGGACGCGGATCCGACCTACACGGCAGTGAACTACGGCAGCCCTGAGTGGACCGTCCTGGCCCTCTGTGCCGACCGGCCCCACCTGGGAGCGGCGACGTCTGTCGAGGTTGCCGTGATCCCCCATTCAGTCGCGTCGAGCACGATGATCGCAAATGCCCGAGAAGGGGCTTACAGCGAATCGGTGACGTGCGGAGATCGACCGTACCGGGCCTCACCGGAGTCCTCGGGCTGAGCGGTTCCTCCCACTCGATCGCATAGCCTGGACACATGCCCCGTCACTCCGCCGCCGTCTATCGTCGACGGCGCCTGGTGCTCCTGATCGGCCTGATCCTCGTGGTCGCCCTGATCGGCGTCTCGGTGTGGCTGCTGATCGCACGGCCATGGGCAAATGCCGCTGCCGGCCCCGCGCCGACCAGCTCCGCGACACCCGAGGACACGCCGACGCAGACAGCGACTCCCGGCGCGACTCCCGGCGCGGAAACGCCCGCGCCGACACCCTCGGGCGAGTCGACCCCCGCGATCGTGGCCTGTGAGGCGGAGGACATCGAGGTGACGGCGGTGACGGATGCCGATACCTACCCCGCCGGCGTCACGCCTCGGCTCTCGATCTCGCTGACGAACAACGGCTCCACCGACTGCACGATCGACGTGGGCTCGACCACGCAGGTGTTCACGGTGTCGAGCGGTTCCGATGTGTGGTGGCGCTCGACCGACTGCCAGGAGAACCCGAGCAGCATGATCGCGACCCTCGCGGCCGGCACCACGGTGACCAGCAAGGACCCCGTGGTCTGGGACCGCACGCGCTCGAGCGTCGAGACGTGCGCGGCGGAGAACCGCCAGCGTGCGCCGGGCGGTGGCTCGTCGTTCCACGTCTCTGTCTCGATCGGCGGGTTCACGAGCGTGACGACGAAGCAGATCCTGCTGTACTGATCCGGCGCGTCGCCGTCACCTGATCACCACGGTGTCCTCCCGATACGGCATCATCCGTCGTACGGGTGTACACCGAACGGAAACAGGAGGACGCTCATGCGTTACATGATCAACATCTTGACCGACGACGACGCCCGGAAGCAGTGGGCTGCGGATGCGGCGATGTTCGACGAGGCCCACCGGGCCGTCCATCTCGAGCTGCAGAAGACCGGAGAGCTCGTCGACTCCAACGAGCTCGATCAGGAGGATGCCACGGTCATCGGCACCTACCGCGGCGAACCGATCGCCACACGCGGGCCGTTCACGGAGGGCGCGGAGATCATCGGCGGGTACTACATCGTCGACGTGGCCGACCGGGAGCGGGCCGTCGAGATCGCCGGTCGTCTGGCGGAGACGCGCTTCTCACCGGTCGAGATCCGACGTTTGATGCACTGAGAACTTTCGTCCCGAAGTGTCCTCCGGGCCTTCTCGTCCCCGTCGTCATGACGAAGAATCAATCCGAGAGGGAGAGAGCACATGGAATATCTGCTGTTCATCGTCAGCGACCCGGCCGCCCCGGCGTACGTGCCCGAAGAGGACAACATCGAGGAGTGGGCGGCCGAGGTGGAGACCCGCGGGGTCGCCCGGACGGGCAATCGGCTGCGACCGCCGTCCGATGCGACCACGGTGACGGTGCGAGACGGCCGGACGATCCTCACCGACGGCCCATTCACCGAGACGAGGGAATGGATCGCCGGGTTCGACCTCATCGATGTCGCCGACGTCGACGAGGCGATCGAGATCGCGGCGAAGCACCCGATGGCCCGCTTCGGTCGCGTCGAGGTGCGCCCCGTCTGGCCGATGGAGTGACCGGATGACCGACTCGACGGCGATCGCCGAGGTGCGCCGCGTGCTCGCCTCGACGGTCGCCGTCGAGCGTCTGCGGATCGTGGCGACGCTGATCTGTCGCACGGGGGAGTGGGACCTCGCGGAGGATGCCGTGCAGGATGCCGTCACCCGCGCTCTGACCGTCTGGCCGGATCGCGGCATCCCCGACAACCCCGGCGCGTGGCTCACGACGGCCGCGCGGAACGCGGCTGTCGACGCCCTTCGCCGGGCCGCGACCGATCGCAGGACGGCGGCCCGCGCGGCCATCGAGGCGGACATCGATCGTGAGGATGCAGAGGCGCGCGGCGCGGCATCTGCCGCAGAGGATGAGGGCGTGGTCGACGACGATCCGCTTCGGCTGATCTTCACCTGCTGCCACCCCGCCCTGCCGATGGAGGCGCGCGTCGCCCTGACCCTGCGCACTGTCGCCGGGCTCGAGGTCGACGAGATCGCGCGCGCCTTCCTCGTGTCGGAGCCGGCGATGCAGAAGCGCCTGGTGCGGGCGCGCGCCAGGATCCGTGATGCGGGGATCCCCTACCGCGTCCCGCGGGAGGAGTACCTGCCGGAGCGTACGCAGGGAGTCCTCGCGGTCCTCTACCTGCTGTTCACCGAGGGATACGCGGGTGGGGGCGTGCTCGTGCGGACCGAGCTGTCGGAGGAGGCGATCCGGCTCGGACGACTGCTCGCCACGCTGATGGCCGGCTCACCGCTGCTGCCCGAGGTGCTGGGACTCCTCGCCCTCATGCTGTTCCAGCACTCGCGCGCGGAGACCCGCCTCGATGAAGCGGGCGATCTGGTCCTGATGGAAGACCAGGATCGGGGAAGGTGGGATGCCGCCATGATCGGTGAAGCGGTGGCGGCGCTCGCTGCCTCGGAGTCCGCGCGCCGACAATTCGACAGCGTCGTCGGACCGTATCGCCTGCAGGCGGAGATCGCGCGCCACCATGCGACCGCCCCGTCACCCGAGTCGACCGACTTCGCGCGGGTGGCCGAGCTCTATGCGCGGCTGGCGCGAGTGGCGCCCTCGCCGGTCGTGGACCTGAACCGCGCGGTGGCCGTCGGACTTTCGGAGGGCCCGCTCGCGGGACTCGCTCTTCTCGACGCGCTCGAGGACGCACGGTTGGAGAGCTACCATCTGCTGCCCGCGGCTCGGGCCGACATGCTGCGCCGTGCCGGGCGGGACACCGAGGCCCTGGTGCACTATGCCCGCGCACTCGATCTCGCCCCGTCCGATCCGGAACGGCGGTTCCTCGCACGTCGGATCGCGGAACTCCGGCAGAGCGGCGGCGATCGTAGTTCGTTGTGAATCCCCCCTCCGAACTTCGAAAAGCACTGTCGATCGTGCTCCACGATTCGGAATACTTCGACATCAGAGGTTTTGTGCGACGGGTGCAGACAGGAACCGCTCTTTGGGATACCATTGAGTGACTCTCCGCACTAGCGGCACATGCCATCCCCAGTGGCGTCGAACTACAGCGTCCCCAGCGCTTCGACATCGCCGTTCGAGAGTCCGAGGGCCCTCTCGAGTACCCCAGTCCCCAATGTGGGACTCGAGAGGGCCCCAATCTTTTCTCGGGCGGCTCTTTTCGCCGCCAGCGGATGCCGCGCACTGCGCCGCCGACCGTGAATAAGCTGGTGACATGGCAGCGAAGAAGGCGAAGGCCTCGAAGAAAAAGCCCGCACCGGAAGACTTCCGATCGGATGCTCTGGCCCACGCCCTCGAGAAGCAGGATGTCGCCGCCGTCGCCCTGGCGCTCCGTCACGGCACGACCGTCGTGCCCCTGAACTCGCCGGGTGCACGCGACAACCCGCTCGACAGCGGCGAGGTGTGGACCTACCGCGATGCGAAGACGGGCGACCTCGCGCTGCTGCTCTTCAGCGACGCGAAGAACAAGCCGGCGAACCTCCCGCCCGGCGTGGGCATCTACACCGCGGACTGGCTGCGGAAGTTCCTCGCCGCGCATCCGATCACGACGGTGTTCCTCGACATCGCCGGCCCCCACCCGATGCAGGCTGACCCGGTCGAGCTGCTCAAGGCGCTCGACGCGTAACCCGGGGGAATCTAGAACGGAGGGATGTCGCGTTGCTCGCGCGGACCGCGTTCGCGCGCCTTGATGTCTTTCAATGCGCCGACGAGCGTCTTCGAGCGGTCGTCGACGACCTGGTCGTAGCCGAGGCGCGATGCCTCCGACCGGCGCTGTGCGGCCTGCGTCACGGGACGGATCTCACCCGCCAGGCTCAGCTCGCCCACGGCGGCCACCGTGCGCGGCACCGAGGTGCGCTGAACGGATCCGGCCACGGCGATCGCGATCGCGAGATCCGCCGCCGGTTCGGTGAAGCGCACGCCGCCGACGGTCGACACGTAGACGTCGAGGTTGCTGGTCTTGATGTTCGCGCGCCGCTCGAGGATCGCGAGCACCATCGCGACGCGCGACGAATCGACGCCGTGCACGATGCGCCGGGGGTTCGGCGCCGTCGACGGCACCGTGAGCGCCTGCACCTCGACCGGCAGCGCGCGTCGGCCCTCGAGGGAGATCGCGACGCACGTGCCCTCGGCCGTGGACTTCGAGAGGAACAGCCCTGACGGGTCGGGGACCTCGGCGATGCCGGCACCGGTCATCTCGAAGCAGCCGACCTCGTCGGTGGGGCCGAAGCGGTTCTTGAGCGCGCGGATGAAACGCAGCGAGGTCTCCCGGTCGCCCTCGAAGTGGCAGACCACGTCGACGAGGTGCTCGAGCACGCGAGGACCCGCGACCTGACCGTCTTTCGTCACGTGGCCGACGAGGATGATCGGAAGGTCGCGGTCTTTCGCCACCCGGATGAGAGTCGAGGCGACCTCGCGCACCTGGCTCGGCTGGCCGGCCGCGCCGTCGGACAGCGACGACGAGACGGTCTGCACCGAGTCGACGATCACGAGCTGCGGCTGCACGTCATCGATGTGGCCGAGGATCGTCGCGAGATCGGTCTCGCTGGCGAGGTAGAGCTCGTCGTGCAGTGCCCCGGTGCGTTCGGCGCGCAGGCGCACCTGGCCGGGGGACTCCTCGGCGCTCGCATAGAGCACCCGCCGCCCGCCGCGCGCGGCCTGTGCCGCCACCTCGAGCAGGAGCGTCGACTTGCCGACGCCCGGCTCGCCGCTGAGCAGGATGGCGGCGCCGGGCACGATGCCGCCGCCGAGCACGCGGTCGAACTCTCCGACGCCGCTGGTGCGACGTGGAGCATCCTGCGTGGTGATCTGCGTGATCGGCCGAGCCGAGCGCTCGGCGGTGGGAGCGAGCGCCGTCACCCGGCGCAGGATGCCGGTCGGAGCCGCCTGTTCCTGCACCGTGCCCCACTGCTGGCACTCACCGCAGCGACCGACCCACTTCGCCGTCGTCCACCCGCATTCCGTGCAGACGTACGCCGGAGGAGCGGATTTTCGGGTGGCCATGCCCCCAGGCTATCGCCGGCATCCGACATCCCTATCGGAGAGGGCATTATTCACGGCCGCACGCCTCGATCCCGCAGCAGACTGCGGGGAGGATGGAGTCATGCGCAACGGCGGGCCCGTCTGCGGGCCGATCTCGACCTTCTCACGGGTGCAGCTCCTGCACCTGCTCTTCGAACACGCCAGGGTCCAGAGCCGTCCCCAGCGCACCATCGGGGAGCTGAGCGAGGCGACCGGCCTCCACCCGAACACGGTGCGCGAGCACCTGCAGCGCTTGATCGACGGCGGCTACGTGATCGCCACGACCGAGCACCGCACCACCCGCGGTCGGCCGCGTGTGCTCTACAGCGCGGCGACCGGCGCCCCCGGAGCATCCAGCCCCGTCGCCCAGCACAAAGCGAAAGCCGCCGCTCGACGCGGCGACCTCATGCGGCGGATGCTGCCGGGTGCGGCATCCGATCTGAGTGAAGCGGCGATCTACCAACTGGATGCGCTGGTCGAGCACCTGGAGGAGAGCGGCGTCGAACCCGTCGTCGACGACGAGCGGCTGACCGTCGACCTCAGCCCGTGCCCGCATGCGGCGGGCCGCCCCGAGGATCGCGCGATGCTGTGCCAGGTGCACCTCGGCCTCATGCAGGGCGTGCTGACCGAGGCCGGCGGGCCGCTCTCCGCGGAGTGCGTGCGGGTATCCGGACGACCGTCGGACTGTGTCGTCCAGCTCACAGACACACAGCAGCTGACCGACCGAACAGGAGTCGCGCATGGAATGGCTTGACCCGCTCGTCCTCTCTCGATGGCAGTTCGGGCTGACGACCGTCTACCACTACCTGTTCGTGCCGCTCACGATCGGGATGGCGCTGGTCGCGGCGATCTTCCAGACCGCCTGGGTGCGCACCGGCAAGGTCCATTACCTGCACCTGACCCGGTTCTTCGGCAAGATCTTCCTCATCAACTTCGCCATGGGCGTCGTCACCGGCATCGTGCAGGAGTTCCAGTTCGGCATGAACTGGTCGGACTACTCCCGCTTCGTCGGCGACGTGTTCGGCGCCCCGCTCGCCTTCGAGGGCCTGCTCGCGTTCTTCTTCGAGGCGACCTTCATCGGCCTGTGGATCTTCGGCTGGGACAAGCTCCCGCAGAAGCTGCACCTCGCCACCATCTGGTGCGTCTCGATCGGCAGCATCCTCTCGGCGTACTTCATCATCGCGGCCAACTCGTTCATGCAGAACCCGGTCGGCTACGTCTACAACCCCGAGACCAACCGCGCCGAGCTCACCGACTTCTGGGCGCTGCTGACGAACCCCGTCGCGCTCGCCGCGTTCCCGCACACGATCTTCGGCGCGCTGATGTTCGCGGCGGGAGTCGTGATCTCGGTGTCGGCCTGGCATCTGGCTCGCGGGCAGCACTTCGACACCATGCGCATCTCGCTGAAGTTCGGCCTCTGGGCGATGATCTTCTCCACGGCCGGGGTGGTGCTCACCGGTGACCAGCTGGGAATCGCGATGTACGCCGCGCAGCCGATGAAGATGGCGGCGGCCGAGGCGACCTTCGACACGGTCTGCGGCGCGGACGCCTCGTTCAGCCTCTTCACTCTCGGCACACCCGACGGCAGCTCGGAGCTGTTCTCGATCCGCGTGCCGTACCTGCTCTCGCTGCTGTCGACGCACACCCTCGACGCGTGCGTGCACGGGATCAACGACCTCAACGCCCAGTACGCCCAGACCTACGCGGCCACCGGGCTGACCGAGTTCGCGCCGGTGCTGTGGATCACGTACTGGGCGTTCCGCTGGATGATCGGCCTCGGCATGGCCGCCGGCCTCGTCGCCGTGATCGGCCTCTGGCTGACCCGCAAGAGCGCGAAGAAGGAGCCTGCGCAGTGGATGTGGAAGCTCGCGATCTGGTCGTTCCCGCTCGCCCTCTTCGCCAACATCATGGGCTGGGTCTTCACCGAGATGGGCAGGCAGCCCTGGATCGTCTTCGGACTGATGAGCACCCGCGACGGTGTCTCGCCGGGTGTCAGCGGCCTCGAGGTGCTGATCTCGCTCATCGCGTTCACGGCGATCTACGCGGCGCTCGCCGTGGTGGAGATCCGCCTCATCATCCGGGCCGCGCAGAAGGGGCCTGACACCGAAGAGCAACCCCACGACGAGACGGCCCAGCTGCCGTCGGTCGTCTACTGAGAGGAAGGAGCATCATGGATCTCGCCACGCTCTGGTTCTGGCTCGTCGGCTTCTTCTTCGTGGGGTACTTCGTGCTCGACGGCTTCGACTTCGGAGTCGGGATGTCGCTGCCCTTCCTCGGGCGCAACGACGTGTCGCGCCGCCAGGTCATCAACACGATCGGCCCGATCTGGGACCTCAACGAGACCTGGGTCATCGTCGCCGGCGCCGTGCTGTTCGCGTCGTTCCCGGAGTGGTACGCGACGCTCTTCAGCGGCTTCTACCTGCCGCTGCTGCTGATCCTGCTCGCGCTGATCCTGCGCGGCGTCTCGTTCGAGTACCGGCACCAACGAGAGGACGCGGCGTGGAAGCGCCGCTTCGACCGGATGATCGTGATCGGCTCGGCCGTGCCGGCCTTCCTCTGGGGCGTCGCCTTCGGCAACATCGTGCAGGGGGTGGCGATCGATGAGAACCACATCTACGTGGGCGGCTTCTTCGCCCTGCTGAACCCGTACTCGCTCGTGGTCGGCCTCACGACACTGCTGGTCTTCTTCCTGCACGGCGTGCTGTTCGTGGCTCTCAAGACCGACGGTCAGGTGCACGACGACGCCCGGCGGCTGGTGAAGATCGCCGCTGTGCCGACGATCGTCGCGGCCGCCGCGACCGTGCTGTGGACGATCGGTATCGCCTCGGGTCGTGAGGCTCCGATGCTGTTCCCGGTGGTCGTCGCGGGGGCGCTCGCCGCAGTCTCGCTGATCGCGGCGGTCGTGTTCTCGCTGCGGGGGCGCGACGGCCGGGCCTTCGCCGCAGGAGCCGCGACCGTGCTGTTCGCCGTCGTGATGCTCTTCCTCGCGCTGTTCCCCTTCGTCATGCCGTCGACGATCGACCCGGCCTACAGCCTCACGATCGCCAATGCCTCGAGCACGCCGTATACGCTGCAGATCATGAGCTGGACCGCGCTGATCGCCCTCCCGCTGGTCATCGCGTACCAGAGCTGGACCTACTGGATCTTCCGCAAGCGCGTCACGCGCTCGTCGATCGAGGCGGCGCCGGCACACGCATGAAACCCGTCGATCCGCGGCTGCTGAGGTACGCGGGTGCCGCACGCGGTTTCCTCGCGGCATCCGCCATGATCGGCGTCGTCCAGACCGCCGTCACCGTCGCATTCGCCTGGCTGCTGACGGATGCCGTCACCGGCGCGCTCGCCGGGCGGGATGTCTCGGGCTCGCTGCTGTGGCTCCTCGCGGCGGCTCTGCTGCGCGGCACCCTGATCGCGGCGTCGGATGCGGCGGGAACGCGTGCCGCGGCGAAGACCGGGATGCAGTTGCGTTCCGCGCTCATCGCGGCCGTCGGCCGTCTCGGGCCGGGGTGGCTCGCGCAGCGGAACCAGACCGCCCTCGCCGTCACGGCGGGGCATGGGCTCGAGGCGCTCGACGCGTACTTCGCGCGGTACATTCCGCAGCTCGTGCTCACGGTGATCGCGACGCCCGTGATCGTCGCCGTGATGTGGTGGCAGGACTGGCCGAGCGGACTCACCGCGATCATCACGCTGCCGCTGATCCCGCTGTTCCTGATCCTGATCGGCATGGCCACGCGCACGGTGCAGCAGAAGCAGTGGCAGACGCTGCAGCGCCTCGCGGCACGCTTCGCCGACACGGTGCAGGGGCTGTCGACGCTGCGGCTGTTCGGACGGGATCGGCGAGCCGCCGACCGCATCGAGACCACGGCCGACGAGTATCGGCGCGAGACGATGAAGGTGCTGCGCTTCTCGTTCCTGTCGGGGTTCGCGATGGAGCTGCTGGCCTCGATCGCGGTCGCGCTCATCGCGGTGGCGGTCGGGTTCCGGTTGTTGTCCGGAGAGCTGTCTCTCGAGGTCGGGCTGTTCGTGCTGCTGCTCGCGCCCGAGGCCTTCCTGCCGATCCGCCAGGTCGGGGTGCAGTTCCACGCGGCGGCCGAGGGCGTCGCGGCGACCGAAGACGTGTTCGATGTGCTCGATCAGGCCGAGGGTCGGCGGCCGGCCGTTCACAATTCAGCAAGAATTTCGACTGAGGGGGCGGACACGGCTCGGCAGGCCACCCGGCCGAACATTCTTGCTGAATCGTGCACGCGTGATCGGCGGCTCGAGGTGTCAGGTCTCCGCGTCCGTGACCTGCCGCCCGTGTCGTTCACCGCCGCTCCCGGCACGATCACGCTGATCGAGGGGCCGAGCGGTGCGGGGAAGTCGAGTCTGCTCGCTGCCCTCCGAGGCGCGACGGACTTCGAGGGCACCACGACCTTCGCCGGACGCGACGTGCGTGCACTCGATCCGGCCGCGTGGCTCGCATGGGCGGGACAGAAACCCGGTCTGCTCCGCGGGACAGTGGCCGAGAACGTCGCCCTCGGCGACCCGCACCCCGATGCCGACGGCATCCGCGCTGCTCTCGATGCCGCCTGCGCAGACTCGATCGAGCCGGAAAGGATGCTCGGCGTGCAGGGCAGCGGGTTGTCGGGCGGGCAGGCGCAGCGCGTCGCCGTCGCGCGCGCGCTCTACCGGCACGCATCCGACCCCGGCCGGGTGCTCGCACTTGACGAGCCCTCGAGCGCGCTCGACCCTGAGACCGAGGCGCGACTCTGGCGATCTCTCCGAGAGCGGGCGGATGCCGGAGCGACGATCCTCCTCGTCTCGCACCGCCGGTCGGCACGCGAGATCGCCGACCAGGTCGTGGCGCTGGGGGTGAGCGCATGACCCTTCGACAGGCTCAGGGACCCACGGGCGGAGCTCAGGCGCCGAAGCGTCAGGCGACGGATCAGCGAGTCCGAGACGTGCTCCGCCTCGCGCAGCCTCCCCTCGGGCGCTTCCTGCCCGGCCTGGTCTGGGGCGTGCTTTCCGCGGCCGCCGCCGTCAGCCTCCTGGCTGTGAGCGGCTGGCTGATCGTGAGCGCCTCGATCGTCGACTCGCTCGTGCCGCTGTCGATCGCGGTCGTCGGTGTGCGCTTCTTCGCCGTGTCGCGGGCTGTGACCCGCTACCTCGAGCGGCTGAGCGGGCACGACGCCGCGCTACGCCAGCTCGCCTCGACCCGCGCCGACATGGTGCGCCGCCTCATCCCGCTGTCTCCGGCCGGCCTCGGCGGGACCGACCGGGGTCGGGTGCTCGCCGCGCTCGTCGACGACGTCGAGAACCTGCAGAACCTGCCGTTGCGTGTCGTGCAGCCGCTCGCCGTCGCGATGCTCGTCGCACTCGGGGCGGTCGGGTTCCTCGCCTTCGTGTCGCCGCCGGCAGCGCTGACGCTGGCGATCTGCCTGGTCGTCGCCGTCGCAGCCTCGATCGGCCTCGGCTGGGTGTTCGGTTCCCGCGCCGAGGCGCTCGTCTCCGCACGGCGAGCAGATCTCTCGGCCGCGCTCGTCGACTACTTCGGCAGCCTCGACGTGCTCCTGGCCTTCGGCGCCGAAGAGCAGGCACGCGCGCGCATCGCAGACGCGGATGCCGAGCTCCGGCGGCTGGTCTCGCGGGCCTCGCTCGCGCAGGCGGTCGCCGCCGGGGTGGTGTCGGCGGTCGCCGGAGCCGCATCGGTATGGGCGCTCGCCGCGGCGGCACCGGGCCTCTCCACCGGCGCGATCGACGGGCCGTGGCTGGCGGTCGCGGTGCTCGTGCCGATGGTGGTGTTCGAGATCTTTGGCGCGGTGCCGATCGCCGCGGCATCCTGGCGCAGCGTGCGGTCGAGCGCCGAGCGCCTCGTCGACGTGCTCCCAGAGCGGATGCCGGACGAGCTGAGAGCGGATGCCGGTGACGATGCCGAGATCATCGGCCCCCCGGCGTTGCGGCTGCGCGGAGTGCGGGCGGCCTGGCCGGGCGGCGCGCCGGCGCTGCAAGGTGTCGATCTCGATCTGCGACCCGGCGAGCGGGTGCTCGTCGCGGGGCCGAGCGGTGCGGGGAAGAGTTCGCTCGCATCCGTGCTCGTCGGCTTCCTCCGCGCCGAGGGCGAGTATCTGCTCGACGGTCGGGATGCTGCGTCGCTCTCGGGCCCGGTGCTGCGCCGGACGATCGGGCTGTGCGAGCAGAGTCCGCAGCTGTTCGACGAGGACATCCGCCAGAACCTGCTGTTCGCGCGGGACACCGCGACCGACGAGGAGCTGCTCGAGGTGCTCGACCGGGTCGGCCTGGGGGAGTGGGTGCGCGAGCGGGGCGGACTCGACGCGCGGGTCGGCGACCGTGGCGCCCTGGTCTCGGGCGGGCAGTCGCAGCGCATCGCCCTGGCGCGCGCTCTGCTGCGCGGCTTCCCGGTGCTGGTGCTCGACGAGCCGACCGCGGGGGTGGATCCGGAGGCATCCGACGCCCTGCTGCGCGACCTGCTCGGCGCGGCCGGTGAGCAGTCGGTGCTGCTGATCTCGCACGTCGCCCCGCCGGAAGGGACGGTAGATCGCGTGGTGCGCCTGGAGGGCGGCCGGACGGTCTGACCGCGGGGCGGCTCAGCCGTACAGCGGAGTCGGCGGCTCCATCACGATGCCCTGCGCCTCGAAGGCGCGGCGGCGCTCCTCGATGCGGCGGTGCAGCTCGACCTGCGCGTCATCGACGAACTGTGCATCCAGCTCGACCGTCGGTGGATGCGGGTCGCCGTGGTGCGCGGCGATGTAGGCGTCGAGTTCGGGGCCGCTCGTCCACGAGGTGATGAGCGCGTAGCGCGGTGCCGTGCCGCGGTGCCAGACCGCGTGCCAGAAGCGCTGCGTGTCGACGATGATCCGTGAGCCTCTGCCGAGCGGCAATCGCACCTCGGTCGCCGGATCGAAGCGGTCGGAACGGAGGATCAGCATCGATGCGGTGTCGTCCGTCAGGTTGAAGAACCCGCGCACGACCCAACCGGTGCCCTCGTCGTTGAGGCGGTTGTTGTCGTCCTGGTGCAGGTTGTAGATGGCATCCGCGTACTCGTTGGGCTGCAGCTCGATCACCCGGCAGCGTCCGACGCCCGCGCCCGGTTCGAGGGCCCACTGCTGCAGCGTCGGCGCGGTCGCGACCTGGGACGCGATCCAGATGCCGTCTTTGTCGGTGCGGGGCGGCGTGTGGTTCCAGAAGCCGTTGCAGTCCACGGCGCCGGCGTAGCTGGTGAGAGGCGCGAAGCGCGTGATGCCAGAGGAGCGCCAGCGCACGTACTCGAGGTCGAGCCATTCGGCGGCGTCGACGGGTGCGGGCTGGTCGTCGAGGACGACGTAGCCGGTCTCCGCCAGAGCGTCGGACGTGATGAAGCCCATCGTGCGCATCCTTCCGTCGGGTGCTTAGGCCATCCTAACCGGCGACCAGTTCGGGCTGTCGGAGGTAGGAGCCGGGAGAAATCGTTCGGGATGCCGCCGATATTCTGGATGGATGACTCAGCCGCAGGGTGCCCTTCTCGTGGGCAGTGTGAACTATGACGACGCCGAGACCACGATGCGCACCGCCGCCGAGCTGCTCGGCTCGCACCTGCGGCGGCTGCCTGACGGTGAGGTCGGCAAGCGGTTCCACTGGATCATGTTTCAGCCCGACGTGATCGGGCAGGCCGAGGGCATCGAGCGCGTGGGAGACCAGCCGATCCCGTTCCCGGCCGGCATCGACGCCCGCGGACTGCGCATCGCGGAGGGGACGGATGCCGCCGCCATCGAGCTTCCGCCGCTCGGCTATGCGTCTGCGGCGATCGAGTCGTACGCGGTGTTCACGCGCCTTCGCGAGGAAGGCGCCGTGGCGCACGGCATCCGATTCCAGGTCTCCCTGCCGACGCCGCTCGCGGTGATCTCCTCGTTTTTCGGCGGCGACGATCGCGCTGCGATCGAACCGGTCTACACGGCCGCCATCCTGCGCGAGCTCGACGAGATCCTCGCCGCGATCCCGCACGAGGACCTCGCCGTGCAGTGGGACGTCGCGAGCGAGATGGGCATCATCGAGCGCGCTGCCGGCTACGGCGCCGTGATGGAGGCGTGGTGGCCGGGTGATCCGTTCGACGGTCTCGTCTCCCGGCTGGCCGCGCTGGTCGACGCCGTCCCCGCGGACGTCGAGGTCGGCGTGCACCTCTGCTACGGCGACGCGGGGGAGAAGCACTTCTTCGAGCCGACGGATGCCGCGAACCTCGTCCGCTACGCGAACGCCGTAGTCGCGGCATCCGCTCGCGAGATCACCTGGCTGCACCTGCCCGTGCCGATCGAGCGCGACGACGAGGGATACTTCGCGCCGCTCGCGTCGCTCGTTCCGGTGACGGAGCTGTATCTCGGACTTGTGCACCGTGAGGACGGAGTCGAGGGGGCTGCGCGGCGGATCGCCGTGGCATCCGCCTTCGCGCCGGAGTTCGGCGTCGCGACGGAGTGCGGCATCGGCCGGGCGCCGGCCGGATCGACCGAGGGGATCCTCCGGACGCACGCGGAGGTCGCATCCGCCTGGTGATGCGCGTTGCTCGATTCGCGCGTCGGCCCGCTCTCGCGTAAGCTATTCCGCGGTGACGTGTCCGAGCGGCCGAAGGTGCAACTCTCGAAAAGTTGTGTAGGGTAACCCCCTACCGTGGGTTCAAATCCCACCGTCACCGCCACCACGAAGGCCCCGCATCCCATGGAAACACTGGGATGCGGGGCCTTTGTCATGCTCGAAGTGCTGACAGCAGTAACGCAGCAGTAACGGGCCGAGATCACCACCCGCCTGCGTGATCGGGATCCTTTCGTAAATGCGTCCAACAGCGGCGAACCTGTGACCACGGCCGCCTCGTCTTCGCGCAGACGGTCGGCGACGATCGCGCGCTTGCGACGGATCACGCAGCGAGAAGAGCTCGGACGAGATCCGAGAGCTGGCCGTCAACCAGCCGACTGCGGGCGAAAGACTGATCATCACTCGTCGAAGGTGAACGGCACAGCGCCTCGAGCGCACCGCTCACCGACTCTCTTCACTTATCGTCCGGATGCGCACCTGGACACGTCGAACCCCACTGCCCTCATCGGGCGGCGGGGGTTCATCTTTTCGAAGACCGTTCGTCAGCCGACGACTGGCTTCGACGCTCGACGGCTCGCTGCAGTGCGACTACTCGAACGCCACGAGACCTTCTCACCCTCGTCGGCCGGCCAAATCTGGACGAGGTACTGCTCCGTCGGCTCGGAGACGGCGAGGTCGAAGTTCGCGTCCCGACCGGTGGCCGAAACACGGATGCGAACCAGCTCCGAGTCGCCTGGGGCGAGGTCAGGGACATCCTCAGCGGGCAGCTCCATCTCGCCGTGAACCGTCACGGGCGCTCCGCTGACTCGACGAGCAGGAAACTCGGCGACGTCTTCCCACCGGATGTCGTCCTCAGTAGGTCGAGTGTCGAGCGGCTCGACGTCGACCGTGACAGGACCCATGAAGACGCCGGTCACGATCCGCACACTCTCTGGGGGGATCACCATGATCAGGCCGGTGTCGTGAAGATCAGAGGAGGGCGATGCGGCGACTCCTTCGATGACCAGCACGCTGTTCATCGCCGACGCTGTGATGCGATGCTGCATCGCCCTCCCCTTCCGATCCGGTTCTCTACGTCAGAGGATCTCGACGTAGAAAGCGTCACCGTCGATGACGCGGCTTGGCCCGAATAGTACCGAGTTCATCAGGCTGCCCGCCTGGCTGTTCTCGTTCGCGTTGATCATGCACACGCTGTACCCCGCGGCGCCCGTCGACGGCGGATTGACCAGTGCGACCTGGCACCAGCTCTGCGTCCGAGCAAGACCGCCGCTCAACGCTGCCCCCTCATAGGTGGATGCGAACGGGTACTCGTCACAGGACTTCCCCGTCGGACGCGGAAGCGACGACGGGCATGCAGTGTTGCGGTTCGCCGCCTGCTGCGTCGCGTTGACCATCCGGTGAAGCGGGTTGGCAGAGGAGCCACCCTTCAGCCCCGAAGCCTGAGCTCCGGAAACGCGGGCGCCGAACTCGACGAAGGACGTTCCGTCGTAACGGATGACAGGCGTGATGCTCGGGACCACGCACCCGATCACTGCCCGTCCGGGAACAGCGTTGTCGCAGCGCACCTGAGCTGCCGGGCGGTTGAGCGATGCCGAGGTCGTCGAACCCGGAGACTTGAACGTGATGCTCCAAGAGGGCGTCCCGTATGCGGCAGTTCCCGTCGCACCGGTCCACTCCCAGTACGACTCGCCGTCAGCGTTACCCATCGCGGCAGGCGCCTGCGCGGGGAACGACTGGCTCGCCTGCACGCAAGGTCCGCCGGTGCATGTCGCGACTCCGGAGATCTGCGTACCTGCCGCCTGGCCGGTGATGATGGTTGGCGAGACCCTCATCTGGTTGGCCCAACGGTTGAGGCTGGTGTCCATGTAGATGTAGTTGTAGAACTGCATCGTCCCGACCACCGCTCCGGGGACACCGTTGGTCACCTGGTGGACAGTGAGGGTCCCAGAGAAGATGCCGCACATGTTGGTGCGGTTGGCGAAGTACTGATTCTGCACGCCCGCCTCGAGGCGCCAGGCAGGAACGTTGACCATCGCGAACGGCTGGACATCACCGCGACCAGCCTCATCGAGCGGAACATCTGCAGGTTCGGTGCCCATCTCGATACAGAGCACCTGATCTCCGGCCTGCGTACAGCTGTCCTGTGTGGAGCGCATCGCGTCGCCGGTCTCGACTGTGATCGGCTCCACCTCGTCGCCGACGGATACCGCGGCCGTGAGATCTGGCGGGGCCGGCGCTTCGATCGGGGCGGAGGTGGTAGAGGGCGCAGGGACAGCGGCCTGCGCGGGGGCGGCCAGCGCGCCGACGATCATCATCGATCCGGCGATGGCTCCCAGAACAGCGAAGGCGCGTCTTCCGACGCGCCCATGTTGGATCTGCATTGATGCTCCTCACAATTCACTCCGGAGGACTCCTTTGCAGAACCTCCGCAGCTGATTCACCAGAGTGTGGCGACCATCGTCCTGCCGCAAACGATCGTTTTCGGTAGCTGTCCGCTCGGCGGCATGAGCCGTCCGCCGATAACGTGAGCCAGAGTGCGACCCGCGGAATTGCGGCTGGCCCCAGGGGGCAGATGTACTGACTCGGTGATCTGCGGGCGCGCGAAAGCAGGTAGTGCCCAACCGAGGTGACTCGGTTGGGCACTACCTGACGGAAGGGGCGTCTTACAGAGTGCTGTGCCGAGCGCGTCGACGCCTGATCACGAAGATGGCGATGGCGGCGAGAATGCTCACCACGCCGCCTGCGAATAGCAGAACGTCCTGCGCCCGTACTCCGGCGTCAGGGCCAAGCTCATCCACCTCGTACCCGTAGGCGGTCACGCTGAACGTCCATGCGATGAGCAACGCGACGCCGATCACGATCAAGCCACCGATGAGAAGCCGAGAGGATTGCTGAGATTTCTGAGTCATAAGGATCACCAATTGCAGAGTTGGGGATTGACTCCCCACCATTCGTTGGTTCCACGATAACGCGCGAGGTTCCACGGGTTCTTACCGGCTGCATAGACCGTGTGGCAGTCATACTGCTGTCGAATCGTTGTTGCTGTGCTCAACCCCTTGGACACGGCTTCACTCCAGCCCTGGTCGCGCATGATCTGTGCTCCAAGAGCGGGATCATCCCCGCCACCGAGTCCATAGCCCAGAGAAACGCTGTGGCCGAATGAGGTCTTGGTGACCGAGTAGCGGCGCTGGCCCTGCTCCCAGCCGAGGCCGACAGAGCTGATCAGTGCCTTGCCGGCGTATGGGTCAGCGATCACGGGGTAGGCGAATCCTGCGTGGTCGACGACCTGCGTCAGGGTGTTTCCGTTCACCTCAAAGTGCGTCGGAACGGTGGTGCCGTTTGCGTCGAGCGCCCACGGTGGGGTTACGGCGCCGCTGTACTGACCGGCGGCATCGGTGATGACCACAAAGCCGTCTTCCCCCAGCTGGAGGCTGGACCCTGCTGAGAAAACGTAGTCGAAACGGGTGGGAGCGTCGGCTGCCTCGAGCACGGTCGTGATCTGTACTGATCCATCGTCCTTGACAGCGGGGACCAGCTCTGCACTGCTCCCCGCTGAGTACACGGGGAGCCCGCTCGACGGTGCTACGTCCAGGACGCCCGATTCGATCGGGAGGACAATCGAGAGCGCCGGGTCGAGGTCGTTCTCGAGGACCAGCGGGTCTGTGAGAGCGTCGGGGAGCCTGACGGACGCGCCGTTCACCATCTGATCGACGGGAACAGACTCTCGCTCTGCGGCGTGAAGGTCAGCGGCGGGTGCCAGGTTATCTAGAACGTCAGGGGCGCAACTGAAGCGCCTTCGGGAGATCGAGGCGAGTGTCGCTGCGGGGCCGGATCAGGAGCCGTGATCAGTTGGCGCATCGCGGCGTGAAGCCAGCAGTTCTAGACGAACACCACTACCCATGCGAGCAGGACTACCGCTGCAGGGACGAGCGCGAGAAGAACGCTGCGAGGTCTTTTCCCGCGCAGCGCGAGCACCGTCATCCAGACGACGAAGAGAGTCGCGACGCATGCCACGATCGTCGTGATCCATCCGGTTTGATAGGTCAGCGCCTCGCCCGAAGCGCTCTCCCACTCGCAGTACCTGCCGGCGGGGAACGCCGTCTTGTGACCTTCAACGAGCGACACCTCTCCTTGAGACGCCGCATCGGCCGCTGAAGTACTGGAAGACGGGCATCGCCAGGATGGGCAACACACCCAGGCAGGCGAAGATGAAGTACACGAGGGAGCTCCCGGGCGTTGCGGCCCGGGAGCTCCGTTCGGCTTGCTGATTCGTTGCCTCAACCATGAAAAACTCTCGCGTCACGCATTCGCGACCCGTTCGGCTTCTTTCTCGGCCACGATCTTTCGTAGACCTGAGCTGGAGAACCGGTGATCTCGGCCGTTGAAGTACAGCTCGATCCCACTCGTCTCGCAGTATGCGCGTCCTGTGAAGTCGCGGTCGCGGTACTCGTCGCCGACGACGCGCACGTCGAGCTTGAACGAGCGAAGGATGTCCTCGAGATCTTGCTCCGTCGAGTACGGCACGATCTCGTCCACATACTGGCACCCGCGCAGCTGGATGTACCGTTCGACAACGGTCTGCGTCGGTGCGTTCTTCTCGGGACGATCCAGTGTCGGGTCCATCTGGAGACCGACGATGAGGTAGTCGCACTGGCGCTTCGCCTCGGCAAGCATCATGATGTGCCCGGCGTGCAACAGATCGAACGTGGAGAACGTGATCCCCACGCGCGGGCCAGGGTTGTAGTCTCGCCTCTGAATCGTGGACTCCTCAGACAACGCGTCTCCTTCGATCGGTTCCAAATCACCCTACTTGTCCCCGGCGATTCCGCCGGTGCCGGTCACGAGGAATGGCCCGTACACGCGTAGTTGATCGCGCGACGCAGTTCGGGTCACTGCCGCGGCGAAAAGAGCATCACGTTTAGGCGAGGCCTTGCGAGGTGTTTCGGCTGGTAGCTGCCCCGGCGCTGCCCGAGGAGGGTAGCCTCAGCCCTCGTCGAGGGGCGGCGCGAACTCGCGCGTCCGCATGACGGCTTCGACGCCGAGGAAGCCGGCGAGGTGGACGACGTCGTTGCCTCCCATGACGCGGTTCAGCGTGAACTTCCTCGGGAACTGCTCGAGGAGCGGGTTCTCGCCGTCGAACGTGCGCTCAGTCTTGAGCGCGAAGATGCGCGTGGTGTCGAGAGCGCGGAAGCTGTCGATCGCGAGAATCGATGTCTCGATGCTGCCCCAGAGGAGCCGGTCGAACTCCTTCTGGTGTGTCCAGTGCTGGCGGATGCGTTTCGCGATTCCCGTCGACGAGTTGGCCACGCCGACATACACCTGGCAGTACTCGTCGAGCACCATGATGTAGATCCCGGGGACGCCGTCCCACTGCGCGAGATCCGTGACCTCGATCATGCCGCGCCGGCTGGCGGCGGCCGACTGCAGCGCCTGCTCGAACTCTTCGCGGTCGAGCGAGGCGAAGTGGGCCATGTTCAGATCGAAGTTCGCCAGCGCAGCCTCGCGCATCGCCTCGCACCATGCGTCTGAGCGGATGCGGTGCTCCGCGTCGTCGTAGTCCTTGTCGACGGCGTCCCAGAACTCGGGGTCGTCTTCTCGGTACATGCGCGACAGGGACGAGCGCTTGTTGATCCTCGCGTACGTGTCGCGCGAGAGCCTGAGACCGAGGCCGCGTGTGCTGCGCACCGGGCCACCGAAGTGGATGGCGGATTCCGTTGAACCGGGCCGCGGGCGGTTCTTGCGGGGGATGGCGATACTGACGCCCCAGACCTTGCGAACCAGTCTCGTCTGCCAGCGGTGCCAGATGAGCGTGTGACCGGAGTCCGTCAGCGCGTGGAGCGTCGCGTTCGCATTCGGGCCGATCCCGACGTCGAAGATGCGCGCGGGGTCGAACTCGAGGTGCTCGCCGTCGGGGATGAGACCGGCGCTGGTCAACTCGAACGGGTCAGCGTCGCGCACGAGGTAGCCGGACTCAGCGAGCTCGTGGCGCAGCTCCTGCGCTGCCTGGGGCCGCGGCGCCCACACGTGTGTCTCGCGAGGCGTGACGGTGATCTCGAGGTCCATCGCGATCACCGCGACTTGATCTTGCAGTGCACCTGAGCAGCCTTGTAGGCCGCGTCGTCGTCGCGGATCGGTTCAGTAGCGAGCACCTTGGCGGGCTCATCGAGTCCGCTGTCGACCTGGCGCATCCAGTACGCCCAGCACAGGCCCGACCCCTCGGTCGGGCGGCCGTGCTTGGACAGAAACTGAATGCCGAGCGGCAGCGTTCCGTCGTCGAGCTGGACGTGTTCCCGAATGACGCCTGCGATCGCCGTGGTGAGCACGCGGTCATCGCCAGGGAGGTCGGCGAGGGTGAGCGGCTTCTCCGAGTCGCCGTCTTTCGTGGGCCAGGGGCCGGTGAAGAGGTCATGGATGGCGGCGATGGTCTCCGTCGCCGAGGCATCGATCCACCAGCCGTCCGGATACTCGAGCGTGTACAGCGCGCGGCCGTCGCGGAAGGCACGGGGTAGCCACATCGCCTTCATGTTGCCGGCTTCGTCCCACTCGGAGACGATGTCGTTCCAGTAGTCGTCGAGGCTCATGCCCACGGCATCCGCCGCTGGCTGCAGTGCGCGGCGCTCGGCGTTGATGTCGGTGCGGTACGACGCCAGCAGCTCCATGAACGCGGTGACGCGGTCGGCGCTGCTGTAGATGGTCCGTCCGATGGTGTCGTAGCGGCTCCAGCTGCCGGGGTCGTCACCCGACTCGCGGGGCTTCGGGGCCAGGGCGCCGTAGGACTCTCGGGCGATCCGGAACGAGGACACCGGACCCGCAACGAGTGCGAGTCCGGTGTCCTGGCAGATGCGCCGTGTGCCCGGCTCAGCCACTGAAGCTGTCATCGATCAGGGCCTGGGCGGCGTTCCCCACGTCCTTGAGGCGGTCCTCTCGGATGGCCATGATCGGGGTGTCGTACTCGAGCCAGGGGTTCGCGCCGATGAACCAGACGCGAGCGACGTGCTCGCCTTCGACCTCGGCGACCTTCTGCCACTGCTCGTATGCGAACACGAGGCGCTTCACGACCTCGGGACCCGGCTGAGGGCCGGTCTCCTTGGCCCACTTGTAGGAGGCCTTCGTGTCCTTGGATCCGGCGAGGGTCGACACCAGCGTGCCGCCGAGCGCTGCGTTCAGGCGACGGGTGACCTCGCGAACGTCGAGCTTGATCACTCTCTTGTGCGCGCTGTGCTTCGTGGCCGTTGCGATCGGCTTGCCGTTCATCATGCGACCTCCTCTTCCGTGACTCGTAGTCACACTCTACTCCGGTGACACTGGAAAAGCTATGAGACTGCCACTAGAAAAACACTATGTCGACACCGTACTTTCAACCTTAGTCTGCTCTCCGAAGAAAGGACAGACTGCGGAGTACCGGGGACTCTAGGTTGAGAGCAATTGACCGCGCGGTCCATCTAGCTGTTCTTCCCCGTGAGGTTGTGAACGCGGTCTGAGGGTGTTTGGCCGCCGATGCCGGTGTGGGGTCTGTGGTGATTGTAGTGATGGAGCCAGGCGTCGTAGGTCGCTGCGCGGGCTTCGTCGCTGTC
>NZ_JXRU01000024.1 GCF_000967865.1 Microbacterium sp. SA39
CCTTGACCCCACAACCTCCCCCACCGGCACAGCATCCGCCAACCGCATCCGCTCGTCCTCGCTCAAACTCGATCTCTGCCGCCCCGCGTTCTCGTCCAGCCGTGCCCTCCTCCGCGCCCCCGGAATCGGCACCACACCTTTCGACAACACCCACGCGTGCGCCACCGTCGCCCCGCGCTCCCGAGCAACCTCCTCGACCCGCGCGACCAGCCGGCGGTTCGCCGCGAAGGCCTCGGGCTGGAGGCGCGGCCGTCCGCGTCAAGCATCCTCGTGCGCCAGCTCGTCCAGCAAACGGCTACCGGGGGTCACCGTCCCGCGCCCGAACGGAGAGAGCGGCACCAACCCGATGCCAGGCTCGTCGGCCGTCGCCTTCTCGTCGTTGTGCAGTACGTCGCGTGCGAAGAGCGAGAACTCCGACTGCACGGCCGCGATCGGATGCACCACGTGCGCCCGCCGCAACCTGGAAGCCGACGTCTCGGACAGCCCGATGTGCCGCACCTTGCCCTCGCGCACGAGGTCGGCCAGCGCACCGACGCTCTCCTCGATCGGCACATTCGGATCGACGCGGCGCAGGTAGTGGAGGTCGATCACGTCTGTCCCGAGGTGCCGCAGCGACCGTTCGCACGCCCGCCGGATGTACTCCGGCTGTCGTTGCGTCCGTGGACCGTGCCGTCGTCATTCGTCTCGGCCGGCGCCTCCGTGGCGATTGTGACCTCGTCGCGCGGGGTGCCCAGCGCGCGCCCGACGAGACTCATGCTTCCGACCGATCGTAGCCGAATATATTGCTTGTGTCCTCATATGTGGGCTTTCATAGCCAGATGGATCATCAACTCTCGAACACTCGGGCGGATTCATGAACACAGAAGTTCCAACAGCAGCCCTCGTCGCACTATCGGTGCCGCGGTGGCGGCCCACCGCAACCGGAAAGAGGAATCGCATGTCATCTCCCATCAGTCATTCCACTGCAAGCCCGAACGTGTTCGCGCGTTTCGGTCGACGCACGGTCGCGAGCGCCGCCGTCGCGGCCACGATCATCGCGGGAAGCGCCCTGTGGGCGGGGCCCTCCGCCTACGCCGAAGAGACCGGCGACGGTGTCACCGTGCAGGAAGTCGCCGTCGCTCTGGACAGCGTCAGCAGCGGGCTTGTGAAAGATGCGGTGGCGGTCCCGGCCGGGCCGAGCGCAGAGACCACGCTTCAGGTTGAGGTGCCGGCGACAGCGTCGGAGGGCGTCTCGATGTCCGTGGGAGATTTCGACCTGAGTATCTCGCTCCCGCAAGCGGCAACAGCAGACAACGGGCGGCTTCTCGGCGACGGGACGACCGTTTACCCCTCCGACGGCGCGAGCAGCAATGCCGTCATCCCCATAGCAGGCGGTGTCCAACTGCTCTCCGTCCTCGAAGGCCGCGATGCTTCGGAGAGCTACTCGTACGATCTGACCATCCCGGCCGGCCACCGGCTTGAGGCCACCGCAGACGGCGGCGCTCGGATCGTGGACGAACAAGGTACCGTGAAGGTTGAGTTCGAACCGGCCTGGGCCCAGGACGCGTCCGGCGTTGCCGTGCCCACGCACTACTCCGTCGAAGGGAACACGCTCACCCAGGTGGTGGAGCACAAAGATCTGGGCAGCGTTTCCTACCCGATCGTGGCGGACCCGCTCCCCGTGGTCGTGTTCGTTGTCACCGGCCTCGCCTTGGTCGCGGTTGCGGCCCTCGCGCTGGGGGTCGCTTCATGGCTCGTGGTCAGCTGGTGGAACACCTGCCAGGCGAAGGGGATGTACCCCGAGCTGTCCACCAGGAACGGTTTCACAGCCAGGTGCGTGCGATGAGCCAACCCCGCGCCCTCGATGCCAGCGTCTCGGGACACTCCAGCGAGATCGCCGGGCGCCTCTTCATCATCGCCTGTTCCCTGGGGATCGCTATCGGGGTCGTCGCCACCGCGGGAATGCTGCTCGCAGCGACCGCGTTTGCAACGGCCAGCACGCTCGTCGTTCCGCTCGTAGCCACATTCGAGGGCTTCCAGGACGTGGCGGGAACGAACGCGGTCACCGTCACCGGGTCCTGGGCGATGGCAGGTGCCTTGATGATCATCCTGGCGTCGCTCCTGTCCTTCTTCGTGCTTCGACGCCCCGGACCACCGGCTGACAGGAACATCCCGGCGTGAATGACTGAGAGGTAGCGAGCCTTTTCCAGGAGGCCGCGACCCACAGCACAACGGAAGGATCATCATGTTCGGAAACGGACTCGACATCGTCGCACTTCTCGCCTGGGTCGCCGTCGCCGCGGCGGCGGCTATCGCTGCAGTTGTGCTGATCAAGGCGATCATCCGACTCTGGCGTCGTGCGTCCGGTCGAAACCGCTCCGATGCAGACCGCTGACCGGCCGATCCGCCACGAAGGGCGCCCGAACTGTCGGGTGCCCTTCGTTGGGCTTGGAACAAGTGGCGGCTCAAGGTGACCTATTACAGCTGTGGTTTCAACTACTGCAGCTACACGATGTACACAGCCGCACCGTAGACAGGAGGAACAACATGCGCATCAGGACGCCGTCCACCAAAGTCGGGTATCTCCTTATCGTCGCCGTCGGGATCACGCTCACCGCAATTCCGCTCGCCGCCATCAGCTTCGAACTCGGGTTCGCGTGGGCGGTCATAGCTCTCGTAGCGGCTGTCGCGGTGGCAGCACGAACATTCCGTGGCGCGGGTGAATCGGACGCCCCACGCCCCTGGTGGAAGATGACCAGCTCACGGGGCAGCGGAATTCTCCTCAGCGTGTTGTTCCTCGTCCAGGGCATCACGGCATCCTTCGGAGCGTTCGCTTCACCGAGTCCGACACTCGCTGTCACCGGTAGCGTGGTGGCGCTGATCACGGCTGTCTTCTACCTGAACTCAGCCATCCGGGTACACCATCACGCGGCGCAGCCCGTTCGCGGGGAACTCTGAGTCGAGGCTCTTCCGTACCTCACCGTGCCCCATCCGCCTCGTCGACAAGCTCCACGGCATTGCCCCACACCCAGCACCGGAACCGCTGATCGCCGGCGCGGAACTCGATGCCCGCCGCCTTCGGTGTGGATCGCACGATGACGGCATCCACACGGATCGATTCCGGACCGAACCGCACCCACGCCCGTACGCGACGCTGCAGTCGATACGGATACACGGTGAGGGGTTGGTCGGCGATCGCGAGTTCCCGGTCGGTCAACGACTGCAGCGGTCCGTGCTTCGATGCGGCGATGATCGACTTTTCCTGCGACCGCAGATCGTAGTGCGCGGCCAGCGACGGACCGGGGTTCCCCATACCGGCTCTTCCTTCCTCCGGCCGAGGTGGTCAGCCTACGGCGAGGCACCGACGGACCCGCCAGCGATCACGACCGCCGACGCGTCTGCGCCTCCGCGTCAGGTGAAGGTCGCCAGATCGGTGACGGTCGCGGTCTCCGGGTTCCACAGGCGCAGGCCCACAGCGCGTCCGTGGATCTCGCCACCTACGAGCTCGAGCGCTGCGACGAAATCGACGACGCGCAGCCGGCGGGCGAGGGTGACGTGGGGGGTCCACTCGCCCGGAGCCGTGTGCGGGGCGTCGTCCCCGAGTCCGGCAGCAGCGTGCACGGCTGAGTGAGTGTCGAGGAGTTCGGCGCTCGGCACGATGCTGCGGGCCAGCACGCGGCGCTCGCCTGCGCCGAACAGTAGAGGAGCACTGAGCGTGACCGGGAACGACGAGCGCTCGAGGAGGGCGTGCGCGTCGAAATGGGCCAGGTCGGTGCGGACGAGGAGGGTCACGTGCGGACGGTTGCTCGCCGACGTGTGATGGGCGAGGCTCGACATCCCGTGTGCGGCGAGCGCGTCCCACTCGGCTCGGACGGCCGCCTCCGTCGCCGGATCGAGCAGCAACTCGATCGACATGAAGGGTCGCTTCGGCTCTGGATCTCGCACGCACCGATTATCCCGCGCCGCGAGGGCGGCGGGACGGTACACGGCGGTCGCGACGTTTCGTCACTTCGACTCGCTCCGCTCGCTCAGTACGGCGCTCCTCGCTTCACTCGTCGCTCAACGACCAGGGGAAACCTGCGAGGATCGCACAGTGAGCGCCACCGTGACGATCCCCGCAGGGGTAACCGTCATCGTCGACGACGGCAGCCGACACGACCTCGTCCCCGGCACCTATCCGGTCCATGCCACCACCGCGACGGGGCAGCAGGTGCCCGCCGGCGATCGCCCGCACTTCCTCGAGCTCGACCTGCCGACCGCAGGGACGACCGGTGTCGGCATCATCCTCGTGCGCATCCCGGCATACGAGGATCTGTTCCCGGTGCAGACGGCAGGCGGAACCGTGAAGTTCGGGATCGACAGCGAGCGAGCCGTCCGCCGAGGCTAGCGGACCGGCTTCTGCGCTCCCGCACCCGCACCGTGTTGCTTTTCGAACGCGAGGATGTCCCGTCGCACACGTCGGAACTCGATGATCCCGTAGATCGCGCTGAACGCGAAGACCAGGGCACCGAGCCACCGCAGGAAGTCGTTGCCGTCGATGATGAGGATCAGGAACCACGCGATCGCGATCACGGTCGAGGAGATGAGGGTGTAGAGCGCGAACGACCGCCGACGGGCGAAAGCGATCCGCTGCTGGATCAGCGACGGGACGGGTCCGATGTCGGGCTCACTCATCCGACGAGCCTAGCCCTGACGTTTCGACGGCAGGATGCTAGGACGTGTGGTCGTCTTTCGACCGGATCTCGATGTGCGGGTCGCCGACGCGGGTGAAAGCGACCAGCATCCAGTCGATCCAGGTGCCGTCCGGCTGGCGCATCTCCCAGTGGGCGCGCATCTCTTCCGGCCCATGGAACGTCACCGTGGCGCGGATCCCCTCGCCATCGTTGCGATAGCGGCCCTTGTCATCGAAACTGCCGAGCGCGTGCTCGACCGTGCCGTCGGCGTTGAACGACGTCTGGTCGAACTCGGTCGCCGACCCCTCACGCGGAGTGAAGAGCTCGAGGGCTTCGTTCCGACCGCCGAAGATCTCCACATCGACGCGGTGCACCATCTGCCGTTCGCCGGGGAACCACTCGTAGATGTCGTGGCCCGACCAGTCCTGGCCGACGTAGTCCCCACCGATGAAGCGCCCCGCGGACCGCCAGGTGCCGACGAGCCGGTCCATCTTCTCGCGCAGTTCTTCACTCTCGCTCATCACTCCAGCGAACCGGGTGGGAGCGTCGGATGCAAGCGTTCGAGGGTATTGAGCTGCCAGCAGCGTGGCTCCCGTTGCCAATAGCATCGAGGATCGACGACAAGACCAAGCCCGCCGTCACCTTCACTCAGGTCGGCGCTGGGGAATCTGGAGGGCCATGATGAACATCCGCTACGACCCCGAGGTGGACGCGGCCTACATCGCGATCGGACGCGCCGTCGCTCCGGGAGAGGCCGCCACTCAGGTGCACGGCATCCGTTCCCCGCGGGGCGAAGGCGAGATCATCCTCGACTTCGACGCCCAGGGGCACGTCATCGGCATCGAGCTCCTCGGGGCCTCCTCGCTGCTACGATCCGAAGATATCGAGCGCGCCGAGACTGTCTGACTTCCGCACGCAGTCGGCGGCTCACCAACCGCCTGATTCGAGATTCGGCATTCGCGCAGCGCGCGCGAATTCCTCTCGCCGATGGACGTACGACATGAACGTGAACCAGGTGAGCATCGGGACCAAGGTGATGATTACGATCGCCGGCTGCCAGTCCGGGCGATGAGTCGAGATCGCCCAGCCCATCACGCTCAACGCATTGATTGTCGTGGTCCCGATGAAGTGGCTCACTGGACGCGTCAGCGTTCCGAACCATGAGACTTTCTCAGGGACGGAATCCTCGTACCTCGCCATCATGAGGAGGTACCAGGTGACAATCCCGAGCACGGCGGGCGCGTGGAACCACCATCGGTGCTCGGGCATCGATGCGCCCGCGATCATGAGCGCGGCGAAACCGACCAGCACGATGCAGGTCGTCATCCGAGTGACTCCGGGCTGGAGGATCGTCCGGAACCACGACCGGGGGTGTGGGGTATCGGGCATGATCGTCCTCCGTTCGACTCGTCTCCTTTCGGAAGATGAAAGCACACATATGAGGACATCGGGGATATTCTGGTGACGCACCACCCCCCGCGGCACTGTGAGACGTTTCGTCTCCTCGCTTCGCTCGTCGCTCAACGACCGGAGCGGCGGCCGGGTCAGGCCGAGATCCCCCGCAGCAGCACGCTCACCGTCGCGTCGACCCGCTCGTCGCTCAGCGGACGCCCGAGCAGCGCGGCGTAGCTCGCCATCGCGACGAACTGGTCCGCGATAGCGGCAGCATCCGCGTCTTCCCGAACATCCCCCGCCGACACAGCAAGCGCCACCCGCGACCCGACCCACTCGCGGATCGGCGCCGCGAGCTTCTCATTCAGAGCGAGCCCGAGCTCGGGATCGGATGCCGTGATCACGATCAGCGCCCGCGCGATCGCGACGCCGTCGGCATCCGCCAGCGACGCGCTCATCGCCGAGAACCAGGCCCGCAGGTCGGCGGCGAGATCCGGCGTGAACGGTACGGCGACATCCGCCCCGGGCAGCCCGCCCTCGAGCAGCGCCTCACCGAGGATCGCAGCCTTCGACGGCCACCACCGATAGATCGTCTGCTTCGAGACCTCCGCCTCGGCGGCGAGGCCCTCGATCGTCACAGCCTCGTACGCGTGGCTCGACAGCGCGGCGCGCATCGCGTCCAGCACGGACTGACGGGCTTTCTCGCTGCGAGGACGGGGCACCATCCGAGCGTACTCAGGCGTACACTGAATCATAAGTAGACGCACCGTTGCGAAATAGGCGCGTTGCGAAACTCGAACAAGGAGAACGAGCATGGCCCTCACCGCACACTCCACCATCGGCGACTGGATGAACGACCCGACCGGCGGCCCGCTCATCCGCAGCCTCTTCGAGAAGACGGGCGCCGACCCCTCGCTGCTCACCCCTGTTCTCGGCCTGCCGCTGCAGCAGCTCGTCGCCATGAGCCAGGGCGCCATGCCGCAGTCCGTCGTCGACGACCTCGTGCGCGCGGCCAACGGCGGCGAGATCCCGGCGGACGACGAGTCCGCAGGCTGGACCGAGAAGCCCACCACCGGACGCTTCGCCGGCAAGACGGTGATCGTGACCGGCGCAGCATCCGGAATCGGCAAGGCCACGGCATCCCGCATCGCCCGCGAAGGCGGACGCGTGATCGCCAGCGACATCGCCGCCGAGAAGCTCGACGCCCTGAAGGCGGAACTGCCGGATGCCGACATCGTCACGGTTCCGGGAGACCTCACGAAGCAGGACGCGATCGACGCCGTCCTCGCCGCCGCCGGCGACCGCATCGACGCCCTCGCGAACGTCGCCGGCATCAACGACGACTTCTCCCCCGCGGGCGAGACGACGGATGCCGTGTGGGACCGCGTCATCGCGATCAACCTCACCGCGCCGTTCAAGCTCATGCGCGCGGTGCTGCCTCTGATGGAAGCGGCCGGTCGCGGGGCGATCCTCAACGTCTCGAGCGAAGCGGGTCTGCGCGGAAACGCCTCGGGCAACGCCTACACGGCCAGCAAGCACGGCATCATCGGCGTCACGAAGTCGGCGGCGTTCATGTACGGGCCGAAGGGCATTCGCGTGAACTCGGTCGCTCCGGGCGGCGTGGCCACCGGCATCCCGATGCCCCCGAACATGTCGGAGTACGGATCGGGCCGGCTCGCTCCCTTCCAGCAGGCGATCCCGACCGTCGCGACGGCCGAGCACCTGGCCGCGTCGATCACCTTCCTGCTGTCGGACGACGCGGTGAACATCACCGGGGCGATTCTCGCGAGTGATGGTGGTTGGTCTGTGCAGTAGACCGCTGGCCTAGTCTGAACCGCATGGTTCGGATCACCGAGGTTCTCACCGCAGACGAAGCAGTTCTCACCGCGTTGAATCGGCTACTGCCGCAGCTCTCATCGACGGCGAAGCCGTTGAGGATCGGCGACCTTAACGAGATCGTCGCCGCGGACACCACCTTGTTCCTGGCACATGTGGACGAGGCTGCGGTCGGCACCCTCTCGCTGATCTTCTATCGAACACCCTCGGGTTTGCGATCGCGGATCGAAGATGTGGTCGTCGATGAGGCTGCACGCGGTCACGGTGTCGGGCGGGCATTGACCCGGGCGGCCGTCGCAGCTGCGCGCACCCGCGGTGCACGGAGCATCGATCTCACCTCACGTCCGTCGCGTGTCGCCGCGAACGAGCTCTACAAGTCGGAAGGGTTCCAGCTGCGGGAATCGGCCTCGTACCGGCTCACGCTGTAGCTCCAGGTCGGATACTGGATCAGAAATGCTTCTCCTCGGCACTGGGGAGAGGCATTTCTGATCCACGCTGAGGTCGACGGGCGCGGCGCAAGGGGGTGGCTCGACGCGCGGGCCCTTCGTAGCATCGCGACATGCTCGCCATCGTCTCGATCGTCATCCGAGTGAACGATCTCACCGCGCAAACCGAGTTCTGGAAGGCCGCCCTCGACTACATCGAGCGCGATGCCCCGGAAGACGACTGGGTCGTGCTCAAGCCACGTTACGCGGACGCGCCTTGCATCGCGCTCGACGCGCACCACTCCGAACGCGTGCTGCCGCCGCGCATCCACCTCGACATCTACGCCGAGGACCAGGCCGCCGAGGTCCACCGGCTCACCGAGCTGGGCGCCCGCGAGGTGCAGTGGGACGGACGGCCCGACGACGCGGACTACATCATCCTGGGAGACCCCGAGGGCAACCGCTTCTGCATCGTCGACCGTCCGCACTGGCCGGGCTGGCAGCGCATCCCGGCACGCTGATCACAGCGGCCCGAGGACCCTCGCCGGTTCGGCATCCAGCGCCAACGTCTCGAGGTGTGAGGCAAGACTCTGTCACAGGATGGATCAGAAATGCATCGCAGACCCGCACGGGAGATGCACTTTTGATCCACCCTGCTGGCTCACTGGGGCACACGCCTCCGCGACCAGGCTGTCGCGAACACCACTGCCGCGAGCAGGAACGCCACCCCGTACGCCATGCGTCCGATCGGCGGCAGCACGAACTGCGGAAGCGCGAGCGCCGCCAGCACCCCGAGCGGCCACGCTCCCCACACCGCAGCGCCCGCCCGCCCCGCGACGACCGCGAGGCAGACCATCCCCGCGGCGACGAGCAGCAGCCCGACTCCGAACAGCGTTGCCGCCACGACATTCCCGCGGATGCTGCCGCTCAGAGCCAGCACATCGACCGGCGATCCGGCGAGCGCTGCACGACCGATCTCGTGCAGCGCGAACGTCTCAGCCCCGTAGTACGGGAGAATCAGCACAGCTCCGACCGCCGTGCCGTAGCGGGCAATCCGCGCGACCGGAGACCGGCGTCGCACCGACTGCTCGCGAAGACCTGCGGTGACGACAGCATCCGCCAGCAGAGCGAGCACCACGAATGCCGCGGCCCCGGCAAGGTGCGCGATCACCCACCTGGGGTCGGCGAAGGCCTCTGCCACGGCATCCGGTTCTTCCGTCACATCGCCCCACGGGCGCAGCAGCTGGAACGTCGCCATCAGCACCCCGGCGACCACGGCGTACACGGGAATCAGTCGGTGGCGCATGCGCTCGACGCTAAGCGCCTGAGGTGAACGGCGAGCGAATCGTCATCCCGGAACGACGTCCCGATCCACGAAGTCGACGATCCTCCGGGTGAACAGCACCGGGTCCTGGATGCTCCAGATGTGCCGCATCCCGGGCGCCACCCACGTGCGGGTCTGCGGCATGGCACGGGTCAGCGCCGGGAACGCCGCCTGCACATCCTTCGGCTCCCGCTGCCCCGCGAGCGCGTCACGTCTCGCGGAGATCCGCGCTGAGCGAGCGAAGCGAGTCGAAGCGTCGCTCAACGAGCGGGGGCTCTCCTTGCGGCATCACCCGCGACAGCCCGCATCCGCCCGACCGCCTCGCGCACCATCGCGGCGTTCGTCGGAGCCCGACGCCCGTCGGGCAGCGTCAGCACATCTTCCAGGCCGATCCGCGAGTCGTGCCCCAGCTCGACCGCGAGGTCGAACGCCGGCCAGGCCGAGCGCTCCTCGCCGTGCAGCAGGATCGGGATGCCGGGCTCCTCGAGCCGCACGTGCGCGATGAGCCCCTCGGCGTGGTCGCGCACGACCTCGGCAGCTTCGTCGGGCAGCTCGATCAGTACCCGGAGGCAGTCGCCGCGCACCGGAGAGACCCGCCAGGCCTCGAGGCCACTGGCATCCCAGATCCCGGCCTCGACCCCGACGCCGCGGCTGAGCAGCAGCTCGGCCACCCGATCCGCACCCGCCTCGTGCCAGTTCACCGACGCGAAGTCCGGGAGCTCGGTCCACCCCGCGATCGCCGCGAGACGGCGCTCGACATCGGGCTCGGTCCATGCACCGGTCGTCACTCCCACCGGCACGTCCGGGCACGCCGACCTGATCTCGCGCAGCCACCGCGCGACATCGTCGCCGTCGAGGCTGTCGTCGCCCGCAGCATCCTTCGGGTGCACATGGATCGCCTGCGCACCGGCGGTCACAGACCGGGCCGCGTCCTCGGCCACGACGAACGGATCGGCAACGAGCCACGGATGTTCGGCGATATCTCGTGCGCCGTTGACGCACACCTGCAACAGCATCCGAGCTCCGCTCAGCTGCCGGGGCCGGACTCTGCCCGGCGGCTTCCCGCCTCGAGCACGTCGCCGGCCGGAAGTTCCTTGTGCCCACCGAACTGCAGCCGCATCGCCGACAGCACCTGGTTGGCGAACTTGTCCTCGTCGCGTGACGCGAAGCGCTCGAACAGGGATGCCGCGAGCACCGGCACCGGAACGCCCACGTCGACCGCCGCCTTCACAGTCCAGCGGCCCTCGCCCGAATCCGAGACCCGGCCCGTCAGACCCTCGAGCGTCGGGTTCTCGTTCAGCGCGGTGGCCGTGAGGTCGAGCAGCCACGACGAGATGACCGATCCGCGGCGCCAGAGTTCGGAGACCTTGGCCGTGTCGATCGGGAACTGGTAGAACTCCGGCTCCTCGAGCGGCGCGATCTCGGCCGAGTGCTGCGCCTCGCGGATGCCGGCATCCGCGTTCTCGAGCAGGTTGAGGCCTTCGGCGAGCGCCGCCATGATCCCGTACTCGATGCCGTTGTGCACCATCTTCACGAAGTGGCCGGCCCCCGACGGACCGCAATGCAGGAAGCCCTGCTCCTCGGGCGCGAGGTCGCCGGTGCGACCAGGGGTACGCTCGACCTCGCCGACGCCCGGAGCGACCGTGCGGAAGATCGGCTCGAGGCGCTGCACCGCGGCATCCGGCCCTCCGACCATCAGGCAGTAGCCGCGCTCCAGGCCGAAGACGCCGCCGCTCGTGCCGACATCGAGGTAGTCGATGCCGCGCTCGCGGAACGCGGCCGCGCGGCGCACGTCGTCGCGGTAGTTCGAGTTGCCACCGTCGATCAGGGCGTCACCGGGCTCGAGGGCCGCTGCCACCTCGTCGGCGACGCCGCCGGTGAGGGAGGCGGGCACCATCATCCAGACGGACCGCGGGGCCTGCATCTTCGAGACCATGTCGGGGATGCTGTCGGCCCCGACCGCTCCTTCGGCGACCAGCGCCTGCACGGCATCCGGATTCACGTCGAAGACGACGCACTCGTGACCCGCCCGCATCAACCTGCGAACGATGTTCGCACCCATTCGTCCGAGTCCGACCATCGCCAGCTGCATTGCGTCTCCTCCGGATATGTTCTCGATCATGCGCATCGCGCGCGCACCTGGGGGTGATGCTACGCCTCCCCGGTGACGCGCCACTCACCAGATCAGGTCGCGCGGGTGGGGCTGCTGGCCCGGAGCGTCTGCCGAGGGCCCCTCCTCGGTGCGGACGGTGTGCTCGACCTGTCGCGCGACGGCCGCGCCGCGACCGGCCCTGACGGCATCCTCCTCGTTGTCGAACCCGTCACCGATCGTGCGGGATTCGCCGACGATGCGGTTGAACCAGATGCCGTTGCGGTGGAACGTCTCGATGTCGCCTGCAGCCATTGCGTGATCCTCTCTGCCTGCTTCTGTTCTAGGTCAGAGCGCGGATCTGTTGGAGCCCCTTGACAGTGCGAGCGCGTGGGGCCGGGCGTGCTGCCGTGCACAACTCCTCCAGAGTTTGCGCCGATCGGCTCTGAAAGCCTTTTCGGCGCCCGAGTCGGGAAATTCTGACTGAGTTGTGCACGGGCCATCGCCGCGCCCGCAGCCCGAACCACGGTTTTCTCAGGGCGTCAAGCCCGCAGACGGCACACTGCTGCGCGGTTAGCTTCGGATGATGCCCGACCCGAATGGCCTCACCCCGACCGCGACGCTCCGGTGGTCACGATGACACTGGAAGTCGTCTCCCCGACGTCGGCGCTGCTCGACGGACGGTACCTGCTGGAGGACCGCGTCGGCAAAGGCGGCATGGCGACCGTGTACCGCGCGGAGGACACTCATCTCGGGCGGACTGTCGCGATCAAGATGATCCACGCCGACGACCACCGGGCCATGGCATCCGCCGACCGGGCTCACACCGAGAAGGCCCTGCTGGCCTCGCTCAACCATCCCTCCCTCGTCGCGCTGTTCGATGCGCAGCTGGAGCCCGGCCGCCCGCAGTACCTCGTGATGGAGTACGTCGACGGGCCGACGATGGCCGACCGCATGGCCCAAGGCCCGATCCCCGCGCGGGACCTCGCCCGCATCGCCCATGATCTGGCCGACGGCCTCGCCGCCGTGCACGCCGCCGGAATCGTGCACCGCGACATCAAGCCGTCGAACCTGCTGCTGGCGCGACCGCGCGGCGACGCCCGCGTCCCGCGCACGGCCAAGCTCGCCGATTTCGGCATCGCCTGCTCGCTCGACGGCGACCGGATGACCTCTCCGGGAATCGTGCTCGGGACGCTCGCCTACATCGCTCCGGAGCAGCTGCGGGATGCCGACCCCGGCACGGCCGCCGACATCTTCTCCCTCGGCCTCGTGCTGGTGGAGGCACTCAGCGGAGAGCCCGGCTACCCCTCGCTCGGCACGGGCAAGAGCGCGGCCATCTCCCGCCTGATGGCGCCCCCGACGATTCCGGCACCCGTTCCGGCGGACTGGCGCGATCTGCTCGAGCGGATGACGCGACTGGAGCCCGCTGAGCGTCCGACGGCACCGGAGGTGGCGCGCGTCGCGAAGCAGCTGCAGCGGTCGGCCGGCGGACTCACGGTGCTGGACTCCGTGCCCCCTCCGCGCAGGTCCACCGAGGCCGTGAGCTCTCCGACGGCCGCGACGGCGGTACTCCCGCCGGTGCGCACGCCGCGCTCTAAGCGCGTGGCGTTGTTCGGCGGGGCGGCGGCGCTGGCGCTGATCGCCGCGGCATTCGTCACCGACCTCGCGTCGTCTGCGGATGCCGGGATCGACGCGGGCAGAACGGTCGCCGAGACCCTCGTGCGCGCGGAAGCACCCGCGACGTCGGTCGAGCCGGCCGCCACCGTCACCGATGGGCCCCAGCCGGACCCGCTAATTCCGGTGCAGACCAGCAACGGCAACAGCGACAAGGCTCAGACGTCGAACCGTCCCGACGGCGGCACCGGAAAGCCCGAAGACACCGGCAAACCGCCGAAGTAGGCACGTGAGCCGCGGCGGTTGCGTCGACGTCGCTGTTCACAATTCAGTCAGAATCTGCGCCGGAGGCCCCCATTCGGTCACCTCGGGCCGACTGCCGAAGTTCTTGACGGAATTGTGAACACACTCGGCCCGAGATCTCGGCCCGAGCCCGCCATGCGCACCGACGAGCAACCACCTTCAGACGGCTAGTGCGTCACACGCACCTCCACGCCCGCCGTCTCGAACGGCGCGAGATCGAGACGGATGGCGGCACCATCGACCGCCACGTCGCCGAGCACATCGCCCAGCAGGGTCGTGCGGCGCGCAGCATCCGCTCCCTCGACCTGGATACGCAGCGGCACCGCCTCGTCGGCGAACGACTGCAGGCGCAGGCGCGTCCAGCCCTCCTCGTCGGTCGCGCCTATTCCGATCAGGGCCACCCGATCGTCGTCCATCCGCACGAAGGAGGCCTCCGAGACGGGAGTCCCCCGACCGGCCGCCGGAATCGACAGCAGCGGGCGCGCGACCGCCGAGGCCGTGCGCACCGCGAGCGCCTCCGCGCTCTCTTCCGCGTTCGCGCGCACACCGACGGCGTAAGAGAACGTGGCGGTGAAACCCTGCTCGATCGGGAAGTTGGTGTCCCACACGTTGTTGTGGAACCACGAGAACACGGTCCCCGGCTCATGCGGTGAGGTACTGGCCGGGAAGGGCGAGTAGGGCAGCGCGATCGAGCCGGTCTGCACGAGCGGTGCGTCCTTCGTGGCCCAGGCGACAGCATCCGCCGCGTCGACGACGCTCACCCAATTGCGGATGGCGCGCATGTGCTGCGGCGCACCGGGGATGTGCGCGATGCCGTCTCCCGTCACCCCACCGGACACCTCGAACCGCACCGACGGTTCGTCGGCGGCGAAGGGGAATGCGAAATACCCGCTCTCCTTCACGCGTGTCACCGGCTTCGACACGCGGTTCTCGATCAGCAGCGTCGGATCCCCGTGCCGCAGACGCAGCGTCACCTGAACGGAGTCCACGCCATCGGCCGCGTACTCGTAGACCAGCCGCTGCTCGACCGCGTCATCGACCCGCTCGATCACGATCGAGGGACGCGCTTCGGTCCGCGAGGCCAGCAGCTCGAGCCGCGGTGACACCGACAGCTTGTTGGCGAGGTGGTTCACCCCCGCACCGGAGCTGCCGTAGGTGTCGTAGATGTAGCCGTTGAAGCCGGCGACCGACTCCGTGTTCACCCAGTCGCGTCCGGTCGACTTCTCGACGAGCGAGCGGATGACGGAGCGGCGGTCATCGACCTCGACGCGCAGGTGCTCGTTCTCGAGGACCAGCAGCTGCTCGCGAGGGGCGCTCTGAAGCGGATGCCGCCGCGCGGGCTCTGCGGGCGCATCGGCCGCGACGATGTCGAACCGCACCCACCCGACCTCAGGAGCACCCGCCACCGGGAACGTGATCCACCGACCGGACTCGCGGTGCAGGGAGTTGCCCTGTGCTTCTATGGCGTGCGGCACGGTGTTTCCCGTGCGGGTGTCGATCACCCGGAAGTCGGCCTCGAGCGGCACCTGCGACTCCTTCACCAGCACCCGAGCGACCGACGACCGCGAGTGACCCGCGACGTTGACCACGACGTAGCCGGCGAGCGCCGACTCCGCGGGCGCGACGGCCTGAGCGAGGTGGTGCAGAGCGCGCTCGGTGGCGTCCGCCGTGCGCTGATGCGCGGCGATCGCGTGGCCGACCTTCCACTGCCACTGCCGCTCCCCCGAGTCGTAGCCCTCGTCGCCGTGCGTCCACGAGTTGCTCGCACCCCAGGTGTGCTCGTTGAACATCGAGATCGCGTCGTAGGCGGCCTGCGCGTCCACGCCCTCGGAGGTCACTGCCTCGCCGCCGCTCCAGCGCGACAGCTGGGAGACTGACCGCGCGACGGGAGCCGATACCTGCGCCTCCCGAGCGAGGGCGAGCGGAACGGCGCCGGACCCGACGCCCTCGACCCACCAGTCGCCCCAGTCGCCCTCGAACGTCTGCAACTCGTCGCCGACGCGCTCTTCCGCTTCGGCGAAGAAGTCCTCGTTGCGCGACACCCGCAGTTTCGGGAAGTCCCAGGTCTCGTTCCACTGCCGCACCTGCTCGGAGAGGTGCAGGCGCGCGGGACCGTTGTCACCCATGAAGCCCTGGGTGCGCACGTGCAGCACATCCCACGGGTACGGCTGGCGACCCGGGTCCTCCTCGCCGTGCGCGCCGAAGACGCCGGGAGGGAACGGGTACCCACGCGTCGACAGTGCGGTGAGATAGGCAGGGAAGAGCGTCTCGAGCGTCTCGAACGACTCGGTGAACCCGACCATCGGCCCCTCGATGTAGGCCAGGCCGTGTGGGCTGTCGGTCATCCAGACGAGCACCGACTTGCCCGCCGGCGACTTCCAGCGGAACATCCTCGGCATGTCGAGTGCGCCGTTCCTGTGCGGCTCGGAGCGACCAGCCCAGTTGTGTGCGACGGCGAGGTACCGCACGCCGAGATCCGACAGCGCGTCGGGGAGGCCCGCGACCTGGCCGGGCACATCGGTCTGCATGGCGCTCGCGAAGTCGATGCCGTACTCGTCGCGGATGCGGCGGGCCGACGCGAGCAGTTCGTGCAGTTCATCGGTGGAGCAGGTGTCGGTGTGCAGGTTGTACGGCATCGCGCTCAGGCCGATCGACCCCTCCTTCACGAGCTTCACGAGCTCGTCGACCTCGCCGCGGGTGCGCGTGCTCTCCCAGTCGCCGAACGCCCAGAGCGCCTCGGCGTTCCAGCGGAACCGCGAGGCCTCCGGCCAGTCCGCGGTCTGATGGATGAGGTCGACCGCCGAGTCGAGGTACGACCTCTGGTTCGCGATCACGGCGGCCTGCGGATCGGTGTATCCGAAGTCGAAGTGGGAGTGGTGCACGACGTGCACGCTCCACGGCCGCACGACGTCGAGCTCAGCCTCGACGACCTCGTCGCCGAGCTCAGGGATGCGCACCCGGACCGTCGTGGGCGTATCGGATGCCGGCACCAGCACGCGCACCGACCCCGCCGGTGCGTCCGCCCGGCCGACGTTCACGGTCGCGCCCTGCGCATCCACGAGCACGACGTCCAGCGCGCCGGCATCCGCCTCGCGAGGCCCGTCGACGGCCACGCGGACGCTGCGCGCGTTCTGCCCGTCGACCTGGCGCTGCAGCGGTTCCGGGATCACCCGCACCGTGTGACCACCGATGCGGCCGACCGCGGCGGTGGCGCGATCGATCAGTCCGGCGCGTGCCTCTTCGCCGGTCCACGGGCTGGCGGAGATCAGGGAGGGTTTCATCGGTTTTCGCTCCTCGGTGAGTCGGGGGAATCGGGGGATGGTTCGTGCGACAGCAGCCAGTGGGCCGCGCCGAGCACTGGTGCGTCGGCGAGCAGGGTCGAGGGGACGACGTCGAGAGCGGCGGGTCGGGAACCGCCGGAACCGCGGTCGATGCCGGCGGTCAGGGCGTCCACGAGGACGGGCCAGGAGCGGACCATCGATCCGCCGATGGTCAGACGCGTCGCGGAGAACGACTTCAGCCACGGAGAGAGCGTCTCGCCCAGTGCGGCCATCGCATGATCGAGCACCGCCGCCGCGTCGATGTCGCCGGCGGTGGCCGCTGCGGCGATCTCCTTCACCGTCGACACGCGGCCGGTGCGTCGAGTGAAGGCGCGGGTGATCGCTCGTGTCGACACCGTGTCCTCGAGAGGGAGGCCGTCGAACTCGAGCAGATACGCCCATCCGCGCGGGGGCACCTCCGGCCCTTCGTCGACGACGCGTCCGTGATCGAGGAAGCTCGACCCGACACCCGTGCCCAGCGTGATGCAGACCTGACGATCGGCGCGCGTCGCCGAGCCGTAGGCCCACTCGCCGATCCCGTAGGCGGCGGCGTCGTTGACGAAGCGGATGCCGTCGGCCTCGATGCCGAGACGCAGGGCCAGCCCGTCTCGGACCGACACGTCGCGCAGGGCGTCGAACTTCCCCACGGCGTCGAAGCGCCCGACCCCGGTGGCGTAGTCGAACGGCCCCGGCATCGCCACGACCCATGCGCCGGCCCTTGCCGAACCTTCTGCACGCGCCCGCGCGGCGACCCGCGACGCCGGCTCGGCGATCGCGTCGAGCAACGCTTCCGCGGGGGCCGAGGGGTCGAGGGCCACCGTCTCGGCATCCGTCACTTCGCCGGCCCCGGCATCCGCCTCGACATCCGCACCCGCACCTTTCGCGTCGCGCAGGAGGACGGATGCCGCCGTGGCATGGCTGCCGCCCACCTCGATCACCCGCACGACGGTGTCCGCCGCGCGGCCGCGCGTCTCGTCGATCACAGAGAGCACCTTCGCATGTCGATCGGGCGGGGATCAGTACTGTCCGAGCGCGAGGCCGCGCTGGAAGTACTTCTGAGTGAGTCCGAACAGCAGAGCCGTCGGGATGGAGACGAGCAGCGCGGCCGTGAGCAGCACCGTGAACGCTGATCCTCCGCCCTGCACCGACTGCAGGGCCTGCAGCAGCGGCATGACCGGACGGGTCTCGGAGCTCTGGGTGAGGATGAGCGCGAGCAGGAAGTCGTTCCACACCCACGTCGCCTGCAGGATGAAGACGACGACCAGGGCGCTGCGCGACATCGGCAGGTAGATCTGCGTGAAGATGCGCCAGGGCTTCGCGCCGTCGACCACCGCCGCCTCGAACACCGAGTCGGCGATACCCGCGAAGAAGTTGCGCATCACGAACGCCGAGAACGGCAGGCAGACCACCGAATAGATCAGGATCATGCCGACGGCCGTGTCGAAGAGACCGACCTGCGAGTACGCGGCGAACAGCGGGATCACCATCAGCTGCAGCGGGAAGACCGTGCCGCAGAAGATCACGAAGAACCAGAAGAACCCGTGCTTCAGCTTGAGCGCGATGACCGCATAGCCGACCGCCGCGCCGAGGATCACCGCGATGACGGGCGCGACGATCGCGTAGATCAGCGTGATGAAGAGCCCGGACGGCACGTCCGTCGTCGTGAAGACGTCGACGATGTTCTGCACGAGGGCGGGGAAGTTGCCCGGTTCCCACAGGCGTGAGCCGGAGTACTCGGACGTCAGCTTGCTCGCGTTCGCGAGCAGCAGGTAGATGGGAAGCAGCCAGAGGATGCCCATCAGGCCGAGGATGCCGTAGCGGAGGATCTTGGAGATCATGCGCGGCGCGCTCCCTTCGTCTTCGGTGCGGCATCGATCTTCGGCGCCGCGTCTCCGAGGGAGAGCTGGCGGCGCAGGTAGATGACGGATGCCGCGACGGTGATGACGGTGAGGAAGATGGCGACGGCCGACCCCATCCCGTACTCGTTGTTGAGGAACGTCTCGCGGTACATCGTCACGCCCAGGGTCTCGGACACGCGGTTCGGTCCGCCCTGGGTCATCGACTGCACGATGTCGAACGTCTTCAGGCTGTTCACGATCGACAGCCCGACGACGATGGTGGTGGTCGGACGCAGCAGCGGCCAGACCATGGAGGCGAACAGACGGAAGCCGCCGGCACCGTCGACCTTCGCCGCCTCGAGCGGCTCCTTCGGTATCGACTGCAGCCCGACGGTGAACAGCAGCGCGTTCACGCCCACCCCTTGCCAGGAGGCGGCCAGGATCATCACGATCGTGTTGAGCGGAGCATCCTGCAGCCAGCGCAGCTCGGAACCGGGCAGGTTCAGGAACGCGAGTGCCTGCGACAGCGCGCCGCCGTTCTGCAGCACGAACGAGAAGATCACGCCGACCGCGACGCCCGACAGCGCATATGGGATGAGGAACGGCACCCGCAGCCACGCCGCCCCGGGGAGCCCGTAGGCGAGGTACGCGACGAGCAGCCCGAGCCCGACGGGCACGAGGAGCGTACCGAGCACCCACGCCAGCGTGTTGAGGATCGAGAGAGCGATCGCCGGATCCTGGAACATCTCGACGTAGTTGTCGAGTCCGATCCACGTCGGATCCCCCAGACCGTCGTACTCGGTGAAGCTGAGGTAGACGGTGTAGAGCACCGGGATGTACAGCGCGACGACGACCACCGCGACGCCCGGGCCCATGAAGGCCCAGGCGTCGCGCTGGCGCGCGGAGCGGACCGGGGTCCGGCTCAATGCTCGCTCCAGTACTCGTCAGCCGCCCGCTGGATGCCCTCGAGGTACGGCATCGGATCACCGGGATTCGTCATGAATCCGGTGAACTCGTCGAGCGACGCCGTGAGGATCGGAGCAGGCGCCGCCTCGTAGTAGCGCAGGTAGAACGTGTACTTCGGGTCGGTGTACTCCTCGCCGATCTTCTGGAACTCCTCGGTCGCGGCGGTCGCCTTGGGGTTGAACGGCAGGTTGCCCTGCTGCTCCGACCATGCCGTCTGCGCATTGGTTCCCATCCACCACTCGGAGTACTTCAGGCCGAGGTCTCGCTGCGCCGACTTCTCGGGCACGCAGATCGGAGCGGTCTCGATCGCGACCGGGACGACCTCCTGGTCGGCGTTCACGTTCGGGATCGGGAACACGCCCCAGTCCTTCCCGCTCTCGAGGCCGACCGTGTCGAGGGTGCTGGAGTACCAGGTGCCGAAGGGGACCATCGCGATCTCCTGGTCCTTGATCTGCGTCTCGGCCGGAGTCTTGGAACCGGGGTCGGAGAAGTATCCCTTCTCCTTCATGTCGAGCCAGACGTTCATGACGTCGACGACCTCGGGGTCGGTGAACTTCGCCTCGCCGCTCACGAGGTCCTCGTAGAGTTCGACGTCTGTGCCCGCCACGAGGATCTGGAACCAGACGAATGCCCAGGGGTTGCCGCCCGAGTTCCAGAACGGGGCGATGCCCGCATCTACCAGGGTGTCGGAGACCGCCATCATCTCGTCCCACGTGGTCGGCACCTCGAGGCCGAGCTCGGAGAACGTGCGCTTGTCGTAGTACATGACCCAGTCGTCGACGCTGATCGGCGTGCAGTACTGGGCGCCGTCGATCGTGTAGAGATCCTTGACCGACTCGCTCACGTCGCCGTCGGCGATCGCCTTCTCCCAGATGTCGGTCGTCTCTACCACGAGACCTTCGGCGACGAGCTCCTCCAGCGGCGAACCGGTGTGCCAGGTGAAGAGGCCCGGTGCCTTGTTCGAGCGGAAGGACTGCTTGATGAACGCCTGGAACGCATTCTGGTCGGCGTAGTACTTCGGATCCAGCGCAATGTCGATGTCCTCCTCGCCGACGGCGGAGAACTTCTCGAAGTCCCAGCTCTTGTCGGTGACGAAATTCAGGTCGCCGGAGGAGGCGGAGGACGAGCCGGCGCAGCCCGCGGCGGATGCCACGATCGCCAGTGCAGCCGTGACTGCGGCTGCTTTACGAGGGAACTTCACGGCGGAACTCCTTTGTTCGGTACGAGGGCCAAGACCGGATCACGAGGTGAGAGCGCCGTCTTGGTATCGTTATCAGAATCGGACTGTAACACGAGGCCGGAGCAGAGGGCAAGGAAGTCGTCCGCCGCCGTCGCGTCGTCTTCCGGCGGCGCGAAGACGCGCTCGCCCCGAGAAAGCCGCCGCTCACCACGGGTGCGGATACCATGACGGCATGCCCGACCACCTCGCTCCTCACCGCGGTGCCGCCGCACCCACCGTGCAGGACGTGGCGGCCGCTGCGGGCGTCTCACCCATGACGGTGTCACGCGTGCTCAACGGCGGACCCAACGTGCGACCCCAGAAGATCCAGGCTGTCCTCGACGCCGCCGCAGCACTCGGATATCGCCGGAACGAGAACGCGCGCAGCATCCGTCCCGGCCAGCGCACCGGACTGCTCGGCGTCATCATCACCAACGTCGCGAACCCGTACTACGCCCAGGTGCAGCTCGGGGTGGAGGAGATCGTCTCCTCTGACGGCATGCGGCTGCTCGTCGGCAACAGCGGCGAGGACGTCCACCGTGAACGCGCCCTCGTCAACGACTTCATCGGACGCAAGGTCGACGGCTTGATCGTGGTCCCCGCCGGCGGAGACGTCGCGCACCTGCGCGCTGCCACGGCGGTCGGCATCCCCCTCGCCCTCGCCTCGCGGCAGGTCGACGGCGTCGATGCCGACGTCGTGCTCGTCGATGACGAGGGCGGCGCACGAGACGGCACCGCGCACCTGCTCGCCGAGGGGCACCGACGCATCGCCTTCCTCGGGAACCGCTCGTCCGTGTTCACCAGCCGCCGCCGTCAGCAGGGGTTCGAGCGGGCGCATGCCGAGGCCGGAGTCGCGTTCGACCCGATCCTGCTGCGCGCGGGTCAGAATGACGATGCGACCGCCCACGACGTGACGCTCGAGCTCCTCGCGCTCGACGAGCCGCCGACCGCGATCTTCAGCGCGAACAACCGGAACACCGTGGGCGCATTGCGCGCCCTCTCCGAGCGCCGCGACCTCGCCGAGTCGCTGCGGATCGTCGCCTTCGATGACTTCGAACTCTCGAGCCTCGTTCCGTTCGCGCTCTCGGTGATCGAGCACGACCCTCGAGAACTCGGTCGCACCGCGGCGCGCATGGTGATGGCGCGCCTGCACTCGACGGTCGACAGCGTCGCGCAGACGATCGAACTGCCCACGCACTTCCGGCCCTGAGCGCATCGGCAGGTGGACATTCGGCGCTCGTTGTGTAAATTGGTAACGATATCAGCGCGGTGCCTCCGAAGTGAGGCACGGCGCGGAGCTTCATCGAGAAAGGCTGCAGCGATGCACCACCCCCACGAGCGCGACAGCGCGACGGCGACGTCTGCCTACGATCGCTCGCCCGCGATCGACCTTCCCGCGGGAGAGCAGATCCGCCGGGGAGGCGAGGCTTGGCGCCCGCTGCTTCACGCTGCGGCCGCCCTGGGCATCCGTCCGCTGATCGCCGTCGACGCCTACCCGGGAGCCGACGTGGCCACGCTCCTGACCCAGCTGGGCGCGGCGTTCCCCGAGTACGAGGTCATCGATGTCGAGCGTGCAGCGCTTTCGGCCCCGCAGCTCGCCGAGAACTTCCGGGCGAACCTCACGGACGATCGGGTCTTCGGTGTGATGTCGCACGCGACGATCGAGTCCTTCTACGCCCCCGAGGGCATCGAGGCACTGCGAGCCGAGGTGCGCGAGCGCGCGAGCGGAATGATCCTCGTGGGTTGGGGCGCCGCCACGATCGCGGAACCCGACATCACCGTCCTCGGGGAGATGGCCCGGTGGGAGATCCAGCTCCGATACCGGCGGGGGATGCCGAACTGGCACGCCGGGAATCACGAGGAAGACCCACTGCGCAAGATCAAGCGCGGCTACTTCCTCGAGTGGCGCGCCGCCGACCGGCACAAGCGACCGCTCTTCGACGCCGCCGACTTCGTGCTCGACCTCAACGACGCGTCCGATCCGGCGCTGATCACCGGCGACGCTTTCCGCGGGGCGCTCGCCTCCGCGCTGACGCGGCCGTTCCGCGTCGTCCCCTACTTCGACCCCGGCGTCTGGGGCGGGCAGTGGATGAAGCAGGTCTGCGGACTCGACGACTCCGAGCCGAATTACGCCTGGTCGTTCGACGGCGTGCCCGAGGAGAACAGCCTGCTGCTCTCGGACGGAGTTTCGACCTTCCAGATCCCCGCGACCGACCTGGTCTTCCGGCATCCGCGCGAGCTTCTCGGCGAACGCACGTTCGCGCGGTTCGGCGCGGAATTCCCGATCCGCTTCGACCTGCTCGACACGATGGACGGCGGGAACCTCTCGCTGCAGGTGCATCCGCTCACCGACTACATCCAGGACCGATTCGGGATGGCCTATACACAGGATGAGAGCTACTACCTGCTGGATGCCGGTGACGACGCGGTCGTCTACCTCGGACTGAAGACGGGAGTGGACCGGCAGCGACTCACCGACGACCTCTCACGGGCTCAGGCCGGAGAGATCTCCTTCCCTGCGGAGGACTACGTGAACACGTTCCCAGCGAAGAAGCACGACCACTTCGCGATCCCCGCCGGCACGGTGCACTGCTCGGGGCGCAACTCGATGGTGCTCGAGATCTCGGCGACGCCGTACATCTTCACCTTCAAGATGTGGGACTGGGACCGGGTCGGCCTCGACGGCGCCCCGCGCCCGATCCACCTCGATCACGCGTTGGCCAACATCCAGTGGGACCGTGACACCGAGTGGACGACCGCCAACCTCGTCGACCAGGTCGAGCCGGTGTCGGCGGGAGACGGATGGCGCGAGGAGCGTACCGGCCTTCACGAACTGGAGTTCATCGAGGTGCGCCGGCACTGGTTCGACGGCACCGTGCCGCACGACACGCAGGGCACGGTCAACGTCCTGAACCTCGTCGAAGGACGCGAGGTCATCGTCGAATCGCCGACCGACGATTTCGCGCCTTTCGTGGTGCACTACGCCGAGACCTTCATCGTGCCGGCCGCCGTCGGGGCCTACACGATCCGCCCGCACGGTTCGGGCGTCGGCATCCGACACGCCACCGTCAAGGCGTCGGTTCGCGACACCGCGACCTGACTCAGGCTCGGTCTCGGGTGGGCTGGATGCCGACGTGTGCTCCCGTGGATCAGGCCGTGCGGATCAGCTTCTTGTTCACGAACTCGTCGGCACCCAGGAAGCCCAGCTCGCGGCCGATGCCGCTGCGCTTCACGCCGCCGAACGGCAGCTCCGGGCTGTCCGCGAGCACGAGGTTCACATAGACCATGCCGGCCTCGATCTGATCCGCCACACGCGCCGCCTGCTCGGCATCCGTCGAGAAGAGGTACGAGCCGAGGCCGAACGGCGTGCCGTTGGCGATGCGCACGGCATCCGCCTCATCCGTCGCGCGGTAGACGACCGCGACGGGACCGAAGAACTCCTCGCTCCACGCCGCCATCTGCTCGGTCACGCCGGTGAGCACCGTCGGCTCGAAGAAGGCGCCGCTGCGGCCTCCGCCGAGGGCGAGTCGAGCACCTGCTTCGATGGCCCGGGCCACCTGCTTCTGCAGGGAGGCCGCCGCCTCCTCCGAGGAGAGCGGGCCCAGCACCGCGTCGTCGGCGAGGGGCTCGACCGCGGCGTGCGCGCCCATCCGCTCGACGAACTTCGCCAGGAACTCCTCGTACAGGTCGTCCGCGATGATGAACCGCTTGGCGCCGTTGCAGGACTGTCCGCTGTTGTCGAGGCGCGCGTCGACCGCAGCCTGCACCGTGGCGCCGAGGTCGTCGGTCGACAGCAGGATGAACGGGTCGGATCCGCCGAGCTCCAGCACGACCTTCTTGAGGTGCCGGCCGGCCGTCTCGGCGACGCTCGAGCCCGCGCCCTCCGAGCCGGTCAGCGAGACGCCCTGCACCCGCGGGTCGGCGATGATGTCGGCCGCCTGCGCGTTCGAGATGTAGAGGTTCGCGTAGGCACCCTCGGGGAAACCGGCGTCGTGGAAGATCTGACCGATGGCGGCCGACGACTCGGGGCACTGACGGGCGTGCTTCAGCAGGATCGGGTTGCCGATCAGCAGGTTCGGCGCCGCGAAACGCGCGACCTGGTAGTACGGGAAGTTCCACGGCATGACGCCGAGCAGCGGGCCCAGAGCGGACCGGCGGATGACGGCGGTGCCGTCGCCCTGGATGCTCAATTGCTGATCCTTGAGGATCTCTTCCGCATTGTCGGCGTAGTACTCGATGATGTCGGCCGCGAAGTCGACCTCGCCCAGTGCACCCTCGAGGATCTTCCCCATCTCGCGCACGATCAGCTGCGCGAGCTCCTCCCGGCGCTCCCGGTGGAGGCGCGCCACCTCGCGGAGCAGCGCGGCGCGCTCCGCGACACTGCTCGAGCGGGACCAGCCGCGGAACGCCGCATCGGCGGCATCCACCGCCTCCCCGACCTGCGCGTCGGTGATCTCGTCGTAGGTGTTGAGCACGGACCCGGTCGCGGGGTCGGTCACGCTGTAGACAGCCATGTCGTGGTTCCTTCTTTCGTCGGGAGGGCGGAGAGATAGGTCGGAACGCTCTAGGCGCGGAGTCCGGGGATGAGCAGCTGGCGCAGCGCGTCGCCGGTGGCGAGTAGGTCGAGGCTGGCCTCGGCCTCTTCGAGCGGACGGTGCGCGCTGATGAGCTCGTCGACGAGCAGTCGGCCGGCCATGTACTCGTCGACCAACCACGGGATGTCGCGCGACGGCTTGATGCCCCCGTAGTTCGAGCCGATGATCCGCTGGTCGAGATCGACGAGCGTCTGCGGCTCGAACGACACCGTCGACCCCGCGGGCGGGATGCCGACGACCACGGCGCTGCCGCCGATCGCCAGGCTGCGGATGCACTGGTCGGTGACCGCACCCTTGCCGATCGCGTCGAACGCGAAGTCGACCCCGTCTCCGCTGAGCTGGCGGATCCGTTCGACCACATCCATCCCGGGCTCGACGGCGATCGAGTCGGTCGCGCCGACCCTGCGGGCGAGCGCGAGCTTGTCGGGGCGCACGTCGACCGCGATGATCTGCGCGGCGCCGGCGAGGCGGGCGCCCTGGATGATCGACAGGCCGACGCCACCGCATCCGATCACGGCGACGGTCGACCCGGCCGGCACCTGCGCCGAGTTCACGACCGCGCCGACTCCGGTCGCGATCGCGCAGCCGATGATCGAGATCGCCTCCAGCGGAGCGTCGTCACGCACCTTGATGGCGCCGGATGCCGGAACGACGGCGCGCTCGGCGAACGCCGACGTGCCGAGGTAGTGGTGGACCGTCTCGCCACCGACGCTCAGCCGTGAGGTTCCGTCGTTCAGGGTGCCGCCCAGGGCGACGATCCCGGCGGCGACCTCGCAGCGCACCTCGCGCCCGAGCAGGCAGTTGCGACATTCGCCGCACGGCGCGACCCAGGAGAGCACGACGTGGTCGCCGATCGCGAGATCGGTGACTCCCTCGCCGACGGCCGAGATCGTGCCGCTGCCCTCGTGGCCGAGGACCAGGGGAAGCGGAAGATCCCAATCGCCCTTCCGCACGTGCAGGTCGGAGTGGCAGACGCCGGCGGCCGCGATGGTGACCTCGACCTCGTTCGGTCCGGGCGCCTGCAGCTGCACGTCTTCGACGGTGATCGCGGTGGCGCTGTCTCTCAGGACGACTGCTCTCATGGTGGGGGGCCTCACTTGATCTTGTCGGCGGTGTCGGCGGAAAGTGCGGATGCCTCGGCTGCGGCGGCGAGCTCGATCTCGCGGGTGGCGAGCGCGAACTGCGGGCCTGCCTGGGCGGTGGCGATCCGGGTGCGGAGGCGTGCGAGCCACCAGATCCCGGCGAGCGCCATCGCGACGAGGAACACCACGGCGTTCGGCTGGAACGCCGGGAGGAACAGCAGCGCCGACAGGACGGCCCCGAAGACCACGACGCCGAGGATGTAGATCGGCACGCGGAGGCGTCCGAGGTCGAACGTGCCCGCCGTGTCGGTGGGGATGCGGCCACGCCTGTGAGCGATGAGCAGCCCGATGGTGGTCAGCATGTACACGCCGAAGTAGCCGAGGGCCGACATCCCGATGATGTACGAGAACGTCTGCTCGTTGGCGAACGCCGAGCAGAGCAGCAGGAACGACATGACTCCGGTCGCCCAGACGGCGGCGGTCGGGACCTTGTGCTTCTTCGACACCCCGCGAAGGGCTTTCGAACCAGGGAGCATGTTGTCGCGTGCCAGCGCGTAGACCACGCGGGAGGCGACGAGCATGTTCGCCAGGACGCAGACGAGGATGTTCGTCAGCGCGAGGGCGACCACGAGCTTCGAGAACCACGGCGAGATCTGCTGCGCGAACAGGTCGGCGATCGGCGAGGCGCTGCCGGCGAGGGTGTCGGGGTCCTTGATCACCAGCAGGAACGTGATGTACATGAAGAACTCGATGACGGATGCCACGCCGAGCGCCAGGAACATCGTGCGGGGAATCGTGCGTCGGGCGTTCTTCGTCTCCTCGGCGATGTCGGCCGCGGCTTCCACGCCGAGCAGGCCGAAGATGCAGCCGAGGCTCGAGGTGAGCCACACGACGATGTACGGCGACGGGCCCTCGTCGGTGCCGCCGGTGGAGAAGAGGAAGTCGAGGCTCTGGTGCTCGTTGGTGACGAAGAACGCCACGATCGCGATGAAGGCCGTCGCCCCGATCGTGACCACGAGCTCGAGGCCGACGCCGATGTTGTTGAGCAGCGTCGCGAGCTTCACGCCGTAGACGTTGATCAACACGCACAGCAGGACGATGGCGATCGAGATGCCGATCTGCAGCGGCGTGGACATCTCGAGGCCGAAGAGACTGCCGACGTAGCCGGCCATCACGAACGCGACGCCGGTGAATCCGCTGATGAAGCCGATCGCTCCGGCGAAGCCGGTGAACCAGCCGAGGCTCGGGTTCACCAGGCGGCTCGTCCACTGGTAGGCGTAGCCCGAGAGCGGCAGCTTGCTCACCAGGTCGGCAGCGATCAGCGCCCAGATGAAGAAGACTGCGACGGCGATCGGAAACGTCCACACGAAGGCGGGGCCTGCCGTGCCGAGGCCGAAGCCGAAACCGGAGAACACCGCGGTGGTCGCGCTGATGACCGCGAACCCGAGGAAGAAGGAGGAGACCCCACCGACCGATCGACTGAGTTTCTGCGTGTAGCCGAGTTCGCCGAGGCGGCGGTCTTCGTCCGAGTTTTCCATGCGTGCTCTTCTCTGTCGGCGTCGTTGCCCCCCCATGACAAGCCCTGAGCCTAGGGAGGGGTCTGACAGAGGACAACCGGGGCACTCCCGTTGCTTTCCATCGTGTTCTCCTGTTCCGCGGGGTTCACTCCCGTGGCAGTTGTGGCGGGTGTTGCGGCCGCAGACCGACCACACCTGCCACGGGGGTGCGCGGGTCAGGCCTGGACGTCGAGCACCCAGGTCACGCCGAAGCGGTCGGTGAGCATGCCGAAGCCGGGCGACCATACGGAGGCCGCCAGCGGCTCGATGATCTCGGCGCCCTCGGCGAGCGCGGTCCAGTAGCGGGTGAGCTCGTCGAGCGAGTCGGCTTGCAGCGACTGGAAGAAGGTGCGGTCAGTGAGCGTGGCACCGTTCTCGCGTCGTGTCGTGCCTGCGGTGGCGGCGGCATCCGCATCGTCGTGGCCGGGGATGTCGTAGGCCAGCAGACGGATGCCGTCGGGGCTCACGAGCTTCCCGAAGACGATCTTGTCAGCGCCCGGCACTCCCGCCGGCATCCCGAAGTCGCCGTACGTGGCGAGCGTGACCTCGCCGCCGAAGACGGATGCATAGAACTCGAGCGCCTGTCGCGCGGTGCCGCGGAAGTTGAGGTGCGTGGTGGTCGTGATGGTCATGGTGTCCTCCTGGATCGCGACGGCCGGAAACGCCGTCATGACCAACGATCACAGGGGTAGAGGTCAGGATCGGTCCTCTACTCACGGCACAATGAAGGCATGACCGGAAGCTCCTCCCGCATGCTCGCGCTGCTGTCGCTGCTGCAGACGCAACGCGATTGGCCGGGCCGGGTGCTCGCCGACCGCCTCGAGGTGAGCCCGCGCACAGTGCGCCGGGATGTCGACCGTCTGCGTGAGCTCGGGTACCGGATCGGCGCGATCAAGGGGCCGGACGGCGGCTATCGGCTCGCCGCCGGGTCGGAGCTTCCGCCGTTGCTGTTCGACGACGACCAGGCCGTCGCGATCGCCGTCGCCCTGCAGAGCGTGCCGTCGAGCGGGGTCGACCTCGACGAGGCGGCCGCCCGCGCGCTGGCCACCGTGCGGCAGGTGATGCCGTCACGGCTGCGGCACCGCGTGGACGGCATCCGCTTCTCCGGCACGACCAACACGACCAGGGTCGATCCCGCGGTGCTCGAGGCGGTGAGCGGGGCAGTGCGGGAGCGGCGGATGCTGCGCTTCGACTACGGCTCGTCGTCTGAGAGGCCGGCGAGGCGGACCGAGCCGCACGCGATCGTTGCGCGCGAAGGACGCTGGTATCTGATCGCATGGGATCTCGAGGCCGACGACTGGCGCACGTTCCGGCTGGATCGGCTGCGTCCACGGATCCCGACCGGGCCGTCGTTCACGCCACGTGAGCTGCCGGCAGCGGATGCCGTGACGTACCTGGCTGCGCGATCGAAGGGCTCGGTCGGGGAGGACCGCTGGCCCTGCATCGGCGAGGTCGTCATCGAGCTGCCGGCGCAGGAGGTCGCGCCGTGGATCGGCGACGGCACGCTCGAGCCGCTCGATGAGGGGTCGTGCCGGATCACCGTCGGATCCTGGTCGTGGACCGGGGTGCTGGCCTCAGTCGCCCGGTTCGATGCGTCGTTCACGGTGGTGGGGCCGGAAGCGTTGCGCGAGGCGGCCTCAGCGCTGGCGGCGCGGTTCGCCGCGTCATCTGGCCGCTCCGCCTCCTCCTGATCGGGCGAGCGGCGTGCACAATTCAGCAAGAATTCGCTCGAGCCGAGGGCGGCGTCCCGGATTCACGCGGAAGTCGGCCCTCGGCACCGAAGATCTTGCTGAATTGTGCACGCGGTCGGCCCGGCATCCGAGGCCAACCGACCGGCATCCCGCACGAACCTCCTCGAATCCGGCCGAACGTGACCGCCGGTAGACTGGACACGCCCCGCCGGCCCCTTCCTTTGGAGTGCGCGTGACCACCGCCCCTGCACCTGTCCACAAGCACGTCCCCGACTCGGTCGAGAACGCGACCGCGACGCCCGAGAAGGAGCAGCCCTACGGCGCCCTCGGCCTCAAGGACGACGAGTACGCGCGCATCAAGGAGATCCTCGGCCGCCGCCCCACATCGGGCGAGCTGGCGATGTACTCCGTCATGTGGAGTGAGCACTGCTCGTACAAGAGCAGCAAGAACTACCTGCGCCGCTTCGGCCAGAAGGTCTCCGACGAGATGAAGGAACGCCTGATGGTCGGCATGGGCCAGAACGCCGGCGTCATCGACGTCGGCGAGGGCTGGGCCGTCACCTTCAAGGCCGAGTCGCACAACCACCCCTCGTTCATCGAGCCGTTCCAGGGTGCGGCCACCGGTGTCGGCGGCATCGTCCGCGACATCATCTCGATGGGCGCCCGCCCGGTCGCGGTCATGGACGCTCTGCGCTTCGGCGCGATCGACCACCCCGACACCGCCCGCGTCGTGCACGGCGTGACCAGCGGCATCAGCTTCTACGGCAACTGCCTCGGCCTGCCGAACATCGGCGGCGAGACGGTGTTCGACTCCGTCTATCAGGCCAACCCCCTCGTGAACGCGCTCGCGGTGGGCGTGCTGCGCCACGAAGACCTCAAGCTCGCCAACGCGACCGGCGTCGGCAACAAGGTCGTGCTCTTCGGCGCCCGCACGGGCGGCGACGGCATCGGCGGCGCCAGCATCCTGGCATCCGACTCCTTCGACGAGTCCGGACCGACCAAGCGCCCCGCGGTGCAGGTCGGCGACCCCTTCGCCGAGAAGGTGCTCATCGAGTGCTGCCTCGAGCTGTACCGCGGCGAGCTCGTCGAGGCGATCCAGGACCTCGGTGCCGCCGGCATCTCCTGCGCGACCAGCGAGCTCGCGGCCAACGGCAACAGCGGCATGAAGGTCTCGCTCGACAACGTGCTGCTGCGCGATCCCTCGCTCACGGCCGAGGAGATCCTCATGTCGGAGTCGCAGGAGCGCATGATGGCGATCGTCGCTCCCGAGAAGCTCGACGCGTTCCTCGCCGTCGTGAACAAGTGGGAGGTCGAGACCTCCGTGCTCGGCGAGGTCACCGGAGACGGCCGCCTCATCATCGACTGGCAGGGCGAGCGCATCGTCGACGTCGACCCGTCCACCGTTGCGGTCGACGGCCCGGTCTACGACCGTCCGGTCGCCTACCCGACCTGGATCGACGCGCTGCAGGCGGATGCCGCCGAGAACCTGCCCCGCTCCAACGACCCGGAGACGCTGCGCGACCAGTTCCTCGCGCTCGTCGCCTCGCCGAACCTGGCCGACACGAGCTGGATCACCAACCAGTACGACTACTACGTGCTCGGCAACACGGCCCTCAGCTTCCCCGACGACGCCGGCATGATCCGCGTCGACGAGGAGTCCGGCCTCGGCTTCGCCATCTCGACCGATGCGAACGGCCGCTACTGCCAGCTCGACCCGTACGCGGGTGCGCAGCTCGCACTGGCCGAGGCGTACCGCAACGTCGCCGTCACGGGCGCCGTTCCCACGGCGATCACCGACTGCCTGAACTTCGGGTCGCCGGAGAACCCCGAGGTCATGTGGCAGTTCGGGCAGACCGTCGACGGCCTGGCGGACGGATGCTACGAGCTGGGCACCCCGGTCACCGGCGGCAACGTCTCGTTCTACAACCAGACCGGCGACGTGCCGATCCACCCGACTCCGCTCGTGGGTGTGCTCGGCATCATCGACGACGTCTCGCGCCGCATCCCCTCGGGCTGGCAGGACATCGGTCAGAACATCTACCTGCTCGGCACCACCGCGACCGAGCTCTCGGGTTCGGCCTGGGCCGACGTCGTGCACCAGCACCTCGGCGGTCTGCCGCCCAAGGTAGACCTCGCTGCCGAGAAGCGTCTCGCCGGCCTGCTCGCCGCAGCGCGCGACGAGTGGCTGATCTCCTCGGCGCACGACCTCTCCGAGGGCGGCCTCGGCCAGGCTCTCGCCGAGGGTGTTTCGCGCTTCGGCGTCGGGGCGCGCGTGTGGCTGAACGAGATCCTCGAGCGCGACGGTGTGGATGCCGCGTCGGCGCTGTTCTCCGAGTCGACCGGCCGCGTGATCGTCACGGTTCCTCGCGAGGACGACGTGAAGTTCCAGGGCCTCTGCGAGGGTCGCGGATACCCGGTGCTGCGCATCGGCGTGACGGACAGCGAGCCGCAGCTCGAGGTGCAGGACGTGTTCACGGTCTCGGTCGCCGAGCTGCGCGAGCGCTCGCAGGCCACGCTGCCGTCGTACTTCGGTCCCACGGTCACGGAGCCGGCAGACGCCGGTCGTTGAGCGAGCGAAGCGAGACGAAACGCGTGAACAGCGAGCTCAGCAAGCCCGACGACGACTACGGCGACCTCGGTGAGCCGCGTAACCGCCGCATCCGCATCATCGCGTGGACGGTCATCGTCGCGCTGATCCTCGGCGGCGGCGGGGCGACCGTGCTGACGATCCTGCTCGGCTGAGTCGGCTTTTCGTCCACAGCGACCCGTCAGACGAAGTTCTCCCCCGCCACCGGAGAACGCCCCGCGAATGTGAGTGCCCCCGCGGAGGATGAATTCACCACGAACAAGGGGGATTGCATGAGTGACGCGAAGCTGGACCTCATCGCCAAGCTGCTGGCCAAGGCCGAGAGCACCACGCCGGAAGAAGCCGAGGCTCTCACTGAGCACGCCGAACGCCTGATGGTGAAATACGGCATCGAACAGGCGCGCATCGACGAGCGCCGCGGGCGGCTCGGGCAGGAGCGCGAGGAGATCGTCCAGGAGCGGATCATCTTCACGGGCACGTACGCGCGCGACATGAGGGAACTCGGCACCCGTGTGGCGCTGGCTCTCGACACCGTGCGTCCGCTGCATGCCGAGGGAGCGGGCTCCGTGCTGTACCTCGTCGGGCACACCTCCGACGTGCAGCAGGCCCGAACACTCACGGCCAGCCTCGAAGTGCAGGCGATGGTCGCAATGCGCACCTGGTGGGCGCATCACCGCGACGCCTACCGTCCGTTCTCGGAGAGCGACAAGCGCCGTGCGCGCAGCGGCTTCATCCGCGGGTTCGCCTCGGGTGCCGCCGATCGCATCAGCGAGAGTCGTCAGGCCATCGTCGAAGAGGCCGGCCACGGCACGGAGCTCGTGCTCGCTTCACGGCGCGACCGCGTGGACGACGCGGTCGGCCGGATGTCGACGCGGAGAGGGCGAGGCCGGCAAGGAGCGGATGCCGGAGCATTCATGCACGGCCATCGTTCCGGCACGCAGGCGCGCACCGGGGAGCGCGCGATGGCGGCCGACCACGGCGGATGACCGGCGCGGGAGATCTGCGCATGCCGGGGAACCCCGGCCGCCGAGGGAGCGCGACGAGACGGTACACCCCACCCAGCATGAGGTGACTCGCTGCCGCGCTGCTCGCTCGACGACCGGGGGTGGGATGGAGCGACCCTCCCCAGCGTCGCCTGGACGACCCTAGCCCGGTTGCGCGTGGTGATGCCAGGGGAGAACTGCCCACTCGCCTCCGACGTCGGTGCCCCTGCATAGAGTGAGCGCATGACCGGCGATCACTTGCGTGTGCTCCTGGATGAGCTGCGTCTCCGGGCCGCGGCGCGCGTGGCGACGACCTCGGCGGCGCTGGCCGAGCTCACCCACGACCGCGCGGGCTCGAACGACGACGACGAGCATGATCCCGAGGGCGTGCCACTGTCGTCGGAGTGGTCGCGGCTGACCGGGCTCGCCGAAGGGGCGGCATCCGAACTGCAGCAGGTCGACGAGGCGATCGCGCGGATGGATGCCGGCACCTACGGCATCTGCGCGAACTGCGGTCGCCCGATCCCGGCGGCGCGACTGGAGGTGCGGCCCTTCGCCGAGCACTGCGTCGCCTGCGCCGAGAAGCTCGGACGCTGAGACGTCGGCGGGGACGAGTAGCATCCCTCCATGGCCATCACACTCGAGAACGTCGGCATCGCCGTGCGCGACCTGGAAGCGACCATCTCGTTCTTCTCCGACCTCGGTCTGACCGTGCTCGGTCGCGACGAGGTCAGCGGAGAGTGGGCTGACACGGCGGTTGGTCTTGACGGCAACCACGCGAAGATCGCGGTGCTGCAGACCCCCGACGGGCACGGCCAGATCGAGCTCTTCGAGTACATCCATCCCGAGGCGATCGAGACCGAGCCCACGCTCCCGAACGAGATCGGCATGCACCGCATCGCCTTCTCGGTCGACGACATCGACGAGTCCCTGGCGATCGCCGCGAAGCACGGCTATCACCCGCTCCGCGGCGTCGCGAACTATCAGGACGTCTACAAGCTCACGTACCTCCGCGGGCCCAGCGGCATCCTCGTGATGTTCGCGCAGGACCTCACGAAGTCCTGAGCCGTCGCGGTCACGCGCGCGGCATCCGTCCAGCTCGGGCGGGGTCGGGTCATGCCGCACCGCGCGCCGCGCCGACGGCCACTTGCGCCAGCCCAAGATGCGCGGACACGCGACCATCCCGGAAGGTGTCACATCTGGTCGCACGGGACGCGGGAAAGCGACCATCTGCGCCACCCATTGCTTGAGTGAGACGCTCGCGGCCGTAGCGGTGACGCCGCGAGCCGACGAGGTGGCACGTATGGTCGGTTCCTCGAGCGACAGCCGACCACTTGCGCCACCTCCCGGCCGTGTCGGCCTACGGGGCAGGTCTCCTACGCCACCATCCCGCGCCAGATGACCTCGATCGCGGCCCGCAGCCTCGCGACCACGGCGGGGTCGCTGATGCGATCGCCCCGCACGACCAGCTGGTAGTACGCCGCGCCCGCGATCGCGTCGAAGCACGCCTCGACGTCGAGGTCGTCGCGCAGCTCTCCGCGCGCGATGCCCGCGAGCAGCGCATTCTCCATCGGTACGCGACGCCGCGAGACGTGTGATTCCCAATACGCCTTCTGCAGCGCCCCGTCCGACATCACGAGACGGATGCGCTGGCGGAACCGCTCCTCGGAGTACCCGGGCGCCGAAGGCGCGACCGCGTCGGCACCGAGGCCGAGCCCGGTGAGCAGGATCTCGTGCAGATCGGCATCCGCGGGGTACTCGGGCGGCACCTCGCGACCGACGTCGAGCGCCGTGGCGATCAGCGTCGTGAGGGACGGCCAGCGCCGGTACAGCGCCGCGCGGCTGACACCGCTCCGTGCGACCACACGCGACACCGTCACCTCTTCGCCGGCGTCGATGATCGCCAGGGTCGCCGCGACGATCTGCCCGTCGATGTCCTCATCTCTCGGACGGCCGGGCCGTCGGCGGGCAGCCGCCGCCCCGGCATCCGCCGCCGCCCCGGCATCCACCGCCACCGGACCGGACGCCGCCGGACCCGCCGACGACCCCGGTGCCCCCGCCATCGTGACGAGGCTCATGCGGCCAGCGCCCGCTCGCGCAGCCGCGCGATCGTGGCATCCGACAGTCCGGCGGCACGCAGCGGCGTGAGGGGATCGCCGTACTGCGCGCGCAGGGTGCCGAGCAGGTTGCGCATCGACACGTCCATCGACCCCTCCAGCAGCGACGACGTGGCCGCGAGCGCGTCGGTGTCGAAGCCGAGCGCCTTCCACATCGCTCCCATGACCGGGGCCGTCCGCTGCATGATGGCGACCATGTTGGCGCCGGTCAACGCGTAGTCGGAGACGATGTCTTCGTCGGCTGCGCCGAGCGCGAGCAGCAGCATGGCCGCCAGCACACCGGTGCGGTCGCGGCCGGCTGCGCAGTGGAACGCGGCGGCTCCGGGAGTGTGCGCGATGACGTTGAGCGCGGTGACCAGCTGCGGCGCCGCGCCCTCCACCATGCGCAGGTACATGAGTCCCATGCCCTCGTGGCTGAGCGCGGGGGCGTCGCGATCCATCGACTCCGCGACATTCGCGATCAGCGGCAGGTGATGGTACGCGATCGGATGCGTCGCGAGAGGTCCGCGCCCGGTGAGCGATACCTCGACCGGAGACCGCAGGTCGATGACCGCGGTGAGACCCTCGGCGACGAGCTGCTCGGCGACCTCCTCGGTCACGTACGCGAGGTCGTCGGTGCGGATCGCGAGCCCCGTCCGGAGCACCCCGCCGTCGATCGCGATGCCGCCGAGGTCGCGCAGGTTGACCGGCGCGCTGAGGACGAGATCGGTGTCGATGATGGTCATGTGATTCTCCTTCGGATGAGGGCACTGCCCTGGTCGATCGCCGTGACGAGCACGATGATGCAGATGATGATGGCGCTGAGGTGCCCGTAGTCGTACATGCGCATCGCGGTCGTCAGCTCGAGGCCGATGCCGCCCGCGCCGACGAGGCCGAGGATGGTCGCGCCGCGCACGTTCCCCTCGAACAACAGCAGCGTGTACGAGGTGAGCAGCGGGGCGGCCTGCGGCAGGATGCCGTACTGGATCACCTGCCGCTTCGACGCGCCGACTGCCTCCATCGCGACGACGGGCCCACGGTCGACCTGCTCCATGGCCTCGGCGAAGATCTTGCCGATCGACCCGATCGAGCCGATAGTCATGGCGAGGATGCCGGCGAACGGACCGAGTCCGACGGCCGACACGAACATGAGCGCGAACACGAGGTCGGGCACCGAGCGGATGATGTTCATCACCCAGCGCGTCGGGTAGTAGAGCCACTTCGGCGCGAGGCCGGAAGTCGCTCCGAACGCGACGATGAGGGACAGCACCGCTCCCAGCACCGTGCCGACGACCGCCATCTGAAAGGTCTCGACCAGCAGCGCGAGGATCGTGCCGATCTTCGAGAAGTCCGGCGGGAAGAGGCGCGAGAGGAACTCGCCCATGTTGACCGCACCGTCGCCGAGCTTCACGAAGTTGAACTCGGCGCCGTTGAACGACCAGAGCAGCACGAGGAACGCGATCGGCAGCCCGATCAGGAAGCGGGCTCGCGGCACCCGGAACGCGCTTTCGAGCCGGGCGCGTTCGGCGGGGGCGAGCGCGGGGCGGGCCGCGCGGTCCGCGCGGGGCTCAGTGAGCGTCATCGTCGTGCTCCTCGTCGTCGTAGAGGGGTGCCAGTGCCGCGGCATCCAGCTGGGAGGTCACGCCCGACACGAGCATCTCGCCGTGCCGCAGCCCCACGATGCGGTCGCTGTGCGCGAGCGCCAACGGAAGCACGTGCAGGCTGACGAGCACCGGGATGCCGTCTTCCGTGGCGATCCGACGCAGCAGGTCGAGCACGGAATCCGCGAGCTTCGGGTCGAGCGAGGCGACCGGCTCGTCGGCGAGGATCACCTTCGGCTGCTGCATGAGCGCCCGGGCGATGGCGACTCGCTGTTGCTGCCCGCCCGAGAGGGACCGCGCGGGAGCGGATGCCTTATGCGCGATGCCGACGCGATCGAGCAGTTCGAGCGCGCGGCGGCGATGCGCACCGGAGAAGCCGCCCGCGAGGTTGATCGGCCCGGCGCCGTGCAGCGCGCCCGTGAGCACGTTCGTCAGGACGCTCAGCCGCGGGATCAGGTTGAACTGCTGGAACACCTGACCCACCTCCGACCGCAGCGTGCGCAGCTCGCCGCGGCCGAGGTTCGTCACGTCGTGCCCGGCGACCCGCACGGAGCCGGCCGAGATCGGAGCGAACCCGGTGAGACTGCGCATCAGCGTGGACTTGCCCGACCCCGACGCCCCGAGCAGCGCCACCATCTCGCCCGCGAAGAGGTCGAGGTCGACGCCGTCGAGCACGTTCTGACCGTCGTACGCGACCTCGAGGCCGCGCACGGTCACGAGCGGCAGCGCCTGGCGGAGCTCGGCCGTGGGCGTGCGCGTTTCGTCTCGTCGCGGAGACCCGTCCTGAGCGAGCGAATGCGAGTCGAAGGGTCCTCGCTCAACGACCGGGAGGTTTCCGGTCGTTGAGCGACGCTTCGACTCGCTGACGCTCGCTCTGTGCAGGTCTCCGCGAGACGAAACGCCAGCGACCGCGCTCGTCGTGCCTCCGCCCTGGGTCCCTGAGCTTGTCGCAGGGCGCACGACGCCAGCCGCTGTCACTTGAGGTCCTTGAGCTCGACGCCCGCGACGGCCGCGATCTCGGCGAAGGACTCGAAGTCCGCGCTCTTCGGGTCGACCGTCTGCGGGGCCGCCGCGAAAGCTCCGTACGCCCCAAGCTTCTCGGCGTTCTCCGGCGAGAAGACCGCGGCGATGCCCTCCTGGATGACCTTGCGCGTCTCGGCATCCAGCGATTGACGTCCGAGCACCGCACCCTGGATGCTCATCGCCGGGCTCTCGCCGACCGCGCGCCACTCTCCGTCGGCGAAGGGAAACATCGGGGCACCGAGCTCGGTGAGCATGAAGGCGGTGCACGCGGCATCCACCTGACCCTGCTCGAGGGCTGCGAAGCTGCCCTCGTGTCCGCCGGCGAAGATCGCCTCGTAGTCGGTGCCCTGCTCGAGGCCGGCCTCATGCAGCATGTAGACCGGCATGAAGTAGCCCGAGCTCGATGCCTGGTCGGCGAAGGCGACCGTCCTGCCCTCGAAGTCCTCCACCGTCTGGATCGGCGAGTCTTCGAGCACGACACAGGTCGACACCGGCTTGCCGTCGCCCTCGAAGGCGACCAGTGCATCGACCTCCCCGGTGTTCACGGCGAGCGCCGAGGGGAAGCCGCTCATGATGCCGATGTCGACGTGGTCGGCGCGGATGGCCTCGACGACGCTGAGGTAGTCGGGCACATCGGTGATCTCGACCGTGCGGCCGGTGGCCTCTTCGAGCAGCTCGGCGAACACCTCGATCGGGTTCTCGGCGGTGGGGTCGTCGCCGACGGGCAGCGTCGCGATCGTGATGGGGGCGTCGGGGTCGGCCGGGGCCGCCTCGGCGCTGGGGCTCTGGCAGCCGGTGAGTGCGAGGGCGGCGACGCCCAAGAGGCCGACGACGGGCAGGGTGAAGCGGCGCATGATGACCTTTCGGGAGGAGACGTTCCCGAATTCCGAGAACACTGGTATTCCAACTCCCGAAGGTGACAGGCAATTACGAGACCGCCGTACTCCGAATGGAACGCTGCGTGAACGGCGGATGACGGATGCCGCGGGGCGGGTTCGACCGAGCTCCCGGTGTCCCATCCTGCTAGCGAGGTGTCACAAAGCGCTGTCTCGGAGGCGTGCGTGCGGCACTTCCTGACACCTCAGCCCTGCGTCATGCCCGACGCGCGCGTTATCCCGCCACGGCCTCCGCGATCGCGGCCCCGAGCTCGACCGTTGTCGCCATGCCGCCGAGGTCGGGGGTGAAGGGCGCAGCATCCGCTCCCCTGGCGAGAACGTCCTCGATCGCGGCGAGCACGGCGGCGGCGGCATCCGCGTGGCCGAGGTGTTCGAGCATCATCGCTCCGCACCAGATCTGGCCGATGGGGTTCGCGATGCCGCGCCCGGCGATGTCGGGAGCCGAGCCGTGCACCGGCTCGAACAGGCTCGGGAACAGGCCCTCGGGATTGATGTTGGCGCTCGGGGCGATGCCGATCGTGCCCGTGCAGGCCGGTCCGAGGTCCGACAGGATGTCGCCGAACAGGTTGCTCGCCACGACCACGTCGAACCAGTCGGGGTGCAACACGAAGTTCGCGGTGAGGATGTCGATGTGGAACTGGTCCCGCCGCACGTCCGGGTAGTCGGCGCCGACCGCGGCGACCCGCTCGTCCCAGTAGGGCATCGAGATCGAGATGCCGTTGCTCTTGGTCGCCGAGGTGAGGTGCTTCGCCTCACGCCGCTGCGCCAGGTCGTACGCGTACCGCAGCACCCGGTCGACGCCGGTGCGGGTCATCACGGTCTCCTGCAGCACGAACTCGCGGTCGGTGCCCTCGAACATCCGCCCGCCGATCGACGAGTACTCGCCCTCGGTGTTCTCGCGCACGACGTAGAAGTCGATGTCGCCGGGTTCGCGCCCGGCGAGGGGCGAGACGACCCCGGGCATCAGTCGCACCGGCCGCAGGTTCACGTACTGATCGAACGCGCGGCGGAACTGGATGAGGCTCCCCCACAGGCTCACGTGGTCGGGCACGACATCGGGCCAGCCGACCGCGCCGAAGTAGATGGCGTCGAAACCGCGGAGCGTCTCGAACCAGTCGTCCGGCAGCATCCGCCCGTGCTCCTGCCAGTACGCGGCGCTGGCGAAGTCGAACTCCTCGAACTCGAGCGAGATGTCGAACCGGGATGCCGCGGCTCGCATCACCCGCAGCCCCTCGGGCATGACCTCGGTGCCGATGCCGTCGCCGGCGATCACGGCGATGCGGTGGGTGGTGGTCATGGGGTTCCTTCCGGTTCGGCGGAGATGGCTTGCTTTCGAATCGCGCAACTGGTCGATCGTGGCCGCCAGGACCGACCAGTTGCGCGATTCGAAAGCACAAGGGGTCAGAGCACGTCGAGCTCGGCGGGGTGGTGACAGGCGACACGGTGAGTGCCGCCGTGATCGACCAGCTCCGGAACCTCCTCGGCGCACACCTCGGTCGCCTTCCAGCAGCGCGTGCGGAAGCGGCATCCGCTCGGCGGCGACACCGGACTCGGCACGTCGCCGGTGAGCACGATCCGTTCACGCGCGCGCTCGGCGCGTGGGTCGGGGACCGGGATCGCCGACAGCAGCGCCTGCGTGTACGGATGCCGCGGCCGCTCGTACAGGTCGTCGACCGGCCCCTCCTCGACCAGCTTTCCGAGGTACATGACCCCGACGCGGTCGCTGAGATGCCGCACCACGGACAGGTCGTGCGCGATGAAGAGGTACGTGAGGCCGAGGTCGCGCTGCAGGTCGTCGAGCAGATTCAGCACCCCGGCCTGCACGCTGACATCGAGGGCGCTGACCGGCTCGTCGAGCACGATGACCTCGGGCTCCACGGCGAGCGCGCGGGCGATGCCGAGGCGCTGTCGCTGTCCACCCGAGAACTCGTGCGGGAAGCGGTCGGCGTGCGCGGGGTTCAGCCCGACCTGGGCGAGCAGCTCCTCGACCCTTCGCTCATGCTGACCGCGGTGCAGTCCGTGGATCACGAGCGGCTCGGTCAGCGTCGCGCGCACCGACTTCCGCGGGTTCAGCGAGGCGTACGGATCCTGGAAGACGAACTGCACCCGCCGACGCAGCGCCCGCAGTCGCGAGCCCTCGACGCCCGTGATGTCCTGGTCTCCCAGTCGTATCGAGCCGCCGTCGCTCGATTGCAGCCGGGCGACGCTGCGCCCGAGCGACGACTTGCCGCAGCCGCTCTCGCCCACCAAGCCGAATGTCTGCCCGCCCTCGATCGAGAGGCTCACGTCCGACACCGCCTGCACGATGTCGCGCGTGCGGCCGAACAGGCCGCCGCCGACCTTGTACTCCTTCACGAGGTTGGTCACGGTCAGTCCGGTGCTCGTCGGCCGGTCCACCACGGGCTGGGTCACAGGACCGCCTCCTTCTGCCATTCGCCGACCCGCACGCACGCGGCGGTGTGGATGCCGGGAGCCGCACCAGCGGCATCCGCCTCGACACCCGAAGCCACCGCCACCACCGGCACCGCCGGCGGCACGACCACATCGCAGAGCCCGGCCACCGCATGCGCGCAGCGCGGGGCGAAGCGGCATCCGTCGGGCCATGCCGTCGCCACGGGAGGCTGACCGGCGATCTGGTACAGCCGGTCCTCGCGCGACGCGCGCCGGTCGATGCGGGGCAGCGAGGCCAGGAGCCCCGCCGTGTACGGGTGCGCCGTCTCGTAGAAGAGCGGGTCGACGTCGGCGGTCTCGACCAGGCCGCCCGCGTACATGACCATGACGCGATCGGCGGTCCCCGCGACGACGCCGAGGTCGTGCGTGATGAGCAGCACGGTCGACCCCGTGCGGCGCTGCACCTCGCGGAGCACCTCGAGCACCTGCGCCTGCACGGTCACGTCGAGCGCCGTGGTGGGCTCGTCGGCGATCAGCAGGTCGGGTTCGTTGGCGATGCTCATCGCGATCATCACGCGCTGACGCATGCCTCCGGAGAACTCGTGCGGAAAGCGATCGACGCGCAGCTCGGGCGAGGGGATGCCGACGATGTCGAGCAGTTCCACCGCCCTGGCGCGACGCTCGGCCGCCGAGCTCTCGGGTCGGTGCACGCGCACGGCCTCGATCAGCTGGTCGCCGACGCGCATCACCGGGTTCAGGGCGGTGAGCGCGTCCTGGAACACGACCGCGATGTCCTTCCCGCGGATCTCGCGCAGCGCGGCATCCGACATCCCGAGGAGTTCCGTGCCGCGGAACCGGATCGACCCGGTGACGACGGCGTTCTTCGGCAGCAGGCCCATGATCGCCATGGCGGTCATGGACTTGCCCGAACCCGACTCCCCGACGATCCCGACGGTCTCTCCCTCGTGCAGCACGAACGAGACGCCCTCGATGGCTCTCGCTCGTCCGGCATCCGTCGGGAAGCTGACCGACAGGTCCGTGACCTGGAGCAGCACGGCGCTCACAGGTTCTTCCCCTGCGGGTCGAGCGCGTCGCGCAGGCCGTCGCCGATGAAGTTCACGCACAGCACCGTGACGAGGATGAACAGGCCCGGGAAGTACAGCAGATACACCTGCGGGGTGCCGACGTAGCCGGCGGCCTGGCTGAGCATCGAGCCCCAGCTGGTCTGCGGCGGCTGCACCCCGAACCCGAGGAAGCTCAGCGTCGATTCCGCGATGATCGAGGATGCCACGGCGAGACTCATCGCGACGACGATGACGCCGGCGAGGTTCGGCAGCAGGTGCGAGACGACGATGCGGAATCCGGATGCTCCGATGCCGCGCGCTGCGTCGATGAAGTCCTTCTCACGCAGCGACAGCACCTGTGCCCGCACCACGCGGGCGATGTACGTCCAGCCGAGCGCGGTGAGCGCCAGCACGATCGTCGTCGGTGAGGGGCCGAGGCCCTGCAGGATCACCGCGAGCAGCGCGATCGCGGGAACGATGAGGAACAGGTCGGTGATGCGCATGATGAGCTCTCCGATCCAGCCGCCGACGTAGCCCGCGATCGCGCCGAGCGCGGTCCCGACGACCGTGGCGAGCAGCGCCACCGCGAGCCCGATCGCGAGGGAGATCTGCCCCGAGAAGAGGATCTCGCTGAGGTAGTCGCGGCCGAGTTCGTCGGTGCCGAGCCAGTGTGCACCCGACGGCGCCGTAGGTCCGAGCAGCAGGTCCTGCTGCCCCTGCGGATAGGGAGCGATCCAGCCGGCACCGAAGCAGGCGATCAGCAGAAGCACGAGCACCGCCAGACTCACGACGCCCAGCCGATGCCGCAGGAAACCCTTCAGCAGCTGGCGGGTGGGCGCCTTCTGCGGCTCCTGGTCGGCGAGCAGCTCTTCGCGCCCGGCGATGCCTGCACTGCTCATGACAGTCTCACTCTCGGGTCGAGCACCGCGTAGGCGATGTCGGCGATCAGGTTGCAGAGCACCACGGCCACGGCGACCACGATCATCCAGGGCAGCAGCACGAACACGTCGCCCGCGACGAGCGACTGCAGGAACAGCCGCCCCATGCCGGGAATGGCGAAGATCTGCTCGGTGACCACGAGCCCGCCGATCAGGATCGCCGCGTCCAGGGCCACGACCGTGACGAACGGGGCGAGGGAGTTGCGCACCGCGTGCCGCCAGATGACCTGTCGCCGCGGCACGCCCTTCGCTCGGGCTGTGCGCACGTAGTCGCTGGAGAGGGCATCGAGCATCGCGGCACGGCCGAATCGGCTCCACGACGCGACCAGCGCGATCATGAGCGCGGCGACCGGCAGGATCAGGTGACGGATGTAGTCCAGCACGCCGGTCTGCCCCGGCGAGTTCAGGCCGATGAAGTACAGCGGCGGCTCGCTGAGCCCGAACGCCTCCTTCGGCCACACGGCGAACGTCTGGATCAGGATGAGGCCGAACCAGAAGGCCGGCATCGCGATCCCGAGGTACGAGGCCCCCGTCAGCAGGTTGTCGCCGAGCGAGTACTGCCGCACGGCCGAGTAGACGCTGATGCCTCCGGCGATGAGGATCGCCACGAGCAGACCCCAGAACGCGAGCTGCAGGGTCGGCCACAGGGCCTCGCCGATCAGCGGGAGCACCGGGGTGCCGGTGCGCGTGCTCACACCCCAGTCGCCGACGACCATCGCCCGCAGCCACAAGAAGTACTGCTCGGGGATGGAGCGATCGAGGCCGAGCCGCTCGACCTCGCGGGCCAGAGCGGTCGGGTCCTGCGCCAGGCGGAGCTTGGCGAGCGGATCGAACGTCGCGCGCACCGCCCAGAACAGGACGAAGGAGGCGACGAGGATCACCGGGATCGAGTACAGCACCCGTCGTGTGATGAACGTGACCATGTCGTCGCCTCCTTCCTGTCCGAATTCTGTCCGCGTCGCTGAGCGTGCCGGGCCGCGGGGTCAGCCCGCGAGGCCCCACTCGGCGAGGTTCCAGAACGGGCCCTCGATCGGGTTGATCTGCAGCGGGCCGCCGACCTTCTCGCTCCACAGCAGCACGTTCGGCACGGCGTCGAGCGGGAGGGAGGGGACGTTCTCGGCGATCAGCGCGTCGCCTTCGTGGGATGCCGCGATGCGGGCATCCGTGTCGATCTCGCTGTCGACCTGGGTGAGCAGGTCGTCGAGGCCGGGGATGTCCGCCCGGTAGAAGTTGATGCCGGAGTACCCGTTCGCCTCGCTCGGGATGTTGACCGACGAGAACGTCGCGCTGAGCGTGGGGTCCGGGAACGTGTCGACGAGCGCCCAGATGCCGGCCTGGAATTCGCCCTCCGGCGCGATCGTGCCGAACAGGTCGGCCGGGGTGACCTGGTCGATGGTCATCTCGAATCCGGCATCCGCCAGCTGCGACTGCAGCACCTGCACCGTGAGGTCGCGGCGCTTGTTGCCGGCGAGCGTCTTGATCGAGAAGGTCGCGGTCTCGCCGCCCTTCGCCCAGACGCCGTCGGAGTTCTTCTCCCAGCCATCGCCCTCCATGAGCTCGTCGACCTTGTCGAGATCGAGCGTGTACTTCGAGAAGTCGTCCGACGCGAACGGTGCGACCATCGGCGAGTTGAAGCTCTGCTGCGCCTTGTCGATGCCGAGTCCGCCGAAGAGGCGCTTGACGATGGCGTCGCGGTCGATCGAATAGGCGAGTGCCTGGCGTACGGCGACCGAGTCGAAGGGGGCTGCGGCGTTGTTCAACCAGATGGCCTCCAGGTTGCCGCTGCGGGCGTCGACCTGCGACTTGATGCCGGGCAGCCCGGCCTCGATCTGGGTGAGCGCGTCGAGCTGCGGGGTCGGGGCGAGCACACTGACCTGGCCGCTCTTGAGCGCCTGGAACGCGGCCGTCGTGTCGGGCAGGAACAGGAAGGTCACCTTGTCGAGGTGCGGCTTCTCGCCCCAGTAGTTCTCGTTCGGCACGAGCGTGACCGACGTGCCGCGGGTCCACTTCTCGATCTTCCACGGGCCGCCGCTGAAGTCGTAGCCGTCGGCCATCATCGCGCCGCGGTCCTGCCCCTCGAGGATGTGGGCGGGCATGATCCCGTAGACGCTGAACAGCGTGCGCCATCCGGCGTAGGCGGAGTCGAGCGTGACCACGGCCTTCTTCGGGTCGCTCGCGTCGACATCGGCGATCCGGTCGTAGCCGGTCTTGTCGAAGATGTCGTCGCCGTCGCGGATCTGCAGGGCGGTGTAGGCGAAGTCGGCCGAGGTGATGGGCTCGCCGTCGGACCAGACGGCATCCGGGTTGATCTCGTAGGTGATCGTCTGCGTGCCGTCGTCGGCGACCTCGGTGGTCGGCTCGCCCGTGACGAGGTCGGAGGGCTGCGGAACCCACTCCTCGTCGACCAGACGCGTCTCGAACACGGCCGGCATGGTCGGGATCTGCATGACGTAGGTGCCCCAGATCGATCCTCCGCAGGTGGCGATCCAGTCGGCGCAGTCGGGTTCCTGCTCGGCGCCGATCACGAGTTCGCCGCCGTCGACGACGGCGACCTCCTCGTTCGTCTCGGCCGGTGCGGGAGCCGACGTGCAGGCGGCGAGGGAGCCGATCAGCGCGACGGTGCTGAGGGCCGCGATCAGGCGGCGACGGGAAGAGGGGACAGCGGTGCGGAGCAATGATTTCGACATGGACGGATCTCCAGTGAGCGTGCGACGAGGGAACAGTGCAGAGGGTGCTGTGGTGCGGGTGGTGGTCCGACTCTAGAACTGACCGCGATAGATAGCAAGCACTTTAGTCAATGTTCGTGACTATCGGTGAGATCGTCCGTGTTCCAGGGCTCTCCGGCCAGTGTGCGCAGCGCGAGTTCCTGCATCCGGCGCTGGGTGTGGACGGCACCCTCGAGGCCCGTCGGCTCGTGTCCGCCCTCGAAGATGTCGAGCACGACGTCGCCGCCGCGAGCGGCGAGCCGGTCGACATAGCCCTGCACGCCGACGACGGGCGTGCGGGTGTCGATCGAGCCCTGATTGATCCAGACGGATGCCGTGACGTCGTCGAGGTACGAGATGGCAGAGAACCGCTCGACGAGCTCGGGCGGCACCCACGAGCTCCAGACCGTGCGCACGGCGGGGTTCATCGCCTCGATCGTGACCGACCAGTCGGCGACCGCGACCTGCGCGAGTCCGCCGGCGAACAGGTCGGGCAGGCGACCCACGCTGAGGAGGGTCATATGCCCGCCGTACGACTCCCCCGTGACGAACGTGGATGCCGGGTCGGCGAGGCCCTGCGCGCGCAACCAGGCGATCGCCGCCTGCACGTCTTCGATCTCACGGTCCCCGCCGACGTTCCAGAAGCCCTCGCGGAAGGCCCGCCCGAACGTCACCGATCCGCGGTAGTTCAGCGCGGCGTAGGCGAAGCCGGCGTCGAGCCAGGCCTGGGCCGACGAGTCGTAGCGGTCGACCACGACGAGGTTGGGTCCGCCGTGGATCGCGAGGATCGTTCCGAGCGGCTCGCGCCCCGAGGGGCGCCCCGACCAGAGCTGGATCTTCGTGCCGTCGGCGCTGGTCACCAGCGTGGAGGAGAGCGGATGCCCCGGCGGCACGGCCGCGGGCGCGATGAGGGTCTTCTCGACACCGTCGAGAGCCATCTCGGTGACGTGCAGCGGCACGGCCCAGCTCGAGCGCAGCGCGCGCACGGCGCCGTCGGGTGCGAAGTACGACGTCCAGTAGTACGGGTGCAGGTTCGCGACATCCGGCTCGGCGAAGCTGCCGCCCTCGAGCACAGTGCGCGCCGTGCCGTCGGCCTCGTGCAGTTCGAGCAGATGCTGGATGCCGTCGCGGTCGATGTGCAGGGCGAGCACACGCCCGCTCGGCGCGTGCCAGTCGAGCGCGAGCACCTCGCCGGTGAGCGCAGGCAGGTCGAAGTCGCGGCGCTCTCCGGTGCGCGGATGCCAGATGGCAGGGCGGGAGAACCCGCTGCGTTCGGTGTTCACCAGCAGTCGTTCGTCGCCGGGCGTGGAGGAGAAGCGCACGGCACGGATCGGCCCGTCCGGCAGATCGTCGAGCGTCGCGACGTGCGCTCCGGTTACACCATCCACCACGGTGATCCGCGGACGACGGATGCCGGGATTGTGGTCGGTCGTGTCGATCGAGACGAGCGACCCGTCGTGCGAGGGCAGCCCGAACCAGGCCTCCACGGGGTTCGAGTAGACGATCCGCGGCTCGCCCCAGGGCGCTGCGGGGATCATCAGCACGTGGAATCCCTCTTCGTCGACGACCGTGGCGACGATCGTGGAGCCGTCGGTCGACGACTCCAATCCGCGCAGCACGTAGGGTTCGCGGCCGGGCGTGAGCTCGACCCGTTCCGATCCGTCGAGGGAGGTCGCGACGACTGCGCCGACCTCGGATCCGCCGCCGTCATCGATGTCGACGATCCAGCGTCCGTCGTTCGTGATGATGGCGCCGGTGCTCACGGCGAACGGCAGGGGCGCCGCTGGTTCGGCAGGCGCCGCCCAGACGCGGCCGCGCGCGCCGTCGGGGTGATTCTCGATCACCAGCGCGAGGTCGGCCGGGCCGGCGGCGGGGCGCACGGTGAGCAGGTGCGGCGTCGCGAAGCGCTCCGAGAGCGGGTCCGACGTGGATTCCTCCGGGGTGTGCAGCATCCTTGCCCTCTCCTCGCGATCGCCAATGGCGTTGACTATAGCATTGGCTAAGCTCTCGGACCAGGGATCCGTTCGTTGTCGATGACGCTGACAGACAGCGTGACGACGGTGAGGTACCGTGATCTCTGCGTGACCGATTCCCGGTGACGAGAGCGAAGGAGTGACTCGATGGCGACTCGGAAGGCCGCGGGCACGGCGAAGGCGCCGACCCGCACGAACGGCACCGCCGCCCGCCCCCGACGCGCCCGCGACTCGCTCAGCCGCGAGATCATCGTGGCCGCCGCCGACCGTGTCGTCGAGCGCGAGGGTCTCGACCGCCTCACCTTCCAGGCGATCGGCGAAGAGCTCGGCGCGCACCCGACCTCGATCTATCGGCACTTCCGCGACAAGGACGAGCTGCTCCTCGCCCTCATCGACACTCTTCGCGCCCGCTCCTACAGCGGCGGCATGGTCGCGACGGACGACTGGCTCGCCGACCTGCGCACTCAGGCGCACCTCATCCACGACCACTACATGCGCTACCCCGAGTTCGCGCTGCAGATGGCCCTGCGCCGGCCCACCGACTTCACGTCGATGGAGTTCTCGATCGGCGCGCTGCGACGCGGCGGCTACGAGCCGGAGCAGGCGGCGCTGTACGCCCGAGCTCTCGGGCAGCTGATCCGCTCGGCATCCAGCATCCAGGCTGCGCTCACGGCACTGCCGGCCGACGTGCAGGACGCCGACGAGCTCACGTGGCAGATGGACTACCGGCGGCTCGACGTAGCCGAGTTCCCGAACATCGCGTGGACGGGCGACAGCCTCCCCGGCATCCGCGATCCCCGCGCCTGGGAGACTGCGCTCGATCTGCTCCTGGAGAGCATCGAGCGCCACGCGCCCGGCGCCTGAGCCGCCTCTGCTCGCCCGCACTGCGGAGGGGATCTGCACTTCGGAGGATGATCCCAGCCGGATCGGTCCTCCGTAGTGCAGATCTCCTCCGAAGCGCTGAGGGCTCGGGAGGAGAACTCCGCCTGGGCGGAGCATCCGCTCCGGGGCATCCGCCCGAGAGCGGGAACCCCTCCGGATGCTTCGCCTACGGCTTCCGAACCTCCGGATGCTGCGCCTCCGGATGCTGCGCGGTCGCGCCCGTGAGCTCGTCGAGCATTCCGGCGACGAGCTCGATCCGCTCCATCATCGAGTCGATCGACACCCACTCGTGATCGGCGTGCGCGCCGGCGCCGCGCGGCCCGAGTCCGTCGAGGGTTCGCGCGCCGACCGCGGCGGTGAAGTTGCCGTCGGATGCTCCGCCGGCGGAGACCGCTTCCACCTCTGGATGCCCGAGACGCGCGGCGACCCGACGGGCACAGGCGAGCAGCTCCGCCGACACGCTCTCCTCCATCGGCGGGCGGTTGATGCCTCCCGAGACCGACACGGTCACGTCGTCGGTGTGCGCGCCGAGCTGCTGCATCGCGGCATCCACTCGTTCCAGCTCACCCAGCGACCACGCCCGCACATCGATTCGGAGGTCGGCGTGTTCCGGGATGACGTTGGTCACGGTCCCCGCCTGCGCGACCGTCGGGCTCACCGTGGTCCCCGCGGCATCATCAGCCAGACGGGGCAGCGCGAGCACGTGGTGTGCGAGCTCGGCGAGCGCGCTGCGTCCCTTCCACGGTTCGAGGCCGGCATGCGCCGCGCGTCCGGCGAAGCCGATGCGGTAGATGCTGCCGCCGCGTCGCGCGATCTTGAGCGCACCGTCGAGGCTCGGTTCGAGCACCAGCACGGTGCCGGCTCGCGCCGCCTCCCGCTCGATCAGTGCGCGCGAGGTGAGCGAGCCCACTTCTTCGTCGCTCGACAGCAGCACCGCGACCGAGCCGGGCCGAGCGATCCGCTCGAGTGCGGCCGCCATGATCACGATGCCCGCCTTCATGTCGAAGACCCCGGGGCCGGTGGCGCGGTCGCCGTCGACGTGGAACGGTCGGTCGACGGTCGTCCCCTTCGGGAAGACGGTGTCCAGGTGCCCGAGCAGCAGCACCGACGGAGCACCCCCGCCCGACCAGCGCAGGTGGTCGATGCCGTCGACGGTCTCGATCATCCCCGCCTCGCCGATCACGGGATCGAGCCACGAGCACACCAGGCGCTGCGCAGCCGCGAGTCCATCGGCATCCCCGGTGGGCGTCTCGACCGAGACGAGTTCAGCCAGGCGCTCGATCTCGCGGCTCCGCGCGTTCATGCCGCGACCTCGACGGTCGAGAGGAAGTCGCGCAGTGCGGCGGCCGTCGCAGCCGGCGCTTCCTCTGCCAGGTAGTGGTCGGCCTCGATCGCGGCTCCCGTGACGCCAGGCGCATACGGCGCCCAGGTCGCGAGCATGTCGAAGTTGCGGCCGACGTAGCTGTGCGCTCCCCACAGGGCGAGCACCGGGCAGTCGACCGTGCGGCCGGCGCCACGATCGGCGCGGTCGTGATCGAGATCGACGGATGCCGCGGCGCGATAGTCCGCGCAGGACGCGAACACCGAGTCGCTGTCGAAGCACCGCAGGTACTCCGGCCAGGCGTCGGGAAGCCGATCGCTGTCGTGACGTCGCCCGGTGAAGCGACTCCGCAGCCAGGTCTCCCTGTCGGCATCGATGAGCGCCTCGGGAAGCCCCCCGCTCCGGGCGAGGAAGAACCAGTGGAAGTACGCGGTGGCCATCTCGCGGTCGACGTTCTCGAACATGTGCAGCGTCGGCACGATGTCGAGCACGGCCACGGTTGCCACGGCATCCGCATGATCGAGGGCCATCCGATGCGCGACGCGCCCTCCTCGGTCGTGTCCGACGACGGCGAAGCGCGAGAAGCCGAGTTCGCGCATGAGCGTCACCTGATCCCGGGCCATCGCGCGCTTGTCGTAGTGATCGCCTCGCGGTTTGGCGGAGTCGCCGTAGCCGCGCAGGTCGGCGGCGACGACCGTGTGGTCGGCGGCGAGCGCCTCAGCCACGTCGTGCCACATCGCCTTCGTCTCGGGATAGCCGTGGAGCAGCAGCACCGGGGAGCCGGAGCCGCGCACGTCAGCGGAGATCCCGATGCCGTCGCAGTCCACCACCATCGTGCGGGGTGAGGTCATCGTCGTCCCACTCTCGAAGTCCAGTCAGCAAGTCAATCACGTTGACTATAGCAATGACCAGTCGGTGGAGATAGCCCTCCGGCTGTCGATTCCGGTCTCAGAGTGCCGCGACGGCCGCGACGAGCGGCGCCGCACCCGGCGCCGACGCCCTGACCCGCAGCGTGGTTCCGTCCGACGCGCGCACGATCAGCATCCGCCGCGCCGCCGCACCGCGCATCCGGTGCGAGACGATGTCGCGGTAGCGGATGCGGCGCTCCACACCGAACACCGTCCGGAAGGTGACCCCGTCCCCGCCCGGCAGCACATACCGGTTGCGATACGCCAGCAGCACCAGCAGACCGACGACGAGCAACACAACCGATGCGATGCGGAACGGCACCGGGTCGCGCATGTCACCGCTGCCGAAGCCCAGCAGCGACGACAGGGCGGCGAGAGCGAGCAGCACCCCGGCGACGATGGCGACGAACCGGGGCAGGCGGATGCGGGGATCCGGGGCCTTCGCGCGCGTCGAGCGCATGAAGAACGAGCGCACGAGCACCACGACGAAGACCAGCGCCAACGCGAAGAGCACGATCTTCAGCACGAAGGCGGGGATCATCCTCCGACGCTACCAAGCCCTGGCCGGCGTCAGCGCCGCGGGGCGCGACCCGTGCGCGCAGGCAGTGCGCCGGCGAAGAGCTCCGGATGCTGCGCCTGCACGGCCTCGAGATCGTCGAAGACGAACCGGAGGTGAGCGCGGAGCGCGGCGATGGCGGCATCCGCGTCGCCTGCGACGAGCGCATCGACGACGCGCTCGTGATCGTCGACGTAGTCCTGCACGTCGCGGGTCGCGCTCATGCCCACGTACCGGGCACGGTCGAGGTGCCCCTTCGCCGCGCTCACCGCCGCCCACGCGTTCCCATGCCCGGCGAGACCGAGGAGCGCGCGATGGAACTCCTCGTCGAGCGGGTAGAACGCATCGCGATCGGATGCCGTGCGCTGCCGCGCGAGGAGGGCGCGCAGCATCCGCTCCTCCTCCGCCGACGGCTGCGCGCAGGCCGCCAGCGAGGCCAGCTCGATGGCCTCGCGGATGAACTGCGCCTCGCGCACCCGGTCGGGATCGATGCGCGTGACGTACGTGCCGCTCTGCGGCCGCACCTCGACGAGACCCTCCTGCGCGATGAGGAGCAGCGCCTCGCGCACCGGCTGCCTGCTGAGGCCGAGAGCCGCGGCGAGCTCGTTCTCGGACAGCAGCACCCCGGGAGCGGAGCGCCCGACGATGATGTCATCGCGGATGCGCCCGTACGCGAGCGACCGCGCGGAAGGACGGTCGGCGGCGGGCATACGGTCACGATAGCTTGACACAACTTGTATGGCAGTGATTGCATGAGCGTGTCTCACAGGAGAGGAACCGCCTCCCCGAAGGAGCCTCCGAAGGAGCTTCCGATGACCATCGACAAGGCCGAGGTGATCGTCACCAGCCCCGATCGCAACTTCGTGACACTGAAGATCACGACCGCCGACGGGGTGACCGGGCTGGGCGACGCGACCCTCAACGGTCGCGAGCTCGCGGTCGTCGCCTACCTCTCCGAGCACGTCGTGCCGCTGCTGATCGGCGCCGACGAGTCGCGCATCGAGGACACCTGGCAGTTCCTCTACCGCAGCGCCTACTGGCGGCGCGGACCCGTGACGATGGCCGCGATCGCCGCCGTCGACATGGCGCTGTGGGACATCAAGGGCAAGGTCGCCGGGCTCCCCGTCTACCAGCTGCTCGGCGGGGCGAGCCGGAACGGGCTGATGGCCTACGGCCACGCGTCCGGCAAGGAGCTGCCGGAGCTGTTCGACTCGATCCGCGCGCACCAGGCGCAGGGATACAAGGCGATCCGCGTGCAGACCGGCGTGCCCACCCTCAAGGCGATCTACGGCATCGCCGCCCAGGGCGCCGACGTCGGCGACGCGAGCGTGCGGTACGACCACGAACCGGCCCGCCGTGGCGCGAAGCCGGTCGAGGAGGACTGGGACACCCGCGCCTACCTCACCCACCTGCCCGGCGTGCTCGAGGCCGTGCGCAACGAGTTCGGTCCCGGCATCCCGCTCCTGCACGACGGCCACCACCGGATGACGCCTATCCAGGCCGCGCGCCTCGGCAAGGATCTCGAGCCGTACGACCTGTTCTGGCTCGAGGACTGCACGCCCGCCGAGAACCAGGAGGCGCTGCGCCTCGTGCGCCAGCACACCACGACGCCGTTGGCGATCGGCGAGATCTTCAACACGGTCTGGGACTTCAAGGACATCATCCGCGACCAGCTCATCGACTACGTCCGCGGCGCCGTCACCCACATGGGCGGCATCACCGCGCTGAGGAAGACCCTCGACTACGCCGCGATGTACCAGATCAAATCCGGCATGCACGGCCCGACCGACATCTCGCCCGTCGGCATGGCCGCCGCGATGCACCTCGGACTCGCGATCCACAACTTCGGCATCCAGGAGTACATGCAGCACGGCGCACGCACCGATCAGGTCTTCGAGCAGTCCTTCACCTGGACCGACGGCTACCTGCACCCCGGCGACAACCCGGGCCTCGGCGTCGAACTCAACGTCGACGAGGCGGGCAAGTACCCTTACGAGCAGGCATACCTCCCCTACAACAGGCTTCTCGACGGAACGGTGCACGACTGGTGACCGACGCACGACCACTGAGCACGGCCGAGACCCCGATCGTCGTGATGGGCGTCTCCGGCGTCGGCAAGACGACCATCGGCGTGCAGCTGGCGGCTCGGCTGGGAGTCGACTTCGTGGATGCCGACGACCTGCACGGACCCGAGAACATCGCGAAGATGAGCGCGGGCATCCCGCTCGTCGACGCGGACCGCTGGCCGTGGCTCGACCTGGTCGGCGCCGCGCTCATCGCCGAGCCGGGGGCCGTCGTCGCATGTTCCGCGCTGCGACGCAGCTACCGCGATCGGCTGCGGGCCACCGCGCCGGAGACCCTGTTCGTGCACCTCGCCGCCGCACCCGAACGGGTCGCCCTGCAGGCGGAGGCCCGCGCCGGCCACTTCATGCCGCCCGCGCTGCTGCAGTCGCAGATCGCGACCCTCGAGCCGCTCGAGCCCGACGAGCGGGGCATCACCGTGATAGTCGATGCGGGACCCGAGGAACTCGTCGACCGGATCGTTCACTCGTTGGCAGGTGAGCGGGAAGGGTCCGAGAAGTAGGCTGAACGCATCATGCAAGAGTTCCTTCAATGGGCGGGCAGCTACTGGTGGCTCATCTTCCCCGTCATGGGGATGGCCGGTGGCGCCGCCAAGGCCTGGGAACAGGGCGCGAAGCGCCGGCATGAGCGCCGCCTCGAGACCCTGAAGATGAAGGCGCAGCTGAAGACCGCCGAGATCGAGGCGCGGGCCCTCAACCAGCAGATGAAGCGACGCGGGCCCTCGGTCGTCGACACCACGGCATCCGTCGTTCCCGACGACCTGCTCGTGCGTCTGTTCGCCGAGCACGACGAGATCACCGCCCGCTGGCTGGACTACGAGCTCGACGTCGCGAAGCTGATCGCCTTCCCCGCCATGAGCGACGGCCGCCAGCCGCTGACGGCCGCTTTCCTGCGGGCCAAGAAGACGGCGGATGCTCTGCGCCCGGCATCCGCCGAAGCCAAGGTCAGCGAGCACCAGGTCGCCGAGTACCTGCAGGCGGTCGGCGACTACGCCGTCGCGTTCGAGATCGCCGAGAAAGATGCCCGGCGCCTGCGCGACTCGACCTTCACCGAGCCGGAGCGCAAGCGCCTCGATCGAGCGCAGCAGCTGCTCAAGGTCGCTGTCGACGAGTCGGCCACGCAGGCCGAGCGCAACGTCGCCTACAAGCGGGTGCGCGAAGAGCTCGACGGACTGATCCTGCTCTCCGACGATGCGGTCACCGTGCTCGAGCAGCAGGTGGCCCGCGAGATCTCCGCGCCGGTCACCCCGGCGGTCGAGCCGGCGCCCGAACCGGTCCGGATGCCGCTGGCCGAGCCCCAGCATCCGACGCCCCGCGAGGGCGCATGACCCCCGAGAACGTCACCGGCCCGGTCGCGCATCACGCCGAGACTCCGGTGTGGTGGCCGGGATGGGGCGGATTGCGCTGGGTCGACGGGCACGCCGGCGACCTGCTCACGCTGCGCGACGACGGCGTGACCCGGCAGCACATCGACGACGAGTACCTCGCGTTCGCCCGGCCCCGCACGACCGGCGGCTTCGTCGCCGTCGGCGCCCGCACGCTCTACCTCGCGGACGAACCCGAGGGCGATACCCGCGCGGTCGCGACCCTGCTCGACGACCCGGCCGTGCGCATGAACGACGGATGCTGCGATCCCCGCGGCCGTCTGCTCACCGGATCCATGGCGTATGACTCGACGCCGGATGCCGGGGTGCTGCTGCGCCTCGACGCCGACCTGTCCGTGACCACGGTGCTGCCGAAGACGACGATGTCGAACGGGATCGCCTACGCCCCCGACGGCGGCCGCGTCTATCACGTCGACACCGGTGCGCAGCGGATCAACGTGTTCGATTTCGTCGACGGCGAGTTCGGGGAACGGCGGATGCTGGCACGCATCCCCGAGAACGAAGGAAGCCCCGACGGGCTCACCGTCGCCGCCGACGGCACCGTCTGGGTCGCGATCTGGGGCGGATCGGCCGTGCATGGCTACGCTCCCGACGGCTCGCTCATCGAGCGGATCGAGCTGCCCGTGCCGCAGGTGAGCGCCTGCACCTTCGGCGGCCACGACCTCGGCACCCTCTTCATCACGACGTCGGCGCAGGACATGCCCGACGATCACGGCACCGAAGCCGGATCCGTGTTCGCGGTGACACCCGGGGTGCGCGGCATCCCGGTACTCCCGTTCGCGGGCTGACGAGATCAGAGGACGCATGGCGCAGAAGACGATCGTGATCACCGGAGCATCCGACGGGATCGGCGCTGCGGCCGCACGACAACTGGCGTCGTCCGGTCATCGGCTGATCCTCGTCGGACGTTCGGTCGAGAAGACGGCCGCCGTCGCACGCGAGACCGGAGCCGAGCACCTCACGGCCGACTTCGCGCGCCTCGACGACGTCCGCGAGCTGGCCGACCAGCTCGCCGCGCGGTTCGGCGACGACGGCATCGACGTGCTGGCGAACAATGCCGGCGGCATCTTCGGAGATCGGACCCCGACCGTCGACGGCTTCGAGAAGACGATCCAGGTGAATCACCTCGCGCCCTTCCTCCTCACTATTCTCCTGCTGCCGCAGCTGCGGAAGGCGGATGCCGCCGTCATCAACACCTCGAGCGTCGGGCACCGCATCTTCGGGAACATCGACGTCGACGACCTCGACAACCGGAAGAAGTTCAGCGCGAACAAGGCGTACGGCGACGCGAAGCTCGCGAATGTGCTGTTCACGAAGAGCCTGCACGCGAAGTTCCACGCCGACGGCCTCAGCGCGGTCGCGTTCCACCCGGGAGTGGTGCGCACGAACTTCGCGGCGGGGTCGTCGAGCGTCATGCGGCTGATCTACCGCACGCCGCTCAGGCACCTGCTCACGATCAGCACCGACAAGGGCGGCGAGACTCTCCGGTGGTTCATCGAGGGCACGCCGGGCGTGACCTGGGAGTCCGGGGCGTACTACGACGAGCGGGTACTGACGATGCGCGTGAACCCACAGGTCGAGGACGCGGCCCTCGCCGAGGCGCTCTGGCTGAAGAGCGCGGAGCTCGTGGGTCTCTCCCCCGGCCTTTAGAATCGCGCAACTGGCCGGTGCGACGGCCGATCATCGACCAGTTGCGCGATTCGAAAGCCATAGCCGACGAAGGGAACACCATGCAGATCGACCTCAGCGGCAAGACCGCGCTCGTCACGGGATCGACCCAGGGCATCGGCCGCGCGATCGCGACGGCGCTGGCGGATGCCGGAACACGGGTCGCCGTCAACGGACGCAGCGCCGACACCGTGGCATCCGTCATCGACTCCCTTCGTGCGGAGAACGCCGCCCGCGATCTCATCGCAGCGCCCGGTGACGTCACGAACGAGGCCGGAACGGATGCCGTGCTCACCGCGGTCGGCGACATCGACATCCTCGTGAACAACCTCGGCATCTTCGGCGCGACGCCGGCGCTCGACATCACCGACGACGAGTGGCGCCGCTACTTCGACGTGAACGTGCTGGCCGCGGTGCGCCTGATCCGTGCGACCCTGCCCGGCATGAAGGAGCGCGGCTGGGGCCGGGTGCTCAACATCGCGAGCGACTCGGCCGTCGTGATCCCTGCCGAGATGATCCATTACGGCATGTCGAAGACCGCGCTGCTCGCCGTCTCGCGCGGATTCGCGAAGGATGCCGCCGGCACCGGCGTCACCGTGAACTCGGTGCTCGCCGGCCCGACCCACACCGGCGGCGTCGAGGACTTCGTCTACGAACTGGTCGACAAGGCGCTGCCATGGGACGAGGCCCAGCGCGAGTTCATGAGGCTGCACCGGCCGCAGTCGCTACTGCAGCGGCTGATCGAGCCCGAGGAGATCGCGAACATGGTCGCGTATCTCTCCTCGCCGCTGGCCTCCGCGACGACGGGCGCTGCGGTGCGGGTCGACGGCGGCTACATCGACTCGATCGTCCCGTAGCGCCGCGCCTCGCGCGATGCTGGATCAAAAACGCATCGCGACCGCGCCTTCCGGATGCATTTCTGATCCAGCGTGCGCCTGCGAGAACGGATGCGCATCATGGCGCGGTCGCGCTGTGCGGGGTGTTCACGTACAAGCGCTGCTGTGACTCGGTTCTGCGGCGGCTCGGGGCCTGACTTCTGCGGCCATCCCGAACTTCTGCGGCCATTCGGGGCAGATGAGGCCGCAAAAGTTGGGATTGGCCGCAGAAGTAGGCGTGCAGGGATGGGAAGAGCCCCTCAGTCGCGGTCGCGCACCTCTATGTTGGCGACCTCGAGGTCTTCATCGAGCTGCACGAGGATGCGGGAGTCGGGGAACTGCTTCGGAGCGTCGAACGCCAGCAGCACGGCATCCGCGAACACGACGACCGAGGTCGCCTCGAGGTCGTCGCGCAGGTCGATCTGCTCGATCACGGGCTCGTCGTCGACGGCATCGTCGATGTCGTCGGCAACCTCGTCGATGACGGCCCGCCAGCGCGACTCGCTGACCGACAGGATGCGCGAGACGGCCTCGACGAGCGCCTCGTCGTCGAGCTCGTCCGCGGCGTCGTCGTCGAGCTCGGGATCGACGTTGACCGTCACGACCGTGCCGGCGGCGTCGATGCTGGCCCGGCCGTAGATCAGGCCGTTCTCGGCGACCGGTTCATCCAGCAGTCCGCTGTCGACGATACGGGCGAGCAGGTTCTCAAGCGGCGACGAGGTCATGAGTCCAGTCTTTCGCATCCGGCCGAGCGGCGGGTGTGAACCCTGGACACGTCGCCCGGACGGGAGCATGCTGAGCCTATGACCGCTTTCCAGACCACGCACGCGTTCAGCGGGTTCAGCGTCGACTCGATCGACGCGGCTCGCACCTTCTACGGCGAGACCCTCGGCATGGACGTCTCCGACAATGCCATGGGCTTCCTCCAGCTCAACCTGTCCGACGGTGGATCGATCTTCGTCTACTCGAAGCCCGACCACACGCCGGCGAGCTTCACGATCCTGAACTTCCCCGTCGATGACGTCGAGGCGGCGGTCGACGAGCTCAACGCTCGCGGCGTCGTGACCAAGATCTACACCGACCCCGATTCCGGCACCGACGACAAGGGCATCTCGCACGGCGCCCCCGGCAAGGGCCCGGACATCGCCTGGTTCACGGACCCCGCCGGCAACGTGCTCTCGGTTCTCGCCGGCTGACAGCGCGGGACGCGGGCCGCCGCTAGATCCGCGCAGCCAACCACTCGGTCTGGCGCAGCCACTGCACGGCCTGGCCGCCCTCGTGCCCGTTGAACTCGTAGACCTCGATCTCGGCATCCGTCGAACCGCAGTGGTTGAAGGCCGCGAACACGCTCGAAGGCAGCACGATCGGGTCCATGAGCGCGACCGAGAACAGCACGGGCGCCGAGATGCGGAGCGCGAAGTTCACCCCGTCGAAGTACGACAGCGTCTCGAACACCTGGTCGACCCGCGCGCGATGCACTGACAGGTAACGCGCGATCTCGGTGAACGGGTTGTCGGGGGTGAGCGGCACCGACCGGCGGAAGTGACACAGGAACGGCACGTCGGGCATCGCCGCCGAGACCGCCGGATGCAGGGCCGCGGCGGCCAGGCTGATGCCGCCGCCCTGGCTGCCGCCGGTCACACTGATGCGACTCTCGTCGACGGCATCCAGCTGCATCAGGGCATCGATCAGCAGCACGGCATCCGTGAAGACACGGCGATAGAAGTACGTGTCCGGATGCTGGATGCCGCGGGTCATGAACCCGGGAATCGCACCCTCCGAGCCGTGCGGGTCCGGGGTGTCGCCGCCTGAGCCCCAGCCGCTGCCCTGGCCACGCGTGTCCATCAGCACGTGCACGTAGCCCGCCGCCGCCCACTGCAGCCGCTCGCCCGGGAGGCCCCGACCCCCGTTGTAGCCGATGAACTCGACCACCGTCGGCAGCGGTCCCTCGACGCGGGGACGTGTGATCCAGGCGCGGATCGGCTCACCGCCGAATCCACTGAACGTCAGATCCTCGACGATCAGCTGAGTGATCGGGGTGGTGGCCGGCACGATGACCGGAGCGGCGGCGAGCGCACGTGACTCCGCGAGCGTGCGCGCCCAGAAGTCGTCGAAATCCGCGGGCTCGGCCACATCGGGCCGGAAGGAGCGGAGCTGGTCCAGGGGGAGATCGGTGAGAGCCATCGGCACGAGGCTAGCGGATCGTGTGTTCCAGACCGTCGAAGAAGTTCAGTATTCGGTGTTGCTAGGTACCGGTACTCAGTGATACTTTGTACCGGTACCCAGCATCACTGAGTACCGAACCAAGGAAAGGAGGACCCGATGGGCAAGCAGATGACCGAGATGCTCAAGGGCACTCTGGAGGGCATCGTTCTGGCCCTCCTCGCCGAGCAGCCGGCGTACGGGTACGAGATCACCGCGCGAGTACGCGACCACGGGTTCACCGACATCGCCGAGGGCACGATCTACGCACTCCTCGTGCGCATCGAGCAGAAGAACCTCGTCGATGTCGAGAAGGTCCCGAGCGAGAAGGGACCGCCCCGCAAGGTGTACACCCTGAACGCGGCGGGCCTGCAGGAACTCGAGGACTTCTGGACCACCTGGAGCTTCCTCAAGACGCACATCGAACAGCTGAACACGAAAAGCACGAACAGCACGGGCACCACCGAGAACAGCACCACCGAGAACAGCACCACCGAGAACAAGGAGAACTGAGCATGGCCGCGAAGTGGATCGAAGCGATCACCGGATCCCTCGAAGAGAAGAAGCAGTACAAGCAGGCGCAGGCCCGCATCAACGCCCTCCCCGAGCCGTACCGCGAGATGGCGAAGGCGCAGCAGCGCTACAACATGTACTACGGCGGCGTCACCGACGGCGACACCATCGTGAAGATGTTCCTCGACATCGCCGACCTGTGGGAGCGGGCCGCGATCGACGGCACCCCCGTCTCGGCCATCGTCGGCGACGACCCCGTCGAGTTCGCCGAGAACTACGCCGCGGCGTACGGCGGGCGGCAGTGGATCGACAAGGAGCGCGCACGCCTCATCAAGGCGTTCGACGACGCGAAGAAGAAGGAGGAGTCATGACCACCCCCGCCATCTGGGTGCGCGGCATCGAGAAGTCCTACAAGGAGCTGCACGTCCTGCGCGGCGTCGACTTCGAGGTCGAGAAGGGCAGCATCTTCGCCCTCCTCGGCTCGAACGGCGCCGGCAAGACGACCGTGGTGCGCATCCTCTCCACCCTGCTGAAGGCGGATGCCGGCACGGCATCCGTGCAGGGAGTCGATGTCGCGACCGATCCTCTCGGCGTCCGCGAGCGGATCAGCCTCACCGGGCAGTTCGCCGCGGTCGACGAGATCCTCACCGGACGCGAGAACCTCGTGCTGGTCGCGAAGCTGCGGCACCTCCCCGAGGCGGGGAAGGTCGCCGACGACCTGCTGGCGAAGTTCCGTCTGACGGATGCCGGTGCCCGCAAGGTCGGCACCTACTCCGGCGGCATGCGCCGCCGGCTCGACATCGCGATGAGCCTGGTCGGACACCCCGAGGTCATCTACCTCGACGAGCCGACCACGGGCCTCGACCCCGAGGCGCGCATCGAGGTGTGGGACGTCATCAGGGAGCTCGCGAACACGGGCACCACGGTGCTCCTCACCACCCAGTACCTCGATGAGGCCGAGCAGCTGGCCGACCGCATCGCGATCCTCCACGAGGGGCGCATCATCGCCAACGACACCCTCGCCGGGCTGAAGCGCCTGCTTCCGGCCGCGAAGGTCGAGTACGTCGAGAAGCAGCCCACCCTCGAGGAGATCTTCCTCACCCTCATCGGCCCTTCCGAGTCCCGGTCGTTGAGCGAGCGCAGCGAGACGAAACGCAGTGACGAAACGAGAGGAACAGCAGCATGACCACCCATTTCGCCGCCGACACGGCGACGCTCACCGGCCGCTCCATGCGGCACATCTTCCGCAGCCCCGACACGATCATCACGACCGCGGTCACCCCGATCGCCCTGATGCTGCTGTTCGTGTACGTCTTCGGAGGCGCTCTCAGTGAGAGCACCGACACCGAGAACTACGTGAACTACCTGCTCCCCGGCATCCTGCTCATCGCGATCGCATCCGGCATCGCCTACACGGCGTTCCGGTTGTTCACCGACATGCAGAGCGGCATCTTCGAGCGGTTCCACTCCATGCCGATCGCCCGATCGAGCGTGCTGTGGGCGCACGTGCTCACCTCGCTCACCGCGAACGCGATCACCCTCGCGATCATCTTCGGGGTCGGCTTCCTGATGGGCTTCCGCACCGGGGCGAGCGTCGGAGCGTGGCTCGCCGTGATCGGCATCCTGATGCTGTTCACGCTGGCGCTCACCTGGCTGGCGATCATCGCCGGACTCAACGCCAAGACGGTCGACGGCGCGAGCGCGTTCTCGTACCCGCTGATCTTCCTGCCGTTCATCAGCTCGGCGTTCGTGCCGACCGACACGATGCCGGCGCCCGTGCAGTGGTTCGCCGACAACCAGCCGGTCACCTCGATCGTCAACACCATCCAGGCGCTGTTCGCCGAGCAGCCGGTCGGCGACGACATCTGGATCGCTCTCGCCTGGTGCGTCGGCATCCTCGTGGTGGCCTACGTGTTGGCGATCATCTCCTACCGGAAGAAGGTCAGTTGACTCTTCCGAGCGGGACGGGACGCTCCGTCCGGGGTTCATACCCCGGACGGGGCGTTTCGCTGCGCTCGGGGCGTGCGGCAGTCGGGAGGAGATCTGCGTTTCGGAGGGCCAAGACACCGCATTCGGTCCTCCGAAATGCAGATCTCCTCCGCAACGCGTGGGACTGCCGGATGGCGCGGGGTCAGGCCTGCGGCAGAGCAGCCACGACGTCGATCTCGACCAGGATGTTCGCCAGGTTCGAGCCGACCGTCGTGCGCACCGGGTACGGCGCCGTGAAGAACTCCTCGTAGGCCTCGTTGAACTCGGCGAAGTCGGCGAGGTCCTGGAGGTGCACGGTCGACTTCACGACGTCGTCCAGGGTCAGCCCGTGCACGGCCAGGACCTTCTGGATGTTCCGGAGCACCTGACGCGTCTGATCGCCGACGCTCTCCGGGACGGCATGATCATTCGTCGCGTCCTGCGGGCCGAACCCCGCGGTGTACAGGAAGCCGTTGGCGACCACCCCGTGGCTGTAGGGGCCGGCGGGCGTGGGTGCCCCGTCTGCGTAGAATCCGGTCTTCGGCATCTTTCTTTCCTTTCGTTGACGATTCAGGTTCGGGGTGCGCGACGGAGTCCCCGACCCGGGAGTGCGTCGGTCCGTTCTCCTTCGGCGAGAACGCGGATGCCGGCGACGAAGACGTCGTCGATGCCGACCCCGCGTCCGCGCGGGTCCGCATAGGTGGCGGTGTCGGCGACCGTCGCCGAGTCCACGATCGCGAGGTCGGCGATCGCCCCTGGTTCGACGGTGCCCCGACGCCCCAGTCCGAAGCGCCGGGCCGGTGACGTCGACAGGTGGTGCACAGCATCCGGCCAGGCCCAGGTCGCACGTTCGCGCACGTACTCGCGGAGGAACAGCGAGAACGAGCCGGCGGCGCGGGGATGCGGATGGGCCCCGATGAAGATGCCGTCCGAGCCGCCCATGTGCGCGGGGTGGCTGAAGATACGGGCGAGCTCGGAGCCGGAGCGAGGACTGCGCACCGCCATGACCGCGCTGCATTCCAGACGCGATGCGGCGAGCGCGTCGAGAGCGAAGTCGATCGGCAGGACGCCCGCGCGCGCGGCAGCATCGCGCAGCGTGAGCCCGTGCGCCCAGTCCAGGTCGGGGGCGGCGAGGTGCGCGAGCGTGATCATCTCCGCCCATTCCGGACCGAGGCTCGCGCTCGTCACGGCTCGCGCCGTGCACAGTTCGCGCAGCGCAGCGCGCCGGGAGGGATCCGCGATGACCGCAACTGCCTCTGCCACGGGCAGCGCCGATACCTCCGGCGGCAAAAGCGGCATGCCCAAGAGCGTGCACCCCCGGGTGTAGGGGTAGGCGTCGAAGGTCACATCCACGCCGACGGCATCCAGCGCGGCGAGCTGCGCCAGCACGATGTCGGCATCGGCGTGGAAGTGCGAGATGTGCACGGGCAGCGTCGCCCCCGCACGCTCGGTGGCCCGACGGGCGATCTCGGCGATCTCTCCCGTGCCGGCTGCGGTGTTCGCCTCGTACCCGCCGCGCATGTGCGTCACGTACACCCCTCCGGCGCGCGCGACCGGTTCACAGAGGGCGGCGATCTCGGACGCGTCCTGGAAGATCCCGGGCGCGTAGTCCAGACCTGTCGACAAGCCGAGGGCGCCCTCGGCCATACCCTGCGCGACGAGCTTTTGCATGCGTCGGCGCTCGTCTTCGCCGGCCGGCCGATCCTCGCGTCCGCACACCTCGAAGCGCACGGTGCCCGCCGGCACGAGATAGCCCGCGTTCACCGCCGAGGTTCCCTCGACGGATGCCAGATACGCGTCCACACCCCCACCGCGATACGAGGGGTGCCTTCCGTTGATCGCGGCGAAGTACTCGGAGGCGTACTCGCCGCTGCCCGGCGCGTAGGACACACCGTCCTGGCCCGCGATCACGGTGGTGACGCCTTGGCGCAGCAGAGTCAGAGCGACATCCGGGTCACCCAGCAGACCATCGGCATGCGAGTGCGCGTCGATGAAACCCGGGAGCACCAGGCGATCGGAGACATCGACCACGCCGTCGCCGGGTCGGGCGTCGACGTGGCCGACGTCCGCGATAAGCCCGTCCTGGATAGCGACGTCGGCGCGCAGGACGCCCGTCGCGCCGACGACGGATCCACCGCGGAGAACTGTCCGGCTCGTCATCGCTCTCCTCAGAAGTAAGTGCGGACGAGGTCGACGACGCGGTCGGAATCCGCGGATTCGACGACCGGCAGCACCCGCCACTTGTCGAAGGCCGTGCAGGGATGCGACAGCCCGAGGCGCACCACCGAGCCGATCGCGAGAGGCTGCTCCGACCGCACGTACGAATGCTGATCGTTCATCGCCGAGACCTCGGCGTGCAGCGGTTCCCAGGGGCCGGTCACGGCGGTGGACCAGGAGCGCGGAATGGGCAGCCCCTCGTCGTAGGGCAGATCCCGCTTTCCGCCGTCGATCAGGGCCAGGCCGGACTCGGGCGCCGACACGACCCGGGCGAGACCGTGCATGGCGTTCACGAATCGCGGAGAGGTCTCCGGCTGGGCGGCCCCCTCGTCGAACGGCGAGATGCCGCGGTAGAACCCGTCGTCGTGCACGATGTAGGCCCCGGAACGGAGGGTGAAGTGCGTACGGTCGTCGCGGTCGGCCGTCGCCCACACGTCGGCGACGACGTCGAAGTACGCGCTGCCCCCGGCCGTCACGAAGAGCTCGCCGTCGTCGTACAGCGGGGTGATCGCCGCGTGCAGCTCGAGCTGCGACTCGAGGTACGCACGCACCGCAGCCAGAGCCACGGCGGAACGATCGTGCGCGAGGCTCCCCTCGTACCCGGCCACCCCGGCGAGACGCAGCACGGAGGATGCCGCGATGCGCTCGGCCACGCGCACGGCCTCCTCGATCGACCGCGCACCGGTACGACCGCCTGCACCGCCGAGCTCGACGCAGACGTCGACGGGCCGCGGCGTCCCGGTGGACAGGAGGGCCTCCTCCATCGCGTCGACCGTCGCGATCGAGTCCGCCCAGCACACGAACCGGAACCCGGGGTCCGCCAGCTCCTCCACCAGCCACGCCAGTGCCGGTCGATCGACCGCCGCGTTCGCGAGCATCACCGAGTCGACGCCCAGATCACGAGCGGTGCGCACCTGACCCATGGTCGCGAACGTGATTCCGATAGCGCCGGCATCTGTCTGCCGCTTCCACAGTGCCGGAGCCATGGTGGTCTTGCCGTGCGGCATGAGGTCGAGGCCGCGCTCCGCGCACCACTGCGCCATCGTGGCGACGTTCGCCGTCATCGCCGCGTCGTCGAGCACGATCACCGGAGTCCAGAACTCGTCGAGCCGTGGCTCGGTGGCGAGGAAGTCCTCCACGGTCATGCCCGCAGCGCGCAGGGGCAGACCCTTGTCGCGAACGGTGAGGAGTTCGGCATCCGCATGCGTCATCGCGAGACGTCCGTCTTGACCGCCGCTGTCGTCGGCAGTTCGTGCAGACGTCCGGCTCCCTCGACATCCGGCTGGATCGACGCCACCAGCGTGGCGATCACGCCGACCACGGCGATGACCGCGGAGTAGACGACGACCGGCCAGAACGCGCCGCCGGCGGCAGCGACCAGCGCCGTGCAGATGAGCGGGGCGAGACCTCCGCCGAGCGTGTTGGAGATCTGGTAGCCGATGTTGACGCCGGTCGTCCGCGCCTCCGGGTCGAACATCTCCACGAGCATCGTCGCGAGAGTCGCCTGCATCGCGACCCCGAAGACGACGAACCCGAGGACCTGCCCGAGCCAGATCAGCCACATGTTCCCGGTGCTGAAGAGCATGAATGCCGGGTAGACCATGGCCGCGAAACCGAGGCAGCCGATGATGTAGACGGTGCGGCGACCGATGCGGTCGGAGATCGCGCCCCAGAGTGGCGCGACGACGATCTGCAGCAGGCCGACGAGCATCGTGCCGGCGAACCCCATCCATGCGGGCAGGCCGTTGTCGGACACCATGAACGCCAGGCCGTACGTGAGGATGACATAGCCGGCGATCGACTGCGGCAGGCCGATCAGGATGCCCATGATCGCGTTCTTCGGATGCCGGAACGCCTCGACGAGCGGGTTGTGCTTCTTGCCGGTGGTGGCAAGGAGCAGCGTCTGGGTCTCGGTGAAGGCTTCGGACTCCTCCAGCTGGCGACGCAGCAGCACCGCGGCGATCGCGAGCACGATCGAGAAGACGAACGGGATGCGCCATCCCCACTGCAGGAACCAGGACTCGGGAGTGAGACCCAGCGCGGCCATCAGACCGCCCGATACCACGTTCGCGACGCCCGCTCCACTGATGAGGAAGGCTCCGTAGAACCCTCGCCTGCCGGTCGGCGCGGCTTCCACGACCATCGTGGCCGCGCCGCCCATCTCACCGCCGACGAAGAAGCCCTGGAAGAGCCGGCACAACAGCAGCAGCAACGGTGCGGCGATACCGATCACCTGGTCGGAGGGGATGAGACCGATGCCGGTCGTCGCCACTCCCATGCCGATGACCGTGCTCATCAGCACGATCCTGCGGCCCTTGCGGTCTCCGACGATGCCCCAGATGATGCCGCCGACCGGACGGAGGAAGAACCCGACGGCGAAGGTGGCGAAAGAAGACAGCTGCGCGACGACGGGGTCGTTCGTGGAGAAGAAGACCGCGGGGAAGACGGCCGCGGCGGCGAGACCGTACAGGTAGTAGTCGTAGTACTCGATGAGCGTCCCGATCGCGCCGCCCGCGATCGTCTTGCGCTGCTTTCGTGTCAGTCCAGATGAAGCGACAGTGGTCATCCGGGGGCTCCTTTTTCGGGGGGTGCGCGACCGCATCCGTTGCGGTCGGCCTCGACGAATCGTCTGGGGCGTGGATAAGCTAACAGCCAAATAGACATTCTGTCTATCCCCCGAATTTTTTGTACGGCTGTATCGTTGCTTCCGATTGGAGTCAGAATGCCGACATCGACGGAGAACGCGGTCGCGGCCCTCGCCGACGACCTGGCTCGGGAGACATACGAGAATGCGGAAGAGGTCCTGCGCCTCTATCGGCCGGTGCTGCGCGCACTTGCCACGGCGGCCGGACCCACTGTCGAGGTCGTTCTGCACAACCTCGACGGCACCGACGTCGACCTCGGCCACACGATCATGGCCATCGAGAACGGGCACGTCACCGGACGAGCCGTCGGCGGACCGTCGACCTCTCTCGGCCTGGATGTGCTGAAGGACCGCCGGAAGAACCACGACGCGCTCGGCTACACCGGCTACACGAGTGACGGGCGGGAACTCCGCTGTTCCTCGATCTACTTCCACAATCGCGCCGGCGACATCATCGCCTCGCTGTGCGTGAACGTCGATCTCAGCCCGCTGCTGCTGGTGCGTCAGACGCTCGAGGCGCTCCTGCCCTCGCCCGCGCTCGCCGACGCACCGAAGGAGCACTTCGGGGCCGACCTCGTGTCGGTGATGGATTCGATGATCACCGAGGCCATCCGCGAGATCGGCCGACCGCTCGAGAGCATGACACGCGACGACAAGATCGCGGTGCTGGAGAGGCTGGATCAGCGCGGTGCGACCCAGATGCGCAAGTCGGTAGAGGCCATCGCGAAACGGCTCGGCATCTCGCGCGTCACCGCATACTCCTACCTCGAAGAGGCCAGAACACGATGACGGAAGAACGGATGAAGATGGACAACTCCGCATTCGAGGAGCTCTTCGGAAGCGCTCGGCTGATGGCTATCCTCCGCGGCATGGGAGCCGAGCGGAGCCTCGCGGTGTCGACCACGGCGTGGGACCTCGGGATCGACGTCGTCGAACTCCCCATCCAGACCGCGGAGGATGTCGACGCCCTGCGCGTCGTCGCCGCGGCCGGCCGGGAACGCGGCAAGGCCGTCGGCGCCGGCACGGTGGTGTCGGCCGAGCACGTCGCGCAGGCTGTCTCCGCCGGCGCCTCGTTCACGGTCAGTCCCGGTCTCGACCTCGACGTCGTGCGCGCCTCCCACGAGGCAGGACTGCCCAGCCTCCCCGGCGTCGCCACGGCGAGCGAGGTGCAGTCCGCACTCTCGGCAGGGCTCACCTGGCTCAAGGCGTTCCCCGCCTCGGTCCTGGGTCCGCAGTGGCTCACGGCGATGAACGGACCCTTCCCGCAGGCGCGCTTCGTGACGACGGGCGGCATGAATGCAGCCAATGCCGGCGAGTACCTCGACGCCGGTGCGAAGGTCGTCGCCGTCGGCTCCGCGCTGGAGGACCCTGCGCAGCTGCCGCAGCTCGCCGCGCTTCTCGGTGCGGTGAAGCGGCCATGACCCATCTCGGTGCGCGGCTGGCCTACGTCGCCGCGCGCCTCGACTACGAGATCGACGTGGTCGCCGCGCACGAGGCCGTGGCCGCGGGCGCAGCGGTGCTCGTCGACACACGACGCCTCGAGTCCTGGCAGCACGGCCACATCGCCGGAGCGGTGCATCTGCCGAAGACCGAGGTCGCTTCCCGGGTCGAGACGCTTCCCCGCGATCGCACGCTCATCGTCTACGGCTGGGGTCCGGGATGCAACGGCGCCACCTCGACCGCCCGAGTCCTGCTCGAAGCGGGTCTCGACGTGCGGGAACTCCTCGGCGGCTACGAGTACTGGGCCCGCAACGGCTTCGACATCGAGACGGCCGAGGGCGTCTCGCGGCAGGTGCGCGACCCTCTGGTGACCGCCGAGAGCTGACGCGGCTCCGTCAGCGCAACCCGAGGGGTCCGAGCACCTCACGGCGCTCGGACCGCACCCACCGCACGCCCTCGGCGCGCTTCTCGGCGCGGGTCGCGAATCTATAGCGGTACGACACGACGCGCACCCACCGCGGCGGCTCGCCGTGGAACGGGTCGACGCGCAGCAGGGCGAGCGTCGCGGCATCCGCTTCCAGCAGCCGCAGCAGGAACACGGTGAACCAGTCGTCGAGCGAGCGACCGAGCGGCAGGAACCACATCAGCCAGTCGAGACGCAGGTGGTACGGCGCGAACTGGCGCGGAATCCGGCGCACGTCGCCCGGCTTGCCCTTGAACTCGTATTCGCGCCAGTCGTCGGCATCCTCCGAGGCTGACCCCTCGACCACGAGCTCGACGCGCTCCTTCGTGACCGTGCCGAAGGCGCCGTAGGCGTTGGCGAGCTGCCACCGGTTGAAGCTCGCGTTCATCAGCTGGCGGCGAGCTAACAGGTTCTGCAGTGCGGGCCAGCTGAGCACGACGTAGAGCGCGCCGACGGCGGACGTGATGACGACCCAGTACAGCGGGATGTCGGAGAAGAGCGTTTCGTCTCGCGGAGACCCGCCCTGAGCGAGCGACAGCGAGTCGAAGGGTCGCTCAACGACCGAGGGGAGTCCGACCCCGGAGAAGGCGATCACGATGGTCGCCCAGTTCAGCCAGGCGAAATTGCCGGTCACGACCAACCAGACCTGCGTCGCGATCACGATGGCGGCCGCCACGGCACCGACGATCTGCGGCACCCCTTCGACAGGCTCAGGGACCCAGAGCGACAGCAGCGGTGCGAAGAGGAAGAACGGCACGACCAGCTGCGCGAAGTGATTGCCGACGACCTCGGCCTTGTGGAACCACCGCGGCAGCAGATGCGCCTGCCGGCTGAGCGGACCGGGCATCGGCTGCGTCTCGTGATGGAAGGTCATGGCGGTCAGGTCGCGCCACTCGCGTCCGCCGCGGATCTTGATCATCCCGGCGCCGAACTCGAGCCGGAACACCAGCCACCAGAACAGCACGATCACGACGACGGGCGGATGCTGTTCGCGCGAGCCGAGGAATGCCGCCAGGAATCCGCACTCCAGCAGCAGCATCTCCCACCCGAAGGAGTAGAACGTCTGACCGATGCTGACGATCGACATGTACCCGAGCCACAGCGCGAGGAAGCACAGCATCGGCGCCCACGGCGGACCCCACTGCGGGATGCCGATGACGAGCAGCGCCGCGACCACGATGCCGCACCAGCAGAGCGCCGCGAGCCGGCGGTCGGTGTACCGGATGCGGGAGAACAGTGTCGGATGCAGCATCCGCCGTCTCTCCGGCTTCTGCCCGATCCACTCGAGCAGTGCCGGGGCGGGGAGCAGCCCGCGTTCGCCGAGCAGTGGCCGGAACTGGTTCAGCGTCGAGACGAACGCGACGAGGTAGAGCGCCGCGATGCCCCGCTGCAGGACCTCGCGGGCGAACCCGTAGTCGACCGCCGCGAACCCGTCCACGGCGACAGGCTACGCCCGGAGGTGGGCGGGGGCGAAGGGGGTTGCGCGCGGCATCCGTCCGTCGGGCGTTTCGTCTCGCTGCGCTCGCTCAACGACCGGGTTGGTCGCTTCGCTCCTCGCTCAACGACCGGGTTGGTCGTTGAGCGAGTGAGCGAAGCGAGTGAGACGAAACGCCTTAGTCTCAGGTCACTCGACGACCCAGTCGAACTGGTCGCCGTTCTTCTCGAGCCAGGCGTCGACGGCTTCGGCCTCGCGCCCCTCGCCGTACTCGTTCACGACGAGGTCCTCGAGCGAGCCGTACTGCTCGTCGTCCAGCTGGATCTGCTCGATCAGCTCTGCGGCCTCGGGGTACTCCGACGCGAAACCCTTCGTGCCGAGGAAGTGCAGCCCCTCGGCCTCGCCCATCGCACCCTTCGGGTGTTCGAGGTCCTTCACGGGGAACGCGTCGTTGGCCCAGAACGGACGCCACAGCGTGACCGCGATGTCTTCCTTCTTCTCGGTCGCGGACTTCAGCTCGGTGAGCATCGCGGCCGTCGACGAGGTGACGAGCTCGTACTCGCTGTCGAGGCCGTAGGCAGGCAGCATCTGCTGGGTCTGCGCGGTGAGGCCGGCCCCCGGCTCGATGCCGTAGATCTTGCCGTCGAGGTCGGCGCCCGCGAGGTCGTCGATGGTCTTCAGCTCGGAGTACTCCGGCACCGCGATCGTGAGACGCGCGTTGTCGTAGTACGTGCCGAGGTCTTCGATCGAGTCGCCGTAGGTCTTCATGTACTCGGCGTGCGTGACCTCGGGCCATGCCGACGGGAACACGTCGACGTCGCCCTGCGCGAGCCCCGTGTACAGCGGGCCGGCCTCGGTGAGCGTCTTGAGCTCGACGTCGTACCCGACCTTCTCGAGCTGATCCTGCAGCAGGTACGCGGTGCTGAGCCCGTCGGTCCACGAGGGGAGGAAGCCGAGCGTGATGGTGCCCTTCTCGCCTCCGCCGCCGGTGCTGCCACCGCCGCCGAGTTCGATGGTGCCGCCCGCGCCGTCGCTCGCGCAACCGCTCAGAGCGAGGGCTCCCGCGGCGCCGATGGCCGCGATCGAGATGATCCTGCGATTACGCATTCTGGAGCTCCTTCTCTTCGACGGGCGTCTCGGGCGTCTCGGGCGTTTCGACGATGCGAGCGGATGCCGCGGCATCCGCCTGGCGCTTCGCGCCCCGACGCCGGAGCGCCGCGAGCAGGGACGACGGGTTCTGGCCCAGCGTCCCGAGGGCCGCAGTGACGCGGTCGAGGAAGACGGCGATCAGCACGACGCCGAGTCCTGCCTCCACGCCCTTGGCGATGTTGACGGTCGAGATCGCCTCGACGACCATCTTTCCGAGGCCGTCGGCGCCCGCCATTCCGGCGATGACCGCCATCGACAGCGCGAGCATGATGACCTGGTTGATGCCCGCGAGGATCGTCGGCATCGCGAGCGGAAGCTGGATGCCGCGCAGGATCTGTCCCGGCTTCGCGCCGAAGGCCTGACCCGCCTCGACGGTCTCGGAGTCGACCCCGCGGATGCCGAGCTCGGTCAGTCGCACGCCCGGAGGCAGCGCGAAGATGACCGTCGCGACGAGGCCGGGCACGACGCCGATGCTGAAGAACACGATCGCCGGGATCAGGTACACGAACGCGGGCATCGTCTGCATGAAGTCGAGCACGGGCTTGAGCACCGCGCGAACGGTGCTGTTGCGTGCCGACCAGATGCCGAGCGGCACCGCGATGACCACGGCGACCAGCGCCGCGACGAGCACGAGCGCGAGCGTCTGCATCGCGGGGACCCACAGGCCCATCGCGACGATCAGCGTGAACGAGATGACCGTGCCGATCGCGAGCTGCCACGACCGGACGGTCCAGGCGATGAGCGCGGCGAGCGCGATCACGACGAAGAAGTACGGCAGCAGCAGAAGCGACGTGAGTCCGTCGACGAGAAATGTCACGACGAACGAGACGACATCGAGGAAGCCGTCGAGATTGGTCTTGACCCAGTCGACGCCGGATTCGACCCAGCTGCCGAGGGGAATGCGGAAACCATCCATCAGCGCACCTCCCCGATCTTGTCGGCATCCGAGCCGAACGCATCTTGGGTCCCTGAGCTTGTCGAAGGGTCCGTCCATCCGTCATCGAGCACGGCGTCGATCTCGGCCTGCGGCATGGGGATCAGCGGAAGGATGATCTCCTCCGTCGCGCCCGGGCCGGGGCCGAGGGCCGCGAGCAGGGTGACGCGAGGGATGACGCCGACGAGCTTGCCGTCGTCGCTGACCACCGCGAGCGGCAGCGGAGACTCCACGGCCGGCACGAACAGGTTCATCAGCACCTCGTCCTCGCGCACGCTCTGCAGCACGGGCTTCAGCACCGAGTGCAGGGTCGTCGCGCCGGAGCGCACGAGCTTCACGGCATCCCGGTCCGTGACGACGCCGAGCAGCTGACGATCGCGGCCGACGACGTAGGTGGCCGACATGTACGCGTCGCGCATCTGGCGGAGGGCCGTGCGGGGTCCCGCCGTCTCGGGGACGACGGGGCGCGGACGCTCCATCACGTTCGCGGCGGTGAGCACGCGGGCGCGGTCGACATCCTGCACGAACTGCTCGACGTAGTCGTTCGCCGGGTCCATCAGGATGTCTTCGGGCGTGCCGATCTGCACGATGCGCCCGTCGCGCATCACGGCGATGCGGTCGCCGAGGAACATGGCCTCGTTCAGGTCGTGCGTGATGAACACGATGGTCTTCTGAAGTTTCGCCTGCAGTTCGAGCAGCTGCTCCTGCATCTCGCGGCGGATGAGCGGGTCGAGGGCGCTGAACGCCTCGTCCATGAGCAGGATGTCGCTGTCGGCGGCGAGCGCGCGGGCGATGCCGACGCGCTGCTGCATGCCGCCGGAGAGCTCGGACGGCATCTTCTCGCCCTGGCCCTCGAGCCCGACGAGCGTGAGGATCTCCTCGGCCTTCGCGAGGCGCGCGGCCTTGCCGACGCCCTTCAGCTCGAGCGGGTAGGCCACGTTCGCGGCGACCGTGCGGTGGGGCAGCAGGGCGAAGTGCTGGAACACCATCGAGATACGGTCCCGGCGGATCTCGCGCAGCTGCGTATTCGGGATGCCGGTGATCGGGTCGCCGTTCACGGTGACGGTGCCGGAGCTTGCGTCATGCAGGCCGTTGAGCATGCGGATGATGGTGGACTTGCCGGATCCGGACAGCCCCATGATGACGAAGATCTCGCCGCGGTTGACGGTGAAGCTGGCGTCGATCACGGCTGCCATGCCCGCGTCGCCGACGGCGGTGCGGGTCTCACCGGCTTTCAGACGACGGACGGCCTGGCTCGGATTCTTCCCGAACACCTTGTACAGATTGCGCGCTTCAAGTGCGATTTCGGACACGTTTCCCCTGCGGCTCGCCTTCGGGTGGCTGAGCCTGCTTCGGTTACGCCCGGGTGACGCTCACGGGGCCGTTCGACATGACTGCTGTGGCGGCGCGGGCAGCGGATTTCGGATCCGCCGCAGAGAGCATCGACCGTACGTCCACGCCTCTTCGCAGCACAGCTCATCGAAAGAAGGACGTGGTCGCGGACTGGTCTTTCAGGCCATCAGGCCCACAGACCAACGTAACGAAATGGCTGATCAGGGGCAAATCCGTGCCGCTTGAACCGTCCGGGTTTCGCGCGCTGACCGGGGAATTGGTCATATGTTCAGCGGCGGATGCTGCGGCAACTTCTGCGGCCGATGGCAGGTTCTGCGGCCACACGGCGACGGCAGGGCCGCAGAAGTTCAGAATGGCCGCAGACGTTGAGCGGAAGCGGGGCCGGAGGGCCGGTTCAGCGGCGGATGCTGCGCGTCACGGTGAACTTCGACGTGCGGTGCAGCTGCTCGGCCTCGCCCACCAACCGGGTGAGCTCGGCGCGGTAGTTGAGGGAGGAGTTGTAGACCGTGAAAAGTTCTCCGCCAGGCCGCAGCAGCCGCGCGGCGGCCTCGAAGAGGCGGGTCGCCGCCCCCGTGTGCACGCTGCTGCCGAGGTGGAACGGGGGATTGAGCAGCACGACATCGGCGCTCGCATCCGAGAGCTCCGATGCAGCGTCGTCATGCGTGACGACGACGCGGTCCCCGACCCCGTTCGCCGCGGCGGTCGCCCGGGCGGATGCCACGGCCGCAGCCGACCTGTCGGTCGCGATCACGCGGGCGTCGGGGTGGGCGAGCGCGTACGACACCGCGAGCGCGCCGGTGCCGCAGCCGAGGTCGACCACGGTCCTCCCGGTCGTTGAGCGAGTGGAGCGCAGCGGAGCGAGACGAAACGCCTCATCCCGGTCGGGTACTTCGCCCGGGGAGGGCGTTTCGTCTCGGTGGCCTTCGGCCTCCTCGCTCAACGACCGGGGAGAGGAGAGCCCGAGCACCTCGAGCAGCACCCGCGTGCCGATGTCGAGGCGCGGGCCGGCGAACGCCCCGCCATGCGCGACGAGGGTCAGCCCGTCGTGCTGCGCGGTCACCGGAAACGGCGGCTCGGCCGGCACGGGAAGAGGCTCGGACGCCACCACGAGCCGGGACTTCCGCTCCGCCCGCTCGGCCTGCACCCGGGCGAAGCTGCGCGCGAGCACCTCGTTCTGGCCGAGAGTCATGTGCTTCACCCGACCCCCGGCGATGAGCACTGCGTCGGGCGCGGCCCAGCGAGCGACGGCATCCGCGATCTCCTCGAGCTCGGCGAGCGACTTGGGCAGCTGCAGGAGCACCAGCCGCGCACCGGCGAGCAGCGCGGCGTCGAGCTCGTGCGCCACGAAGCCGTCGAGACCGAGTTCCTCGGCATTGCGGGCGAGCGCCCGGCGCCCGGTCGCCAGGTCCTGATGCACGCGGATGTCGTGCCGACCGGCATCCGTCAGAGCAAGGGTGATCGCGCCGTATTCGTCACCGATCACCGCGATCTGTGAACCGGGGACATCGAGCGCGAGCGCCCGTCCGACCAGCAGCAGATCGGTGGCGTCGTGGGCCTGGAGGTTGTCGGCTTCGACGTCGGGCCAGCGCCGCAGGCGACTGTAGGGGAACTCCGGCACCAGCCCACTGTACGCGGGCCCCGGGGTGTTCCGACCGCGTCCTGCCGAGCCGCCCACACCTGCGGCGGAAAGGGGCGTACGCTCCCGGCCATGACCACCGTCATCCACACGCAGGATCTCACCAAGCACTACGGCCACGTGCACGCGCTCGACGGCCTCGACCTCTCCGTCGAGGCGGGGCAGGTGCACGGCTTCCTCGGCCCGAACGGTGCGGGGAAGTCGACGACGATCCGCATCCTCCTCGGCCTCGCCCGACGCACCGGCGGCACCGCGACCGTGTTCGACCGCGACCCTTGGACGGATGCCGTCGACCTGCATCGCCGAATCGCATACGTCCCGGGCGACGTGAGCGTCTGGCCCACTCTCTCCGGCGGCGAGGCGATCGACCTGCTCGCCCGACTGCGCGGTGTGCACACCAAGGACGCCGCCTATCAGCACGAGAAGACGCGGCTCATGGACGCGTTCCAGTTCGACCCGCGCAAGAAGGGTCGCGCCTACTCGAAGGGCAACCGGCAGAAGGTCGCGCTGATCGCAGCCTTCGCCGTGCCGGCCGACCTCTACATCCTCGACGAACCGACGAGCGGTCTCGACCCGCTGATGGCCGTGATCTTCCAGCGCGAGGTCGCGCGCGCGCATGCGAACGGCGCGACCGTGCTGCTGTCGAGTCACATCATGAGCGAGGTCGAGCAGCTCTGCGACCGGGTGTCGATCATCCGCGCCGGACGGATCGTCGAGGCCGGCACACTCGCAGACCTGCGTCACCTGACCCGCAGCGACGTGTCGTTCACGGCATCCGGCATCTCCCTCGACGACGTCGCACGCGTCCCGGAGGCGCACGACCCGGCTGTGCACGGAGACCGCATCCGTGTCGCCGTCGACAGCGATCGGACCGCGACCGTGCTGCCGGCGCTCGCCGCCCTCGGCATCCGCGATCTGCGCGTCGCGCCGCCGTCGCTCGAGGAGCTGTTCCTGCGTCACTACGGCGACGATCTCGCCTCCCTCGAGGCGGCCGAAGCCGGCGACGCGGGCAACGGCGGCGCAGGCACCGCACAGGAGACCCGGCGCTCCCGTCGACAGCGGGAAGGACGATCGTGATGTCGCCCTTCGTCGTACTGCTGAGGCAGCGCATCCGGCGCGACCGGGTGCAGTTGACGCTGTGGATCGCCGGCACCGCGGCCCTCGCGCTCGGCGGGTATGCGGGAGTGTCCCGGTCGTTCTCGACCCTCGAGGATCGGCAGAGCATCATCGCGGTGGCCCTCGCCAACCCGGTGCTGCTGATGTTCCGCGGGCTGCCGTCCGGCACGTCGGAGGGCGCCTTCATCGCGTTCCAGCTGCTCCCCTGGCTTGCCATGCTCGCGGCGCTCATGAGCGCGTTCCTCGCCGTTCGCCACACCCGAGGCAACGAAGAGGCCGGACGATCCGAGCTCGTGTGGGCGACACCGGCCGGACGGTCTCTGCCGATCGTGGTGACCATCGTGCACGGCATCCTCGCCAATGTGGCGCTCGCCGCGTTCACGGCTCTGGCCCTGCTGATCACCGGGCTGCCTGCGGCGGGATCGCTGCTCGTGGGAGCGGCCGCCGGGGCGTGCGGGATCGCCTTCCTCGGCGTCGGCCTGCTCGCGGCGCAGCTGATCCGCTCGTCGCGGGGAGCGAACTCCCTGACCGTCTGGGTGCTGGTGGCGAGCTTCCTGATCCGCGGCATCGGCAACGCGGCGGGCACCCCGGACGACGACCTGTCCGGGATGACGAGCGCCTGGTTCGCGTGGCTCACGCCTTTCTCCTGGGCGGAGCACACCCGCCCGTACGACACCGACACCGCCTGGCCCGTGCTCCTCTGCCTCGGTCTCGGACTCGTTCTCGCCGCGGCATCCGTCGTCCTGCAGTCGCGCCGCGACATCGACGCGAGCTTCGTGGCCGAACGGCCCGGCCGCGTCTCCGCCCGGCCCGCGCTCGCCTCGCCGCACGCTCTGGTCTGGCGCCTCACCGCGGGCGCGATCATCGGATGGGCGGTCGGCGGCGCGGTCACCGGCTTCTTCGCCACGACGATGAGCGGTGTCATCGACCAGGTCTCGGGGGACAACCCGGCGGTCACCGAGGTGCTGACGCAGATCGGCGGCGCGACCGGCGGACTCGATGAGACCGTCGTGACACTGTTCTTCACGCTGCTCGGTATCCTCGCGGCCTGCTGCGCGGTGCAGACGGTCGTCCGCGCCCGGCAGGAAGAGGCCCGCGGCACCGCCGAGATCGTGCTCGCGACCCCGATCGGACGCGTGCGCTGGCTCGCCGACCACGTCGTCGTCGCGACGATCGCCGTGCTCATCGTCGTCGCCGCTGCCGTGCTCGCGGCCTGGTTCGGGATCTGGTCGACGGATGCCGACGGCTCGCTCTATCGGATCGTCGCGGTTGCCGGCCTCGGCCAGGCGCTCGCGGCATCGGTGTTCACGGTGCTCACGGCCCTGGTGTTCGTGGTGTTGCCGCGCGCGACGATCGGCCTCGCCTGGGCGCTGGTGCTCGTCGCGACCATGCTCGGCATGTTCGGCCCGCTGCTCGGCCTGCCCGAGTGGACCGCGAACATCTCGCCGTTCGCGGTGACGCCCGTGGTCGACGGCGACGGGGTGGACCCGCGAGGGCTCTGGTGGCTGGTGCTCGCGGTCGCCGCGGGGGCCGCCGGGGCGCTCGCGCTCATGCGCCGCCGGGAGCTCGCCTCGGGCGGCTGAGGCGAGTTCGCGGGGTGTCCCGGCCGGCCGCCCGTTCACAATTCAGCAAGAACTCGGGCGGGTGGGTCGCCGCGCCGCACCACCACGTGCGCCGAAGCCCGCCGCGCCACGTTCTTGCTGAATTGTGAACGCCGACCGGCGAAGCCTTGACACCCCACAGGTTCTGTGGTTACCTACTCATGTAGGTAACCCACGAACCACTGGAGGGCCCGTGATCGAAGAAGGCAAGCCGCTTTTCCTCCAGATCGCCGAACAGATCGAGGACTCGATCGTCGACGGCTCGCTCGCCGAAGAGGCGAAGGCTCCGTCGACCAACGAGCTCGCCTCGTTCTACCGGATCAACCCCGCCACCGCAGCCAAGGGAGTCGCCATGCTCACCGACAAGGGAGTGCTCTACAAGCGCCGAGGCATCGGCATGTTCGTCGCCGAAGGCGCGCGAGACATGCTCCTCGGCGAGCGCCGGTCGGCCTTCGCCGATCGCTACGTCGACCCGCTCCTCGCCGAAGCCCGCACGCTGGGCCTCGACGCCTCCGATCTCGCGGCACTGCTCCAGGAGCGTGCCGCACAGACCACCGTCTCAGAAGGGAAGGACCCCGCATGACCGCCGTCATCGAGGTGCAGAACCTCAGCAAGCGCTACAAGGAGAAGAGAGCACTCGACAACGTCTCCCTCTCGATCGAGGGCAACGCCATCTACGGCCTGCTCGGCCGCAACGGCGCCGGCAAGACGACGCTCATGTCGATCCTGACCGCGCAGAACTTCGAGTCGTCCGGCACCGTCAAGGTCTTCGGCGAGCACCCGTACGAGAACGCGCACGTGCTCGGCCGGATCTGCTTCGTCCGCGAGAGCCAGAAGTATCCCGACGACGCCCACCCCCGGCATGCCTTCAAGGCGGCCAGCCTGTTCTTCCCGCACTGGGACCAAGCTTTCGCCGATGAACTGATCGCGCAGTTCCAGCTGCCCACGAAGCAGACGATCAAGAAGCTGTCCCGCGGTCAGCTGTCCGCGGTCGGTGTCATCATCGGTCTCGCCTCGCGCGCCGAGATCACGTTCTTCGACGAGCCCTACCTCGGACTCGACGCCGTCGCCCGGCAGATCTTCTACGACCGCCTGGTCGAGGACTACGCCGAGCATCCGCGCACGATCATCCTCTCGTCGCACCTGATCGACGAGGTCTCGAACCTCATCGAGAAGGTCATCGTGATCGACAACGGCCAGATCCTCCTCAACGAGGACACGGATGCCGTCCGCGAACGCGCCGTCACCATCGTGGGCGATGCCGCCAAGGTCGACGCGTGGATCGCCGACCGTGAGGTCCTGCACCGCGAGGCGCTCGGACGGGTGGCGTCCGTCACCGTGCTCGGACGCCTCTCCGCCGCGGAGCGCGCCGAGGTCACGGCATCCGGACTGGATCTCGCCCCGGTCTCTCTGCAGCAGCTCGTCGTCCGCCTCACCCAGAAGGCGGGCGCCCACCCCGACGAAGACGCGACCACGAAAGAGGAGGTGCGCTGATGGGACGCACATTCAATGTCATCCGCCTGCAGCTGATCAACAAGGGCACCTTCGTCTGGTATCCGCTGATCATCCTCGCCGCCGCGGTGGTCATCTCGATCCTGATCTACGCGATGATCCCGTTCGACACCCCGAAGTACGGCGGCGGCGGCCAGGCCCCGCTCTGGTACTTCTTCGCCGTCGGGATGTCGGCGATGACCCTGACCTTCCCGTTCTCGCAGGCGATGAGCATCACCCGCCGGGAGTTCTTCTTCGGAACGCTGCTCACGGCGACCATCGGCAGCGCACTGATGGGTGTGATCTTCCTCATCGGCGGCGGGATCGAAGTGGCCACGAACGGCTACGGCGTCAACGGCTACCTGTTCTACCTCCCGTGGCTGTGGGAGGCCGGTCCTCTCGGAGCGTTCGTGGTCTACTTCACCCTCGCTCTGTTCTTCTTCGTGATCGGCTTCACCGGCGCGACGATCTACAAGAGCTGGGGACAGCTCGTGCTCATCATCGTGAGCATCGCGCTGACACTCGCACTGATCGGACTCGTCTTCCTGGCGACACGACTCGAGCTGTGGGGCGATGTCGGCGCAACGATCATGAATCTCGGCGCCCTCGGTCTCGCGCTCTGGGGCCTCGTCATCACGGCGGTGCTCACGGGCGTCTCGTTCCTCGCGTTCCGCCGAGCGATTCCCTGATCCGCCGCCGGTGTCACCCCGCCTGTACGGCTCCGGCGCGGATGCCCCAGAGCACCGCCTGCAGGCGATCGCGGGCGCCGGTCTTTTGGAGGATGCCCGCGAGGTGATACTTGACGGTCGTCGGCTCCACGAAGAGGCGGTCGGCGATCTCGGCGTTCGACAATCCCTCGGCGAGGAGGCGCAGCACATCGAGCTCCCGCTCGGTGAGCGGCAGTGCGTCGGCGGCGACCTGCGTAGGGCTCGCCCGACGGCGTTCGCCGAACTCCTGCAGGATCCGGCGGGTCAGCCGCTGGTCGAGGGTTCCGTCTCCGGCCGCCACCGAGCGGACCGCGGCGAGCAGCGTCTGCTCATCGGCACCCTTGAGGAGGAACCCGGCGGCACCGGCCTCGAGCGCGGCGAACACGTCGGCATCCACGTCGAAGGTGGTGAGGATCAGGACGTCGGTCGCCAGATCCGGGTCCCCGACGATCTCGCGGGTCGCCGCGATGCCGTCGGTGCCCGGCATCCGGATGTCCATGCAGACCACGTCGGGGCGGAGGCTGCGAGCGAGCTGCACGGCGTCGGCCCCGTCGATGGCTTCCCCGACGACCTCGATGTCGGCCTCGGCGCCGAGGATGACGGCGAGGCCGGCGCGGACGACGGCCTGGTCGTCGGCGATGAGGACACGGATCATGCGGCACTCCGTCCGTCGAAGGGGATGCGGAGGCGATTGGTCCATCCGCCGCGGTCGTCGGGCCCGACCGTCAGCTTCGCGCCGATCAGCTCGGCCCGCTCGGCCATGCCGGAGAGGCCGTAGCCCACTCCCGATCGGGTCGCGGGCGCCGCGCCCTCAGCCGATGGCTCGTTCGAGACCGTGATCTCCACGGCATCCGCTCCGAACCGCACGGTGACGGCACAGGCCGCGCCAGGCGCGTGTCTGGCGGCATTCGCGAGCGACTCCTGCACCATGCGATACGCGGTGGTCTCGGCGAGCGCGCCCACCGGACGCGCATCCCCGACTTGGGTGAGTGCGACGCGCTGACCACGTTCCCGCGCGACGGCCACGAGCGCACCGATGCCGGCGATGGCGGGCACGGGACTCGGTCCCCCCGAGGGCGCGTCGTCGCTGCGCAGCAGGCCCACCGTCCGTCGCAGGTCGGCGAGTGCGATGCGGGCGTCGTCCTGGACGGTCTGCATCATCTCCCTCGCCCGGTCGAGGTCGCTGCGGGTGAGCGCGGTGGCCGCCTGAGCGCTCACGATGATCCCCGAGAGGTGGTGCCCGGCGATGTCGTGCAGTTCCCGCGCGAGCGCCTCGCGCTCGGCGCGCACCTCGCGCTCGGCGCGCTCGCGCCGCTCGTGCTCCGCCATCCGCGCCTGCTCCTGCAGTGCGTCGGCGAGGCGCTCGCGCCCGCGGACGTACTCGGCGACGGCCGCGGGGGCCGCGTACTGCAGGGCGATGCGCGCGATCACGGTGAGCAGCAAGACGAACAGCGATTCGCGAGAGCCGAACAACAGCGCACCGCCACCGACGACGGTGGTCACCAGTGCGCCGATGCCGAGCGCTGTCAACGCCGGGGTCCGAGGGCTGCGGCGAGCCATCCCGTAGGCGGCGAGGATCACGCCCAGCGATCCGGCCCCCAGCTCGCCGGCCGAGGTGGCGAGGATCACGGCGTCGAGCAGCACCGCGCCAGCGAAGACGGTGATCGGTGCGCGCCGTCGGAACACGAGAAGGAGCGCCTGCAGGGCGATCAGGCCGGCGTACGCCCAGGGCGGGACATCCCCCGGCACTGTCGCGGGCAGCTCTTCGATCCACAGGTCGGCACCGAGGTAGCCGATCGCCGCCGCGAGGACGAGCACCGGCGGGATCGCCCGGCGTACGCGCTCGGCACGCGGGGAGGGGCGCTCCGGACGGGACATGGCCTCAGTCAACCACGCCGGGCCCCACCTCCGTCGGGAGGCGGGACCCGGGGTGGACCGAGGTGTGATCACCGATCGCACAGCGTCTCGTCGAGGGCCTCGACCACGATCCGGTACTGCTCGAGCAGCACCTCTTCGTCATCCGGAGAGACCACCGCCCAGGGCAGCGCGGTCACCGCGATGGTGGCGGCGGTGCCGTCCGGGCCGACGGCGTTGCGCGTCTGAGTGCCGGGGATGTCGCCGCCGTGACCCCAGGCGAATCCTCCGCAGCTGAGCGGGTACCGCTGCAGTCCGAGACCGTACGCAGCCTCCGGCCACAGCTCGTCGCCCGCCGGCACGGGGGTCTGCATCGTCTTCAGCGCCTCATCGCTCAGCAGCTCGCCGTCCAGCAGCGCGCGCATGAAGGTGTTGAGCTCGGCGGGGGTGGACACCATGGCGCCAGCCGACCAGGCGAACGACGTGTCCATGGCGGAGATGTCGCGCAGTTCTCCCGGAACGTCGGCGTGATAGCCGATCGCATGCTCGTTGCGCAGCTCGCGCTCGCCGGGAGCGGGGAAGTACGTGTGCTCGAGGCCCAGCGGTCGCACGATGCGCTCCTCGATCTGCTCGGCGATCGCACGGTCGGTGACCGCCTCGATCAGCAGTCCGAGAACGAGGTAGTTCGTGTTGCTGTACTCCCACTTCTCCCCCGGCGCGAAGCCCGCCGGACGGGTGAGGGCGATGTCGAGCATGTCCCGCGGAGAGATGTACTTCTCCTGCGCACCGAAGGCGTCGGCCGCGATCTGGTCGGCGTACTCGGGCAGACCGGTGGTCTGCTGCAGCAGCTGGTGCACGGTGATGCCCGCCCCGTCGATCCCCGTTCCCCTGATCAGACCGGGAAGGTACGTGTCGATCGGGGCCGCCAGGTCGACGAGACCCTCGTCCACCAGCTGCAGCACGACGGTCGCGACGAACATCTTGGTGTTGCTGGCGATCCGCACCTCTCCGTCGACCGGAGGCGCCTCGCCCGTCTCGATGTCGCCCTCGCCGGCGACGGCATTCTCGACCTCGCCGTCGGGCGAGGTCACCGACGCGAGGACGCCGGGGTAGCCGGCATCCACGAGCGACTGCATCCTCGTCTCGAGAGCGCTGGCGCTCGTCGCTTCCGCGGAGGCGGCGGGTTGATCGACCGCGCGGAAGAGGGCTCCGGCCGTGATCGCTCCGCCGACGAGCACGGCGACGGCGGCGATCGCGATGACCGTGCGCGCCCTGCGGCGGG
>NZ_JXRU01000025.1 GCF_000967865.1 Microbacterium sp. SA39
GAACGCGGCTCTCGCGACTCCCAAGCGCAAGGCTCCCGGATTCGCCCTGCTCGGCACGCCCGGATATGAGGGCGACGTCGTCCTCGAGCTCAAGACCGTCGCGGACATCGCGCTCGTCGGCTACCCGTCTGCGGGCAAGTCGAGCCTGATCGGCGCGATCTCCGCCGCGCGGCCGAAGATCGCCGACTATCCGTTCACCACGCTGCACCCGAACCTCGGCGTCGTCCAGTCGGAGAACTTCCGCTACACCGTCGCCGATGTGCCCGGCCTCGTCGAGGGCGCGAGCGAGGGCCGTGGACTCGGCCTCGAGTTCCTCCGTCACGTCGAGCGCTGCACCGCTCTGCTGCACGTCCTCGACTGCGCCACCCTGGAGCCGGGGCGCGACCCGATCTCCGATCTCGACGTGATCCTGGGCGAGCTCGGAGCATACGAAGTGCCCGAGGGACAGACGCCGCTGCTCGAGCGTCCTCAGTTCATCGCCCTGAACAAGATCGACGTGCCCGAGGCCCGCGATCTCGCCGAGATGGTGCGTCCCGATCTGGAAGCCCGCGGTTTCCGCGTGTTCGAGATCTCCACGATCTCGCATGAAGGTCTTCGCCCGCTGACTCTGGCCCTCGGCGAGCTCGTCGACAAGCACCGCGCCGAGGCGGCCGTCGCGGCTCCCAAGGAGCGCGTCATCATCCGTCCGCGCCGCTCGAAGAAGGAATTCAGCATCCGTGTCGAGGGCGGCACCTACGGCAACGTCTACCGCATCATGGGCGAGAAGCCGGTGCGCTGGGTCCAGCAGACCGACTTCCAGAACGAGGAGGCCGTGGGCTTCCTCGCCGACCGTCTCGAGAAGCTGGGTGTCGAGGACGAGCTCTTCCGCGTCGGCGCGGTGCAGGGATCGACCGTCGTCATCGGCGAGGGCGACAGCATCGTCTTCGACTGGGAGCCGACGATGAGCTCCGCTGCCGAGCTGATGGCCGCGCCTCGCGGCACAGATCCGCGCCTCGCTCCGAACGATCGCCGCACCACCTCGGAGCGTCGCGCGACGTACTACGAGCGCATGGATGCCAAGGCTGCTGCTCGTGCGGAGGTGGAGGCTCAGCGCCTCGCGGCGTACCGCGAGGAAGGCGAGTGACCGCCCGCACCCGCGCAGACCTCGCCACGGCGTCCCGCATCGTCGTGAAGGTGGGGTCGTCCTCCATCAGCGGAGAATCGTCCTGGCGCATCCCCGTGCTGGTCGAGGCGCTTGCAGCCGCACACGCCCGCGGGGCCGAGGTCGTCCTGGTCTCTTCCGGCGCCATCGCCACCGGCATCCCGTTCCTGCGTCTCGATGCCCGTCCGACCGATCTCGCGACGCAACAGGCCGCCGCCGCGGTCGGGCAGAACATCCTCGTCTACCGCTACCAGGAGTCGCTGCGCCCGTTCGACATCGTCGCGGGACAGGTGCTGCTCACCACCGGTGACCTGGAGAACCCGATGTCGCGCTCGAACGCGCGGCGTGCGATGGAACGCCTGCTCGGCCTGCGCATCCTCCCGATCGTCAACGAGAACGACACGGTGGCGACGCAGGAGATCCGGTTCGGCGACAACGACCGTCTCGGCGCGCTCGTCGCTCAGCTGATCGAGGCCGATGCGCTCATCCTGCTCAGCGACATCGAGTCGCTCTACACGAAACCGCCGACCGATCCCGGTGCAGAGCCCATCGACACCGTGGCACCGGATGCCGATCTGTCAGGGCTCGAGTTCGGAGCGACGGTCGTCAACAGCGTCGGGACCGGGGGAGCCGCGACCAAGGTGTCTGCTGCGCGTCTCGCCGCGGCATCCGGCATCGGTGTGCTCGTCACGAGCGCAGACCTGGTGGACAAGGCCCTCGCGGGGGCTGAAATAGGAACCTGGTTCGAACCGGCGGTCTCCTAAACTGGGCGGATGACCGACCAGACTCCGCAGGTGCGCCTGGAGCGCGCCAAAGAGGCGTCTCGCGCCACCGCCGCCCTCACCAGCGACGACAAGGAGCGCGCGCTCGAGGCGATCGCTCTCGCCCTCGAGCAGAATGCCGCGGGCATCATCGAGGCCAACGCTCGTGACATCACCCGGGGCCGTGAAGACGAGATCGGTGAATCACTGATCGACCGTCTGCGGCTCGATGAGAAGCGCGTGGCCGCGCTGGCCTCTGCGGTACGCCAGGTGGCGGCTCTCCCGGACCCGGTCGGACGGGTCGTGGGCGGGCACCGGATGCCGAACGGCGTGGCCCTCGAGCAGGTGCGGGTGCCGTTCGGCGTGGTCGGCGCGATCTATGAGGCACGCCCGAACGTCACGGTCGACATCGCGGCGCTGGCGCTGCGATCGGGGAATGCCGTCGTGCTCCGCGGAGGCAGCGCTGCTCGCGACTCCAACGCCGTGCTCGTCGAGATCATGAGGAATGCGCTGGAGGGTGCCGGCGTCACGGCCGAGGCCATCCAGACCGTCGACGACTTCGGGCGGGACGGTGCCAAGGCACTCATGCACGGTCGTGGCTTCATCGACGTGCTCGTGCCGCGAGGGAGCGCCGGGCTCATCGAGACCGTGGTCACCGAGTCGACGGTCCCGGTCATCGAGACGGGCGCGGGCAACGTTCACATCCTGCTCGACGAGACCGCGCCCGACGACTGGGCGCAGGACATCGTGGTGAACGCCAAGGTGCAGCGCCCCAGCGTCTGCAACGCCGTCGAGACGGTGCTGGTCCATCGGCAGGCGGCGCCGCGGCTCATCCCGCTCGTCGCGAGCGCGCTGCAGAGCGAGGGCGTGGCCATCCACGGCGACGACATCGTCGCGGGCCTCGTCTCGAACGTCATCCCCGCCACGGAAGAGGACTGGGAGACCGAGTACCTGAGCCTCGACATCGCGATGAAGGTCGTCGACTCCCTCGACGAGGCGCTCGACCACATCCGCAGGTACAGCACCGGGCACACCGAGTCGATCATCACCACCGATTCGCGCAACGCCGAGCGCTTCCTCGCCGAGGTCGACTCCGCCGTCGTGATGGTGAACACGTCCACGCGCTTCACCGATGGAGGCGAGTTCGGGTTCGGCGCCGAGGTCGGCATCTCCACGCAGAAGCTGCACGCGCGGGGCCCGATGGGGCTCTCCGAGCTGACCAGCACGAAGTGGCTCGCGCGTGGGTCGGGGCAGACCCGCGGCTGAGGGCTAGACTGGGGGACGCTGTACCGCTCAGATCCCGCAGAGCACGCCACGAAACGGAGTCAGGATGAACCTCGTCGCACAGATCGCGATGGCCGCCGCCGAAGCCGAGCACACCGGCAATGTCGCGCTGGAAACGCTGATCTTCGGGGTCATCGCTGCGATCGTGTTCGCCTTCCTGGGCTTGGTCACCCTGTCGTACAAGAACGTCGCGAACCGTCATTCGGCCAAGGCCGAGGCATGGGCGGCGAAGCACGGCAAAGACGGACACGAGGCAGGACACGGCCACTGAGCCCGATGATGACCTCGCCCTCATGAACACTGCTGCGACCACGCGCACCCCGCGCATCGGCGTGATGGGCGGGACGTTCGACCCCATCCACCACGGCCACCTGGTCGCAGCGAGCGAGGTCGCGCACTCATTCGATCTCGACGAGGTCGTCTTCGTCCCCACCGGTCATCCGTGGCAGAAGTCCGATGTCACGCCGAGCGAGCACCGCTATCTGATGACGGTGATCGCGACGGCATCGAACCCGCAGTTCACCGTGAGCAGGGTCGACATCAACAGGGAAGGCCCGACGTACACGATCGACACGCTCCGCGATCTGAAGCAGGAACGGCCGGATGCCGAACTCTTCTTCATCACCGGAGCGGATGCCGTAGCGCAAATTCTCAGTTGGAGGGACCATGATGAGTTGTGGGAGTTGGCCCACTTCGTCGCGGTCTCCCGCCCGGGACACGTCCTGAGCACGGACGGCCTCCCGAGCGACAACGTCAGCCAGCTGGAGGTGCCGGCGCTGTCGATATCCTCGACCGACTGCCGAGTACGAGTTCGCGACGATCAGCCGGTCTGGTATCTGGTCCCCGACGGAGTCGTTCAGTACATCGCGAAGCATCATCTGTATCGGAGCAAGGCATGAGTACTTCGGATCAGCAAGATCACGGTCCGCTGACGCGCAAGCAGCTGCGGGAGATCCGTCTGACGGGTTCCACTCCCGTCATCACCCCGGAAGAGGCCGCTGCTGCGGCTGAGGCGGCCCCGCCCGCGCCGCCCGTGCCGTCTGCGCCCGAGCCCGTCGAGGCCGAGCCCGTCGAAGAGATGCCGGTCCCGGACGCGGAAGAGACGACGACTTCGACTGCCGATGAGGAGCCCCATCCAGCCGCCGGCGCTCCGCTCACCCGTCGACAGGTCCGCGAGCAGGAGCGGACCAGGACGGGCTCCGTCTCCGTCGTCGGAGCTGACGACGGTGAGCCGGACAGCGACGTCGGAGACCCTGCCGCGCGCCAGGAAGCGGTGGCGACCGACAAAGCCACCGCAGCCGGAGATGCCGAGGTCGAGCAGCGTTCCGTCATCGTGTCCGAAGTGCCTGATTTCATCGCGCGCGCATCCGCCGACACAGCGGGCGACGACGACGACATCGACGATGAGATCGTCCTGGAGCCCATCCCGGCTTCCCCGACGGTCGATACTGTCGGCGTCGTGCCGCTCGAGGTCACCGAGGAGCCTGCGGACACCGAACCTCGGGACGACGTCGCGGCCGTGCTCGGCTTCCCGGTCGCAACCGAGACCGAGGCCGGCACGGCTGACGATGATGTGCTCGCCGATGTCCACGAGGCGGATGACGACGACGTCGTCGATGACCCCCGTCCCACGGTCAACCCCGGCTTCGGCGAGGGTCTGCTCACGGATGCTCCCGAGGCGGCGGCGCCCGCTGCGTTCCGCCCGTCCTTCGACGAGCTGCTCACGGTGGGGGACTCCACCGGCTCGCAGCACTCCGCGCCGAACGCGCTGATCTTCACGCCGTCGCCCGGCGACGGATCGCTCTCGGGCCCGGTGGCTTCGACGGGCGAGATCCTGGTGACCGGCTCCTACGAGCTTCCCCGCGGTCTCGGCTCGCAGGGGCACGCGCACGGCACGACCGACGGCAAGGACATCGATGCGGTCCTGATCGACGGAGAGCTGGCGCCGTCATCCTCTCCGACGCCGATCGCCGCGAGCGCCGCTGTCAGCACGATCAAGCCTGCGGGCGAGGTCATCCGCCCTCCCGCTCCCGAAAAGGGCAACCGACTTCTGCTCATCCTGGCGATCGTGGCCGGAGGTCTCGCCCTCGCGGTGGGCACCGCCGTCATCGTCGCCTTCTCAACGAATGTGTTCTGATGCAATCACCTGAAACCGCCGAAGAGATGCTCCGTCTCGCCGCACAAGCCGCTGTCGACAAGGGCGGTGAAGACCTCGTCGCGCTCAACGTCTCCGAGCCGCTGCCGCTGGTCGACATCTTCCTGCTCGTCACCGGTAACAGCGAGCGGAACGTCGCCGCGATCGCCGACGAGATCGAGGACCGGCTGATCGAGTCGGGGCACAAACGCGTTCGCCGTGAGGGCCGCGCCGAGTCGCGCTGGGTCCTCCTCGACTTCGGCGACCTGATCGTGCACGTGTTCCATCAGGAGGAGCGGGTCTACTACGGCCTCGAGCGTCTCTGGAAGGACTGCCCTGTCGTCCCGATCGAGGTCTCCGAACACGTCTCCGAGCACGCGACAGATCGCCCCTGACGTGACTGTGCACCTGATCACCGGCGCAGGCTCCGGCATCGGTCAGGTTCTCGCGCGTCGCCTGCTCGAGCGCGGGGACGAGGTCATCGCCGTGGCTCGCGATGCCGGCCGTGCTCGCGAGATCGCGGCGGAGCTTCCCGGCATATCCACTCTCGTCGCCGATCTGTCCCAGCCGGGACGCATCTCCTGGGCGCTGTCGAAGCAGCATCTTCCGGAGCGCATCGACTCGCTTCTTCACGTGGCGGGCGTGGTCGATCTCGGCACGGTGGCTGACCTTGCACCGGCCATCTGGGAGCAGCAATTGGCCGTGAACCTCGTCGCTCCCGCCGAGCTGACGAGATTGCTCCTCCCCGTGTTGCGCGTCTCGGGAGGACAGGTGGTGTTCGTGAACTCGGGCGCCGGGCTGCACGCGCACGCCGGGTGGTCGGCCTACGCCGCGTCCAAGCACGGGCTCAAGGCGCTGGCCGACGCGCTGCGCGCAGAAGAGGCCGAGCACGGCGTGCGGGTGACCTCGATCTTCCCCGGCCGCACGGCAACCCCCATGCAGGAGCGCGTGCATCACCAGGAAAGTGCCGACTACGACGCCTCGCGCTTCATCAGCGCGGATGCGGTCGCGACGACCATCCTCACGGCACTCGACCTTCCACGCGACGCGCAGCTGACCGACCTCACGGTGCGCCCGGGGCGCTGAGTTGTCTGGCCGAAGGCCGGTCTCACACCGTCAGGCGGGTCCTCCGAGCCAGCATGCCGCGCTCTCCGCGCGTCTGGGGCGGGATCGCCGACAGAAGCGAACGCGTATACGGGTGTGACGGATTGCCGTACACCTCTTCCGTGACGCCGATCTCGACCATCTCGCCGAGGTACATCACGGCAACGCGGTCGGCGATGTGACGCACGAGCGACAGGTCGTGCGCGATGAAGACGATCGACATGCCCAGCCGCTCCCGCAGCTCGCAGAGCAGGTCGATGATCTGCGCACGGATCGAGACGTCCAGAGCCGACACCGGCTCGTCGCAGACCAGCACGTCGGGGTCCAGGGCGAGAGCGCGGGCGATGCCGATGCGCTGGCGCTGCCCGCCCGAGAACTGATGGGGGAATCGCGAGCCCATCTCGGGAGTGAGCCCGACGAGTTCGAGCAGTTCCGCGACACGGTCTCGTCGGCTGGCCGGCGTCCCCGTGCGGCTCGCCGCAAGTGGCTCAGCGATGATCTGCTGCACGGTCATCCGTGGGTTGAGTGACATGTACGGGTCCTGGAACACCATCTGCACGCCACGGCGGAGGGTCCGGCGATCACGCAACCTGCCGCGCGTGACATCCTCGTCGCGGTACCGCAGAGTGCCGGCATCCGGAGAGTCCAGACCCACGAGCATCCGCGCGAGCGTCGATTTGCCGCTTCCGGATTCACCCACGATCGCGAGGATCTCGCCGCTGTGCAGCTGGAGGTCGACACCCGCGACGGCGGCCACGCGATGCGCGCGGCGCCCGCTTCCGGTGCGGAAGGTGCGCTCGAGCCCGCGCCCTTCCAGAATCGGCGCGGAGCCGTCGTCCTCGGTGGCGGCGCTCACGTCCTGCGGCATCGAGTTCAGCAGCTGCAGGGTGTACGGATGCTGCGGCGCGGTGAGGACGTCGTCCGCGCTGCCGGCTTCGACGATACGCCCGGTGCGCATGACTGCGACCCGGTCCGCCACCTCCATCACGACGCCGAGATCGTGAGTGATGAGGAGGAGGCCCATGCCGAGGCGGTCGCGAAGGGACAGGAGCAGATCGAGGATCTGTGCCTGGACAGTGACATCGAGCGCGGTCGTCGGCTCGTCGGCGATGATGAGATCGGGGTCGAGCGCGATGGCCATGGCGATGAGGATGCGCTGGCGCTGGCCGCCGGAGAACTGGTGAGCGTAGTCGTGCACACGCTTGCCGGGTGTCGGGATGCCGACGAGCGTGAGGAGTTCGACAGCTCGGGCCAGCGCGGCGCGCTTGCTGACGTCGCGGTGTGCACGGATCAGATCGACGATCTGGTCGCCGATGCTGAGCACGGGATTGAGTGCGGAGAGGGCATCCTGCATGACGAGGCTGACCTTGACGCCCCGCAGCCGACGGTGCTGCTCGGCGGTGAGCGTGAGCAGATCGGTCGTGCCCAGCGTCATACTCGTGGCCTCGACGACGCCGTTGTCGATGAGCCCCATGATCGCGCGCGCCGTCATGGACTTGCCCGAGCCGGACTCCCCGAGCAGGGCGAAGACCTCGCCCCGGCGCACCGCGATGTCGATGTCGTCGACGACCCGGTTCGGGCGCCCGTCGGTCGACAGGGTCACGGTGAGCCCGCGGACGTCGAGGACGCTTCCGCCCTCAGATGCTGACGTGTTCTCCATGCTTGCCATCATGCCAGGAGACTACCTCTGAAATGTTTCGAACAGGAAACATCTCAGCCGAAATTATTCAGCAAGGTTGACATATACGCCGAAATCAACGAGATTCGAGGAATTCTCCTCTCGTTGACGGGGAAAGTCATCCGCACCACCGAACCGAAGGAGCGCATCCGTGCTCGAAGAAGCAGACCGGTACGCCGGCTACACCGCCTACGACTACCTCGAAGCGGGTAAGGACTACCGAGAGTTCCGCTACGCCAAGCAGATCGGCCGTGTGGCGGCCTACGAAGGTCTCGACCTCAGCGACACGCAGAAGGAGCGCACCGAGCGCCTGCTGCGCGAGGAGACCGTGATCTCCCTGCACGAGCACGTGCAGGTCTTCCCGGAGGACATGGGGGAGCTGCGCGATCACATCCGTCAGGGCCGGGAACCCACCGGCTACCAGGGGCTGGCGCGCTCGGGTCTCACCGCCGTCTTCGACAACGGCATGGACGGCACCTGCTGCATCTCGAGCGATGCCGGCTGGAAGTATCAGGACGTGCTGTTCGATCTCGGCGTGCGCATGGCCGACCTCGCGCACCAGGACTTCGTGATCAAGGCCGAGTCGATCAAAGACATCCGGCACGCGGCCGAGACCGGACGGGTCGCCCACATCTTCGCGCTCGAGGCGTCGACCATGATCGAGAACGAGGTCGACCGGCTCGACGTGCTCTACGGCTTCGGCGTGCGACAGATGGGCATCGCCTACTCGGAGGCCAACATGCTGGGTGGCGGGCTCAAGGAGCGCGGCGACGGGGGACTCACGTACTTCGGCGAGCGCGCCGTCGAGCGCATGAACAAGCTCGGCATCGCTATCGACATCTCGCACTCCGGCGACCAGACATGCCTCGATGTGATCGCCCATTCGAAGCTGCCGGTGTTCATCACGCATGCAGGTGCCCGCGGACTGTGGCCGACGAACCGGATGAAGACCGACGAGACGATCATCCAGTGCGCGAAGCGCGGTGGCGTGATCGGCATCGAGGCCGCTCCGCACACGACCATCTCGCCGCAGCATCCGAAGCACTCGCTCGAATCCGTGATGGACCACTTCCAGTACTGTGTCGACCTGGTGGGGCTCGAGCACGTCAGCTTCGGCCCCGATACGCTCTTCGGCGACCACGTGGGGCTCCACGACGCCTTCTCGTCGAACCTCTCGCTCGGTCAGGCGCACGCCAACGTCGAGTACGAGAAGCAGCCGTACGTCGATGGCATCGAGAACCCGGCCGAAGCCTTCTACAACATCATCGGCTGGCTTGTGAAGCACGACTACTCCGACGACGAGATCCGCGCCGTCGTCGGTGGGAACACCATGCGCGTACTCGAGGAGGTTTGGGTCTGATGAAGCACAGCAGGTTCCTCGCGCTCGGCGCGGCCGCGGCTCTCGCCGCCGGTCTCGCCGCCTGCGCACCCACCGCGCCGGAGCCGGGGGAGACCTCCGGCAGCACCGGGCCGAGCGATGAGACGCTCAGCATCGGCACGACGACCGACGTGGTCAACTTCAACCCGGTCCTCGGCAACAGCCGGACCGACTCGTGGATCACCAACCTGATGTACCCCCACCTCCTCAGCATCAGTGAGGACGGCACCAAGGAGGCCCACGTGGCCACCGACTGGGGCTACGTCGACGACACCACCGGCTTCTACGAGATCCGCGACGATCTGACGTGGAGCGATGGCGAGCCTCTCACGGCCGAGGACGTCGCATGGACCCTGAACGCGGTCAAGCGCGACCAGGCTCCCGGAACGTTCTTCGGTCAGCTCGGCAACCTCGACACCGCGACGGCGGTGTCGGAGACGCGAGTCGAGCTCACGCTCACGCAGCCGGACTCGTCGATCATCGAGGAGATCGGGTTCTGGGGCGTCGTCGTCCCGAAGCACGTGTTCGAGCCGAAGGGATCGATCGCCGAGTTCCCGAACGACGGGAGCGACGGCGGCTGGGTGGGCATGGGACCGTTCGTGCTGAGCGACTTCCAGGTCGGCCAGCACTACACGCTCGAGCGCGTCGAGGACTACCCGCTCGTCGAGGGCGGAGTCCCCGGTCCCGCGGAGGTCGTCTACCGCGTCTACCCGGACGTGAACACCGAGATCCTCGCCTTGCAGAGTGGCGAGATCGACGTGATCGCGAACGCCCTTCCGCCGGCGCAGGTCGAGCAGCTCAGCAACACCGACGGGCTGCAGGTCGTCGAGGCACCGGGTCTCGGTTACGCCCACCTCGTCTACAACATGGAGAAGCCCGACCTCGCCAAGACCGAGGTGCGTCAGGCTCTCGCCCATGCCGTCGACTACGAGGCGATCCGCACCGTCGTGCTGCAGGGCCAAGCCGTCTCGACCGGCTCCAGCGCACTCATGCCGGTGCTGGCGAAGTATTACGACGACTCCGTCACCGAGTACGAGTTCGACCCCGAGAAGTCGCGCTCTCTCATGGAGGATGCCGGATACACGGCGAACGCTGATGGGAACTTCCCCGTCTCGTTCCGCCTGATCTACTCGCTCCAGGACAGCGTCACCAGTCAGTGGGCGCAGCTCGTGAAGGACAGCGCGGCAGAGGCGGGCATCACGATCGAGCTGCAGGGCACCGAGCGGAACACATACCTCTCGATGACCAACGCGGGCGACTACGACATCTACGCCGGCAACTTCGCGATCATGGACGACCCGGTGACGAACTTCGCCCTGTCGTACCTGCCGGGTGGAGCGATCAACTACACCCACGTCGACGACCCAGAGCTCAACGCCCTGATCGAAGAGGGCATGGTCACCTTCGAGGAGGACCGGAAGATCTCCATCATGCGCGAGGCCAACAAGATCGTGCAGGAGCAGGTCTACGACAACATCATGTACACGCAGAACCTGTTCTTCGCCGCCAGCGACGAATGGTCCGGCTTCATCTCGAAGCCGAGTGAGCTGCTCTCGATCGTCAACCCGCTCTCGCTCGCGAGCGCGCATCCGGTCGAATAACACCGCTGGAATCTCGAGGAAGGTCGCCCGGGTGTCCCGAGCATCATTCATTCTCCGTCAGGTAGGCAGAGGTCTGCTCACGATCTGGTTCGCCGTGACCGTGACGTTCCTGCTCCTGCGCCTGCTGCCGGGCGATCCGGCGCTGGCGCTGGCGAGCCCGAACATGACAGAAGCGATCCGGGCGACCATCCTCGAGCAGTACGGCCTGGACCAGCCGCTCATCGTGCAGTACGGCCTGTACATGTGGCAGCTGGTCCAGGGCAACCTCGGCATCTCGTTCACCCAATCGATCCCCGTGCTCGACGTGCTTCTGCAGCGGCTGCCGTGGACACTCCTGCTGACGCTCACCGCGCTGGTGCTCACGATCGTCATCGGCATCCCGCTGGGAGTCGCGGCCGCCGCGCGCAAGGGACGCTTCCTCGACCGGGCGGTACAGATCGTCGGAGTCACGGGGCAGTCGCTCTTCGTTCCGAGCGTGGCGATCCTGCTGCTGTTCGTGTTCGGCTTGAACCTCGGCTGGTTCCCGATCGGGGGCGCCTACACGAACGACACCTACGGCATGGACTGGTACCTCAGCGTCGCGCAGCATCTCGTCCTGCCCGCGGTATCGCTCATGCTGATCCAGGTGGGATCGTACGTCCTGACGATGCGCTCGACGCTCATCGAGACCCTCGGCGAGGACTACATCCTGCTGGCGAAGGCGAACGGCCTCCGTGGGCGTCGTATCCTCTGGAAGCACGCGCTCCGCAACGCGCTCCTCCCGACCACGACCCTGATCGGTCTGCAGCTCGGATTCCTCGTCGGCGGGGCGGTGCTCACCGAGACGGTCTTCGCCTACCCGGGGATCGGCCGCGGGATCTACGAGGCGGTCACGCAGCTCGACTTCCCGGTTCTGCAGGGCGCGTTCCTCATGCTCGCCACGACCGTCGTGGTCGCGAACACGATCACCGACATCATCTACGGCTATCTGGACCCGAGAGTGAAGACCTCATGACCGCGCCGCTTCCTTCCTCCGTCCCCCTGCTGCCCTCCGAGCCCGCCGCCGTGGGCAGCGAGCGCGCGGGCGCGCACACCTGGCGCGCGTTCCGCCGTGACCCGCTCGGCATGATCTCGCTAGGACTACTGATCCTGCTCGTCGCCATCGCGCTCGCCGCACCCCTGATCGCGCCGTATCCGGCGAGCTACGGGCCGGATGTGCTGCAGCCGCCGAGCGGAGACCACTGGTTCGGCACCGACGCGCTCGGCCGCGACGTGTTCGCCGAGGTCATCTGGGGAACGCAGCAGAGCGTACTCGTCGCCGTGGCGGCATCCGTGATAGCGATCGTGTTCGGCACGATCATCGCGGTGATCGGCGCCTACTTCCGCAAGCTCGACACCATCATCAGCGTGATCGTCGACATGACGCTCTCCCTGCCGGTGCTGCCCCTGATGATCCTGATCGCCGCTCTCGTCGGGCCGAGCACGTCGACCATCATCTTCGTGGTCGCGGCCTTCTCGTGGCCGGAGGTGACGCGCCTCGTGCGGTCCCAGGCGCTGACGGTCGTCGGTCTGCCCTATGTCGACGCGTCCCGACTCATGACCACCTCGCCGCTGTGGATCATCTCGCGGCATCTGCTGCCGGCGGTCACTCCGGTGGTCGTCGTCTCGGTCGTCGTGACGGCGTCGCGCGCCGTGCTCTCGGCTGCAGGGCTCGCGTTCCTCGGGCTGGGCGATCCGACCACGTGGTCCTGGGGGCGCGTGCTCTACGAGGCCCAGCAAGCCGGGGCGATGGTGAGCGCCTGGTGGCTCACTCTGTTCCCGTCGATCGCGATCCTGATCCTGGTGCTGTCAGCCACACTGCTCTCGATCGCCTACAACGACGCGCGCAACCCGCGTCATCTGGCCCGTTAGGAGGCTGTCGTGACGGATTTCGATCAGCGTCTCGCCCCGGAGTTCTTCGACCAGGTGCAGGCCCGCGTGCGCGAACGCCTGGTGGAGGAGGGCTTCGACGCGTTCCTCACCGATCATCCGGAGGACATCGCCTACCTCACCGGCTTCTTCCACCACCCATCGGAGCGTCCGGTCGCGGTGTGGATCGAGGCGACCGGACGTGTGGTGATGCTGCTCCCGGAGCTCGAGAGGGAGTACGCGCAGTCGCAGTCGTCACGCTCCGAACTGGTGGCCTTCTTCGAGTACCCGGGAGTCGTCGCGCCCTTCGACGTGCTCGCCCGCGCGGTCTCGCTTCGGGGGCGCGTCGGCTTCGCTTCGACCATGCCGTATCAGCGTCTGACCGCCGCACGCGCGGCGATGCCGGATGCCGAACTCATCGGCTCCGATCTCCTCACTCGCGCGCGGTACATCAAGTTCCCCGAGGAGGTGGCCCTGCATCGTGAGGCGGCGAGGATCACCGACCGGATGCTCGATGCCGGTGTACAGCTGGTCTCCGACGCCGTCGCTGCCGGCGGCGACCTGCCCACCGAGGCGGAACTCGAGAGACACGTGACCTCCGCGGGAACGCGTCTGATGTACGCCGAACACCGTAACGTCGTGGTGGCATCGCTGCTCGCGGGCGGGCTGGTGTACTCGGGCGCGAACTCCGCATTCCCGCACGGCCTGCCGTCGGTCAACCAGCTCAAGGCGGGTGACACGTTCATGCTGTCGCTCGGGTGCGCGGTCGGCGGGCGCTTCATCGAAGGGGAGCGGACCTTCGTCCTCGGCGAGCCGACCGCCGAGCAGCGGCGGTTCCACGACACGATCCACGCGGCTCAGCAGCTCGGTCGAGAAACGATCCGCCCCGGGCTCGAGTGCCGCGAGGCGAACCGGCTCTGCCTCGATGTGATCCGCGAAGCCGACCTCGGCGAGTTCATCCGTCATCGTCAAGGCCACGGCATCGGACTCGGCATGCACGAGGCGCCCTGGCTGGAGGACGGCGATGCGACCGTGCTGGAGGTAGGCATGGTCGTATCGAACGAACCCGGGATCTACGTGCCCGGCCATGCGGGCTACCGCATCAGCGACAGCATGCTCGTGACGGAAGACGGCGCCGAGGCGCTGACGACCTTTCCCCGTGGTCTCGACGACTGCACCATCGCGCTCTGACGCCTCCCCATCAACGCACCCGGATCTTCAGAAAGAGGACGACATGACATCCACCCCGCCGGTATCGCCGGAGTTCGCCGCAGCCACCAGCGACCACGAATGGGTCGAGATCAACGGCAACCACCTCGCCGTCGAAGTGCTCGGCCCCGAGGGCGCACCTGTCATCATCACGCATCACGGGGCGCCGGGGCTCGGTTCCCGGGCGGAGCCGCGCGCGAGCTTCGGACGCCTCGCCGACGAGTACCGGGTGGTCGTGTTCGACGCCAGGGGGAGTGGGCAGAGCGAGGGCGAGGGTACGTGCAGCCACGAGCAGTGGGCGGCCGACATCGATGGTCTGCGCGAGTGGGTCGGCGCCGAGAAGATCGTCATGGCCGGCGGATCGTACGGCGGGTTCATGGCGATGGAGTACGCACTGCGGTACCCGGACCGGGTCGCTGCCATCGTGTTGCGCGACACGTCGGCCGACAACTCCAATGCGCACCTGGCCAGGGAGAACGCGCTCGCCTCGGACCGGGTGACCATCGACATGGAGAAGTTCGACCGCATCGACGTCGGCCAGGTGCGCGACGACGAGGATCTGAAGGACTGCTGGCGGGAGATCCTGCCGCTCTACGACTTCGTGTTCGACCCTGAGGCGACGGAGCGCAAGGTGCAGGCGACGCCATACCGCTACCGCGCCCACAACTACGCGTTCTCGGTCAACCTCCCGAACTACGATCTCAAACCACGACTGCATGAGATCGCGGTGCCGACACTCATCACCGTGGGGCGGACGGACTGGATCACGCCAGTATCGTGTAGCCAGGTGATCGCCGACCTCATCCCGGACTCCGAGATGGTGGTGTTCGAGAAGTCGGGTCACTCCCCGCAGATCGAGGAGGCAGAGGCGTGGACCGAGACCGTGCGCGCGTTCCTGCACCGGGTGCACCCGCCGCTGACCCGATGAGCAGCATTCAGATCGGCCGCGAGGTCAGCGACCTCGACCGTCGCATCGTCGTCGCGCTGCAGCAGGACGGCCGAGCCAGCTGGACATCGATCGCCGAGTTCGCCGGAGCATCCGTGTCCACCGTCACCCGCCGCGGCCAGCAGCTGCTGGCCGAGGGTGTGGTGCGGGTGGGAATCGTGCCGACGCTGGGCAGCGAGGGGCATGTCGAGACCTTCTTCGTGCGGATCAACTGCACACCGGGGTCCCAGCTGACGGTCGCGCAAGAGCTCATCGGTTCGCCGTTCGTGCGGTTCGTGACGCTGGTGACCGGCAAGTTCGATGTGTTCGCCGAGGTCGTGATCCCCGGGGACTCCGCCACATACGCGCACGTGCTGACCGACCTGCAGGCGATTCCGGGCGTCGAGCGCTGGCGCAGCGATCTCGTCGTGCACACCTACAAGGTGAGCTTCGACTGGGGACGCCAGCTCTATGACGCCCACGCCGAGGCGACGAGCGACCCGAAGTCATACATGCCCGCGCCGAACACCTGCGATCCGACGCATTTCGATGACGCAGATCGCGCGATCGTCGAGGAGTTGCGGCACAACGGCCGCGCATCGTTCCCGTCGATCGGCGCGAAGCTCGACATGAATGAAAGCAGCGTGCGGCGCCGTTATGAGCGCATGCGCAACGCGGGCTGCCTCACGACAGTGACGATGGTGCCGGCGTCGGCGCTGGGGATGAGCGCCGAGACGCTCCTCATCCTGCGTGTGGAGCCGTCACGGATCGCCTCTGTCGCGCAGACGCTCGCGCAGCACGTCTCCGTGCGCTTCCTCGCCGCAGCGCTCGAGGAGAACTCGCTCTACTGCGAGATCATCCTTCCGAGCACCGAGACGCTCCACGATTTCCTCACCGGCACGATCGCGCACCTCAAGGGTGTGCGCGGCTGGAACGCCTCGATGGAACTCGTCTTCATGAAGCGCGGCTTCATCGAGACACCGTGGTGGCGCGCTCAGGTGGCCTCCGCCGGCGCGATCGACGTGGAGGCGTAGCGCTCTCAGAGGTCGTCGTCGTCCGCGTCTTCGGAGCCGGCTGCGACTCGGTCGGCTTCCGCGCTGTCGACGAGCGCGTCATCGACATCCGTGTCGGGCACCTGCTCGCCGTCGACCTCCCTCGTCGGGACGCCGTCGGTCTCGCCGCCGTCGGGGATCGGGATGATGGGGGGAATCGGGTTCGACATGATGGCATCCTTCGCTCAGGGGAACTGGATGCCGCCACCGTACGGCGGACGATCGCAACGCGGTGAGCGGGTTGACCGCGACTGAGGTGCGCGCTAAGACGGAAAAGCCCCCGTGTGAACGGGGGCTTCTCGGTGGACCTGAGGGGATTCGAACCCCTGACCCCCTGCATGCCATGCAGGTGCGCTACCAACTGCGCCACAGGCCCAAACGCTGCTTCCGGATGCCGGAGCAACTTGAAAAGAGTACTACACGAATCCGCGGGAGCACCAATCGGGATGCGGCTCCCGGGCGCGTCGCCGGCACCTCCGGAACAACGGCGCGACCGGAGATGTTCCATACATCGTGAGCATTCTCGACAGCCTCGTGATCGGCGCAGGGCAGGCCGGTCTGTCGTCGTCCTTCCACCTGACGCGGCTCGGGATATCTCACGTCATCCTCGACTCCGGAGATCACGCCGGAGGGGCCTGGCAGCACCGGTGGGACGCGCTGACGATGCGCGATGTGCACGGCGTCGCCGAGCTCCCCGCCGACACCGCACCGCCCCGCGACGGGGAGAGGGCGAACGTCGCGGTGCCTGCCTACTTCGCCGCCTACGAGCGGAACCATGCTCTGCCGGTCATCCGGCCCGTGAAGGTCGATCGCGTCGAAGATCACGACGGATTGCTTGTGGTCCGCGCGCAGGAGCGCGAGTGGCTGACACGCACGCTCGTGAACGCGACCGGGACGTGGACGCATCCGTTCCTCCCGCACGTCCCCGGCATGGAGACGTTCGTCGGCGAGCAGCTGCACACCGTGGACTATCCGGGCCCCGCGCACTTCATCGGTAAGCGCGTGCTCGTGGTCGGCGGGGGAGCGTCGGCCGTGCAGTTCCTCGGCGCACTCGCGCCCCTCACCGACACGCTCTGGGTCACCCGCCGTGTGCCGGTCTGGCGCACCGACGACTTCTCGCCCGAGGCGGGTGCCGCGGCCGTCGCGCTGGTCGAGCAGCGGGTGGCCGCCGGCCTTCCGCCGCAGAGCGTGGTCAGCGTCACGGGACTCATGCTCCGGCCGCAGGAGCGTGAAGCCGAGCGTCTCGGCGCTTACGCCGACCGCCGCCCGATGTTCGAGCGCATCGAGCCGGACGGCGTCCGGTGGTCGGACGGCTCCTTCGAGCGTGTCGACGCGATCCTGTGGGCGACCGGGTTCCGACCCGCGATCGCGCATCTCGCGCCGCTCCGTCTGCGCAGCGCTGCCGGCGGCATGCAGCTCGATCGAGACGGCCGGGGGACGACGGCGGTCGCCGACCCGCGGGTGCAGCTGGTCGGCTACGGACCCTCCGCGAGCACGATCGGCGCGAACCGCGCCGGACGCTCGGCGGCGAAGGGCGTGCAGCGGATGCTGCGCCTCTCGGAGGCATCCTTCACCTCGGGCGCCCCGTCGCTACGCTGAGGGCATGCTTCGCATCGTGTTCGCGGTCGTCTGGCTGCTGCTGTCGGTCTGGCTGCTCATCTGGGTCGGCGAAGGGCTCTTCGGCGTGGACCAGCGCCACTCGATCCTGCCGTTCTCGGGCGAGGACACCCTCGGTGCTCCGATCCTCATCGGCGTCGCGTGGGGGCTCCTGCTGACCTTCGGCGGGATGTTCCTCGGGTTCTCCGGTCGCAAGCGACCGCGCGGAGAGCTGCAGATCGGCGTCGGCACGATCGTGGAGATCTCGCGCACGGGGCTCACGGTGAACGACGTGCCGCAGTACGACCTCTACATCCGTGTGACGCCCGCGACCGGCGACGATTTCATCGGACAGCTGCGGATGCTGGTGGACGCGAGCGACTTCGCCGCCCTCCAGGTGGGAAACCCGATGCCCGTGCGCTACAGCCTGACGGATCAGGACACGGTCGAGGTCGCGGACCTCTCCGAGCCGGCTGTCCGCGACGCCCTGATGCAGTGGCGCATCGATCGCGGCCTGATCGACCCGCGCCAGGTGCGCGCGCGCACGACGGGCACGCAGGTCCCGGCATCCGTCCTCGAGGTGCGCCCGACCGGACGCCGGAAGGAAGGGCAGTCGGAACTCGCCCTGCGCGTGCTGATGGCACCGGAGGGAGCCGCCACCTGGGAGGCGGACACCACCGTCTTCGTGTATCCGCAGGCCATCCCGCACCTGCAGGTTGGCGCGCCCGTCTGGGCGTTCTACCGGCGCGAGGATCCGCAGACGGTCGCGATCACGATCGAGAAGGAGGCCGGGCGATGAACCCCATGGACACCCTCATCTGGCTGCTGAACTTCCCTGAGGCGCACGGCTACGCGATGGTCTTCATCGCCGGATTCTCGATCCTCGGACTGTTCGCCCTGTCGGTGCGCGGAGTCGCTCCAGGCGGCGAGCTCCGCGCCATCCGCGAACGCGAGGGTCTGCTGCGACCCGAGGAGCGCTCGCGCGGGCTGGTCGGCGGCAGCATCCTGCGCATCGTCTTCCGCGTGCTGGCCTTCCTCATGCTCGGATCGCTCATCATCGGCATCCTCAGCCTGACCGGGGTGCCGGTGACCCGCGCGTACATCTACGACATCGGGCGTGCGACGACCGCGACGATGGACGGAGACTGGGTGACGTTCACCACCGCTGACGGCGTCGAGTACACGCTCGAGAGCAACTTCTTCACCCCTGCCGTCTATCCGGACCGCGACGTCTCCCTGCCGAGCGGACAGCCCGTGGTCGTGCGCTACCTGCCCTCGCATCCCCAGGCCTTCGTGATCGACAGCGCGCAGACGCCGCGCTGAGCACCGCGACCGGTGTCGGTCTCGGAGCGTAGGGTGAGGATATGTCGCGCATCCTCGTCTTCGGCGGCCACGGCCGCATCGCCCTGCTCCTCGCCCCTCTGCTCACCGAGAGGGGAGACGAGGTCACCGGAGTCATCCGCAATCCCGACCACGCCGCCGACGTCGACGCGGGCGGTGCCCGAGCGCTCGTGGCCGACATCGAGACGATGGACGTCGATGCTCTCGCCGAGATCATCCGCGGTCACGATGCTGTCGTGTGGTCCGCCGGTGCCGGCGGCGGAGATCCGCAGCGCACGTACGCGGTCGACCGCGACGCCGCCCAGAGGTCGATGGATGCCGCGGAGCGTGCAGGCGTCCGCCGCTACGTCATGGTCTCCTGGATCGGATCGACTGCCGATCACGGAGTGCCGGAGGACGATTCCTTCTTCGCCTACGCCGACGCGAAGTGGGCGGCGGACGAACACCTGCGCGGCACCGAGCTGGAGGGGACCATTCTCGCCCCCGGTACCCTCACGCTCGACGAGCCGACCGGCAGGGTGCAGCTCGACCCGGAGGGCAACGGCGAGGTGTCCCGTGCCGATGTCGCCGCGGTGATCGCTGCCTCGCTCGCAGAGCCCTGCACGATCGGGCGGACCCTCCGCTTCGGAAACGGCAGCGCGGAGAGCTCCCTGCCGATCACTGAGGCGCTCGCCTGCTGAGGCGACCGCAGAGCAGGAGCAGAGGGCTGGAAATGCGGTGGCATCGCGGGTGGACGGCTGGGGTCCTGGTGGCCGCCGCAGCAGTCCTCTGCGCCGCCCCGGCCGCTTACGCTGCGCGGGCGCCGACTGTCGCGGACTCGTCGGCCGCGGTCCGATCGGGTCCGAGCAGCCGCGCCGCCGACATGGTCGCGCAGATGTCGGTAGCGCAGCAGGCCGCGAGCGTCGTCATGGGCCATGTGTCGGGGACGGATGCCGGTGCGCTCCGCGCCTACATGGAGTCCGGATTCGGCGGGTTCATCCTGATGGGTGCCAACATCCCGGCGACCGAGGCCGAGCTGCAGGCGCTGACAGCCGCGCTGACCATCGATCCTGCCCTTCCGCCGCTGATCGCGGTCGACCAGGAGGGCGGCCTCGTGTCGCGTCTGCTCGGCGACGACTTCGCGGCGTCCACCACGTTGAAGGGCCGCCCGGTCGCAGACACGTCCGCGGCGTTCGCCGCGCGTGGCTCGCTCGTGGCCCGAGCCGGGATCACCGTGAACTTCGGAACGATCGCCGACTTCACCTCGGACTCGAGCTCGTTCATCCACGGCCGCGCGCTCGGCACCGACCCGGCGAGTTCAGCCGAGCGGGTCGCGGCGGCGACGACGGTTCAGGAGCAGTTCCTCGGATCGACTCTCAAGCACTTCCCGGGGCATGGCGCGGCACCCGGTGACTCGCACAGCGCGATTCCGAGCACGACGATCGGGCTGGAGGAGTGGCGCGCGAGCGAAGCGCTACCGTTCGCAGCGGGGATCGACGCGGGAGCCTCCCTGGTGATGTTCGGCCACCTGTCCTACACCTCGGTCGATCCGGCACCGGCCTCCTTGTCGCCGACCTGGCACCGGATCCTGCGAGAGGAGCTCGGGTTCGACGGCGTCACGGTGACCGACGACCTCGGCATGCTGTTGTCGTCCGGCGATCCCGCATACTCCGACCCGATCGCGAACGGGGTCGCTGCGGTGGCGGCCGGCAACGACCTGGTGCTCATGATCGCCGGGTCCGACGCCGGAACAGCCGGGCAGATGGCCGCCGGTATCGCGGCCGCCGTCGACGCCGGCACTCTTCCCGCCGAGCGCCTGGCAGAGGCAGCCACCCGCGTGATGGCACTGCGACTGGAGTCCTCGGCGCAGCCAGCGCAGTGGACGGTGTGCGCGGACTGCGAGCCGGCCGGCTGAACTCAGGCGATCCGGGCGGGGACCTCCGCTGTGTTCTCACCGAGCCAGGCGCCGAGCAGCGCCGCACGCAGGGCAGCGCCCCGTTCCGCGAAGCCGCGTTGACGGCGGACGTACTCGGCCTTGCCGTCGGGAGTCTCGATCGGCACGGGCACGACGCCCCACGCCGACAGATCGTACGGGGCGGCCTGCATGTCGAGCAGGCGGATGTCGCGCGCGAGTTCGAACGCATCGAGCAGCAGCTCACCCGGGATGAGGGGGCCGAGCTTCATCGCCCACTTGTAGAGGTCCATCCCCGCATGCAGGCAGCCCGGCTGCTCGAACAACGGCTGCTCCTCGCGGGACAGCGCCGTGCGGTTGCGGGGAACGGCGTCAGGCGTGAAGAAGCGGAACGCGTCGAAGTGGGTGCAGCGGAGGTCATGCCCCTCCACGACGGCGTCCGTTCCGGCCTGTCCCAGTCGCAGGGGGACCGGATGCCGGTGCTCGTCGGCCCGGTACACCATCGCCCATTCGTGCAGCCCGAAACAGCCGAACTGGCCGGGTCGCGACGCCGTGCGGCGCAGCATCCGCTCGATGAGACCCGCGAGCTCGGTCTTCTCGCGGGCGAAGGCGACAGCATCCGGCACGACCGCTCTGTCGACCGATCCGGGGGAGTACCAGCGCCACGACAGGCGCTCCGAAGCGTCAGCCAGCTCGATTCCCGCGCCGGGGTGCCAGCGACGCAGCTGCGCAGGCTTATAGGCGTAGTACGTGAAGAGGAAGTCCCAGACCGGATGCTTCTCGCCACGCGCCGCACGGTCGCGGTGCTCGGCCGTGAGGTCATTCGCTCGTTGCCGGTGCAGAGCCTCCCGCGCCAGCCACTCCTCGCGTGCGAGCGTCATGTCACTGCAGGATGCCGGCCTCGCCGAGCTGATCGCGCAGGCCCGCGCCGTCTTCGGCGCTCACCCAGGGAGCGGAGTCCGGCGCGTGCGGTTCCGGCTCGGCGCGGCCACCGGCCAGTACGGCTTCGGCGGGGGACAGGCGGCGGATGGCGACACCCGCGACGGAATCGGGGTGCTCTTCCATGAACTGGGTGTAGATCGACTCGTCGTGCTGACCGTCATCGCCGATCAGCAGCCACTTCACGTGCGGGAACTCCGTGGCGAGTCGCCGCAGGTTGGTGAGCTTGTGATCACGTCCGCTGCGGAACCAGCGGTCATGCGTGGGGCCCCAGTCGGTGAGCAGCATCGAACCCGCAGGGAAGAGGTGACGGCTGAGGAAGCGCCACAGCGTCGGTGCGACGTTCCAGGCACCCGTCGACAGGTAGACCATGGGTGCGCCGGGATGCTGCCGCAGCAGCTGGTCGAGAAGCACGGCCATGCCGGGGACGGGGAGACGCGCGTGCTCATCGAGGACGAAGGAGTTCCAGAAGGCGATGAACGGACGGGGGAGTGCCGTGACCATCACGGTGTCGTCGACATCCGACAGCACGCCAAAAGTCGTCTCTGCGGCGACGATGAACGCGCGCGCTTCGACCGGCTCCTGGTCTTCCACCGAGATCATGAAGGTCTGCCATCCGGGCTCGAGATCGGCGTGGATGACGGTGTCGATCACTCCTCCGCGGTCGGCGACGACCTGGTGGGTGGAATCACCGAAGTGCAGGTTCACGGCGGCGAAGCTCACCGGGATGCCCACGAAGCTGCGCCAGCCGCGCACGCTGGCGGGCTCGCCGTCGCGCGTGCTCCGCGCCGGCGGGACGATCAGCACCCGTCCGACCACGCGGACCCATCCGGGTCCTCCGTATCCGGGGAAGGGGAGGATGGTCGCGACACGTCCACGGCGCCGCGCGCGCCCCTCACGCCAGACGTGAAGGCGGTGTTCGAGACGCGCGAACCAGTGGATTCGAAGCGCCGAGGGTGCGGAAGCCATTGGCTCAGTCTTTCACGTCGACGTCCGTGTCCGCGTCCTCCGCGTCCAAGTGACGGGATTCCAGCCGGTGCAGGAGCTTCTTGCCGAGGAAGGCGAGCACGAGGAACAGAGCGATGATCCCCACGAAGATGTAGCCGGCGAAATGCACCCGGTCGACGAGCTCGCGAAAGCTGCCGGCGGCGAGTGACGACACACTCACATAGGCGGTGGCCCAGATCACGCAGGCGGGAGCCGTCCACGCGAGGAAGCGACGATACGGGTACTCGCTCATCCCGACGGTGAGCGGCACGAGTGAGTGCAGCACGGGCAGGAACCGGGACAGGAAGATGGCGATGCCACCGCGACGAGCGAGATAGTTCTCCGCGCGGACCCAGTTCTTCTCACCGATCCTGCGTCCCAGCCAGGATGAGCGGATGTGCGGGCCGAGCCAGCGGCCGAGCACGAAGCCGATGCTTTCGCCGATCAGTGCTCCGATGACGACCGCGACGCCCATCGCGATGCCCTCGAGGGGAGTGGCGACGCCGATGGACGCGATGATGACGACGGTGTCGCCGGGGACGATGAGTCCGATGAGGATGCTGGTCTCCAGCATGACGGCGAGCCCGGCCACCAGAGTGCGCGTGATCGGATCGATCGACTGCACCGTGTCGAGGAGCCAGAGCAGGAGGTCGTCCACCTCATGAGGATACGGGAGCACCCCGGTCCTAGGCTGGAAAGGTGCGCGAACGCCTGAGTCCCCGACAGCTGCCTCGCTGGGTGGAGCCGTCGCGCGTGTTCCGGATGCTCGAGGCAGGGTCATCCGATGTGTTCTGGCTCGACGCGGGCGAGGCAGCGACGGAGGGATGGAGTTTTGTCGGTACGGGGGAGCCCTCGGACCTCCCCGATGACGTGCGACTGGACGTGGATGCTGCCGATGATCTGCTTCCGCCCTTCCTCGGCGGGTGGGTCGGGTGGCGTGATTATGAGAGCGGGGCGGCGGTCGCCGGCGCTCCCGTGGCGGCGAGCGGGGAGGGTGGCGGTGCCTCGTGGCTGCGGGTCACCCGCGCCGTCGCCTTCGATCACGCTGCGGGGCGCGCGTGGATGATGAGCGAGGATGGCGACGCCGAAACCTGGGCGGCCGTGATCGCCGCGGCATCCGATCCGGCATCCGCTTCCGATTCGGCATCCGCCGAGTATTCCGATGGGGACAACGCGATCGCCATCGCTCGGCACGATCCCGATGATTACGTCGCGCTCATCGAGCGCTGCCGAGAGCTGATCCGCGCGGGCATCGCCTATCAGCTGTGCCTCACGACGCGATTCACCGTGCCGGGTTCGCACGACGCCGTCTCCGTCTACGAGCGCCTGCGGAACGCGACGCCGGCGCATCACGGAGGATTCGTGCGCATCCGAGGGCGCTCACTGCTGAGTGCGAGTCCCGAGCAGTTCCTGCACGCCAGGGGAGGCGTCATCCGCTCCCGGCCCATCAAGGGCACGCGTCCGCGCAGCGCGGACCCGCAGACGGATGCCGCGCTCGCCGCGGAGCTCGCGGTGAACGTCAAGGAGCGGGCCGAGAACGTGATGATCGTCGACCTGATACGCAACGACCTGTCGCGCGTCTGTGTCCCCGGCTCGATCCGCGTGGACGGACTGTGGATCGTCGAGAGCTATCCCGCCGTGCACCAGCTCGTCAGCACCGTCAGCGGCACCGCGGCGGAGGGCACCACGGTCGGGCGTCTGCTCGAGGCGACGTTCCCGGCAGGGAGCATGACCGGTGCACCGAAGCTCTCCGCCATGACTCGTCTGCATGACCTGGAGGGCGCACCTCGCGGCGTGTACGCGGGATGCTTCGGGTACGTCGGGATCGATGGCGCGATCGACCTGGCGATGGTGATCCGCAGCATCGTGATCGACGCGGACCAGGCCGTGGTCGGCGCCGGAGGAGGCATCACCTGGGGGTCGGTGGCTGCCGCAGAGGTCGCCGAGGTCGCGACGAAGGCGCGGGCTCCGCTGGCCGCCCTGGGTGCGGAAATGCCCGCGCTCTGGCGTTCCGATATCCTGAACTGATCCCGTTTTTTCCTGCAGATTGGTCGTGCGTTCGTTGTCTGAGAACCTGTCCTTCGGTCCCGCCGACGAGGAGACCCCGTCGGCGCACGCCATTCAGAGCAAGTGGCAGAAGTACTGGGCCGAGAACGAGACCTTCCTCACCGGCGGCGACGAGGACACCCGTCCGCGTCGCTACGTGCTGGCGATGTTCCCCTATCCCTCCGGCGACCTGCACATGGGGCACGCGGAGAACTACCTGTACTCCGATATCGTGGCGCGCTTCTGGCGTCACCGTGGGCACAACGTGCTCAACCCGATCGGCTGGGACTCGTTCGGGCTGCCCGCCGAGAACGCGGCCATCCGCCAGGGTGCAGACCCTCGCGAGTGGACGTACGCGAACATCGCTCAGCAGAAGGCGGCGTTCCAGTCGTACGGCGTCTCGTTCGACTGGTCGCGGGTGCTGCACACCTCCGACCCCGAGTACTACCGCTGGAACCAGTGGCTGTTCCTGAAGCTGCACGAGCGCGGGCTGGCCTATCGCAAGAAGAGCGCGGTCAACTGGTGCCCGAACGACCAGACCGTGCTGGCGAACGAGCAGGTCGTCGACGGCCGGTGCGAGCGCTGCGGCTACGAGGTCGTGAAGAAGAAGCTGACCCAGTGGTACTTCAAGATCACGGACTACGCCGATCGGCTCCTCGACGATCTGAACCAGCTCGAGGGCTTCTGGCCGCACAAGGTGCTGCAGATGCAGCGCAACTGGATCGGCCGCTCCGTCGGCGCCGACGTCGACTTCGTGATCGAGGGTCGCGACGAGCCGGTGACGGTCTTCTCGACGCGCCCCGACACCCTGCACGGCGCGACGTTCTTCGTCGTCGCACCCGATTCCGACCTGGCTTCCGAGCTGGTGGCGGATGCTCCGGCGGAGGTGCAGGACCGGTTCCGCACGTACCTGGAGCAGGTGCAGAAGGAGACCGATATCGACCGGCAGTCCACGGACCGCCCGAAGACCGGTGTCTTCCTGGAGCGCTACGCGATCAACCCGGTCAACGGCGAGAAGCTGCCCGTCTGGGCCGCCGACTACGTGCTCGCCGACTACGGCCACGGCGCGGTCATGGCGGTTCCCGCGCACGACCAGCGCGACCTGGACTTCGCTCGTGCCTTCGATCTGCCGGTGAAGGTCGTCGTCGACACCACTGCACCGATCACGGGAGCGATGCAGGTCATCGAGGTCGACGACGAGGGCGTGCCGATCGACCCGGACGCGGCGCTCGACGAGCAGAACCCGTCATCCACCGGTATCGCGCTGACCGGCGAAGGCCGCATGATCAACTCCGGCCCGCTGAACGGGCTCTCCAAGCGCAATGCGATCGCCCGTGCGATCGAGCAGCTGGAGTCCACCGGCACCGGCCGCGCGGCGAAGAACTACCGCCTGCGCGACTGGCTGATCTCTCGCCAGCGGTTCTGGGGCACTCCGATCCCGATGCTGCACGCCGAGGACGGCCGGATCATCCCGGTACCCGAGGACCAGCTGCCCGTGAAGCTGCCGAGCGTCGAGGGACTGGATCTGAAGCCGAAGGGCTCGTCCCCGTTGGGCGCCGCCGAGAGCTGGGTGCAGACCGTCGATCCCGCCTCGGGCGACCCGGTACTCCGCGACCCCGACACGATGGACACGTTTGTCGACAGCTCGTGGTACTTCCTGCGGTTCCTCTCGCCGAACAGCGAAACCGTGGCGTTCGACCCCGCGCAGGCGGCTCGTTGGGCCCCGGTGGACTCGTACATCGGCGGTGTCGAGCACGCGATCCTGCACCTGCTGTACGCACGCTTCATCACGAAGGTGCTGTTCGACATGGGGCTGATCGACTTCACGGAGCCGTTCTCGAACCTGATCAACCAGGGCATGGTCCTGCTCGACGGCGCGAAGATGTCGAAGAGCAAGGGCAACCTCGTGCTGTTCGAGGAGGAGCTCGACGCGTACGGCGCCGACGCGCTGCGTGTCGGACTCGCGTTCGCGGGGCCCGTCGAAGACGACAAGGACTGGGCCGACGTGTCCACGACGGGGGCTCAGAAGTTCCTGGCGCGCGCCCTCCGCATCGCCGGCGAGGTCGACAGCCCGGTCGACGTGGTGTTCGCCAGTGGCGACGCGGCTCTGCGTCGGGCGACGCACAAGCTGCTGTCCGAGGCCCCTGCACTGGTCGAGCAGACCAAGTTCAACGTGCTCGTCGCCCGCCTGATGGAGCTCGTCAACATCACGCGCAAGACGATCGACGGCGCGGCCGGTGCCACCGATCCCGCTGTGCGCGAGGCCGCGGAGACCATCGCCGTGATGCTCGACCTCATCGCCCCGCACACCGCGGAGGAGATCTGGGAGATGCTCGGTCACGAGCCGTCCGTCGGTCTGGTGACCTGGCGCTCGGCCGATCCGGCACTGCTCGTCGAAGACACGGTCACCGCCGTCGTGCAGGTGGGCGGCAAGGTCCGCGCGCAGCTCGAGGTGTCGGCGCGGATCGGCGAGGTCGAGCTGGAGGCGCTGGCCCGGGCGGACGAGCGTGTCATCCGGTCGATCGGCGACCGCGAGATCGTGAAGGTCGTCGTCCGCGCCCCGAAGATCGTCAGCATCGTCGTCAAGGGCTGAGCGCACGACTCCTGCACCGGGGCCGATCCGTATGGATTGTCCCCGGCGCGCGGTTTCGGCATCCCAGGCGGGTTGCGCTCGCGCATAGCGTGGCGGGATGCCCACGGACCCGACTCCGCCTGCGCCGCCGCCTCCGCCGCGCCGTCGGCTGCGGCTGAGCATCGGCGCCGGAGTGGTGCTGGCGCTGGTGGTGCTGTCGGCCGCCGTCGGGCTCGGGCTCATGCGAGGCCAGGCAGAGCCGATGCAGTCGGTGCCGGTGGCGGATGCGGGCGAGACCGCGGGCCCGACCGGTGAACTCTACGTTCACGTGCTGGGTGCAGTGGAGCGACCGGGGCTGTACGTGCTCGATCTGGACGCCCGCCTGGTCGACGCCGTGGCGGCGGCCGGCGGGACGACGGCGGATGCCGACCTGTCGGCCGTCAATCTCGCACGCGTTCTCGCCGACGGCGAGCAGATCGTGGTGCCGATGCTCGGGGCGTCCCCTGACGCGCCGGGAGCCGCCGCGCCCGGCGACGATCGCATCGACCTGAACACGGCCGACCAAGCGGCCCTGGAGACACTCCCGCGCATCGGTCCGGCGCTGGCCGAGAGGATCATCGTCTGGCGGGAGGAGAACGGACGCTTCCAGTCCGTCGACGACCTGCTGGCGGTGCCGGGGATCGGCGAGAAGCTGCTCGAGGGGATCCGCGACGGGGCGCGAGTGTGAGGATCCGCGACGTGGGTACGGTGTTGCTATGACGTTGCGATCTCTCTCGTCGGCCGATCGGCCGCTGCTCCGGGAAGCGACGCTCGCCAATATGAACTGGAACGGATCGCGGTTCACCTTCGGCGACATCGACGCGGCCCACGAACTCTCCCACTACTTCACGAGCTTTCCCGCGGGCCGGGATTTCGGACTCGCCGACCAGGACGGGGATGTCGTCAAGGCCGTGGCCTGGCTGGTGTTCCTCCCCGCCGAGGAGCCGGGATACGGGTTCGTCGATGCGGAAACGCCTGAGCTGAGCATCACGACCTTCGCGGATCATCGAGGTCAGGGCATCGGAAGCCGTCTGCTCTCGGAACTGATCAGCCAGGCTCGAAGCCGTGGTCTCCACAGCATCAGTCTCAGCGTCGAGGACGGCAATGGCGCACGACGACTTTACGGGCGCGTCGGCTTCGAGGTCGTCGGGCGCAACGGAGGCTCAGACACCATGCTCCTCGCGTTGACCTGATGCTGCCTGGTTCGTGTGTCGACCTCTGCACGGGGCGCGATCCATCGAGGTTGTCCGCAGTCGCCGGGTCTGTGGCGTCCTGACATTCTCGCGCGCCCCTAGCGTAACGGGATGCCGCAGCCGGAGTCATCCATCGAGAAGGCCCGAACCGGCGTGCGGCGGCGGGATCTGCGTCTGCTCCCCTTGGCGGGCGGCGTGTGGGCCGCAGCGCTCCTGTGCGTGTTCGTCCCGGCCACGTCCTGGTGGGTGATGGGCGGTTGCGGGGTCGGCGTAGTGCTCACGGTCATCGTGACGGTTCGAGGCGCATCGCGATGGCGTCAAGGAGCCGGATTGGTCGTGCTCCTGCTCGCGGCGATGTCGGCGACCGCGGTCACGGCCTCTCTGGTGCACCCCGCGCGAGAGCGAGCTGCGGAATGGTCGGGGCGTGTGCTGGAGGTGGCCGCAGAGGTCACGTCGTCGGCGTCGGTCGGGCAGGACGGGCAGTTGTGGTTCGATGCGCAGACCACGAGCGTCGGCATCCGTGGCGAGCCGGCTTCCCTGTCGGTTCCCGTGCGGATCGGCGTCGAGCCGGGCGATGGCTTCGACCTCGGTGCCGGAATTCGGGTGGTGGGGCAAGCGATGGCGACAGATGCGGGGGAGCGATCGGCGCTGGTCGTCTTCGCGACCGAGGCGGAAGTCGTGGAGCCGGCCGGCGGCGTGTTCGGTGTCGCCGCCGGCGCTCGGCAGGCGTTCATCGACCGCTCCGTCCGACTCCCGGAACCCGGAGCCGGGCTGCTCCCGGGACTGGCCGTGGGCGATACGCGGGCCGTCACCGAGGAGCTGACCGCCGACATGCGCACGAGCGGTCTCAGCCACCTCACGGCGGTGTCCGGAGCGAACTGCGCGATCGTCGTGGGTGCCGTCTTCTGGTTGACGGCGCTCTGCGGCGGAGGACGGATGCTGCGCGTCGCGCTGGCCGCGATCGCGTTGTCCGGGTTCGTCGTGCTCGTGACCCCGGAGCCGAGCGTGATCCGAGCATCGGTGATGGCGGGAGTCGCGATGCTCGCGGTGATGCTGGGGCGCCCGAGCGCGGGTGCGGGGATGCTCGCGCTGTGCGCGGTGATGATCCTGCTCGTCGACCCATGGTTGGCGGCGACGCCGGGCTTCGCCCTCTCGGTGGTCGCGTCCGGAGCGCTGATCCTGCTGGCACCGCCGTTGAGCAGAGGGTTGACGCGCTGGATGCCGGCGCCCGTCGCTTTGGCTGTCGCCGTGCCGCTCGCGGCCCAACTCGCGTGCGGTCCGATCATCGCCCTGTTCGCCGATCAGCAGTCGCTCATCGGTATCGCGGCGAACCTGATCGCGGCGCCGGCGGCACCCGTGGCGACGGTGATCGGGTTGCTGGCCTGTCTGGCCGCGCCCGTTCCGCCGCTCGCAGACCTGCTCACGGCCTCCGCCTGGCTCCCGGCCGCATGGATCGCGACGACGGCGTCCACGACCGCGCGACTGCCGGTCGCGGAACTGCCGGTCCCTGCGGGGATCGGCAGCTCGTTGCTCGTGCTCGGTGTCAGCGGCTCACTGGCCGTGGCGCTGGTCGGGACGCGCGTGGCGCCCGGCATCCGCACCGCCCGCCTCGCCCGGCTGATGCGAGGGAGCGCGGCCAGCGTGCTGATCGTTGTCGTCTCGCTCGCCGCTGCTCGCCTGGTGCTGACCGGGCCGCTCGCCACAGCGACCGTGCCGGACGGGTGGGCGATAGCCGCGTGCGATGTGGGCCAGGGAGACGCCCTGCTCGTGCGGTCGGGGGAGGAGGTGGCCCTGATCGACGCGGGACCGGATCCGGAGCTTCTCGGCGCATGCTTGACGTCGCTCGGCATCACACACGTCGATCTGCTCGTGTTCTCGCACTTCGACCTCGATCATGTGGGCGGCGCCGAGGCCGTGTATGGCAAGGTGGACGCCGTGCTGCACGGCCCCATCGCCGATGCCGCTGATCAGCGGCTGCTCGACGGTCTCGCGGCACGAGGCGCGAAGCTGACACAGACGTTCGCGGGTCAGCGCGGAGTCCTCGGATCCACCGACTGGCGTGTGCTGTGGCCGCTGAGGGATTCGGCGGTGTTCCCGGCCGGCAACGACGCGAGCGTGGTCATGGAGTTCCGCGGCGGGGCAGTGCCGCGGTCGATGTTTCTCGGGGACCTCTCGGCCGAGGCGCAGCGGATGCTGCAGCGGAGCGCGCACCTCGACAAGTACTCCGTGGTCAAAGTCGCTCACCACGGCAGTGCCGACCAGGATCCGGGTCTCTACGAGGCCGCCGATCCCGCGGCAGCGATCTTCACCGCGGGGACAGGCAACGACTATGGCCATCCGCGCGCGGACGCACTCGACCTGTTGACCGCGACGGGCTCGCTCAACCTGCGCACCGACACGCAGGGGCGCGTTCTGCTGGGTCTTCGCGACGACGAGCTGCAGGTCTGGACGGAGAAAGCTCCATGAATCTCGCGTCTTATACAATTGGCTATATAGAGGAGGCTGCGATGACCGTCACATCCATCGACATCGATCAGAACGAGCTGCGGCAGGCCAAGCAGCTCGCCGGCACGAAATCTAATCGCGAGACCGTCGATCTCGCTCTGCGCACGCTGATCGCCGTGCGTCGCCAGCCTGCAGCGGTGGAGCGAATCATCGCCCGACGGTTCGAGCCCGATCAGATCGACGCTTCCACCGACGTTCCGCTGACGCGCGGGCGCCTGTGACCACTTATCTGGTCGACAACAGTGTCTGGCAGAAAGCGGGTACGCACCCGTCGATCGCCCAGCGGCTGAGGGAGATCTCACCACGCGATCTGATCATCACCTGCCCTCCGCAGGTGCTCGAGTACTGCCACTCCGCGCGCTCGCCCGAGGAGTACCGAGAACTCCGAGAGGACATGAGCGAGCTTCTTCCCGCGTGGGAGCATCCCGACGGGCAGGTTGCGCTCGATATCCAGCAGGCGCTCTGGGAGAGCGGGCGGGTGGGGTCTGCAGCCGCGTTCGACTGCCTCATCGCCGCATACGCCGTCGCGAATGACGCCGTCATCCTGAATTCGGATCAGGACTTCGGTCACATCGAGCAGGCCACGGGCGGTGCCGTCCGACAGGAGTACGTCCCCGCCTGACCGCCGCGTCGCGCGCTGGTCATAGGAGGTCGCGCCGTGACCCGCGGATCGGCTGTCCGAGGCCCCCGGTAGGCTGGATCCATGGCAGCTTCGCGTCCTCCCTCCCGTGGCGGCGCCAAGGCCGGCAAGATCCCACAGGTGTCGTGGCGCGAGCCGCATCCGGCACCGCTCGTCCTCGTCTCCGGTCCCGAAGAGATCTGCGCCGAGCGCGCGATCGCGGGGGTACGCGATTATCTCCGCGCCGAGGACCCTTCGCTCGAGGTCAGCGACGTCCGCGCCGACGACTACGAACCCGGCACTCTCCTGTCGCTCACCTCTCCCTCGCTGTTCGGCGAGCCCCGCCTCGTCCGCGTGTCCGGTGTCGAGAAGTGCACCGACGCGTTCATCCAGGAAGCGGTGTCGTACCTCGACCACCCGCAGGAGGGCGCGACCGTCGTCCTGCGGCACACCGGTGCAAGCGTCCGAGGCAAGAAGCTTCTCGACGCGCTTCGCGCCGGTACCGGCGGCGGCATCGAGATAGCCGTTCCCGCCATCAAGCGCGACAGCGACCGTGTCGATTTCGCGGCGGGCGAGTTCCGCTCGGCGAAGAAGCGCATCGCGCCGCCCGCGCTGCGAGCCCTTGTGTCCGCCTTCGCCGATGATCTCACCGAACTGGCAGCGGCGTGCCAGCAGCTGATCGGCGACGTCGAGGGTGACATCAGCGAAGACGTCGTCACCCGGTACTACGGTGGGCGCGTCGAGGTCTCCGCATTCGTGGTCGCCGACACCGCCATCGCCGGTCGGTACGGAGAGGCGCTGATCGCTCTGCGCCATGCGCTGTCCTCCGGCGCAGACCCGGTGCCGATGGTCGCGGCCTTCGCGATGAAGCTCCGCACCATGGCCCGTGTGGCGGGCAACCGCGAGCCCAGCCGGCAGCTCGCGCAGCGCCTCGGTATGAAGGACTGGCAGGTCGACCGGGCGCGCCGCGATCTCGCGGGTTGGAACGAGCGATCCCTCGGCATGGCGATCCAGGCCACCGCCCGAGCCGACGCCGAGGTCAAGGGTGCCGCGCGCGACCCGATCTTCGCTCTCGAGCGCATGGTCACCGTCATCGCGACACGGGAGCCCTTCGGCGCCTAGGCCCACGGCGCGCACGCGTCCACCTCAGAGAGACGGCAAAGAAAAAGCCCGCCTCATCGAGGCGGGCTGTTTCAGAGACTGACGCTCAGAGAGCGGAAACCTGCTTGGCGAGAGCCGACTTGCGGTTCGCGGCCTGGTTCTTGTGCAGAACGCCCTTGCTGACGGCCTTGTCGAGCTTGACGGAGGCCTTCTTCAGAGTGGCCTCTGCAGCGGTCTTGTCGCCGCCGGCGACAGCCGTCTTGGTCGCGCGGATGAGCGTCTTGAGCTCGCTCTTCACGGCCTTGTTGCGCTCGTTCGCCTTGATGTTGGTCTTGTTGCGCTTGATCTGCGACTTGATGTTTGCCACGTGTGGACGCTTTCTGTACAGGAGTGATGGGAATGCCGGCAGCAGAAGAGGGCTGCTGCACAGCGGTCGTGAGGGCATAACCCACACGCAAGCCAAGAGTCGAGTCTACCAGCAGTCGACCTGATCCCGCGAAACGGCCACAGGAAACGACACGAAGGCGCGGATCCGGTCGATCGGGGTGCAGAATCAACCGTATCCGGACGATGACGGCGAAGGGCGATACCCGATGAGCTCCACGACACGAGCCGGCGCCCGCTGGATGACGATCTTCACCCTCGCGTGGCTCGCGATCTGGACCGTGCAGCTCACACCGGTGCAGCTCCTCCTGCCGCTCCAGCTCGACACCCCCGAGGATGACTGGATCCGTGGAGTGGTCTCCTCGGGGCTTGTACTCGGCATCGGAGGGCTCGCCGGCATCGTCGCAGGACCTCTCGCCGGAGCCCTCTCCGATCGGGCTGCACCGGGGCGCCACCGCCGGCGACCCTGGGCGCTCGGCGGTGTCTGGCTCACGGCCGTCTGCCTCGTGCTCACCGGGTTCGCGAGCGGTCCCTGGATGGTCGGTGCGGCGTGGGTCGGTGTCTCGATCGGCGTCGCCGTCTCTTCTGCGGCATTCACGGCGCTGATCGCCGACCAGCTGCCGACCACTCAAAGGGGCGCTGCGGCTGCTGCCGTCGGATCGAGCCAGGCCGTCGGCATCGTGGTCGGCGTCGGCCTGGTCGTGCTCCTCGGCCTCGACATCCGCGCCGGCTATCTCCTGCTTGCCGCGATCATCGCCGTGATCGGAACCGCTGCGGCACTTATCCTGCCGGATCCGCCGGATTCGGCGGCGACGCGCCCGAAGAGGAGGGGACGGAAGACGCTGGCGACGCTCCGCGATCGCGACTTCGCGTGGATGCTGTCCGGTCGCCTCGTGACGAACATCGGCAATGCCCTCGGCACCGCGTTGTTCCTGTTCTTCCTGCTGCACGGTCTGGGCCAGCCGAGCGCCATGGCGCAGGACAACCTGCTGCTGCTCATCGTCGTCTACACGGTGTTCGTGGTGATCGCTTCCGTCGTCACGGGCATCGTGTCCGACCGCACCGGCAAGCGGCGCACGCTCGCGGTGGCCGCGACCGTGGTGCAGGCGGCATCCGGCGTCGCGATAGCGCTCGTGCCGACCTTCGAGATGACGATGGTGGCGGCCGCGCTGATGGGACTCGGATACGGCGCCTTCTCGACCGTGGGCCTCGCCTTCGCAGCGGATCTGCTGCCCGACGAGCAGGACCACGCGCGAGACCTCGGCATCGTCAATGTCACGGCCGCACTCGGGCAACTGATCGGCCCGGTGCTGGGAGCAGGCCTCGTGGCCCTCGTCGGCGGCTTCTGGCTCGTGTTCGTCGCGGCGGCCGTGCTCTCGCTCGCCGGCGGGGTGCTCACCGCCTGCGCACGTGAGCCTGCACGGTCATGACTCTTCCGGCTGCTCGATCGAGGCGTTGTGGTCGATCGACGCGATCGCGAGTTGCAGCACGGCGTTGAAGACGCGCGGGCGCATCGCCGTCACGAGGTGGGTCGTCCGCGGTACGACGATGAGCTCCGCGTGGGGCGCCAGACGCTGGAACAGACGCTCGTTCGCCCGCAGCTGGTCGTACTGCCCGTTCACGAACCACAGCGGGATCGCGATCCGCTCCACGGCGGTGGCGATGTCGAGGGTGGCGAGGCTCCGCAGCGCGGCATCCTGCGTGTCCAGGGCATATCCGCCGGCGGCGAAGTCGGACCGCGTCTCGGCAGGAATGGTCGCCGCCAGCATCCGGCGGGTGATCCACATTCCGCGGTCCGGCAGCGAGTCGACGGCTCGGAAGAGCAGGCGATAGGCAGAGAGTCCGGCGCCACGGGGGAGCGAAGTGCATGCCGCCGCGATGAGACCGGCGACCGGCGGCGTCTGCGCGCCCCCGGCATAGGTCAGCGACAGCAGCCCGCCCATCGAATGACCGACGAGCAGCACCGGCCCTTTCTCCGCCGCCGCACGTACCGCCTCGTCGATCGTGTGCAGCGCCTCGTGCAGGGTGAAGTCCTCCTGCATGCGAGAGCCGTGCCCTGGAAGGTCGACCGCGGTGTACGAGTACCCGTGTTCATCGAGATAGGCGAGCTGAGAGCGCCACATCGTCGCCGACGTGCGGATGCCGTGGACGAAGACGATCTGAACGCTCACGGGTTCAGCATAAGGAAAGCGGGGCCGGTGGATGAACCACCGACCCCGCTCAGACACCATGTGTCAGGGAATTACTTCTCCCAGCCGAGGTTCTCGACGGGGGTGACTCCGAAGAGGTCGAGACCCACGTAGGGCTCCGGGGTCAGGTTCGCGAGACCCTCCTGAGCCACGTACACCGACGGACCGTTGTAGAGCGGGATGACGCCCCAGGTCTCCTCGATGATCTTCGGCTCGAGCTTCATCGCAGCCTCGGTCCAGCTCGCCGCATCCTTCTGCGTCTCGACCTCGTCAGCGATCTGCTTGTCGATGTCGGCCGTGCCGGTGGCGGAGAGGTTCAGACCGCTGTCCGAGCAGTAGATCTGGCACATCCACGCCGGTCCGAACGGGTCGGAGTCGGTGAAGCGGAGGCCGAAGATGTCCCAGTTCTTCGACGTGAAGTCGTCGGAGAAGTCAGCCGACGCGCGGACCTCGATCTGCACGTCGATGCCGATCTCCTTCTGCTGAGCCTGCAGCGACTTCGCGAGTGCCTCCTGCACGGGGCTGTTGCTGAAGATCGGGTAGATGACGGTGAACTTCACGCCGTCCTTCTCGCGGATGCCATCGTCACCCTCGACCCAGCCGGCGTCGTCGAGGAGCTTCTTGGCGCCGTCGACGTCGTACTCGAGACCGGCTTCGCCGAACGCGTCGGACCACCCGTCCTGGAAGGAATACATGTTCAGGGAGCCGGCTGCTTCTTCCTCGTAGCCGAGACCGTTCCATGCGATCTGCTTCTGCTGATCGATGTTGATTCCCATGAAGAACGCCTTGCGCACCTCGAGGTCTTCGAACTGCGGCTTGTCGCCATCGACCATGAGGACCGTCTTGGCGGTCTGCTGGGCGCGACGGACGACTGCGCCGTCGACATCCTCGACCTGCGCGAGACGCTCTTGGCTGCCTGCCTCGACCTGGTCGATCTCGCCGTTCTTGAAGGCGTTGATCGCCGCGTCGTCTTCCAGCGCCGTGAACGTCACCTTGTCGAGGAGCGGAGCGTTGCCCCACCACTCGGGGTTCGGCTTGAACGAGACGAAGCCCGCGTTGGCGTCGAACTCGTCGACGGTGTAAGGACCTGCACCCCACTCGGCGTTGAGGTTGCCGATGTAGGCGTTGTTGAACGTCTCGACGTCGGCGTGCTTCGGGTTGAGAACACCACCGGTGAGGAACGCCATCGACGGCCAGGCGTAGACGCCGTCGAAGGTCACCACGGCGGTCTTGGGGGAGTCGCCCTCTTCGACGGAGGTGACCTGCTTGTATCCGTCGGTCGCGTTCGGGTTGTACCCCTCCTCATAGGAACGGTTCGCCTTCCACGTGGCGTCGATGGCCGTCCAGTCCATGTCAGTGCCGTCGTTGAAGTGCGCTTCGTCCGTGAAGGTGAAGGTCAGCGTCGTGTTGCCGTCTTCCTCACCGATCTCGTAAACGTCGAGGTACGCGTCGTTCTTCGTGACCTCGCCCTCGGGCGTGACGAGGAGGAGCTGCGGCATGTAGTAGTACCACAGGCGCGACGTGTCGGCGCTGGCGTCGCTGTTGAAGGCGTTCAGCTGCTCGGGGACCTCGTTGATCTCGAAGTTGACCTCGCCGCCCTCCTTCAGGTTCTCGCGGGGCTGCGGGTTGTAGTCCGCCGCCTTGGTCTCGACGGGCTCGCCGCCGCCGTTGTCCCCGCCGCCGGTGTTCCCGGAGCCACTCGCGCAACCCGCGAGGGCGAGTGCGAGGGCGCCGCTGATCGCGATGGCCCCCAACAACTTCTTGTTCTTCATGGTGCTCCTTCCGCCTTTCGGCGATTCATAAAGGGAAGAATAGTTCGACTGCTTCGGAACCACAGCGGGCGACAGTGAATACCGCCTAACCGTTATCGGACGGTGACCCACGCTCCGTGACATCCGATTCCACGTGCGCTCACGCGAGCACCGGACGGGTGGTCATCGTCTCGGCGTCGAACACCACGCGCTGGCGCGTGCGCTCGATATCGGGGTCGGGGACCGGGATCGCCGAGAGCAGAGCCTTCGTGTACGGATGCTGCGGGTTCTCGAAGACGTCGTCGACGTCGCCGTGCTCCACGAAGTCACCGAGGTACATGACCGCCACGCGGTCGGCGATGTGCCGCACGACGGACAGGTCGTGGGCGACGAACAGGTACGACAGCCCGAGCTTCGCCTTCAGCTCGTCGAGGAGGTTGATCACGCCCGCCTGGATCGACACGTCGAGCGCCGACACCGGCTCGTCCAGCACCACGATCTTGGGGTTGGTCGACAGGGCGCGGGCGATGCCGATGCGCTGCCTCTGGCCACCCGAGAACGCCTGCGGGAAGCGGTCGCTGTGCGCGGGGTTCAGACCGACGAGGTCCATCAGCTCGTCGACCCGGCGATGCGCCTCATCCTTCGGCGTACCGATCGCGAACAGCGGCTCCGAGATGATGTCGGCGACCGTCATCCGAGGATCGAGCGCTCCCATCGGGTCCTGGAAGACGATCTGGATGTCGCGACGCAGCTCACGCTCGACCTTGTGGCTGTGGATGTCGTTGACGCTCGTGCCGGCGATGACGATGTCACCGTCGGTCTGCTTGACCATGTCCATGATCTGCAGGAGCGTCGTCGTCTTGCCGCTGCCCGACTCGCCGACGATCGCCATCGTCTCGCCCTCGCGCACGTCGAAGCTGACGCCCTTGATCGCGTGGACCTCGCCGACCTTGCGCTTCAGGAACGCGCCCTTGAGAAGCGGGAACGTCTTGGTGAGGTTCTTGACCTCGAGAGTGATGGGGCGCTCCTCCCGGGGGAGCTTCGCCAGCGGGCTCTCCGGCACAGCGCGCACGGGATAGACGGGGACGCCGCCGAGCAGGCCGCCGTCCTCGATCTCGTCGGCGCGGATGCACGCGGCACGGTGCAGGTCGCCGGAGCCGGTCGCGACCGGAAGGAGCTCCGGCTCTTTCGTGCGGCACGCGTCCATCACGATGGGGCAGCGGTCGGCGAACGGGCAGGCGTCCGGCAGGTTGATGAGCAGCGGCGGGTTTCCCTTGATCGGTGTGAGAGGTTCCTTCTCCGCCTTGTCGACGCGTGGGATCGCGCCGAGCAGGCCGATCGAGTACGGCATCCGCGTCTTGTGGAACAGCTCGTGCACGGGGGCCTGCTCGACGGGCTTGCCCGCGTACATCACCATCACGTCGTCCGCGGTGCGGGCGACGACACCCATGTCATGGGTGATCATCATGACCGCGGCGCCCGTCTCCTGCTGCGCTTTCTCGATCAGGTCGAGGATCTGCGCCTGGATCGTGACGTCGAGCGCGGTGGTCGGCTCGTCGCAGATGATGAGCTTGGGGTTGTTCGCCATGGCGATGGCGATCACGACGCGCTGGCGCATGCCGCCGGAGAACTCGTGCGGGAACGACTTCATCCGTCGTTCCGGCTCCGAGATGCCGACGAGGTTCAGCAGCTCGATCGAGCGGTTCCAGGCGTCCTTCTTCGACAGGCTCCGATGCACGGTGAGTGCCTCGATGAGCTGATCGCCGACGGTGAACACCGGCGTGAGGGACGTCAGCGGGTCCTGGAACACCATCGACATACCGTTGCCACGGATCACGGAGAGCTGCTTGTCGCTCATGCCGAGAAGCTCTCTGCCCTCGTACATGATCGACCCGGTGACCTTGGCGTTCTCGTCGAGCAGCCCCATGATCGCGAGCGACGTGACGGACTTGCCCGATCCGGACTCGCCGACGATGCCGAGGGTCTTGCCGGCCTCGAGATCGAAGGAGACACCGCGGACCGCGTCGACACGCCCCGCCTCTGAGGCGAAGCTGACGGCGAGGTCGCGGACGGAGAGTACGTTGCTCATGCTCGGCCTCCAGCCGCAGACGTGGGATCGAGGGCATCGCGCAGGCCGTCGGCGACGAGCGCCATCGACACGGTGAGAAGGGTGAGTGCGGCGGCGGGGAAGTAGAACAGCCAGGGCGAAGTGATCAGCGAACTCGACCCCGCGCCGATCAGCGCGCCGAGGGAGACATCGGGGATCTTCACGCCGAACCCGAGGAACGACAGGCCGGTCTCGGCCACGACCGCGCTGACGACGCCCAGGGTGAAGTTGATCACCAGCAGCGAGCCGATGTTCGGCAGCAGGTGCCGCAGCACGATGCGGAACCCGCGCACGCCCATGTAGCGGGCGGCGCTCACGTACTCGCGCTCGCGCAGCGACAGCGCAAGGGTCCAGATGACGCGAGCGGGGAAGTACCAGCCGATCACGAAGATCATGATGAAGGCGATGACTCGCCAGTCGCCGCCGGACTTGTTCGAGATCATCGCCAGGATGAGGAACGACGGGATCACCATCATGAAGTGGATGACGAGCAGGGCGATCCGCTCGGTCCATCCGCCGAAGTAGGCCGCCGCGGTTCCGACGAGGGCCGAGACGATGGTCACGCCGACCGAGACGGTCACCGCGATCATCAGCGAGCGCTGCAGACCGACGGCCACCTGCGCGAACAGGTCGTTGCCGGCGTTGTTCGTGCCGAACCAGTGCTCGGCCGACGGTCCGGTGCTGAGGGCGAGGAAGTCGAGCTCGACGTGGTCGTAGCGCGCGATGAGCGGTCCGATGATCGCGAAGAGCACGAGCAGGGCGAAGATGATGAGACCGGCGACTGCGCCCTTGTTGCGTGCGTAGCGTCGTGAATACAGCGTCCACTTCGACAGCCGTCGGGTCGCGACGCGCGTCGTCTCCGGGCCCGGGGCGACGGACGGCGCCTCGACAGTGGGGTCGATCATTTCGGAGGTCATGTCAACTCACTCTCACTCGAGGATCGAGCACCACGACGGCGACATCGGCGAGGATGGCGCCGATCGCGGTCAGGACGGCGCCGAAGGCCGCGACCGCGACCGTGCCATGGATGTCGTTCTTGTTGATCGTCTCGATGAAGTACTTGCCCATGCCGTTCCAGGCGAAGATCGTCTCGGTGAGGACGGCACCGGTGAAGATGGCCGGGATCGTGAAGGCCACCTGCGTCGCGACGGGGATCAGCGAGGTGCGCAGCGCGTGCTTGCGAATCGCCTGCTGCTTCGTCAGCCCCTTGGCGCGGGCGGTGCGCACGTAGTCGGCGCTGATGTTGTCCAGGAGGAGCGAGCGCTGCAGGAAGTGGATGCCGGCGTAGCCGACGATCACGAGCGCGATCGTCGGCAACGTCAGGTGTTGCAGCACGTCTATGAGAACGGGGAAGAACCCTTCGACCCCGCGACTCGCGTTGCCCGTCACGTAGAAGATGCGCACGCCGGTCGCGTCGTTCAGGCCGATGGCCAGGAGCACGATCGCGAAAGCCGCCACGACGATCGGGATGTTCATCGTGATGATGCTCGTCGCCTGGCCGATGCGGTCGGCGAGCTTGTACTGGCGGGAGGCCGTGTACACGCCGAGGGCGATGCCGAGAATGGTCGTGAGGATGGTCGCGCCGAGGACGAGCTCCGCGCTGACCCACATCCGGTATGCGACCTGCTCGTTGACCGACCCGCCGGTGGGGCTGACTCCCCAGTCCCACCGGAGAAGGATGCCGGTGAGCCAGGTCCACCACCTCTCGATGAGCGGGACCGTGTCACTGAGGTTGCGCGGCTCCAGCGTGTTGACGATCTGCTCTTCGGTGAGCGGAGGACGTCGACCCACGTAGTTGCTGCGCGGATCGAGGAACCCCCACGCGAGGAAATACGTGATGTTGGTCGCGACCACGATCATGAGCAGCCAGCCGAGTGCACGGCGCACGAGATACTTGATCAAGGTGATGATTCTTTCTCTTCTACAGAGGTGCGCGGGATCTGCCGACGCAACGCTGAGCCGGGTAGACATTCAAGCATCATCCACCGCTTTGCGCGACGCGACATCCTCCACGGGGTCTGTGACGGAGTCCTATCGCCCACGGGATCCGGTGTCACGGACTGCTCCCGGGCAACTTCGCGAGACTATCACCGGTATACCGGTATTGGGCACTTGACGAACTCGGGGGACCGGCCGGATCGGTGATCCTGTACCGGTCACCGTAGAATCGACGGGACATGTCCCCACGCGCTCTCACACCTCTTCAGCCTGCCGCGACGCCGCCTGCGCAGATCCGCAACTTCTGCATCATCGCGCACATCGATCACGGCAAGTCGACCCTCGCCGACCGCATGCTCCAGATCACGGGCGTGGTGTCCGACCGCGACATGCGCGCCCAGTACCTGGACCGCATGGACATCGAGCGCGAGCGCGGCATCACGATCAAGAGCCAGGCGGTGCGGATGCCGTGGCAGATCGAGGGCGAGACCTTCGCGCTCAACATGATCGACACACCGGGGCACGTCGACTTCACCTATGAGGTGTCCCGCTCACTCGCGGCATGCGAGGGCGCCATCCTCCTCGTCGACGCGGCTCAGGGCATCGAGGCCCAGACGCTCGCGAACCTGTACCTGGCACTCGAGAACGACCTGCACATCATTCCGGTGCTGAACAAGATCGACCTGCCGGCCGCCGACCCGGAGAAGTACGCCAAGGAACTGGCGTCACTCATCGGCGGCAAGCCGGAAGACGTGCTGCGCGTCTCCGGCAAGACCGGAGTCGGTGTCGAGGAGCTGCTCGATCGCCTGGTGAAGGAGATCCCGGCGCCGACCGGTGACGCCGATGCCCCGGCCCGCGCGATGATCTTCGACTCCGTGTACGACGCGTACCGCGGGGTCGTCACCTACGTGCGCATGATCGACGGCAGCTTCGCGCCCCGCGAGCGGATCCAGATGATGTCGACCGGTGCCACCCACGAAGCGCTGGAGGTCGGCGTCTCGAGCCCGGAGCCCACCCCTTCCAAGGGCTTGGGCGTCGGCGAGGTCGGCTACCTCATCACGGGAGTGAAGGACGTGCGTCTGTCGAAGGTCGGTGACACGGTCACGACCGCGCGCCGGCCCTCGACGCAGGCGCTTCCCGGATACACCGACCCGAAGCCCATGGTGTTCTCCGGCATCTACCCGATCGACGGCAGCGACTACGGCGATCTCCGCGAGGCGCTCGACAAGCTCAAGCTCTCGGATGCCTCGCTCGCCTACGAGCCGGAGACCTCCGTCGCGCTCGGCTTCGGATTCCGCTGCGGATTCCTCGGACTCCTGCACCTCGAGATCATCACCGAGCGCCTCGAGCGCGAGTTCGGTCTCGACCTCATCACCACCGCCCCCAGCGTGATCTACGAGGTGCTCACCTCGGACACGGGGGAGACCGTCACGGTCACCAACCCGAGCGAGTACCCGGACGGGCGCATCGGTTCCGTGTCCGAGCCGATGGTGAAGGCGGCGATCCTGCTGCCGAAGGACTACGTCGGCACCGTCATGGAGCTCTGCCAGACACGCCGAGGAACGCTTCTGGGCATGGAGTACTTCTCCGAGGAGCGTGTCGAGCTGCGCTACAACATGCCGCTCGGCGAGATCGTCTTCGACTTCTTCGACCAGCTGAAGTCGAAGACCCAGGGCTACGCCTCGCTCGACTATGAGCCCTCCGGCCAGCAGGAGGCCGATCTCGTGAAGGTCGACATCCTCCTCCAGGGCGAGAAGGTCGACGCGTTCAGCTCGATCGTGCACCGCGACAAGGCATACGCCTACGGAACGATGATGGCCGAGCGTCTGCGCAAGCTCATCCCGCGTCAGCAGTTCGAGGTGCCGATCCAGGCGGCGATCGGCGCGCGCATCATCGCCCGCGAGACCATCCGCGCGATCCGCAAGGACGTGCTCGCCAAGTGCTACGGCGGTGACATCACCCGCAAGCGCAAGCTCCTCGAGAAGCAGAAGGAGGGCAAGAAGCGCATGAAGATGGTCGGCCGCGTCGAGGTCCCCCAGGAGGCGTTCATCGCTGCGCTCTCCGGCGACGTCGACGTCAAGGACAAGAAGTAGCGGTGCCGCGTCCGGCATACGAGCGGGGAATGACTCGTCGTCCGCTCGACGCCGTACCGAAAGGGATGCGCGCTTCGGAGCACTCAGCGGTCGTGAGCGCAGAGTCGATCGCCGCGGTCGCGTCGCTCGTCCGGACGTGGGAGTTCAAACGCCGCGCCGGGTTCGAGGTGCCTGCGGGGGAGCCGCTGCCGGGTCGCGAGGGCGTGCTCGCGAAGCGCATCCTCGGCATCCGCTTCGCCGAGCCGATCAGAGTCGTGTGGGCCGACGATCACGGATTCGGCTACGAGACGAGGCCGGGGCATCCGATCTACGGCGAGGAGTCGTTCCAGATCGACGCGCGGGGCGTCTTCACCGCGCGATCCGTGTCGCGTCCTTCGAACGTCTTCTGGATGCTGATGTCCCCGGCGCTCCGGATCCTGCAGGGCCGCACTCACGCGAAGTACGTCCGCATAGTCCAGGCCGCCGCCGCGGCGGTCGCCGGCTGACAGCTGCGCGACGAGCGGCAAGGTTGAATGCACTTCGCAAGGCCGGATTCGTGGGTTCCCTCCTTCGCGGGTGCATTCTGCCTTCACAGTGTCCGGCGCGGTGACCCGCGACGCGCCCGGGATGTGACGGCGTGCGGCGCGGGGGGTGATCACCCAGGCAACCCGAAGTAGGCTGGAACTCATGCGGCGCGGGACTTTCCGAGACGACACGGTGGACTATGCGGCCGTGGGTGCGACCCATGCCCCGGACCTGATGCAGTATCCGCCGGAGCGGAGCATCCCGGCCGAGGAATCGTGGCGGATCGGCAGTGGTGCGGAACGCTTCCAGACGGCCGGCGAGGCGCTGCTCTCGTGGACCGCGCAGCGCGCGGCAGGTCTCTCCGTCGACGATCTGCGCCCGGCACCCGGACCGGCCTACGCCGGCGTGAGCTTCGATGCCGAGGGCAACCCGATCGCTCCCAGCAAGCGCGATGTCGAACCCCGCTACGACGCCGAGGGCACGCCCTTCGTCGGCGCCGGCATGACCCTGCACCTCAAGGGACGCATCGGCGGCATGCGCGCCGACTCCGAACTCCGCGTCATCTCGGTGACCGAGGAGACGCGCCGCATCGGCTTTGTCCTGGGTACCGTCGGCGGCTCCGTGGTCAGCGGCGAGGAGTCGTTCGACGTCGAGTGGCGCGAGGACAACGACGAGGTGTGGTTCACGGTGCGCGCCTTCGACGCTCCGAACTCCCTCCTCTATCGCACGATTCCGGCGCTGGTGAAGCGGCGGCGGCGCGAACTGTTCGCCCGCTACCTGCGCGCGATCTCGCCGCTGTACGCGACGCCGGTCTGATGACGAGAGACCACTGATGGCGGGACCACTCCCGCTCGGCGATCCGGCGCCCTCCGACGGCAGGCTGCCCGACGATCTCTCGGTCGATCTCGCCCTGCCCTTCTCGGCCTATCTGCACGTGCCGTTCTGCCGAGTCCGCTGCGGGTACTGCGACTTCAACACCTACACGTCGAGCGAACTCCGCGGTGCGAAGCAGGAGGACTACGCCTCGACCCTGATCGGCGAGATCGGCCTGGCCCGGCGCGTGCTCGGCGATGCGGGCGCGCTGCGCCCGATGGACACCGTGTTCTTCGGCGGCGGAACGCCCACCCTTCTTCCTGCCGGAGATCTGGCGCGGATGCTGGACGCCGCGGCATCCGCCTTCGGTCTGGTCGACGGCGCCGAGGTGACCGTCGAGGCCAATCCCGACACGGTGACACCCGACGTCGCCCGCACGCTCGCGGCATCCGGCGTGACGCGGCTCTCGATCGGCATGCAGTCCGCGGTGCCGCACGTCCTCGCCACGCTCGACCGCACGCACCAGCCGGAGAACGTGCTCACGGCCGTCGCTGCCGCGAAGGATGCCGGGCTCGCCGTCAGCGTCGATCTGATCTACGGCGCGCCGGGGGAGTCGCTCGGCGACTGGGAGGCATCGCTCGACGCGGCGCTCGCACTGGAGTCCGACCACATCTCGGCGTACGCGCTCATCATCGAGGACGGGACGAAGCTCGCGCGGCAGATCCGTCGCGGAGAGGTGCCGACGCCGGACGACGACCTGCAGGCCGACATGTACGAGCTCGCCGACGCTCGTCTCGCGGCCGCCGGGTTCGAGTGGTACGAGGTGAGCAACTGGTCGCGCGCGACCGGGGGATCCAGCGCCGAGCGCAACAGGTCGCGGCACAACCTCGCCTACTGGCGGGGGAGCGACTGGTGGGGCTTCGGTCCCGGCGCGCACAGCCATGTCGCCGGACTCCGTTGGTGGAACGTCAAGCATCCGGCGGCGTACGCGCAACGCCTGGCGGCATCCGAATCTCCGGCCGCGGGCACCGAACGTCCGGACGCCGAGTCGCGGCTGCTGGAGCGGATCTTCCTGCTGAGCCGCATCCGCGAAGGGATCGCGATCGGGGAGCTTCCGTCAGCCAACCGCACGCGCGTCGCGGGCCTCATCGCCGACGGACTCGTCGATTCGGTCGCCGCCGTGAAGGGGCGCATCCAGCTGACCTTGCGCGGCCGACTCCTCGCCGACGCAGTGGTGCGAGAACTGACCGACTGAACCGGCTCGCGCACAAGGAGGGCCGCCTTCGGGGCTTACCCGGCTGCGCGAGGTAGGATTGGCACTCGGAACACCAGAGTGCCAGCGAGCGTCCGACTGTCAGCGGAAGGGGAAGGCGATGGTCTCAGAGCGAGGACTCCAGGTTCTCCGCGCGATCGTGCAGGACTACGTCGAGACCCACGAGCCCGTCGGCAGCCGCTCCATCGTGGATCGGTATTCCTTCGGTGTCTCCGCCGCGACCATCCGCAACGACATGGCGCTGCTGGAGGACGAGGAGCTGATCACGGCTCCGCACACCTCTTCCGGCCGCGTTCCCACCGACAAGGGCTACCGCGTCTTCGTCGACCATCTCGCCCAGCTGCGGCCCCTCAGCGTCGCACAGCGCACCGCCATCGAATCGTTCCTCACCGCACCCACGGATCTCGACGACCTGATGGTCCGCACGGTCCGCGTGCTCACGCAGCTCACGGGTCAAGTCGCGCTGGCGCAGTATCCGTCGTTCGCCCGTGCTCACATCACGCACCTCGAACTGGTGGCGCTCACCCCGAACCGCATGCTCATCGTGCTCGTCACCGACGCGGGCGGCGTCTCGCAACGGCTCACCCCCCTGCCCGTCGATGTCGACGAGTCCGACACGGCGCTACTCCGCGCGCGGCTGTCGGCACTGATCACCGGCCAGGCGGTGAGCGATGCGGCCGAGCGGCTGCAGAACCTCGTCGCCGCGGAGGATCACACCACGGATGCGGCGCTGCGTACGATCGCGGCCGTCGTCGTGGAGGAGCTCGGGGAGTTCCGGCAGGAGCGGCTGGTCATGGCCGGAGCTGCGACCCTTGCGCGGCGCGAGCAGGACTTCCGCGGGAGCATCCATCCCATCCTCGAGGCGATCGAGGAACAGGTCACACTTCTGCGGCTGATGGGCGAGATGGTGACCGACGAGCACGGTCTCGGAGCCAGCATCGGCACCGAGAACGAGCCCTTCGGCCTCGGCGAGGCATCGATCGTCGCGAGCAATTACGCCGCTCCCAGCGGGATGGCACGAGTCGGCGTGATGGGGCCGACGCGCATGGACTATCCGAGCAACCTCGCAGCAGCACGGGCGGTCGCCCGCTACCTGTCGCGCATGCTCGACGAAGACGAGACCGCTCGCTGAGGCGACGGTCACCAGGAACACACGCAGAAAGGCGATCGTGGCGGACCACTATGAGGTTCTCGGGGTGTCTCGAGACGCTTCCACCGATGAGATCAAGAAGGCGTATCGACGCCTGGCACGTCAGCTGCACCCGGATGTGAACCCGGGAGACGAGGCGGCCGAGAAGTTCAAGCTCGTCACGCACGCCTACGACGTGCTCAGCGACGACGACTCCCGCCGCCGCTACGACATGGGCGGCGGAGACGGCGCGGCCGGCAACTTCCAGGGCTTCGGCGGCTTCGGCGACATCTTCGAGACCTTCTTCGGGGCGGCTCAGGGCGGCGGCCGGGGCGGACGCCCGCGGTCGCGGCGCGAGCGTGGACAGGATGCCCTCGTGCGGGTCACCCTGGAACTCGGCGACGTCGTCTTCGGCGCTCACCGAGACATCGAGGTCGACACGGCCGTGCTCTGCGAGACCTGCAAGGGCTCGTGCTGCCAGGAGGGAACCTCACCGGTCACCTGCGACATCTGCGGCGGGTCCGGACACGTGCAGCGCCAGGTGCGGAGCCTCCTCGGCAACGTCGTCACCTCCCAGCCCTGCGGCACCTGCGAGGGCTACGGCACCACGATCCCGTACCCCTGCGGAACCTGCGCTGGTCAGGGTCGCGTGCGGTCGCGTCGCACCGTGTCGCTCGACATCCCCGCCGGCGTCGAGACGGGCCTCCGCCTGCAGCTCCCCGGCTCGGGCGAGGTCGGCAAGGCCGGCGGCCCCAACGGTGACCTGTACGTCGAGGTCACCGTCAACGCGCACCAGGCCTTCAGTCGCGAGGGCGACGATCTGCTCGCGACCCTCGAGGTGTCGATGACCGACGCGATCCTCGGCACCGAGACGTCCATCCAGGGTCTCGACGGCGAGGTCGATCTCGAGATTCGCCCCGGCGTCCAGTCGGGAGACGTGCTCACGATCAAGGGGCGGGGCATCACGCCGTTGCGCGGCTCGCAGCGCGGAGACCTCCGCGTGGGCGTGCAGGTCGTGACGCCCACCCGGCTCGACTCGGCGCAGCGAGCGCTCATCGAGGACTTCGCGAAGAAGGCGAAGGCCCCGGGACCGCAGCTCGCGCAGTTCCAGCAGGGACTCTTCTCCAAGCTCCGCGACCGTTTCCGCACGCACTGATCGTGGCGCTGCACTTCCTCGTCGAGTCCTCGTCCGGCTCCGCTGTGGGCGACATCGTCTCGTTGACCGGTGCCGAGGCGAAGCACGCGGCGGTCGTGCGTCGGCTCCGTGTCGGTGAAGCGGTCACGGTCGGCGACGGCGCCGGGGTCTGGCTGACCGGCGTCGCCGAGGAGGTGTCGCCTTCGCGTGTCGACGTCCGGGTCGAGCAGCGGTCCGAGCATCCCGCACCGTCCCCGCGCATCGTGCTGGTGCAGGCGCTCGCGAAGGGCGACCGTGATGAGCTCGCCGTGCAGGCCGCGTGCGAGCTCGGGGTCGATGAGATCGTCCCGTGGCAGGCCGGGCGCAGCATCTCCCGCTGGGAGGGCGCCAAGGCCGTGAAGGGCAGGGAGCGGTGGGCGACCATCGTGCGCGAAGCCGCCAAGCAGGCGCACCGCGCGTGGGTGCCGGAGGTCACGGACCCCGCGTCCACGGCCCAGCTCGCGGAGCGGGCGGCCGCGCAGCGCGTGCTGCTGCTCGACCCCACGGCATCCGTCCGTCTCTCCGAGATCGAACCGGACGGGCGCGACCTGGTGCTGGTGGTCGGACCCGAGGGCGGCATCTCCGACGACGAGCTCCGCAGACTGTCGGATGCCGGGGCGGAGCGCGTGCTCCTCGGAGACACGGTGCTGCGCACGTCGACCGCGGGGCCTGCGGCCATCGCCGTGCTGTCGGTCGCTCTCGGTCGCTGGTGACCACGGCCCCGGGCCGGGGCGAGTGCCGATCGGTAGACTTGACCTCATGACGGAACCCTCGATCTTCACGCGCATCCTGAACGGGGAGATCCCTGCGGAGATCCTCGGCGAGACGGACCGGGTGTTCGCGGTGCGTGACATCGCCCCGCAGGCGCCGGTGCACCTTCTCGTCGTGCCGAAGACAGCGGAGTACCGCGACGTCACCGAACTCGCGGCGGGCGACCCCCCGCTGCTCGCCGAGATGATCGCGTTCGCGAACGAGCTCGCCGCGCAGCACACGGACGACGGCGACTTCCGCCTCGTCTTCAACACCGGCGCGAACGCCGGACAGACGGTGTTCCACGTCCATGCACACGTGCTGGGCGGCGGACTGACGGAGAAGAGTGTCGGTGCCTGACAACCACGAGCCCCAGGAGCGCAGCCTGGGTGGCCGGACGCCGGAGTCGGTCGAGAAGATCTACGCCGACGGCATCGCGATGGTGCAGCTCCTCGGCCCGCAGGACCGGCTGCTGCGCATGCTCGAGAAGGAGCACCGCGACGTGCAGGTGCTCGTCCGCGGAAACGAGATCACGCTCAGCGGTGACACGGATGCCGTCGACCAGGCGAAGAAGCTCGTCGACGAACTGATGGCGATGACCAAGGCGGGGCACGATCTGGCGCCGAGCGACGTCTCCACCTCGGCGAGCATGCTGCGGCAGGAGGGTGGACCGCGCCCGAGCGAGGTGCTCGGCGAAGCCATCCTCTCGACCCGCGGCAAGGTCATCCGCCCGAAGACCCTCGGGCAGAAGGAGTACGTCGACGCGATCGAGGAGAACACGATCGTGTTCGGCATCGGACCGGCGGGAACGGGTAAGACCTATCTCGCGATGGCCAAGGCCGTGCAGGCGCTGCAGCGGAAAGAGGTCACGCGCATCATCCTGACGCGTCCGGCCGTCGAAGCCGGCGAACGGCTCGGTTTCCTCCCCGGAACCCTCACCGACAAGATCGACCCGTATCTCCGCCCGCTCTACGACGCGCTGAACGAGATGATGGACCCCGAGATCGTGCCCCGGCTGATGGCCACGGGAACGATCGAGGTGGCGCCGTTGGCATACATGCGTGGTCGAACGCTCAACGACTCGTTCGTGGTGCTCGACGAGGCGCAGAACACGACACCCGAGCAGATGAAGATGTTCCTGACGCGTCTCGGCTTCGGCACGCGGATGGTCGTGACCGGTGACATCACCCAGGTCGATCTGCCGCAGGGGGCGTCCGGGCTGCGCCTGGTCACGCGCGTGCTCGACGGGATCGAGGACATCCACTTCTCCCGGCTCACCAGCGCCGACGTGGTGCGTCATTCGCTGGTCGGACGCATCGTCGACGCATACAGCGAATACGACGAGAAGCGCACGGCGCAGCGGTTCGAGCGCGAGCAGGCGGCTGAGTTCGCGAACCGCGCTGATCGCCGAGGAGCCCAACGACCAGGTCCTCGCGACCGGATGCCCAAACGAGGCCTCTCCTGATGAAACGAGCACAGGCATGATCGAGATCAACAACGAGTCGGCCATCGACATCGATGAGACCGTCCTGCAGCGGCTGACGGACTTCAATCTGGAGCAGCTGCACGTCAGCCCCGACGCGGAGGTCGCGATCGTCCTCGTGGACGAGGGTGCCATGGAGGCGCTCCACGTGCAGTGGATGGACGAGCCGGGTCCGACCGACGTGCTGAGCTTCCCCATGGACGAGCTGCGCCCGGGAACGGAGGATCGTCCGACCGCGCCAGGGCTCCTCGGTGACATCGTGCTCTGCCCGCAGGTGGCGGAGTCGCAGGCGCAGGCGGCCGGCCATACGCTGGTGGATGAGCTCATCCTGCTCACCACGCACGGCCTGCTGCACCTGTTGGGGTTCGACCACGCCGAGCCCGACGAGGAGCGTGAGATGTTCGGACTGCAGAAGGACCTCATCCAGGGCTTCGCCGCAGCCGAGCGGCGCCGATGACAGCGACTATCCTGCTCGTCGCCGCTGTGCTGCTGGTGGCGTTCGGCGGTCTGATGTCCGCCATCGACGCCGCCTACGGCGTCGCGTCGAGAGCGAATCTTGCGGAGATGGCCACCGAGGGGCGAAGGGCGAGGGCTCTCGGCCGCATCGCCGCCGATCTCGACGCGCACGTCAACGCGGTCGCGTTCATCCGCGTCCTGGCAGAGGTCACCGCCGCTGTGCTCGTGACGGTCGCCTTCACGATGCTGATCGAGAACAACTGGTGGGCGATGCTCGCCGCCGCGCTACTGATGACCGCGATCACATTCGTGCTCGTCGGCGCGAGCCCGCGTTCCTTCGGGCGTCAGCATGCCGAGGCGATGATCCGCGGCACGGCCTCGGTCGTGCGCGGGCTCCGCATCATCCTGGGGCCGCTCGCTCAGGCTCTCGTCGTGCTCGGCAACCGCGTCACTCCCGGGACCGGGCGCAGCTCGTTCACCAGCGAGGATCAGCTGCTCAGCATGGTCGACGAGGCGGCATCCAACGATCTCATCGAGGAGGACGACCGGGACCTCATCCACTCGGTGTTCGACTTCACGGATCAGTTCGTGCGTGCCGTGATGGTCCCCCGCACCGAGATGGTGACGGTCGACGCGACGGCCACGACCGACGAGGCCATGTCGCTGTTCCTCAACCGCGGAGTCTCGCGCATGCCGGTGGTCGACGACGACGCCGACGATGTCGTCGGCGTGCTGTACCTGAAGGACCTCGTGCAGTTCGCCTATCGGGATGACAGCGCCTGGCGCGCGGCATCCATCCGTCCGATCGCGCGCCGCGCCACGTTCGTGCCGGAATCGATGCGGGCCGAGACCCTGCTGCAGCAGATGAAGCGCGACGCCGTGCATGTCTGCCTGGTGATCGACGAGCACGGCGGCATCTCAGGTCTCGTCACCCTGGAGGACCTGATCGAGGAGCTCGTCGGAGAGATCTCGGACGAGTACGATCAGGTGTCCGCCGAATTCGTCGATCTGGGCGACGGCCGGTACCGCGTGAGCGCCCGGCTCTCGCTCGAGGACGTCGGAGATCTGTTCGGCCTCGAACTCGAGGACGAGGACGTCGACTCGATCGGCGGTCTGCTCGGCAAGGCGCTGGGTCAGGTGCCGCAGCCCGGCGCGACGGCGACGGTCTCTGGCCTCGCCCTCACCGGTGGAGCGTCTCGCGGACGAGGTCGCGGAATCGCCACGGTCTTCGTGGAACGCACGGCAACGGAGCCAGACGCTTCGAACGATGAGGGAGAGCGACACGAATGACTGAGCAGACTCGAAGTGGATTCGTGACCTTCGTCGGCCGCCCGAACGTCGGCAAGTCCACCCTGACGAATGCTCTCGTGGGCGAGAAGATCGCGATCACCAGCGAGAAGCCGCAGACCACGCGCCGTGCCATCCGCGGAATCGTGAATCGCCCGGAAGGGCAGCTGGTCATCGTCGACACCCCGGGTATCCATAAGCCGCGGACCCTGCTCGGTGAACGTCTGAACGACCTCGTCGACCAGGTGCTCGGCGACGTCGATGTCATCGGGTTCTGCGTCCCGGCGACCGAGAAGGTCGGCCCGGGCGACCGGCGCATCGCCGCGTCGCTCGACGGCTACGCGCGCGCCAAGAAGATCGCGATCGTCACGAAGACGGATGCCGCGGGGCGCGACGAGATCACCGAGCGGCTGCTCGAGGTAGACGCCCTCCGTGAGGACTGGGCTGCGGTCATCCCGCTGTCCGCACTGACGCACGACCAGCTCGAGGTCCTCGCCGACGAGGTCCTGAGCCTCATGCCGAAGGGGCCGGCGCTGTACCCCGAGGGGATAACCACGGACGAGTCGCAGGAGGATCGCATCGCGGAGATGATCCGTGAAGCGGCCCTCGACGGTGTCCGAGACGAACTCCCGCACTCCATCGCGGTCATCATCGACGACATCGCCCCCCGCGAAGGCACCGACCTCACTGATGTGCACGCATCGATCGTCGTCGAGCGGGACAGCCAGAAGGCGATCATCATCGGACACAAGGGGAAGCGTCTGAGCGACGTCGGAGCGCGGGCCCGAGTGGGAATCGAGAAGCTCCTCGGCACGCGCGTCTTCCTCGGCCTTCACGTGAAGGTCGTGAAGGAATGGCAGCGCGACCCGAAGCAGCTCGGTCGACTCGGCTTCTGAGATGAGCTCGAGGGACACGTCGATGGCGGCGGGCAGACCGCCGACCCTGCAGGCATGAGCGAGCGCGGACGCGACCGGAAGGCTCTGCGTGATGAGGTCTACACGCGCGTCTTCGACGACCATTGGGCGTCGGTGCGGCACCACATCGAGTGCGTGGTCGACGACGACGCCGAGGTCACCGAGATCGTCTCGGAGGTCTTCCTCCTGGCATGGTCGCGTCTGAATCCGGCTCGTCCGATGGGGCGCGTCTGGCTGCTGCGCGCGGCGGAGCGGCGCCTGCGGGCACGGACGGGACGACCCATGACGGTGCGCACCGCGCTGGATGCCGTGCACCTCGGTGTCACGGGGGATTCGACTCCTCCCGGGCGGGTGGGGCAGGCGGAGGTAATCCGGGCTTTGGGTGTCCTCACCGCGAGGGAACGGCGTATCATCATGCTCACGTACTGGGACGGGCTCGCGGAGGGGGAGATCGCGGAGCTGCTGCGCGCTTCCGAGTCACGAGTACGCACGACGCTTCGCCGAGCGCAGCGCCGTCTGCGCACCGAGCTGGGCCTGGAGGGGGTGGCATCTGATGACGACTGACCACTCGATTCTCGAGCAGGCGCTCAGCGACGCCGATCCCGGGCGCACCCCGCGTGACGCTGCCCCGGATGCCAGGGCTCTCGCGATGCGCGACCGAATTCTCCGCGAGACCGCGGCGCCGAAGAAGCGTCGTCGTATGCGCGCGCTGGGCTGGGCGACCGGGCTGGTCGCGGTGGCGACGGCCGCGGTGGTGGCGTTCGTCATGATCACCCCTCAGGTCGCTGCGGTCGCGGGAACACCGTCGCCACTCGACTTCGAAGGTGAATCCACGGTGACCGGGATCGTCGATGAAGCGAGCACCGCCCTCGATTCCTCGCCCGGTCCCGCTGAGCCGCTGCGCCTCGTGAGGACGGCCTCGTGGGGTATCTCCGTCGACGTCGGCACTGAGACCTCCACGGTCGTACCGCAGCTCTCGACCCTCTCGTGGCAGCCCGACGGATCCGGGCACATGACCATCATCGAGGGCGTCCCGTACGACCCGACGGACGCCGTCGCAAGCAATGCTGCCGAGGTCAGGAGCAGCGGCGAGGTCGTCGCGGATTTCGACATCACGCCCGAACAGTTCTCGTCGCCGTGGTTGTCCGTGCCGGGGGAATCGGCCGACGACATGGTCGCGATTCTGCGCGCGTTCGGCATGCCGGAGCAGCCCACGGCGTTCGACGTCCAGACCGCCATGACCTGGGTTCTCGGGCAATGGACACTGACGAACGCCCAGCACAGAGAGCTTCTCGTGCTCCTGGAGGACGCGGGCGGGGGCGATGCCCTCGGCACGTCGACCGATCGCCTGGGACGCCCGGTGACCGGCATCCGTACCCTGTCCCCTGACGGAGCCGTAAGTGACCTCGTCCTGGTGTCGCTCGACACCGGCCGGATCGTCGGGGTGGAACGCACCGTCCTCAAGGCGGACGAGGTGTATCCCGCCGGTGCGATCGTCTCGTATTCCCTGTGGGATGTCGAAGAGGAACTCATTCGATGAGTCGGCGGTCCAAGGTCGCCCTGGCGGTGATATCCGCGTTCCTCACGACCGTCCGCTGCTATCTCTGAGGAGAAACATGGCACTGCACTGGATCGCCCGGACCTGGGGTGCACCCGAGTCTTGGGACTTCGTCGCCGAGGAGCCACCCGCTCCCGCCGAGGGCGAGGTCACGATCCGCGTGCATGCCGCCGGAGTGAACCCCGCCGACGCGAAGCACGTCGCCGCCCCGCGGGCGGGGCTCGAGTTCCCGGTGCCGATCGGGTACGAGGTCTCGGGTGAACTGACCGCGATCGGGCCGGACACCGTCATCGGGTCGGGCACAGCGGTGGTCGGCGACGAGGTCGTCGCGTTCCGCGTGAGTGGCGGATATGCGACCGAGCTGACCGTGCCTGCCGGGAAGGTCTTCGCGAAGCCCTCGACGCTCTCACACCCCGAGGCGGCGAATCTGCTGCTCGTGGGCACCACGGCGGCAGAGATGCTCGCTGTCACGGGCGCCTCGCCAGGGGAGACGATCCTGCTCCATGGAGCCTCGGGCGCGGTCGGGGTCAGCGTGCTCCAGCAGGCCCGGCTGTGCGGCATCCGCGTGATCGGCACCGCCGGCGAGAATCGATTCGACGAAGTGCGGAGGTTCGGTGGCGAGCCGGTGCGCTACGGCGAGGGTCTCGCCCACCGGGTTCGCGCCCTCGCTGACGGGCCGATCGCCGCGGCGCTCGACGCCGTCGGCACCGATGAGGCGATCGACGTCTCACTCGACCTCGTCGCCGACCGTCAGCGCATCGTCACGATCGCGGCGTTCGGACGGGCGCACGCCGACGGCATCCTCGCGATCGCCGGATCGATGCCGGCCAGCACGGTCTTCCGTGACGAGGTACGCGCGGAACTGATCGCGCTCGCTCAGAACGGCGACCTGGTCGTGCCGATGGGGCGGACCTTCCCGCTCAGCCAGGCTGCGGACGCCCATCGCCTGCTCGCGACCGGTCACCCCGGCGGCAAACTCGCGCTGATTCCGTAGGTCAGTCGATCTCGCGGAGCGACGAGGTCACGATCACGACGTCGTCGCCGAACTCGGCATCCGCGGCGTCCTGGATCGTGCCGTCGTCCCACACGACCTGCAGCCAGACGTAGCCGCGATCCGACACCAGGGTGAGCGCGTCACGCCCGAGACGCGCGGAGATGTCGTCCTGGATTCGGGTGAGTTCGGCGGAAGGGGTCGGGCCATCGACGCCTCCGGTCGTATCCTCCGGGGCGACGGGGTCGAAGAGCGCGAGCATGATCGGGGGATCGGTGTTCGTGAACCGTTCGCCGTCGTACGTGCCGTACACCGCGTAGGCGCCCCACGTCGTCTCGCCGCTGGTCTCGCTGCCGTCAACGCCTTCCCACGACCATCCATCGAGCGGAATCCCGCTGCACTGCGGGGGATAGGACTCCATGACCGCGCCCAGGCACAGCTGCACGTCTCCCGCAGAATCCAAGACGGTGCCGGCGCCGATCACACGCCCGTCCGGGAGCCCTGGCGTGACGTTCTCGAGGCGCTGGTCGGCCGGAACCGCCGTGTTCGTCGGCGCCGGGGAGTCGCCCGGGCCGCCGGCGCAGGCACTCAGCGCGAGGACGGCCACGACGGATGCCGCGACGAGAGGCAGGCGACGGTGCGTTGTGCTCATACTCCTCAGTGTCGCGCGGCCATGGATCGTCTCACGACCGATGAACGCCCGCGAATCATCCCTGCTAGCATGACCACATGCCTTTCGGCGGTCTGCTTCTTCTTAGCTGCCGCGACGAGTCCTAAGAGCTAGGGCCTTCCTCGTCGCGGCGCTTGTGTTGGCCCGTACATTCTGACGAAGAGAAGAAGCCCCATCATGCAGAACACTCAGCGCCCGTCCGCGATGCCGATCCACAAGTATCGGCCGTTCCACGAGCAGCTCACCGTCCACCTGCCGGATCGCACCTGGCCCGACGCCCGCATCACAGAGGCTCCCCGCTGGTGCGCCGTCGATCTCCGCGACGGGAACCAGGCCCTCATCGACCCGATGTCGCCGGAGCGCAAGCGGGTCATGTTCGAGCTGCTCGTCAGCATGGGCTACAAGGAGATCGAGGTCGGCTTCCCGTCGGCGAGCCAGACCGACTTCGACTTCGTGCGCCAGCTCATCGAAGAGAACCTGATCCCCGACGACGTCACGATCCAGGTGCTGACCCAGGCGCGCGAGCACCTGATCGAGCGCACGTACGAGTCGATCGCCGGAGCCAAGCAGGCCATCGTGCACCTGTACAACTCGACCAGCGTGCTGCAGCGCGACGTCGTCTTCCGCACCGACAAGCAGGGCATCATCGACATCGCGCTCGAGGGCGCCCGACTGTGCCGCAAGTTCGAGAAGACCATCCCCGACACGAAGGTCTACTACGAGTACTCGCCGGAGAGCTACACCGGCACCGAGCTCGAGTTCGCTCTCGACATCTGCAACCAGGTCATCGAGGTCTTCGAGCCGACGCCCGACCGCAAGGTGATCATCAACCTGCCGGCCACCGTCGAGATGGCTTCGCCGAACATCTACGCCGACTCGATCGAGTGGATGAGCCGTCGCCTCGCCCATCGCGAGAACGTCATCCTGTCGTTGCACCCGCACAATGACCGTGGCACCGCGATCGCTGCTGCGGAGCTCGGGTACATGGCCGGCGCCGACCGCATCGAAGGCTGCCTCTTCGGCAACGGCGAGCGCACCGGCAACGTCGATCTCGTCGCGCTGGGCATCAACATGTTCACTCAGGGCATCGACCCGCAGATCGACTTCAGCGACATCGACCAGGTCAAGCGCACGGTCGAGTACTGCAATCAGCTGCCGGTGCCCGAGCGCAGTCCCTGGGCCGGCGACCTCGTGTTCACGGCGTTCAGCGGGTCGCACCAGGACGCGATCAAGAAGGGCTTCGAGGCCATGGAGGCGCGCGCCGCCGCTGAGGGCGTCACGGTCGATGAGATCGAGTGGGCCGTGCCGTATCTGCCGGTCGACCCGAAGGACCTGGGGCGCTCGTACGAGGCTGTCATCCGCGTCAACTCGCAGTCCGGCAAGGGCGGCGTCGCCTACCTGCTGAAATCGGACCACGCGATCGATCTGCCGCGCAAGCTCCAGATCGAGTTCTCCGGCGTCGTGCAGGCCAAGACGGATGCCGAGGGCGGCGAGGTCACGAGCGACCAGATCTGGTCGATCTTCAACGACGAGTATCTGCCGGCCGACGACAGCGCCGCGAAGTGGGGCCGCTTCGAGCTGCTCGCGACCCAGACCCGCAGCGACATGTCGGGCGAGGTCGTGCTCGATGTCGTGCTGCGTGACGACGAGCAGCAGCTTGCGGTCGCCGGGTCGGGCAACGGGCCCGTCGCCGCGTTCGTCGAGGTACTGCGTGCGCAGGGCTTCGACATCACGGTCTACGACTACGTCGAGCACGCTCTCAGCGCAGGCGGCGACGCGCAGGCCGCGGCCTACGTCGAGCTGCAGGTCGGCGACCAGCGCCTGTGGGGCGTCGGCATCGACGGGGACATCTCGACGGCATCGCTCAAGGCGATCGTGTCGGGCGTGAATCGCTCGATCCGCACGCGTCAGCAGGAGCTGGCCGCGGTCTGACGGGTCGCCGCGTTTCGTCTCGCTGCGCTCGCTCAACGACCTTGGCCTCCGGGTGTCGGTCGTTGAGCGAGGAGCGAAGCGACGAGACGAAACGTCGTGGTCAGTCGCGCGGCTTGACGATCGGGATCGCGCCGGTCTCGGCGGCGACCTTGCGGCGGTAGATGCGTCGCTGCTCCGGCAGCGAGACGTCGAAGCTCACTGCGAGCACTCGGATGACTGCGGTCACCACGATCCCGAGGATCGCGGCGAGCGTGATCGGCATGCCGAAGCCGTTCGCGATCACGATGAACGTGCATCCCGCGCCGGCCGCCACGGCGTAGAGCGAACCGACGTGCATGATCGAGGTCGGCAGGCCCATCAGCATGTCGCGCAGCACGCTGCCGCCCACCGCCGCGCAGACCCCGATGAAGACGGCAGGGACGGGCGGGATGCCGAACCCGAGCGCCTTGCTCGTGCCGAAGGCGCCGAACATCCCGATCACGACGGCATCGAGCACGACGATGACCGTGTTCAGCCGGTTGAAGAGTCCGGCGAGCAGCATCCCCAGGAGCGCTGCTCCCGTGGCGGTCACGAGGTACCAGTTGCTCTGCAGCGTCGCCGGGGTCTGACCGAGCAGGATGTCGCGGATCAGGCCGCCGCCCATGCCGATCATGATGCCGATGATCGCGACACCCAGCCAATCCAGCCGACGCTGCCCCTGGAAGCCCGACGCGAACAGCGCGCCCTGCACCCCGCCGAGGCCGACGCCGAGGAGGTCCGCCCAGAGCGGAATGGTGAAGAGCGGTTCGGTCACCCGTTCATTCTCCCGCACGGAGGATAATCGGAGGGTGCCCACCTACCGAGACGAAGTGGTGATCCTGCGCACCCACAAACTGGGTGAGGCCGATCGCATCGTCACCATGCTGTCGCGACGGCACGGCAAGGTCCGCGCAGTGGCGAAGGGCGTGCGGCGCACCTCCTCGAAGTTCGGCTCGCGGCTGGAGCCCTTCATGGTCGCCGACGTGCAGCTGTACCAGGGTCGGTCGCTCGACATCGTGCAGCAGGCCGAGTCCCTGGGCTCCTACGGCACCGACATCGCCGCGCACTACGACCGCTTCACGTCTGCCAACGCCATGGTCGAGACGGCGGACCGGCTGAGCGACTCCGAGGCGACGCCCGAGCAGTACCTGCTGCTCGTCGGTGGCCTGCGCGCTCTCTCGCGCGGCGAGCACGTGCCGCGCAGCATCCTGGATTCGTATCTCCTCCGTGTGATGTCGCTCTCCGGCTGGGCACCTTCGCTCGACGATTGCGCGCGGTGCGCCGCGCCGGGCCCGCACAGGCATTTCGTCGGCCAGCTCGGTGGAATGGTATGCGCGAACGACGCACCGGCGGGCAGCCCTCGCATCGCCGAGCGCACTCTGACGCTGCTGCGCGCCCTGATCGAGGGCGACTGGGAGCTCATCGACGCCGCACCGCACGCCGACACGGCCGCCGCCTCCGGCCTGGTCGGGGCCTACGCCCAGTGGCATCTCGAGCGCGGCATCCGCTCGCTCTCGCACGTGACCGACATCCGAGGAGAAGTCCCGCGGTGACCCCGAAGCCCTACACGCACAAGGATGCCGTCGCGTATCGCCCGCTCGACTGGACGGGTGTGCATCCGCCGGCGTTCCGCGCGGTGCCCGAGCACGTCGCGATCGTGATGGACGGCAACGGCCGCTGGGCCAACCGTCGCGGACTCACCCGTGTCCAGGGACACAAGGCGGGCGAGGAAGTGCTGCTCGACGTGGTCGCCGGTGCCATCCAAGCGGGAGTGAAGCACCTGTCGGTGTACGCGTTCTCGACCGAGAACTGGGCGCGGTCGCCCGAGGAGGTCCGCTTCCTCATGGGCTACAACCGTGACGTGCTGCACCGTCGCCGTGATCAGCTCAACGAGTGGGGCGTGCGGGTGCGCTGGGCCGGTCGCAAGCCGCGCCTCTGGGGGAGCGTCATCAAAGAGCTGCAGTACGCCGAGCAGCTCACCCGCGGCAACGACGTGCTCACCCTCACGATGTGCGTGAATTACGGCGGACGGATCGAGCTCGTCGACGCGATGCGCGCGATCGCGGCGGATGTCGCCGTGGGCCGGGTGAAGCCGAACGCGATCAGCGAGAAGATGATCCGTCGCCACCTCTACGTGCCCGATATGCCCGATGTCGACCTGTTCGTGCGGAGCTCGGGGGAGCAGCGCACGTCGAACTTCCTGCTGTGGGAGTCGGCGTACGCCGAGATGGTGTTCCTCGACACGCTCTGGCCCGACTTCTCCCGCGAGGAGTTGTGGCGCGCGATCGACATCTACCTGTCGCGCGATCGTCGCTTCGGCGGTGCCGTCGACACCCCCGACGCGTCGGCCTGAGCTCGGAGCCACCGCTCGGCCTCGCGGGGGTGCCGCAGGCGCACGATCGTGAGATGCGGGAAGCGCTCGATGACACCCGGCATCCGCTCCGCCCACTTGTGAAGCGTGTTCGTCTGCCAGAGGAGGATGTTCTCCTCGGGGTCGCCGGTGAGCATGCGCCAGATCGGCTTCTCGACGTTCCCGTTCCATAGCGGAGTGCGGAGGATGCCGCGGCCGAGGGTGCGGCGCAGCAGCCGTGATCGGACCACCCGGTACGGATAGTCGAGCCAGACGACGAGCTGTGCGCGCGACGGGAGGATCTCGTCGGTCCCCTTGCTCGTGTACTGCCACTCGGTCACCCAGCGATCCTCTGCAGCGAACGCGCGCACGTCGTCGAGGAACTCCGGCCGCGGCGTCCAGTTCGATCCGTGGAACAGCGCGTCGATCTCCACATGCCGCAGGCCCCAGGCATCCCCGATGCGCGCGGAGAGGGTCGTCTTCCCCGACCCGGACACGCCCGCGACGAGCACCCGCTCGACGCGGAGGGGGAGCGGATCATCGGCGGAGAGCATCCGGAAATCCTATCGACGCAACTCTGCTCTATTGTCGGGAGATGCGGAGAATAGGGGCGACGATCGCTGGGCTCGGCGTCGGGGCGATCGGACTGACGGGCTGTGCCTTCGGCGACTACCTCGCGTACGCGCCCTGCGAAGGGTACTCCGAGGAGCTGGCTCAGGTGATAGAGGAGACAGTCGGCGAACGGCCCACTGTCGGAGACATCTGGGCGGACGGCGCCAACAACCCTCTTTGTTGGCTCACCTTCACGTTGGAGCGCGATCTCACGTCCGGCGACCCAGAACGCGAGGAGATGGGCAATGCCATCGATGACCTTCGGGCGGGATGGCAGGACGACGTGCGTCTTGAGGTGATCTCAGGCTCGGGTGAGAGCTTCATCTTCGGGTGAACCCGGAATAGCTCACAGAACCATGCGGTTGGATGATGATGTGAGCGAACCCATCTCCATCGACATCTGGTCCGACATCGCCTGCCCGTGGTGCTACATCGGCAAGCGCAATCTGGAGAAGGGCCTTGAGGCCGTCTCCGCCGACGACGACGCCCCCGAGGTGAACATCACCTTCCACTCCTTCGAGCTGTCGCCCGACACTCCCGTCGACTTCGACGGCGACGAGATCGATTTCCTCGCCGGGCACAAGGGGATGCCGCGCGCGCAGGTCGAGCAGATGCTGTCGAACGTGACGGGCGTCGCGGCGAACGCCGGACTCGAGTACCGCTTCGATCTGCTCCAGCACACCAACACCGTCAAAGCGCACGAGCTGCTGCACTTCGCGAAGGCGGAAGGCCTCCAGCATGCGATGGAGGAGCGCCTGATGTCGGCGTACTTCACCGAGGGCAAGCACGTCGGCCGCATCGACGACCTCGTCGAGCTCGCGGTGGAGGTCGGTCTGGACGCGGATCGCGCCCGCGACGCTCTCGAGACCGAGAAGTACCTCCCGGCCGTCCGCCAGGACCAGGCGCAGGCTCAGGCGTACGGCATCCAGGGCGTTCCGTTCTTCGTCATCGACGGCCAGTACGGCATCTCGGGCGCGCAGCCGCCCGCAGCGTTCGAAAACGTGCTCCGGGATCTCTGGGCCAAGCGCGGCGAGTCCGAGGAAGAGCCTGCGGCCGTCCAGGCCTGACCACAGCGCCTTCCAGACACACGAGGCGGCGGGAGCCCTGCTCCCGCCGCCTCGACCTGTCTCCGGGCGTCAGAGACGTTCCTGCTTCGGGGCGAGCGGAAGCGGCTCCATCGGCTGGTCGTTCGCGGTGAGGTCGATGCCGAGATCACGGGCGTAGACGTTGCGCGTCGCGATCGTCACGTCGTCACCCGACTCGGTGAGCTCGAACACGCGACCGCCGCGCATGCGGTTGCGCTCGGCCCCGTCCAGACCGTAGGCGCCGAAGCCTGTTCCAGGGGCGTACCCGAGCTGGACGCCGTAGTAGTCGCCCACATAGTCGTTGATGTGATCGTGCCCGACGAACACGCCCTTGACGTCGCCTCGCTCGAGGATCGCATTGAACATCCCCGAGTTGAAGGGACCGGGGCACTCGTCCTCGTTCCGCTCTCCGACGATGCCGTGGCGCACGCGGCCGCGTGCGGCGTCGGCCTCCGTGCGGGTGTCCACTCCGCCCCACCACATGAAGCGGTGCTCCCACAGCGCGATGTGCAGGAACATCAGGCCGGGCAGCTTCGCCCCGCGACGCTTCTCGAGCTCCTGGGACTGCTGTCGGTACCAGGCGACCTGATCCATGCGCAGCCAGTCCCAGGTCGGGTAGCCGGCGAAGTCCTGGCCGTTGATCGCCTCAGGGGCGTAGCGCCCGGAGTCCATCAGCCACAGCGCGAACGCCTCGCGGTTCTTCTTCGCCGACGAGGCGATCGTCGCGATCGTGTTGCTCGTGCCGGTCACGCCCTGCGTGTTCTCGGCGTTCAGGTTGTAGTCGTACGACCGATAGATCGCGAGCATCCCCGCCTCGTCCACGCCGGACTCCGGCAGCGAGTCCTCGTCGTGGTTGCCGAAGGTGACCGCCCACGGGATCTGACGGCTCTCCATCGGCCAGACGACGTTGTTGATGGCCTGCTTCACAGCGAGTCGGGTCTCGCACCCACCGGTGATCACGTCGCCGTTGATCACGACGAAGTCCGGCGCCTCCTGGTCGAGGACCTTCTCCATCAGCTCCACCGTGCGACGGTCGGTGAGTTCGTCGTCCTGCGTGTCGTTGAACTGCACCACCTTGAAGGTGCCGTCAGCGCGGAACTGCAGAGCCCTGGCCTTGCCGGGTTTGGTCTGCGACGAGGAAGCTGCGGTCGCGGACGACGCGGCGTTCGCCGGGGCGGCGCCGAGCGGCAGTGCAGTGCCCAGAGCGCCGAGCGCTCCGGCAGTGAGGACGGTTCGCCGGCTGATCGGCAGTCGGTCGGGCATGGTCGGTCTCCTTCGTCTTCGGGCGACAGTCGCCGCGGTGAGACTAAGGAGGCGGGGTGGCGTCGAACCGACCAGCAGGTGAACGGGCTGCGGTCGACGGTGCCCTCAGGGCGGGTGCGCGGTTGACGCGCAGGTGAACGACCCGCGGCGCGCTAACGGGTCAGAGCCGCTTCGATCGCGCTGACGATCTCCGGGGCGTCCGGCTTCTGCTTCGGACGGAAGCGCAGGACCTCGCCGTCGGGCAGCACGAGGAACTTCTCGAAGTTCCACTCCACGCGGCCGGCCTTGCCACTGGCATCCGGTGCCTCTTTCAGCGCCTTGTACAGGTCGGACGCGTTGCGGCCGTTGACCTTGACCTTCCCGTTCACCGGGAACGAGACGCCGTAGGTCGTCGAGCAGAACTCCATGATCTGCTCGACGGACCCGGGCTCCTGCAGGAACTGGTTGCTGGGGAACCCGACCACGCTGAACCCGCGGTCGCCGTAGAGCCGCTGCAGCTCTTCGAGCTGTTCGTACTGCGGGGTCAGGCCGCACTTCGAGGCGACGTTGACGACCAGCACCACGTCGGCGCCGAGGTCGTCGAGCGTCTTCTCGTTGCCCTGGGCGTCGGTGAACGGGATCGAACGGAGCGCGGAATCGGTCATACTTCACAGCTTAGGTCGCAGCATCCGCATCGGCTCCGCGTCTGGGAGAATGGAAAGGACATGACTCTCGCCACCGCCCCCGCCCGCCCCCTTCGCATCGGCCCGATCGATCTCGACGTGCCGGTCGTTCTCGCGCCCATGGCAGGCATCACGAACACCGCCTTCCGGCGGCTCTGCCGCGAGTACGGCGCCGGGCTCTACGTCAGCGAGATGATCACCTCGCGCGCGCTGGTCGAGCGCAACGAGACGACGATGCGCCTGATCCGCCACCACGAGTCCGAGACGCCGCGGTCGATCCAGCTGTACGGCGTCGACCCGAAGACGATCGCCGAGGCCGTGCGCATCATCGTCGCCGAGGACCACGCGGATCACATCGACCTGAACTTCGGATGCCCCGTGCCGAAGGTCACCCGACGCGGCGGGGGAGCAGCGCTGCCGTGGAAGTCGAAACTGTTCGCCGACATCGTCGATCAGGCGGTGAAGGCCGCGGGCGCGATCCCGCTGACGGTGAAGATGCGCAAGGGAATCGACCGCGACCACCTGACGTTCCTCGACGCCGGACGCGCTGCGGAGGATGCCGGGGCGGCTGCTGTCGCGCTGCACGCCCGCACGGCGAGCGAGTTCTACTCCGGCCACGCCGACTGGAACGCGATCGGCGAGCTCAAGCAGGCCGTCACCAGCATCCCGGTACTGGGCAACGGCGACATCTGGTCCGCCGAAGACGCGGTGCGCATGATGGAGCAGACGGACTGCGACGGCGTCGTCGTCGGACGCGGCTGCCTCGGTCGGCCGTGGCTCTTCGGCGAACTCGCGGCTGCTTTCGGAGGCCCTTCGATGAGCTCAGGGACCGGCCCCGTGGTCGACGCGACGCTCGGATTCGTGGCGAACGCCTTCCGCAGGCACGCCCAGCTCCTCGTGGAGTTCTTCGAGGATGAGGACCGCGGATGCCGCGACATCCGCAAGCACGTCTCCTGGTACTTCAAGGGCTACCCAGTCGGCGGAGACATCCGCACCGGTCTGGCCACCGCATCCAGCCTCGCTGAGATCGACGATCTGCTCGGGCAGCTCGATCACGACGCGCCGTACCCGGGAGCGGATGCCGAAGGTCAGCGCGGCCGCTCCGGCCACCCGAAACGCACCGCCCTGCCGGACAAGTGGCTGGATTCGCGGGACATCGAGTCGTCGGCCTCCGAGATGATGCGCGGAGCGGAGATCGAGAACAGTGGTGGCTGATCCTCTGACGGGCGCGCGGGTCGACGGCTACGACGCCCGCGACGCGGAGCGCTTCTTCGCGGAGACCCACCGCTCCGAGCGCGATGACTTCGCCCGAGACCGCGCCCGCGTGCTGCACTCGGCGGCGCTGCGTCGGCTCGCCGCCAAGACCCAGGTGCTCAGTCCCGCCAGCACCGCCGACTTCGCTCGCAACCGTTTGACGCACTCGCTCGAGGTGGCGCAGGTCGGCCGGGAGCTCGCGACTGCCCTCGGGGTCTCCGCCGACGTCGTCGACACCGCATGCCTCAGCCACGACCTCGGGCATCCGCCGTTCGGTCACAACGGGGAGCGCGCGCTCAACGAATGGGCCGAGCACATCGGCGGCTTCGAGGGCAACGCCCAGTCGCTGCGGATCCTGACCCGGCTCGAGGCCAAGGTGCTCGACGGCGACGACCACTCCGTCGGACTCAACCTCACCCGCGCCAGTCTCGACGCGACGTGCAAGTACCCCTGGACCGTGGACAGCCCTGTGCCGGATCCGGGCGGGCGCCTGAAGTTCGGCGTCTACCCCGAGGACGAGGCAGTCTTCCGATGGATGCGCGAGGGCGCGCCAGGGCGGCTCCGCTGCATCGAGGCAGAGATCATGGATCTCTCCGACGACATCGCCTACTCCGTGCATGACTTCGAGGACGCGATCGTCAACGGCTACGTCGACGTGGCCCAGCTCGCGGATCCGCGCGGACACGATGCCCTCGTCGGACGCATCCAGCAGTGGGTGGGCTACGACTTCACGCGCGATGAGCTCGCCGACGCGCTGTATCGTCTGGCGTCGCAGTCGATGTGGCTCGCATCGTTCGATCGCTCGCGTCAGGCGCTCGCCCGCCTGAAGAACCTGACCAGCGATCTGATCGGCCGGTTCGCGCGCGCCTCCGTGTCGGCGACGCGCCAGGCCTACGCCGGACCGGCACTCGTGCGGTACAACGCGCACGTGGTCGTGCCGCGGGTCGTAGAGGCCGAGATCGCGGTGCTCAAGGGCATCATGGGCCAGGCGATCGTCACGATCGATGCACGCAAGGGCGTCTACAAGGAGCAGCGGCGCGTCCTCAAACGACTGGCGGACTCGCTCTGGTCGACGGACGCCCTCTGGTCGGCGGGCGCAGACATCCTCGAGCCCGCCTTCGCCGCAGACTTCGTCGCCGCGACGGACGACGGGGAACGCGCGCGCGTCGTCGTCGACCAGATCGCGAGCCTCACCGATCAGAGCGCCATCGACTGGCACAACCGGCTGGTGGGCGAGATCGACCCCGCCGAGGTCGGCATCTGGACTCCCCGGCACGCGCGTGCGCGGGTCAACGCGCACGCCGAGAGGCGGCCCGTCGCCGAAGGGGCGGTCTGATGCCGCGCATCCGGCAGGCCGACGTCGACGAGGTGAAGGCGCGCACCAACATCGCCGACATCATCGGCGAGCGGGTGTCGCTCAAGTCGGCCGGCGTCGGGTCTCTCAAGGGACTCTGCCCGTTCCACGACGAGAAGAGCCCGAGCTTCCACGTGCGGCAGCAGGTCGGCTATTACCACTGCTTCGGCTGCGGGGAGTCGGGCGACGTCTACTCGTTCCTCCGCGAGATGGATCACGTCAGCTTCACCGAGGCTGTCGAGCGCCTCGCCGGCCGCATCGGCTACACCCTGCATTACGAGGACGGGGGAGCGGCACCGGAGACCAGTGGCCGCAGCCGCCTGTACGCCGCGAACACGGCGGCGGCGGAGTTCTTCCGTGCGCAGCTGCTGTCACCGGATGCCGAGGCGGGGCGGCGCTTCCTGGGCGAGCGGGGCTTCGACGCGGGCGCCGCCGCGCACTTCGGCGTCGGGTTCGCCCCGCGGGGCTGGGACGGGATGCTCAAGGCGCTTACCGCGCAGGGGTTCACGCGCGATGAGCTGGTGACGGCCGGACTCGTCTCGACCGGACAGCGCGGTGTCTACGACCGGTTCCGCGGTCGACTGGTCTGGCCGATCCGCGACGTGTCAGGGCAGACGATCGGCTTCGGAGCGCGCAAGCTCTTCGACGACGATCAGGGACCGAAGTACCTGAACACCCCGGAGACGCCGATCTACAAGAAGGCGCAGGTGCTCTACGGACTCGACCTCGCCAAGCGCGACATCGCACGGGGCGACCCGCGCCGCGTCGTGGTCGTCGAGGGCTACACCGACGTCATGGCGTGCCATCTCGCGGGCCTGACGACGGCGATCGCGACCTGCGGCACGGCGTTCGGCACCGACCACATCAAGGTGCTCCGCCGCGTGATGGGCGATGACAACGCCTCGGGCGAGGTCGTGTTCACGTTCGACGGCGATGAAGCAGGGCAGAAGGCAGCGCTGCGCGCGTTCACAGAGGACGACCGGTTCAACGCGCAGACGTTCGTCGCCGTCGCCCCCGACAGCCTCGACCCCTGCGATCTGCGTCTGCAGCGCGGCGATGCCGCTGTGCGGGGTCTCATGGATGCCAAGGTCCCGATGTTCGAGTTCGCGATCGACCGCAAGATGAGCGGCTTCGACCTCGCGACGGTAGAGGGTCGCGTGGGTGCGCTCCGCGCAGCGGCGCCGATCGTGGCCGAGATCCGCGACCAGCTCCTGCGCCCCGGGTACGAGCGTGTGCTGGCGCGCCGCCTCGGCATGGATCCGACCGAAGTCCGCAGCGAGGTGGAACGGGCCGCGCGCGGCGCCGCACAGCAGCCCGCTCCGCGTCGGGATACCGTGCAGGCCGACTCCGCGACCGGCGGAGCAGGTGTCGCCCCCGTGACTCTCGCGTCCCTTCCGCGCACGGCCGACGTCGCCGTCGAACGAGACGCGATGATGGGGGCGCTGCAGTACGGGCACCAGATCGATCAGACCCTGCTCGACCGCGCGCTGAGCGCGCCCTTCCGCACGCCGGGACTCGACGCGGTGCGAGAGGCCGTGGCATCCGCTCCTGACCGCACGAGGGCCGGGTGGGTGACGGATGCCGTGAACGGCGTGCGCGAGCCGTACCGGTCCCTGGCGGGTGAGTTGCTGATGACGCCGTTCCCGGCGAAGAACGAGGAGGGGGCGGTCGCCTCGGCGACCGATCTCGCGCGCCGACTGATCCTCCGGCAGCTGGAGCGCGAGAAGCAGGAGCTGCTCGGCGCCGTGCAACGGGTCCCGGCCGAGTCCGACGGCGGCCGTGCCCTGCGGATGCGTTTGCGTGATATCGACGCCGAGCGGCAGCGCTTCGCCGAGTCGTAACCCGACCCGCGGCCACGCAGAGGGCAGGATGGAGACATGTCCCGCAGGCCAGAGTCTCAGAACGCGATCGAGTGCTCGGATCTGGTGATCGACCGGATCGGACACGGCTCGCCGACCCGAGCGGTCGACGGCGTGACCTTTTCGCTCGCGCCGGGTGAGCTCATCTGCGTCGCCGGTCCCACCGGCTCCGGGAAGTCCACCCTGGTGGCCGCTCTCGCGGGGTCGACGGATCCGTCGGTGAAGGTCGTCGGCGGCAGCGCTGTGGTGTGCGGCGTCGATGTCAGACGGCCCGGCAGGAAGCATCGCATCCTGACGTACCGCACCGGCTTCGTGCCCCAGGGCGCGGGGGCCGATCTGCCGCCTCGTCTGACCGTGAACGAGGTGATCGCGGAGCCGATCCTGATCCGGGAGCGCCGGGTCAACACGAAAGCGCTGTCGATCCGCGTCGCGACCCTGCTCGACGAACTGCACCTGCCGCTCGGCACCGCGGCGAAATTCCCGTACGAGCTGAGCGCCGGCATGCGGCAGCGCGTGGCGATCGCGCGGTCGTTCGTGCTCGAGCCGAAGGTCCTCATCGCGGACGAGATCCTGGCCAATCTCGATCTCGAAGTGCGTCCGGTGGTGTTCGACGCCATCACACGCCGTCGGAAGGAGCAGTCGATGGCCGCTCTTCTCGTCACCAACGACGCGGCGTTCATCCGCGAGCTGAATGCCGAGACGCTCATGCTCCGCGGCGGGCACGTGGTCGCTCGCGGCGTCGGCAAGGACCTGCTCTGGGCGCCCAACGCCGAGGCTGATTCCGGGCACTGAACTCGACACGCCCGACCTGCGCCGACCCCGCCCCGGTGTCACGACTGAGGTCCGGAGTTTGCTAAGCTTGTCCAGTTGCCCGCGCAGCGGAGCACATTCCTCGGTAGCTCAATTGGCAGAGCAGCCGGCTGTTAACCGGCAGGTTCTTGGTTCGAGTCCAAGCCGGGGAGCCAAGAAGGCCCGGAACTCAGACGAGTTCCGGGCCTTTCCCTTTTCACGCTCCGAGTTCGAGCTGTTCGACGATCGCGGCCACCCGCGTTCGAGCATCCGCCCGCAGTCCGCGCACCGGTCGCGGAAGGCAATCGGGCGCGACGAGGCCCAGGTATTCGGCGATGGCAGCGGTCACACGGTAGCCGCCGTACTCGATGAACAGATCCCACAGCGGCTGGAGGCGTGCCGATTCGGCGCTGGCAGCCGCCTGATCGCCCCCCTGAGCTGCACGGGTGATGGTCAGCGCCGGGTCGGGAAGCGTGCCGCCGATCACCGAGTACCAGGCGTCGCACCCGGCATTCAAGGCTGTCGCCGCGAACCAATCGCCGGAGACACCGATCGACACGGGCTCGGGGACGCGTTCGCGAATCGTCTGCACTCGTGCGACAGCATCCCTGGGATCCACGGGCACGCCGGGGATCTTGATCGAGGCCACGTGCGGCAGCGCGGCGATGCGCGCGTAGAGGTCGTCGCTGAACGCGACGTGCGTCGTGCGGGGATTGTCGTAGACGACGAGGGGCACCGAGAGTCCCGCGGTGACATCTTCGAACAGGCCGAAGACCTCATCGGCGTCGAGCGCCTGGTACGTCACCGGGGCGAGCAGCACGGCGCTCGCTCCGGCATCCTGTGCGTCATCCGCGAGCCTCTGCACCTCAGAGGTGCGAAGCGCACCGATCCCCACCATCACCGGTACGTCGCCCGCGAGAGACACCGCTGCGCGTGCGACGCGTCGACGCTCGTCGCGGTCCAGGTACATGAAGGAGCCGGTCGATCCGAGGGCGGTGATGGAATGAACTCCGGCGATGACGAGTCGTTCGATGAGACGCGCGTAGGCGGCCTCATCGAACGCGTCGTCGCGCAGCGGAGTCAGGGGGAAGGCGCTCAAGCCGGTGAACATCGCAGATCCTCTCCCGCGGCACGACCCTCGTAGGGGATTGCCGCTTCTGCGAGCGTAATGCGGAAGGACGGATGCCTATGCGGAGACGTCGGAGCGTCTGATCCTCAGCACGGCGTCGACCAGAGTGATATCAGAGCCATCCCGCCAGACTGCGGACCGGTCTACGAGAGCGCTCGTCTCCGTGGTCCATCCGTCGGCGAGCTCCAGTGAGGCGAGCACCTCGTCTGGCGTGGGCAGCGGCGGCCCGCCGTGCTGTTCGTGACTGAGCTTCGCGCCGGGAGGAGGGGCGCCGTGCCCGACGACGAGCAGCCGCCCGCCCGGTGCGACAGCGGATGCCGCGCGCCGGAGCACCTCCTCGCGGGGAAGCTCGACGGGGGAGTGCAGGAACGCGGAGGCGACCAGGTCGAAGCTCGATGTCGGCCGCCAGGTGGAGAGGTCGGCGTGGACCCAGGCGATGCGGTCGGCAAGACCCTTCCGCTCTGCTTCCGCCGCGCCGACCGCCAGCGCCGTCGTCGAGATGTCGATCGCCGTCACGCTCCACCCGTGCGCGGCGAGCCACAGCGCATCACCGCCCTCGCCGCAGCCGAGCTCGAGCGCCGTTCCCGGCGTGAGCGCCGCGACCTCGTGCTCGACGGCGGCGTTGACCCGCCCGCTCCACACCTGACCGCTCTCGTCGCGACTCGATCGGTAGCGCTCTTCCCAGAACTCGGCCGGATCGGATGCCGCCATCGCGGAATGCTCCGCCCCCCTCACCGTGCGACTCCCTTCGCGGCGACTCGCTCCGCCGCTGCGGCGACGTCGAGCGCGACCAGTTCACCGTTGACAGCGAGAGCGGCGGTGGCCGCGGAACCGGCGGCGAGGGGTACGAGCGCGGCGGGATTCGCGCTGTTGCCGACAGCCCAGACTCCTTCGATGGTCGTCCGGCCCAGAGCGTCGACCGCGGTCCAGGGCCCGAAGGGCGTATCGATACGGTCGGCGCCGAGCTGACGCAGTGGCTCGTCGAGCGCGACGAGAGTGGGCTCAGCGAAGATCACATCGACGGTCGCGATCGATCCATCGTCGAGGCCGAGACCGGCGAGCTCACCGGCTTCGCTGACGACGTGCGTGACGACGCGACTCTCCACGCGCATGCCGCGCTCCTCGAGCACGAGCCTTTCCTCTTCGGGGATCGACCCCACGAGACCGGTGAACACCGTGACGTCGCTCGAGTACGACCGCAGCATGTGTGCCTTGTGCAGCCCGGCGACCGAGCCGACGAGCACGCCGATGCCGCGTCCCGTCGCCTCGTACCCGTCGCAGTAGGGGCATGCGACGACCCCGCGACCCCAGTGATCGGCAAGCCCCGGGATGTCGGGCAGCCGGTCGCGGGCTCCGGTGGCCACGATGAGGCGGCGAGCGGTGGCGTGCGCGCCCGATTCCGTGATGACCTCGAAACCATCGGCGATCGCGCGTGCCGTCGAGACGCGTGCGTCGACGATCACACCGTCCACGGCGCGGACCTCCCGGTAGCCGTCGGCGACGAGGTCGAGCGGCGAGTAGCCGTCGCGACTCAGGACGCCGTGCATGTGCGGTGCGAACCGGTTGCGCGGCTGCTGGGCATCGAGGACCAGTACCCGGCGCCGCGCTCGGGCCAGGATGAGCGCGGCACTGAGACCGGCGGCACCGCCGCCGATGATGATGACGTCCCAGTGCTCGGCGGAGATCGCGGAGCTCGACGGCTCGAGAGGGGGATGGGAGGGGGAGATGGTGTCGTCTGTCATGTCCCCAGCCTGGACACCTGCTACAGTTTCAGCAAATATCAGTGCCGAATCGGCAAGAAAGGTTCATCGTGTCCGAGGACTCGCTCGCCCTCATCGGTCCGCGCCTGAAGAGCTGGCGCGAGAAGCGCAGCATGACACTGACGGAGCTCTCCGCCCTCACCTCGATCTCGCCGAGCACGCTCTCCCGTCTGGAGGCGGGCAAGCGGGCGCCGAACCTCGAGCTGCTGGTGCCGATCGCGCGGGCGCTCGGTCTCGGACTCGACGACATCGTGCCGCGCGCCGTGCCCGATCCCCGGGTGTCGCGCACGACCAGGGATGTCGGCGGCATCCGCTACGAGTCCCTCTCCCCGGCATCGAGTCCGGTGCAGACCTACAAGGTCACTTTCCCTGCGCATCCGGTCGGCATCGCCGCGGTGCCGCAGCCCAAGGTGCACGACGGTCAGGAGTGGCTCTACGTCATGTCGGGCCGGCTCCGCCTGGTGCTCGGTGACCAGGACGTGACACTCGGGCCGGGGGAGGCGGCGGAGTTCGACACCCGCGTGCCGCACTGGCTGTCATCCGCCGGTCCGGGGCCGACCGAGATCCTGTCGATCTTCAGCAAAGAGGGCAAGCGCATCCATCTGCGAGCGCGACCCGCCGGCTCCTGACACACAGAAGGCCCCGCCGTAGGGCGGGGGCCTTCTCATGTCTGCGGTCGGGTCAGCGCCCGGCGCCTTCGAGCGATCCCGTGGTCTGACCTGCCGGGTCCACGATGACGCACTGCAGGATGCGATCGTCGCCCTGCTCCCACGATTTCTTCGTCGGAGTGATCGTCGTCACATCGAAGGCGGAGTCCGCGTACGCGACGCCGATGAAGGACGTGTACGCGTCACCGATGCAGTCTTCGGAGGCGGCGTTGATGGCGTCTTCCGAGAACTCGCCGTCCTCCATGATGATCTCGTGATAGATCTCCTGGTCGTGCGGGTCGGTGCAGGGCACGACGTTGGCGTCCGTGAGCGTCCCGGTTCCGGTGTCGAGCATGCAGTCGCCCACCTTGACCGAGAAGACATCGACATTCGCGCTCTCGGTGACCTGCCCGGTCTCCTCGTCGCGGTCGGCGTCTCCCGAACCGCTGCCGAGAATGCTGTTGATGGCGCTGCATCCGCTCAGCGCGATGGAGAGCGCCACCGCGGTACCTGCGAGCATCAGCGCGCGTCGATTGCGCATCTTCATCATGATTGTCTTCCCCTCGAGAACGGTCCGATGGCGCAGATATGCCGATATTCCGCATGCGCTCACTCACGCTATCCGGCACGGATTCTGTGACGCAACTCCGAGGATGCTGTGATCGCGCTGGGAACGGCTCAGCCCTCGAGGTCGTCGACGCCCGGCATCCAGCTGACGCCCGCACGGCCCCATCCGCGCTTGCGCGCGATCTTCTGTACGGTCTTCCAGTCGCCGTCGGAGAGGCGATCGACGTACAGGATGCCGTCGAGGTGGTCGAACTCGTGCTGCATGATCCGCGCACGCCATCCGTCGACGTCGATCGTGACCGGACGCCCTTCGAGGTCGGTCGCGGTGAGGTGCACGCGCTCCGAGCGACGCAGCGGGAACCGCTCGCCGGGGAAGGACAGGCACCCTTCGGATTCGAGATCGGGGTCGGGGTCGCCGGGCTCGATCGGCGCGATCCACAGCACCGGATTGATGAGCACGCCGCGCCACGGCTGATCGTCGTCGTCCACGTACGCATACGTGTAGATGCGGAGCGGCACGCCGACCTGGGGTGCCGCGAGCCCGACTCCCGGAGCCGCATCCATCGTCTCGAACATGTCGGCGACGAGTGTGCGGATGTCGTCTGAGATCTCTTCGACAGGAGAGGCGGGGGAGTGAAGAACGGGGTCGCCCATGATGCGAATCGGAAGTACAGCCACGTCACAACCCTACTGTGCAGGGCACGGCAGGTAGGGTCTTAGTGTGACTGCTGGGGTGTGGACGAATACGGCTGAAGAGGTCGGCGATCAGCTCGTCGGCGCCTTCCAGAATCCGGGATTGCTGCTCGGCATCCCGCTCGCCCTCGCCGGCGCGGTCTTCATGTCGCTCGGCGCGCAGTACCAGCACCGCGGCGTCGAGAAGGTCGAGCGCCTGAGCGGATCCGACGGCACGTCGGGGCTCACCGGCGGCCAGCTCAAGGCTCTGCTGACCCGGCCCTCGTGGATCGCCGGCACGCTCATGCTGGCACTCGCGATCGTCTGTCAGCTCGCGGCGCTGGTGAAGGCGCCGCTCATCGTCGTGCAGCCGCTCGGCGCGATCGCCCTGGTCATCACGACGCTCCTGAACGCCCGCATCTCGGGTCACTCGCCGACACGGAAATCCATTACCGCGATCATCTGCTGCGTGGGTGGCATCTTCCTCTTCGTGTTCTTCGCTGCCATCTTCGCCACCGAGAAAGAGGTCACCGAGCGCGAGCTCTTCGTGATCCTCGCGCTCCTCCTGGTCGTCATCATCATCCTCGGCGCCTGCTGGCTGGTTCTTCGTCACCGCATGCGGGCGCTCTTCTACGTGATCGGTGCGGGAATCCTCTACGGCTTCGTCGCGACGCTCGCCAAGGTGGTCATCAAGCGCATCGAAGCCGGCCAGTTCGAGTGGATCACGGGGATCTGCGTCGTCGCGTTGCTCGCCGCTGCCGGCGTCGGCGCATACTTCGTGCAGACGGCCTACAGCTCGGGTCCGCCCGACCTCGTCATCGCGGGCCTCACAGTGGTCGATCCCCTGATCGCTGTGCTGATCGGCATCATCGTGCTGGGCGAGGCTGCTGCTGCGCCGTGGTGGGTCTTCATCATCTTCGCCATCGCCGGCGCCATCGCCGTCTGGGGAGTCGTCAACCTCGCCCGCTATCACCCGCAGGTGATCAGCGACAGTCAGGATCTGCCGTTCGTGCGCGGAAGCGATTCGTCGGCCGCCTCGTCTGACGAACCGGACAACCGCACCTCGTCCTGATTCGGCGGTCGAGTACGCCGGATCGGGTCAGTACGCCTGATCGATCAGGTCGGGCGACACCTCGGAGGCGGCGGACTCGTCGACGAAGAACACCGTGCGTTTGCGGCCCTTCGCACCGGCGACCGGCACGCTCGAATAACTGGCGCCGGCGAGAGCAAGCCCGAGAGCCGACGCCTTGTCGGCGCCGGTCAGCACGAGCCAGACCCGCTTGGACGAGTTCAGCACCGGACGCGTCAGCGTCACGCGCTCGGGCGGCGGCTTGGGGGAGTTGCGCACGGGAAGAGCCGCGGCATCCGTCACCGTCACCTCTTCACGGTCGGGGAACAGCGAGGCGATGTGCCCGTCGGGACCGACCCCGAGGAAGCAGACGGCGAACGACGGCCAGGGGTGTTCATCCGTGCCGTACCGGGCCAGCTCGGCAGCGTACGCCGCGGCCGACTCGTCGAGAGACAGACCGCTGTCGGAAGCGGCCGCCTCGTGCACGTTCTCTTCCGGGACCGGGATGTGATCCAGCAGTGCGCGGCGGGACTGCAGCGCGTTCCGATCGGCGTCGTCACGCGGGACGTATCGCTCGTCGCCCCACCAGAAGTGCACCAGGGACCAATCGATCTCCTCGATGCGCGGATCTTCCGCTGCCGTTCGCAGAACCGCGCCGCCCATCGAACCGCCGGTCAGGGCGATATGGGCGATGCGACCGTTCCTCGTGCGGGCCCGGACGCGCGTGAGGAACCGGTCGGCGACGCGGGTGGCGACGGCGGCAGGCGTGGCTTCCACCACGACCCGCTTCTCTGCGGACGATACCTGCATCGACTTCACTCTCCAGTCTCGGGCGGACCCAGCTTCTCCCAGCCCTCCGTGATCACTCGACCGTACAGGACATCAGGGTCGAGGCGACGCAGCTCCTCCGCGAGGCATTCGCGGAGCGTCCGGCGCGGCAGATGCAGGTCGTGATTCGGCTGATCCGGCTGGGTCAGCACGGCGACGCCGGGCGTCGGCCGCTCCAGCACGATGTCGCCGGCCTCGCGCGTGAGGCGGACTGACTTGATGCCCTCCTGCCAGCGTTCGGGGTCCTCGTACGACCAGCGCACAGGCACCTCGAGGGCCATCTGGAGCCAGGCGGCGAGCAGAGCCGTCGACGGAGAGGCTGCCGCTCCGCGGACCTCGACCTCGGTGATGGGCTCGTACGGCGGCTGGTCGAGGACGGCGGCGAGCTGTTCGCGCCAGTGCGTGAGGCGCGTCCACGCGAGGTCGGTGTCGCCCGGGGCGTGCGTGCGGCCGAGGAGTGCGAGCCGATCGCGCACATCGGGCGCGGTGGCGGCATCCGTGATCCGTCGCTGCGCGATCTTCCCGAGCGGAGACGTCGCCGGGGACTCGGGGGCCTCTTCGGGCCACCACGCGACGACGGGAGCGTCGGGGAGGAGGAGCCCGGTGAGCAGGCTCTCCTCGTTGCTGGCCGCGTCACCGAAGGCGCGGAGGACGACGACCTCGCTCGCGCCGGCGTCGCCACCCACGCGGATCTGTGCGTCGAGGCGGGACTCGCCGTCACCCGTGGTGAGGACGATGACGCGCATCGGGTGCTCGCGGGAGGCGTCGTTCGCGGCGTCGATGGCGGCCTCGGCGACGCCGTTGCGCGCCGAGATGACCAGCGTCAGCACGCGACCGAGTGCGACGGCGCCGCCGTCTTCGCGCACCTTGACGAGCTGCTTCGCGACCTGGCTGACGGTCGTGTCGGGAAGGTCGATGATCACGGGCGTCTCCAGACTCGTCCGTCGCGGGCCAGCAGGTCATCGGCGGATGCCGGTCCCCACGAGCCCGGAGCGTACTGCTCGACCGGGCCGCCGACGGCAGCCCAGTACTTCTCCACGGGGTCGAGGATCTTCCAGGAGAGCTCGACCTCCTCGTGCCGCGGGAACAGCGGCGGGTCGCCCAGGAGGACGTCGAGGATGAGGCGCTCGTAGGCCTCGGGGCTGGCCTCGGTGAAGGCGTGGCCGTAGCCGAAGTCCATCGTGACGTCGCGCACATTCGATCCGCTGCCCGGCACCTTGGAGCCGAAGCGGATCGTGACGCCCTCGTCGGGCTGCACGCGGATGACCAGCGCGTTCTGACCGAGCTCGGAGGCGTTGCCGCGACCGAAGAGGTGCTGCGGGGCCCGGTTGAACACCACCGCGATCTCGGTGACCCGGCGGCCGAGGCGCTTGCCCGTGCGCAGGTAGAACGGCACCCCCGACCAGCGGCGCGTGTCGATCTCGAGCTTGATGGCCGCGTAGGTCTCGGTCGTCGACTCGGGATTCATCCCGTCCTCGGCGAGGAAGCCGGTGACCTGCTCGCCGCCCTGCCAGCCGCCGTCGTACTGACCGCGGGCGGTGGCGAGGGAAAGGTCCTCCGGCACGTGCACGGCCGCGAGGACCTTCTCCTTCTCGGCGCGCAGGTGCTCGGCGGAGAGACTGATCGGCTCTTCCATCGCGGTGAGCGCCAGCAGCTGGAGCAGGTGGTTCTGGATCACGTCGCGTGCCGCACCGATGCCGTCGTAGTAGCCGGCGCGGCCGCCCACTCCGATGTCCTCGGCCATCGTGATCTGCACGTGGTCGACGTAGTTGCGGTTCCAGATCGGCTCGTACAGCTCGTTGGCGAAGCGGAGCGCGAGGATGTTCTGCACCGTCTCCTTGCCGAGGTAGTGGTCGATGCGGAAGATCGAGTCGGCGGGGAACGCCACCTCGAGCGCGGCGTTGAGCGCACGAGCGGACTCGAGGTCGTGGCCGAACGGCTTCTCGATGACGACACGACGCCAGTTCTCGTCGTCGTCGGCATCCTCCCCGACGAGTCCTGACTCCTTCAGCTGCTTCGCGACGAGCGGGAAGTCCTTCGGCGGGATCGAGAGGTAGTAGGCGTGGTTTCCCATCGTCCCGCGTTCCACGTCGAGCTTCTCGACCGTCTCGCGGAGCTTGCGGAACGAATCGGGATTGTCGAACTCGCCCGAGACGAACCGGATGCCCTGCAGCAGCTGGGTCCAGGTCTCCTCGCGGAACGGCGTGCGCGCGTGCTGCTTGACGGCATCGTAGACGACCTGGGCGAAGTCCTGGTCCTCCCAGTCGCGACGGGCGAAGCCGACGAGGGCGAACCCCGGCGGCAGCAGCCCGCGGTTGGCGAGGTCGTACACGGCGGGCATCAACTTCTTGCGTGACAGGTCGCCGGTGACCCCGAAGATCACGAGGGCGCTGGGCCCCGCGATCCGGTTGAGGCGGCGATCATCGGGGTCACGCAGCGGGTTGTGCCCGCGCGAGATGGGAACAGACATCGGTGGGGGATTCTCCTGCTGTTACTTCTGAGCGGCTTCGAAGAGGGCGAGCACGTCGTCGGAGGACTCGGTGATCGTCAGCGAGACGACGGGTCGGCCGTGCTCCGCGAGAACGTTCGCGTCGCCGGCGGCCTGCGCCTGGATGAGCTGACCGAAGGTGAACGGCCGCTCCGGGATCTCGAGATCCACATCGGTGCGCTCGAGGATCTGCAGGAACACACCCTGGGCCGGTCCGCCCTTGTGGTACTGACCGGTCGAGTGCAGGAACCGGGGTCCCCAGCCGAAGGTCGTCGGACGACCCGAGTCCGCCGCGACGAGCTCGCGCAGACCCTGGAGCTGCGGAACCTCGAGGCGGTTGACGTACGCCTGGATCGACACGTAGCCGTCGGCCGGAAGCTGCGCCCAGAGAGCATCGAGCACGCCCTCGACCGTGCCGGAGGCGGCGAGGGCCGGGTCCGAGACACGCACTTCGACACCGTTCTCGGTGAACGCCGGAGTGGTGGGCTCCGGACGGGCGTCGAGCAGTCCGCGGGCGGCGATCTTGGCCGACTCGACGTCGGGCTGATCGAACGGGTTGATGCGGAGGAGGTGACCCGCGATCGCCGTGGCGTACTCCCACACGATCAGCTGCGCGCCGAGCGTTCCGCTGACGAGTATCTCGCCCTCGTGGCGCTCGTGCAGGTGGAACTCGTTGGCGTCGTCGACGAGGCGGACGATCTGCAGATCGGCGGGCTTCGAGTCGAGCTCGGGGGAGACGGGGAGCAGGACGACCGGAAGGATGCCGGTGCCGTCCTTGCCCGTGGACTCCGCGATGAGCTGCTCGATCCAGTCGGGCAGGCCGTTGATGTGCGTGCCGTCGGTGATCAGGCCGAGCTTGTCGCGGCGCGGATTCGTCGCCGCGATCGCGGCACCCAGGCGGAGCGCGGGGTTCTCGGCGGAGTCGACGGCGACCTCGAGCAGCGAGGCCTCGGCCTCGTTCAGCAGCTCGTCGATGTCGACGCCCGCGAGACCGGACGGCACGAGGCCGAACGCCGTGAGGGCCGAATAGCGACCGCCGACGTTCGGGTCGGCGTTGAAGACGCGGTAGCCGGCTTCGCGCGCGGAGGCGTCGAGCGGTGACCCGGGATCGGTGACCACGACGATGCGCTCGGTGGGGTCGATGCCCAGATCGCGGAAGGCGGCCTCGAACGTGCGGCGCTGCGAGTCGGTCTCGACCGTGGAGCCGGACTTCGACGACACGACCAGGGCGGTGTCCGTGAGGCCCTCGTCGAGAGCAGCCAGCACCTGACCGGGAGCGGTCGAGTCGAGGATCGTGAGCGGCACGCCGGCCGTCTGCGCGATGACCTCGGGAGCCAGCGACGATCCGCCCATGCCGGCGAGCACGACGCGGGTGACGCCCTTGGCGTGCAGCTCGGAGCGGAGTGCGGTGATCTCGGCCACGAGCGGGCGCGAGATCGAGACGGCTTCGACCCATCCGAGACGGACGGCCGCCTCGGCCTCGGCCGCTTCGCCCCAGAGCGTCGGGTCGCCGCTCGTGATGCGCGAGGCGACGAGATCGTGAACGAGGCTGGGCACCGTCTCGTCGATCGCGGCGCGCGCGGCACCGGAGGTGTGGATCGAGAAGGTCATCGCTGGCCCTCCAGGGCCTCGGCGACCTGGGTCAGCAGGTCGTGCCACGAGTCGATGAACTTCGATACGCCCTCGTCTTCGAGCACCTGGGTGACGTCGTCGAAGTCGACGCCGACATCGGCGAGACCGGCGAAGACGGCACGGGCCTCTTCATATCCGCCCGTGATCGTGTCGCCGGTGACGACGCCGTGGTCGAAGGTCGCCTCGAGCGTCTTCTCCGGCATCGTGTTGACGACGCCCTGGGCGACGAGCTCCGTGACGTAGAGGGTGTCGGGCAGAGCCGGGTCCTTGACGCCGGTCGACGCCCACAGCGGGCGCTGCACGTTCGCACCGGCATCCAGCAGCGCCTTCGCACGATCGCCGGCGAAGCTCTGCTCGAAGAGCTCGTATGCCAGTCGCGCGTTCGCGAGGCCCGCCTTGCTCTTCAGTGCCTCAGCGGCGTCCGTTCCGATGGCCGTGAGGCGCTTGTCGGTCTCGGTGTCGACGCGCGAGACGAAGAACGACGCGACGGATTCGATCGTCGACAGGTCGATGCCTGCGGCCTTGGCCGTCTCGAGTCCGGTGAGGTACGCGTCGATGACGGCGGCGTAGCGCTCCAGGCTGAAGATGAGGGTCACGTTGACGCTGATTCCGGCGCCGATGGCTTCTGCGATGGCGGGCAGGCCGGCCTTCGTCGCGGGGATCTTGACCAGGAGATTCGGACGGTCGATCTTCGCCCAGAGCTCCTTGGCCTGCGCGACGGTGCCTGCCGTGTCGTGCGCGAGGTCGGGGGAGACCTCGATCGACACGCGGCCGTCGACGTGACCGGACTTCTCCCACACGGGACGGAAGATGTCGAGAGCGGCGCCGACGTCCTGCGTGGTGGCGGCGAAGACCGCCTCCTCCGCGCTGGCACCGGACGCAGCGAGCTCGGTGACCTGCGCGTCGTACGAGGTGTCGTTCTTGTCGGTGATCGCGTTCGCGAAGATCGTCGGGTTCGTGGTGACGCCCACGACGTTGCGCGATTCGATCAGCTCGGCGAGGTTGCCGGAGGAGATGCGGGTGCGGGACAGATCGTCGAGCCAGATGCTGACACCTGCGGCGGCGAGCTCTGCGGTGGGGGTGCTCATGCGTTCTCCTTGGTGCTGTGTGCGGCGATGGTCTCGCGAGCGGCCGCGATGACGGCCTCGGTGGTGATGCCGAACTTCTCGAACAGGGTCTTGTAGTCGGCGGATGCGCCGAAGTGGTCGATGCCGACCGAGCGTCCGCGATCGCCGACGATTCCGCGCCAGCTGAGCACGGAGCCCGCCTCGACCGAGACACGCGCGGTGACGGATGCCGGCAGGACGCTCTCGCGGTACGCCTCGTCCTGCTCGTCGAACCACTCGAGCGACGGGGCCGACACGACGCGGACGTTCACGCCTTCGGCTGCGAGCGCCTCGCGGGCGTTCACCGCGAGCTGGACCTCGGAGCCGGTGGCGATGATGATCACGTCGGGCGTGCCGTTCGGAGCCTCGGCCAGGACGTACGCGCCCTTGACCGCGCCTGTGGCAGCAGCGAACTCGTCGCCGGATGCCGCGCCCTCGCCGCGCTCGAACACCGGGATGTTCTGGCGGGTCAGTGCGATGCCCGTCGGGCCCGCCTGGCGCCGGAGGATCTCGAGCCAGGTGACGGACGTCTCGTTGGCGTCTGCGGGACGCACCACCGCGAAGTTCGGGATGGCGCGGAGCGTGGCGAGCTGCTCGACCGGCTGGTGGGTCGGGCCGTCCTCGCCGAGCGCCACCGAGTCGTGCGTCCAGACGAAGATGCTCGGCACGTTCATCAGAGCGGCAAGACGCACCGAGGGGCGCATGTAGTCGCTGAAGATCAGGAAGGTGCCGCCGAAGGCGCGGGTCTTGCCGTGCAGGACGATGCCGTTGACGATCGCGCCCATCGCGTGCTCGCGGATGCCGAAGTGCAGCACGCGGCCGTAGGGGTTGCCGGACCACTCGTGCGTGGACCACTCGGCGGGGATGAAGGACGGAGCGTCCTTGATCGTGGTGAGGTTCGACTCGGCGAGGTCGGCCGAACCGCCCCAGAGCTCGGGGAGCTCGGCGGCGAGGGCGTTGATGACCTGGCCGGATGCTGCGCGGGTCGAGACCTCCTTGCCGCCCTCGAACACGGGGAGTGCGGCGTCGATGTCGACCGGCAGCTCACCTGCCTCGAGGCGGTCGAGCAGGGCCTTGCGCTCCGGGTTCGCTGCGGCCCACGCGTCGAAGGACTCCTGCCAGGCGGCGCGCGCCTCGGCGGCGCGGTCGGCGAGGGCGCGGGTGTGGGCGATCACGTCGTCGGCGACGGCGAAGGTCTGCTCGGGGTCGAAGCCGAGCACCTTCTTGGTCGCCGCCAGCTCATCGGCGCCGAGAGCGGAGCCGTGGATCTTGCCGGAGTTCTGCTTGCCGGGCGACGGCCAGCCGATGATGGTCTTGAGGATGATGAGCGACGGCCTGTCGGTCTCACCCTTCGCGGCCTCGATCGCGGCGTAGAGCTCGGCGACGTCCTCGACGTACTCGCCGGACTTCTTCCAGTCGACGACCTGCACCTGCCAGCCGTACGCCTCGTACCGCTTGGCGACGTCTTCGGTGAAGGCGACGTTGGTGTCGTCCTCGATCGAGATCTGGTTGGAGTCGTAGATCGCGATGAGGTTGCCGAGCTGCTGGTGACCGGCCAGCGAGGAGGCCTCGCTGGTGACGCCCTCCTGCAGGTCGCCGTCGCCGGCGATCACGTAGACGAAGTGGTCGAACGGGCTCGTGCCCGCGGCGGCATCCGGATCGAACAGGCCGCGCTCGTATCGGGCGGCGTACGCGAAGCCCACGGCGGAGGCGAGTCCCTGGCCGAGCGGGCCGGTGGTGATCTCGACGCCCTTGGTGTGGCCGTACTCCGGGTGGCCCGGAGTGAGGGAGCCCCACGTACGCAGCGCCTTGAGGTCATCGAGCTCGAGACCGAACCCGCCGAGGTAGAGCTCGACGTACTGCGTGAGGGAGGAGTGACCGACCGACAGGATGAAGCGGTCGCGGCCGAGCCAGTCGACGTCGTTCGGGTCGTGGCGGAGCACACGCTGGTACAGGAGATACGCGGCCGGAGCCAGGCTCATCGCGGTGCCGGGGTGGCCGTTGCCGACCTTCTCCACAGCATCCGCCGCCAGGATCCGTGCGGTGTCCACCGCACGCCGATCGATCTCATCCCACTGCAATTCCGACACGGTGAAGCCCTTCTCAGACGGTTCGAGAGCACCCGGGACGCAGAATCGCGGTCCGCAACTTTACGGAAGAGGTGGATGAGCGCCGGGCGCGCGAGTGATTTCAGCATAGCCCCGTGGGTCGTCCCGTTACCCCTTTTTACGGTGCTTCACATCGCCCGGAGAGCAGGTGTGAGAAGGCCCGCGACGAAGGCTCGGGGTGGGGTGCCATAGACTGGAAGGGCTGTCGTGACGCGTGCGGAGGAGGCGATCGAAATCTCGACGATGTCTGATCAGACCGTTGTGAGGAAACCCCTCGGTCGCACGGTGAAGGCGTATATCGCCCTCACCAAGCCTCGCGTCCTCGAGCTGCTGCTGGTGTCGACCGTTCCGGTGATGTTCCTCGCGCAGGGCGGGCTCCCGAACCTGTGGCTCGTGCTCGCCACCGTCGTCGGTGGCTCCCTGAGTGCCGGTTCGGCGGCGGCGTTCAACATGTATCTCGACCGCGACATCGACGCCCATATGCACCGCACCGAGAAGCGGCCGCTGGTGACGGGTGAGGTCACTCCGCGCGGGGCGCTCATCTTCTCGTGGACGCTCGCGATCACGTCGACGGTCTGGCTCTTGCTGACCACGAACTGGCTGGCGGCGACGCTGTCGGCCGTCGCCATCTTCTTCTACGTCGTCATCTACACGATGATCCTCAAGCGGCGCACCGAGCAGAACATCATCTGGGGCGGCATCGCCGGATGCTTCCCGGTGCTCATCGGCTGGTCCGCCGTCACCGGTTCGCTCGACTGGCCGGCCTTCATCCTGTTCCTGCTCGTGTTCCTCTGGACGCCGCCGCACTACTGGCCGCTGTCGATGAAGTACAAGGGCGACTACGATGACGTCGACGTTCCGATGCTCGGCGTCACCCGCAACGCCTCCCAGGTCGGTCTCCAGGTCATCCTGTACGCGTGGGCCACGGTGGCGTGCTCGCTGCTGCTGGTACCGATCGCCGGAATGGGCGTCGTCTACACGGTCTCGGCGCTGGTGTTCGGCGGCTGGTTCATCTACGAGTCGCACCGCCTCTACAACCGGGCCGTTCACGGTACCGAGGCGCGGCCGATGCGCGTGTTCCACGCCTCGATCACCTACTTGACGTTGATCTTCGTCGCGGTCGCACTCGACCCGCTGCTCCCGTTCTGATCGCCACAGGAGAACGACGAAGCGGCGCCGATCTCTCGACGCCGCTCCGTGTGAGTCCGATCAGCGGGTGACCGCCGGTGCGGATTCGATGGTCTCCGCGTCGTCCGTCTTCTTCTGCTCGGAGTCGGGCGTGACGCCGTCAGCGACCTCGTCAGCAGCATCCGTCGCCGGAGCCGCCTCGGCCGGGGTGGGCGTCGCCTCCGGCTCGGCCGACCAGTCGATGGCCTCGACGTCGGAAGTAGCGGGGGAGCGCACGAGCGACCGTGCCGCGACGAGGCCGAGCGCCAGCAGGATGCCGATGATGCCGGCCGCGAGCACTCCCGCCCCCACGACGACGAGCGACTGCCCGACGTAGACCTCGACGCCGGTGGCCGTGCCATCGAGCAGAGTGGTTGTCATCGTGCCGATCTGGCTGGAGATGAGCCAGCCGCCGACCGCCGTGGTGACGAGGGACACGACCAGGAGGAGCCAGAATCCGATGCTTCGTGAGAGTGAGGTGTTCATACGGCTCACCCTTGCCGACGGGCTGATGAGACGTCGATGCGGACGCTATGGATCGGCTGTGCCCGTCAGCGGTCAGCGAGCGCCGAGCTCTCGGCCGGCACGGTGCGCTTCAGGTGCAGCACGACGACCGTGTACGCGGCGGCCGACAGTGAGGCGAGCACCATGTGGATGCCGACGAGCAGCGGGGGGAGCCCCTCGCGCGCCTGCCAGACTCCGACGCCCACCTGCACCGCGATCGCGATGACGAGGACCAGCAGCCAGCGACGCGGGGGCAGACGCAGCGCCCAGGCGGCGATGGTCAGTGCCAGCACGAGTCCGGCGAGGATGTAGCCCGGCCAGGAGTGCACGTGCGCGAGCACGGTGGCGTCGAATCCGCGTCGGAACACCTCGGCGTCGCCGGAGTGCGGTCCTGAGCCCGTGGTCAGGACCCCGAACACGATCGTGACGGCGAGGGCGAGCCCGGTGAGGTGACTCAGCGCGGCGAACCACGCGGGCACGGCGCGCTCACGCGGTCCGGGGGCCGCGTACAGACGCACGAGGAAGGCGGCGGTCACGCAGACGAGCAGCAGCGACGACGTGTAGTGGAAGCCGACGATGTACGGGTTGAGGCCGGTGAGCACGGTGATGCCGCCGACGAATGCCTGGGCCACGACTCCGACGAGGGTGATCCACGCGAGAATGAGGAGGTCGCGACGCTCGGTGGTCTTCCGCACCGAGGACACGGCGGCGGCGATGACGACGAGCAGCAGCACCGCAACCGCGACGGGGAATGCGAGGTCCTTGGACAGGGGCCGGACGATGGAGAAGGCGACAGCGGCCGCGGCGATACCGCCTGCGGCGAACCAGAGCGAGGAGACCAGCGCCCGGCGTCCGCCGATGCGCTGGAGAACGAGCAGCACGACCGCGATCGCGATGAGCCCTACGACGCCGGTCATCAGCCGGTTGCCGAACTCGATGACGCCGTGGATGCCCTGCTCCGGCGTCGGCACGAGCGACTCCGGCGTGCACAGCGGCCATTCCGAGCATCCGAGTCCCGAGCCGGTGAGGCGCACGGCGCCGCCGGTTCCGATGATGATCGTCTCCGCCAGGAACGAGAGCCACGCCAGGATGCGGATGGCACGTCCCCACTCGGCCGGTCGCTGCGGTGCCCGGCTCCGGTCGCCGCCGCCGGTGGTCGCGGGGGCGGCGGGCATCTTCGTGTCGGGCATGGGTCCTCCGGACCGCGGCTGACTCGGCGGGCACGGCCCGGTTGTCAGGCGAAACCTGTAGAATCGGATTGTTGCGATGAGCGCTGACAGCGCTGAAGCATCGACAACAGTTTAGGCGCGATGAATGCGCCGGTGATGAGGGCCCACCAACGGCACACACTCCCGCAGACTCGACGGGGATCAGGTGTGCCGGGGCGGATGACACCGTTTCGGGACCTGTTGAGGAGAGTGTGAGATGTCGGATGTGCTGATCGACCGCCCAGAGCTGGACAGCCTGGGGGTGTACGAATTCGGCTGGCACGATGAAGATGCCGCCGGAGCCATTGCGAAACGCGGAATCTCCGAGGACGTCGTGCGCGGCATCTCGGCCCTCAAGAACGAGCCGGAATGGATGCTGAAGACCCGTCTCAAGGGTTACCAGCTCTTCGGCAAGAAGCCGATGCCGACCTGGGGCGCCGACCTCAGCGCGATCGACTTCGACAACATCAAGTACTTCGTCCGCTCCACCGAGAAGCAGGCGCAGACCTGGGAAGACCTCCCGGTCGAGATCCGCGAGACCTACGAACGCCTCGGCATCCCTGAAGCGGAGCGTCAGCGTCTCGTGTCCGGTGTCGCCGCGCAGTACGAGTCCGAGGTGGTCTACCACCAGATCCGCGAGGACCTCGAGCAGCAGGGTGTCATCTTCATGGACACCGACACCGCCCTGCGCGAGCACCCGGAGATCTTCCAGGAGTATTTCGGCACCGTCATCCCCGCCGGTGACAACAAGTTCGCGGCCCTCAACACCGCCGTGTGGTCGGGCGGTTCCTTCGTCTACGTCCCCAAGGGCGTGCACGTCGAGATCCCGCTGCAGGCGTACTTCCGCATCAACACCGAGAACATGGGCCAGTTCGAGCGGACCCTGATCATCGCCGACGAAGACAGCTACATCCACTACATCGAGGGCTGCACGGCTCCGATCTACAAGTCGGACTCGCTGCACTCGGCCGTGGTCGAGATCATCGTGAAGAAGAACGCCCGCGTGCGCTACACGACGATCCAGAACTGGTCGAACAACGTGTACAATCTCGTCACCAAGCGCGCCGTCGCCCACGAGGGCGCGACCATGGAGTGGGTCGACGGCAACATCGGCTCCAAGGTGACGATGAAGTACCCCTCCATCTATCTGATGGGCGAGCACGCCAAGGGCGAGACGCTGTCCGTCGCCTTCGCCGGTCCCGGCCAGCACCAGGACGCCGGCGCGAAGATGATCCACATGGCGCCCTACACGCAGTCGTCGATCGTCTCCAAGTCGATCGCCCGAGGCGGCGGTCGCGCCGGATACCGCGGTGAGGTCAGGGTGGATGCCAACGCGCACCACTCCGCGAACACCGTGCGGTGCGACGCGCTGCTGGTCGACACGAAGTCGCGCTCCGACACGTACCCCTCGATCGACATCCGCGTCGACGACGTGCAGCTCGGACACGAGGCCACCGTCTCGAAGGTCAGCGAAGAGCAGCTGTTCTACCTGCAGTCCCGCGGTATGCCGGAGGACGAGGCGATGGCGATGATCGTGCGCGGCTTCATCGAGCCGATCGCCCGCGAGTTGCCGATGGAGTACGCGATGGAGTTGAACAAGCTCATCGAGATGGGCATGGAAGGCAGTGTCGGCTAGATGACGGCTCAGGCTACGGCGTCCGCAGGGACGCAGGATACGAACGCGCACATCGACCCGGCAGCCCAGGTCGCCGCCGCGGGCTTCGTGCCGGTGCAGACCCGCTCCGAGCGGCCGCATTCCTTCGAACCGTCCGACTTCGGTGCTCCGAACGGTCGAGAGGTCAACTGGAAGCACACGCCCGTCGCGAAGCTCACCGGGCTCTTCGCCGTCGCACCGTCGAACGACGGTGTCCGGTACGAGTTCAGCTCGGGAGAGCAGTACGTCTCAGCTCCCCTCGTAGCCGGCGACACCCCCCGCGGCGAGGTCTTCCTCGCCGAGGACGTCACGGCGGCCGTCGCATGGCAGGGTTCCCCTGAGGCACTGCACGTGCGCATCCCGCGCGAGGAGGAGGTCGCCGAGCCGATCTTCGTCTCGATCACCGGTCTCGGCGCGGATCGTCGTGCCGACGCGCACATCGTGATCGAGGCGCTCGAGCACAGCTCCGCCACGATCGTGCTCCAGCACACCGGGTCCGCGCAGTACGCGCAGAACGTCGAGATCATCGTGCGCGACGGCGCGACGCTCACCGTGATCAGCCTGCAGCAGTGGCAGGATGACGCCGTTCACGCCGCGGCCCACCAGGCCAGGGTCGGCGCGGATGCGACTCTGAAGCACTTCGTCGTCAGCTTCGGCGGCGGCGTCGTGCGGGTGAACCCGAACGTCGAGCTCGCGGGCGCGGGTTCCGAGGGGTACCTCTACGGCCTGTCGTATGCGGATGCCGGGCAGCACCTCGAGAGTCAGGTCTACCTGCACCACAAGGGCCCGCACACCAAGGGTGACGTGCTCTACAAGGGCGCGCTGCAGGGTCAGGGCGCGCACAGCGTCTGGATCGGCGATGTGCTGATCGGCGCGAATGCCAACGGCACCGACTCGTACGAGGCGAACCGCAACCTGGTGCTCACCGAAGGCGCACGCGCCGACTCGATCCCGAACCTCGAGATCGAGACGGGCGACATCCTTGGCGCCGGCCACGCGAGCGCCACCGGACGCTTCGACGACGAGCAGCTGTTCTACCTGCAGGCTCGCGGCATCAGTGAGGAGGAGGCGCGTCGACTCGTCGTGCTCGGCTTCCTCACCGACATCGTGCAACGCCTCGGCATCCCCGCCCTCGAAGCGGAGCTGCTGGACGCCATCGAGACCGAGCTCGCGGCGGTGAACTCGTGACCGCCGAGCGCGTGTGCGGCGTGGCCGACCTCGAACAGGACATGCCCCTGCGGGTCGACCCCGCCGGTGTGCCCATCACCGTCATCAAGGACGCCGACGGCGTCATCCACGCCATCGGCGACACCTGCACGCACGGCGAGATCTCGCTGTCCGAGGGATTCGTCGAAGACGGTGCAGTGGAGTGCTGGGCTCACGGCTCCGCATTCTCGCTGACCACCGGCGTGCCCCAGAACCTCCCCGCTTATGAGCCCGTCCCGGTCTACGTCGTCGAGATCGACGGCGATGACGTGCTCATCGACCCGACCGTGACGAAGGAAGTCTGAATGTCTGTTCTCGAGATCCGCGACCTGTTTGTGACGGTCGAGACCGAGTCGGGGACCACCCCGATCCTCAACGGAATCACCCTCACCATGAACACCGGTGAGACCCACGCGATCATGGGCCCCAACGGCTCCGGCAAGTCGACACTCGCGTACACGATCGCGGGTCACCCGAAGTACACCGTGACCTCCGGCTCCATCACGTTCGACGGCGAAGACGTCCTCGCGATGAGCGTCGACGAGCGTGCCCGCGCCGGCCTGTTCCTCGCGATGCAGTACCCGGTCGAGATTCCGGGTGTCACCGTGACGAACTTCCTCCGCACGGCCAAGACGGCTCTCGACGGCGAGGCGCCGGCGATCCGCGGCTGGACCAAGGACGTCAAGGCCGCCATGTCGAATCTCCGCATGGACCCGAAGTTCGCGCAGCGCAACGTCAACGAGGGCTTCTCGGGCGGCGAGAAGAAGCGCCACGAGATCCTGCAGCTCGAGGTGCTGAAGCCGAAGTTCGCGATCCTCGACGAGACCGACTCCGGCCTCGACGTCGACGCGCTGAAGATCGTGTCCGAGGGCGTCAACCGTGCGAAGGAGAACACCGGGCTCGGTGTCCTCCTCATCACGCACTACACGCGCATCCTCCGGTACATCCGTCCCGACTTCGTGCACGTCATCGTCAGCGGGAAGATCGTCGAAGAGGGTGGACCCGAGCTCGCCGACCGGCTCGAGGACGAGGGATACGACCGTTTCCTCGACCCCGCGGCCCCCATCGAGGCGTAGGCTGACCGCATGACCGCGACGCTCACCGACCAGAAGTACGACGAGGTCACCGAGGCTCTGAAAGACGTCATGGACCCCGAACTGGGGATCAACGTCGTCGACCTCGGCCTCATCTACGATCTCGCCTGGGATGACGAGAACGACGCCCTCGTCATCCACATGACGCTCACCAGCGCCGGCTGCCCGCTCACCGATGTTCTCGAGGAGCAGACCGCCGAGGCGCTGGACAAGGTCGTGGATCGCTTCCGCATCAACTGGGTGTGGATGCCGCCGTGGGGTCCGGAGAAGATCACCGACGACGGGCGCGACATGATGCGCGCCCTCGGCTTCGCGATCTGAGGATGCTGCGGGTCACGGCTCTGTCGCTGGCTGAGCTCCGCGAGCGCAGCAGCGAGAAGTGGCGGGAGTATCCCGCCGACGTCCTGCCGCTGTTCGTCGCGGAGACCGACTTCCCGCTGGCGCCCGCGATCACGACCGCGCTGCAGCGTGCCCTCGACACGGGCGACACCGGCTATGTCGCCTCGCGCACTCCGCTCGCGGAGTCGTTCGCCGCGTTCGCCGAGCGGCGCTTCGGGTGGGCGCCGGATCCTGCGCGCATGCGGAGCACCGCCGACGTGAGCATGGGGATCGTGGAGATCCTCCGCCGTGTCACGCAGCCCGGTGACCGTGTCGTCGTGACGCCTCCGGCGTATCCGCCGTTCTACGAGCTCGTGTCGGAGGCGGGCGCCGAGGTGTCGCGCGTTCCGCTGCGCGACACCGGGACGGCGTGGGAACTGGATCTCGACGGCATCCGCGCAGCCTTCGAAGACGGCGCGACCGCCATCTTGCTGTGCAACCCGCACAACCCCACCGGCACCGTCCACGATCGCGACACGCTCGTCGCCCTGGCAGAGCTCGCCGAGGAGTTCGGTGCCGCCGTCGTCTCCGACGAGATCCATGGGCCCCTCGCGCAGCCGGGCACGGGATTCACCCCCTTCCTCGATGCGGGCGACGCCGCCCGCCGCGTCGGCTACGCGGTCGTGAGCGCCAGCAAGGCGTTCAACCTGGCCGGTCTCAAGTGCGCGCTGATGGTCACCGCTGACGACGAGACGACCGCAGTCGTGCGCGGCCTTCCCGTCGAGGTCGAGTGGCGCACCGGACAGTTCGGCCTGCTCGCGGCTGTCGCCGCGTTCGCCGAGGAGAGCGACGAGTGGCTCGACGGCCTGCTGCGCACTCTCGACGAGAACCGAGTCCTGTTGGAGGATATCCTCGCCTCGCGCCTTCCTGGTGCGCGCTACCGCATCCCCGATGCCGGGTACCTCGCGTGGATCGACCTCTCGGCCCTCGGCTGGGGCGAGAACCCCGCGCGGCGCATCCTGAAGGAAGCCAAGGTCGCGCTGCACTACGGTCCTGCCTTCGGGGCAGAGGGTGCGGGGCATGTGCGCCTGAACTTCGGGACAAGTCCCGAGATCATCACCGAGGCCATCGAGCGCATCGCGGCGCTCGTGGGCCGATGACCCTGCCGGAGGCCGCTGCGTCGATCTGGGATCGCCACCGCATCTGGGTCAGTCTCGGAGCCGTCGCGCTGATCTTCCTTGCCGCGATCGAAGCGCTTGCGGTCACCACGGTCATGCCGATCGTCAGCGAAGCGCTCAACGGAGAAGCCCTGTTCGCGGTCGCCTTCGCGGGAACGCTCGCGACGAGCGTGATCGGCATGGTCGCCGCCGGTGCGTGGTCGGATGCCCGCGGTCCGCGGGGCGCCCTCTACGCCGCGGTCGCCCTGTTCGTCGCGGGTCTCCTCCTCTCGGGTTTCGCGGTGACGATGCACCAGTTCCTGATCGGTCGACTGGTTCAAGGGCTCGGCTCGGGCGGGCAGACCGTCGCGCTGTACGTGGTGGTCGCGCGGCTGTATCCGCCGCACCTGCACGGGCGGATCTTCGCGGCGTTCGCGGCGGCGTGGGTCGTGCCCTCGATGATCGGGCCGTTCCTCGCCGGGGCCGTCGCGGAGTACCTCGACTGGCGCTGGGCGTTCCTCGGCGTCGCCGTGCTCACTGCTGCCGCCTTCCTCATGATCGCGGTCCGCCTGCGGGGAGTCTCCCTGGGTGGCGGCGAGCCGCAGGACCGACGCGCCCTGCTCACCCGGCTGCTCCTCGCCGTCGTCGTGGCCGTGCTGGCCGTGGTCATCGGGTTCTCCGCCGACATGGCGCCGGCGATCGGATGGCCTCTCGCCGTCGGCTCGGTAGTGATCATCGCTTTCGCGGTGCTTCCGCTGCTTCCTCGGCGCACCCTCCGGGCGGGGGACGGACTGCCCAGTGTCGTACTGATGCGTGGCATCGTCGCAGGTGCGTTCTTCTCGACCGAGGCCTACATCCCCTACCTCCTCATGGAGAAGTTCGACTTCACCGCGACCTGGGCCGGCATCGCGCTGATGCTGGCGGCGTTCGCGTGGGCGGGAGCATCCGCTGTGCAGGGGCGGTACGGCGAGCGGCTGGGCAACCATCGGATCACTCTGATCAGCCTGAGCCTGATCCTCATCGCGATGGTCGGCGTTCTGCTGACCGCTCTGTTCGACATCTCTCCGGTGATCGTCATCATCGGCTGGGCGTTCGCCGGCGGTGGCATGGGGCTGCTCTACCCCCGACTCACCGTGCTGACACTCGCCTACTCCACCGACGCGAATCAGGGGTTCAACTCGTCGGCGCTGTCGATCTCGGATGCCGCCGGGTCAGCCGTCGCGATCGCCTTCGCCGGACTCGGGGTCGCCACGCTCGGTGGGGGAGCCGGGGCCTTCGGTGCGGTCTTCGCCTTCGGTGTCGGGCTCGTGCTGCTGGCTTTGGTGCCAGGACTCAGGCTCGGCCACGCGGCGGAGTCGCAGGCCCGCTGACCGACTCGGCCAAGGCGGCGACGCCGAGGTCGAAGATGCGGTCGAAACCTGCGGTGACGTCGGTCGGTCCTTCGCCGAGCAGCGCGCCGTGACTGTCGGCGTGCATGCGCTGCTGCACGAGTGTCGCGTGTCCGAGGACGAAGTGCAGGATCGCCACCGCACGCTCCGAACCCCCGGGAGAGCGCTCCGCACCGAGAGCGTCCTCGAGGGCCGCCTGCGCCGGAGAGGACCCCAGGCGCAACGCGTAGGTGCTGAGCACGAGCTCTGCACCGTCGCGGTGGGCGAAGAGCGCGTCTCGGATGCGGCGAGCTGTTGTGAGCACGTCTGCTCCGTCGACGAGGACGTCGGCGGTGATCCGGTCGGCGAGGTCGGCGAGCAGCTCCTGCTTGCTGGAGAAGTGCCAGTAGAGGGCGCTGGGCTGCAGGTCGAGTCGAGCGGCGATGCGGCGCATCGAGAGGTCGGCGAACCCCACCTCGTCGAGCAGGGCGAGGGCGGTGCGGGCGACGCTCTCGCGGTCGTGCCGGGCCGGATTGGGTTCGGGGCTCATCTGCTCACTATAGTGAACAGCGTTCAGGTGAACGGTGTTCAGGAGGGTCATGGAAAAGGTCGCGACGACCGCGCTTCGCTCGATCGTCACCGAGCGTGTCTCCGTCGACCTCGACGGCAGAACGGTGCTCGACGACGTGACCCTCGATCTCGCCGCTCCTACGATCGCCGTGATCGGTGCGAACGGCTCGGGGAAGTCGACTTTCGCCCGTCTGCTGAACGGGCTCGTCTCGCCATCGTCGGGGCGGGTGAGCGTGCACGGGAAGGACACGGTGCGCGACCGGACAGCCGTGCGAAGAGGTGTCGGTTTCGTGTTCGCGAATCCGGACGCGCAGATCCTGATGCCCACCCCCGCCGAGGACCTCGCGCTGTCGCTCCGCGGTCGCCCACGTGTCGAGATCGCCCGTCGGGTCGCGGAGACGCTCGACGCGCACGGACTCGCAGGGCACGCCGATGCGCCCGCGTCGACGCTGTCCGGCGGGCAGAAGCAGATGCTCGCCCTGGCATCCGTCCTGATCACCGAGCCGGACCTGATCGTCGCGGATGAGCCCACGACGCTGCTCGACCTCCGCAACGCGCGCCGCATCGGCGACCTCCTGCTCGCGCAGGCAGCGCAGGTGGTTCTCGTCACCCACGATCTCGATCTCGCCGCACGGTGCGACATGGCGGTGCTGTTCGATGACGGGCGCATGGTGGACACCGGCCCGCCGGCGCAGGTCATCGCCGAGTACCGACGGCGAAGCGCATGATCCAGCTCTACCGACCCGGCACGAGCATCCTTCATCGTGCTTCGCCGGGCGTCAAGCTCGGATGCCTCGCGGCAGTCGCGCTGGTCCTGTCGATGTATCCACATGATGCGCTGAGCATCGGGATCGTCCTGCTCGCCGTGGCGTGCCTGTACCTCGTCGGCGGTCTGGGGGTGCGTGTGCTCGCGGTGGAGCTGTGGCGCCTGCGCGCGATCATCGTGGTGCTCGGCGCGGCGCTGGCCGTCTTCGTCTCGCCCGTCGCTGCGTGGATCAACACCGGTCGCGTCGTGGCTTTGCTGCTGCTCGCGAGTCTGTTGACTCTCACCACGCGGATGGCAGCACTCCTCGATGTGCTGCGACGGCTGCTGCACCCGCTGCGCCGGGTGGGTATCGACCCTGAGGTCGTCGCGATGACCTTCTCTCTCACGCTCACGATGATCCCGGTCATCGCCGGCTTCGCGGCGCGCGTGCGGGAGGCGGGGCTCGCACGCGGCGTGCGGCTGGGGCCGAGGGCCGTGGTCCCGCTGCTGGTGATGACGCTCCGCCACGCGGATGATGTCGGCGAGGCGCTGACGGCACGAGGCATCGTCTGACGCTCAGGTGATTGCGAAAGAGGACCGTTGCGGAGCACAAGCCTCGGGCGAGCGACGTGCCAGGCGGAGGGCCACGGCGAGCAGGGCGACCGCGATCACTGCGGTGGCGACCGACGTGCCGAGGACCAGCAGCAACACGATTCCGATGAGGCCCAGGAACGCGCCCAGCACGAGAACGCGTCCGGACTTCGTCGCCTCAGGGGCCGGCTGCGTCTCGAATCGCGTGAAGGCCAGGGCCACGACAGCGGTGAGGGCGAGGGCTGTCACGAGCCACAGCGGACGACCCGCCCACCAGTCCATGCTGCCCAGCGCGGGAAGGGCTGCTCCGGTGATCAGCGAGAACGTCGCGGAGAGCCCGGCCATCGAGAGCAGGACCGGCATGTGCCAGAGGTAGATGCTCATGGCGCGTCGCGTGACGAAGTCGGTGAAGGCTGCAGCCAGGGGACGACGGCTGAACCGCTCGATCCGCTCCCGGTGCAACGAGAGCAACCCGGTGTGCACGATGCCGACGAGCAGCAGTGCGGCCGTGGGCGGATTGATGTTCGCGATGAGGTCGGGCGAGTACACGCCGGTGACGAACGTGGCCGCCAGGAGCGCCGCTGCTCCGGAGACCGCGACGATGCGGGTGCGTCTGCCCAGTGCGTCGATGCGGCCGTCTGCGAGGAAGAACCCGAGCTGCTGGAGCGTCATCCAGACGAAGGCGAGGTTCAGGAACCCCAGGCCGTCGATGCCGCTGGCGGCACGCAGGGAGTCGACGAGCACGGATGCCGCCGCGAGGGCGCCGATCGTGGCGAACGGTGCGCGTTCGTGCGCGGCGGCCAACAGGGGCAGGAGCGCCTGGCAGAGGACGAAGACCCCGAGGAACCACAGCGGCTGGCCGTAGCGGAACCCGGCTGTGGCGATGAGGTCGGCCGGGACGCCGATCACCGTCAGCACCGCAAGCGCTAAGCCGACGACCGCGACCGTGAGGACAGCGGGGCGGAGGAGGCGATGCAGGCGCCCGGCGACGAAGCCCGTGGCGGTGCCGCCGCGCTGCCGCAGCCGGCGGTGCGCGAGGAGACCGGAGAAACCGCCGATCACGAAGAACAGCGGCATCACCTGGAGGACCCAGCTGAGCGGCGTGATCCACCAGCTGCCGTCGCTGGCGTTCTCGAACAGGGGTCCGGCGTCGGTGACCGTGACCCCGACCATGATCGCGTGCAGCAGCACGACGCCCAGGACGCAGAGCGCCCGGACGAGGTCGATCCCGGTGTCGCGCAACGGGCGCTGCGGGGGTGTGGGAGTCGCGGTGCGCGGCGCCGGGGCGATGGTCATGGGTCCTCCTCGGGAGCGGTGTTCCCGAAGACTATGGACGCGGTGCCCGGCGGGACATCACTCCCGAGTGCCGTTCCCGACCCCTACCGGAGGATGAGTCAGGAGGAAGGTTCGACGAGGCCGGTGTCGTAGGCGAGGATCACGGCGTGCACGCGGTCGCGCAGGCTCAGCTTCGCGAGCACCTTGCCGACATGCGTCTTCACGGTCTGCTCGGCGATGAAGAGGTCGCTCGCGATCTCGGTGTTCGACCGGCCCTTGCCGATCAGCACCAGCACTTCGCGTTCGCGCTCGGTGAGCTCCGCCAGCGCGGTGGCGGCCCGCGGAGAGCGGGGTCGCCGGCCGGCGAACTGCTCGATCATGCGGCGTGTGACGCTGGGCGCGAGCAGCGCGTCGCCCCCGGCGACCACCCGCACCGCGTGCACGAGCTCCTCGGGCAGGGCGTCCTTCAGCAGGAACCCGCTGGCACCGGCTTCGAGCGCGTCGTAGACGTAGTCGTCGATGTCGAAGGTCGTGAGCATCAGGATCCGCGGCACGTGGGCGGCGGGATAAGTCGGACCGAGGATGCGGCGGGTCGCCTGGATACCGTCGAGTTCCGGCATCCGCACGTCCATCAGGATGACGTCGGGATCGACGCGCGCCGCCAGCGTGACCGCCTCTGCGCCGTTCGCCGCCTGTCCTACCACGCGGATGCCTTCGTGGGCATCCAGCAGGGCGGCGAAGCCGGCGCGGACCATTGCCTGGTCATCGGCGATGAGGACGCTGATCGTCACGTGGACTCCTTCTCAGGGGTGCGGGCGGGGAGGGGGAGGTCGCTCAATGGGAGAGAAGCCTCGACGGTCCAGCCGCCGTCGGCGTCCGGCCCGGCGGAGAGGTTGCCGCCCAGCAACTCGGAGCGCTCGCGCATGCCGCGAAGTCCGTAACCGGCGCTGTGCTTCTCGGAAGTGTGCGGGGGAGCAGCGTTGTGCACGCGGATGCGGATCGTGTCGGCATCCGCGTGCAGACGCACTTCCACGCGCGCGCCCGGGGCGTGACGCGCGGCATTGCTCAGCGCCTCCTGGATGATGCGGAAGGTGGCGATCTGCACCGCGGGATTCGCGCCGGAGGCTGCGTCTCCGCCCTCGATCACGAGACCCACTTCGGCGCCGGCACGGCGGATGCTGTCGACCAGCGCCGGCACGTCGTCAATGCCCTGCTGCGGGGCGAGCTCGGCGCTCTGGTCCTCGGTGCGGAGCACGCCGAGCAGTCGGCGCATCTCGGTGAGGGAGGCGCGCGCCGTCGCGGCGATGTCTTCGAGCTCGGCGGTTGCCGCATCGCCGATGTCCGGGATGCGGTAGCGGGCTGTCGAGGCCTGCACCTGGATGACCGACATGCTGTGGGCGATGACGTCGTGCAGCTCTCGGGCGATGCGGGTGCGCTCCTCGACGAGGGCTCGCCGCGACTCTTCCAGGGCGCTGTGCTCCTTCTCCTTCGTCAGCTCCGCCGAGACCCGCAGGCGGCCGGCCACGAGAGCGGCGACGAGGAACATCGCGGCGGCGATCGAGGAGGTGACGATGAGATCCGCGGTGGCGCTGCCCGAGGTGGCGGCCGTCGCAACCATGTCGGGGCGCAGGAGCGGCGCCGCGAGCGACACGATCACACCGATGATCAGCGGGGCGACCCCGACGCGCGCGCCGTGGACGAACGTCACCACGCCGACGAACAGGACGAAGGTCAGCAGCGCGGGAACCGACCACGGCCAGGGAGCCTGAGTCGCAAGCTCCGGCACGACGAGCAGCGGCAGCGCGAACGCCGCCCCGCTGAAGAGCGCGATGGCCCACCGGGGACGCGAGATGGCCAGCAGCGGTGCGCCACAGAGCGCCGCGCCGAGGATGAACGACAACGGCAGCGATGTGCCGTAGAGGACGGTCTGGATCGGTACGAGATTCGAATACAGCACGATCGCCGCGCCCCAGAGCGCGATGAGCGCAGCGGTGCGCGGATTGATCCGCGTGAGTCGCGGGGTGCGCTCTCGGCGACGGGCCATGTCTGTCATCCTGCCAGTTGAGGGACGACCACGCGCCGACGGCGGGCGGCGGCGATGCGGTCGATCACGAGGCCGATCACGAGAGCGATGACGATGCCCAGCCCTGCGCTCAGCAGCGGCTGGTCCTTGATCCACGCACCGGCGAGCAGACCTATCGCGAGGCTGAAGACGCTCCAGCTGGCGCCGGCGATGATGCTCAGCGGCAGGAAGCGGCGCCACGAGAAGCCGAGCGCGCCGGCGGACATGTTCACGGCCACTCGGCCGACGGGGATGTAGCGGGCGCCGAGGATCAGGGTGGCGCTGCGCCTGTCGAGCGCGGTCTGCGCATGCGCGAAGGCCGCGGCCACTCGGGGGCGTCGCATCCAGGCGAACCGGGTCGTTCCGAGCCGCCGCCCGATCGCGAACGCGATGTTGTCGCCGATCGCCGCCCCGGCCGCGCCGACGACGCCGAGCAGCAGCAGGTTGCCGTCCCCGGTGGATGCCGCGACCGCCGCGGCTGCGACCAGCACCGTCTCGCTCGGCACCGGCGGGAAGAACCCATCGACGACCGTGACGACGAACAGCACGAGATACAGCCAGGGGGAGGCGATCGCCTGCATGATGAGCTCATTGAGGATGTCCACTCCTGCACGTTACGAACCGCGTGCCCATGACGGCATCCCTCCGCAGTATCGTCCCCCTCACTCTCAGGAGTGATCTTGCTGACAGCGACCTCGCGGCCGCGCCGCTTATACTGGGAGGCTGGCCCCTCGGCCGACTCTCTCCCGCTGAACGAACGGACATCCGCTGTGCTTGCCGTGCACGACCTCGAGATCCGCGTTGGCGCGCGCATGCTGATGGAAAACGTCTCGTTCCGCGTCGCCGACGGAGACAAGATCGGACTCGTCGGACGCAACGGCGCCGGTAAGACCACGCTGACCAAGGTGCTCGCCGGTGACGTGCTCCCGTCGAACGGCACCGTGACGCGCTCCGGTGAGCTCGGCTATCTGCCGCAGGACCCGCGCACCGGCAACCCGGAGGACCTCGCGCGCACCCGCATCCTCGATGCTAGGGGGCTCGGGCAGCTGAACCTCGGGATGACCGAGGCGTCGCTCGCGATGGGATCGGAAGACCCCGCTGTCGCCGAGAAGGCGATGAAGCGCTACGCCACGCTGACGGAGCAGTTCGAGGCGCAGGGCGGGTACGCCGCAGAGGCGCAGGCGGCCTCGATCGCGCACAACCTGTCGCTGCCCGACCGCATCCTCGACCAACCGCTGTCGACGCTCTCCGGTGGACAGCGCCGTCGCATCGAGCTCGCCCGCATCCTGTTCTCCGACGCGCAGACGATGATCCTCGATGAGCCGACCAACCACCTCGACGCCGACAGCGTCGTGTGGCTGCGCGAGTTCCTCAAGAACTACAAGGGCGGGCTGATCGTGATCAGTCACGACGTCGAGCTCGTCGGCGAGACCGTGAACCGCGTGTTCTACCTCGATGCGAACCGTCAGGTCATCGACACGTACAACATGAACTGGAAGAACTACCTCCGCCAGCGCGTCGCCGACGAGGAGCGCCGCAAGAAGGAGCGCGCGAACGTCGAGAAGAAGGCGACGACCCTGCAGCTGCAGGCGGCTCGCTTCGGTGCGAAGGCGTCGAAGGCGGCGGCAGCGCACCAGATGGTCGCCCGTGCGGAGAAGATGCTCGCCGGACTCGACGACGTGCGCCAGGAAGACCGCGTGGCGAAGCTGCGGTTCCCGAAGCCCGCTCCGTGCGGCAAGACGCCGCTCATGGCGACCGGACTGTCGAAGTCATACGGCTCGCTCGAGATCTTCACCGACGTCGACCTCGCGATCGATCGCGGTTCGAAGGTCGTCATCCTCGGTCTCAACGGTGCCGGCAAGACGACGCTGCTGCGCATGTTGGCGGGCGTCGATCAGCCCGACACCGGACAGCTCGAGCCCGGTCACGGACTCAAGGTCGGCTATTACGCCCAGGAGCACGAGAATCTCGACGTCGGCCGGTCGGTGCTGCAGAACATGGTGTCCGCAGCCCCGCACATCACCGAGACCGAGGCACGCAGGGTTCTCGGCTCGTTCCTGTTCACCGGCGACGACGTGCTGAAGCCCGCCGGTGTGCTCTCCGGCGGCGAGAAGACCCGCCTGTCGCTGGCGACGCTGGTCGTGTCGTCGGCGAACCTGCTGCTCCTCGACGAGCCGACGAACAACCTCGACCCGGCGTCGCGCGAGGAGATCCTCGACGCGCTCGCGCACTACGAGGGTGCTGTGGTGCTCGTGTCGCACGACCCGGGCGCCGTGCAGTCGCTCAACCCGGAGCGTGTCCTGATCCTCCCGGACGGTGTCGAAGACATCTGGAGCCAGGAGTACCAGGACCTGATCGAGCTGGCATAGCCGCACCGCGGCACGGCACGGATGCTCCGCGGCGTGGAAAAGTCGAGAGCGTGATGCTCGACGATCAGGATCGCCGGATCCCCACTCTGAACGACTGGCTCCGTGGCCGCCACGCCTTGACTGGCGTCGCCCCGGAGTGGGATCTCGACGCGCTGCCGGCGGAGCCGACGGTCCTCTTCCACGAATGGATGCTGCGCGCAGCCGCCGACGGCGTCGCCGAGCCGCACACGGCGACTCTCGCGACCGTGGACGCCGAGGGAGTCCCGGACGCGCGGACCTTGATCCTGAAGGGGATCGACGGGAGCGGGTGGGCTTTCGCCAGCACCCGATCGTCCCGCAAGGGAGCCCAGGTCGCCCAGGCCCCGGCGGCCGCCTTGAACTTCTGGTGGCAGCCGCAGGTGCGCGCTGTCCGCGTGCGCGGTCGAGTCGAGGAGGCATCCGCCGAGGAGAGCGCGGCAGATCTCGCCGCGCGATCTCGCGCGGCACAGGAGGGCATCGCGCCCGGTGATTGGGTGCGCTGGCGGATCATTCCCTCGCGGATCGAGTTCTGGCAGGGGTCTCGTGACCGTCGGCACACGCGGGTGGTCTACGAGCCGCTCGGTGATGGCTGGTCGCATTCGGTGTCCGGCGACTGATCCCTGGGCGTGCTCCGCGCCGTCTGTCGGGGGCTGGCGGTAGCGTGACCGGATGGACCTCGCCCACATCCGCGCCGTCTGCTGGGACTGGAACGGCACGCTGCTCGACGACGCGGAGATCTGCCGCCAGGTGATGAACGCGGTGCTCATCGATCATGGGCACGAACCGCTGGTCGACCTGGAGGCCTATCGATCTGTCTTCCGGTTCCCGATCCGCGACTTCTACCGCTCCGTCGGAATCGACGACGATCGTTTCATCGCCGCCGCGACTACCTATCTCGACCGGCTCGCGTCTCGGGTCGGAGAGGCGCGGCTCCACGTCGGAGCGCGTGACACGATCGCCGCGCTGAACGAACTCGGGGTTCGGCAGATCCTCGCGTCGGCCACGGTTTCGAATGCGTTGGAACGGCAGATGGCGCCGCACGATCTGACGCTCCTGTTCGAGACCGTGCTCGCGATCGACGATCCCTATCGGGCGTCGAAGCACGAGGTGATCCGAGGCTGGCTGACCGCATCCGACCTGGACCCGCAGGACGTGCTGCTCGTCGGGGATACCAATCACGATCGAGAGATCGCCGATGATCTGGGCGCCTCGTTCATTCACTTCCGTGCGGGGCACCAGGTGCATCTCGACGATGCTGAGAGCATCTCGGCGCTCGATGAGCTGCCCGTTCTGTTCGGTCTGCCACGCGAAAAGCGCCGGATGTCCGCCTGATCCGATCCCTCGACAAAGCGTAGCCTTTCGGTTACGTTTCCGGCATGGACGGAGCTCGCGCGATCGCAGACCCGGTGCGACGGGAGATCCTCGCGCTCGTTCGCACCTCGCCGCTCCCTGCGGGAACCATCGCCGCGCACTTCTCGATCAGTCGTCCCGCGGTGAGCAAGCATCTGCGGGTGCTCATCGAATGCGGTGTGGTCGAGGCGACGTCAGCCGGACGGCAGCGGATCTATTCGCTGCGTACCGAGCCGCTCGTCGACGTGGCGGCGTATCTCGAACGACTGCTCAGCCCTTCCCTCGCGATGCACCTGGACGCGCTCGAGACCGAGGTCGCCCGTGCCAGACGCGAACGCCGTGCCGAGCCGGCATCCGTATCGATCATCGAAGGAGAGTCAGCATGAGCCCACCCACGCCGACAGGCCGCCTGATTCCAGGCGCGGGAGGACGCGACCTGGTCTTCACCCGCACGCTGCCGGGGTCCGTGCAGGATTCCTGGGCGAGCATCACGGAGCCCGAACGCACGGCGCGATGGATCGGCGCCTGGGAGGGCGACGGAGTCGTCGGCTCGACCATCCGGCTGCGACTCGGCTTCGAAGACGATGCGCCCTGGGCCGATGTGCAGATCACCGAGTGCGATCGACCTCAACGGCTTCGGGTCGTGTCGATCGATGAGGCCGGAACCTGGGACGTGTCGATGGAGCTGACGCCCGTCGACGAGGGCACGGAGTTGCGCTTCACGATGCACGCCGTGGACCCGGCGACCATCGGAGGTGTGGGCCCGGGATGGGAGTGGTATCTCGACCAGCTGGTCGCGGCGATGTCCGACGCCCCGCTGCCCCGCTTCGAGGACTACTTCCCCGCCCAGCGAGAGTACTTCGACGGGCTCGCCCGGTGACCGGGCGGGGCGGCAGTGAGGAAGGGAACAGCGTGAGCGGATACCAGGTGGTCGAGATCGGCGCGCTCGACGAGTGGCGCTCGCACCACGGCGGTTTCGACGCGTCGCGGTCGCGCGACGGGCGGAGGGTGGTCGACCACGAGCTGACGATGCAGTACATCGGCATGACGGCCAACGCCCTCGAACCCGGGGAGGAGGCCGGCTACTGGCACGTGCACCGGAAGATCGAGGAGGTCTACGTCTTCCTCGCCGGTCGGGGGCAGATGGGACTGGATGACGATGTCGTCGAAGTGGGGCCCGGAACGGTGATCCGGGTCGGACCGGGCGTGTACCGCACCTGGCGGGCGCGTCCCGACAGCGCGGGCGAGCTGCGCTGGCTCTGCCTGCGCGCCGCCGGCGAGGAGTTGCCTCATCTCCCGGACGACAGCTCACGCCTTCCGGACAAGCCCATGCCGTGGGTCGACTGAGCGTCCGAAGCGTGTCAGCGCGCGTCGAGCAGTTCGTCCTCGATGGCAGCGTCGCTGTCACGGCGGCGAGGCTTCTTCGGCTCCACCGGGGCGCCCTCGAGGTCTTCGCGATGCTTCACGATCTCGGTGCGGATGATGTAGCCGATGAAGATGAACCCCATCAGGGCGAACAGGATCCATTGGATCGCGTAGGAGAGATGCGGGCCCGGGTCGTCGGTGGGGGAGTCGAAGCCGCCGAGCGCGACCTCGCCTGACGGGTTCTCTTCGACCAGCCGCCCGTAAGCACTCGTGATCACATCGCCCTCGACGATGGCGTCGATCGCCGGCAGGTTGATCGTCGGAACCTGACCCTCGGGGGCGCCACGACCTGATGGCGGGAGCTTCTCGCCTGGACGGAGACGCACCGTCACCTCGACCTCGCCGGTGGGCGGAGCCGGCACGGCATCCGGCGCGTCGCCGTCACCCGGCGGCACCCATCCGCGGTTCACGATGAACACGCGCCCGTCGACATCGCGGAAGGGAACCAGCACCTCGAAGGCACTCGTGCCGCCATGCGGACGATTGCGGACCAGCACCTGCTGATCCGCGAGGTACTCGCCCTGAAGGATCACCGGGTGCCACTGATCCTCGGGATCGAGTGCGCCGTCTTCGCCGATGAGCTCGGCGAGCGGCACGGGTTCCGCGTCGTAGTTCTGCTCGACGAGTTCGATCTGCTCGGCGCGAGACTCGTTCCGTTCGAACTGCCAGTTCGACAGGAAGGCGCAGGCGACCGCGAACCCGATCGCGATGAGGACGTACACGGCCCAGCGGGTCAATCTGTTGCTCATGCGGGAAGACCCTCTCGCACGGTGACCGGAAAGTCACGAGCCGCAAGGTAGTCGCGGAGAAAACCGACGTGCTCATCGCACGCGAGCCAGATCTTCTCCCGGTCGGCGGCGTGAATGCGCGGGTTCCGCCAGACCACGCGTTTGGTCGCCGCGCTCCGGCAGCCGGCGCGCGAGCACTCGTAATCGGTCACGATCCGTCCTGGCGGCTTTCGCGAATGATGAGAACGGTGGGATCGCCCGTGTCGATGACGGGCGCCGGAGGCCTAGGCGCCTCCAGTTCCTGCACGGGGGACTCCGCGATCGTCTCGGTGCTGTCGCTTCCAGCGTTCGCGAAGACGACCGCGATGTACGGCAGCACGGCCGCTGCGATGCCGAAGACCCAGGTGTACCAGCCGTAGGGCTGCACGAGCACCATCAGCGCGAAGCACACGATGCGGATGGTCATCGTGAGGGCGTATCGGCGCACACGATGGTCAGCCTCATCCTGCGGGGCCTGCGGCAGGGAGGTGACAGCCGGAACCTGACGTGCGTTCTTCACGATGAGTCCAGCCTACGCCGGTGCGGCGCGCGCTGGGCGCCATCGGAGGATGCTCAGCCGGCGAACAGGAAGGGCAGCGTGAAGGCTCCGAAGAAGATCGCGCCGATGACGGTCGACACGATCGTGAACGCCAGGAGTGCGACGACGACGTAGCCCGTGATCAGACCCGCGAAAGCCATGCCGCGGCCGCCGAGAGCGGGGTTCCGCTTGGTCTGGCCGAGTGCCATGTGCCCCGTGATCACCGCGACGATGGACGCCAGCATGGGGACCACAGCCCAGAAGAGGACGATCCCGGCGATGCCGCAGACCAGCGAGGTGATCGCGAGACCGCTCGTCGGTCGTGCGGCCGGAGCAGGGTAGCCGGAGGTCACGTAGGGGTTGTACGCGGCCTGCTGCGGAGGCTGGGGAGGGGCATATCCCGGCGGCACCGGGGCCACGCCGTATCCCGGCTGGGGAGGAGCGGCCTGACCATACGCCGGCGCGGCACCCGGATAGGCCTGAACGGGTTGCGCGGGCGCCGGTCCCGGGTGGAACGGTGCGGGGGGAG
>NZ_JXRU01000026.1 GCF_000967865.1 Microbacterium sp. SA39
ACAGGCGTCAGGGGTGCGTTAGCGTGAGTCACGAAGACCTCCGTGTGTGGAATGTGAGTGTGGTAACCCACATCCTGCCCGGAGGTCTTCGCTAACTCAGCCGTTCACAACGTCCCTGGGAAGAACAGCTAGGCGACTACGCCGAACTTGCTGGTCGAGAGTCCCCAGCCACTGTTGAGATGCAAGCGGTGATCGACGAAACCCTCACCCGGCTTGACACGATCGCCCCAGGCATTGAGTGGGGCACTGCGAGTCCCGGGAAACCGTTCGCGGCCGGTGAGCCGCGTCTCGCTACCGTCAGCCAAGTGTGCACCGACGACCTCGGCGACTCCGAATGACGACTGACCTGCCCTCGCTTGTGCGCGCCGACTCGTTTGAGGGACGCAGGATCGAGGCCGTCGTTCGACGCGAAGCTCCCGCGCTGCTCAGCTATTTCGAACGCAGATGCGGCGCTCAAGAGGCTCCTGACCTTCTCGGTGAAACTCTTCTTGTGGCCTGGCGCCGGGGCGCTGCGATTCCTGTGGACGATCAAGAGGCGCGCATGTGGCTGTTCGGCGTTGCACGCCGCATACTCCTCACTAGCCGCCGCAGTGGTGTCCGACGCCAAGCCCTCGTCGATCGCCTCCGCGAGGAGGCGCTGACCCGGGAGCAGATCCACACGCTTCGCGACGACGAGGTGCATGAAGCGCTCGCACGTCTCTCTCCATTAGATGCCGAGATCATCAGGCTTCGGCATTGGGAGGGCTTCAACCTGGTCGAGATCGCTCATCATCTTCACCGCCGTGAGGGAACGATCCGGAGCCGGTACAGTCGCGCCCGCCAAACCCTAAAAGAGTACCTACTCGAGTGATCGACCGTGCTGCCTGAAACGATCGTTTTCGGTGGGCCGGCCGGCTTCGACGAGCGGCTGCTCGACATGCGGATGATCGACGAGTCGAAACCCCCTGCCGAAACCTGTCGCACCGAAACTTCGGCATAACCGTTTTCGGTGGGCCGAATGAGGTTCCTCACCGTCGATCAGGCGACGACCGTGTTCACCGAGCCGTAGGGGTCGACCTCGTTCGCCGACACGTCGGGCTGGATCAGATGACGGATGCCGCGCGCCTCGAGCGCCGCGGAATCCTGGGCCATCCGCGATGTCACGACCGCCGGATCGAGTCCGGCCGCACAGGCATCCACCCACGCCTGGAACACCGCTCCCCCGGGGCTCAGCGCGGCACGGCTGACGGGAACCTCGCGCTCGTCGACGTCGACCACGATCGCGGTCTCACGTGCGGGCGGCGCCACGCGCGCGCGCAGTTCAGGGATGAGCTCGGCGAGCCGACGCCCGAGGGGCTTCACCGCTCCGTCCTGGCCGACCAGACCAAGCGAGTACTCCAGCTCGGGAAAGTCGCCGAGCTCGCGGCTCACGTCGTGCGAGCACCACCAGGTGATGCCCCAGAGGTTCTCGGTCCGCGCGGCCGAGCGCACCGTCGCCTCGAGGAAGCCGGGCATCTCGTCCTCGGTGAGGCAGTTCGAGGGTGCCCCGACCTCCTGCAGCCAGACCACCCGAGCGGGATCGGTCGCGAAGCCCCGCGAAAGCTCGATCAGGTACTCGGCGTGCCGGTCGGACGCGACCGAGCGCCCGCCGTAGCGCTGCGCGGTGCCGTTGAAGATCCAGGAGTGGATCGTGGTCATCGCGCCGAGGCGCGAGGCGTGTGCCGGCGTGAACCCGTGGCCGTCCATGTACCAGACAGCGTCGTACTCGCTGTGCACGTGCGCGTGGCCGGGAGCCGCGGCATCCGCCGCCGCCAGCAGCGACGAGATCCACTCCCCCGCCTCGTCCTGCGTGACCGGCCACGGCGAGGGATGCGTGTGCGCGGAGAACTGGTTCGTCTCATTCCCGAGCGTCAGGCCGAGGAAGTTCGGCGCCTCGCGCAGCGCCTGCCCGAGTCGGTCGACCAGCGCGACCTGCCCCTTGAGCGCCTTCGGATCGGTGAACATGTTCTTGTCGTGCCAGGTGGACAGCCACGAGGGGACGAAGTCGAAGCTCGACAGATGGCCCTGGATCACGTCGACACTGGCATCCATCCCGAACTCGCCGGCGATGTCGACGACGGCGCGGACGTCATCGATGGCCTTCGCGCGGATGAGCGTGCGGTTCGGCTGGAGGACGTTCCAGAGCGGGAAGACCCGCACGTGGTCGAGGCCCAACTCGGCGAGCGCGGCGAAGTCGCGACGCACGTCGTCGGGCGTGAAGTCGAGCCAGGAGTGCATCCAGTCCTTCGACGGCGTGTAGTTCGCCCCGAATCTCAGGGGAGCATCGAGAGCGCCACGCTGCGTCATGTGTCCGGACCTTTCGCACGGTGCCCTCCGGCGAGGACATGTCGGATCACTATAACGCTTGAGCTACGAACATCCCAGTGCTCGCCTGCAATCGACGGGACGCCCGCCGACAGCACCTTGACAGGCGCGGCATCCGATGGTTTCATCTGCTAAAGCGTTGCAGTCCACTCTCGCGTGGGCAAACACGTGGAATCGCCCGCCTCGAGGAAGAAGCACGATGAAAACTCCGACACGCATTGCCGCTCTGGCAGCATTCAGCATCGGCGTCCTGGCGCTGACGAGTTGCACAGGAGGCGGCGGAGGTTCGACCGGCGACTCCGGCCCCATCGACACCTCCGGCGAGCTGAGCGGATCGATCCAGTTCCAGACCTGGTCGCTCAAGAACGAGAAGTTCACGCCCTACTTCGAGGAAGTCATCGATGCGTTCGAGAAGGAGAACCCCGACGTCACGGTCGAGTGGCTCGACCAGCCGGGCGACGGCTACCAGGAGAAGATCCTGAGCCAGGCGAACGCCGACACGCTCCCCGACGTCCTGAACCTTCCGCCTGACATCGCGTACCCCCTCGTCGCCGCGGGCAAGCTCGTCGAAATCGACACCGCGGACCCCGACCTGAAGTCGGCCTACAACGCCGGCGCGTGGGACTCGTACAGCCAGTACCCCGGCGTCGAGGGCACCTACGGCCTGCCCTGGTATCTCTCCAGCGACGCCTCGTGGTGGAACCTCGCGCAGCTCGCCCCCTACGGCGTCACCGAGGAGAACCTCCCGACGACCGTCGACGAGCTCCTCGCCCTCGCGAAGGAGGTCGCGACCGAGTCCGGCGGCAAGGTGCAGCTGCTCTCGTCGATCCCCGCGCTCGACACCTTCACGGCCGCCGGCATGGAGGTCATCAACGACGAGGGCGAGTTCGACTTCAACACCGACGAGGCCGCCGCGATCATCGAGGCCTACGCCGACGCCTACGCGGCCGGCGCGATGCCCGCCGAGGCGCTGACCGGTGACTACGGCGGAAACGCCGAGGCCTACATCCAGGAGAAGGTCGCATTCACGACCGGCGGCACCGGCTTCACGACCGACCTGCAGAAGGATGCTCCCGCGCTGCTCGAGAACACCGTCGCGACGCAGCGTCTCGGCGTTCCGCCGCTCTACGTGCAGGGACTCAACGTCTCGGCCGACTCCGACAACAAGGAGGCCGCCCTCGCCTTCGCCGAGTTCGTGACGAACGAGGAGAACCAGGTCGCGTTCTCGTCGCTCGCCGTGGGCACCGCGCCGGGCACCGCCGCCGGCGGCGACAAGGTCGTCGAGAACATCTCCTCGTCGATCACCGACGAGAAGCAGCTCGCCGCGATCGACACCGTGTTCACCGCGATGGAGGATGCCAAGGCGCTGCCGTTCCAGTGGACCTCCGACATGGCGACCTACATGACGCAGCAGATCGCCCTCGCGATCAACGGCGAAGCGGATGCCAAGACGCAGCTCGACAAGATCGTCGAGTACGCCAACGCGAACCGCGTGGACCAGTGAGCATGAGCGCGGACACCGGCATCCGGACCAAGATGAGATCGATGAGATCCCACAGATGGTTCACGCCCTGGCTGCTCCTCGGCCCCGCCGTGATCTGGGTGCTGGTGTTCGCGCTCTGGCCGTTCCTCAACACGGTCTTCCTCAGCTTCACCGACGCCCGCCCCCTGCGGACGCCCGAGTTCGTCGGCACGGCGAACTACGACCGCATGTTCGGCGACGAGATGTTCTGGAACGCGCTGACGACGTGCATCATCTACGTCGTCGTGTGCGTGCCGCTGCTGACCGTCCTCCCGCTGCTGCTGGCTCTGCTGGTGCAGAAGAAGCTGCCGGGCATCTCGTTCTTCCGCACCACGTTCTACTTCCCGGTGATCGCCTCGGTGGTCGTCGTCGCCCTCATCTGGACCTGGCTGTTCGACAGCCGCGGCATCATCAACCAGACGCTCGAGTTCCTGGGGCTGGTCGACAAGCCGATGGCGTTCCTCGTCGACCGCTGGCTGCTGCTCGGCTGCGCGATCCTGCTCACGGTGTGGAAGGGACTCGGCTACTACATGGTCGTGTACCTCGCCGCCCTCGGTAACGTCGGCAAGGAGCTGCATGAGGCGGCGATGCTCGACGGCGCCGGAGCCTTCCGCCGCTTCCTCTCGGTCACGATCCCCTCGGTGCGCGGCGCGATGCTCCTCATCGCGGTGCTGATCGCGGTCTCTGCGATGAGGGTGTTCGCCGAGCTCGACGTGCTGTCCAAGAGCACGGGCGGTCCGGGCGGCTACGACATGTCGCTGGTGATGCTCATCCGCCAGGTCGGCTCGGGCTTGAACGGCAACATCGGCTACGCGTCGGCGATCAGCGTCGCCTTGTTCCTCCTGACCCTCATCCCGCTCGCCGCGATCGCCTTCATGAATCGCGAGAAGAAGGCGAAGGCCCCCGCATGAGCATCCTCACCCCTCCCCGCGCCGAGGACGACCGCCACTCGCCGGAGGAGCCGACGAGCCCCGCGAAGTCCGCGCGCGAGCGCGTCTTCCGCCGCCGCGGCTCCGGAGACTTCAGCAAGCCGACCCTCGGTGGACTCATCGGGCGCTACGCCCTGCTGCTGTTCGTGCTGGTGCTCGTGATCGGACCGTTCCTCTGGCAGCTGTCGACCTCGTTCAAGGGGCCGCAGGAGAACATCTACTCCTTCCCGCCGAACCTCATCCCGCGCGAGCCGACGCTCGGGAACTACTCGACCGTCGCCGACATCGTGCCGGTCTACCTCTACGCCTGGCACTCACTGCTCGTCTCGGTCGGCACGGTCGTCAGCAACGTCGTGCTGGCCACCCTCGCCGGGTACGCGCTGGGCTGCATGAGGTTCCGTGGCAAGTGGATCGTCATGGCGATCCTGCTCTCCACCCTGCTCTTCCCCGGTGAGGTCACGGTGACGAGTAACTTCCTCACGATCCGCGCGCTGGGTCTGGCCGACACGCTCTGGGGCGTCTTCCTGCCGGGCGCCATCAGCGCGATGAACGTGCTGCTGATCGCCACGGCGTGCCGCATGATCCCCAAGGACGTGCTGGATGCCGCGACGGTCGACGGGGCGACGACGTGGCAGCGCATCCGCCACATCGTCTGGCCGAACATCCGCGGCATGGTCTCGGTGGTCGCGATCTTCGCGTTCATCGGCGCCTGGGATGACTACCTGTGGCCGCTCATCGTGCTTTCCGATCCCGCGAAGTACACGCTGACCGTCGGCATGGCCTACCTCAACAGCAGCTTCTCGGTCGACCCGCGCCTGATCGCAGCGGGGACGATGATCGCGCTCGTGCCGATCGTCATCATGTTCTCGTTCACGCAGCGGTTCTTCTTCAAGGGCGTGCAGGAGGGCGCGATCAAGGGGTGAGCACCGTGCGCCTCTCCCCCGCTGACGGCCCGACCGATCCGCCGTCGTCGCGTCCTCACACCGGCGTGCTGGACGGACCGGTGTTCGCCTTCGCGTTCGATCCTGCCGCCGGTGAGCAGCGCATCGACGTTCCCGGTTTCGCGGATCTCACGTTCTCGGCGGATGCCGTGCTGCACTGGGCGTTCTACGCCGACGGACCCGCGGCCACGCTGGCGCCTCACGCGGCGCCCGCGGTGGCGGTGGACGTGCGCCTCGCCGACGGGACCCGGCTGAGCGACAGGGAGGCGGTGCGCGACCGCTACGACTTCCCGATCACCGCCGAGAAGCAGTTCGCCGCTCGCTGGAGCTTCCCCGAGCAGTGGAACGCCGACACGGTCTCGCTCGCTCCGGTTTCGCACCACCGTGGCACCGTCGAGATCGTGCTCGGCGCGCGATCCCCGGTCGCCGCGACCGATCTCCCGGGCGAGGTCTCGGGCTTCGTGCAGGTCGTGGTCGAGGAGCGCGCAGCATCCGCATCACTCACCCCCGTCGAACGCGTCGACACCCGCCGCGGCTCGCACTCGGGTCCGCGGTTCTCCCGCGGGAACACGATCCCGGCAGTGGCCGTGCCGCACGGGTTCGCTTTCGTCACCCCGGCGACGGATGCCGCCGACTCGCGCTGGCCGTATCGTCCCTTCGTGCACGACGATCCGCAGGGGCGTCGTCTCGAGGCTCTCCAGTTCTCGCATCAGCCCAGCCCGTGGATCGGCGATCGTTCCGTGCTGCAGCTGATGCCCTTCCTCGACCGGCCGACATCGCGGCGGGTGGAGCGCCGGCGCTGGATCGTTCCCGGCACCGAGCGCGCCCATCCGCACGAGTACGCGGCCGATCTCGGCGACGACCTGCACGTCGAGCTGACGGCGACCTCGCATGCGGCAGCCTTCCGTGTGCGGAGCGCGAATCCCGATGCGCAGGTGGGCTTCGTGATCGATCAGCTCGCCGCCGGCGGGCGCCTGGAATGGACGGATGCCGGAGGCTTCGAGGGCCGGATCCCGGAGGGTCCCGAGGACTGGGGCAACGCTCCGCGCTGCTACTTCGCGGGCGCAGTGCAGAACGGGGGCACCCCCGTCGACCGCGGCCATCTCGACGACGACGGCCGGGGCGAGGTCGCCGGATACGTGGGCGGCCGCGGGGCGCTCGAGGTGCGGATCGCCGTCTCCTTCCTGTCGATCGACCAGGCTCGCCGTAGCCTCGAGCTCGAAGCGCCGGCGGCCACCTCGTACGAGCAGCTGCGCGACGCGTCCGCGGCATCCTGGAACCGCCTGCTGGGTCGCGTCACGATTCCCGCACTGCCCGAGGAAGAGGCTCCGTACCGCTCGCTCGCCGACGAGGAGCACCGGGCGCGCATAGCGGCATCCGTCCACCGGATGCACCTGTACCCGAACACGGCGGCCGAGAACGCCGGGACCGCGGATGCCCCCGTCTGGCGATTCGCGGATGTGTTCGCGGGCGCGGCGGGCGATCAGCCGCCGACCGCCGACGGCGAGCTCGTCGTCAACAACGGCTACTGGGACACCTACCGCACCGAGTGGCCCGCGCTCGCCCTGCTCGACCCCGCCCTCGCTGGGCGACTGCTCGATGGGCAGCTCGAGCAGTACCGCCGCGGCGGGTGGATGGCGCGCTGGAGTGCCCCGGGGTACGTCGACAGCATGGTCGGCACCTCGAGCGACCAGATCTTCGCGGATGCCGCGCGCTGGGGAGTGGACTTCGACCGGGTCGCCGCGTTCAAGAGCGGATGGCGGAACGCCTGCGAGCCCGGCCCCGACGCCCGCCGCGGCCGCAAGGGCATCGGGCGGGGTCGCTTCACCGGATACATCTCCTCCGACGTGCCGGAGGGGATGAGCTGGAGCATCGAGAACGCCGTGAGCGATGCCGCCCTCGGGCGGTTCGCCGCACAGCTGGCCGCCTCGGCTGAGTCAGAGGCGGATGCCGGAGCAGAGACGGATGCCGCTCGCTATCGGTCCTTCGCCCGCTACTTCGCGAACCGGGCACGGTCGTACCGCACCCTCTTCGACGACGAGACGGGTTTCTTCCGCGGCAGGGACGACCGGGGCGCCTTCGCCGCCACGGGTTTTGATCCGCGGTCCTGGGGTGGCGACAACGTCGAGACGAACGCGTGGGGGATGTCGGTCGGCGCCGTGCACGACGGCGCGGGTCTGGCCGACCTCTACGGGGGTCCGGGCGGCCTCGGCCGACACCTCGACGCGTTGTTCGCCGAGCCGGAGACCGCCGACCAGCGGTTCGGCGGCGCGTACGGCACCGTCATCCACGAACAGCGTGAGGCACGAGCACTGCGATCGGGCATGTGCGCGATCTCGAACCAGCCCGCGCATCACATCCCCTTCATGTACGCGTTCAGCGACCGGCCGTGGCAGACGGCCGCCATCGTGCACGACCTCGCCAGCCGTCTGTTCACCGGGGCGCACATCGGCCAGGGATATCCCGGCGACGAGGACAACGGCGAGATGAGCGCGTGGTGGCTGTGGGCCGCGCTCGGACTGTATCCGCTGGAGCTCGCCTCCGGAGTGCTGCGGATCGGGTCGCCGCTGTTCGACGACATCCGTGCCGATCGTGGCGACGGCTCCTCGCTGCGCGTGCTGTCGCGGCGGAGCGGCCCCTCGGCTCACGTGCTGCAGGAGGCGCGGCTCGACGGGGTGGCGCTGCCCTCGGCCGAGCTGCCGGTCGATGCGCTCGTCGGGGATGCCGTGCTCGAGTTGGTGTTCGGGGACGATCCAGCGGCAGCGCTCGAGAGCGGGCCCATGTCGCCCGCGGAGTCGGTTGATGCCTGGCACGCCGACCTGACGTCAGGTGGTGGCCACGTCATCTCCTCCCCCGCTGTCAGTCATGCCGAGCGGGTGTTCGACGATGGTTCCCCGTCGGTCGACGACGGCTCTGCGCTGCGCGCCGGGGGGTGGGTGGGATGGCGGTTCCCCGAGCCCCGCGGCATCACCGATCTCACCGTGACCGTGGCCGGCCCGGCATCCGCTTCCGCTCTCCGCTGGGAAGTCCTGGACGCCGAAGAACGCTGGGTCCCGGTGTCGATGACGCACCAGGCTGCGCTGCTGCCGAATCGCACGACGCCGTTCACATTGGCAGGACGCGTCGTGACCTCGGCGCTCCGCGTTCGCGCAGAGGCCGAGGTCACGATCCGTCAGGTCGAGCTCTTCGACCTGGACTGATCAGCCTTTCGGCGCCGCCCGGTACTCCGTCGCTTCGCCCTTGAGTGCCTGTGTGATGCCGGAGAGGTAGGTCGACTGGTCGTTCGCAGTGAGGTTGTACGCGACGTAGACGCCGTAGCCGTCGGCAACCGTGCGGTTCGCGAAGCCCGACGCCGTCGCCGCGCTGGTGTTCGCGAGGTCGATCGCCGCGGCACCGATGCGTGTGCGATCCTCGAGTCCGGGCACCGTCGGGGCGTCGTAGGTGGGGTAGTAGGGGTTCCAGGCGTAGTCGAGCACACCCTCCGCATCGAACAGCGTGAAGTCGGTCGTCGTGTACGACGGACCGATCGCATAGAGAGTGATGATCTTGTCGTCGCCGAGGCGCTCACGGAGCGCGGTGGCCAGCCATCCGAACGACTCGGCGTTGGGCTGCGGCGTGCCGTTCGCGCCGTACTCGGTCCACTCGTCGTCGAAGTCGATCCCGTCGAGCCCGTAGGTGGTCACCGCGTCGGCGAGCTGCGCGGCGAACGCGTCGGCCTGCTCGTACGACGTGAAGTTCGCGAACCCCGCGCCCTGATGGTTGCCGAGCACTGAGAGCAGCACCTTCGTGCCCTGCTCCTGCACGGGGCGGATCTGGTTCTCGGCATCCTTCAGCGTCTCGGTGACGCGCTCGTTGAAGTGCAGGTACGCCTTCTCACCGTCGTAGTTGATGTTGGCGGCGAAGATCATCGCCATGTCGATGGCCGCTTCCCCCGAATCCGCGAGCGTGTAGTCGGCGACGTTCGCTAAATCGTTCGAGTTCACCTCGACGTAGACAGCGAGCTGGGGATCGTACTCGGGCACTTCGGTCGCAGCGGCTGGCGTTGCGGCGACGGTGCCGACTGCGGCGACCGCGAGGCCCGCCGCGGCGGCAAGGCCCTTTCGGAACCGGTGAATCCTGATGCGGGGCTGACTCATGACAGATCGTCTCCTTCAACATCGATAGCGAGATCAGGCCGCGTCGGCGCGACCTGCCGCCGACTATATCGCTTAAGTCAATCGGGGCGAAGGGTCCCAAAGCGACGCTGGATCAGAAATGCCGCCCCCGGCGACGCGGGAGCGGCATTCCTGATCCAGACCGGTGCGGGGTCAGACCGCGACGTCTCCCACCAGGTTGACATTGATGCCCATGCCGGCGAACATCGCGGCCTTGGCGATCAGCGCCTTGTCGGCGGTCTCGGCATCCGGGGCATAGACGGTCTGCGCGTGGTTCGCCTTGTGCCGGGCCATGAACTGGTCTCGCGAGATGCCATGCAGCACCACGTGCGCGATCGGCCACTCCGGGTTCGTGGCATCCTTGCGGCGCTTCGTCTCCTCTTCCGGCAGCTCGACGACCGAGGCGCGGAAGATGTCGGCCTGCAGGATGCCGTCGGCGATGAACACCCGCGACAGCACGATCTCGCCGGGCTTCGAGACGCCGTTGATCGTGGCGCCGCCGGCCGGGAAGAACACGTGCCCCTGACGCCAGCCCTCGGCGTTCTGCCATCCACCGAGATGCGACGCGGGAACGGATCCCGAGATCTCGTAGACCCAGACGAACTGGCCGTCGTAGTCCCCGCCCCAGCGCACGTCGTGCAGCGTGTTGTCGGGCACCAGCCCCATCGCGCGCCACACCCGGTCGGTCACGAGCGCGTCGACCGCGACGCCCTCGTCGGCTTCGTTGAAGTGCGGGAACGCGCGTCCCTCGTGCAGCACCCGCGACCCGTCGCGCGAGGTGACCGGCGGACGCTCGGTCGAGTTCAGCATGCCCTCGGCCAGATCGGATGCCGGGACGAGATCCTTGAGTCCCTGCTGGTACTGGATGCCGACGGCGTCGAGGCCGAAGTCATCCGCGATGCGGAGGGCGGCGACGTACATCTTGAGCTGCCACTGCACCTGCTCGCGGGTGAGCTCGGTGGCGGCATCCTCTCCGTACTGGAAGGTCATCCCTGCATCGATCAGCCAGTCGTACGCCGCGTTCGCCTCGTCTTCGGAGACGTTCAGCATCTCGGCGTACAACGCCGACTGCGAGAGGCGCTCCTTGTAGATGCCGGTCTTGTTGAGCAGCTCGTCGTCGAAGATGGCGTTGTACATGCCCATGCAGCCCTCATCGAAGACGCCGATGATGGCCTTTTCTGCGAGCAGTTCTGCGGCGAGCGCCTCACCCAGCGCCTTCTCCGGGCTGTCGGGCAGCTCCGGCAGTGCGCGGACGTGCGAGGCGTCATGCGTGATGGAGCCGGTCTCGGTCCACTCTCGGATGCCGTTCGTGAACCACTCGTCGGTGAAGTCGACCGACCAGATCGAGGCGTAGGGCTTGTCCATCTTGGTGAGTCCGGCGTTGAGTCCGAGAAGGCCGACAAGACCCGGCCAGTCACCCGCGAAGTTCGCGACCGTGAGGATCGGGCCCTCGTGCGTGCGGAGTCCGGCGAGCACGTGGTGCGAGTACTGCCACACGGCCTCGGCGACGATGAGCGGGGCATCCGTCGGGATGTTCTTGAAGACCTCGAGGCCCATGCGCTGACTGGAGATGAACCCGTGGCCGGTCTCGGGGTCGACCTCGTTGGCGCGGATGACGGTCCAGCCGAGTTCCTCGAAGACGCCGGTGACGCCGGCTTCGAGCTCGACCTGCACGGGCCAGCCGCCGGTGTTGGCGGCCTCGCGCAGGTCGCCCGATGCGATCAGGTAAGCGGTCTTCGGAGCGGACGCCGGACGGGATGCCGGGGTCGGCAGAGTGTAGGTGGTCATGGTGATCGCCACTGTACGCGAAATCGATTTCATGATGCAAGGGAGCAGCGACTCTTCCTGCACGGGCATCCTGGACAATGCCTCCTCCACCGATAGCGCTCCGAGCGCCAATGACAACCGGAATACCGTGACAATTTGGCTTTTCGCTCGCAGACTGGAGGCATGGAGATGACCGAGCCGCAGGTATGGACTCTGATCGGCGTGTTCGCCGCGGTGATGATCGGGGCGATCTCGCTGCTGCTCCGCCAGAACGACAAGATCATCACGTCGTTCCGCCACGAAATCGCAGCACGGTTCGAGGGCCTCGAAGGAAAGATGGACGTGCGCTTCGACGCCATGGATCGTCGGCTCGAAGAGCTCGACAAGGAAGTCACCAACCTCGCGACGCGCTTCTGGCGCTCGCAATAGCCGCTGAGTCAGCTGCGCGTGCTCGCGGACTGCACCTCGTTGGGCAGCACCACAGTGCGCGCCGGCTGATCGTCTCCCTTGATGCGTGCAAACAGCATCCGCGCCGCCGTCACTCCCATGTGCCGGGCAGGCAGCCGCACCACCGTCACTGCGCGGGGCGACAGCGTCGTGAACGGCAGCGATCCGATGACCGCGACCCCCACTTCGGGCGGCGTCAGACCGTGCTCGGAGAGCACCTGGATCGCGCCCACCCCGATGAGGTTGTTGCCCGCGACCACCGCATCGGGTGGCTCCGGCAAAGCGAGCAACTCTTCCATCGCTGCGCGTCCGCCGTCCACACGGAAGGTCTCGAACCGCTGCAGACCGTCGAGGTCGAGGTCGGGATACGCAGAGGTGAGCGCTGCGCGCCACCCGGCAGCGCGCTCCGCCGCGGTGTCGATGTGCTCAGGGCCGCCGATGTAGGCGATGCGGCGGTGACCGGCATCGATGAGGTCTTTCGTGGCCGAAGACCCTGCGTCGCGGTTGGCCATCACGACCCCGTCGATGTCGTACGTGGTAGTGCGGTCGACGGCGACGACAGGGCGACCGGTCGCGAGGATGCTGTCGAGGCGGGTGCTCTCGTCGGCCGTCGCGATGATCACGCCCGACATGTGCTCGGCGATCGCGATCCGGAGGTACGTCGCCTCTTTCTCGACCTGCGCGTCGGAGTTGCAGAGCACGACGCAGTAGCCGGCTTCGGACGCGACATCCTCGACGCCTCTGGCCATCTCGGTGAAGTACGGGTTCTCGATGTCGGGGATGACGAGGGCGATCACCTCGGAGCTCTGACGACGAAGGGTGCGTGCTGTGCGGTTCGGCGTGAAGCTGAGCTTCTCGGCGGCATCCCGCACGGCGGCGACCTTCTCCGCCGACACGCTCGTGCCGTTGAAGACGCGCGAGACCGTCGCGGGCGAGACTCCCGCGAGCTCCGCGACATCGTAGATCGTGGCCATGCGCCCCTCACTGCCTGCCCGGACCCGCCGGACGCGAAGCAACAGTATCGCGCGGCGGACTCAGGAGAGCCAGGCCGGGACGCGCCCGCGCAGCAGAGCGCCGTCGAGGGACAACCGCCCGGCGCCCGTGAACGCGAGCGCAAGCGCGCCAGCACCGAGAACGGCGACGAACTCATAGCCGCCGTCGCCGACCCAGAGACCCGCGGGCAGGTGGACGGCGACCAGGGCGACGGCCATGTCGACGGCGAGGAGGATGCCGATGGGACGCGTGAAGAAGCCGAAGATCAGCAGGATGCCGCCGACCAGTTCGACAAAGGCGACGACCGGCGCGGCGATCTCCGGCAGCGGGATACCCATGCCGGCGAAGGTGCCGATGGTGCCCGGGATCGTGAACTCGAAGATCTTCTGCGCTCCGTGAGCGGCGAAGACGGCTCCGACGACGACGCGCAGGACGAGGAGTCCCAGCGAGGCGGAGGCAGAGGGGCGGGTGGTGTTCGTCATGAGGAGTTCTTCCTTCGTGGCAGGACACGCGCGCGCCAGGCGCGGAGCAGGGGCATTCCCTGCTCCGACCGTACGAAGGTGAGCTTTCCGTCTCCTGAGTGGAGTACGGCCGAGTATCCTCCAGACATGCAACGTGGATTCCGACAGGTCGACGTGTTCGGCGAGACTCCGGGCACGGGCAACCCCGTGGCGGTCGTCCTCGATGCGGAGGGGCTCAGCGACGACGAGTTGCGGCGGTTCTCGGTGTGGACGAATCTCTCCGAATGCACGTTCGTGCTGCCGCCGACCGACCCCGAGGCCGACTACCGCGTGCGCATCTTCAGCCTGAGCACCGAGCTGCCCTTCGCCGGCCATCCGACGCTCGGCACGGCGAGGGCATGGCTGGATGCCGGCGGCACACCGGCCGATCCTTCCATGGTCATCCAACAGTGCGATGCGGGATTGATCCCGGTGCGCCCCGATGGCGACACCCTGGCGTTCGCCTCTCCCCCGCGGACCCGCTCGGGCGCCGTGGCGCCGGAGCTCGTGAAGGAGCTGATCGAGATCCTCGGGATCGGCGCCGAGAAGGTCGTGGACGCCGAGTGGCTCGACAACGGCCCGGGCTGGGTCGGCCTCCTGCTCGACAGCGCCGACACGGTTCTCGGCATCCGCCCTGACGTCGCCGGTCACCCCGGCGTCTGGGACATCGGCGTGATCGGCGCGCATCACGAGGGCTCCGAGACCGCGTTCGAGCTGCGCGCATTCTTCACCAACGGTGACGGTCCACTCCGCGAGGACCCGGTCACCGGCAGCCTGAACGCGGCGGCAGCCGAGTGGCTGCTCACGAGCGGACGCGCCCATGCGCCGTACCTCGCAGCGCAGGGTACGGCGATCGGGCGGCGCGGCCGCATCCGGATCAGTCAGGATGCCGATCGGCTGTGGGTCGGCGGACGCGCCGACGTGATCGTCTCGGGAACCGTCGTGATCTGACCGCCGTACCTCAGCCGTGGGGGCGTTGCGTGAACGTCCGCCGGAGAGCGGCCACCACACCGGCCGCGACCAGGACCCACGGCCCGACGACGACGATCGGATCGAGCCACGCGTGCCTCAGGTCGAGACGCCCGCGTCCGAAGCGCGACGCCAGCGGGCGATGCCGCCCCTCGGCCAGCACGCCGGTCAAGGTCACCGGGTCGTCCGGGCGGCGGCTCAGCAGCGAACGGGCGTGGGCGCCGACGGATTCGACCCTGTCACCCAGCACCAGGAGCAGCCAGCGCGTGTTCTTCGTCTCGCTCAGGTTGTCGTAGGCGAATCGACGGATGCGGCCCGAGAGTCCGTGCAGCGGCTGGGCGGTCCCGTAGACGGGCGGCAGCATGGCGTGCTCGATCGATCGTTCGCGGCGCGGATCCTCTGGTTGACGCTCGGGGAACGACCAGTGCGCGCCGGTCGGCTCGAGGTCGTCGCGTTGCTGCCAGGTGCGCCGGTGCTCGGGCGGGTTGTCGGCGCCCCACCCGGGGATCCGCGCTCTCAACTCCTCTGCGGACGGTGCGAGGTCAGGCTTCGCGGCTTCGTAGGGCATGATCACTCCTCTCCGACGACGATGACGGGCTTGATGCAGTCATCCAGCTTGGCGGAGAACACGTGATAGGCCTCCGCGATGTGCTCGAGCGGGAATCGGTGCGTCAACAGTTCGCTCGGTCGCACGTGCCCCGCGCGGATGTGCTCGAGCAGCCGCGGCCACTGACGCTTGACCGGAGCCTGGTTCGCGCGGACCGTGAGTCCCTTGTTGACGGCGTCGCCGAGACGCACCGACGAACCGAGTGGGCCGTAGGCCCCGACGAGCGAGACCGTCCCTCCCTTGCGGACCGAGTCGATGGCCCAGTTCACGGCGACCGGCGACCCGCCCTGCAGTTTCAGCTTCGCCCCGGTGATGTGCTGGAGCACGCTGCCGTCGGCTTCCGCGCCGACCGCGTCGATGACGACATCCGCTCCGAGGTGTCCTGTCGCCCTCTTCAGCGCGAGGACGATGTCGTCGACTTCGGCGAGGTGGATCGTCTCTGCGAACGCGAATGTCTTCGCCTTTTCGAGGCGGTAGTCGATGTGATCGACGACGATCACGCGGCCGGCGCCGAGGAACCAGGCCGACCGTGCCGCCGCCAGGCCGACCGGTCCGGCGCCGAACACGACCACCGTGTCCCGCTCGGCGATGTCGCCGAGTTGCGCGCCGAAGTAGCCGGTGGAGAAGGCATCCGTCAGCATGAGGGCGTCCTCCGAGCTCAACCACTCCGGGATCACCGAAGGCCCGACATCTGCGAACGGCACCCGCACGTACTCGGCCTGACCGCCGTCGTATCCGCCCGTCGTGTGCGAGTACCCGTAGATACCGCCCACCGCGGTGGCGTTGGGGTTGACGTTGTGGCAGTTGGAGAACAGCCCGCGGCTGCAGAAGTAGCAGCTGCCGCAGGAGATGTTGAAGGGGACCATCACGCGATCCCCGCGCTTCAGGGTCTGCACCGACGAGCCGACCTCTTCGACGATCCCGACGATCTCGTGCCCGAACGTGTGGCCGATGCGCGTGTCCGGCATCATGCCGTGGAACAGGTGGAGATCGGATCCGCAGACCGCCGCTCGCGTCACCCGCACGATGGCGTCGTTCGGATGCTGGATCTTCGGTTCCGGCTTTTCTTCGACGCGGATCTTGTACGGTCCGCGGTAGGCCATCGCTTTCATCGCGTCACACTCGACGTGGGTTCTGCGGCGGTGCTCATGGGATGCTCCTTGGCTGCGACGTGGCTCTTGGCCTGGGCTGATGGATGAGGACGTTAGTGACGCGCAGCATCCGGCGAAGAGACTATTGACGGATGCGCATGTCCGGTCGTATCTTGCGCCCGAGCCGAACAGCAGTGGCGAGGGTCGTCGCCGCCAGGGCGAGCACGCCGACCCTGCGGAGCCCCGGCCGCAGTGCGAGCGCGGTGGACACGCTCCACGATCGACCGCGGCGCGGCAAGCCGCCCGGTTGCATGAACGCGCTCGGCGCGGCGAGGTTCCCGGGGCGCGGACGCGAAGGTTCGGCGGTGTGCATCATCCGCACTCCCCACCGGCCGAACACCGCATCGAGCAGACGCGGCGATGTGCGCTGCAGCAAGGAGATCCATCGACCGCTGCCACCGGCGAAGAGCTCGCCGACCGGATGCTCGGCCGCGTAGAGCACGCAGGCCGCGACGACCGAGGGTGCGTAATACGGCGGAGGCGCCGACGGGCGAAACGCGAGATGCGACCGGGTGGCGTTGTAGCCGGGAGTGTCGATGACCGCCGGTCGGATGACCGTCACGGAGATCGGGTCGTGCTGATCGCGCAGCTCGCGACGAAGTCCCATCATCGCGCCCTCCACCGCCCGCTTCGAAGCGGCATACGCGCTGTGCAGCGGCAAGGTGGTCACGGCTTCGACGGACGAGATCGAGATCAGCGCGCCGCCGCCGGCACGGCGGAGCGCGGGAAGCGCCGCCTGCGCACCATGGACCTGGCCGAGGAAGTCGATCTCCATCATGCGCAGGAACTCCGCCGGCGTGGTCTCTTCGAAGCGCGCGTAGACCAGCACGCCCGCGTTGTTCACCCAGGTGTCGATCCGTCCGAACCAGCGCTCCACAGTCTCGGCCGCCGCGCGCACGGCTTCGGCATCCTTCACGTCGCACAGGAGGTGGCGGGCCTGACCGCCCTCGGCCGTGATCTCTGCGACCGTGTCGGCCAGCCGGCCCTCGTGCCGGCCCAGCACCGCGACGGTCGCGCCGGCACGAGCCAGCTGCAACGCGGTCTCCCGCCCGATTCCACTCGACCCACCCGTGATGACCACGATCTGACTCGCGAGCGGTCGGTGCCGTCGCCTTCTCGACGGCGTACGACGGCGACCTTCTCGGGTTGCGTGCTCGGACATCCTGCTCCCTCTCGCGGACGGTCCTCCCAGGAGAAGCCGTGGGCGAGCGCTTGTGACACGGTCTTGCCGCGACACCGTTCGAGGAGTAGAACCCGCATCGGGCGAGGGCGGCGCTGACCGCCCTGCACGCGGGCGACTGCACGCCCTTTACACCGTAAGTCGGGAGGAAGCAAGATCCTGCCCGAGTCAGATGGACAGGCTTAGAACGGGACCACCGGTCGACCCGATCGGTCCGTGAAAGGAGCACCATGTCAGACAACTACGAGACGGCCGGCCCCGGCGGCTCGAACGTGCAGTCCCCGGATTCCTCCGGGAAGGTGGACGCTGCGAAGCAGGAAGCCGCTGACCTGAAGGATGCCGCCACGACGCAGGCCAAGGATGTCCTCGGCACTGCCAAAGATGAAGCCGCGACCGTCGCCGGAGAGGCGAAGGCGCAGGTCAAGGATCTCTACGCTCAGACTCAGCGCGAGCTGAAGGATCAGGCGAACACTCAGCAGCAGCGCATAGCGGGCGGACTCCGGTCGGTCGGCGACGAACTCGACTCGATGGCGAGGAACTCCGACGGCAGCGGTATCGCCGGAGATGTGGTCCATCAGGTGTCCGGTCGCCTGACGGCGGCGGCGACCTGGTTGGGCGATCGCGACCCGGGTTCCGTGCTGACCGAGGTCAAGCGCTACGCCCGCCGCAAGCCCGGCACCTTCATCCTGGCCGCGGCGATCGGCGGCATCGTGGTCGGACGCCTCACTCGGGCGCTCGCCCAGAACGCCTCCGACGAGAAGGACGCCTCCCCGTCGGCCGCGCCCGCGGCTCCGGCCGCTCCACCGGCGCCCGCGCCCCGTCAGGTGCACCCGGACCCGGCGGTTCCCGCCCCGGTGGGCACGACGACGGTCATGGGAGGCGAGACGCCCGTCTATTCGCAGACGGCATCGACCCGTCCGGATGCTCTGAGGGAGGACGACTATGACCGACCCAACTCCGTCTGAGGCCAAGGCGGCGAGCACCTCCCTCGGTGACCTGCTCGGCGAGGTCTCTCGCGACATCTCGACGCTGATGCGCCAAGAGGTCGCGCTCGCCAAAGCGGAGCTGAAGAATTCCGCCACCAAGACCGCCAAGGGCGCGGGACTCATGGGGGCGGCTGGCTATGCCGCACTCATGGCCGTGTTCTTCCTCTCGGTCGCACTCTGGTGGGCCCTGGGCACGCTCATGGGCGGCGGGTGGGCCGGCGTCGTCGTGGCAGTCATCTGGGCGGTCATCGCCCTGATCCTGTTCCTGGTCGGGCGCGGTCAGCTCCAGCAGGTGGAGGGCGCTCCACAGACCGTGGACACCCTGAAAGAGATTCCGGAAACGTTGAAGAGGAATGAGGAGAACCGATGAGTGATTCACCCGAAGAGATCCGCGCCGACATCGAGCGCACCCGCCAGGACCTCGGCCTGGACGTCGACGCCCTGGCCGACAAGGTGTCGCCGACGAAGATCGTCGACCGCCAGATGGGCAAGGTGCGCGGCGCGTTCGGATCGGTCCGCGATCGTGTGATGGGCAGCGCTGACGACGCCGGTTCGTCGCTGCACGATGCGGGCGCCCATGTCGGCGACATGAAGGACCGGGCCGTGGCGAAGGCGGAGGGCAACCCGATGGCGGTCGGCCTGATCGCGTTCGGCGCCGGCCTTCTCCTCGCGTCGCTGGTTCCCGCCTCGTCGAAGGAGAAGGACCTTGCCGCGACCGTGAAGGATCAGGCGCAGCCCCTGGTCGATGAGGTCACCGGTGTGGCGAAGGAGATCGGCGAGCACCTGAAGGAGCCCGCTCAGGCTTCGGTCGCGTCCGTGAAGGAATCGGCGCAGGACTCGGTCGCCACTGTCACGGAAGAGGCGCAGACCGCCGCCGGCGAAGTGAAGGATCAGGCACAGCAGGCCCGCGAGAACGTCGCAGGCAACTGACGCTGCGTTCGGGCGGACCCGTCATCAGACGGGTCCGCCCGACAGGGAAGGAATCATGAATACCTCCGACACCGCCGCCCGCGGCACTCGAGACCCGGAAGCGGCCGGCAAGCCCGATTCTCCGGACGACCTGCACAAGCGATCGTGGAAGTACGTGCTGCAGAAGACGATCCGAGAGTTCTCGTCGGATCAGTGCACCGACATCGCTGCAGCGCTCACCTACTTCGCCGTGCTGTCGCTCTTCCCCGGCCTCATCGCGATCTTCTCCCTCCTCGGCGTCTTCGGGCAGGGCAAGGCGGCGAGCGATGCCGTGCTGGGCATCATCGAGCAGGTGGCTCCCGGCGAGACGGTCGAGACCATCCGGGGTCCGATCGAGCAGGTGGCTGAGTCTCCGGGAGCCGGATTCGCGCTCATCACCGGCATCCTGCTGGCCATCTGGTCGGCATCCGGCTACGTCGGCGCCTTCAGCCGTGCGATGAACCGCATCTACGAGATCGAGGAGGGGCGTCCGTTCTGGAAGCTCAAGCCCACCCAGCTGCTCGTCACCGTCATCACGGTCGCGCTGATCGCGCTCACCGCCGTCATCCTCGTCGTCTCGGGCCCCGTCGCCACGGCGATCGGTGACGCGCTCGGTCTCGGCGACGTCGCGCAGACCATCTGGTCGATCGCCAAGTGGCCGGTCCTCGCTTTCATCGTGGTCTTGATCGTGGCGATCCTGTACTACGCGACTCCCAACGCGAAGCAGCCGAAGTTCCGCTGGATCAGTATCGGCGCGCTGCTGGCGATCATCGTCCTCGCGCTGGCGACACTCGGCTTCGGTTTCTACGTGGGGAACTTCTCCAACTACGACCGCACATACGGCTCGCTGGCCGGCGTGATCATCTTCCTGCTCTGGCTCTGGATCGCCAACCTCGCGCTGCTCTTCGGCGCGGAGTTCGATGCCGAGCTGGAACGCGGACGCCAACTGCAGGCGGGGATGCCGGCGGAGGAGGACATCCAGCTGCCTCCGCGCGACACCCGCAAGAGCGACAAGGCGGCCGAGAAGGAGCAGAAGGACGTCGAGGAAGGTCGACGGATCCGCCTGCAGGCGGGTGACGACGACCGCTCCGACAGCTGACGTCTCGGGAGAGCGCTTCGCCGGTTCACCCGAATGTCCCGAGCGCCTCCCGGTACCTCGTGCTGTCGTCACGGATGCCATCCGTGACGAGGAGGGCATGATCTCCCACCTGCCGGACGTGATCGCCGTGACAGGGGATGGTGACGATCTTGGTGAGGCCTCGGCGCCATGCCGCCGCGAGGGCGGCGAGATCTCGCCGCTCCGGGCTGTCCTCGAGCGCGGTGGGTCGCCTCGCCATGTGGGCCACCTGGCCGCGACGCTCCCACTCGCGGGACGACGCGTCGTCGAACACCTCCCTGCCGAACTCATCGCCCCACATCGGCCCCATGAGCTGCCGGAACAGGGCCTCGCGCTCTGGAGAGCCGTGCTGTGTGCTGAAGGCACGCTCGGTCAACGCCGGATCGTGCTCGATGCCCGCGTGGGCGACGACCTCGTGCCAGATACGCGCCCACTCCTCCGACCAACGGGACCGCGTCCCTTCATCCACCGGGGTCACCGCGGGGGCAGGTGAATCGACGAGCAGCGGTGGCAGCCCCTCGCCGTCCGGCCGCAGATCATGGGCCTCCCGCACCCAGAGCAGCTCGAGAAGAGGCTGAACCCGGTCGTCGACCGTGATGATCATGTCGTGCGGCCACGGATTGCCGGGCATCGGAGTCGTCGAACGCATCTCGCCATTCCACGTCATCGCGACCCGGCGATCAACCCCTCCGAGAAGGGCGGGCCGATGCGAAGCGCGGCGGGCCGACCGAAGTCGACCCGCCCGGGTGCGGGCTGCTCAGCCCGCAGTCGCGTTCTCGTAGGCGCGCATCGCGGCATCCTGCGCATCGGCGAGAGCCTGCTCGGGGTCCTTGTCGCCGAGCAGAGCCGCGGTGATCGCGTTGTTCAGCTCGTTCTGGATCTCCTGGCCCGCGGGCGAGGAGCCGAACGACTGTCCGTAGTCGACCACGTCGTAGAACGTCGAGATGACCTGGTCGAATCCGGCGTTGCCGGTCTCGACCACGAACTTCTCGCGGATCGCCTGGTCGGCCGCCGGCGAACCGGTGAAGAGACCCGTGTTCAGGCCGCCGTCGGTCTCGAGCGTCTGGGCTCGAGCCTCGCCTGCCGCCATCCACGCGTCGTCGGAGGTGAGGTTGATCATCCAGGCGCAGGCCGCCGCCGGGTTCTTCGCCCCCCACCGGAACCACGAACGCGGTACCGGACGCGACCGAGAACGGCTCGCCGTCCGCATCACGGAACGGCACCGCCTCGATGTCGATCTGGTCGGCGTACGGGCTGAGGACGTTCGGGTACCACTGTGCGTTCACCTGCGCGCCGACCTGACCGGCGACGTACTGGTTGTTGTCGCCGAAGGTGTCGAAGGAATCCGTGAAGCTCTTCACGCCCGCGAATCCACCCTGCGCGTCGGTGATCTGCTTGAGCAGCTCGATGCCGGCGATGTTGCTCTCGTCGTCGAGCGTCGGTGCGCCCTCGTCATCGGTGAGCTGACCGCCCATGCCGAGGATCCAGAGCGGACCCTGTCCTGTCGCGACGGGGTCGAGCCCGAGACGCGTCGGCACGCCGCCCGACTCCTCGTACATCTTGCCGATCGCCTCGAGGAGCACGTCGGGCTTCGAGGTGTCGATCTGGTCGGGGGTCACCCCGGCCTCGGCGAGCACGGTCTTGTTCACGAGGATCGCGGGCGGCTGGTAGAACTGCGGCACCGCCCAGACAGCGTCGTCGTAGGTCACGTCGTCGACCACCGACGGATACCAGTGCTCGTCGGGCGTCACGTCCTGCGCGGCGAAGCACTCGTCCAGCGACAGGATGAGCCCCTGCGCGGCGTAGGTGGTGACGTAGCGCCGGTCCATCTGCACGACGTCGGGCACATCGCCGCTGGCGATGCGAGTGGTGAACTTCTGCGCGTCGAAAACCGTGGCGTCGAGGTCGACCTCGACGTCGCTCAGCTGCTCGGCGGCGTAGTCCATCCGCGAGGTTCCGACGTCGTCGGCGTTCTCGAATCCCCAGGCCTTCAGCGTGCCGGTGGGCGCGGCGTCGAAGTCGGCGTCACCGCCGCCTTCACCGGCTCCTCCTCCGCTGCAGCCGGCGAGCACGAGTGCGGATGCCGCGGCCATCGCGGCGAATCCCAGAATGCGCTTGTGCATCTCTTTCCCTTTCGATCGTGTGTTCTCTCTTGGTGTGTGGCTCATGGCGTCATCCCTCACGCCGTCATCCTTTACGTCCCTGCGTGGCCACGCCCTCGATGAAGTAGCGCTGGCCGAAGGCGAAGAGGATGAGCATCGGAAGGGTGACGATGAGCGAGGCCACCATGACGTACTGATAGTCGCCGTGCCCGCCGGCGGTCGGGCTGTACTTGGTCATCGCATAGGCGATGCCGAGCGGGGCCGTGAAGTCGTCGACCGAGCCGGCATTGAGGTAGATGAGTGCGGCCTGCAGGTTGTTCCAGCTCGCCTGGAACTCGAACAGGAACACGATCACGAACGAGGGGATCGACAACGGCATCGCGATCCGCCAGAACAGCCCCCAGTAGCTGGCGCCGTCGAGACGAGCGGCCTCGAACAGCTCTCGCGGAAGACCCAGGAAGAACTGTCGCTGGAGGAAGATGTAGAACGCCGAGCCGAAGAGGTTCATGCCCCACAGCGGTACCCACGTGCCCAGCATCCCGGTCTCCTTCCAGATGAGGTAGATCGGGATCATCGTGACGGCGCCGGGAAGCATCATGGTTCCGAGCACAAGGCCGAACAGCAGCCCGCGTCCGGGGAACTTGAAGTAGGCGAACCCGAACGCGACGATCGAGCTCGAGATGGCCACCGCTCCGGCTGCGAGCACCGCGATCGCGACGCTGTTCCACATCCAGCTCAGCAGCGGAAGCTGGTTCCAGACCTCGACATAGTTCTCGGGGACGAAGGTCTTCGGGATCAGCGAGTTGTCGAAGACCTCGCCGCGCGGCTTGAGGCTGGCGGCGAGCAACCAGACGAAGGGATAGAGGAACAGCAGCCCGAACACGACCAGGATGAGCGCGAGCACGATCCGCCCGGCGAGGGTCTTCGGCTGGGAGATCGCGCGACGCCAACGCGAGCGCTTCGGCACGGTGACCGCGGCGGTCTCGGACTCGAGAGCGGGAACCGCCGCAGGAGGCACCTGACGCAGTGACGACGACATCAACGGTCTCCCTCGTAGTAGACGAATCGATTCCCGAACTTCACCTGGATGACGGTGATGATCATGATGATCGCGAAGAGCAGCCAGGCCATGGCCGCGGCGAATCCGAAGTTGAACTGACGGAACGCCTGCTGGAACAGGTAGATCGCATAGAACAGCGACGCCTCCGGCGAGGAGTTGCTCTGATCTCGCCAGAACAGCAGGTACGCCTGGTCGAAGATCTGGAAGGCGGCGATCGACAGCACGATCACGTTGAAGAACATCGCGCCGGAGATCATCGGCAGAGTGATCGAGAAGAACCTTCGGATGGGGCCTGCGCCGTCGAGCGACGCGACCTCGTAGAGTTCGGCCGGGACGTTCTTGAGCGCTGCGAGGAAGATCACCATGGTGCCCGCCACGCCCCACAGCGTCATGATGACGATGCTCGGCTTGACCCACGCCGGGTCGACGAGCCATTGCGGTCCTTCGATGCCGAAGAACCGGAGGAACTGGTTGATCGCGCCGGAGTTGCCGTTGAGCAGCAGGAAGAAGACCGCGGCCGTGGCGACGGCCGGTGTCATCTTCGGCAGGTAGTACAGCGTGCGGAAGAAGCCGGCACCGCGGCCCACGCGGTTGAGGAGCATCGCGAGGAGCAGGGCGAAGATGATCTCGAGCGGCACGGCCATCACGACGTAGAAGAGCGTGTTCGCGAGAGAGACGCCGACGCGCGGGTCCTCGAACAGGCGGGCGTAGTTGTCGATGCCGACCGGTCGCGCGGTGTTCGTCGCGAGGTTGTAGTTGCTGAACGAGATGTAGAGGCTGTAGATCATCGCGCCAGCCGTGAAGACGAGGAAGCCGATCAGCCAGGGAGCGATGAACAGGTATCCCGCCAGGGCCTCGCGCTTGTTGTAGTGCTGCTTCGCCTTCATGCCGGGATGGTAAGGCGGCGGACCGATGCGTCCAGGGGTCTTGCGCGACGGACCGCACATGTGCTTCTCGACGAGACCGCCGGTGGCGCGTCAGCGCATGATCGTCACGGTCACTCCGGTGCGCGGCCTGCGGCGAGACGCTCGAGGGCGTTCATCGTGCGCTCCAGACCGAAGCGGTAGGCGTGCTCCGTGTCGTGAGCACTGCCATGTGCCTCTCCCGCCGCGGTGCCGATGCGCGAGGCGAGCGGGTAGGCGTCGGGGTCGAGCACCTGCGACAGCAGCGGCCCGACGGCATCCCACCATTGCTGGTCGTCGCCGCCGGTGGCGCGCTGCGTCGCGCGGGCGGAGTGGATGTCGCGCGCGGCACCGCGGACGAAGCCGAGCAGATACGTGAGGGCGTCGTCGGTCGAGACGTCGTCGAGACCCGACCCGGCGAAGGCGGCGAGCTCGTACTCGTACTTGGCCAGCTGCCCGGGACCGAGCGGCGGCCGCTGGGTGGCCAGCTCTGCGGCCCACGGATGCCGCTCGAAGAGCCGCTTGTTGCTCTCGGCGACCGCGCGCACCCTCTCCTGCCATCCCGACTCGGGCAATGACGGACGCGGCATCGCGGCGTAGGTGGCGTCGAGCATGAGGTCCACGAGCTCGTCCCTGCTCGGCACGTAAGTGTAGAGACTCATGGGGCGCACCCCCAGCCGGTCGGCCAGTCGGCGCATCGTCAGTGCCGCGAGCCCGTCGTCGTCGGCAAGGGCGATGGCCGCGCTCACGATCGTGTCGATACTGAGTCCCCGTCGCGGGCCGCGGCGGGGGCTCGTGTCCTCCGGCAGGTGGTCGCGCCAGAGGAGACGCAGGGTCGCGGCAGGGTCTCCTGAGCTGGTGGCGTCGGTCACCCGTTCATTCTCCCGCGTCCGCGACCCGCGCCCCTCGCTCACATCTGCTCGTGCCACCCTCCGGCCACCATGGTCTGGAACTTCCAGCCGTCCGCCGTGCGCATGAGCAGGTCTCCGTAGCGCATCTGCGTCTCGATACCCTCGCTCACGAAGACGGCATCCGTGACGACGAAGCAGAGCGCCGGCGACAGGAAGATCGGATGCCGCGTCGACGTCATCTCGAGATCGCCCGAGCCGCCGACCACCTCCTGCATCTGTGCCAGGTACCTCTCCCGGTCACAGGGCGCGGCGAGGCCGTGCCCTGCGGCGTCGTCGGTGACCTCGTTGAGAGGGAACGACGCCAGGTCCGCCATTCCTTCGAGGTCGCCGGCCTGCACGAGCGCGTCGTAGCGCGCGAACCAGTCGAGGATCTCCTGCGTCTGCTCCGCGGAGGCGCCTGCTCCCGCGCTCGCCATAGTCACGTCCGTCATGTGTACTCCGATCGTCGAATTCATCAGCGTACATGCTACAACGTACTTTGTACGGCGTTTAGTCCAAGGTCAGACTTCGGCCAGATACTCGTCGACCGTGCGGCCCAGATCGTCGAGGCGGGCGCGATCCTCTGCCGTGAGCCGACGGAACGGCCGGCGGCAGTCACCGAGCGATCCCGCTCGCCCCGCATCGCGACCGGAGAGGTACTTCGCAGCCGGGAAGACATCGACCGCGACCAGTTCTGCGATGACGTGGTTGATCCGAGCCTGCACCTGCTGAGCACCCGCGAGATCTCCGGCGTCAAGCAGCGCACGGGCCGCGCGGAACAGTTCGATCTGGAGTCCGACCGTCGTGCCGATCGTTCCTCGTGCCCCCGCCGCGATGGCAGGGACGAAAACCTCGTCGAAGCCGTTGATGTAGGCCTTGTCCGGGAAGGCTGTCTTCATCCGCTCCAGCGCGTACATGTTGTGCGCCGTCTGCTTGACGCCGATGACGCGGGGGTCGCCGAGGAGTTCGGCACCGGAATCGACCGTGAATTCGGTCCCGGTGAACTGGGGGATGTTGTAGACGATCAGCGGCAGATCCACCGCGTCGAGCACCGCGCGATAGTGGTCGATGACCGCCTGGTTGCCGTAGGAGTAGTAGATCGGAGGGATCATCGAGATCGCCGACGCACCGCTCCGCCGCGCTCGCTGGGCCAGGTCGATCGCCTCTCTGGTGGAGAGGGCGCCCACGTGCGCCACGACGGGGATCCGCCCGTCCGCCGCGGCGACAGCCGTCTCGACGACGGCGGTGCGCTCATCAGCCGAGAGCAGCAGTCCTTCGCCGGACGAACCACAGCAGTAGATGCCCTCGACTCCACGGGAGACGTAGTTCTCGACGAGCGTCGTGATGGCGCCGGTGTCCACTTCGTCGTCCGCGTCATAGGGCGTGGCGATCGCGGCCATCAAGACGCCGAGTTCTGCGGCGGTGATCACCATGCCGTCCACCCGCCGTCGACGACCAGGTTCGCGCCGGTCATGTAGCTCGACGCATCGGACAGCAGGAAGACCGCTGCGCCGTTGAAGTCCGTCGCCTCGGCCATCCGGCCGACGGGGATGCGATCGGTGTAGTTCTTCTGGAACGTGGCGTCCTGAGTGTCGCGCCCGACCCCCGACGGCGTGAGCGTGTTGACGCGGATGCCCTGCCGCCCCCAGTACGTGGCGCAGTAGCGGGTGAGGTTGTAGAGCCCGGACTTCGCCGCGGAGTAGGCCACCGGCTTCACGAACGGCACACCGGTCTGCTCCTCCTTGTAGGAGTAGATGTCCTGCACCGGCGAGACCATGCCGTAGATCGATCCGACGTTGATGATGGATCCAGACCTGCCCGCCGCCCGCATACGCGAGCCGGCCGCCTGGGTGACGATGAACGTGCCGACGAGGTTCACGTCCACGACCTCGCGGAACACCTCGACCGGGAAATCCTCGAACGGGCCGGAGACCTCGGGCGGCGCGCTGGGCTGCGTGTCGATCCCGGCATTGTTGATCACGGCATCCGGCGCAGCCCCCCACTCGTGCTCGATCGCGTCGAGCCCCCGTTCGACGCTCTCCTTCGAGACGATGTCGATCGCGACGGGAAGCAGACGATCGCTGTCGGCGATGTCGGGGAAGACGTGGCGCAGTGCCTCGGTGTCGGCCGAGCGGGATGCCACGGCGACGCGAGCGCCACGCGCGTGCAGCTCGCGCACGAACGCCGCCCCGATCTGACCGAGGCCGCCCGTGACGAGCACGATGCGATGGGAGACGTCGAAGATGTCTGTCATGGTGTTGGTTCCTCCGCTCAGCGCACCGCGAGGCGCGCGAGGTTCTCTCGGTCGTATTCGAGGCCGTTGCCGGGGTTCTGATTCGGTACGAAGAAGCCCTTCTGCGGCAGCTGCGGCGTGATGACTCCGAGGTCGGAGAGCGTGCCGCCGTCCGTCATCTCGCCGAACAGCGCGTTGGGCACCGCACAGAGCACGTTCGCGGTGAGCTCCATGACGAAGTGGGGCGTCATAGGAGCGTTGTACGCGCGTCCGAGCGCGGCGATGTCCATGTACGGAGTGATGCCGCCGACCCTGCCCACGTCGGCCTGGATGAAGTCGCAGGCGTCGGCGACCAGATACTGGTTGAACTGCTGCAACGTGTAGACGTTCTCGCCCAGGCCGATCGGGATCGGCGATCGGGCACGAAGGCGGGCATGCGACTCGACGTCGTCGACTCGAAGGGGCTCCTCGACCCAGTAGAGATTCAGATCGCGGAAGCGCGTGACCGCACGCACGGCCTCACCGTAGGTCCAGCCCTGGTTCGCATCGACCATGAGCGGGTACTCGCCGACCGCTTCGCGGATCTTCGTCAGGCGGTACACGTCCTCCTCGAGGTCGGGCTTTCCCACCTTGACCTTGCCCGCGGCGTAGCCGTCGGCCTTCCACTCCTTGACCTGTTCGACGACCTCCTCGGCCGACAGGTTGAGGTTGATGCCGCTGCCGTAGAGCGCCACCCGATCGCGGACCTGCCCGAGCAGCTTGACGAGCGGCTGCTGATAGTTCTTACCCAGCAGATCCCACAGCGCGATGTCGATCGCGGCGATCGCGAGAGTCGTGGTGCCGCCCGGACCGTTGTCGCGCAGGTACTGCCACGAGTGGTGCCAGATGCCCCGGGGATTGACCTCCTTGCCGATGAGCGTCGGAATGAGTTCGCGGAGCGCGGCCATCATCATCTGCCCGCCGACACCCGAGGTGTGGCTGAAGCCGGTGCCGACGAGTCCGGTGTCGGTCGTGATGTCGGCGAGGATGATCTCGATGTGAGTGACCTTGTGGATCTGATCTCCCCACGGCCCCTTGGGGAGGGGGATCCGGGAGAGCTGGATGTCGATGGATTCGATTTTCACGCGTGGTCCTTCCGATGAGCGTGGGCGGCGATGGATGGCGGGTCAGCCCTTGACGGCGCCCGCGGCGAGACCGGCGACGAGCCGCTTCTGCACGATCAGGAAGCCGATCACGACGGGCATCACCGACAGCACTCCCCCGGCGGTGAGCAGATCCCAGCGGATCTGGTACTCGCCGATGAAGAGGTGCAGCCCCACGGGTAGCGTGCGCGTGGCGGTCTGCGAGGTGAATGTCAGGGCGTAGAGGAATTCGTTCCAGGTGAGGATGAACGCGTAAGTGCCGGCCGCAACCATCCCGGGACGCAGGAGCGGCAGCAGGAGGATGCGGATGATCTGCGCCGAGGACGCGCCGTCGATCTGTCCGGCCTCTTCGATCTCGCGCGGGATGGAGTCCGCGAAGCCCTTGAGGAGCCAGGTCGCGAACGGCGTGGCGAAGGCGGAGTGCACGAGCGCCAGCCCGAGGGTCGTGTCCATCAGGCCCATGCCGCGCAGCTGACCCTGCAGGGAGATCACGAGCAGCACTGCGGGAAACATCTGCGCGAGCAGAAGGCCGATCATCACGGCGCCGCGACCCCGGAAATCGAACCGCGACATCGCGATCGCCGCCCCCGTCGAGACGACCAGAGTGATCGGCACCGCGATGGCCGCCACCGTCAGACTGTTGCGGAGATAGTTCAGGAAGGGCGTCGTCGTCACGAGCTCCTCGTAGGAGGCGATCGTGAACTCCGACGGGATGAGGTTCGCTCCCGCTCCGACGAGCTCTTCACGCGGCGTGAGCGACGTGAGAAGCATGACGATATACGGGCCGAGCACGAGCGCGAGTACGCCCAGCAGGGCGATCCCGAATCCGGTCCTCCCGGCGTAGCGTCCGACGCGCATCCGGGTGGGAGTCATGGAGCTCATCGGGTGGCGTCCTTCCTGGTCAGGCGCACGTAGAGCGCGATGAACACCGCGAGGAAGAGCGCCTGGATGACGGCGTAGGCGGCGCCCGATCCGAAGTCGCTCGCCTTGTAGGTGGTGAGGTACGACTCCAGGGCGAGCGTGGTCGAAGAGGTTCCCGGTCCTCCGCCGGTGAGGATGAAGATCAGGTCGACGTAGTTCGAGGTCCAGATCAGGCGGAGCAGCGTGGTGATGAGGATCGTCGGGAGGATGGCGGGGAGAACCACGTGCCGGAACACCGACACCGGTCCGCAGCCGTCGATCTGCGCCGACTCCTTGAGCTCCCCCGACACACTCTGGAGAGCGGCGAGGATCATGATCGCGAAGAGCGGGATGCCCTGCCAGACGTCGATCATGACGAGCGTCGGCAGCGCGGTGCTGTTCTGGGACAGGAACTCGATCGGCGCATCGATGATGCCGGCCCCGAGGAGCCACTGGTTGAGGACGCCGTTGTTGGGATCGAGGATCCATTTCCACATGAGCGCGACGAGCACACTCGGCGTGGCCCACGGGATCATGATGAGCCCGCGGTAGACACCCCGCATCGGGAAGCGGTTGTTGAGCATGAGGGCGAGGCTCAGCCCACCCACGAGCTGCAGGGCTACGGCGCCGAACGTCCAGATCGCCGTACGACCCAGGGTCGGCACGAACTCCGCCGTACCGATCACGTTGGCGAAGTTCTGGAATCCGACGAAGTCCAGGACGCCCGTGAACACGCTGACGTCGTTGAGCGAGAACCAGATGGATCGGACCAGGGGATAGCCGGCGAACACGGCGACGAGGAGGACCGCCGGCGCGAGCAGCACGAGGGGCGCGAGCGTGGCCCGACGTGCCGGCCGACGCCGCCGGGTCACCGACCGGCGCGGAGCCGGCCGGCCGGTGACGACGGCCTCGGTGAGTGTGGAGCTTGTCATTTCGGCCTCAGCGCAGGATGTCGGCCATCGTGGTCAGCGCGTCCTGGCTGCTGATCTCACCTTGGAACGCCTGCTGGATCAGCGGATTCCACTCCTTCGCCGCGAGTTCGGCCACGCCGGCAAGGGCAGGCCAGGTCTTCGCGGTGCGGATCGCGTCGACGGCGACGGCGAGTTGCGGGTCGCTCGTGTAGGCGTCGGTGCTGATGACCGACTCCAGCACGGGTAGCTGTCCCTGCGGCGAGGCCGACATCTTCTCCATCTGCGCCTCCTCGCTCAGCCAGGAGACCCACTCCCACGCGGCATCCTTCTTGTCGGAACCTTCGAGGATCACGTTGCCGCTCATACTGCCGAGCGTCGCACCCGGCTTGCCGTCGCCCGTGGGGATCGGCACGACGCCGAGATTGTCGCCGAAGACTCCCTGCAGTTCCTTCAACGAGCCGGGGTGGTGGATCATCATGCCGGTCAGACCCTCGACGAAGTTGGTCTTCACGTCGGCGAACGCGGCCGTGATCGATCCGGGAGGCGCCGCCTGAAGGTCGGTGACGATGCTCAGGTAGTCCTCATTGACAGCCACGGCGTCGTCATCGTCGAGAACGATCTCGCCGCTGTCGTCGACGACCGAGGCGCCGCCCGCGTACATCCACGCGAGCCACTGGTCCTGCCCGCCTGCGCCGCCGCGCACGTCCATGCCGTAGCGGCCGTCGCCGGTCAGCGCGGCCGCGGCATCGAGAAGGTCCTGCTGCGACTTCGGCGGCTCGAGACCGAGTTCCGCGAAGTAGTCGACGCGGTAGTAGAGGTAGAGGGTCGTGTACTGGTGCGGGAGCATGTAGACCGCGTCCTCGCCGGGCAGCTCGCCCGTCGCCCAGAGGGAGTCGACGACGTCGTCGGACGCCTCCCACTCGTCGATGTAGGGAGTGAGGTCGGCGATGGCGCCCTCGGGAGCGAACTGCCCGAGCCACCAGTCCTTGCTCCGCGCGGCATCGGGGCCGGTACCGTTCATCGCCGACGACACCAGTTGGTTCTGATACTGATCGAGCGGTATGGTCTCGAGCACGACCTCGACGTCGTCCTGCGAGCCGTTGAACTCCTCGGCGAGCTCAGTCCAGGTCGCGTCGGTCGCGTCGTCCTGCCAGAGCCAGTACGTGATCTCGACGGGGCCGTCGCTCTCGGCATCCGACGGTGCGCTGCTCGCGCAGCCCGCCGTGAGCGCAGCGACTCCGAGAACAGCCACCGCAGGGAGGAATCTCTTCGTGAAGCTCATGATGTGTACTCCTTCGTCCATCAATTGAGGGTGTTGGCGTCTTGCGTGAAATCGATTTCAGATCCGCGGAGAGAAAGCGTGGATATGACCGGTCGGTTCAGACCGTCAGGTCCGCCGTCGCCCCGAAGGCGATGTCGGGATAGCGGTTGCGCACACCGTAGAAGTGCGCGTCGAGCTCGTGCACGGCTCGGCGGGTGTCGCCGGCCTCGATCGCATCGATGATGCGGCCGTGCATCGCGGCGATCACGGGGTCCTCTTCGACCTTGTCGCTCTCCGACGCGGAGAAGACGACCCAGAAGGAATGCAGGAACTGATCGAGGAAGGCGTTGCCCATCGGCGCCAGCAGGCCGCGATGGAACTGCTGGTCCTGTTCCGCGAAGCTCTCGCCCCGAAGAGCCCGCTCCACCATCTGCTCCGACAGCGTCCGCAGCCGAACGAGATCGTCCGTCGTGAGCCGCGGGATCACCATCGGCAGAAGCGACGTCTCGAGCGCGTGCCGCACCTCGAGCAGTTCTCGCGTCGCGGACTCGGGATCGTCGACGAAGGCGATCCATCGCGTTGCGAGATCCGCTGCGCGGAAGCCGCGCCACACGCGTCGCGCACCCTGTCGTGAGACGACGACGCCGAATGCCTCGAGTACGCCGAGCGCTTCGCGCACCCGTTGACGGCCCAGTCCGAGCTCGTCCCCGAGATCTGCTTCGGAAGGAAGCGCGTCCCCGGGCTGGATGCCGGAACGCTGCAGGTGCTGGGCGAGGCGCCGATACAGCGCGTCAGACAAGTCGAGGTCTTCCTCCGCATACTTGTCCGACATGTTCTAGCGCTCCTTCACGCAATTTCGGGCTTGAAGCCCGAACTACAGCGTAGAGCTTCGCTGGATTGTCGTCAAGTGCCCGCCGAGTCGCTGTTTCTTGTCGGACAAGTGCGCCAGTCGCGTTCTCCGAGCCCCGCCTCAGCGGTGCGCGGCCACCACCCTCGCGACGGCCTCGCGCTCGGCATCCGTCGGCTCGGCGATCGCCATACGGCAGTGCGTGTCGACGACGTCGAGCACGCGGTACGCCTCTTTCATGCGGGCCATGTCGCCACCGATGAGCGCGACCACGTCGTCGACCGCGACCTGGGCGGCGGCGATCGCTGCCGCATCCCCGGACCGACCGGCATCGGCCAGCGCGCGGAACGGCCTCGGCGTCACGGACGAGACTCCGGAGACGACACCCTGCGCGCCGACCCCGACGGCCGCGATGAGGTCGCGGTCGGCACCGGTGTAGAGCTCGAAGTCCGCCGGGACGGCGGCGCGATAGGCCGCGATGTCGTCGAGCGAGAGCTCGCTGATCTTCGCGCCGACCACGTTCGGCAGCGTCGACAGGCGCACCAGCAGCTCGGGCGAGACCGGGTTGCCGCTGCGCGCCGGGTAGATGTACACGTACAGTCGGCCGTCGCCGACGGCATCCGACACCGCGAGGTAGTACTCGAAGATCGAGTCGTCGGTGGCCGGCAGGTAGTACGGGGTGAGGGCGGCGAACTCGGTGGCTCCGAGCGCCCGCGCGGTGCGGGTGAGGCGCACGGCCTCGAACGTGCTCGGCTGGCCGACGTGCACGATCACGCGCATCCGGTCCTTCAGCTCGGCCAGCGCCGCCTCGACGAGAGCCTCGAACTCGGCGGCGTCGACGGCCGGGAACTCGCCCGTGGTGCCGAGGACGAAGGCACCTTCGTTGCCCGACCCGCCCACGAACCGGAAGATCGCTCGCGAGCCCTCCAGGTCGAGGCTCCCGTCGCGATGGAACGCGGTGGGAACGGCGGTCAGGATGTCGTAGCGGGTCACTTCTTGTTCTCCTTGCGGGTCTTCTTCGATGAGGGAGTGCGCACGGTCGACGTGAGCAGATCGCGATCGGCGGCGAGCTCGCCGTGCGCCTTCTCGATCTGCGCGACGCTCTCGTCGTGCAGGATCGAATCGGCCAGCGACGCCCGCTCGGCACGCGGGCGGCGTGCGGCACGGATGGCGGGCATCACGATCGAGAGCACGGCGAGCGCGAGCAGCACGATCGCGATCGGGCTGACCACCTCGAAGAACGGACGCGTCGGCAGGATCGCCAGCGTGCGGGCGAGGTTCTCCTCGGCGAGTGGGCCGAGGAGAAGGCCGAGGACCACCGGACCGGCCGGCACCTGCATGCGCTTGAGCATCACACCGACCACGCCGAACACGAGCATCGTGACGACGGTGGAGAGGCTGTTCGAGGTGGCGTAGGTGCCGATGATGCAGAAGATCAGGATGCCGCTCCACAGGTACGGCTGCGGAACGTCGAGCAGCTTCACCATGCCCTTCATGCGCACGAGGCTCAGCGCGAGGGACAGCAGCGTGGCGATCAGCATGATGCCCACGATCGAGACGACGAGGTCAGGCCGGTTCGTGAACAGCGTCGGGCCGGGCGTGATGCCCCAGATGATCATCGAGCCGATCATGACCGCCATCACCGAGTCGCCCGGGATGCCGAGCGCCATGGTGGTCGTGAGCGACCCGCCGAGCGTGGCGCTGGAGGCGGTGTCGGATGCCGCGACGCCCTCGATCGAGCCCTTGCCGAACATCTCGGGGTGCTTCGAGGCCTTGCGTGCGCGCTCCCATCCGATGAGACCGGCGATGTCGCCGCCGGCCGCCGGGATGAGTCCGACCCCGAGGCCGACCGCCCCGCCGACTGCGGTCGCCCGCCCGCTCTCCTTGAGCTCCGAGCGGTTCGGCCACCAGCGGCCGAGGCTCGAGATGGGGCGCACGTTCGACTTGCGGTAGGTGAGCAGCTGGTCGAACAGCTCGGCGATGCCGAACAGTCCGATGATCACGGCGATGAAGTTGACGCCTTCGACGAGTTCCAGCACCCCGAAGGTGTAGCGCTGGTCGGCGGTCGCGGCATACGTGCCCACGGTGCCGAGGGCGAGACCGAAGAGCCCAGCCAGGATGCCCTTGAGCATCGACTTCGACGAGATGCCGATCATGATCGAGATGCCGAAGACGACGAGGGCGAACAGCTCGGGCGATTTGAAGTAGTCACGGGCGAAGCTGGCGATCGGCACGGCGGCGACCGCGAACAGCACGAGCGACGCGAGGATGCCGACGGCCGAGACGAGCGCGGAGATCGTGAGCGCGAGCCCGGCTCGCCCCTGCTTCGCCATCGGGTATCCGTCGAGGGTGGTGGCGATGGATGCCGGTGTGCCCGGAGTGTTGATGAGGATCGAGGGGACCCGGTCGCCGAAGTTCGCGGCGACGTAGATGGTGAGGAGCACCGCGAGACCCTGCACGGGCTCGAGGGTCAACGTGAAGCCGGCTGCGAGCGCGACCGCCATGGTCGCGGTGATGCCGGGGAAGGCTCCGACCATGAAGCCGAGCACGAGGCCGACGAGCATGTAGAGCAGGATCGAGATGTCGAGGAGCGAGTTCAGCCCCTCCATGAGCGCGTTCACAGGGGAATCCTCAAGAGAATCCCGAACACGACGTAGACGAACGCCGTGACGAGGACGGAGTAGATGATGAGGCTCAGCCAACGACGGTGGCCGTAGACGAGCATGAGGGCGGCCATCAGCAGCGCGGCGGCGACCGGGAAGATCTCGATCCGGTAGCCGAAGAGGATGACGGAGCCCAGCGACCACACGGCGATGAAGACACCGGTGATCACGAGAGTGAGGACGACGCGGAGGTAGCCGCCGGGCTGGATGCGATCCAGGTCTTCCCGGGTCGGCGCGGGCCGGGTGAGCGCCATGGCGAGGACGGCGATGGCGACGACGACGCCGGTGACGGCGATCACCATCGGCCAGAAGCGAGCGTCGATCTGTCCCGGGAGGGCTTCGCGGCGCAACGGGATCTGCGTGGTGAGGAAGAGATAGCCCGCCATGAAGGCGAGGGCGACGATGCCGAAGACGATCTCGAGCGGCCGGGAGGCGGCAGCGGCCTGGTGTTCGTCCTGCACGGCGATGTCGGAGGTCGACATGGTGCTCCTTCCTCAAGTGGAGAAGTGCGGATGCGGGATGGTGCGCTGCGGGGCCGGTGATGAGCCCGGCCCCGCAGCCTTCTCGATCGGGTCCTGTCAGCCCAGGAGGTCTTTGAACAGGGCGAACTGCTCGTCGACGAAGGTGGTCCACTCAGCCGAGTCGCGGTAGACGACGAGGTTTCCGGCATCCTTCTGGAACTGCTGGTAGGTGTCCGACTCGACGGCTTCCTTCACGGCGGCCTCGAGCTTCTCCTTCACGTCGTCCGGCAGGCCCTGGGGCGCGTAGATCCCGCCCCACCCGCCGAATTCGACGGCGTCGCCGGTGGCCTCTTCGACCGTCGGGACGTCGTCGGCGTCGGGATGACGCTCGTCGTTCATGACGGCGAGGATGCGCACGGCCTCGCCCTGCGCGAGTGCCTCTCCGAGTCCGGAGACGGCGGCGACGGTCTCACCGGATGCCGCGGCGGCCACGGCGGTAGCGCCACCGTCGTACGGAACGGGAGTGAACTCGGCGTCGGTCGCTTCGCCGAGGCCGAGGGTCGCAGCCTCCCAGATGGATCCGGCGCCGGAGTTGGCGACGGTGACCGCGCCGGACCCCGCCTGATCGATGAGGTCTTCCAGCGAGTCGATGCCGCTGTTCGCGCCGACGGTGATGACGCCGGGGGCGAGCATGATCTGGCCGAGCAGGTCGAAGTCCTCCGGGAGGACGTTCGCGCTCTGCGTGGTGTTCAGCATCGCGATCTCGACGGGAGCGAAGCCGATGACGTAGCCGTCGGGCTCCTGAGCGCCGACGTACTCCATGGCGAGAGCGCCGGCGGCGCCCGGCATGTTCTCCGCGATGACGCTGACGCCGAGGATCTTCTCCAGCTCGCCGGCGAGGGCGCGTGACGAGAGGTCGGATCCTCCGCCGGGGTTCGCCTGGATGATCAGACGGATGTCCTTTTCGGGGAACGTCGTCTCGGCGGCCGTCTCGCCACCGGACTCGGGGGCGGTCTCTTCGACTTTGGTGCAGGCCGACAGGACGAGGGCCGTGGCTGCCAGGGCGGCGATGGCTGCGGCCGCCCGGGTGATGCGCGTGCGGGGCATCTTTGCTCCTCTACATGGGTCGACCTTGTTGTCGACGTCGCGAGCGTAACAGTGTTGACTGTTAACAGTCAACACTTTCGATGGTGTCGCGCCCTCTCCGCCCCCGGCCATCTTCTAGGATGAGACCGAACCGTGGAGGGACGGGACATGTTCGACGAGCGAAGAAGACAGCAGGCGCTCGAGGAACTGGGGATCCTCGACACACCGCGCGATGAGCGCGTTGATCGAGTAGCACGATTGGCCAAGGAGATGTTCGGCGTCCCCATGGTCAGCGTCTCGCTGCTCGACCGCGACCGGCAGTGGCGCAAGTCCGAGATCGGACTCGGAGGGTCGGAAGCACCGCGACAGGACTCGTTCTGCGACTACACCGTTCGTCAGGACCGGACCGTCATCATCGAGGACGCGCTGGACACCGACATCTTCGCCGACAACCCGTTCGTCATCGGCGATCCGCATCTGCGCTTCTACGCCGGCCATCCGCTGCACGCCCCCGGCGGCGAGCCGATCGGCACGCTCTGCGTGCTCGACACCGTGCCGCACACCCTCGACGAGGCGCAACGCGGCCTGCTCCGCGACCTCGCATTCTGGGTGCAGTCCGAACTCGCGAACGACGCCGAGCTCGACCACGCCGCCGTCATCCAGCGAGCCCTGCGGCCGCAGACCCATCCGGTCCTGCCCGGCTACACGATCGCCGGCGGAGCGGTCTCGCGCGGTCGGCTGGCCGGCGACTTCTACGACCTCACGCTGCACAAGGGCGCGCTGCGCATCACCCTCGCCGACGCCATGGGCAAGGGCACCGGCCCCGCGCTGGTCGCCGCGACGGTGCGCGCCTCCCTTCGCACCGCGCCGGATCGCACGATCACCGAGGCGATCGCGGACGCCGATCGAATTCTCGAGGAAGATCTCGCCGACACCTCGATGTTCGTGACCGCCGTACACGCCGAGCTGCAGCCGGAGACCGGAGACCTGCAGGTGATCGATGCGGGCCACAGCCTCGCGTTCATCCTCCGCGCCGACGGATCGTGGGAGCACCTGCGTTCGACCAGCCTGCCGCTCGGCATGGGCATGGGACTCGAGCCCCCCGAGGAGAGGGAGCCGCGGGCGACGCGCCTCGAACCCGGCGACGCCTTCGTCTGCTGCAGCGATGGCCTGCTCGATGTGCTCGACGCCGACGATCCCTATGCGCACGTCTACCGCGTGCTGACGACACTGGGCCCCGACGGCGCGATTCGAGAAGCACTGCGCCTCGCGTCCGACGACCGTGCGACGGATGACATCACGGTGGTCGTGGTGAGGCGCGAGCCGTGACCGCACGCTTCGCCACGATCCGCGTCCTCGCCCTCCTCTCGGTGCTGCTCGGCGTGAACTACGTCACCTGGCGTTGGCTCGAATCGGTCAACTGGTCGGCCTGGTGGATCGCGGTGCCGCTCGTGATCGCCGAGACCTACAGCCTGATCGACACCTTCCTGTTCTGTCTCACCATGTGGAAGGCGCGCACGCGTCCCGCACCCGTCTCCCCTCCGCAGGGAACCGTCGACGTCTTCATCACGACGTACAACGAGCCGATCGACCTGGTGATGACGACCGCGCGGGCGGCCGCCCGGATCGCCTACCCGCACACGACCTGGGTGCTCGACGACGGAGCGCGACCCGAGCTCGAGGCGGCGGCTCGGGAGGCGGGCATCGGCTACCTCACGCGCTCCGACGACTGGACCGGGAAGCCGCGCCATGCGAAGGCCGGCAACCTCAACAGCGCGCTGTTCGAGACCGACGGCGAATTCCTGCTCATCCTCGACGCCGACCAGATCCCGGATCCGCTGATCCTGCACCGCACGCTCGGCTACTTCGCCGACGATCCGAAGGTCTCCGTGGTGCAGACGCCGCAGTGGTTCGTCAACGTCGATGACGCTGATCCCCTCGGCAGCCAGGCGCCGCTGTTCTACGGCCCGATCCAGCAGGGGAAGGACGGCTGGAACGCCGCGTTCTTCTGCGGCTCGAACGCCGTGCTCCGCCGCGAAGCGCTCATGCAGCTCGGCATCATCGGCTACGTCCGCGAGGTCACCGACTCGGCCACACGAGCTCTGCGCACCTCGGAGCAGATGATCGAGAAGGAGATGCGCGCGGCAGCCGATCCCCGACTGCGGCGCGAGCTCTCCGCCCTGCATGTCGCGATCCGCCGTGGCAGCCGCGATCTCGCGGCCGGTGCGCCGGTGTCCGACGTCGCCGCGAGCGTCCGCTCCGCGGTCGACAACGCCTCGCGCATCCTGATCGCGGAAGACCTCGAGGGGATCAGAGCCGACCTGGAGGAGCTCGGCGCTCTGCCCATCGCGCACGATGCGCAGCTCGACGCCGTGGTGGTCGATGAAGCCGGGCTCGATGCCCTCGCGGCATCCGACCTCTCCCCCATCACCGCCCTCGACGCGGTGCGCGCGCTGCTGGACGCCCTGCGCCTCGACCGGGGCGGCGAGGCGCAGCCGATCCTGCCGCTCGCGACGATCTCGGTCACCGAGGACATGGCGACCGCGATGCAGCTGCACTCGCTCGGCTGGCGCAGCGTCTACCACCACGAGATCCTGGCGAAGGGCCTGGCGCCGGAAGACCTCCGGACCATGCTCACCCAGCGGCTGCGATGGGCGCAGGGGACGCTGCAGGTGATGCTCCGCGACAATCCGCTGGCGAAGCGCGGGCTCTCGGCGGGCCAGCGTCTGATGTACTTCGCGACGATGTGGAGCTACCTCTCCGGCTTCGCGGCCGTCGTGTATCTGACGGCGCCGGTCGTCTATCTCGTGTTCGGGGTGCTGCCGGTGACCGCGTGGTCGGTGGACTTCTTCGTGCGCTTCCTGCCGTACTTCCTGGTGAACCAGCTGCTGTTCCTCTTCGTGGCGAGGGGCGTCAAGACCTGGCGTGGGCAGCAGTACTCCCTTGCCCTCTTCCCCGTGTGGATCCGCGCGTGCTGGACCGCTTTCGCGAACGTCGTCTTCGGCCGCCCGCTGTCGTTCGCCGTGACCCGCAAGGACGGACGCGATCCGCGGGGTGTTCCGTGGGGCGAGATCTGGCCGCAGTTGACGGCCATGGCCGTGCTCTCGGTCGCCCTCGTGATCGGAGTGGTGCGCGTGTTCCTCGGCACCGCCGACGGCACCGGCACACTCGTCAACACGGCGTGGGTCCTCTACGACCTCGTCGTCCTCAGCGTCATCGTCCAGGCCGCGCGATATCGTGGCCCGGTCCGCACCCTCGAGAAGGAAACCCATGGAATTGCGCACTGACAACCGCGACGGCTATGCCGTGATCGCCCTCGGCGGGCGGCTGACCGCGACCGGCGCGCCCCTGCTGCGCAACGCGGTGGGGGATCTGGTCACCGCCGGCGAGTCGCACATCGTCATCGACATGACCGAGCTGCAGTTCGTCGACTCGTCCGGCCTCGGCGCCCTCGTCGGCGGCCTGAAGAGCGCGCGCGTCGCGGGAGGAGACCTGCGCATCGCCGCTGTCCCGGATGCCGTGCGCACGGTGCTCCACCTCACGAACCTCGACCGCGTCCTCCGCGACTACCCCACGCCGGAATCGGCGTTCGATGGCGACTGACGAGTTCGACATCCAGCTCGACGGGCCGGCGCGGCTCGCCCTGGTGGACAGCGTGCTCGATGCGCTCGACGCCGCGTGGGCGGATGCTCCGGACGTGCCGGATGAGGACCGCACGCTCTTCACCCTCGCGGTGAGCGAGGTCGCGACCAACATGGTGCAGCACAGCGACGGGCCCACCCAGGTGACGGTGCGAATCGGCATCCGTCTGGCATCCGACGCCCTGACCGCGACGCTCGTCGACACCGCGCCGCCGGCGTCGATCGACTGGCACGGGGTCGCGATGCCGGATGAGAACAGCGAGAGCGGACGAGGCCTCGCCCTTGCCCGGTCGGTGCTGGACGAGTTCACGCACACGTACGACGAGAACGGCAACACCTGGTGGCTCTGCCGTCGGCTAGCACAAAGCGCGGACTGACGCCTCCCCCTGTCCGGAACGTCGCCGAGGCGCGACCGTGGAAGCATGCCCGTTCTCGATGACTCCCCGTCCCTCCTGGTCCGCGGCTACGGCTTCGGCGAGCACCTCTGGCGCCGAGCCCGTGCCGGGGCTCGCGCTGTCCCGATGCGCCTGCTCGGTCGCGACGCGCTGTTCGTGCGCGGCGCCGAAGGGGTCTCCCTGTTCTACGACGAGACCCGCATCCGTCGGCATGGCGCGATGCCCGCGTTCGTGCAGGAGACACTGTTCGGCCACGACTCGGTACACAGCCTCGACGGCGACGAGCATCGGCATCGCAAGGCGACCTTCGTCGACGTGGCCTATGACGACGCGCAGGTCGAACGGCTCACTCCGTACCTCGAGCACGAGTGGCAGGTCGAGAGAGACGCCTGGGTCGATGGCACCAGCGACCGCAGCGCGTACGACGCCGCGGTGGGAGCGCTCGGCCGCGCGGTGATGCGGTGGTCGGGTGTTCCCGGCACGCCCGCCGCGAAGACGCGATGGGCGGCGCGCCTGGCGCAGGTCGTCGACGGGTTCGGCGTGCCGTACTCGCCGGAGTTCCTGATGGCGGTCCTGAACCGCGGCTGGTCGGACCGGCACGCGGAGCGGCTGATCGAAGCCGTGCGGGCGGCCGAGCTCGAAGCCGACGAGGGCACCGCCCTGTACGAGTGGGCGTGGCATCGCGATGAGAAGGGCGTGCTGCTCACCCCGCGCCGTGCGGGCATCGAGCTGCAGAACGTGCTGCGGCCGATGATCGCCGTCGCCCGGTTCGTCGCCTTCGCGGCGAAGCAGCTGCACGACCACCCGGAGTGGAGGGCGCGGATCGCGGCCGAGTCCGCCGAGCGGAACGCTCTCGTCGGCGGTCCGCTCGCGATCGCGTTCGCGCAGGAGATCCGTCGGACCGCGCCGTTCGTGCCGATGCTGCCCGGCTGGGCGATCACCGATGTCGAGCTCGACGGCGAGCGTGTACCAGCCGGAGGGCGGGTTGTGCTCGACATCCTCGGCACCGACACCGACGCGCGGTCGTGGAGGTTCCCCGAGAAGTTCGATCCCGAACGATTCGTCGGTCTCGATGACTACGAAGCGCTGCGGGTGTTCATCCCGCACGGAGGCGGCGACGTGGCCACCGGCCATCGCTGCCCGGGCGAGAAGCTGGCCATCGCGGGGCTCGCCGGCGCGGTCGCCGCGCTGAGCGATCCGCGGGTGACGATCCTCGACGAGGGACTCGAGGTCAATCGCCGTCGGCTCCCGACGAAGCCGCGCTCCGGCGGACGGGTGCGAGCCGAGGGTGCAAGCACCTCGCGGTGCCCGTTCCACTGAGAGATCAGCGGTCGGCGATCTCGCTCAGCATCCGATCGCGGGCGCCGTCGAGGTGCGCAGAGAGAACCGTCGCGGCATCCGCGGGATCCCCGGTGCGCATGACCTGCATGAGGGTGACGTGATCGGATGCCGACTCGTGCAGGTCGTCGTCGTGGTTGATCGTGACCTCGAGCAGGGCGGCGAACGTCGGGAGGTACTGGTTCCACGCGCCGTGCAGCCGAGGGTGATCGGCGAGAGCGTAGATCTCGGAGTGGAACTCGAGGTCTGCCGTCACGAACGCCGCGTGATCGCCGGCATCCGCGGCTTCGGCCATGCGCGACACTGCGGCGGTCATCGCAGCCCAGCGGGAGTCGTCGTCCACTCGCATCGCGCGCGAGAGGGCGAGCTGCTCGAGAGCACCCCGCAGACTGTAGAGCTGGTCGACGTCGTCGCGGGTGAGGCCGGTGATGTAGACGCCCCGCGGGCGCTGCACCTCGACGAGCTTCTCGAAGCTGAGCTGAGTGAGGGCGTCGCGGATGGGTCCGCGGCTCACCGAGAATTCCTCGGCGAGGGCTTCTTCGGTGATCCGAGTGCCCGGCGCGAGGTCACCGCGCACGATGCGCTGGCGCAGCGCGCGTGCCACCTGTGCGCCGAGGGATTCGCCGCGCGTCACGATCTGCGTCATGGTGACCTCCTGTTAACAGTTGACAGGATACACACCGCGTTGCGGAATCAGCTTTCGCGGCGCGGGCTCCAGAGCATGACTTCGGTGGAGCGACGGATGCGGCGACCGCTCGGCATCGGCACGACGCCCGTGGATCCGGCAGCGAACACTCGCACGCCGGGACGGTTCTCCCGCTCGGCGCGCAGTGCGCCTTCGAGCTGAGTGATCCTGCTGCGGAGCGCCCGGTTCTCATCTTCGAGGTCGAGCAGCCGGGCGATCGCGGGAAGGCTCACGCCCTGGGAGGAGAGCTCGGCGACTTCGCGGAGCTGCTCGATGTTGCGGGTCGAGTAGCGGCGGGAACCGCCGGAGGTGCGGCCGGGCACGACGAGGCCGATGCGGTCGTACTGTCGGAGCGTCTGCGGATGCATGCCCGCGAGCTCGGCAGCGACGGCGATCGCGAACACCGGGGTGTCGGCATCCAAGCCTCCTTCAGCCATGGATGCTCACCTCCCCGGTATCCGCAACCGTCATCGGATGCATGATCAGCGACGCGCCTTCGCCATCAGGTCGGCGCGCGGGTTCTCGTTCGGCTCGAGTTCCTGGAACTTCTCCAACGCCGCGCGTGCGGCGTCGTCGAGGTGCGTCGGCACCGCGACCTGGAGCTCGGCGAGCAGATCGCCGGTGCCCTTCGAGGTCGTGACCCCACGGCCCTTCACCCGCAGCACCCGCCCGGAGGGGGTGCCGGGTGCGACGCGCAGCTTGACCACGTCGCCGCCGAGAGTCGGCACCTCGATGGTCGCGCCGAGAGTGGCCTCGGTGAATGTCACCGGCACGACGAGGCGCAGGTTCAGTCCGTCACGCGTGAAGACTGGATGCGGACGCACCGCGATCTGCACCACGATGTCGCCGCTCTCGCCGCCGTCGGGAGACGGGCGGCCGCGACCGCGCAGACGGATCTTCTGCCCATCGGCGACTCCGGCGGGGATCTTCACCTTGAACGGCTTCCCGTCATCGCCCTGCAGGGAGATGGTCTCCCCCTGCACGGCGGTGATGAAGTCGAGCGTGGTGCGTGCAGTGACGTCGGCGCCGCGCTGCGGGCCACCGTAGCCGCGGAAGCCACCGGTGGTCTGCCCGAAGCGTCCGTTGCCGAAGCCGGCACCGCCCTGCCCTTGGTTGAACATCGCGAAGATGTCCTCGAAGTCGGCGGACTGCCCGCGGCCCTGCTGGCCGAAGCGGCTGAAGACGTCTTCGAAGCCGCCGGCGCTCGAGCCGGGCGCGGTGAAGCGCGCGCCGGAGCCCATGGCGCGGATCTCGTCGTACTCCTTGCGCTGTTCGGCGTCGGAGAGCACCGAGTATGCCTCGCTGACCTCCTTGAACTTCGCCTCGGCCTTCGCATCGCCCTGGTTGGAGTCGGGGTGATACTTACGCGCGAGCTTGCGGTACGTCTTCTTGAGATCGGCGTCGCTGACGTCTTTGGAGACCCCGAGGGTCTTGTAGAAGTCCTTATCGAACCAATCCTGGCTGGCCATCGATCACCTACTCGGCGGGGACGGCGACGACGACCTTCGCGGGACGCAGTTCGATGTCTCCGAGGCGGTATCCCACCTCGACGACTTCGAGCACCGTGGTCTTGGTGGCGCCCGGCGTGGGCTGCTGGAAGATCGCCTCGTGCCGCTGCGGGTCGAACTCCTCGCCCTGCTCGCCATAGGAGACGACACCGAGCCGCTCCGCTGCGACGCGCACCTTCTCGGCGATCACGGCGAAGGGGGTGCCTTCGACGAGATCGCCGTGCTGGGCGGCACGGTCGAGGTCGTCGAGCACGGGGATGAGACCCTTGGCGGCCTCGCCCTTCGCCCGGTCGGCCTCGATCTGACGCTGCTCTTCGGTGCGCCGGCGGTAGTTCGCGTACTCGGCCTGCAGGCGCTTGAGGTCGTGCAGCAGGGTGGACTCGAGATCGGCGAGCACAGCGTCTTCCGCTGCGGCCTCGCCGGTCTGCCTCGCGCCGAGGATGTCGTCGACCGTCAGGTCGTCGGGCGCGCCGTCGACCGGGGTCTCGTCCGAGCCCTCGGCCGCGGCGGCCTCGGTGGAGTCGGGGTTCTGCGGCTGGGGGCCGGACGCGTGCGCGTCCGACCCCTCATCCGGAACCCCGGCGTTGTCGTCGAAGTTCTTGTCCGTCATGGTTACTTCTTGTCTTCCTCGTCGTCGACGACCTCGGCGTCGATGACATCTTCCTCCGAGGAGGTGTCATCGCCCGCGGGGGCTTCGCCGTCGGTCGGTGCGCCGGCTGCTGCATCCGCCTGCGAAGAGGCGTAGATCGCTTCGCCGAGCTTGCCCTGCGACTCGTTCAGCTTGTCGAACGCGGTCTTCACCGCGTCGTCGTCTTCGCCGGCGAGAGCCGTCTTGAGGGCGTCGACGTCGGCCTGGACCGACTCCTTGACGTCAGCGGGGAGCTTGTCCTCGTTCTCCTTGATCAGCTTGTCGATCGAGTAGGCGAGGGTCTCGGCCTGGTTGCGGACCTCGGCGGCCTCACGGCGCTTCTTGTCGTCGGCCGCGTTCTCCTCGGCCTCGCGCACCATGCGCTCGATGTCTTCCTTGGACAGCGACGAGCCGCCCGTGATCGTCATCGACTGCTCCTTGCCGGTGCCCTTGTCCTTGGCGGACACGTGCACGATGCCGTTCGCGTCGATGTCGAAGGTGACCTCGACCTGCGGGATGCCACGGGGCGCCGGCGCGATGCCGGTGAGCTCGAACGTTCCCAGCGGCTTGTTGTCGCGGGTGAAGTCGCGCTCGCCCTGGAAGACCTGGATCGCGACGGACGGCTGGTTGTCGTCTGCCGTGGTGAAGGTCTCGCTGCGCTTGGTCGGGATGGCCGTGTTGCGCTCGATGAGCTTGGTCATCATGCCGCCCTTGGTCTCGATTCCGAGGCTCAGCGGGGTGACGTCGATGAGCAGCACGTCCTTGCGCTCACCCTTGAGGACACCGGCCTGGAGGGCGGCGCCGACGGCGACGACCTCATCCGGGTTGACGCCCTTGTTCGCTTCCTTGCCGGCCTCGCGCTTGACGAGCTCGGCGACGGCGGGCATACGCGTCGATCCACCGACGAGCACGACGTGCGCGATGTCGGCGACCTTGATACCGGCCTCGCGGATGACGTCTTCGAACGGCTTCTTGGTGCGGTCGAGGAGGTCCTTCGTGAGGTCTTCGAACTTCGCGCGCGTGATGGTTTCGGAGAGCGAGACGGGGCCCGAGTCGGTCAGCGACAGGTACGGGAGGTTGATGCTGGTGCTGGTCGAGGAGGAGAGTTCCTTCTTGGCCTGCTCCGCAGCCTCCTTGAGGCGCTGGAGGGCGATCTTGTCACCCGAGACGTCGACGCCCGTGGTCTCCTTGAACTGCTTGATCAGGAAGTCGACGAGACGCTGGTCCCAGTCGTCTCCACCGAGGCGGTTGTCACCGGCGGTCGAGCGCACCTGGATGGTCGAGAAGTCGTCGTCCTTGCCCACCTCGAGGAGGGAGACGTCGAACGTTCCGCCACCGAGGTCGAAGACCAGGATGAGCTCGTCTTCCTTGCCGCGGTCGAGGCCGTAGGCGAGGGCGGCGGCGGTGGGCTCGTTGATGATGCGCAGGACGTTGAGGCCCGCGATCTCACCGGCCTCCTTCGTGGCCTGACGCTCGGCGTCGTTGAAGTACGCGGGGACGGTGATGACCGCGTCGGTCACCGTGTCGCCCAGGTAGGACTCTGCGTCGCGCTTGAGCTTCATGAGGATGCGCGCGGAGATCTCCTGCGGCGTCCACTTCTTGCCGTCGACGTCGAAGCTCCAGTCGGTGCCCATGTGGCGCTTGACGGAAGAGATCGTCCGATCGACGTTGGTGACGGCCTGGCGCTTGGCGGTCTCGCCGACCAGCACCTCGCCGTCTTTGGTGTACGCGACCACCGACGGGGTCGTGCGGAAACCCTCGGCGTTGGCGATGACCTTGGGCTCGCCGCCTTCGAGGACGCTGACGACGGAGTTGGTGGTTCCGAGGTCGATACCGACAGCACGTGCCATGTGTTTTCTCCTTTGTTGGGAAGTTCATTCCGGTTCGAAAATCTGCGGCGATCAGGAAACCTGAGTCGCGATGACTCAACTGTACTCCGAGGCTCCAACAGTGTCAACAAAGTTGATACAGGATGACTCAACTTTGATGCTGAGGAGTTATCCACAGCCGCGAATCAGTGGACGTGCGCGCTGCCTAGGCTCCCGCACCATGACTCCTCACCACAGCCACCTTCATGCCGCCCCTCGACTCTCCGTGCTCGCAGCCGGTGTCCTCGCCGTGCTCCTGGCAGTGAGCGGATGCTCTGCCCCTCCCTCCTCGCGCGAGGCGAGGAGCCCGCAGCCGAGCCCGACGCCGACAGCGCCGGATGTCTTCGCCTTCGACGACGGCACGACGCTGACCGATCGCTCCGATGTCAGCTGGGGTGACGGACTCGTGGCCGACCCGGGCTGGACGAGCGTGCCCTCCGATCAGCCGGGTCGATGGGCGTATGTGAGTGCGAGCGGGGCGTGTACCGCGTCATTCCGCGGCGGCGTTCTCGGCGACGCCGCCGGGATGGATGACCGAGAGGCGACCGATGCGCTCCTCGAGTACCAGGCGGGCAGCGACTTCCTCGGAGCGGAATGGGTCGAGGACGGCGTGTTCCGGAGGTACGGACAGGACGACGCCGCGGTCGAGCATCGCCAGTTCAGCTACACGTTCAACGATCTGGGATACCTCATGGCCGCGCGGGCCTTCGTCCAGGCCGACTACTCGGTCTGGGTCGTCGTGACGTGCGAGGGCGAGCCGGTGGGCCCGGTCGCCCAGGATATCCTGTCGAAGAACTTCATCTCGATCGACGAATAGCGCGCGGCTCGGCATCTCAGAGCAAGCCATTTCAGAACGGCGGACTCGAATCGTCTTCGGTGAAGGTGACGGTGTTCTGGGGCGGGGGCTTGTCGATGTAGGTGCGGCCGGTGGGGCTGGTCCAGGCGTAGACGCCGTCGCCGAGGGGCTCGACCTGCCAGGACGAGTGGTGCTTGAGCACGTGGTGCCTTCGGCAGAGATGCCCGAGGTTGTTCTCGGTAGTCGTGCCGCCGAGCGCGGCGTCGTGATGATGATCGATGTCACTGTGGGTGGCGGGGTGACCGCAGGTGGGGAAGCGGCAGCGCTGATCCCTGGCCCTCAGATGTCGTTTCAATTCGGAACTGGGCCGGTACCTGTCGACCGCGAGCAGTGCGCCGGTGATCGGGTGCGTGAGGATGCGATCCCATCCGGATGCCGCACCCGCCAGTCTGCGGGCGGTGGCCAGGTCCATCGGGGTGCGGCCGTTCAGCTCGGCCGGGGCTGTGCCGCGACCCATCAACGAGGTGACCGGAACGGTGACGGAGACCGAGGCGGTGATCGCGGCGAGCAGCCCGTCCGGGGTGTCGTGCCCTGCCGGGGCGCCGGAGAGAAGGAGATCTAGGGCGATATCGGCGCGAATCTGATTCAGGGTCCGCGAGTCGGCTGCACGAATCGACTGCTCCTGCACAGAATCCGAATCCGAATCCGAATTTGAGCCAGATTCCTGGGACTGGACCGACTTCGCCATCGCAGTGAGCCGCTCGAAGACACCATGCACGAGGGCCGATGGGCCGAGCAGCCCGAGCTGCGTCATCCCGTCGCCGACGTCTTTCACCCACACGGACCGCTTCTCCCGAGCATCCGCATGTCGCTCATCGATCGACCGAGGCTGAAATCGCTCCGCCACGCGCCGGCCGTGCCGGGACACCCGGTTCGGAGATTCCGATTCGGCGAACGCGACCATCTCGGCGGAGTACGCATCACGGTCGGTGGGGTCTTCCAGATGCTCGGCGGCATCGCAGATCGCCCGGGCGTGGGTGGCGCTGATGCGACCTGACCCTTGCGCTGCCCAGACAAGCGGGAACCGCTCCACCCGCCACACCGCATCCGCCATCCGCGCCTGCACCGTGCGGTCGCTGACCCGCAGGGCCGCGGCCATCTCGGAAGCGACCGTGCGCGCCGCGAGTTCACCGAAGTCGGGATGCTCGTGCCCGTCGGCCACCTGCAGCGCCAACCGGGATCCGATCGCCAGAACGCCGTCGCGCGCGGCCTGGAGGCTGCTGATCGTGCGCTCGAGCTCGACGAGCATGTCGGTCGCCGAACTCAGCGCCTTCACCTGCTCTGCAGTCGCCTCCGCCAGTGCTGTCATACCTTCAGTGAACCAGGGGCCACCGACATTCAAATTCCAGATCAGAGGGCTAAACCAAGATACCGGAATACGCTCGCGAATCCGATCACGACGACCCCAAGGCGCACCCCGGTCAAGAGCCGACCAGCGCCCGAACCCACACCTCACGATGCTCCCCCACATACCTCAGCGCCCGCGCCCAGAGCTCCCCGTGACCGTCAGCGTGCATCGATGCCCAGGGCTCCTCCCCCGTCGCCCGGGCGTCCTCCAAGAGCGCCAGCACCGCCGCCGTCCGCTCTTCCATCGCCGTCGGCAGGGCGACGCGGGTGCCGCGATCCGCCTCGTACCCGTCGTCCAACGCCGCAAGGTCGCGGGCGGCGTCTTCCGGCGCGCGCTCGACATCGGACAGCGTGAACGACTGAGCCGCGTACGCCAGATCCCAGAGCCGGGTGCTGGGGGCGGCGGCATCCCCATCGATGAAGACCCACCTCTCCCCGATCACGAGATTCCACGGCGCGAGGTCGTTGTGGCAGACGAGGTCGGCACCGGGGGCCGGGATCGCGGTCCGCCACACGGCGTCGGCCGCCGGCACGTAACCGGCGCTGGCGTCGTGGATCCTGCGGATCATCGACCCGACCCGTCGGAACTCGTCCGCGGTCAGGCGAGGCAGGTCGATCGCCAGACTTCCGGGCACGAACTCGACGACCTGTCGCCCCTGCTCGTCTCGCCCGCGCGGCTCCGGCGCCTCGACGCCCTCCGCAAGGAGAGCGGCCACCAGATCGTGCACGCTGGGCGTTGCATCCGACCACGACTTCCGCACCGTGTCGCCGACACGCACCACGATCCCGCTCGCATTCCCGCCGGCCAGCACCTCTTCGTCCACCCGTCGACGGTAGCGCGGAGATCATCGGCGCACATCCGACAGGCCGGATACTTGACCCTGACACTGTGGCAGGTGGGAGAACTGAGACATGTTATCCATCGGAGCATTCGCGCAGATCGGCCAGGTGACCCACCGGATGCTGCGGCATTGGGACACCGCCGGCCTGCTCGTGCCTGCTCACGTGGACGAGTTCAGCGGTTACCGCTCGTACGACCCTCAGCAACTGGAGCGTCTTCACCGGATCGTCGCCCTGCGTCAGCTCGGCTTCGGTCTCGACGACATCTCCTCGATCCTCGAACAGGGTGTCGATGCCGACCGCATCGCCGCGCTGCTGAAGATCCGGCGTGCCGAGGTGGAGCAGGAGCATCGGATCGCCGCAGGCCGACTCGTCGACGTGGAACGGCGGCTCCACCTCATCGAAAAGGAGAATCACATGTCCCAGATCGAGATCATCGAGAAGCCGCTCCCCGCCGTCCGCCTCGCGGCCACGCGTCACGTTGTCGCGGATCAGCCGGAGGTGGCCGGAGTCGTGGGCCCCGCGTTCGACGCCGTCGCCGAGATCATCGGCGACGAGCCCGGTTCGCTCACCACGCCGATCGCGCAGTACGCGTCGATCGACGACGGGCTGGAGGTGGTCGTCGGCTACGAGTACAGCGGACCGGCACGGGAGGGCTTCGAGATCATCGAGCTCCCCGCCGCCGAGGCCGCTGTCTGCGGCATCCATCTCGGATCGATGGAGCGCATCGCGGAGAGCTGGCAGGCCATCCACAACGAGACCATCGCCCGCAGCCTGGAGCTGGCCGGACCCTGCAGAGAGCTGTACGTGCGTGCGATCTCGGAAGACCAGTCCGACTGGGTCACCGAGCTGCAGCAGCCCGTCCGGCGCACCTGACCGGACCGAGAGTTCTAGAGGTTCGCACCCCCGCGATACCGCGCCGCCGGATGCCGCTCCGGCAGGCGCGGTCCCTCGCCGAAGATCCGCTCTCGCAGCGTCTCGCCGGGCACGTACGCCTCCCGCATCCGCCCCCGACGACGAAGCTCCGGCACCACGAGCGCACCGAAGTCCTTCGCGGTGTCGAACGAGTGGTACTGGCGCAGGTTGATGCCGTCGATGCCATCCTCGTCGAGCCACCGCTCGATCGTGTCGGCGACCTGCTCGGGGGTGCCGACGGCGAAGAACCGGGAGTCCCAGGCTTCATCGACGGCGCCGGCGAACTGCCCGACCGTCAGGTGCAAGGGCAGCGCTCCGGCGTCGATCACGTCCTGCCGCGCCTCGCGCTCGAGCGCTTCCCGCACCGTGATGTCGGACGGATGCTGCAGCGGGTGGAACGGCACACTCATGTGGATGAACGCCCCCTCGGGGTCGCGGTACGAGCGGTACGCCTCGAGCTTCGCCCGCGCCTCCTCCTCGGTCGGAGCGACGATCACCGTGGCCATCACGACGTACCGCGTGTCCTCCGGTCGGCGGCCCTGCCGCACGCTCTCGTCGCGGATCGCCGCGATGTTGCGCTCGAGGGCCCCGGGCGGGCGGTCCGCCGTGAACAGCACCTCGGCGTTCCTCGCCGCGAACGCGATCCCTGCCTTCGAGGCGGATGCCTGGAACAGCAGCGGCACGCGCTGCAGCGAGGGCTCCGACAGATGCGGGCCCGCCACCCGGAAGTGCTCGCCCACATGATCGATCGGGCGCACGGCGCCGACTCGGCTGTACGCACCGCCTTCCTTGTCGGCGAGAACCGCGTCGTCGTCCCACGACCCTTCCCACAGCTTGTAGAGGACGTCGATGTACTCCGCCGCGATCTCGTAGCGGGTGTCATGCGGGATCTGGTCGTCGAGGCCGAAGTTGCGCGCGGCGTTCGGCAGGTACGAAGTGACGATGTTCCAGCCCACGCGCCCGCGGGTGAGGTGGTCGAGCGTCGCCATCCGCCGGGCGAACGCGAAGGGCGGCTCGTACGTGGTCGAGAAGGTCACGCCGAAGCCGACGTGCTCGGTGACGGCCGCCATCGCGGCGACCAGCAGCAGCGGGTCGATGTTCGGGATCTGCAGGCCGCGCTCGAGCGCCGGCTCGAAGCTGTCGTCGTACACGTCGTATGCTCCGACCACATCGGCGAGGAAGATCGCGTCGAAGCCCGCGGCCTCGGCGACCTGCGCGAGCTCGATCCAGTAGGAGATGTCGGCGTACCGTTCGCGCTGGTTGTCGGGCTGGCGCCACAGACCGTGCGTGATGTGGCCGGGGGTCGCCATCTCGAAAAGGTTGACGATGAGCTGCTTGGTCACTTCGCGGACTCCTTCGTCGACGACATCGAGGCCTGCGGCTGGTTGAACAGCGGTATCGCGGCGTTCAGCTCCCAGTCGCCGATCGCGCGTCGCCGCTGCACCGACGGGTTGTGCGTCGCGATGGTTCGCGCGTTGCGCCAGTGCCGGTCGAGCCCTCGTCCGGTGTCGACCGACGAGGCGCCGCCGACCTCGAACAGCTCCGCCGTCGCGTCGATCACCGTCGGCAGGACGGTCTGCTGCGCACGGTACACGTCGAACTGCGCCTGCGTGAACGCGTCGGCGTCCGGCTCGCCGGCACGGTATCCCGCGAGCGCGGCATCCAGCGACCGTCCCGCCTCGAGGACCGTGGCCCGGGCGGCGAACGCCGCCGAAGACAGCGTGCCGACCACCGTCTGCACGAGCGGATCCTCGCGCGGGAACGCCTCTCCGCCGTAGCCGAAGATGCGGCGCCGAGGCTGCACGAACGCGACCGCGTCGTCGACGGCCGCGCGTCCGACGCCGGCGACGACCGCGAGCAGCACCAGCTGGAAGAAACCCATGAGGTACGGATGCCGGAACCCGTCGAGGTCGAGCGCGTAGGGCCGCACCAGCTCGGGGTCGACCACGACATCGGTGAAGGTGGTCGTGCCGCTGCCGGTGAGGCGCTGGCCGAACCCGGCCCAGTCGTCGATCGACTCGACGCCCGGCGTGCGTGTCGACACGATCACCTGGTAGTCCTCGTCGCGGTAGCGAGCGGACAGGTCGATCCAGTCGGCGTAGATGCTGCCGGTCGTGTAGTACTTGCGTCCGTTCAGTCGAAGCTCGCCGTCCACTGACGTCAGGGTGGTCGCGAGGTCCGAGGTCGCCGTCTGCTCCGACTGCGCGTTGCCGACGAGATCGCCCGCGAGCGCCCTCGCGTACCAGGCCTCGCGCCGCGCGGCATCCGGTTCGAAGTTCTGCATCTCGATCACCGCGAGGTGACCACGGAAGACATGGGCCACGTTCGAATCCGCCGCGGCGAGATCGATGATCCGGGCGAACAGAGTGGCCAGATCCACGCCCTCCCCGCCGTGCTCGACGGGAACCCGCGCACTGCCGAACCCGGCATCCAGCAGCTCGCGCACCTCGGCGCGCGGCAGCTGCCGGTCGCGGTCGCGTTCTGCCGCACCGTCGCGCAGACGTCGAAGGAGTTCCGGGGACAGGTCAGGCATGTTCTCTCATTTCACGGCGCCGAGCGACAGCCCGGCGATCAGACGTCGCTGCGAGACGACGAAGAGCAGGAGGAGCGGAAGCGAGGTGATCACGGCCAGCGCCATCAGGCTGTTCCACTCCGCGGAGTACGTCGAGTTCTGCTGCGCCAACAGACCGCTGACGGGCAGCACGACGCCCTGCGGCAGGAAGTTGATCGCGTAGACGAACTCGCCCCACGCAGAGATGAAGACGATGCAAACTACGGTCAGGATGCCGTTGACGAGCAGGGGCACGGTGACCGAGCGGAAGGTGCGCCAGCGCCCCGCGCCGTCGAGTTCCGCCGCCTCGTAGAGCGCAGTCGGGATGGCGAGCGCGAAGGGCCGCAGCAGCATGATCGCGAACGGGAGAAGCAGGGCGATGTCGGCGACGATCAGACCGCCGAGACTTCCGAGCAGCTTCCATGAGGCGAGCACGCTGTACAGCGGGATCACCGTCATCGGCTGCGGCACCATCTGCAGGACGAGCAGAGCCGCGAGGAACACCGTGATCACCCGGTTCCAGCCGACCGAGACGCGGCGGGCGAGCGCTGCGGCCGCCGGGACCGCGATGAGCAGGGTGACTGCAGTGACCGCCACCGCTATCTGCACCGAGGTCAGGATCGCGCCGACTCCGTCGCCGATGACGTCGGCGTACGTGTCGAGGGTCGGCGTGAAGACGACACCGTTCGGGTCGGTCAGCACCTGCTGCTTCGTCTTGAAGGAGGTCAGCACGATCCACAGCAGTGGCAGCACGTACACAAGGCCGAGCACGACGGCGAGTACACGGAAGGTCGTGCGGAGAGGACGGCTGATCACGGCTGCTCCTCCCTGCGGACGGCGCGGATGTACGGCACCGCGAAGATCGCGACGGCGAGCATCGACACCAACGCGATGGTGGCGCCGGTGCTCATCTCGAAACCGGAGAACGCCGTGTTGTAGGCCAGCACCGGCAGCGTGTTCGTCGTGGTCCCCGGACCGCCCTGGGTCGTGACGTAGAAGAAGTCGAAGCTCTTGAACGCGTAGAGCACCGTGAGGATCGCGAGGATGCCGAGGGTCGGGCGCAGCTGCGGCAGGACGATCCGCAGCTGTGTGCGCCAGTACCCGGCACCGTCCAGGGCGGCCGCCTCGAGGAGATCGTGCGGCACGGCGAGCAGAGCCCCGCGGATCACGAGCACCGAGAACGGCAGAGCCGCCCACGCGATGATGCCGGTGACCGACCACAGCGCGAGATCGGGCGAGCTGAGCCAGGCCACGGGAGGGATGCCGACGGCATCCAACGCGCTGTTGATCGGGCCCGTGTCGTCGAGGAGGAATGTGAAGGCGCTGCCCGAGACGATCGGCGGCAGCGCCCAGACGAACACCATGACCGCGAGGACGGTCTCTGTGACGCGACCGCCGATCGAGAGGATCGACGCCCCGACGAACCCGAAGATGAAGTTGGAGGCGAGCAGCACCGCCGCCACACCGATCGTGCGCGCCAGCGCGAGCCAGATCTCGTCGTCGGCGAGCACCTCGACGAAGTTGTCGAAGCCGATGAACGACCACTCGCCGACGATGTTGCTCGGTCCGACGTCGCTGAGGGACATCCGCACCAGCACGATCAGCGGGTAGACCGCGAAGCCCGCGAGCAGTCCGATCGCGGGTACCAGGAACCAGATCGGAGTGCGGGCGACGGCACGCGCGAAGGCGGGACGCCCGGTCGGGCGCCCCGCTTTCATAGCTCCGACGGTCGAGCTCACGAGCAGCCGCCGCCGCCGTCCTCGATCGCTGCCTTGATGTCGGCTATCGCCGCAGCACTGGCATCCGCCGCCGCCGTCTGCCCGGAGATCACACTCGAGACGGCCTCACCGAGCGCCTTCTGGATGTTGGCGGTGTTCTCGTTCTTCGGCCACGACCCCGAGGTCTGCGCTGCGGCGACGAAAGGCTGCACCTGCGCGTTCTCCTTGATGGCGGGGAGCTCGGCGACGTCGGCGCGCACCGGGATGGATCCGGCGATGGTGAAGATCGATTCACCGGCATCCGCGGTCAGCACGGCCTCTTCGATGAACTTCCAGGCGAGGTCCTTCTTGTCTGAGGTCGCGCCGATGCCGAAGCCCTCGCCACCGGGGTAGACCACGCTCTCGCCGCCGCCCGGGGCCGGGTACTGCGTCGTGCCCCACTCGAACTCCGCCTCCGCGGCGTTGCCGAGCTGCCAGTTGCCGTTGATCCCGAAGGCGTACTCGCCGGTGGCGAACTGCTGCCAGGAGTCGTTCTGGTCCCAGGTGGCGGTGGCCTGCGGCGTGTAGCCGTCTTTCGCCCACGTCTCGGCGCGGTCGAACGCGGCATCCACCTCTGGGCCTTCGAAGCTGCAGTAGTCGATGCCGAGGCCCAGCAGCTGCGGGGCGAACAGCCATGCGCCCTCGACCGTCGGCGCACCCGAGAGGGCGATGCCTTGGTAGGTGCCGTGCGCCTTGACCGCCTCGAGGGCCGTCTGCAGCTCGTCGAGCGTGGTCGGCGGGGCGTCGATGCCCACCTCCGACAGGATGTCCTGGTTGTAGTACAGCCCGATCAGGTTCGTGAACGGCAGCAGGTTGTACACCTTGTCATCGGTGGTCCAGGTGGCCGACGCCGAGAACTGATCCTTGTCGGCGAAGTCGTTCCAGTACTCCGTGAGATCGGCCGTCACGCCTCCGGCCACGAGCGTCGGGTAGTCGACGACGATGTTGTTGATGAACAGGTCGGGGGTGTCGCCCGTCGCGACCGATGCGAGGAGCTTCTGGTCCTGCTGATCGCCGACGGTCTCGACGATGTCGACCGTGACGTCCGGGTTGTTCTTCTCGAATTCCTCGACCTGCGCTGCGAGCCAGTCGGCCTGAGTGCCCTGGTAGTAGCTCCAGAAGGTCAGAGTCCGGTCGTCATCGGTTCCTCCGCCGCCGGAGGAGCCGTCGGAGATGGCGCAGGCGCTGAGACCTGCGGCCAGACCGGCCGTGATGACGAGCGCGCCGACGCGCCGTGGTCGGGATGAATGCATGGGAGAGATCCTCGGATGTGCGGGAGGCGATGCGGCCGAGTGGCCGCTTGAGCACGCTAGTGACATCGCTCCCGCGCTCGCGACCGCGCCGACACAGAACGTCATGCTCTCCCTCGTGCGAGTCATCCGCCGTCGAAACATCTCCGTCATACGCACCTCCTAGGCTGGCCGCATGGCACGCCCCACCCTGCTCGCCGTCTCGCACGGCACGAACGACACCGCCGGCGCCTCCGCGATCGCGGGACTCGTCGAGGCGGTCGCCGCGCGGCTTCCCGACGTCGAGGTACGAGCCGCCTTCGTCGACGTGCAGGAACCCGAGGCGGTCGACGCCCTCGCCGCCGTCGACGGTCCCGTCGTCGTGGTCCCCTTGCTGCTCTCGAGCGGATTCCACGTGCATCATGACCTGCACGGCATGGTGAAGAACAGAGCGGATGCCGTCGTCGCCGCCCCGCTCGGCCCCGACCCGCGGCTCGCCGCCGTGCTCGCGGAGCGGCTGCCCCCGGCATCCGCTCTGCCGGTGATCCTGACGGTCGCAGGATCACGCGATCCGCGCTCGCTGACGGATGCCGAGGGCATGGCCGCCGTGCTGCGCGAGCATCTCGGCCGCCCGGTCGAGCTGGCGTATCTGGCGGCGCGCGAGCCCGATCTTCCGACGGCGCTGACGGAGCATCCGGATGCCGACGTCGCGACGTACCTCCTTGCCCGGGGGTACTTCTTCGACCTCGCGGAGCGGCAGGCCGCCGGCCGCCGCCTCGCTCTCCCGCTGCTCGACGGCGGCGCAGTGCCCGAGATGCTGGTCGACATCGTGGTGTCGCGCTACGAGGAGACGTCCGCGCTGCTCCCCTGACTCGCACTGGCCTGACACGCACCGACCTCTCGCGGGAAAGTCAATATTCCGGTGAGCGTGTGTCGCCGCGTGACGCCCGCTGACGTCCTGTGTCATCGAGGTTCTTGCACCGGGTCCAAGCTCCTACCTTGAGGCGAAGCCATCCAGGGAGCAGGACATGACCATCGAGCAGCCGACGCCGATCCGTGGTGCCCGCACGCGCACCGCGCGGACACCCACCAAGCCCCACGGGCAGTGGCTGGTCGACGGGCGGGAGCCCCTGAACGCCAACGAGGAATTCAAGCTCGCCGACGACGGGCTCAACGTGCGCGAGCGCATCGAGACGATCTACGCGAAGGGTGGTTTCGCCTCGATCGACCCGACCGACCTGCACGGACGCTTCCGCTGGTGGGGCCTCTACACGCAGCGCAAGCCCGGCATCGACGGCGGCCGCACGGCACAGCTCGAGCCGCATGAGCTCGAGGACGAGTACTTCATGCTGCGCGTGCGCATCGACGGCGGCCAGCTCACCACGCAGCAGCTGCGCGTGATCGGCGAGATCTCGACCGAGTTCGGCCGTGACACCGCCGACCTCACCGACCGCCAGAACATCCAGCTGCACTGGGTGCAGGTCGAGGATATGCCCGAGATCTGGCGCCGCCTCGAAGCGGTCGGACTCAGCACGACCGAGGCCTGCGGCGACGTGCCGCGCGTGGTGCTCGGCTCTCCGGTCGCCGGCATCGCGGCGGACGAGCTCATCGACCCGACGCCGCAGATCCGCGAGATCACCGACCGGTTCATCGGCGACGACACGCTCGCCAACCTTCCGCGCAAGTTCAAGTCGGCCATGACCGGCCACCCCAGCCAGGACGTCGTGCACGAGATCAACGACGTCGCCTTCGTGGCCGTCGAGCATCCGGAGCACGGGATCGGCTACGACCTCTGGGTCGGCGGGGCCCTGTCGACGGTTCCCCGGCTGGGCGAGCGACTCGGCGCGTTCGTCGCCCCCGAACGCGTCTCCGAGGTCTGGCACGGCGTGATCCAGATCTTCCGCGACTACGGGTACCGCCGCCTGCGCAACAAGGCCCGCCTGAAGTTCTTGCTCGCCGACTGGGGCCCCGAGCGGTTCCGCGAAGTGCTCGAGACCGAGTACCTCGGCAGCCCGCTCCCCGACGGCCCTCCGGCGCCCAAGCCGCTCGGCCAGGGCGATCACGTCGGCGTGCACCGCCAGAAGGACGGCCGGTTCTACGTCGGAGCGGCGGCCGTCGTCGGGCGCGTCTCCGGCACGATCCTGACCGGGCTCGCCGACCTCGCCGAGGCCCACGGCTCGGAGCGCGTGCGCACCACGCCGTACCAGAAGCTGCTGGTGCTCGACGTCGCCGAGGACCGCGTGAACTCCCTCGTCGAGGGGCTCGATCGGATCGGCCTGGCCGCCCGCCCGAGCCTCTTCCGGCGCGGCACGATCGCCTGCACCGGCATCGAGTACTGCAAGCTCGCGATCGTCGAGACCAAGGTCAACGCGGCCGATGCCGTGCGCCAGCTCGAGGAGCGCCTCGGCGAGCTCGAGCCCGAGATCGGCCGCCCGGTCACGATCCACGTGAACGGATGCCCGAACTCGTGCGCCCGCATCCAGGTCGCCGACATCGGACTCAAGGGGCAGCTGATCACGAATGCCGCGGGCGAGCAGGTACCCGGCTACCAGGTGCACCTCGGCGGCGGTCTCGCCAGCCAGGACCGCGAGGAGGCGGGCCTCGGTCGCACGGTGCGCGGCCTGAAGGTCGAGGCCGACGGCATCGCCGACTACGCCGAGCGGGTCATCCGCCGCTACCTCGCCGACCGCGAGGACGCCGAGACGTTCGCCGTCTGGGCGCACCGTGCCGAGGAAGAGGCGCTGCAATGAGCCCTATCTCCGCTGGGTCCCTGAGCCTGTCGAAGGGACGTCCCGCGCGTCGCTCCGTGGACGAGCTGCGCGCTCTCGCCGAACGCGGCGCTCGCGAACTGCGCAGCAGAGAGGCAGATGAGGCGAGTCCGGCCGAGGTCGTCTCGTGGGTCGCCGAGAACTTCGCCGTCGCCCAGGCGACCGTCGCGTGCTCGATGGCGGATGCCGCGCTGCCGCACCTGGTCGCTCAGAGCCTTCCCGGCGTCGATGTGCTGTTCCTCGACACCGGGTACCACTTCGCCGAGACCACCGTCACCCGCAACGAGGTCGAGCGCGAGCTCGACGTCCGCATCGTCGACGTCAAGCCGCTGCAGTCCGTGCGCGAGCAGGATGCCGCGCACGGCGCAGACCTCTTCGCCCGCGACCCCGGCCTGTGCTGCGCCCTCCGCAAGGTCGAGCCGCTTCAGCGGTCCCTCGCCGAGTACGAGCTGTGGTTCACCGGCGTCCGCCGCGAGGAGGCGCCGACCCGAGCCGACACTCCGCTGATCGTCTGGGACGAGCGCAACGGGCTCGTGAAGGTGAACCCCGTCGCGGCGTGGAGCTTCGACGACCTCATCGACTACGCCACCGTGAACGAGGTGCCGGTGAACCCACTCATCGCCAACGGCTACCCGTCGATCGGCTGCGCGCCGTGCACGAAGCCCGTCGCCGCGGGCGAAGATCCTCGTTCCGGCCGGTGGGCCGGACTGTCCAAGACCGAATGCGGGTTGCACCTATGAGTATTCAAGCTGGGGGCGTTTTCCCGGTCGTTGAGCGAGCGAAGCGAGACGAAACGTCAACGACCAGCACCCTTTCCGCGCTCGACCTTCTCGAAGCGGAGGGCATCCACATCATCCGCGAGGTGGTGGCGGAGTTCGAGCGTCCTGTGCTGCTGTTCTCCGGCGGCAAGGACTCGGTCGTCGTCCTGCACCTCGCCGCCAAGGCCTTCGCCCCCGGCCGCGTTCCCTTCCCGGTGCTGCACGTCGACACCGGTCACAACTTCCCCGAGGTGATCGCCTTCCGCGATGAGACGGTGGCTCGGCTCGGCATCCGTCTCGAGGTGGCCCGCGTTCAGGACTACATCGATGACGGCCGCCTCGCTGAGCGCCCCGACGGCACCCGCAACCCCCTGCAGACGCAGCCCCTGCTCGACGCCATCTCGGCCGGTAAGCACGACGCCGTGTTCGGCGGAGCGCGCCGCGACGAAGACAAGGCGCGCGCCAAGGAGCGGATCATCTCACTGCGCGACGAGTTCGGGCAATGGGACCCGCGCAATCAGCGCCCGGAGCTCTGGAGCCTCTACAACGGCCGGCACCTCCCCGGTCAGCACGTGCGCGCCTTCCCGATCTCGAACTGGACCGAGCTCGACGTCTGGCGCTACATCGAGCGCGAGAACATCGCTCTCCCGCCGCTCTACTACGCCGCCGAGCGTGAGGTCTTCCGCCGCGACGGCATGTGGTGGGCGATCGGCGAGCACTCCCAGCCCCGCGAAGGCGAGCAGACCGAACGACGGGTCGTGCGCTACCGCACGGTCGGCGACATGAGCTGCACGGGAGCGGTGGAATCGGATGCCGCCGACACGGCATCCGTCGTCGCCGAGGTCGCCCGCTCCACGCTCACCGAGCGCGGCGCCACCCGCGCTGACGACCGCATCAGCGAGGCCGCCATGGAAGACCGCAAGAAGGACGGGTACTTCTGATGAGTGACGTGCTCACCGAGACGACGCTGTTCCGCTTCGCCACTGCCGGGTCCGTCGACGACGGCAAGTCGACCCTCGTCGGACGCCTGCTGCATGACGCGAAGGCGATCCTGGCCGACCAGCTCGAGCAGGTCGCGGAGACCTCCCGGCGTCGCGGCTTCGCGCACGGCGAGTTCGATTTCGCCCTCCTCACCGACGGCCTGCGGGCCGAGCGCGAGCAGGGAATCACGATCGACGTCGCCTACCGCTACTTCGCCACACCCCGTCGCAGCTTCATCCTCGCCGACTGCCCCGGCCATGTGCAGTACACCCGGAACATGGTCACCGGCTCCGCCACCGCCGACGCCGTGATCGTGCTGGTCGACGCCCGAAAGGGCATCCTGGAGCAGACGCGCCGCCACCTCGCCGTCGTCTCGCTCTTGCGGGTCGCGCACGTGATCATCGCCGTGAACAAGATCGACCTGATCGACCACGACGAGGAGCGCTTCGTCGAGATCGAGCTCGAGGCGGCTCGGGTGGCCGAGCAGTTGGGCCTCACCGGCATCCACGTGCTGCCGGTGTCGGCGCTCGAGGGCGACAACATCGTGGATCGCTCCGCGCGCACGCCCTGGTACACCGGGCCGACGCTGATCGAACTGCTCGAAGAGCTTCCGCGTCAGGACGAGGCGGATGCCGCGGCATCCGCTTTCCGACTCCCGGTGCAGCTCGTGCTGCGCCCGCAGGGCGGCCTCTCCCCCGAGATCAGCGAGGCCGACGCCGAGCTGTACCGCGACTTCCGTGGCTTCGCGGGGCGCATCGCCTCGGGCGTCGTGCAGGTCGGGGACCGCGTCGAGGTGTTCCCGGGCGGGCATGAGACGACGGTCACCGGCATCCATGTGGCGGGCGAGCCGGCGGATGCCGCGACAGCCCCGCAGTCCGTGACACTGACCCTCGCCGACGAGCTCGACGCCGCCCGCGGCGCCGTGATCGCCGCGAGCGGGACGGCACCGGCGGGGACGCGCGAGGCCGTGGTCGAGCTGTTCCAGCTGGATTCGCGGCCCGTCGCACCCGGCACACGGGTCCTCGTCAAGCACGGCACCGCCACGGTGCAGGCACTCGTCGCCGAGGTCCTGTCGCGCCGCGATCTCGAGACGCTCGCGCTGGAGGACGCGCAGTCCCTCGCCGCGAACGAGATCGGCCGCGTACGCCTTCGTTTCGCCGCCGAGCTGCCGCTCGAGCCGTACGCGCGCGACCGCTCCGGCGGATCACTGCTGCTGATCCACCCCGCCGACGGCGCGACGCTGGCCGCGGCGACCGTGATCGACGAACACTGAGACCTGCACTCACCTGACCTGCAACACCGAAACCCTGCACCACCGACCGCTGAGGAGGCGAAACCGTGAAGATCACCCGCACCACCACGACACGGTTACTGAGCAAGCCCGCACGAAGCGCGCGCGCGTCGAAGTGCACTGCCCTGGGACTCGCTGCGATGATGCTGGCCGGCTGCGCCTCGGCATCTGCCACGGGCGACGCCGCGAAGGGCGAGAACGATGCTCCGGCCGAGGTGCGCCTGGGCCACTTCGCGAACGTCACGCACGCACCGGCGCTCGTCGGCCTCTCGGAGGGCCTGTTCACCGACGCTCTCGGCGACGTCGAGCTGAAGACCGAGGTGTTCAACGCCGGCCCTGCCGCGATCGAGGCGCTGTCGGCCGGAGCGATCGACGCGACCTACATCGGACCCAACCCGTCGATCAACACGTTCATCCAGTCGGGGGGCGAGTCGGCGCACATCATCGCCGGGGCGACCTCCGGCGGCGCCGCACTCGTGGTGCGCGAGGGCATCGACAGCCCGGACGACCTCGAAGGCGCGAACATCGCGACCCCGCAGCTCGGCAACACGCAGGATGTGGCGCTGCGCAGCTGGCTGGCCGACGAGGGATTCGAGACGTCGACCGCGGGCGGCGGCGACGTGACGATCACCCCGACCGAGAACGCGCAGACCCTGACCCTGTTCCAGCAGGGCGGTGTCGACGGCGCCTGGCTCCCCGAGCCCTGGGTGTCGCGGCTCGTGGTCGAGGCGGGCGCGCACGTGCTCGTCGATGAGGCCGACCTCTGGAAGGACGGGGCGTTCCCGACCACCGTGCTGCTCGTGCGGGCGGAGTTCGCGGAGCAGCACCCCGACGTCGTCGAGGATCTCCTCGAAGGTCACGTCGCGTCGGTCGCCTGGCTCGACGAGAACGCCGGCGAGGCACCCACCGTCATCAACGACGCGCTGGAGGAGGCGACCGGCAAGCGACTGTCGGACGACGTGCTCGCCCGCGCCCTCGAGAACGTCACGTTCACGGTCGACCCGCACGCGGAGACCTTCGAGACCCTCGTCGAGGACGGACTCGCGGCGGGCACGCAGAAGGAGGGCTCGATCGACGGGCTCTTCGACCTGCGGACGCTGAACGCCCTCCTCGAGAAGAACGGCGAGGAGCCCGTCTCCGCCGCCGATCTCGGGGAGGAATGATGAGTGCGCCCGCGGGGTCAGCACGAGCTGGGTCCCTGAGCCCGTCGAAGGGCGCAGTGACCGTCACCTCGCTGACGCCGAGCTTCGACGGCGTGACGCCGCCGAAGAGGCCCGGCGTGACGGTCGACCCCGCGGTGCGCCTCTCCCACGTCACCAAGCGCTTCGGCGCCGGGCCTCTCGTGCTCGACGACGTGTCACTCGACATCGCGCCCGGCGAGTTCGTGTGCCTGCTGGGCGCCTCGGGGTGCGGCAAGTCCACTCTGCTGAACCTCATCGCCGGGCTCGAGCCCCTCACCTCGGGAGACATCGAGACCCCCTCGTCGGGCGCGGCGGTGATGTTCCAGGAGTCCGCGCTGATGCCGTGGCTGACTGCGCGGAAGAACGTCGAGCTCGCACTGCGACTGCGCGGCATCCCTCGCGGCGAGCGCCGCGAAGAAGCCCAGCGTCTGCTCGCGACCGTCAACCTCGAAGAGGCCGGCGACAAGCGCCCGCACGAGCTCTCCGGGGGCATGCGTCAGCGCGTCGCTCTCGCCCGTGCTCTCGCGCAGGATCGCCCCGTGCTGCTGATGGATGAGCCGTTCGCGGCGCTCGATGCCATCACCCGCGATCTGCTGCACGAAGAGCTCGAGCGCGTGTGGCGGGCCACTGGCCGCACCATCGTGTTCGTCACGCACAACGTGCGGGAGGCGGCCCGCCTCGGCCAGCGCGTGATCCTGCTCTCCAGCCGCCCAGGTCGGGTCGTGGGCGAATGGAAGGTGGCCTCCACCACCGGCCGTCGCATCGAGTCGCCCGAGGTCTCCGCCCTCGCCACCGAGATCACCGCCGAGCTGCGGAAGGAGATCCGCCGCAATGCCTCCTGAAACCGCATCCGTCCCCCGGTTCCTGAGCGAGCGCAGCGAGACGAAGGACGACGAGCTCCGCACGCTCTCCGCCGGACTCGACCGCCTCCAGAGCGAAGAAGCCGATCACACGCCGCCCTGGCGCACCACGCTGCCCAAGGTGCTGCCGCCCATCGTCCTTCTGCTCGTGCTGCTCGCCGCCTGGCAGCTCTACGTCGTGATCGCGGATCCCCGCCCCGACATCGCGCCCGGTCCGCTTCAGGTGCTGGGAGCTCTCGGCGACGCCTGGGAATCCGGCCGTCTGCAGGAATCGGTCCTCACCAGTCTCGAGCGCGGGATTCTCGGCTTCCTCGTGGCGATCGCCGTCGGCACGCTGCTCGGGATGCTGCTCGCCGAGTCGACGGTGCTGCGACGTGCGGCAGGACCGTTGATCTCCGGTCTCATGGTGCTGCCCTCCGTGGCCTGGGTGCCGGCCGCCATCATCTGGTTCGGCCTCTCCGACGCGACGGCGTACTTCGTGATCCTGATGGGCGCGATCCCCTCGATCGTCAACGGCCTGCTCTCCGGCATCGACCAGGTCCCGCCGCAGCTCCGCCGGGTCGGAGTCGTGCTCGGCGCGAGCCGATGGCAGCTCGCCACGGCCGTCATCCTGCCCGCCTCGCTGCCGGGATACGTCGCCGGCCTCAAGCAGGGCTGGGCGTTCTCGTGGCGGTCGCTCATGGCTGCGGAGATCATCACGGGAGGCGGGACCATGGGTTTCGGGCTCGGCACCATGCTGAATCAGTCCCGCGAGCTCGCCGACCTCGCCAGCGTGCTCGGCACCATCATCGTGATCCTCGCCATCGGCATCCTGATCGAACTCGCGTTCTTCGGCCCGCTCGAACGGCGAATGCTGCGAGCGCGCGGCCTCGCGCTGGGAGGCGACCGATGACCGGCACGCCGGTGACCGGATCCGTGACGCTCGTCGGCGCAGGACCCGGTGACGCGGGCCTGCTCACTCTCCGCGGACTCCGCGCGCTGCAGGAGGCCGACGTCATCGTCGCCGACCGGCTCGGAGCTCGCGCCGTGCTCGACCAACTGGCGGCCGAAGGCGTGGAGATCACTGCCGAGGTCATCGACGTCGGCAAGCTCCCCGGTCACCACCCGGTGCCGCAGGAGGGCATCAACACGCTGCTCGTGGAGCATGCGTCCGCCGGCCGCCGTGTCGTGCGACTCAAGGGCGGCGATCCCTTCGTGTACGGCCGCGGACGCGAGGAGCAGCAGTACTGCGAAGACGCCGGCATCCCTGTCGAGGTCGTCGCCGGGGTGACCAGCGCGGTGTCGGTGCCTGCGGTCGCCGGCATCCCCCTCACGCATCGCGGCATCGCGGCATCCTTCACCGTGCTCAGTGGACACGACCAGATCGAGCAGGTGCCCGGCGGCAGCGACCACACCGTCGTGCTGCTGATGGGAGTCAACACTCTCGGGCATTCCGCGCATGTGCTGAGCACCGGCGGCCGTGGTCTCGACTGCCCGGTCGCGATCATCGAAGACGGCTACGGCGAGCGCGAGCGCGTCACGATCGGCACACTCAGCACCATCGCTCACCTCGCCGCGAGCCGTCAGGTGCGCTCGCCCGCTGTCGTGGTGGTCGGCGACGTGGTGGCACTGAGTCCGCATGCGTCGGGGTCCCTGAGCTTGTCGGAGGGCGCCAGCGCCCCTCGTGCGCCCAAACCCCACTGGGCGGATGCCCTCGACGCCGGCCTCGCCGTCGACACGGGACTCATCCAGGCGGTCGACTCGCTCGATCCGGCATCCGCTCGTCGTCCCCTCACCTCCCTGTTCTCTCGCTCGCGCTGAACCGCGCCCCCGAAAGGCCGTCATGACATCCTTCCCTCCTGCCCTCCGCGTCGCGATCGTCGGGGCCGGCCCCGCGGGCATCTACGCGGGCAACCTCCTCGCGAACGCCGTCCTTCGACGGGCCCAGGAACCCAGTGGGGAAAGGCACGCGCACGTCGAGATCGACCTGTTCGAGTCGCTTCCCGCGCCGTACGGGCTGATCCGGTACGGCGTCGCGCCCGACCACCCCCGCATCAAGGGCATCGTGAACTCGCTGCACGAGATGCTCGATGCTTTTCCCCGGGAGGGCGCCGAGCGCCGCACGATCCGGTTCATCGGCAACGTCGAGATCGGGCGGGACCTCGCCCTCGACGAGCTGCGCGAGCGGTACCACGCGGTGATCCTCGCGACGGGAGCGATCCGCGACGCCGCGCTCGACATCCCCGGCGTCGATCTGCCGGGCTCGTACGGCGCCGCCGACTTCGTGGCCTGGTTCGACGGCCACCCCGATGTCGCCCGCACCTGGCCGCTCGATGCCTCGTCGGTCGCGGTGATCGGCAACGGCAACGTGGCGCTCGACGTCGCCCGCGTGCTCGCCAAGCATGCCGTCGACCTGCGCACGACCGAGGTGCCCGACAACGTGCTCGCCGGGCTCGAATCCTCCGCCGTGACCGATGTGCACGTGTTCGGACGCCGCGGCCCGGCCGACATCAAGTTCACCCCGATCGAGCTTCGTGAGCTCGGCGAGGTGCACGACGTCGACATCGTCCTGTACGACGAGGATTTCGAGGGCGTCGACCCGGCCGCCGCGCCGAACAACCAGCTGAAGGTCATGCTCCGCACGCTCAACAGCTGGCGGGATCGACCTGCCGGCACGGCATCCCGCCGTCTGCACTTGCACTTCTGGCACGCGCCCGTCGAGATCACCGGCGACGGCGAGGTCGACGGCATCGTCTTCGAGCGCACCCGCGTCGAGAGATCCGAGACGGATGCCGCCGGCAGGCTCGTCGGCACCGGCGAGTTCCGCGACTACGACGTGCAGGCGGTGTACCGCGCCGTCGGGTACTACGGCACGCGAGTGGCCGGCGCCCCGTTCGACGAGGCGCGCGGCGTCGTGCCGAACGAGGGCGGCCGCGTCGACGACGAAGTGGGCCTGTACGCGACCGGGTGGATCAAGCGCGGACCGGTCGGCCTCATCGGCCACACCAAGTCCGACGCGCTCGAGACGGTGACGAACCTCGTGGCGGATGCCGACGCAGGGCTGCTCGCGGAACCTGCTGTCGAGGAGGGTGACGTGCTCGACCTGCTCGAGGCGCGCGAGACCGCCTACACGACGTGGGACGGCTGGCTCGCCCTCGACGCCCACGAGCGGCATCTCGGCGAGACGCACACGCATGCACGGGAGCGCGTCAAGGTCGTGCCGCGCGACGAGCAGGTGGCGGTGTCCTCTCAGACGCTGTCGCGCGACGGCGCCCTCGTCCGATGACGTACGTCATCGCACTGCCCTGCGTGGATGTGAAGGACAGGGCCTGCATCGACGAGTGCCCTGTCGACTGCATCTACGAGGGTGAGCGCTCCCTCTACATCCATCCTGACGAATGCGTCGACTGCGGGGCGTGCGAGCCCGTGTGCCCGGTCGAGGCCATCTACTACGAGGACGACCTGCCGGATGAATGGCAGGACTATTACAGGGCCAATGTCGACTTCTTCTCCGAGATCGGCTCGCCCGGCGGCGCCGCCAAGGTCGGCGTCTACCCGTTCGACCATCCGGTGGTCGCCGCCCTTCCCCCACAGGAGGGTGCGCATGACTGAGTCGAGTGCGTATGACGTGCTCATCATCGGCGGAGGACCGGCCGGTCTCTCGGCGGCGCTCAACCTCGGCCGCTCGCTCGTGCGCGTGCTCGTGATCGACGCCGACCGCCCACGGAACGCGGCGACGCTGAACTCGCACGGCTTCCTCACCCGCGACGGCGTTCCGCCTCACGAACTGCGGCGCCTCGCCCGGGAGGAGCTCACGGCCTACCCGAACGTCGAGATCCGCTCGCGAGTCCGGGTCGCCGCGCTGCGGTCGACGGATGCCGGATCCGAAGTCGCAGCGCCTGAGGGCGCGCGGTTCGAAGCCGAGATCGGTCGCCGCGAACCCGAGACGACCGTGACCGCACGCACGGTGCTGCTGGCCACCGGGCTGCGCGAGACGCTGCCCGAGGTGCCGAACCTCCGCGGCTTCTACGGCATGAGCCTGTTCAGCTGCGCGGCGTGCGACGCCTGGGAGCTGCAGGGGCGGCGGCTCGCGCTGATCGGGGAATCCGCCGACCTCGCGTCGCGTGCGCGGCTGATCGGACGCTGGACCGAGACGCTCACCGTCTTCACGAACGGCAGCGATGTCGTGACCACGGCTGAAGAGGCGGAGCTCGCCGCTGCCGGCGTCGCGGTGCAGCGGCATCCGATCGTCGAGCTGATCGGAGACCGCGGCCGCCTCGAGGCCGTGCGGCTGGCGGACGGCACGACGGTCGCCGTGGACGGCGGATTCGTGCGACCGGAGTGGGAGACCGAGCTGTCATTCCTCGATGGGATCGCGCCGGCCCTCGACGACGACGGCCATCTGGTGACCGACCGCTCTGGCCGCACCGACATCCCCGGCCTCTACGCCGCGGGCGACGCCGCGACCCCCGGGCCGCAGCAGCTCATCGTCGCGGCGGGCGCCGGCGCACGAGTGGCCGCGGTCATCGTGCACGACACGATCGGCGTCGCGACAGCCCACTGAAAGCCCTCGCCGACGGGCAGGAACGATCTGGTTGACATGGTTGACAACGTCGACGCCGGAGCGGAAGATGGTTGACATAGTTGACATCCCGGAGGCACTCATGAGCGCTATCGCGACCCGACGCCTCTCGCGGCCGGTGACGCGGTCACCGGAGCAGGAGCAGGCCGCCGATCGGATCCTTGAGGCGCTCCACGCACGCCTGATCATCCGCGTGAATCAGGGCATCGAGCTGACGCGACTCGGCGACCCGGGCGACGTCGCCGATCAGATCATCGACCGTCTCCCGCTGGCGGTGAATCCCTGGTCCGACATCGTCGGCCCCGTCTACGAGAGCGGCTCCCTGCAGCGCGAACTCGGCGTCGGACGTCAGGCCGTATCGAAGGCTGTACGAGAACTGCGCGTGCTCCGGCTCGAAACAGCGGACGGACACACCGTGTATCCCGCGTTCCAGGTGCGGGACGGACGCCTCGTCTCCGGCATGCAGAGAGTCCTCACGGCCCTGAGGAACGGAATCGACGACCCATGGACCTGGGCGCAGTGGTTGAACGCCCCCGTGTCTCGGGCGCCCTCCGAACCGCCTCGTCGGAACATCGACCGCTTGGTCGCCGGCGACGTGGATGCCGTCGCCCGAGACGCCGAACGCACGGCGGCGAGCTGGGCGGCGTGACAGCGGTGCAGCAGCCGCCGGAGCCGGCGCGGTCGTACGGCTCCTTCCCGAAGAAGACGATCACGTCTGGCACCGCACTGTTCCGTGCCCACCGCGCCGACCGCAGTGCATGGTGGTTCGACAGCAGCCCACATGGGCGATTCAACCTGACTCACCCCCGCGGCACCTGCTGCACGGCGACGCGGGCGGAGACCGCCATCAGGGAGAAGGTTCGAGACGAGGTCAGCTCCACGGGAGTCGTGTCGCGGGTGTTCGCGGAGACTTTCGCGCTGTCCGCGTTGTCGGCCCCGGCGGAGTACACGTGCGCCGCGGTGAGCTCCAGTCGCGCAGAGCGCTTCGGCGTCGTCCGTGATCTCGTGACGACCGGTGACTACGGGCTCACGCAGAGATGGGCGCGCGCGTTCGCATCACACGGCTTCGGCGGAGTCTTCTACGGCTCCGGCTACACGACTGGCCGCGCGAGCACGTTGGCACTGTTCGGTGACGAAGGAGCTCCCGGCGGCGGGTTCACCGCCGCGGTGCACCTTCGGGGGCCGCAGGCATGCGAGGCAGTGGGGATGACCGTCACCGGACCGCCTCGACTCAGCGCTCTGACCGTCGTCGAGAATGCCACAGGGCTAGGCTGACCGCCATGACGCGCACTCGGCAGGCTCCCTCGCTCCTCCGCCTCACTGCGGCGATCGTGCTGGCCGGAGTCGCGCTCCCCCTCAGCGGGTGCCTGTACGCGCAGATCCCGAGCGGGCAGTCGACCGGAAGCGTGCCCTCAGACGAGCCCGAGGCGACCGACGAGCCCGCAGAGGAACCGACGGACGGGACGACGCTGACCTTCGCCGAGGGTCTCGAACTCTCGGACAGCGCCTACATCGAGTGGGGCGACGGCTTCCTGGCCGACGACGCCTGGAAGACGGTCTCACCCGACGACGGCAACGGCGGATGGACCTACGGCACGATCGACGACACGTGCACGGCCCAGTTCTGGCAGGGCCGCATCAGTGACGTGCCCGTGGTCGAGGGAGACGACAGCGCCTCGTCGGACGCGATCCTCGGCGTACTGCTGCAGTCCTCGACTGCCGAGATCACCCCGGTCGCCACCACCGGCGAGTTCAGCTACCAGATCGGCGGCAGCGGTGGGGTCGAGAGCCGACAGGTGGTCGGCACGGACGGCGACCGCACCTGGATGATGGCCGCACGAGCATTCACCACGGTCGGCGTCGGGGTCTACGTGATCGTGGACTGCACCGGCGGTGCCGGGGCAGAGGCGACGATGAACCTGGTCAACGAGGCGAACGCCGTCGTCGTCACGCCCTAGCCAGGCGTCGGCTCACTTCCCGCCGGGAGGGCCGACCAGCAGCAGGATCACGTAGAGCGCGACGATGCCGACGGCGAGCAGGGCGGCCAGCACCCAGGGACGACGCAGGAACCAGCGCATCAGCCGGTCGTACCAGCGGCGATCCCGCGGGTCGTCGGTCGCTTCGAGGCGCCAGGCGCCGTCGAGCCGGCCGGTGCGGTGCAGCCAGATCTCGGTCGGGATCGTGGCGTAGGGGACAATGGCGCTCGCGACCGCGAGCACTCCGACGCCGACGTGCCAGCGCTGGTTGAGGGCGACGAGCACGGCCGTCGCCGCGTAGGCGAGGAAGACGAAGCCGTGGATGCCACCGCCGATCGTCACGACGACTCCGGGTGCGCCGGCGGCGCGGGCGACGATCGCGGAGATCAGGATCGTCCAGGTGATCGCCTCCGCGATCGCGAGAACTCGGAACAGGCGGTCGGGGGTGCGGAACACGGGACTCCTCGGGTGGCGTCCTCCCAGCGTATCCGGGCGCGGCATCGCCTTCGAATCGCGCAACTGGTTGGTCCGGTGACGACAGACCGACCAGTTGCGCGATTCGAAAGCGGAATACCTGACCGCGCGGGGACGTTGCCGAAGGCATGGTGACAGTGGTCGCGGACGCGCTCTCGCAGGTGCTCGGCACCGTCGATCTGCGCGTCGGCGTGGCGCGGCGCATGCCCCTCCCGGCGGGAGAACTGCTGCCGATTCCTCACGACGCCCTCACCCTCGTGTACCTCATCGAGGGCAGCGTGCACGGGCATCCGCCGCTGGGTGACGGATGCCGCCTCGACGTCGATCCGGACTCCCATCAGCTGATCGTCGAGCCGCAGGGCCGCTGCGATCGTCTCATCGCGGGCGACGCGTTCCTGATGCTGGGCGGTTCACCCTTCGCTCTCGAAGCCGAAGACGACACCAGCCTCATGGTCGTCGATCTCGTCCTGGCGGATGCCGCGTCGCAGCTGCGTGCGGTGCTTCCGGAGTTCATCACCGTCACCGGCTTCGACGCTCTCGAACCCGCCGCGGCCGCACTCGCCGAGAACATGGGACTGGTCGACCACGACACCTGCCCCACGCGCCAGGGCGACCCGCTGATCTGCCGGATGATGGCGACCACCGTCCTGCTCTCGGTCATCCGGGCCTGGGCCGCGAACGGCTGCGCACCGCAGGGATGGCCGTCGCGGTCGAACGATCCCTTCCTCGACCGCGTGGTCGAGGCGATCCATGAGGAGCCCGGCCGCGACTGGACCGTCGAACGCCTCGCCGGCGTCGGAGCCATGTCCCGCTCGACCTTCGCCGAGCGCTTCCGCCATGCCATCGGCCGCTCCCCCGCCGACTACGTCACCGAGGTGCGGGTCGATGCGGCGAAGCGGATGCTGGATGCCGGTCGCTCCGTGTCCGAGATCTCACGCCAGCTCGGCTACGCCTCGGACGAAGGCTTCAGTCGCGCGTTCCGCCGCCGCACCGGCATGACCCCGTCGTCGTGGCGGATGGCGAACCGCACGCCCATCCCGGCGTGAAGAGTGCTCACGCCTTGACGCGGTTCGACGCCCCGAACAGCGCGGCGCCGACGAGCAGGATCGCCGCGCCGAGCGAATAGACGAGTTCGACGCTCATGGTGTCGACGAGGAATCCGCCGACGCCCGCGGCGATCATGATCGCGGCCTGGAACCCGACCACGACCAGGCTGCCGCCCGCCTCGAGCCGGTCCGGCATCCGGTGCCCGACCCAGGTGTTCACGACGATCAGCCAGGAGGCGAAGAACAGGCCCCAGACGAACACGACGATCCCGATGCCGATGATCGTGCCGGAGAGCACGATCATCGCCGCGACGGCCACGGCGATCACGACGGGGGCGAACACGGCGAAGAACCGGAACGACCGGTCGATCACGAGTCCGATCACCAGGTTGCCGATCAGGCCTCCCGCGCCGAAGAGCGCGAGCAGCACGACGATCGTGGAGGCGTCGACACCCGGGATCCGCTCCAGCGCGAGCCGCACGTAGGTGTAGGCGAGGAAGTGGCCGAGCACGATCAGCACGTGTCCGATCATCCCGAGGCTGATCCCGGGGCGGCGGATCGTGTCGACCAGCAGGCGGATGCTCGAGGCCTGCGCTGCGGGGACCGAAGGGAGCAGTACCCGGAGGACGATCGCGAGGAGCCCGGTGACGATTCCTGCCAGGGCGAAGACCATGCGCCAGTCGATGATCTCGCTCAGCATGACCCCGATCGGCACCCCGGCGACCGTGGCGAGCGAGGTTCCGGCGGCGGTGAACATGACCGCGCGACCGAGCCGCTCGGGGCCGGCGATCCGCGCGGCGACGGTGATCGACATCGACCAGAAGGCGCTGATCGCCGCGCCCAGCAGGAACCGGGCGAGCAGGATGATGATGAGGTTCGGCGAGATCGCGACGATGAGGTTCGACACGGCCGCGGCGAGCGCCATCCAGACCAGCAGCGAGCGGCGATCGAGCCGCGGGAACATCAGGCCGATCGTCGGCGCGACCACCAGACCGACGAGTGCGGTGACCGTCACCGTCTGCCCGGCCTGGCCGGGAGTGATGCCGAGCGACGCCGCCATCTCGGTGAGCACGCCGTTCGGGAGGAACTCCGCCGTCACCAGCAGGAAGCTCATCATCATCATGACGATGAGACCGCCGTACGGCATCCGCTGTGGTCGAGAGGAGGCTGTCGTCGGAACGGGCGCTGTCGTGGTCATGGTTCCACCCTCGCGCAGATCGGATGCCGGCGCCCGACCGGTCGTCCGCAGCATCCGACCATTCGTCCGGGACGATCCGGACGAATGTCAGCGGGCCTTCACCGGCTTCCCATCCAGGGCGGGCAGGGTGGGACGCATGCGATCGGGTCGGAGGGGCGGACGGATGCTGCGCCTGTTCGGTCTCGTCGCCGTCGGCGCTCTCCTCGCCGGGTGCTCTCCACAGGTGGGGCCGGATGACTGGACGCTGGAGCCGATCCCGTTCGAGACCGCACTCGGGCGCACCGACTTCGCGTTCGGGATGCACCAGCTCGCGACCGACGGGTCGGGCGGGTTCTGGGCGAGTTCGGGTAGGTCATGGTTGCACGTCGGCGGTGACGGCGAGACGCTCGCGATGTTCAGCGCCGACGACGGTGATCCGCTCGCCGGTATCGGCGCGATGGCGGCACTGTCCGACACCGAGTTCGTCGCGACCCGGAGCACGCGTGTCCCCGTGCTCTCCGTGCTCGACACGACGACCATGAAGTGGCGCGATCTGCCCGGCGAGCCGCCGGTGAGCAGCGACGACTTCGGCGATTTCGCGTTCGGGGACGTCGCGGTTCATGAGGGCGACGCGATCCTCGTGCGCTATCAGCCTCGACCCCCCGACGCCTACCTCGACTACCAGGTGCTGCGGGTGGACCTGGACGACGGCTCGAGAACCCTGCTGTACAGCGCGCCGATCTCGCTCGGGGACGCCCCTGATTCGTTCCCCGGCGTGCCCCCGGTCGATGTCGACGCCGACGCCGATGGGCGCATCTACCTCGCAACCCCGTCGGAGCGGATCGTGCTGGATGCCGAGGGCGCGGTGTTGAGCGCAGAGCCCCAGTCGGCGGATCACCCGCGCGTCTCGGTGCGGCCCGACGGAACGGCACTCTGGTGGGGCGGCGAGCCCGAGAAGTCCGCCATCCGCGGTGTGACGATCGGAGGGTCCGCAGAGGCGCAGGAGGCGATCGCGCAGCGCGAGGACTGCGACGACGTGTATCGCACGGACGCCCTGTGGCTGAGCGACGGTGAGGCGCAGCATCCGCTCCCCTTCCTCTGCGGGGCGAACGCTGCGGTCTGGACCGGGGACTCGTGGGTCGTCGCGATCGGCGGCGAGGGCGACGGGGTGCTCGTGCGTCTCACTCCGCCAGACGCGCGCGACTGAAGTCGAAAGAAGTCTGGACAGGAACGCTGCGCGCACCCTAGGCTCATCGACGCACCGGGACGACCCCGGAAGGCCCGAGCGGAAGGAGCTGAGGACATGAACACCGTCTTCGTCGAGCTCTCCGCCGACATCCTTCCCTTCGAGGTCACCCGCTCCTGATCCCTGGTGTGGCCTCCTCTTCCGGAGCCACACCTTGACTGATCCTTTCGACACAGAACTCTTCTTCGCCGACGTCGAACCCGGCGAGAACCAGCGCTGGTCCACGTGGCCGGCCGTCACTCCCTCCGAACGCGGGCCCGAGCCCTGGCCTTCGTGGGTCGTGACCTCGGCCGGCGCTCTCGACACCGAGCTCGGCATCCTCAAGACCGGCAAGGAGGCCGATGTGTTCCTTTTGGAGCGCGCCGTGCCCGACGACCCGGTGCAGCGCACGCTGCTGGCGGCGAAGCGTTATCGCTCCGCCGAACACAGCAGCTTCCACCGGTCGGCCGTGTACACCGAGGGCCGCAGCACCCGGAACACCCGCGACACCCGCGCCCTCGCGAAGAAGTCGAGCCACGGACGGGAGGTCGCGGCCGCGCAGTGGTCGTTCGCCGAGTTCGAAGCGCTGTGCCGCATGTGGGAGCTGGGTGCACCCGTGCCCTACCCGGTGCAGGTCAACGGCACCGAGCTGCTCATGGAATTCATCGGCGACCCCGACGGCACGGCCGCCCCCCGGCTCGCCCAGGTGCGCAGCGACCGGGTCGAACTCGCGGAGTACTTCGCGCAGATCGTCGAGATCATGCGGGTGTTCGCGGCGGCGGGCTTCGCGCACGGCGACCTGTCGGCGTACAACCTGCTCGTGCACGAGGAGCAGGTGCGGGTCATCGACCTGCCGCAGATCGTCGACATCATCGCGAATCCGCAAGGGCTCGACCTGCTGCATCGCGACTGCGTCAACATCTGCGACTGGTTCGCGCGGCGGCGGGTCGAGTGCGACGCCGAGGAGCTGTTCGCCGACCTGCTCGCCGCGTCGTACGCGTGAGGGGGTCTCAACTTCTGCGGCCGATCGCAACTTCGGCGGCCGATCCGGGCGATCCTGGCCGCAGAAGATGAAGGTGGCCGCAGAAGTGGGGGGACGGATGCCGGGGGCGTCGCAGGCTGCCTGTGCTCCGGTCGCAGTTGCTGCCGCTCACGCGGCCACGGGACGGCAGAAAGTGCGACCGGAACCGGAGGACGGATGCCGGGGCGGCAGGTCAGTCAGCGGCCCCGGCGACCTGAGCGGCCAGCAGCGACACGAGCTCGTACACGACGTGGCTCGCCGCGATGCCGGTGATCTGCGCGTGGTCGTAGGCCGGCGACACCTCGACCACATCCGCGCCGACGATGTTCCGCGCGCCGAGCGCCCGCAGGATCCGCAGCAGCTCGCGGCTCGTCAGCCCGCCGGCCTCGGGGGTGCCGGTGCCGGGCGCGTGCGCGGGGTCGAGCACATCGATGTCGATCGAGACGTACAGGGGCTTGTCGCCGATGCGCTGCAGGATCCGCGCGATCGCGGCCTCGACGCCGTGCTCCTCGATGTACTCGCTCGACACGATCGAGAAGCCGAGGCGCTCGTCGTCGACCAGGTCCTGCTTCGAGTACAGCGGTCCGCGGGTGCCGACGTGGCAGCTGGCGGTGAGGTCGATCAGTCCCTCCTCGCTCGCCCGGCGGAACGGGGTGCCGTGTGTGATCGGGGCGCCGAAGTAGGTGTCCCAGGTGTCGAGGTGCGCGTCGAAGTGCAGCACCGCGACCGGGCCGTGCTTCGCGTTGATCGCGCGCAGCAGCGGCAGCGCGACGGTGTGATCGCCGCCGATCGTGACGATGCGCTGCACCTGCTCACCGAGAGCGACCGCGGCCTTCTCGACCTCGCCGACCGCCTCGGTCAGGTCGAACGGATTGACCGGGATGTCGCCGGCATCCACCACCTGCGCGATCGCGAAGGGCGACACGTCCTGCGCCGGGTTGTACGGACGCAGCAGCCGCGACGACTCCCGCACGTGCGAGGGTCCGAAGCGCGTGCCCGGGCGGTAGCTCACGCCCGAGTCGAACGGGATGCCGACGACGGCGATGTCGGCGCGCGGCACGTCTTCGATGCGCGGCAGACGCGCGAACGTCGCGATCCCCGAATACCGCGGATTCACGGAGGCGTCGATGGGGCCGATGTTCTCGGTCATGGTCAGTCCTGTCTTCCGGTGGGAGCGCCGGTGGGGATGTGCACGAGCTGCACGCCGCCGTCGGCGATGGCTTCACGGATGCTGTGCGCGATGTCCTCAGTCCGATCGACACGTCGCCCGGTCGCGCCGAAGGCTGTGGCGAGCGCCGCCCAGTCTGGCTGCACGAGGTCGACGCCGATCGGCGCCATGCCACGGTCGACCTCGTTCTGCCGGATCTCGGCGTAGCCGCCGTTGTCGACGCAGATGATCGTGACGTCGAGGCGCTGCTCGACGGCGGTCACGAGCTCGTTCACGCAGAACATCAGCGCGCCGTCGCCGATTACCGTGACGACCGGGTGCTCGGCCTGTGCGACCCGCGCGCCGATCGCCGCGGGCAGTCCGTAGCCGAGCGTCGCGTAGGTGGGCGTGTAGAGAAGGGAGTGCGGATGCTGCGATCGCAGCACGCTGCCCAGCGCCAGGTAGACGATCTGCGAGGAGTCGCCCGCGACGATCGTGTCGACGGGCAGGGCCTCGGCGATCATCTCGGCGAGAGCCACGGCATCCGGTGCGGTCGCCCGCGTCTCCGCGTCGATCGCGGCACGCTCGGCGGCGAGCTCGCGAGGAGTCCGCGGCTCAGCCGGCAGCAGCGCCAGCAGCGCATCGCCGACGGCCGCCGCATCTCCGGTGATCCCGACGGTCGCCGCCAGGTTCTTGTCGAGCTGCGCCGGCGAGATGTCGATGCGCACGACCGATCCGCGTGCTTCCAGCCGCGGAGCCCACAGCTCGGCCTCACCGAGCTTCGACCCGATCACGAGCAGCACGTCGGCGTCTTCGGCCATAGCACGAGCGGCCGCGAGCCGGAGGTTCGATCCCAGAGAGAGCGGATGCCGCTCGTCGACGACACCCTTCCCGTTGAGGGTGGTGAGCACCGGGGCCCCCAGGCGCTCAGCGATCGCGGTGACCTCGTGTGCGGCATCCGTCGCTCCGCCACCGGCGACGATCACCGGACGGCGGGCCGACGACAGCAGTCGCGCGGCCTCGGCCACAGAAGAGGGGTCGCCCGCGGCGCGGTCGGGCGCGGGACGCGCGCTCCGATCCGCGAGGGGGACACGCGCGGGGGCTTCGAGAACATCGAGGGGGATCTCGATATGCACGGGCCGCGGGCGACCGGTTCGGAAGAGCGTGAAGGCGTCGTGCACGGCCTCGACGGCCTCAGCACCCGAGCGCACCCGGCGCGACCACTCGGCGATCGCGCCGACCATGGACGTGGCATCCTTCGTCTCGTGCAGGGTGCCGACGTCGGCGAACTCGGCCCCGAGCGGCACGCCCGGCGACAGCACGATCAGCGGACGCGACTCGCAGAACGCGGTGCCGATCGCGCTCATCGCGTTCTGCAGCCCCGGCCCGGAGGTCGTGATGACCACGCCGGGGAGTCCGGTCTGCTGTGCCCAGCCGTCGGCGCCATAACCTGATCCCTGCTCGTGGCGGTTCGTCACCGCGCGGATGCCGAGATCGGCGAGCGGCCGGTACAGCTCCAAGTTGTGCGTCCCCGGGATCCCGAAGATCGCGGTCACGCCGTAGGCGCGGATGGTCTCGAGGACCGCGCGGCCGGCGGTGTCGGCGTAGATCTCCTCAGAATCAGGCACGGTACCGGCGCTCCCCGTCGACCCAGGTCTCGCGCACCGTGATGGCCGCGATGTCCTCGCCGGCAACGGCCAGCGGGTCGTCCGACAGCACCGCGAAGTCGGCGTACTTGCCGACCTCGAGAGAGCCGAGGTCGTCTTCGCGACCGATCGACACGGCGCCCTCGATCGTGTGGGCGCGCAGCGCGGCGAGTGCGGAGACCCGCAGATCGTCGGGCCCGAGCTTGTGCCCGCGGCGCGTCACGCGGGTGACCGCGGTCTGGATGGCCTCGAGCGGGATGGGCTCGGCGACGGGAGCATCCGACGAGATCGTGAACGGGACGCCCGCGCGCTCGAACTCACCGAGCGGGTTGAACCGCTCACCCGGGGTGCCGATCGCCTCTTCCACGCCCTCGCCCCAGTTGAAATAGTGCTGCGTCTGATTCACGGGACGGATGCCGGAGGCCGCCATCCGCTCGATCTGCTCAGGCGTCGGCAGCCCGCAGTGCTCGATGCGGTGCCGGGCGTCAGCATCCGGGCGTTCCGCCAGCGCGGCCTCGATCGCCGAGACCACCATCTCGATCGCGGTCGGCGACTGCGCGTGCGTCGCCGTCTGCAGGCCCGCCGCGTGCGCCTTGCTGATCAGAGCCGTGTACTCGGCGGGCTCGTGGTACAGCTGGCCGGTGCGGCACGGGTCGCCCACGTAGCCGTCGGGGAAGTACGCGGTCCAGCCCCCGAGCGTGCCGTCGGCGTAGAGCTTGATGCCGGCGAAGCTGAGGTGCGCGTTGCCGAACTGGCCGACGAGACCCATCTCGAGCGCCTCGTCGAGCAGATGCGAGAGCAGGTACATCGAGACGCGCAGTTCGAGGCGCCCGGCCTCGGCGAGCCGCAGGTACATGTCGAACTCGCGGCGCGTGACCTGGGCGTCGCCGATCGAGGTGACCCCGCCGGCGAGGAACCGCTGGGTCGCGGCATCCAGCTGGCGGAGATGCTCCTCTGGCTCGTCGGCGAGGTGGAAGTTCGGGCCGTGGTGCCCGATCTTGACTCCATGGACTCCGGTGAGGATGTTGCACGCGGCATCCGACAGCTCGCCGGTCAGCTCGCCCTCCGCGTCGCGGAAGAACTCGCCGCCCTCGGGGTTCGGGGTGTCGCGGTCGACACCGTTCACCGACAGGGTGTGCGAGTTGACGACGCCGCCGTGGCCCGAGGCGTTCATCAGATACACCTCGCGATCGCTCGCGACCTCGTCGAGTTCGAAGCGGGTCGGATGCCGCTTCTCAGCCAGGTTGCGCTGCTCGTACCCGTAACCGCGTACCGGCCGCCCCGCGGGCGTCTCGGCGGCGGCCGCCTGCAGCAGCGCCACGATCTCCGGGATGCTGCCGGCCTTCTCCGGCCCGCAGTCGACCCACGTCATCAGCTGCCCGAACATCAGGGGGTGGGCGTGCGCGTCGATGAACCCGGGCACGACGACCGAAGCGCCGAGGTCGACCCGTTCGGGGGCGAGGCCGGCGCGGTCCGCGGCGGCCTCGCACTGGTCGACGCTGCCGATCGCGAGGATACGCCCGCGATCGGTCAGCATCGCCGTGGCCGTGGTGTTCCCGGCATCCGCCGTGTGGATCGCCCGCGCGGTGAGCACTCGGGCGGCCTTCTGGGCCGAGCGGTCGAAGGGGGTGAGCTTTCTCATGAGGACCTGTTCGCGAGTCGGGGCGGGCGGCGGAGGGGGCGGAACCCGGTCAGGGCAGCCGGTTCGCCGTCGTGTCGGTGCGGGCCGCGAAGGATGCCGTCACGGGGGCCTCATCCGAATGCTGCGGCGCGAGACGCGTGCAGATACCGGCGATGATCGCCATGCCGATGAACATCGCGATGACCGACCAGATGCTGCCCGTCCACGCGATGAGCTGCGTCGCGAACCACGGCGAGAACCCTGCCCAGATCGCGGCGCCGACGCCGTACGACAGCGCGATGGAGGTGTACCGCGCCTGCGGGCGGAACATCTGCGCCAGAAGTGCCGCGATGGGAGCGTACGTGGCGCTCATCGCGATGCGCACCAGCGAGGCGAAGAGGAAGATCAGCGGCTCGACGCGGCCGGGCATGATCAACAGGAAGGGGACGAAGGTCAGCACCGAGGTGACGAGGCCGATGTACATGACGTTCTTGCGGCCCCACTTGTCGCCGAGCCAGGCGACGGGCAGGGTCACGACGAACTCGACGAACGATGCGATCGTCATCGCGTCGAGGATGACCTGCTCGCTGACCGAGATCGGCTCGCCGGTGGCGTAGGCCGTGACGAACGTGGTCGCCAGGTAGTAGCCGCCGGTGGAGATGGGCAGGATGCCGATGCCGAGGAGGATCGGCTTCCAGTTGGTGCGCAGGGCGAAGGCGAGGGGCATCGACTGCTTGCGGCCCTCGACCTTCGCCTCGAAGACGGGGGTCTCCTCGACGCGGTAGCGGACCCAGAAGCCGACGCCGACCAGCACGATCGACAGCAGGAAGGGGATGCGCCATCCGCCGTTGATGATGAAGTCCTCGCCGAAGCGGGTCATGATCGCGAAGATGCCCGAGGCCAGCAGCGCGCCGGCCGGGTTGCCGAGCTGCGTGAAGCCCCCGTAGAAGGTCTTCGACTTCTCGGGCGCGTGCTCGACGCTCATCAGCACCGCACCGCCCCACTCGCCGCCGACTGCGAGACCCTGGATCGCGCGGAGCAGGATCAGGAGGATCGGAGCGAGGATGCCGATGTTCTCGTAGGTCGGCAGGCAGCCGACGAGCACGGTGGCCGCGCCCATCAGCAGCAGGGTGATGACGAGAGAGGTGCGCCGGCCGAGCTTGTCGCCGATGTGACCGAAGATGATGCCGCCGAGTGGGCGGACGAGGAAGGCGACGGCGAACGTGGCGAAGGCCGCGGCGGTCTCGGCGAGACGGTCACCGGACGGGAAGAACAGCGGGCCGAAGACGAGGGCGGCGGCGGTCGCGTAGACGTAGAAGTCGTACCACTCGATGGTGGTGCCGACGAAGGCGGCGATGCCTGCGCGTCGGGCCCTGCTGTGCGTGCCGGTGGCGTGGGGGGAAGTCATGAGTGTGCCGCTCCTTTGCGGAAGATGTCGGGTACCGGAGGATGCTACGACCGCTACGGATGCCAGGCAAGGGCAGAACTCCAGTGGAAGGGTTCATTCACTGGAGAGTTGCCTCTATGCGCATGCAAATGTGGTCTTCCCCGCGTTACGACCGGGCCTAGGCTGAGGATCTGCTCGCAACCGCGAGCGTTCCCGGGAATCTGACGAATCGGGCGGACGGCATGGATTTCGACGCTGAGCTAATCCGAGCGCTGCAAGAGGACGGGCGCGCCAGCATCCGCTCTCTCTCCGTGCGGGTCGGGGCGTCACGAGCCGCTGTGGCCGCGCGGCTGAAGTCGATGCTCGACGACCGCACGGTGCGCGTCGTCGCGGCGGTCGACCCGGTCTTCCTCGGGCAGCATGTGCTCGCGCACGTCTCGATCCGTACCGACGGCGCCGTCGAGGTCGTCGCCGAGCACCTGCGCGACCTCGATGAGACCGTCCTGGTGTCAGCGGTCGGCGGCGCACACGACGTGGTGACCGAGATCCGCGTCGGCTCGATGGCCGAACTGCACGATCTGCTGGCCCAGATCCGCGCCATCACCGGCGTGCTCGACATCAACACCATCATCTACTCGACCGTGATCAAGGGGTTCTTCGTCTCGGAGTACCACGGTGGGGTCACGCTCGACGGGACCGACGAGGCGCTGATCGAGCAGTTGCAGACCGACGGCCGCCGCAGCTTCCGCGCGCTCGGCGAAGAGGTGCGCCTCTCCCCGTCGGCGGTGGCGACCAGGGTGCAGCGGCTCATCGACGCCGGGGTCATCAAGATCAGCGCGGTCGAGGCGCGCGGTCTCGCCCACCGGCAGCTGTCGATGGGCGTCGGCATGATTCTCGGCGACGACGACGAGGCCGTGATCGACGAGCTGCGCCGCGGGCGAGGTGTCGACTTCGCCGCGCGCACGCTCGGCCGGTTCGACGCGGTCGCGACGCTCGTCGAGCCGTCTGCGGGAGCGCTGTACGCGAGCCTCGAGCGCCTACGGGCGCTGCCCGGAGTCACGCGCATCGAGGCGTGGCTGCATCTGGCCGTACTGAAGGAGGACTACGCCCGCACCCTTCGGCCCCTGCGGACGGACTGATCGGGGGCGGCGCCGGCCGGCGCTCCGGTCGCAGTTGCTGCCGGTTGGCGAGATTCCGGTCGCAGTTGCTGCCGCCCCCGCGACGGCGGGACGGCGCAAACTGCGACCGGAACGCCGAATCACCGCGCGGCGCGCCGTCACCGCCCGTTCACCGGGCAGCGCCAGACTTCGAGCATGAGCGAACCGCGTCCCGGCATCCCCGAGCCCGTCGCGACCGCGAACAGCGGCGCTGTCGCGGTGGTCGGCCTCGACCTGCGCGGCGAGACGCCGGCGCCGAAGAAGCAGGTGTACTCCTGGGCGCTGTGGGACTGGGCGACGCAGCCCTTCAACACCGTGATCCTCACGTTCGTCTTCACGGCGCTGTACCTCGTGGGCGAGGGCTTCCTCCCGGCCGACATCGCGGCCCTCGACCCCTCCGACCCCACGCGCATGGCCGCTGAGGCCGAACTCACCTCCGGACTCGGGCTGGGGTCCACGATCGCCGCGTTCGGCATCCTGCTGCTCGCGCCGGTGCTCGGCCAGCGAGCGGATGCCGCGGGCCGGCAGAAGCTCTGGCTGGGCATCGGCACCGGCGCCCTGGTGTTCTGCATGCTCGGGCTCTGGTTCGTCGAGCCGACCCCCAGCCTGTTCTGGCTCGGCGTCGCGCTGATCTCGGCGGGATCGGTGTTCGGAGAGATCGCCGCCGTGAACTCCAACGCGATGCTCATCGGCATCGCGACCCCGAAGAACGTCGGCCGCATCTCCGGCCTCGGCTGGGGCTTCGGCTACATCGGCGGCATTCTGGCCCTCGTGATCGTGGTGGTGCTCGACACGTTCGACTGGTTCGGCATGTCGACCGACAACGGGCTCGCCTACCGGCTGATCGCGGTCGGATGCGCGGTCTGGACGATCATCTTCAGCATCCCGATCTTCCTTAATGTGCCCGAGCCGTCGCTCGGTCGCCCCGAGCGCAAGGTCGGGTTCTTCGCGTCGTACCCGCTGCTGGTCAACGACGTGAAGCGGCTCTACCGCGACCCCGAGACCCGCCCGACGTTCTGGTATCTGCTCTCCAGCGCCGTCTTCCGCGACGGACTCGGCGGCGTCTTCGCCTTCGGCGCGATCATCGGCACCGCGGTCTTCGGCTTCGAGACCCAGGCCATCATCGTCTTCGGCATCGCCGCGAACCTCATCGCCGGCGTCTCGACGATCCTCGCCGGACGCCTGGACGATCGTCTCGGACCGAAGCGGATCATCCTCGCGTCGATCGGCTCCATGATCGTGGCCGGTCTCGCGGTGTTCCTGCTGCGCGACGGCGGGACGACCGTGTTCTGGGTCGGCGGGCTCATCCTCTGCGCGTTCGTCGGTCCGGCTCAGGCGGCCGCCCGTTCGTTCCTGGCTCGCGTCACCCCCGCCGGGCGCGAGGGCGAGATCTTCGGGCTGTACGCCACGACCGGGCGGGCGGCGAGCTGGATCTCTTCGGGCGCCTGGACGGTGCTCATCGTGCTGACGGGCCAGACCGCCTTCGGCATTCTCGGCATCGTCGTCGTGCTCGCCCTCGGATTCGTGCTGCTGCTCCCCGTCAGGGCCCCGCGCTGACTCTCCGGCACGGCGGTCTGCCGTGCACAATTCAGCAAGGACGAGCTGAAACGTGCTGCAGGGCATCGTTTCGCGGGGTTTCGCGAAGATCAGACTGAATTGTGCACGCGCTCCGCGGAGTAACCTGACCGCGTGACCGTGATGCTCGCCTTCCTCGCCAACATCCTGGTGGCGATCGCCAAGACGGTCGCCGCGATCATCACATCGTCCGCGTCGATGGTGGCCGAGGCCGCGCACTCGTGGGCGGATGCCGGCAACGAGGTCTTCCTCCTCATCGCCGACCGCCGTGGCGCGCGCACCAAGGACGCCCGGCATCCGCTGGGATACGGACGCAACGCGTTCGTATGGTCGCTCATCGCCGCGTTCGGAATCTTCACCGCCGGGTCGATCGTGTCGATCATGCACGGCATCCAAGAGCTGTCCGAAACGGGCCCGGTCGAGAGCCCACTCGTCGCGTACATCGTGCTCGGCATCTCGTTCGTGCTCGAGGGCGCGTCGTTCACCCAGGCGATGGTGAAGTCCCGCCGACTGGCGAAGGAGCGCGGATCGTCGACGTGGGACTTCGTGCTGGAGACGAGCGACACCACCCTTCGGGCCGTGTTCTTCGAGGATTCCGCCGCACTGATCGGTCTGGCCCTCGCGGGCGGGGCGATCCTGATGCATCAGCTCACCGGCGTCGCCGCGTGGGATGCCGTGGGCTCGATCCTCGTCGGCGTGCTGCTCGGAGTGGTCGCGGTCATCCTGATCCGCCGGAACATCGACTTCCTGGTGGGGGCGACCGCGGCGCCGAAGCTGCGAGCCCGCGTCGGCACCGCCCTGCTCGTCCTGCCGCAGATCGAGCGCGTGACCTACCTGCACATCGAGTACGTGGGTCCGAACCGACTGTTCATCGTCGCCGAGGTCGACCTCGCGGGCGACGCCCTCGAGCACGACGTCGCCCGGAGGCTGCGCGATGTGGAGCGCCGGATCGAGGCGCACGACGCCGTCGAGACCGTCGTGCTGTCGCTCTCGGTCGACGATGAACCGTCTCTGAAGTTCGGTCCGGTCTAGCGGTTCTTCCGCGTCGCGAATCCGACGTCGGGCGTCGGCAGGACCGGCACGCGCGGGTAGCGGAGCGCGATGATGATCGCGGTGATGGCACCCACCACCAGCGACGAGTCCATGATCAGATCAGGCAACGTCATCGGGATGTCTCCGATTTTGTACAGGACCGGGGCGTCGTCGAAGTAGAACAGTTCCGTGACGGAGTTGTTCAGGAAGTGCACCAGCACTCCCACGAAGATGCTGCCGGTCACACGGCGGATGGCGTACATCGCGAGACCGAAAAGCGTGGCGTAGAACACCTGATAGATCGTGTCGCCCAGGTTCTTTCCCGTGGAGAGGTTCGTCAGATGCATCACACCGAACAGAGCAGCCGGGATGAGGGCGACCCAGATCTCCGCGAGCCGGGTACGGAGCAGGAAGACGGTGGCTCCGCGCCAGACGAACTCCTCCCAGAGGGCCGCCTGCAAGGCGGACAGGATGATCGGGATGACGAGGCCCTGCGGATCGCCGTAGCCGCCGAAAGCGATCCAGACCGCGAGCACGATCATCGGTGACATCGAGAGCACGAACAGACCGACGTTCCGCACGCGCTGCGGGTCGAATAATGTCGGCCGCAGCCAGCCGAGCGCCGCGAACACCGGCACGAACACGAGCAGGACCGTGAGGCAGATGGCCACCAGCACCATCCAGATGCGCGACGGATCATTCGTCCAAGAGCTGAGCAGGAGCGGCACGCCGAGCATGCTGATGAGGGCGAGCAGGACGGCGACAGGCAGCGCCATCCAGAGGCGTGGCTTCACGCGATAGGACATGAGGATACTTTCGTTCGGAGTGATGGGCGTCGGCGTTGATCGCGACGCAGTGGAAATCCACGAATCCGCGCAGGAGCGCGGGCTGCCGACCGGGCGAGGGCGCCGATGGACGTCCCCACGTTATGAGTTCGGCGTCCCCCTATCCGTCGTGTCGAGCGGAAATCCGACCCGGGGCGGAGGCCACCGGTACCGGGGTACCACTCGCCCCACCGTTCGCTCATTCGAATCGTGTGCCTGGGGCTGATGCGCAATCGGCTGCGCGTATTGTGGCTTTCCTTTGCATCATATGTGGCTTTTTCTCCTCGAGTGTCATACGTTCTCCAAGAGTTCGACGCTCGACTTCATCTCGTGGGGGGATCACGCATGCGCACATCGATCGGCCCGGAGCGCCGTACACGGGCGACGGATCGCGGGCAGCGACGGCGGACGGCTGTATCCCTGGCTTGTGCGATCGCCGCGTTCGCCGCAGCACTGGTCGTCCCCCATATCGCCGAGGTCTCTTCCGCCGCGGCCGACCAGGATCCCGCTCAGTGCCCGAACTCTCTCGCGCTGACGAACGGGGGCTTCGAGCAGCCGGTGGTACCCGCCGGTGCCGGGAACCTGTTCGTCACCGATTCGCAGGTGCCGGGATGGAACACCACCGCCGCCGACCGCGTGGTCGAGATCTGGTCGAGCGGGTTCCTCGGGATCGCCGCGGATTCCGGGCAGCAGTTCATCGAGCTCAATGCGACGCAGGCATCCACGATGTTCCAGGACGTGCCGACCACACCCGGCCAGACGCTCGCCTGGTCACTCGCCCACCGCGGCCGCGGGGGCGTCGACTCGATGCGGGTGATCATCGGCTCACCCACCGGCCCGCTGGCACAGTCCGGACCGGTCATCAGTGACGGCAACACCGCCTGGGGGCTCCACACCGGCACCTACACCGTTCCGGCGGGACAGACGACGACCCGGTTCGCCTTCGAGGCCGTGAGCGCCGCCAGCGGCAACATCACGATCGGCAACTTCCTCGACAGCATCAGCTTCGGCACCGGCCCCTGCATCATCGCCGACAAGCAGGTGCAGAACCTCTCCGGCGGGTCGCCCGCGGAGGTCGGAGACACGCTCCGCTACTCGTTGACGGCGACGAACAACGGCGGCACCCCCGCGCTCCTCACGGCCGCCATCGACGATCTGCCCGATGGCGTTGAACTCGTGCCGGGTTCGATGAGCATCACGGCCGGCCCTGGTGCCGGCAGCGTCACGGATACGCTCGACGCCGACCGCGGCGCCTATTCGGCCGAGGACCGCTTCGTCGCCTTCCTGCTCGGCGACGGGGTCGAGGGCGGGGCAGGCGGAACTCTGCAGCCCGGCGTCACCACGACCGCGACCTTCGACGTGAGGATCACTGCCGCCACGGGTGGCGCGGTGAGCAACACGGCCATCGTCGAGTTCACCGACCCGGTCACGCAAACCGCGCGCGAGTCCACGACGCAGACCACGATCACCGAGGTCGTACCGGCGCCCATCCCGCCCCGCGGTGTCAGCGACGCCGCAACGGGCGCATACAACACGCCCGTCACCGTCGACCCCACCCGCAACGATGAGAAGGGCGATCCCGGCGCCGAGTTCGATCCGTCGACGGTGCGACTCATCGATCCGGTCAGCGGGAGCCCGGTGACCTCGGTGACGATCCCCGGTGAGGGCGCTTACTCAGTCGACGCGACGACGGGCGCGGTGACCTTCACCCCCGACCCGGCCTTCGCCGGCGAAGCCACCCCGCTGGCGTACACAGCGGAGACCACGCTCGGAGACTCGGTGACGGCAGACATCACCGTCACCATCGCGTCGCCCGAGCCACCCGCGGCGGAGAACGACTCCGGCGATGCGCCGTACAACCAGTCGGTGACCGTGAGCCCGCTCGCGAACGATGACGCCGGCCCGTCCGGCACCTCGTTCGACGGAACCACGCTGCGGCTTCTCGAGCCGGACACCGGTGCCCCGGTGACGACGTTGGCCGTCCCGGGAGAGGGCAGCTGGACGGTTGACGTCGCCTCGGGAGAGGTGACCTTCACTCCGGAGGACGGGTTCTCGGGTCGCGCCACCGACGTCCGCTACACGGCCGACACCAACGTCGGCGACTCCGTGACCGCCACGATCTCCGCCGCGATCGCCAAGGGTCCCATCGCCTCCGCGGATTCCTCGACAGTCCTTCAAGGCCGCACGGCGACCGTCGATGTTCTCGACAACGACACCGCCGGCGAGGCGGCCGCGATGGACTACGACTCGGTCGAGCTGCTGGACGAGCTCGGGACCGAGGTCGAGAGCCTCGAGGCCCCAGGACAGGGCGTGTGGACCGTCGGCCCGCTCGGAACAGTGGTCTTCACGCCCGAGCCGGGGTTCGTCGGCACGGTCACCGCGTCATATCGGGCGGCGGACACCGACGGGAATCCCGTGGTCGGCTCCGTGTCGGTGACGGTCACGGCGGCGACTCCCGTCCTCGAGGACGACACGGCGAGCACCGGGAGCGGTGCCCGTGTGACCATCGATCCTCTCGAGAACGACGCTCCCACGACGGGCGCCCTCGACCGCAGCAGCCTGCGACTCGTGGACCCGGCCGCGGGCGCGCTCGTCACGCGGCTCGCGCTGCCCGACCAGGGGGTGTACGTCGTCGATTCGGCCACCGGGCTGATCAATTTCACCGCCGACTCTGCGTTCCGCGGTGAATCGCGCGTGCAGTACTCGGTCGCCGACGCCAGTGGAAACCGATCGACCGCGAACATCCGCGTGTCGGTTACCGAAGCCGGTTCCCCGGGTGCCGCGGGTCCGAGCACTCGAAGCTCCGACGGCCGGCCACTCGCCGCGACCGGAGGATCGGTGGAGTGGCAGTCCGCGGGCGTCGGCATCCTTCTGCTGCTCGCAGGCGCGGCAGCGTTCGCCCTCCACCGTCGGCGCCGGCAGCGACGAGCGCTGAGCTCCCGGCGCCACGCCGGGAGTTCAGCGCTGCCAGTTGTCGGCGAGCTTGTTCAGCAGCCGGGCGAGTTCTGCGCTCTCCTCCTCGGTGAACGCGGCGAGGGCGCCCGCGAGCATCTCGCGTCGCTCTCCCTTCATGCCACGGGCCACCTTGCGACCTTCGTCGGTGAGCGCGATGCGCGTACGACGCGCGTCGTCGGGATCGGCCTCGCGGCGCACGAAGCCGCGCTCCACGCCCTGCTGCACGAGCCGTGACGCGCGGGGCTGATCGACGCCGATCGCCTCGCCGAGCGCGCTGACGCTGAGCGGAGTGGATGCTGTGGCGAGCGCCTCCAGCATCCGCATGCGTGCCGGGCCCCCCAGGCGGCCGGAGGGGTCGGCCATCCAGGGCGGCGGGCCGGGGTGGCCGCGGTGGTGATCGAAGTGCCCGCCGTGATCGCCGCGGTCGCCGGGCGCGCCACCCGGCCAGCCATGGGGCCCCCCGTGGCCACGGCCGCCGGGGCCGCCTCCGAGGCGGCGCCCCCGCAGCCGGGAGAGGGCCTGGGCGATGGCTTCGGCGGGATCGTTCGGTTCGGTCGGCACGTGTCGATTTTACATGCGACTTGACATGCTTTCACGTTGCATGTCACACTACATATACATGACATCTGACAACCACATGCACATTGACATCTAAGGAACACTCATGAACACCGATACACATGACCCCGAGAACACCTCCCGCCCCTTCGGCTACTGGCTGAAGGCAGCCGACCGCTTGATGGCGGCCGAGTTCGACACCGCGTTCCAGGCCGAGCAGGCGAGCCGCCGTGATTGGCGGATCCTGAACGTCATCGATGGAACCGTCCCGAGGCACCGCCCGCTGAACGACCACAAGCTGCATCGACTCGTCGAGCGCGGCTGGGTCGTCGCAGACGGCGAAAGCGGCTGGACGCTCACCGACGAAGGCCGCGCGGCGAAGGATCGCCTCGGCACCCGCGTCGACGGCATCCGCGCGAAGGTCGCCGATGCCGTCTCCGCAGAGGAGATGGCGACGACCCTCGCGTCGCTCGAGAAGATCGCCCGCGCCTTCGGCTGGGACGAGGAGACTCCTCTCCCCCGAGGCCGTCGTCACGGCTTCGGTGAGCGCGGCCACGGTCGCGGATTCCCCGGACGCTTCGGTCGTCGCTTCGGTCACGGCTTCAGTCCCGCTTTCGGCCACGGCTTCGGCCCGGATGCCGAGCAGCGTGACGACGAGTGCCGCCACGGCGAGCACGGGCAGGGTCGCCACGGGCACCGTGGCTTCCGCGACGGCCACGGCCCCGGCCACGGCGACCAGGGCCACCACCCCGGACACGGGCCGCAGCGGGCGGTGCGCTTCGCGCAGCACGCCTACGAGCGCGGCTTCGACGCCGGCTTCAGCCGGGGTCGCGACGCCTGACGGTTCGCCGTACCCAACCGAGACGCCTCATCCGACGCAGAGTCGGGTGGGGCGTTTCGTCACAGTCGGGCGAGTGTCAAGGATCGATCTGACGTCCGATGAAATCAGCCATCCCAGGCACCGTGAATGCGACAACCCCGTGCTCAGGCGCGTACACGAGCCCCTTGCTGATGAGGTTCGCTCGGGTCGGCCCCAGACTCTTGGGTTTCTTGTTCATACGACCGGCGACCTCCCCCGAGGAGCTTCCTGCATCACCGTCTGGCGCCATCGCTCGGAGATACGCCTGCTCCGCGGGCGTTGCCCTGTCCCAGCGGGCCCGGAAGAATCCGTTGTCCAGCTGGTTGTACCCCTGAAGGATGCCGAGCTGCGCTTCCGCCGCACGGATATTCGGACCGGAAGCGACGTTCCAGGTCTCTTGCCCGAACTGTTGGAGGAAGTAGGGATAGCGACCCGATGCGGCCACGACGAGCTCGATCGCTTCGTCGTCCCAGGTCGCGTCCTCCTGCGCTGCGGGAATCGAGAGCGCCTCCGAGACCACGTCTTCTTCGATCTGTTCAATCTTGAAGTACTCAAAGCGCTCCGCGTACGACTTGGCCTCAGCGAGGATGCGAGGCAAACTCGGCAGCCCGGCGAAGCCGAACAGGACAGCCCAGTTGTCCTGCGCCGCCGCGTGGGCGACAGTGCACAGCGTGATGAGCTCTGCGGGATCGAGGTCCTGGGCTTCGTCGATGAGGATGGCGAGCCCGACACCTTCTTCCTCCGCCGCTTCAGCGAGGTCATGGATGAGCTTCTTCAGATCCGTGTCGAGTATCCCGGTGTCAGCGCCGCCACCAGGAGTCCCGTCGAGGTCCAGCCCGAAGGACCAGATGCCGTTCGTGTCGTACGACGCTTTGAAACTCAAGGCGGTCTTGATCGCCTTCAAGAGTCGCTTGCCGGCCGAAGCGCGAGCGATATCGGCGAGGGGTGCGTACAGCGCTTCCCCGACGAGTTCGCGGAGCGTCTTTCCGGCTCCAGCTTCAATCTGCGCCACGATCCAATCCCGCTTCGCCGCATTTCGCCGAAACTCGGAAAGGAGCACCGTCTTGCCCACACCACGCAGGCCGTAGAGGATCACTGGCTGGTCGGTTCTACCAATCCTCGTGCGCTCTATCGAGGTCGCCCAGGCCTTGAGCGCTTTATCTCGGCCGACGAGCGCAGCCGGTTTACGGCCGGCGCCCGGCGAATACGGATTGCGTACGGGGTCCATCGCGTTCACCTCTATCGAGATCTACCAAAGTCTAGCGTTTCACTAGACTCTCATAGATAAACATAGACCTGGGTTGATCATCGATTCGTCTCGCGCGTCGACTCGGATCGAAGAGCCCTGCGACGTCCGAGACTCACAGCTCCAGCAGCGCGACCGCGTCCTCGTCTGCACCCGCTGCACGCAGGCGTCCGCGCATCGCCGCGGCGGCCAGAGCGTACGGACGCTCGTCGCGCATGAGCAGCGAGCGCGAGTTCGCCTGGTCGTCGAGGGCGATCAGCTCGAAGGCGAGCACCTCGATGTCGTCGACCTCGATCTCGCCGGCGTCGACCGCGTAGCGGATCTGCATGCCGACGTAGCTGTACCAGTCGGCCAGCCCCGCCCGCACGGCGTCGCTCACCGGTCCGGGCTTCGAGTCGACGTCGGCGGCGGTGGCCGCGAAGAAGCAGCCACCGGAGAAGACGCGGTCGCGCGAGTAGATCAGACCATTGCGCATCAGCGCCGCCAACCGGCGCACCCCCCGCGGCTCGCCCCTGGCCGGCTCGACGATCTGCGCCATGAAGATCTCGCGAGCCGCTGCGACCGTCGCGAGCTGCAGCCCTTCCTTGCTCTGGAAGAGGGTGGCGATACTGCTCTTGCTGTACCCCGACGCCTCGGACAGGCGCCCGATGGTCAGGCCGTCGAGCCCATCGACCGAGGCGAGGTCGGTCGCGCTCTGCAACACCACGCGGCGCGAGGCGTCGCCGCGGGCCCTTCGGCCGTCGAGAACTACGGGATCCGACATCCCCCTAGTATACGAACGATCGTTCGCCTACTACACGTATGATCGTTCGTATTGTTCGGCGAAGGAGAATCCATGTCATCCCTGCCCGCCCTCATCGCCCGCAGCATCCGCGCCACGACCGTCGTCTCACCCGCCGTCGCGGGCAACCTCGCCTATCGCGCGTTCTTCTCCACCGGACCTCGGATGCCGGTCAGGGATCGGGATGACGCCACTCACGACGACGCCCGGCACCGCGACCTCACGGTTCGCGGCATGAAGGTGACCGGCTACGAATGGGGTACTGGTCCGCGGACCGTGCTGCTGCTGCACGGCTGGCGCGGCCGCGCCTCGCAGTTCGCGCCGCTGGTGCGGGAGCTCGTGTTCGAGGGTTTCCGCGTGGTCTCGTTCGACGCCCCCGCACACGGAGCATCGAAGGGCCGCCGCACCGACATCCGCGACTGGGTCTCGCTCGCGGAGCAGCTGCAGGCGATCCACGGTCCGTTCGCCGCGATCATCGGGCACTCCTTCGGCGCCCTCGCCGCGCTGACGGTCGCTCGGACGACCGTGCCCACTCCGGCCGTGGTCACGATCGCGGGTGCCGCCGCACCTGCTGCGTTCCTCGACCAGTTCGCCCGCGACTTCCGGCTCGACGGCGCGACCACCGAGCACCTGCGTGCGCGATTCCGTCGGCGCCTCCGCTCGGATGACGCACCCGTGGAAGAGAGGTACGACGCGGCACAGCATCCGCTCCCCGCCGAGACGGCGCTGCTCGTCGTGCACGATCGCGGCGATCGGCGGATGCCGGATGCCGACTCGCTGCGCCTGCACGCCGCGCACGGCGACCGCTCGCGGCTGCTGCGCACGGAGGGCTTCGGTCACACGCGCGTGCTGACCGCGGATGCCACGCTCGACGCGGTGGTCGCGCTGGTGACAGGCGGGCTCGCGGCGGTCGACGCGCTCGGCACGACCAGTCGGGACTCGGCGCCCACGCCGTCACCCACCCCGACGAAGAACGACGTCAGAACAGCGGCGTGAGATCGTTCGGCGCCGACGCGGCGCCGAACGTGAAGAACGGGAAGCTCCCGGTGCTCAGCAGGTAGATGCCCACAGCGACCGCGCCGAGAAGCAGCAACAGCAGGAACGCGAAGATCGCGACCGTCAGTCCGCGATAGCCGCCGGATGTCGGGACCTCGGGCGCCACGGAGGGCTTCGCCCAGTCGTCGGCGACCGCGGCCGGCTGGTCGCCCTGCAGGATCGCCGGTCGCGGGCGCTCGGAGGAGCGCAGCCGTGCCTCGGGCGGAGGCGGCGGGATCACGGGATCCGGCACAGAGCCCTCTGACGGCGGAGGGGTGAGAAGACCGTCCGGGATCGGGATCTCGGGCGGAGGCGGCGGGATGACGGTATCCGCGGGCGCGATCGCGGGCTCTTCAGGGGAGAGAGACTGGTCCGGAGTCGTGCCGCTGCCGTCACTCATGTCAGCCCCCTACTGCTCCGATGTCGGTCACGCCGACATCCGTCTTGTGGAAATTCTGGAACGAGCGGGATGCCGTCGGCCCGCGCTGCCCCTGATACCTGTTGCCGTAGGGGCCGGAGCCGTAGGGGTTCTCGGCGGGCGAGGTGAGGCGGAAGAAGCACAGCTGCCCGATCTTCATCCCGGGCCACAGCTTGATCGGCAGTGTCGCCACGTTCGCGAGCTCGAGGGTCACGTGCCCGGTGAATCCCGGATCGATGAACCCGGCGGTGGAGTGCGTGATGAGTCCGAGGCGGCCGAGCGAGGACTTGCCCTCGAGGCGGGCGGCGACGTCGTCGGGGAGGGTGACCTGCTCATACGTCGCGCCGAGCGCGAACTCGCCCGGGTGCAGGATGAAGGGCTCCTCCGGATCGACCTCGATGAGACGGGTCAGCTCCGGCTGATCCTCCGACGGATCGATGAACGGATACTTGTGGTTGTCGAACAGACGGAAGTACCGATCGAGGCGCACGTCGATGCTCGACGGCTGGATCATCTCCGGCTCGTGCGGATCGAGACCGACGCGGCCCGATGCGAGTTCTGCCCTGATGTCGCGATCACTGAGAAGCACGGGTTCAGCCTAGTGCGGGCCGGCGGGCGCATGTCGGAGGGTGCTTTGGCCTCAGGGCGGCGGGCGGGTAGGCTTGCGTTCACCTGCTCTGCGAGCGGGTGCGGGGCTGTAGTTCAATGGCAGAACTTCTGCTTCCCAAGCAGATAGCGCGGGTTCGATTCCCGTCAGCCCCTCCATCAGACGGATCGCGCAGAGACGCGTAGGCTCAATCCACACCGTACGCCGCACCGAACAACAGCCATGCGCCGACTCCGCTCCCTCGCCTCCGTGATCGCCCTCGCTCTGGGCCTCACAGCCTGCAGCGCGGCGCCCGCTCCCGACACATCCCCCTCTCCCGCCGGAGACGGTCCGGTCGTCGCGTTCTACGGCGACTCGTACACGCTCGGCACCGGCGCGAGCGACCCGGCGCTGCGGTGGTCGACGATCATCAGCGAGGATCGCGGGTGGAGCGAGTTCAACCCGAGCGTGAACGGACTCGGCTTCGTAAATCAGCGCCCGAGCTTCGGCGAGGACGATCTGCCCGCGCTCGTCATCGAATCGCAGCCCGACATCGTGTTCATCACCATGGGGCTGAACGACAACTTCAGCTACGCCCAGCGCGCCGACCTCATCCGAGAGACGATCAGAGCCGACCTCACCCGCATCAACGACGCGCTGCCCGACTCCCGCATCATCGTGGTCGAGCCGTTCTGGTACACCGAGAAGCGCCCGGAATCCGTCGAGCAGATCATCTCGTGGGCCGAAGAGGCGGCCGGAGAGATCGGCGCCGATTGGATTCCCGGCGCGAGCCGCTGGCTCGACGGCCACTACGTCGGATCGACCGACAGCTGGATGGCGGCTGACGGCCTGCATCCGTCCGACATCGGGTACGCGCAGATGGCGGAGCGGATGGATGCTGCGCTGGCGCAGCTGGATCCCCCGCTCTGATCAGCCGGACGGACCTCAGCGCCTCGCCAGCGCCTCCGCCATGCGGTCGACGGTCTGCTCGATGATCGGCCGCGGGGTCGCGAAGACGAAGCGCATGAAGCCGACGCCCGCCAGCCCGGTCGCCGATCCGTCGGTCAGGGCGACTCCGGCCTTCTCGCGGAAGAACTCGGCCGGCTGAGCGCCGAGATCGAGGGCTCTCGCGTCGAGCCAGCCGATGTAGGTGCCTTCGGGTTCGCGGTAGGAGATCTCGGGGATGCGGGCCGCGAGCGCTTCGCCGAGGAACCGCCGGTTGCCGTCGAGATACTCCTTGACCTCGGCGAGCCAGGCGCGGTCGTCGCGGTAGGCCGCGGTGTTCGCGATGACGCCGAGGTTGCTCGCGCCGTGCGACGCCATCATCCCGATCGGCTCCCAGATCGCCCGATCGGCGTCGTTGGTCAGGATGATCTGCGCGGTCTTGAGCCCCGGCAGGTTCCACGCCTTCGAGGCGGAGGTCGCGGTGACGGTGTGCGCGGCCGCGGCATCCGAGATCGAGGCGTACGGCACGTGCGCAGCCGGAGCGTAGACGAGCGGCGCGTGAATCTCGTCGGAGAACACCCGTCCGCCGTGACGCTCGACGACGTCGCTCACCGCGAGCAGCTCCTCGCGCGTGAAGACGCGCCCGACCGGGTTGTAGGGGTTGCAGAGGATCAGCAGGCTCGCACCGGCGCGGAAAGCGGCGTCGATGCCGTCGAGATCCACCGCATAGCGGCCGTCGGTCACCGTCATCGGCACCTGGATCACCTCGCGCCCCGCCGCCGGCGGTACCGACAGGAACGGCATGTACGCGGGCGTCGGAACGATCACCGGAGCGTCCGGAAGCGAGAAGTGCTCCATCGCGAGCTCGAGACCCTGGATCACGTCAGCGATCGGGTGGACGTCGGATGCCGGCACCTCCCACCCGTAGACATCCCGCAGCCACTCGGCCGTGGCCGCGGACATCTCATCCGACAGCGACGTCGGCAGGTACCCGAACAGACCCTGATCGACCGCGGAGTGCAGCGCCCGCGAGATGCCGGGCGCGACGCCGAAGTCCATCTCGGCGACGAACGCGCCGACCGCGTCGGGGAACATCGACCACTTCATCCCGCCGATGCGACGGAGGTGCTCGACCTCGATGGCGTCGAAGGGTGAGGCGAGAGACATGCGTGCTCCTGTCGGTCCGGGCGCTGGAATGCGCCTCTCCATCTTCGCCCGGTTCTCAGGCTCTCGGCCCGCCCGCGCCTCAGGCGAGGTGGAAATACTCCTCCAGTTCCTCGAGGGCTCCATCCGGACGTCCGCTTTCGAAGTAGCCCGCCATTGACGCCTGCCACCGCGCATTCACTTCACGACGAGCGATAGCCGACTGTGCACGCTCGAAGTCTTCCGTCTCGAGGTACCCCACCACCAATCCGTCTCCGCGACGGAGGAAGAGTGAGTAGTTCGTCCACCCCGCGTCGGAAAGCGCTTCGAGCATCTCCGGCCACACATCCGCGTGATCCCGAAGGTAGTCGTCAAGCCGATCCGCTCGAAGGCGAAGCGTGAAGCACACCCGTTGCACCGCGGTCATCGGGTCGCCGTCCCGGTCGGCGCGGACACCCGCATCCCGTACCGTTCCTCCTCGATCTCCTGCAGGCTCTTGCCCTGTGTGCGGGGCGCCCAGATCGCACCGACCAGGAGCGCGACGGTCAGGAAGGCGACCATGATCAGACCGACGTTGGGCACGCCGACAGCCGTGAGCAGCACGGGGAAGAAGTAGCTGAGGAACCCGATGGCGAGTCGAGCGGCGAAGAACAGCAGACCCTGCGCACTGGCGCGGTACGGAGTTGCGAAGAGTTCGCTGGCCCACAGCCCGTAGAAGGCCTGCGCGCCGATTCCGCAGGACAACCCCCACGTCACGGCGAAGGTGACGAGGGTGCCGGTGCCCGGCTCGCCGAACACGAGGACGATCCATCCGAGGATGCCAAGGGCCGCGCCGATGATGTACAGGAGGCGGCGCGACATACGATCCGCCAGCAGCATGAACCCGAAGTAGGTGGCGATCACCGTGCAGCCCCACACGAGCACCTGCAGAAGGCTCTGCTCGACGACGCTCTCGACACCGGCGGCGGCGTAGACACGCGGCATGAAGATACCCGCCTGCCCCGCGACGACGCCCCAGAATCCGTAGATCCCGAAGAGGAAGAGCAACGCCTTGAGGTTGACCCGCTTGGACAGCAGCGCCCCGAATCCGCGACCCGTGCGGGAGGGAGCGGCATCTCGGCGTCCTTGACTGGCCTTCTCGTCCTTCCAGAGCTGGGATTCGGGCAGGCCCTGCCGGACCCACCACACGATCGCGGCGACGATGAACAGGTGGATGAAGATCATCCGACTGCCGAAGAGTTCGAGCGGAGCGAGGAGTGCCGCGAGAGCGAAGCCGACGAGCGGACCGAACGACCAGGCGAGCTGCGCGGTGCCGACGTGCTTGGCGCGGTCCTTGGTCGGAGCCTGCTCCGCGATGTAGGTCCAGGATGCCGGGACCCCGGCACCGACGGCGATGCCGGTGAGGATGAAGCCCAGGAAGAGCATCGGCACGTTGACGGCGAACGCCGCGAGCAGGATGCCGACCATGAAGACCACGAGGTCGTAGGTGTAGATGAACTTGCGCCCCAGCTTGTCGCTGAGTGGCCCTCCGAGCATCGCACCGATCGCGGCGCCGAAGGCGTTGGCGCTGAACGCTGCCAGCAGGCCGGCGGTGAGGTCGCCGAACCCGAGTTCTGCCTGCCAGAACCCGAGGCTGGTCGCGATCGCGATGATGGATCCGGCCTCGATGTAGTTGGACATCGCTACGGCGATGGTCGCTCGCCATCCGGTCGTGGACTTGCTCCCGAGTTTCACTGCTGTCTCCTTCGATGATGATCGGCGCCCTGTTGTGGGCGCCTGTTTTTTTCGTGGTCGAGGTCCCGTCTCAGCGGACGGAGACCTCGCGGAACTCGATGCCGAGAAGATTCGCGGCCGCCTTGAAGTCCTGCGCGCGATGACCGGTCGACAGGGCCCAGTGGTGATCGACACCGCTCGCGCTCCATTCGTCGACCCACTCGCCGGGATGGCAGCCGAAATCGACCCGCGAAGTGGTGTTCCCGATCTTGAGGAGCGGGCCCGGGACCACTTCGCCCTCCGAGGCGACGAAGACGTACCGGCCGTCACGCTCCTGCCCGATCCCGAAGGTCGTGACCGGGCCGGCCTTCACGTCGAACTCGACGCTCACTCCCCACCCGCGCTTGCCGTGGTAGACGCCGAGCCCGCGGAGCAGGGGATCGCGCTGACTGATGGCGAGGTGCGCAGGGCCGTCGTGACCCATCTCGACCACGCCGTCAAAGAAGTTCAGCGCCTGGATCTCGGTGAACGATCCGCCAGCGCCGATGGTGTCGGCGACGAGCATCGCGATGCTGTTCCGAAGCTCGTACTCGCCCGCCATGGGGATGCCCCGCGCCGTGAGCAGCGATGCGCCGAGGATCATCCCCGCGCCCAGGCGCTCGTGCTGCTCTCCGTTGAGCCCGCGGTGGTAGTACGCCATCGAGTCCAGAGCGAAATCGTCGACCAGCCGATCGAGTCCGACCGACACCTTCGCACCCCAGGCGAGGTCGTCCGCGTCGACCGTCTCCTCATCGAGGACGAAGACCTCTCTCGCTAGCGTGACGCGCTCCCTGACCTCCGCGTCGGTCACCTGCTCGACGCGCACCCGGAGGTCGTCGAACTCGACGACCTCGACGTGCGAGCCGAACTGAGTGGCCACCGAGGTCAGGTCCGTGGAGACGTCGAGCATCCCCGGGTAGAGGTGGCCCATCAGACCGTGACGCGCGTGCCGAAGGGTGGCGCGCACATCTGCCGCGGCGATCCACCGCTCGATCCGCGTCCAGGCATGCTCGTCCCGGAGGTATCCCGAGACAGAGCGGAACTCGATCCCTCCTCGGCGGAACACGTTCCCGACCTCGGGCACCGCGCACTGCCCGCAATAGGCCAGCCATTGTCCGGTGTCGAAGGTCGCGTGGTCCATGGACTCCGTCGGCTGGAGATCGATGACCAGCACGGGGGCGCCGGAACGCTGAGCGATCGGCAGCACCATCGATGCGGTGAGATACGTGGTCAGGAAGACGACGATCAGGTCGGGGTCGGCGATCCGGAGCCGCTCCGCCGCGACGGCCGCCTCCTGCGGGTCCGAGATGAAGCCCACGTCGGTCACGTCGGCGTCGAGTTTCTGGAACCGTTCGGTGACGTACCGCGACGACTCCTGCAGCTGCGGCAGCAGATCGGGGAACTGCGGCCAGTACGCTCCGAGGCCCCCGGCGACGAGGCCGATCCTCGTCTTGCGGCGCCTGATGCGGGGAAGAAGTTCTGCGGTGCGGGCGCGCCGATCATCGCTCATGGTGATCTCCTGATTCTTTCTGTCTCTGTGTCTGTGCGTCTGTTGGTCTAGGACGACGGCGGGATCCGGCGGAACTCGGCACCGAGCAGGTCGGCGAGCGCCTCGATGTCCTTCGCCAGGTGTCCGACTGCCATGGACCAGTGATGGGTCGACCCGGACTGCGCCCAGGCATCGGTCCAGTCGCCCGGGTCGCACCCGAAGTCGACACGGGTGGTCGTGTTGCCGATCCTGATCGCGGGACCTGCCACGGCCGTGCCCTCCGACGCGATGAAGCGCAGGCGTCCGTCATGCATCTCCCCGATCGAGAACTGGGTGACGGGTCCGGGGCGGACTGTCGCTTCGACGGATGCCCCGCCTCCGGACTTGCCGTGGAACACTTCGAGGTTGCGCAGGACCGGTCGATCGGACGTGATCGACGCATCCGCCGCATCGTTGTGGCCGAGTTCCACGTGTCCGCGGTCGAAGTCGAGAGCCTGCCCCTCGGTGAACGTGCCGCCGCCCCCGAGCTGTCCGGTGATCAGCATCGCGATGCCGGCACGGAGCTCGAACTCGGTGACCGTCGGAATCCCGCGGGTCGACAGCAGCGTCGCGCCGATCGGGAATGCGGTGGCGAGCCGGCTGTAGATGTCGTCGGAGTTGCCCATGTGGAAGTAGGCGAGCGTGTCGAGGTCGTATTCCTCGATGAGGCGGTCGAGGGCGACCGAGACCTGCGCCTGGAACCGGATGTTCGTGCGATCCGCGCCGGCATCGATCGAGAAGATCTTCTCGACCGTGCGGAGCTTGGTCTCGGTGTCCTCCTCCGTCACCCCCTCGTACAGGCGCCGCAGATCATCGAGCTCGAGTATCTCGACGTGACCGCCGAACGTGGAGTAGGTCGACGTGATGTTGGACGCGATGTCAAACATCCCGGGATAGAGGTGTCCCAGCAGGCCATACCGACCGCGACGCAGCGTGGCCTTCACACCGGTGGCGCGGATGTAACGGCCGATCTTTTCCCAGGCGCGCTCGTCGTCGAGGTGTCCGGAAACACTGCGGGCGGGCAGCCCCAGACGCTCCAGCGCGACGCACATCTCGGGGAGCCCCGCCGAGCCGGCGTATCCGAGCCAATCGCCGGTTCCGAAGTTCTCGTGGTCCATGCTCCGGCCGGGTTGCAGGCAGACGAGCAGGATCGGCGCACCGCCGTATTTGAAGATGGGCAGTACCTGCGCGCTGGTCATGTAGGTCGACACGAACAGCACGATCAGGTCGACGTCGGCCTGCCGGATGCGGTCGGCAGCAGCGGCCCCGCCCACCGGATCGGAGACGACACCGAAATCTGTCACTGTGGCGCCGATGCCCTCAATCCGGGCGGCGATGGTGGCCGCCGAAGCGCGGACCGTGTCGAGCAGCCCGTCGAACTGGCCCCAATACACGCCCAGCCCACCGGAGACGAGCGCGATCTTCGGGTGCTCTGAGGGCACGCGTGTCAGCGGCTCCGGAGCGATGACGGGGAACGGGTGAGATGTCATGGTCGACCTCGGTTCTCTGGGTGCGGGATGCGTGCGGCGAAAAGATCAGTCAACGGTCTTCTTCCCTCTTCGACTCAGGAGGATGTTGATCAGGACCGACACCACGATGATCGCGCCGGACACGACGTCCTGGACATAGGAGTTGACGCCCAGGAGGATGAGGCCGTTGCCGATCATCGCGATGAAGATGACTCCGAGGAGTGTCCCGAGCATCGAGCCGCGCCCTCCGGCGAGCGCCGTGCCACCCACGACGACGGCCGCGATGACGTCGAACTCGAGTCCCGTCGCCGCTCCGCTGTTGCCGGATCCCAGACGTGCCGTCAGCAGAATGCCCACGACAGCGGCGAGGAGCCCGGTGATCGCGAACACGGCGATCCGGGTGCGCGTGACGTGGATGCCGGACAGCATCGCCGCCCGCGCGTTGCCGCCGACCGCGAAGACCGAGCGGCCGAAGCTCGTCCGCGTGGATACGAAGTAGAAGACCACGAAGAGGAGGAAGAACACCACGACCGGCGTCGGGACCGGGCCGATGGACCCTGCGAGGAGATCGAAGAATTCGTTGGTCTCGACGGGCACGGGCAGGGCGTTGGTCATGAATTGGGCGAGTCCGCGGTACGCGCTCCAGAGACCGAGTGTCACGATGAACGAGGGGATGCCGAGCACGGCGCGAAGCCATCCGGCCAGCCCGCCGACGACGAGACCGCCGACGAGGACGGCGATCATGCCACCGGGCAGACCGATGCCCCACGGCCCCGCCATCTCGGCGAGCATCACCGACCAGAAGGCGACCGCTGGGCCGATGCTGATGTCGATCTCGCCCGCGACGATGACGAGAGTCGCTCCCCACGCGACGATGCCGACCGTGGCAGCGTCGCGGAGGATGCTCCACACGTTGTTCCCGGTCGCGAAGCCCGGGGCCACACTGGCGAGGACGACGGCAAGGACGATGATCGCGACCGCGAGCCCGATCTCGTTGATGCGCTGGGTGTTGAGAGCGCGGAAAAGGGGAGCGCGTGCGCTTCGGGTGGGGGTGCTCGACGTCGTTGTCATGAGGGGTCCTTCCGATCGGGGGGAAGATCAGGGCCGGCGATGGCGCTGGTGAGGATGGCGTCGGTGTTGATCCGCGGCGCCCGGTGCTCTTCGACGATCCGTCCTCCGCGGAGGACGATCACCCGGTCGCAGACCGACGGCAGCTCTTCCATCTCGCTCGACACGAAAACTATCGAGGTGCCGGCCGCGGCGAGATCTCGCATCAGGGCGTAGATCTGAGCCTTCGCCTCGACATCGACACCCCGGGTCGGCTCGTCGAGGAGCAGGATGTCGCTCCGTGCATGCAGCCATCGACCGATTACGGCCTTCTGCTGGTTGCCGCCACTGAGAGTGTCGATCTCGGCGCGGGGCGAGGCAGTCTTGATGTGGAGTCGATCGATCAGCGCCTTGGCGGCGCCGGCCATCTTTCGGGGCGAGGTGAATCCGCCCGACGAGACGGCCTTCCAATCTGAGGCGAGCATGTTCTCGTCGACGCCGAGGGCCGGGAAGATGCCGTCCTGTTTTCGGCTCTCCGGGGTCATCCCCACGCCGCTGCGCAGCGCCGCACGATGACCGCGTCCGGAGAGATCGCGCCCCCGTATCCGCACGGTCCCCGATGCCGCGGCCGCGAGCCCGTTGATGATCTCGAGCAGCTCGGTGCGTCCGCTGCCGAGCACCCCGGCGATGCCCAGCACCTCGCCCTCATGCAGCGCGAACGATGCCCCGTGCAGATGCGGCTCCTCATGGATCTCGGAGACCTCCAGGACCACGGTGCCAGGGTCCGATTTCGCTTCCCGGATCGGAGCGAAGTCCTCCACGGCGTTCCCGATCATCATCTGCACGACCTCGCGGGTGTCGACCTCCGCGAGGCTGCGGGTGTCGATCAGGCGGCCGTCCCGCATGACCGAGGCCGTGCTTGCGATCTTCCTGATCTCCCCCAGCCGGTGGCTGACGTAGAGCACGGCGACGCCGCCGGCGGCGATGGCCTGCACCGCGCGGAGGACCCGGTCGACTTCGGCCGCGGCCAGCGAGCTCGTCGGCTCATCGAGGATCAGGAGCCGGGGTTCGTCGTAGATGGCCCTCGCGATCTCGACCAGCTGCTGATCGGCGACGCTCAGCTCGTCTACGACCCGACCGGGATCGATGCGCAGATCCAGCCGCGACAGCGCCTCACGTGTGGCGGCATGCATCCGCCGGTAGTTGAGCGCTCCGAGGGACGAGGGCCAGCGGCCCATGAACATGTTCTCCGCCACGGTCATGCTGCCGATCAGGGAGAGCTCCTGGTAGACCGTGCGGACGCCGAGCCGGTGAGCGCCGTCGACGCCCGCTCCACCGAGCCGATCGCCGCCGACGATGACATCCCCGCTGTCCGGAGCCTCAGCTCCGGACAGCAGGCGGATGAGAGTCGACTTGCCCGCGCCGTTCTTCCCGAGAAGCGCACGGACTTCACCCCGGCCGATCGTGAAGCTGACGTCGGTCAGCGCGACGACCGGACCGTACGACTTGGATGCGCCCACGACCTCGGCGACGTACTCATCAGATGTCATCTCCGTGCCTTCTTCCGCTGGTGAGGGTCAGTGGCGAACGGCCGGGCTCACGGGATTCCGTCGGGGTGGGTCTCCAGCCACTCCGTGCCCTGATCCGGCGTGGTGTACACGTCGATCGGCACGGCGACGGTGAACTCCTGCTCCTTGCCTTCGTGGACGGCGATCGCCGCGGCGATCGCCGCCTTGCCCACGGCGATCCCCGAGACGTCGATCGACGCCTTGAGGATGGTGTTGTCGACAAGCGCCTTGGCGAGATCGGCGGTCATGTCGGAGCCGAAGACGACGGTCTTCCCGGTGAAGCCCTTGTTCTCCACCGCCTTCACGGCCCCGATGGCCGCGCCGCCGGATTCGCCGTAGAACGCGTCGATGGCGGGGTTCGCGGTGAGGATGTTCTCGGCGACGCCGATGGATTCGGTCGGATCGCTTCCCTCTTGGTTGGCGACGAGCGTGTAGTCGATCCCGCGCTCGGTGAGCGCCTTCTCGAAGCCTTCACGCCGGCTCACGCACACCTCGACGAACTCGCAGTTGAGTACTGCGATCTGCGGGGCGTCGATGCCGTTCGCCTCGAAGTAGTCCGCGGCGGCTTCGCCCGTCTTGTACCCGAACTCGACCGGGTCGCCGAAGGCATAGGCCTTGACGTATTTCTGGGCGTCGTCGTCATTGATGCAGGTGTTGTAGCAGATGACGGGGATGTCGGCCGAGGAGGCGTTGCGCAGAGCCGCGACCGAGGCGTCGGCGGAGACCGCCGAGAGCAGGATGGCGTCGACCTGCGAAGAGATGAGAGTGTCGATGAAGGCAGACTCCTTGGAGGCGTCGGCAGCGGCGTTCGTCTCGACGAACTCCACCTTCTTGCCGGCCTCGTCGGCGCCGAGCTCGACGCCCTTCTTGACACCCGCGTAGAAACCCTGGGTGTCGAGGTAGATGGCCCCGATCTTGAGGGTGTCGTCGTCGGCCGAGCCGTCGGAGCCTCCCGATCCTCCCGACCCTGCGGCACATCCGGTCAGTGCGAGACCCAACACGACGGCGATGGCCGCCGTCCTGCGAATACGTGATGCTGAGAGATCCACGATGATCCCTTCCGCGCCGTGTGGCGCTTCTGGCTTCTGATTCACCGCAACGTCTTCGGTGCGGTATAGTCCCTGAAACTGAAACGTCTCAGGTAGCGGCCCAACTGTATGCGCAGGTCGGGAAGATCGTCAAGCGAAGTTCGGAATATCTCGCGAATCTGAGCGTGAAGCCCCTGAAGAAAGCAGGAGAAGATGTCATCGACGACGTCGACAGGAACACCCCGGACGATGCGGGCGCTCGTGCTGCACGGCCCGCAGGATCTGCGCTTCGAGACGCGCGAGATTCCTGACGCCGAGCCCGGAGAAGCACTCATCGAGATCGGGTCCGTGGGGGTCTGCGGCTCCGACAAGCACTTCTATCTCGAAGGGCGGGCGAGCAGCGAGATCGTGACCGAGCCGCTCGTGCTCGGTCACGAATTTGGCGGCCGGGTCGTCCAGGTGGGATCCACCGCGGATGCCGCGCTGGTCGGCCGTCGCGTGTCCGTCGAGCCGCTGATGTCTGATCCTCGATCCGCGCAGGCACGACGGGGCAGCTACAACCTCGATCCCGATCAGAAGTTCTTCGGGGTTCCGGGCACGGACGGCGCTCTGCAGCAGTTCCTCCGCGTGCCCGTGGAGAACGCGTTCGTCATCCCGGACTCGGTCAGCGATGATGCGGCGGCCATGGTGGAGACGATCTCGGTATCACTCAACGGCATCCGCAAGGCAGGGGTCTCGGCGGGCAGCCACCTACTCATCACGGGCGGCGGGCCGATCGGTCTCTTCGCCGCGCAGTTGGCGTTCCTGCACGGAGCGTCGCGCGTGGTCCTCGTCGAACCGCAGGTTGAGCGGCGCGCCAAGGCGGCGAGCTACGGATGCGAGGTCGGCGCCGACCTCGTCAACATCGACGAACTGTTCGACGCGGTCGTCGAATGCACCGGCGTCGGCGTCGTGCGCCACGACGCCTGTCTCAAGGTGGCACCGGGCGGCAAGGCGATCTTCATCGGTGTCGGTGCGCAGGATGCCTCCATCCCGATGCCGGCGATCATCGAGCGAGAGGTCTCCGTCCAGGGCGTCATGCGCTACGCGTTCACGTGGCCGACGGTCATCGACGCACTCGCCGCCGGGCGGATCGACGCCGACTCTCTGGTCACCCGCGCGTTGCCTTTCGATCGGGCGATCGAGGCGTGGACGGTGCCGCTCGACACCGAGGTGAAGACGATGATCCGCGTGAATGACTGAGAGGCGGGCGATATATTCGGGTACGATCCGACAGCGCCTGCCGGCGTCGTCACCCGCGTCGCCGAGTCGCGGCGATCCCCCTTCTTGGAGAGCACGTGGACACTGAGCGACAGCCGGATCAGATCGATGTCGCACGGCTCGCCGGTGTGTCCGTCGGCAGCGTCTCGACTGCGATCAATCGGCCGGAGCTGGTATCCGACCGGATGCGCAGCCGCGTACAGGCGGCGATCGATGAGCTCGGGTACGTGCCCAATCGATCCGCCGCCACGCTACGGCGCGGCGGCGCGAGCCGTGTTCTCGGTCTGATCGTCCCCGAGATCACGAACGCGTTCTACGCCGCGATCGCGGATGCGGTCGTGAATGCGGCCGACAAGCACAACTACGCGGTATCGCTGTGCGTGACCCACGAGGACCCGGCTCGGGAGCGGCGTCATTTCGAGATGCTCGCGCAGCAGCGTGCCGCCGGAGCGCTGGTCGTGCCGATCAACCCCGAGGCGGAGCGACTCGCGATGCTGCGGAGCATCGGCACGCACATCATCCTCGTCGACCGGCCGATCGATACGGCTCAGGGCTGTTCCGTTGCAGTGGACGACGTACACGGCGGTCACCTCGCCGTCCGTCACCTCCTGTCCTCGCCCGGCGACGGGATCACACTCGTCAACGGAGAGCGATCCATCCCCCAGTGCCGTGATCGGCACGCCGGCTCTATCGAGGCCCTTCGCGAGGCGGATCTCTCGGAGCGCGACCTCGTCGAGATCACGGTTGACGAGATGACGGTCGACGCCGGCATCGCGGCAGCCGAGCGGATCCTCGCGACGGGCGCGCCGCGCCGTATCTTCTGCATCAACGATCAGCTGGCGACCGGGGTGCTCGAGGGGCTGTCGCGCGGCGGCGTCTCCGTGCCGCGCGACGCCCGAGTGATCGGCTACGGCGACCTCGGACTCGACGGCCGCCATGCGCTTTCGACGATCGGTCAGCCGAAGGAAGCGATGGGCGAGCACGCGGTCGAGCTGCTCCTGGACGAGCTCACAGACGGAGCCAACCACGCTCATTCCGCAGAGATCATCCGGCCGCATCTGATCGTTCGCGAGTCGACTTCTCCGAGGCACTGACCAGGGGCATCAGCACGACTTTCCCTGTGGCTCCGCCGGCGGCGACTCGGTAGGCCTCATCGGCATCCTCCAGGACGAAACGATGGCTGACGACGATCTCAGGGTGAAGACCTTCGGCAGCCAGCATCCGGGCCAAGTCCTCCAGCCCCTGCACGGATGTCACCCACGACGCCGTGATCGTCAGCTGCTTGTGCAGCAGATTCTCGGAGACCTCGGTCTCGAGCGCGCCCCCTTCTCCGAGTAGGGCGACCCGCCCCCATTCCGCCGCAGCGGAGACCGCAGCGAGCCGGCCCGGCGTGCTGCCGGACGCGTCGACGCTGACCTCGCAGCCTTTGCCGCCGGTCAGGGTGAGTACGGAGTCGACGGCGTCGTCGTCCGCGATGACGATCTCGTCGACGAGCCCGAGCCCGCGTACGAACTCGATCCGTTCCTGATTCCGCTCGAGTCCGATCACGCGTCGCGCTCCGAGCATCCGCCCGATCATCGCTGCCGCCAGCCCGACCGGACCGAGTCCGACGACAAGGAGGTCCTCGCCGCCGTGGAGACCAGTCCGACGAAGACCCTCGTATGCCGTGCCGAAGCCGCACGCGATGAGCGCGCCGTCGGTGTAGGAGAGCGGCGCGGTCAGCGGGACGCACTCGCTCTCGTCCACCAGCACGAACTCCGCGTGACCGCCGTCGCGCTGCCATCCGTAGGCCTGCCGTCGTGATTGATCCGAGCAGCTGATGCCGTACCCCGCCCGGCAATTCCGGCAGACGCCGCACCCGTGGATGTGGTAGACGATGACGTCGTCGTCCACGCCGAATCTGCGGACGCCCTCACCCACGGAGACGATCCGACCGCAAGGCTCATGTCCCGCGATCACTCCCTTGTACGCCGGCTCGCCGTTGAGCCCCTTGTGGGTCTTGTATCCCCGGTAGATGTAGCCGATGTCGCTGCCGCAGATGCCCGACGCCCCAGTGCGGACCACCACCTGTCCGCGACCGGGTTGCGGCATGGGGAAGTCGCGGACCTGCGCCGTCGAATCGCCTGGAAGGATCACACCACGCACGGTCGTTCCTCTCGTCGCGCGCGATGCATCGTCGCATCTCGCTTCGCGCACACGCTACGACGCGACCGCCGAGCCCGGAATGGTGCATTCACTGCTCGACCTGGACGATGCGACGATGAGTGGGAGGCGACGCGGTTCAGGCTCTCGGCCCGCCCACGAGCATCTCGTCATACCCCTCGCGGTAGGTCGGGTAGTCGAGGGTGCCGAGCAGCGACCGCAGGAACGATCCGTCATGGACGAGTCCTGTCGGCTCGGCGGACGTGTCGTCGGGCGGCACGGGCAGCCCGAGCTCACCGGCGATGTAGGAGACGACCTCGCCGAGCAGCACCGGAGCCTCGTCGACCGCGTGCACGAGCGCCGGGGGCTCCGGCATCCGCAGCAGCAGATCGAGCGTGCGCACCAGGTCGACCTCGTGGATGCGGTTCGTGCGACGGCGATGGTTGACCGTCGCCTGCTCGCGCACCTGCCGGAGTAGGAACCCGCGGCCGGAGCCATAGATCCCGGACGGCCGCACGATGACCGCGCCGAACAACTCGATCGCCGCGCGCTCGCCGTCGTACAGCCCGCGGGAGCGATCGGATGTCGGCACGGGTTCGTCCTGCTCCGTGATCGCGTGGTCGGATGCCGACCCCTCGAAGACTCCGGTGGAAGAGACGAAGACGGTGCGCGCCGGGATCGCCGGCAGTGCGGCGGCGAGGTGGGCGAGGGCGATGCGGTAGCCGTCGACGCCTCCCGGAGGCGGGAGGGTGACGACCATCGCGTCGACTTCGGGAAGCGGCTGTTCGAGAGGGGCCGTCAGGTCGGCGCGGAAACCGACGACGCCCTCCGGCAGCTCGCCCTCACTACGGCGCAGGGCGAATACCTCGCCGCCGTCGGCGAGCAGCCGGGGCGCGAGACGGACGGCGAGCTTGCCGAAGCCGACGAGGAGTGTGCGGCGCGGGGGGTCGAGTGGGACAGAAGGAGAGGTCACCCCCCCAATCTGTCACACCGGCTCGCCGAGACCCCCGATAGTTGCCGAGACCCCGGCCTGGTGACGCCCACAGGCCGGGGTCTCGGCGGTAAGCCGGGGTGTCGGCGGGCTCAGTTCCGCGCCACGCTCCGAAACCCGCGCAGCCTCAGGCTGTTGCCGACCACGAAGACGCTCGACAGGGCCATCGCCGCGCCCGCGAGCATCGGGTTGAGCATGCCGAGGGCAGCGACCGGGATCGCCGCGACGTTGTACGCGAAGGCCCAGAACAGGTTCACCTTGATCGTGCTGAGGGTCTTCCGCGACAACCGGATCGCATCGACCGCGCTGCGCAGATCCCCCCGCACGAGCGTGATGTCGGACGCTTCGATCGCGACATCCGCTCCGGTTCCCATCGCGAGCCCGAGATCGGCCTGCGCGAGAGCGGGAGCGTCGTTGACGCCGTCGCCGATCATCGCGACGACCTTGCCCTCGCTCTGCAGGCGCCGGATCACGTCGACCTTGTCGGCGGGAAGCACCTCGGCGATGACCTCGTCGATCCCCACCTCGGCCGCGATCTGCCGTGCGACCGCTTCGTTGTCGCCGGTGAGCAGAACAGGCGTGAGCCCGAGAGCCGTGAACTGCCGGATCGCCTCGGCACTGGTCGGCTTGACGGTGTCTGCCACGACCAGGATGCCGCGTGCCTCACCGTCCCAGCCCACCGCGACGGCCGTCTTGCCCTGGCCCTCGGCATCCGCCTTCGCCTGCGCGATCGGCGGACTCAACCGCAAAGACCACTCGGCCAGCAGCGACTCGCGGCCGACGAGCACGGCATGGCCGTCCACGACGCCCTGCACGCCCCTGCCCTCGAGGTTCGTGAAGCCCTCGACCGGGGGCAGCGAGCCGACCTCCTGCGTCGCGCCCTTCGCGACGGCCTGCGCGATCGGGTGTTCGGATGCATCCTCCAGAGCACCGGCGAGGCGCAGCAGCTCGGCGCGATCGGTACCCGGCTCGACGACCACGTCGACCAGCATCATCCTGCCGCTGGTGACCGTGCCGGTCTTGTCGAGCACGACGGTGTCGACGGTGCGCGTGGACTCCAGCACCTCCGGGCCCTTGATGAGGATGCCCAGCTGCGCGCCGCGACCGGTGCCGACCAGCAGCGCGGTCGGCGTCGCCAGCCCCAGGGCGCACGGGCAAGCGATCACCAGCACCGCGACCGCCGCCGTGAAAGCCGCAGCCACCGGGAATCCGGCACCCAGCCACGCGCCGAGGGCGACCACGGCGATGACGATCACGATCGGCACGAAGACGCCCGAGATGCGGTCGGCGAGCCGCTGCACCTCGGCCTTGCCGGTCTGCGCGTCCTCGACGAGGCGAGCCATCTGGGCCAGCTGCGTGTCGGATCCGACGCGCGTCGCGCGCACCACGAGTCGTCCCCCGATGTTCGTGGTGGCACCGGTGACGGCGTCGCCCTCGGCGACCTCGACTGGCACCGACTCCCCCGTCAACATGGAGGCGTCGACCGCCGAGGTGCCCGAGACGACCATGCCATCGGTCGCGATCTTCTCGCCCGGGCGGACGATGAACTGGTCGCCGACGCGCAGGTCCTCGACGGGGATCTTCACCTCGACGGGTTTCCCTCCAGAGCCGTCGCGCACGACCGACACCTCTTTGGCGCCGAGCTCGAGCAGCGCGCGAAGAGCAGCGCCCGCCTGCTTCTTCGACCGCTTCTCGAAGTAGCGCCCGGCGAGGATGAACATCGTCACGCCCGCGCCGACCTCGAGGTAGATGTTCGCGGCGCCGTCGGAGGGCGACAGCGAGAACTCGAACGGGTGCGTCATCCCCGGGGTGCCCGCCGTCCCGAAGAACAGCGCGTACAGCGACCAGAGGAACGCGGCCGAGGTGCCCATCGAGATGAGCGTGTCCATGGTCGCGGCGCCGTGACGCAGGTTCATCCACGCGGCACGGTGGAACGGCCAGGCGGCCCAGACGATCACGGGCGCGGCGAGCGCCAGCGACGCCCACTGCCAGTAGGTGAACTGCAGCGCGGGGATCATCGCCATCGCGATGACCGGGATGGTCAGCACGATCGAACCGATCAGCCGGTGGCGCAGCGAGCGCAGTTCGGGGTCCTCGTCGTCGTCGGCGCCTCCGGCCGGTCGCGCCGACTTCGGTGCGGGCAGCGCGGCCGTGTATCCGGTCTTCTCGACCTCGGCGATCAGCGCGGCGGTGTCGTAGCCTTCCGGCACGGTGACCTTCGCCTTCTCGGTGGCGTAGTTCACGGTCGCCGTGACGCCGTCGAGCTTGTTGAGCTTCTTCTCGATCCGCATCGCGCAGGAGGCGCAGGTCATCCCGCCGATCTCGAGCTCGACCCCGGACCCCGAGGTCTGCGACAGGGAAGTGCTCATGAGTGGTCTCCGTGCTCGGCGTCGACCACGAACGACGCCGTGTGCACCTCGCCGTCGACTTGGAAGTCCAGGTACAGCAGGTAGCGGCCGGCGGTCGGAGCTTCGGCGAAGAACGTGATCTCGGGTCCTGCGGTGTCTCCGGCCTGCGGCTCGTCACCCTCAGCGTGCACGTGCAGGAACGCGAGATCGCCCTCGCGCAGCGCGACCAGGTGGCCGAACGCGCCGAGGTAGGGCTCGAGAGCCGTGACGGGCTCGCCGTCGCGCGAGATCGAGATGGTCAGTTCGCTCGCGGAGCCCGCGACCACAGCACCCTCGAGAGAGACGGTGAAGCCGTCGACCTCATCGACCTGGCTCGGCTCGGATGCCACAGGGGCGAAGTCGCCGGCGACCTGGACGGTGCGGGAGATCGTGATGCCCTCGCCGTCCGCCGGGGTGAAGTCGGCGAACACGCGGTACGTTCCGGCATCCGTCCACTCCCAGGGGAGCGACCAGGTGCCGGTGGAGTCGTCGAGCTCCGGGTGCACGTGGCGGAAGCCGGTGCCGTCGGAGCGCACGACGATCAGATGCAGCTGCTTGTCGTGCGAGGTCGTGTAGTCGGTGACCGTGTCTCCCGCGGCATCCTCGATCCGGAAGCTCAGCTCTTCCGCCTCGCCGACCACGGCGGGAGCCTCGACCGGCGAGAGCACGTAGCCGTCGATGCTGATCGCCAGGCCCTTGAGGGCGGCGGCCAGCTCCGGCGCCGATTCGGCCGACTCGGGCCCGGTCGCGTGACCGTCTCCGTGCTGGTTCATCTCATTCCCTTCTTCGGATGCCGTCACGATGTCATCCGGCGCGACGGCTGCGGCGATGCCGAAGGCGCCGGCGAAGGCCACCACCAGCCCTGCTCCGTAGAGCGCCAGCCGTGCGCCGGTCCTCATGACGCTCGTACCGCCGAGTAGCCCGCTTCCTCGACGGCCGCGAGGATCTGCGCGTCGTCGATCTCCGCGGATGTGGTGACCGAGAGAAGCCCGGTCTTCGCGCTCACCTGGATGCCCTCGACGCCGGCGATCTGCTCGACCTCTTCACGCACCGACATCTCGCAGTGTCCGCAGGTCATGCCCGTCACCTGGTACTCGTTCGTCGTCATCTCATCCTCTTCCGTGTCGTTCTCGGTCGGTGTACTTGTCCCAACGGTATACCCCGCCTGGGTATTCCGCCACTCTGACGTTAAGATACCCCCCGGGGGTATAGACTGACCACTCGCCGGACGGTCCGGAAATCAAGGAGGAGAACCATGTCCCACCCACCCC
>NZ_JXRU01000027.1 GCF_000967865.1 Microbacterium sp. SA39
CCCCACGAGACGTGGAGACGAGGATAATTTGGCATTTGACAAGTGCACGCTGTTGAGTTCTCAAGGATCGGATGCTCCCACGACCCAGCCATCACAGCCAGGCCCGAAGGGCAACTTCTCTATCTTACTGATCTCGTTCCCGCTGTCAAATCGCCTTCCGGCGACCTGCTCCAGGGTTCGAGGCAGTTCCTTCATCTGGAACACTCAATGAGTGGTTCTGGATTCGGGGGGGTGTCCGTTACTTGACGGGAGCCGGTCCGAGGACCTCCGCTCAACCGTTTGGGGCGAACAAGTAATAAGTTACGCGGATCCCGGGGATCCGGCAAATCCGGGCTGACCGCCGGGCGTGTCGCCGGGTGTCGGCCGACGAGCAACTCCTGCAGCGCTGAAGCTCGGCGCGATCTCGGGCGTCGCCCGGCATCACCTGATCAGCGAGGACTGGTCGCTTCGACCCAGTTCGGAGATGAGTTGTCCGCCCCCACATCCGGCCTTGCGCTTCGGTAAGGTGTGCACCATCCTTGCTCATAGCCAGTTGTGCCATTAGATGACATTCGAGTTTTACTTGATGGAATCATTTGAGCCGCTCGGCGGAAGTAGCCGGGTCATGACGAGTGACTCGACAGGAGAGGAATCGGTGGCTGAATCGTCGACTCGGACCGTGGAGCGTGCGCTCTCGCTCCTCGCCGTTGTGTGCGACCGCGGACGCACAACCCTTGCCGAGAGCTCCCGCCTCGTGGACCTCTCGCCCAGCACTGCCCTTCGACTCCTCCGCACCCTCGAGTCGACGGGTTTCGTCCGGAAGGATGCCGACGGAAGTTACCGGCCCGGAAGCCGCGTGGTGCAGCTCGGCACGCAGGCACTCAACCACGAATCACTCGTCGGGTTCTGCCATACGGAAATGCTCGATCTCGTCGAACGCACCGGCGAGTCCGCCTACCTGAGCGTGGCGGGCCACGCAGACACAGCCCTCTACCTGGCGATCACAGAGGGCACGCACTCCGTACGGCACGCCAGCTGGGTCGGGCGCACGATTCCCCTCGACGGCTCGGCTGCGGGCGCCGCACTCACCGGCCTGACCCCGGCGATCGGCTATGTCACGGTGGAGCAGGGTGTCGAGTCCGACGTCACGGCGATCGCCGCCCCCATCCACTCGGGAGCCCGAGTCGTGGCGGCCCTCAGCCTCGTGATCCCGAGCTATCGGATGACCAAGGATCTCGCCACCTCCTACGGCGATCTCCTCGTCGAGGCCACGGAGCGCCTCTCCGGCGGTCTCGCCTCATACACCGGGCATACCGACGACACGTCGGCGCCCGTCCCCGACGACGCTTCGGATCTCCTGGAGGGACGCGCATGATTCGCTCCACGAACGTCGAGAGCGCCTACCCGGACGGGTCGCTCGCCGTCGATCAACGCCGTCTCGCCAGCCCACGGCTGACGGCCCTCTCCGCAGTCATTCACCCGCGTTCGCACGACACAACGAAGGAACAGCGCATGCCGACCCCCGCCCGGACCATCCGCGCCGCCCGCGGCACCACCCTCACAGCCAGGAGTTGGCAGACCGAGGGACCGCTCCGGATGCTCATGAACAACCTCGATCCCGAGGTGGCCGAACACCCCGAAGACCTCGTCGTCTACGGCGGCACCGGCAAAGCGGCACGCAACTGGGAGGCCTACGACGCGATCGTCCGCACGCTGGAGGGGCTGGAGGCCGACGAGACCCTGCTCGTGCAGTCCGGCAAGCCCGTCGGCGTTTTCCGCACGCACGAGTGGGCGCCTCGCGTGCTCATCGCGAACTCGAACCTCGTCGGCGACTGGGCGACCTGGCCTGAGTTCCGAAAGCTCGAAGCCGAGGGACTCACCATGTACGGGCAGATGACTGCCGGATCATGGATCTACATCGGCACCCAGGGCATCCTCCAGGGCACCTACGAGACCTTCGCCGCGATCGCCGACAAGCGTTTCGGCGGGACACTCGCCGGGACGCTGACCCTGACAGGTGGCGCCGGTGGCATGGGCGGAGCGCAACCGCTCGCCGTGACGCTCAACGAGGGCGTCGTCCTCATCGTCGACGTCGACCCCACCCGCCTGGAACGCCGCGTCGAGCACCACTACCTCGACGAGATGACCGACGACCTCGAGGACGCGGTCAAGCGGGTGCTCACCGCCAAGGCCGAGCGGCGCGCCTTGTCAGTCGGCCTTGTCGGCAATGCCGCGACTGTCTTCCCGGAGCTGCTGCGTCGGGGCGTCGCCATCGACATCGTCACCGACCAGACGAGCGCGCACGACCCGCTGGCCTACCTGCCGGAAGACACCGCGCTCGCCGACTGGCAGACGGAGGCGACCGCCGACCCGGTCGACTTCACGCGCCGCTCACGTCTCTCCATGGCGAAGCAGGTGCAGGCGATGGTCGACTTCCAGGATGCCGGCGCAGAGGTGTTCGACTACGGCAACTCCATCCGCGCCGAAGCGAAGCTCGGTGGCTGCGAGCGAGCGTTCGACTTCCCCGGCTTCGTCCCGGCGTACATCCGGCCACTCTTCGCCGAAGGCAAGGGTCCGTTCCGCTGGGCGGCGCTCTCCGGCGACCCGGCGGACATCGCTGCCACCGACCGCGCGATTCTCGAGCTCTTCCCCGAGGACGAGAAGCTGCGCCGCTGGATCACCTCGGCCGGCGAGAAGATCGCATTCGAGGGTCTGCCCGCACGCATCTGCTGGCTGGGCTATCAGGAGCGGCACCTGGCCGGTCTGAAGTTCAACGAGATGGTCGCCTCAGGCGAGCTGAGCGCACCCGTCGTCATCGGCCGCGACCACCTCGATTCCGGCTCCGTGGCCTCGCCCTACCGCGAGACCGAGGCCATGGCCGACGGTTCTGATGCGATCGCCGACTGGCCGCTCCTCAACGCCCTCCTCAACACCGCGTCAGGCGCGACGTGGGTCTCGATCCACCATGGCGGTGGGGTCGGGATCGGCCGCTCCATCCACGCCGGGCAGGTGATCGTGGCCGACGGCACCGATCTCGCAGCCGAGAAGATCTCCCGCGTCCTCGTGAACGACCCGGGCACCGGCGTGATGCGCCACGTCGACGCCGGTTACGAACGTGCGGCTGAGGTTGCCCGCGAGCGCGGCCTGCGCGTACCGATGTGGGAGGGCCAGTGACCGGCGGCCTGCTCGCCCACGGCCGACTTGCCGGGCTCGACGAGATCTCGGGAGTCGGCGTCGACGCAGCGCGCGGCGGATTCTCACGGCACGTCTGGACGACGGCGGAGTTCGAGCTGCGAGAGTGGTTCACCGCCCGCGCTGCCCGCCTCGGACTCGATGTCGAGACGGATCGAAACGGCAACCTCTGGGCATGGTGGGGCGCGCCGGGCCCCGACGCAGTCGTCACCGGCAGCCATCTCGACTCCGTGCCCGGTGGTGGGGCCTTCGATGGGCCTCTCGGGGTGGTGGCCGCGCTCGACGCCGTCGCCCGCCTGCAGGCCAGTGGATTCCGTCCCCGTCGCCCCCTTGCCGTCGTGGTGTTCGCCGAGGAGGAGGGCTCCCGATTCGGCGTGGCCTGCCTAGGGTCACGGCTTCTGTCGGGTGCCATCTCCGGGGACGCCGCCCGCGCGCTGACCGACGCAGACGGCGTCACTGTGGCCGAGGCCGCATCCGCCGCCGGCCTCGCTCCCGAGCACCTGGGCCGCGACGACGAGGCACTCGCTCGTATCGGACTTTTCATCGAGCTGCACGTCGAGCAAGGACGCGGACTCATCGACCTCGGCTCGCCTGTTGCGATCGCTTCGTCGATCCTCGCCCACGGCCGGTGGCGCCTCCGGGTGAACGGCCAGGGCAACCACGCCGGGGCGACCGGCATGCGCGAGCGTCGCGACCCGGTGGTCGCCGCCGCACGCGCCGTACTCGCGGTCGAACAGGCCGCACTGGCCACGGAAGACGCACGCGCCACCGTCGGGCGCATGCGCATCGTCCCCGGTGGCACCAACGTCATCGCATCCGCCGTCGACGCATGGGTGGATGCCCGGGCGTCGAGCGACGCGCAGACGAGAGCGCTTGTCGCCGACATGGAGGCGCGGGTGCAGGAGGTGGTCGCTGGTTCCGGTTGCACGGTCGAGCTGATCGAGGAGTCGTGGTCCGGCCTCGTCGAGTTCGACAGTGCCCTCGCCGCGCAACTCGTCGGCACGCTTGGAGGAGTACCGCTGCTGCCGACCGGCGCCGGTCACGATGCCGGGGTGCTGTCCGGCCGTGTTCCGACGGCGATGGTCTTCGTGCGGAACCCGACGGGGGTGTCTCACTCCCCCGAGGAGTTCGCCGAGGCGGAGGACTGCATCGCGGGTGTCGAAGCACTCGAGTCGCTGCTCCGGAGCGTGCTGTGACGGGCGAGCTCGGCGGCAGCAGCCCGGCCGCGCCGGAGGCCCGCCGCCCCCTCTGGGCCTCGACCGCGATCATCAACGGTCGTGCGATCGCTCGTGTTCGGTTCACGTCTGACGACGGCGGTCGCATCGCGTCCGTGGAACACGACGTCGACGCGCGAGCGGACGACCGGGTCCTCGGCACCGTCGTCCCCGGCATGGCGAACGCGCATTCACACGCCTTCCACCGGCTCCTTCGCGGTCGCACGCATGCCGACGGAGGAGACTTCTGGCAGTGGCGCGAAGCCATGTACGCGGCGGCGGCCAGTCTGGACCCCGTGCTCTACCGCCGTGTGGCCCGCGCTGTCTTCGGCGAGATGCTCGTCTCCGGATGGACGGCCGTGGGCGAGTTCCACTATGTGCACCACCAAGCCGACGGCATCCCCTATCCGACCAGGCATGCCATGGAGCTCGCGGTGTCGGATGCAGCGGTGGACGTGGGCATCCGGCTCACGCTGCTCGACACGGCATACCTCGCGAGTGGAATCGGACCTGCCGGTGGGCCTGCGACACCGCTGCTGCCCGAGCAGGTTGCCTTCGGCGACGGCAACGCCGAGGGCTGGTTGGCGCGCTGGCATGCACTCCGCGACACTCTGGCCGCCACCCACGGTTCGACCGGGCTCGTCACGCTCGGCGCGGCGCTGCACTCCGTGCGAGCGGTGCCGATCGACGCCATGCGTACAATCCTCGCTTCCCTGCCCGCCGATGTCCCGTTGCACCTGCACCTGTCCGAACAACCTCAGGAGAACGTCGACACCCTCGCCGCCACCGGCAACACGCCGACGGCACTGATCGCCGCGCTCGGTGCCCTCGAAGAGCGCCTCAGCCTCGTCCACGCCACCCACCTCACCGACGCCGACATCGAGGCGATCGGGCGCGCCAGGGCGACGATCGTGATGTGTCCCACGACCGAAGCCGACCTCGGCGACGGCATCGGTCCGGCCCGCCGCCTGGCCGACGCAGGCGCGCGCATCGCCGTCGGCTCCGACCAGAACGCCGTCATCGACCCCTTCCTCGAACTGCGCGGCCTCGAAGCCGGTGAGCGCTTGGCCTCGGGACGGCGGGGTCGTTTCACACCGACCGAACTCCTCACCGCCGGTACCGCAGCCGGGTACGAATCGCTCGGCCTCGGGCGGCACACGCTCGCGGTCGGCGACCCGCTCGACCTGGTGGAGGTCAACACCACGAGTCTTCGCACGACGGGGAGCGACCCGGCCCAGCTCGCGTTGACTGCGACGTCATCGGATGTCGAACGCGTCGTCGTCGGTGGCCGCGTCGTCGCCGAACGTGGGCGTCTCACGGGGCGGAGCGCCCGACCGGAGACCCTGCTCGCGGAAGCCATCGTTGCACTCGGGTCATCGACGTGACGCCCGGCGCCGGACCCCACGACACGCACGGGAACCGCCTCAGCGATGCCGCCATCGTCATCGCAAACGGACGAATCCCCTGGCTGGGCGCCGCCGCGGACGCGGTCCGGGCGGCAACACGCGGAGCAGCCGTAGCGGTGGCAATCTCATGAGCGAGGAATCGGGCAGCGCCGGAGGAGGCGCCGGCTTCACGGTCCTCCCGGCTGCCGGACGCCGACGCTATCGGTGGCGGAATGGCCTCGGCGTCGCCGAGGAGATCGCCGTCGAATCGTCGGAAACCCGGGCCGACAGTCTCCCGGCGTGGACTCTCAGCATCGCCACGGTCGAGGCCGACGTCACCTTCTCGGAGTTTCCTGGCGTCGACCGTTGGCTGATGGCTCTGTCCGCCGATGGCATCGGTCTCATGATCGACGGCACCACTCAGCTGCTCGAGCACTGGCAGGTCGCCGCGTTCGCCGGCGAGGCATCAGCGGCGTCGACAGGGGTGGATCGACCCACGCTGGACCTGAACCTCATGGTCGAGCGCGGGCTCCACCACGGGTCGCTGAGCGCACACCGTGTCGAGGGAGCGGAAACCATCGACCTCGCAAACGAGCACACGACGATTCTCGTGTTGCTGGACGGACGGCTATCCGTCCAGGATGTCGCCCTCAGTAAGTACGACGCACTTCTCCTCCACACCGGCGGAACACGCGTCACCGGTCATGGCATCATCGCTCTCGCCTCGATCTCGCCTGTTCGTCAGGATTCGGCCTACATGCCACGAGCACTGTGAAGTCTCGGCGCCGACCTTTGCCGTGCGCGAATCGCGACGGTGCTACGGATAACCTGCGATGGTCACGTGCCCGACTCCTGTTCAAAGGGTGACGATGACCCCGTAGCCGAGGTCGACAGTGATCGGATCCCCGGGAGAGACGGGCGCGGGCACTCTGTAAATGGCCGGACCGACGTCCGCGGTGCAGAACCACCCGCCTGCGCTCTCCAAGGTGACTTCGAAGGCTCGCTCACCGGTTTCATGGAGGCCTCGCGGCTCATTCGGACACGACGAGCTCCCGAATGTGAGGAACAGCCACGATTCGCCGTCGTCAGACCACACGACTGTCGGCTCCATCTCCGGGCTGGCGACGCCGTCGAGCTCCGGAGGCGCTTCGTCCAGACGTTCCGCACCGATACCGGAGCAACCCGCAAGCCCAAATACGAGCGCCGGCACGAGGATCGGTGCTGCACGCTTCATCCGCTGGATCTTCCTGCTCATGGCATCACGTTCGCAGTCAGGTCAGCCCGGAGCTTCGCGCGTGCACGTGAGTACCTACTGCGCACGGTCGCCGGCTTCTTGCCGAGGATCTTCGCTGCCTCTGCCAACGAGAACCCGTCCCACGCGGTTGCGAGAACCCCGACGCTCAGAAGTGCGCCCACAGTGGCGGCGATGCGGGCGCCCCGCCGACGACGCGGGGGGCGTGCGTGCTGCTCAGCAGCGTTCGTGGCGACACGTTCGAGCATCGCGTCCAAAAGTTCCGGCGACTCAGCCCACTTGTCACGTGGAGTGAGCAGCCGGTTGAGCTGTGTGTCGTCCATGGGTTTCCTCCGATGATCCGTTCACTACTGCTCATGTCCGATCATCCCCGAAGTGTTGCATCGATGGTGAGAATCGTGTGGAGGACCAGAAAGCCCCCCGGTTCAGACACGCAAGAGTGCAGAAACGGCCGATCAGTCATGATCTCTCATGTCTGATCGGCCGTCTTCTCGGTGGACCTAAGGGGATTCGAACCCCTGACCTCCTCGATGCGAACGAGGCGCGCTACCAACTGCGCCATAGGCCCGTGAACGGCTTCTACGCTATCACGCCGCGGGAGCCGCTCGCATCGCGCACGGGTCAGCCCGCCGCCCGTCGGGAGAGCAGTTCTCGGACGTGCGCCTCGATCTCGGCATCGTCGACGAAACCCATCTTCGCGTAGGGCGAGGAAGCCGCCGGCATGGCGACCGGCGCCGGGGGCGCGATCTGCTCCGCCCGCTCCCGCAGAGCGGCGACGCGGGCCGCCGTGCGACGCTCCTCCTGAGCCTCGATCTCGGCCCGGGCAGCCTGAGCGCGCGAACCGGCGACGGTCATGAGGGGCTCGGGCAGCGGGCGGGGCGTCCACGTGGCGCGTCCCTGATCGTGCAACTCGGGTGCGACACGCTCACGGGCCGGCTCGGCGGAGACCTGCGGGCGACGTGCCGCCCGCTGCGCCACCGATGCCATCCGCTGCAGGACCACCGCGGCGATCGCCACGACCGATCCCCCGACCCACGCCAGCGTCTGGATTCCAGTGGCCAGAATCTGCCACACTCCGAGACCTGCCACGCCCAACCCGATCAGTACGGCACTCGTGGCGAAGATCCGCACCCGACGTCGTGCCCGCGCCTGCCGGATCACCGGGTCGGCGCGTGTCGCCGCCAGCTCCTGTCGCAGAGCCTCGAGCTCGGCCGACTCACGTTCCGACTGCACCCGCTTGGCGAGCTTCTGCTGCGCGAGGACCGTTCGCGCATTCAGCTCGATGTGCACTTCGCCGGGCGTCTCGCTCGTCTCCGCGAGTACGCGCAGCGCCTGATTCAGTCTGACGGCATTCCGCTCCGCGGCGTTGTACTGGTAACGGCCGCGCCAGGAAGGCAGCAGATAGAGCATCCACAGGAGCACAGCGACGAGCACGATCACTCCCCCGCTCAGCACCGGCCCATCCATAGGGACAACGGTAAGCGCTGAGGGGCGCCGCGCCGTGCAGGCGGAGCGTGTCGCGACGACTCCGTTTCCGAACGTCCCCTGAACCGACCCTCAGAGTGCGATGCGATCCGACGGCGGCACCGTAGCGGCATCCGGTGGCACCTGCCCGTTGAGCCAGCGCGCGAGCACACCCTGCGGAACATCCTCCCGCGTCAGCGAGAACGCGTAGTGATCGCGCCAGTCGCCGTCGATGTGGATGTATCGCCTTCGCAGCCCCTCGTACCGGAATCCGAGCTTCTGCACGATCCGAAGGCTCGCCGCGTTCTCCGGCCGGATGCAGATCTCCATCCGGTGCAAGCCGTACTCGGTGAAGCACGCGTCGGTGGCGAGAGCGACGGCCGTCGGGGTGATTCCCCGTCCGGCGAATCGTTCGCTCACCCAGTATCCGATGGTCGCCGAACACAACGAACCGCGGGCGACACCCCACACATTGAGCTGACCCGCGATCTCACCGTCGTATTCCATGACGAAGGGATAACCCGCGCCGTCCCGATACTGCTGCAGCAGCCGGCGGATGCTGAGACGCATGTCGAACGACACCGATCCATAAGGAACGGTCGCCTCCCACGGCTGCAGCCACGAGCGATTGGCGAGCAGCTCGTGCTGCAGCGGACGGGCATCCTTCGTGCGTACGAGCCGCAGCTCGATCTGTCCGTGCCGCATTCCCGTCGCCAGATCCATGAGTCGTCCCGACGCCCGCAGAGTCGCCTAGAGGCGTTCCGCGAACTCCTTCAGCCACGGGCGCAGTTCCGGACCGAGGTCCTCCCGGTCGGATGCGAGCTGCACGATGGCCTTGATGTAGTCCACGCGGTCGCCCGTGTCGTAGCGGCGTCCGCGGAAGACGACTCCGACGACGCCGGGGCCGTGGGTGTCGGCGGCCATCTCCTGCAGAGCATCGGTGAGCTGGATCTCGCCGCCCTTGCCGGGCTCCGTGCGCTCGAGAATCTCGAAGACGGATGCCGGCAGCACGTAACGGCCGATGATGGCGAGATTCGACGGTGCGTCCTCCTGCGCCGGCTTCTCGACCAGCCCTGTGACGCGGACGTTCTCGGATCCCTCGATCGATTCGACGGCGGCGGCGCCGTACATGTGGATGCTGGCCGGGTCGACCTCCATGAGCGCGATCACCGCCGCTCCGGAGCGTTCGTGCTCCGCGATCATGTCCGTCAGCAGCGGGTCCCGCTCATCGATCAGATCGTCGCCGAGGAGCACGGCGAAGGAGCTGTCGCCGACATGTGTGCGTGCACGCAGGACGGCATGCCCGAGCCCCTTCGGCTCTCCCTGGCGCACGAAGTGGATGTCGGCGAGATCGCTCGACTTCACCACGCTCGCCAGTCGACCGTCGTCGCCCTTCTCCAGCAGCTTCACCTCGAGCTCGGGGACCGAGTCGAAGTGGTTCGAGATCGCGTTCTTGTTGCGTCCGATGATGACGAGGATGTCATCGATCCCTGCGTCGGCCGCCTCTTCCACCACGTACTGGATGGCCGGCTTGTCGACGACAGGGAGCATCTCCTTCGGCATCGCCTTCGTCGCAGGCAGGAACCGCGTCCCCAGTCCTGCCGCGGGAATGACGGCCTTGATCTTGTGCTCACCCATCCTCACAGCCTAGCGGTCGGCGCCGCCGTAGACTCGGAGCCATGTCCAACGACGTCGAACACGAGAAGCGCGCGCTCCGCGCGGAACTCCGTGAGCGTCGTCAGCTCCTGTCCGATTCGCAGCGCGACTCCGCGGCATCCGCCATCGCTGAGCGCCTCGACGCGCTGATCGAAGGACTCGGGGCACGGTCGATCTCCTGCTACCTCTCCTCCACCACCGAACCGGGCACACGGCAGTTCGTGGCGAGCGCCGTGCGCCGCGGCATCCGGGTCCTGCTCCCGATCACCCGCGCGGACGGTCTGCTCGACTGGGCGGTCGCGACCGACGACGATGAGGTCGCCGAGGGTCTGTTCGGGCTCCCGGAGCCGACGGGCGAGGTGCTGGGTCCGATCGCCGTCGATGATGTGGACCTGATGATCATCCCGGCCGCAGCCGTCGACCGGGACGGCATGCGCATGGGCTGGGGCCGCGGCTACTTCGACAAGACCATCGGCTCGATGGAGAAGTGCCCGCCGGTGTACGCGGTCATCTATGATTCCGAGATACTCGACTTCCTGCCGCGGGAGGTGCACGACCAGCCGGTGAACGGCGTCGTGACCCCGACGCAGACCCTCGAACTGTCGCCCACGCGACGCTGACCCGCAAGGACCTTCAATGCCAACCTATGCCTATGCCTGCACGTCGTGCGGCCACAAGTTCGACGCCGTCCAGAGCTTCTCCGACAACGCGCTCACCGAATGCCCCGAGTGCGGCGGCACCCTGCGCAAGCAGTACGGCTCCATCGGCGTCACCTTCAACGGCTCCGGCTTCTACCGCACGGACTCGCGCGCCAAATCAGACGGAACGAAGGACGGTTCGGCATCATCGAAGACGGAGTCGACGACGAGCGCCGCACCGGCAGCTGCATCGACTCCGGCCTCTTCCTGAGGTCTCGACTCGTTGGGAGTGCCCATGCTCAAGGGTTTCAAGGACTTCATCCTCCGCGGCAACGTCATCGACCTCGCGGTCGCTGTCGTCATCGGCTCGGCGTTCACGGCGATCGTCAACTCGGTCGTCGCGAGCATCATCACGCCGCTGGTCTCGCTGTTCTTCGAGGCAGATGCGGCCGGAGAATTCGGCCCGAAGCTGACGAACATCTACGGCAACGAGGTGACCTTCCCGCTCGGCGACCTCATCTCGGCGATCATCAGCTTCCTCGCCGTCGCCGTGGTGGTCTACTTCGTCTTCGTCCTGCCGATGAACACCTTCAAGGCTCACGTCGAGGCGCGTAAAGGCACCGGGGCCGAAGAGCCGCAGGACGAGCCCGCCGCCGCCACCGAGGCAGAGCTGCTCGTCGAGATCCGCGACCTGCTGAAGGCTCAGCGCAGCGCTCAGTAGGTTCAGCGCAGCAGTCAGTAGTGCGGCGGCACGTCCTGGATCAGCCGGTCGTCGTTCGGACCTTTCGGTCCGCGCGGCCGGCGATCTTCGGCCGACCCCTCTGCCCCGACCGCCTCGGGACCGGACTCCGGCTCCGGATCGCTGCCGGCAACCGGCGTGAGCCGCGCCCGTCGGGCCCCCGCCACCCGTACTACGCGCTGACGCTTCGCACGGTCGTCGGGCTGCTCAGTCATTCTCGGTGTCGACGACATCGATGGGCTGCGTGTCGTTCTCGGCCCGCGGCGCGGATTCGGAGATGCCGAGCACCCCGGCGATCCTCATCGCGGCGGTCGCAGGGTCGCTGTACAGATCGAACGCGTGCACCCGAACGTAGTGCCAGCCCAAGCGCCGGAGCACGTGCGGCCGCAAGCGCAGCGTCTCCCGCAGCGACTCGCCCCGCGACTCCGGATCCGACTCGATGACCACCGCCTTTCCGTCGTGCTGAGCGACGAGCGGCAGGAGACCGCGGTAGTCGACATCGACGGATGCTCCCAGGCGCCGCAGCTCGCGTGCCAGCGCGAGCGTGAGCGGATCGGCCAGATCCTCCAGGCGCGCATCCCTGCTGCGCCCGGCGAGACCGCCGAGGATCGACATCAACGTGGCCGCGCCATGCTCGAGACGCCCATCGTCGAAGGACGAGGGGCGGATGGACGAGACGATCACCATCGAGCGCCGCGCGCGGGTCATGCCCACGGTGAGCAGCCGCTCGCCGTCCGGCGTCGAGAGATCTCCGAAGTCGCTGAGCACACGACCGTGCTTGGTGAGTCCGAAGCCGAGGGAGAAGATCACTCGGTCCCGGCTCTCGGCGACGGACTCCTCGAGGGTGAGAACAGCGAACGGCTCGGCGGTGTCACGCCCGACGAAGTCGGCGACATCGGATCGACCTGCGAACGCCGACGTCACCGCTGCACGCACGCGCTCGGCGTGACGCGTACTCGCCGTGACGACCATGAGAGATTCCGTCGGCCGGTGCACGGCATGCTCCACGACGAGTGTCACGACCCTGGCGACCTCGGCATCCGGGCTCTCGACCGCACCGGACACCGGATCCGGTGTCCCGGTCCCGCCCTCGACGTAGTCGACCGTCAGGCTGCCGCGGCCGAGGTACGACCCCGCCCACGGCAGGGACACGATCTCGCCGCCGTAGAAGGCGTCGTTGATGAGTTCGGCGAGATCCTCGCCGCCTGCGCGGTAGCTGCGCGTGAGGGTCATGACCGGAAGCAGTTCCGACAGGCGCTCGAACACGGAGGTGTCGTCGAACGGCACTTCCGCCTCCCAGGAGTCCACAGGGTCGACCGCGATGTGGAACGGCGTCGGACGCTGAGTGATGGGATCCCCGAAAGCGACGACCTGGCGCGCGCGCCGGATGGCCGGCGTCGCCTCCGCGAGATTGATGGCCGCGGCGTCGACCAGGAGCACGGTGTCGAACTCGACCGAGTCGGGGATCTCCGGCACGAGATACGGCGAGGAGATCCAGACCGGTGCGAGCACCTCGACGAGTGCGGGAGCGGCGCTCACGACCTCCGCGGTCGTGGTGGTCGGCTGGGTCAGCGCCCGCCGGAGATGCTGCGACTGCTGCGGCTCATCGACGATGGCGATCCGCCACTGGTTCGCGAGCTGCCAGGCGAGCAGAGGCCCTGCCATCGCGGCATGTGCCTCGTCGACGAGTCGGAAGTCGCGCTCGAGCCGGTCGACGACGGCAGTGTTCGCGCCGAGGAGCGCACGATTCTCCTGCAGCGCGCATTCCAGCAGCGACTGCCACCACGCGAACTCCAGCTCGTCCCCGACCCGGGACTCCGACACATGGCGGACGGAGAGCTCGGCGAGCAGCGGCTCCAAGCCGAGCAGGGCGAGACGATCGCGCAGTTGCGCGCGCTCGACCAGGTTGTCGAACACGTCGGACTTCTCGGCGAGGCCCGCCAGGGTGCGGACGAGTCGGGCGACCGGAAGCGTGGCGAGCGGCTCGCGGCGGCGGAGAGCGGTGTCGAGCTCGGCGAGCTCCGCCTCGACCCGCTGCCACGATGAAGCCACATCGGCGAGTCCGAGCGGAACCTCCGGGGCGACGCCGGCGTCGACGCAGCGCTGCCAGTGCGTGCGCTGCGCCTGGATGCGCAGCAGCGCTTCGTGCATCTCGGTGACGTGGACGCCGGGCCGGACATACTCCTTGGCGAGACGGCGCAGACGTCGACGATTGGCGGCGGAAAGTCCCGGAGAGTCCCGGCGCGAGCCGTGCGCCTGGATGAGCTCGCCGAGGGGTCGCTCGAAGACCGTGGGACTGAACCGGTCGAGGGAGTCGCGGATGCCCTCCAGCAGACGCAGGTACTCGCCGAGCTCGTCGATCGTCGCGAACGGTCGCATGTGCGTCTGCGCGATCAGCTCGTAGCCGCGTTCGAGGAGCGTCGGGACGCTGCGGGAATGCAGTCGGCCGGCGAGTTCATGGGCTGCTCTGGCGGCCTCGGTGCTCGAGAATGAGACGCCGTACCAGGGCGAGTCGCCGGGGCCGAACCGGAATTCGCCGAGGCGTGCTGCGTGGGCGAGAGCTTCTGCGGCTTCCGTCCGGTCGGCGGCCAGGCGACGAAGAGCATCCGGACCGAGCCGTGCCGTCGTCGACGGCGGCTCCGGGAGTGAGGCGAGCCGGGTGAGGTGGCGGGTCGCGTCGAACACGGTTGCCTCGGTGCCGGCGATGGGCGCCGTCAGCGCCTGCCGGTAGTCGCGGAGCACGGTTCGCAGGCGCACGAGCGCGTCGTCCACCTCGCTGACCTTCGGGGATGCGGCCTTCTCGTTGCGGCCGATGGCGCGGACGAGGTCGCGACGCACACTGGCCGGTGAGATCGCGAGGCTGTCGAGACCGATGCCGGCGAGCCGGTGGCGTACGCCGTCGAGCGTGGAACGGCGAGCCGACACCACGAGCACGCGCTTGCCGCCGCGCACGAGCTCGCCCAGCGCATTGATGACGGTCTGCGTTCCCCCGGTCCCCGGAAGAGTCGCGACGGTGAGCGAGTGTCCGGCGGCGATCCGCGCGAGCACCGCTTCCTGCTCGGCATCCGCGTCGAGGAGGAGATTGTCGGATGCCGGCGCGCGGTCGTCCGGAGAGGTGTGGTGCGGCGTCGCACGCGGTGCCATGACGCGCTCTCGGTCGTCGACATGACCGTTGAGCGCGTTCAGCACCACGTGGTCGAGGCTGCCGCCGTCGCGGGACATGACACCGGCGACGTCGGCGAACGTGGACACGACGAGACGCGGCTCCACCGAGAAGGTGTCGATCGACCGGGTCGTCGCCCTGAGCGCGTCGATCACGGGCTGCGGCTTGAATATCCCGCCTTCGTAGGCCAGCGCCGCGAGGGATGCGGCATCGATCGAGATCCCGAAGTGCTCCCGGGCGATCCGCACGAGTTCGGGATTCACCTCGAACGCCCCCTGGAGCTTGAGCTCGAAGTCGGAGTGGTGGCGGCGGATGGCGAGCGGTCGAAGAAGGACGGGTGCGGCGAACCCCGCTCCCCCGATACGCCAGCGCGCGACGCCGACGGCGAGGTGGACGGCCTCGATCCCACGCACGGTGCGCAGCTCGGTGTTCTTGGCTGTGATCCGCTCCGCGGCGAGCCGGGCGGTACGCAGACCCACTTCGTCTCGGAAAAGGTTGGACAGCAGCGTGGACTTTCCCGTGATGAACTGCGGAAGGCTGCCGGGGTGCGCCTTGGAGATATCGATGCCGGACTCGGGCCCGTCGCGGAAACTGACGAGAGGCGAGGGCCCGCCGAGATCGGCGGCCTCCGCGCGCAGCCGCGTGCGCTCGGCCTCGGCCGCGTGCGCGATGACGACGCCGGTGCTGGTCTCCTGCAGATCGCCGAGGGTCACGGAGGCGGCCGCCACTGCGTCATCCGCAGACCTGTCTTCACGTCGCCACACACTGACACCCTAGGCGGGCGAACACGGGAGCTCGGGTATCCCAGGCGGGTTTCACCGGAATTCTGGCCTGCTCCGGGGTCGGCACTCCTCCTGCAAGCCGACTGATGCGCGACATGTTCTCCACCGAGGGCGTGCGAACGGGGCCTGGGAGCGATCGCCTCCGGTCAGTATGGGGGCATGACCTTCCGCTACGACTTCGCACCGACGCCGTTCGGCGACGCCCTCGCGGTGTTCTCCGACGAGGGCATCGTGCGCTTCGATCTCTCCGAATCCGAGGACCCCTCTGTTCCCTGGCTCCTCGAGGGCGCCGCACGCCAGCTGCGTGCGGTTCCCGAACCAGACCCCGGCGCGGCCGATGAGCTCGCTCATCTGCTCGCCGCTTATTTCGAGGGCGAGCCCGTCCGCTTCGACGAGCACCTCCGCCTCGATTGGCGGGTCGTCGAAGGCTTCCCCCGAGTCGCCTTGCAGACGATCTGCCGCATCGAATGGGGAGAGACGCTCAGCTATGGCGAGGTGGCCGTGCTCGCAGGTCACCCCGGCGCGGCTCGCGCCGTGGGCACCGCCTGCCGTCTGACACCGTTCTCGATCATCGTCCCCGTGCATCGCGTCGTGCGCTCCGACGGCTCCGTGGGGCAATACGGAGCGCATCCCGATCGAAAGCGCTTCCTCCTCGACCTCGAGTCGACTGATCGGTCGATCCGCTGATTCGCCCCCTGAGACGACGTGGACCCGGCGAGTAGGCCGCCGGGTCCACGTGCTCGGATGATGCGGTCAGTGCTCGGTAGCCTTTTCCGCCCCGAAGCCGGTGAGCGAGCGCACCTCCATCTCGGCCGCCAACTGCGGGGACTCCTTCCGGCTGCTCGTGATCGTCCCCAGCCACCCGAGCAGGAACCCGAGCGGGATCGAGACGATGCCCGGGTTGTTGAGCGGCCAGATCGCGATGTCGATACCCGGGATCATCGACGTCGGAGTTCCCGAGAACACCGGAGACAAAACGATCAACAGGATCGCCGACCCGAGGCCCCCGTACATGCTCCACACCGCACCTCGGGTCGAGAAACGTCGCCAGAAGAGCGAGTACAGGATCGTCGGCAGGTTCGCGGATGCCGCGACGGCGAAGGCCAGCGCGACGAGGAAGGCGATGTTCTGACCCTGTGCCCCGATCCCGCCGATGATCGCGAGGATGCCGATCACGATCACCGTGCGCCGGGCGACACGCACCTCGGCGTTCGGATCAGCCTCGACGGGGTTGCCCTCGGCATCCTTCTTCCCCTTCTGGATCACGTTCGCGTAGATGTCGTGCGCGAACGAGGCGGCCGCCGTGATCGTCAGTCCGGCCACCACCGCGAGGATCGTGGCGAACGCCACCGCGGAGATGAAGCCGAGGAGCACCGGCCCGCCGAGTTCGAGTGCGAGCAGAGGTGCCGCCGAGTTCACGCCGCCAGGCGCCGCGGCGATGACGTCGGCTCCGACCAGCGCACCGGCACCGTAGCCGAGCACGAGCGTGAGCAGGTAGAAACCGCCGATCAGCCAGATCGCCCAGACGACGGAACGCCGAGCCTCCTTCGCAGTGGGCACGGTGTAGAACCGCATGAGCACGTGCGGCAGCCCCGCCGTTCCCAGCACGAGCGCCATGCCGAGGGAGAGGAAGTCCCACGGATTCGCTCCGTACTGCAGGCCCGGAGCCAAGATCGCGTCGCCCTTGTCGGAGTTCGCCACCGCCGCTTCGAGGAGCGTGTTCAGGTTGAATCCGTTGATGGCGAGCACCCAGATCGTCATCGCGAGGGCGCCCCCGATCAGCAGGAAAGCCTTCACGATCTGCACCCAGGTCGTGCCCTTCATCCCGCCGATCAGCACGTACACGATCATCAGCAGGCCGACCACGGCGATCACGATCGACTGACCGAGCCTGCCGTCGATGCCGAGCAGGAGGGACACCAGGCCGCCCGCGCCCGCCATCTGAGCGAGCAGGTAGAAGAAGCACACGGCCAGGGTGGTGATCGCCGCCGCCATCCGCACCGGGCGTTGCTTGAGCCGGAACGAGAGCACATCGGCCATCGTGTACTTACCCGTGTTGCGCATCAGCTCCGCCACGAGGAGCAGTGCCACGAGCCAGGCCACCAGGAAGCCGATGGAGTAGAGGAAGCCGTCGTAGCCGTTGATCGCGATCGCTCCGCAGATGCCGAGGAAGGATGCCGCGGACAGATAGTCGCCCGCGATCGCGAACCCGTTCTGGGGTCCGGTGAACGAACGGCCGGCGGCGTAGTAGTCAGCGGCCGTCTTGTTGTTGCGACTGGCGCGGATGACGATGAACAATGTCACCGCCACGAATGCGAGGAAGATCGAGATGTTGAGGATCGGATTGCTCTCGACGGCGACCGTCTCGGTCGCGAACGGGACGATGTTCATGCCTGACCCTGCGCCTTCTCGAGCTCTTCGCGGATCTCCGTGGCGAGCGGATCGATCTTCCTGTTCGCGAACGACACATACGCCATGGTGATGGCGAACGTCGTGACGAACTGCCCGAGGCCGAGCAGCAATCCGACCGTTATATCGCCCCACACCCTCTGGGCCATGAAGTCGGTCGCGAATGCCGCGAGCAACACGTAGGCGAAATACCAGATGAGGAAGAACGCGGCGAGAGGGAAGATGAATGACCTCTGCGTTCTCTTCAATCTTCGGAATCTCGGTGATTCCTCGATCGCGATGTAGTCGATCGTGCTGTTCGAACCCGCGGGGATCTGGTCGCTCATGGGGCCTCCTTGCCACATGTCCGGTGCACGCGCGACGGGGTCGCGCGAGTGATAGGGTCGACGCTACGAAACGGGGAACGGTGCCGTCACCCCCGAAAGTAGGTAGTCGTGAGTTCATCGGTCGCCCTCGAGTCCGAGGACGAACTCGTAGCCAACGCGGTGCGCGAGCTCGCCCGGCGCACGCGCTTCCCCGTCGCCTTCGGCGGCCTCATCGCCGAGGGCGTCGTCAGTGTCACGAGCATCGTCGGAAATCGCACCAGAGCACTCGACGGCCTCCGCGTCCGCCCCGAGCGAGGACTCGGAGGGCGGGCCATGATGGAACTCCGCCCTCGGATGACGAGCGATTACGGCTCCTCTCGGCAGATCACCCACGACTATGACGTGTTCGTGCTGGGAGAGGGCCTGCGGACCCTCCTGGCGCTGCCCATCGTGGTACAGGGGCGACCGCGCGGAGTCCTCTACGCCGGTGCCTGGGACGAGGAGCAGGTGGGCGGCGTGACGACGGCCCCGGCGATGCAGGTCGCGCAGTCGGTGGCCGACGAGCTGCGCATCCGAGACGAGGTCGAGCGACGGCTTCGCTCTTCGACCCCTGGGGCGGACGCCGTACCGGCACCGCAGCGCGAGGAGCTGCGTGAGAGCTTCGCCGAACTGCGCAGCATCGCCGCGGACATCGACGATGCCGCACTGCGGGCCCGGATCGCTCAGGTCGAGCGCCGCCTCGTCGGTCTCGCCGGCGACGCTGTCCCCGCGGCGACCGGACCCGTGCCCACCATTCACCTGTCACCGCGCGAGACGGACGTGCTCGCGTGCGCTGCTCTCGGGTCCACCAACGCGGAGATCGCCGCGCAACTGGGGCTCCGCGAGGGCACGGTCAAGGCGTACCTCGGCACCGCGATGTCCAAGCTGGATGCCTCCACACGTCATTCCGCCGTCACCCGCGCCCGCCGGGCGGGCCTGCTGCCCTGAGTGCCCAGGCCGTGCCCAGCGGCATCGACTACCATCGGAGGCGGTCGGCGAACTCCGACCCCGGACGAGGTAGACCAGTACCCGGTGAGCGAAAAGACTGGTCCGGAAGGACCGATCATGTCGTGGATCGTGCTCATCATCTCCGGAGTCCTCGAAGCCATCTGGGCCACGGCGCTCGGAAAGTCCGAAGGGCTCACCAAGCTCTGGCCGAGTGTGATCTTCTTCGTCGGTCTTGGGCTGTCGATGTTCGGCCTTGCCTTCGCGATGCGCGATATCGCCACGGGAACGGCTTATGCGGTCTGGGTCGGGATCGGGGCATCTCTCACAGTCATCTGGGCCATGATCACCGGTGACACCGAGGTGTCATGGCTGCGAATCCTGCTGCTGATGGGCCTGGTCGGATGCATCGTCGGCCTCAAACTCATCGACACGGGACACGAATAGACGACATGTTCCGCATTTCTTCTTGCCCACGATATGCGCCGAGGGTAATGTCCGTCCCATGGCTAGAAGAATTGTTCATCAACTCGTAGACGATATCGATGGCAGCGTGCTGGAGGTCGGCGAGGGAGAGACTGTGCATTTCTCTCTCAACGGCACGTCGTATGAGATCGATCTGAATGCGGCGCACGTGGACGAATTGCGGCAGGCGTTCGAGCCCTACATCGCGGCGGGGCGCCGTGCCGGGTCGTCGACCTCTTCCCGTTCGTCGGGCTCGGCACGCTCGTCCGCTCAGCGGAAGCGCCCGGCGCGGAACCCCGAGGTCGCGTCCATCCGCACGTGGGCGAACGAGAACGGCTATTCGCTCTCGGAGCGCGGCCGCATTCCCGGCCCCGTGGTCGAGGCGTACAACGCCGCACATTGACCGGCGGCAGCGGGCTGGGGCGTTCCTTCACAGGAGCGCTCTAGTCCACTGTCTTCTTCAACCAGGGCTCGTCTCGAAGCGTGATCTCCTGCGTCATGTCGGCGAGGAAGCGGATCACGAGGTCTCGCTCCTCCCGATTCAGACGGGCCGCGGCATAGAACCGCTTGGCCTGTTGACGCCCTACCGTCTCCATCGCCGCATGCCGCGTCTCCGGCGTGATCGTGATCGCGAGAGCGCGTCGGTCGGTCGGGTGAGGCGCTCGATGCGTGTGTCCGCCCGCTTCGAGCCGGTCCAGAAGCTTCGTGGTGGCCGCGGTGGAGACGCCCAGATGGTGCGCGATGCCGCTCGGCGTCGCGACCAGGCCTTTGTTCGCACACACGATCAGATAGTGCAGGGCCCGCATGTCGGTCTCGTTGAGCCGCATGTATCGTCGAGACGCTTGAGAGAGCCGCTGCTCGGCGTCGCGGAGCCCGGCGAGCGCCTCCATGACGGCAGCGATCTGGCGGAGGTCCTCGGGCGGCACACCCGACCGGTCGATCAGGGTGCTGCGCGGATCACTCGCTTCGACGTCGTAGATCGCCGCATGACTGAGACCGTCGGGCGTCTCTGCCCGCGGGGTGGTGCCGGCCTCCGTGTCCATGCGATCATGTTACACACGAAGAGTTTCATGCTAATTTGATTACTTACCAAGTTAGCTAAAAGACACGAGCGCGACGAGGAGCTGCCATGGACCATGTGACACTCCTCGCTGAAGACGGAACGGCCATCGGCATCCGTCTCAAGAGCGAGGTGCACACCGGCGACACGCCTCTGCACCTCGCCTTCTCCTGTTACGTGTTCGACATTCGCGGTCGCCTGCTGGTGACCAGGCGAGCCCTCGGCAAACGCACGTGGCCCGGCGTCTGGACGAACAGCTTCTGCGGGCACCCGCGTCCCGACGAGGAGATCACTGCGGCGGTGCGACGCCACGGTGCCGCCGAACTCGGCCTGCAACTCGACGGCCTCCGCCTGGTCCTTCCTGACTATCGCTATCGCGCGATCGACGCGAGCGGCATCGTCGAGAACGAGATCTGCCCCGTTCACGTCGCCGTCGTCGACGGAGATCCCTCGGCAGACCCGGATGAGGTCGCGGAGTGGGCCTGGATCGAGGTCGATGATCTCGTGGATGTGGTCGCGCGAGCCCCGTTCGCCTTCAGCCCGTGGATGAGCGAGCAGATCCCGCTCCTCCGCGCGATCGGCGAGGTCTGATCCATGACGACCACGGCGACCGAAGAGGACCTCGGCATCCGGATCGAAGAAGCGTTGCGACGCCGTTTCTCGGAGCGCAGCTCGGCCGCTGAGCACTACGGAACGGAATTCGTCGCGCTGTGGCAGGCCGCTGCAGAGCACGCACTCGGCGGCAAGCTCATCCGGCCCCGGCTGCTGATCGACCTGCTCCGTTCTCTCACGCCCTCCGGCCTGACCGACACCGAGGTGGAGCGCGCGATCGATGTCGCCGTCCACGTCGAGCTGCTCCATTTCGCCTTCCTGCTGCATGACGACGTGATCGACGGCGACCTGATCCGGCGACGTCGCCCGAACCTGATCGGATCGCTCGTCGAGCGCCGCGTGTCCGAACCCGCCGAGCCCGCGCTGCACTGGGCCCGCTCCAGCGCGATCCTCATGGGCGACCTGCTCCTGGCATCCGCGGTCCTGGGTTTCGCACGGGCAGAGGTGTCGAGCAAGGCACGTGTCCGACTCCTCGCTCTGCTCGAGCAGACGATCTTCGAGACGGTGGCCGGCGAGCACACCGACATCGGTCTGAGCGACGGGATCATCGCGCCCGACCTCCGCACGATCCTCTCGACGAGCGCCTACAAGACCGCCACGTACTCGTTCGTCCTACCGCTCCGAGCGGCGGCCGTGCTCGCGGGCTCGCCCCCAGCCGCCGAGGAGCAGCTCACGGCGATCGGTCGGCACCTCGGGCTCGCGTACCAGCTCCAGGACGACCTGCTGTCGGTCTTCGGCGATCCCGAGGCGCACGGCAAGGACGCCTTCTCCGATCTGCGCGAGGGCAAGGAGACGGCGATCATCGCGTACGCCCGGATGACCGGTCACTGGCCCAGCATCGAACTGCGCTTCGGATCCATGGATCTCAGCACGGCGGAGGCGACCGACATCCGCGACCGACTCCGCGAATGCGGTGCCGAGAAGTTCGTCCGCAGTCTCGTACAGGAGCAGTTCGGGGCTGTGTCGACCGTTCTCGCCGAGGCCGAGGCCGCCGGTACCATCTCTCCCTCCGCTGGTCGGACGATCCTCCGACTCACCTCCCGCATCGAGGGCCGCTCGGTATGAGCGGCACGTCCGCCGGCCGTCAGGAAGACGGCGCTCTCCGTCGCTTCACCCGCACCTCCGAGATCGCCACGACGGGTGTGATCCGCGCGTACTCCACCTCGTTCGGGCTCGCCACCCGCCTGCTCGGCCGTCGTCACCGACAGCACGTGCGCAACATCTACGCCATGGTGCGCATCGCCGACGAGATCGTCGACGGCGTCGCGGCCGAGGCCGGGCTCGATGCGCCCGCTCAGACCGCGGCGCTGGCGTCCTACATCGCCGAGACGCACCGTGCGATGCGCAGCGGCTACAGCAGCGACCTCATCCTGCATGCCTTCGCGCATACGGCACGGGAGTGCGGGATCGGCGAAGATCTGACGCAGCCCTTCTTCGATTCGATGACGGCCGACATCGCTGCCGACGCGGGCTTCGCGGCCTTCGACGCCGATGCCCACGCGAGCTACGTGTACGGATCGGCGGAGGTCGTCGGCCTCATGTGCCTGCAGGTCTTCCTCCGCGAGGCAGATAGAACGGATGCCGAGCGCGAGAACCTCGTGCGCGGCGCACGGCAGCTCGGCGCGGCCTTCCAGAACGTGAACTTCCTCCGGGATCTGGCCGACGACACCGACCGGCTCCAGCGCGGGTACTTGGGCGGCACCGCCCGGCTCACCGACGCGGATCGTGACGCCTGGGTGGCCACCGTGCACGCGCAGCTCGACGACGCCCGGCTGGCGATCCCCCTCCTCCCGAAGGACGCACGCGCGGCCGTGCGCAGCGCCCTCGCACTGTTCGCGGCCCTCACCCGGCGCGTCGAGCAGACGCCTGCCGAGGTGCTCTACCTCCGACGGGTGCGGGTTCCCGATCCGGTCAAGGCCGTGCTGGCGGTTCGTGCGCTCCTCACCACCGCCGTGGAGCGGGAGCGATGAGCCGCGTCGTGGTGATCGGTGCCGGCGTCGGAGGGCTCGCCGTTGCCGGCCTGCTCTCCCGCGACGGGCACGAGGTCGTCGTGCTCGAGAAGAACGATCGGATCGGCGGCCGCGCGGGAACCCTGGAGCGCGACGGGTTCCGGTTCGACTCAGGCCCGTCCTGGTATCTCATGCCGGAGGTGTTCGACCACTTCTTCGCGATGATGGGCACGACCACCGCCGAGCAGCTCGACCTCACGCTCCTCGATCCCGGTTACCGCGTCTTCCGCTCGCCGGACTCCTCGGACGGCGCGGAGCCTGCCGTGACCGTCCCGGCAGGGCGCGCGGCGGTGTCCCGGCTGTTCGAGTCGATGGAACCCGGGTCCGCCCCGGCTCTCGAGGACTATCTCGACTCGGCGCACCAGGCGAGCTCGATGGCGGAGAAGTACTTCCTGTACAACCCGTTCACCCGACTCCGCACCCTCATGGCACCCGAGGTCCTCGGCGCCCTCCCCCGGCTGTTCTCGCTGCTCGGCACACGGCTGCAGGCGTTCGCCGCCCGCCGCTTCACCCACCCGGTGATCCGACAGATCCTCGGTTATCCGGCCGTCTTCCTCGGCACGGACCCGCGCAGCGCGCCGGCGATGTACCACCTGATGAGCGCGCTCGACCTCGACCAGGGGGTGAGCTATCCGCAGGGCGGTTTCTGGCGGGTGATCGAGCGGATCGGTGACCTCGCGCGCGACTCCGGCGTGCGCATCGTCACCGGCGCGGACGTCACCGGCATCCGCACTCGCACGGGACCCGGCGGCCCCGAGACCACCGGCGTCAGCTGGATCGACGCCGACGGGGTCGAGCACGTCGAGACCGCCGACATCGTGGTGTCGGCCGCGGATCTGCACCACACCGAGACGGTCCTGCTCCCCCGCGAGCTGCAGTCGTACCCCGAATCGTGGTGGCAGCGCCGCACGAGCGGTCCCGGCGGCGTGCTCGTGATGCTCGGCATCCGCGGTTCCCTGCCGGAGCTTCCGCACCACTCCCTGTTCTTCACCGACGACTGGGACGAGAATTTCGACGCGATCTTCGGCGACGAGCCGTCGGTCCCCTCCCCCGCATCGACCTATGTGTGCCGTCCGAGCGCGACCGACCCCGACGTCGCGCCGGCAGGGCACGAGAACCTGTTCGTGCTGATCCCGGTCCCGGCCGATGTCAACCTCGGTCACGGCGGCGCCGACGGCACCGGCTCGCCGCAAGTCGAACGCGCCGCCGATGCCGCCATCGACATGATCTCGGACTGGGCGGGCGTCCCCGACCTCCGCGAGCGGATCGTGATTCGCGAGACGACCGGACCGGCCGACTTCCGAGACGACTACAACTCCTGGCATGGCGGGATGCTGGGACCGGCGCACATCCTCAGTCAGAGTGCGATGTTCCGCGCGCAGAACGCCTCTCGCCGAGTGCGCGGTCTCTACTACGCCGGCGGAACGACCGCTCCGGGCGTGGGTGTCCCGATGTGCCTCATCAGCGCCGAGATCGTGCTGAAGCGCGTGCGCGGCGATCACAGTGCGGGGCCGCTGCCCGAGCCAGCTCAGGTGCCTCGCAACGGGGGGACGCCGTGATGGGTGCTGTCTACCTGGGCGCCCTGATCCTGTTCTCCGGGTGCATGCTGCTGCTCGACCGGCGGTTCCGCCTGTTCTTCTGGCGTGACGCCGTCTCCGCCGCCATCGTGACGGTCGTCGGGTTCGCGTTCTTCCTCGCCTGGGATGCGGCCGGCATCGCCGGCGGCATCTTCTTCCGTGGAGAAGCCGCGATCGCGACCGGAATCGTGCTGGCGCCGGAGCTGCCGATCGAGGAGCCCGTCTTCCTGCTGTTCCTGGTGCTGTGCACGATGGTGATCTACACCGGAGCCATCCGGGTGCTCTCCCACCGCCGCGCCCTTCGCACCTCGGGGAAGGACCGGCGATGACCTACCTCCAGCTCGCCGCGTGCTTCCTCGCCGCCGCCGCGCTGGCCGGCATCGCGCTGTCGCTGGTGTCTCGTCGGCGAGGGCCCCGCCCCGCCGCCATCGCCCTGACCGTCGTCGTCCTCTTCATCCTCACAGCCGTCTTCGACACCGTGATGATCGCGACGGGGCTGTTCCGCTATTCGCCCGACCACCTGCTGGGTCTGTACATCGGGCTCGCTCCCGTCGAGGACTTCGCCTACCCGCTCGCGGGGGCACTGCTGCTGCCCGCCGTCTGGGCCGCGCTGCGCGCGCGGAGGCACGCGCGCGAACGCCGGGACGACGCCGTCGAGGAGGCGTCGTGACGGTGGGGCGCGATCTCGCCCAGATCGTGCTGTCGTCCCGCCCGATCAGCTGGATCAACACCGCTTTCCCGTTCGCGGCCGCCTATCTGCTGAGCACCCGCGAGCTCGACCTCACGCTCGTCATCGGCACGCTGTACTTCCTCATCCCGTACAACCTCGCGATGTACGGGATCAACGACGTCTTCGACTACGCGTCCGACCTGGCCAACCCCCGCAAGGGCGGCATGGAGGGTGCCCTGCTCGCGCCCCGCATCCATCGCGCGACGCTGTGGGCTGCGGTCCTGACGAACCTTCCCTTCCTCGCGTACCTGGTGATCGTGGGCAACCCCGCGTCGTGGCTCTGGCTGGCAGTGAGCGTGTTCGCGGTGATCGCCTACTCGGCCCCGGTGCTGCGGTTCAAAGAGCGGCCGTTCCTGGATTCGGTCACCTCGAGCACGCATTTCGTCAGTCCCGCGATCGTCGGTCTGGCCCTCGCCGGGGCAGAGGTCACGTCTGGAACCGCTCTCACACTCGCCGCCTTCTTCCTCTGGGGGATGGCCGCGCACGCGTTCGGCGCGGTGCAGGACATCGGTCCGGATCGCGAAGGTGGGATCTCCTCCATCGCGACCGTCATCGGCGCACGCGCCACCGTGCGGCTGTCGCTCGCTCTCTGGGCGGTCGCCGGGGTGTCGATGCTCCTCACGCCGTGGCCCGGCCCGTTGGCCGCCCTCCTCGCGTTGCCGTATCTGCTCAATGCAGCGCCGTGGTGGACAGTCACCGACGCGACGTCGGGATCGACGAACCGCGCATGGCGGCGTTTCATCGCCCTGAACTACTTCGCCGGTTTCCTCGCGACGATGATCCTCATCCTCGCGTGGGTCTCCTGAACTCTGATCGTCCTTCCGGAAGGAACCCGATGTCCCATCCCGATCGCGCGCCCGCGCCCCCTTCGCGAGAGCGCACCCGTCGACCCTCCTGGGTGCGCGTACTCATCCCGGTGGCACTGATCCTGGTCTGGCTCGTCGGCGCCTCGCTCGGTGGACCGCTGTTCGGCAAGATCGACGAGGTGTCGTCCAACGACCAGACGACCTACCTTCCCGAGTCAGCCGACGCCACGCAGGTGCAGAAGCTGCTCGGCGAGTTCAGCGACAGCGACTCGATCCCGGCTATCGCCGTGTTCACGTCCGAGCAGGAGCTCACCGCGACACAACTCGATGCGATCTCGGATGCCGTCGCCGACGCGCCTTCCATCGAGGGGGTCGGCGATGATGTCTCCCCCGCACTTCCCTCCGAGGACGGGCTCGCCGTGCAGGCGTTCATCCCCATCGAGAGCGACGCCGAACTCGCCGACGCGACCGCCGCCCTCGGCGAGGAGTTGCGCGCAGCGATTCCCGATGACGTTACGGTCTACATCACCGGACCTGCCGGCTTCAGCGCCGACCTCGTCGCGGGTTTCGCCGGCATCGACGGCCTGCTCCTCGGCGTCGCGCTGCTCGCCGTGCTGGTGATCCTCGTCCTCGTATACCGCTCGTTCCTGCTGCCGCTCGTCGTGCTCTCCACGAGCCTCTTCGCACTCTGCGTTGCGCTGCTCGTCGTCTGGTGGCTCGCGAAACTCGAGCTCCTGCTGCTCAGCGGTCAGACCCAGGGCATCCTCTTCATCCTCGTGATCGGCGCGGCCACCGACTACGCCCTGCTGCTCGTCGCGCGATTCCGCGAGGAACTGCGGGTCGTCCAGGACAAGGGCGCAGCCGTCATGGCTGCCTGGAAGGGCTCGTTCGAGCCGATCGTGGCCTCGGGCGGCACCGTGATCGCCGGCCTCCTGTGCCTGCTGCTCAGCGATCTGAAATCGAACAGCACCCTCGGGCCCGTGGCCGCGATCGGCATCGTGTTCGCGATGCTCGCCTCCCTCACCCTGCTTCCGGCTCTGCTCCTGCTGTGCGGTCGCGCGGTCTTCTGGCCGCGGCGCCCGAAGTTCGAGCCGGAGGTCGTGGAGGCCGAGCACGGCATGCGCACGACCGGGCTGTGGGCGCGTCTGGCGAATCTGATCCGACGACGTCCGCGCGTGATCTGGGTGCTGACGACTCTCGTACTCCTCGTGGGAGCCGCCGGGGTGACGCAGCTCGATGCGGTCGGCATCCCGCAGTCCGACCTCGTCCTCGGGGCCTCCGAGGCGCGCGACGGCCAGGCGGCGCTCGGCGAGCACTTCCCCGGGGGCTCTGGCAGTCCGGCATACGTCGTGGTCGCAGAGGACAGCCTGCAGGACGCGGCCGACATCCTCCTCGCCAGCGACGGCATCGAGGGTGTCGCGGTCACCGCCGCGGACTCCCCCTCCGGCACCGCCCCCGTGACGGAAGACGGTCTGACGGCCGTGGGCCCGCCCGGGACGCCCGTCCCCGCGCCGACGACCGTCGACGGTGATGTTCTCCTGCAGGCCACGCTGAAGGATGCCGCGGACTCGGATGCCGCGGCCGCCACGGTGCGCGAACTCCGCACGGAGCTGGACGACCTCGATGCTCTCGTAGGTGGCGTCACGGCGACCTCGATCGACACGAACGACGCGTCGATCCACGACCGGAACCTCATCATCCCCGTCATCCTCGCGGTGATCATGTTCATCCTGATGCTGCTGCTGCGGTCGATCGTCGCGCCGGTGCTGCTGATCCTCACGACCGTGCTGTCGTTCGGCACGGCGATGGGAGTCTCGGCGCTCGTGTTCAACGGGGTCTTCCAGTTCCCCGGTGCTGACCCTGCCGTCCCGCTCTTCGGCTTCGTCTTCCTCGTCGCGCTCGGAATCGACTACAACATCTTCCTGATGACCCGGGTGCGCGAGGAGTCGCGCGCACACGGCACCAGCGAAGGAGTGCTGCGCGGGCTCTCGATCACGGGTGGGGTGATCACCTCCGCCGGACTCGTGCTGGCCGCGACGTTCGCCGCGCTCTCGGTGATTCCGATCCTGTTCCTCGTGCAGCTCGCGTTCATCGTGGCGTTCGGCGTGCTGCTCGACACCTTCGTGGTGCGTTCGCTCCTGGTTCCTGCGCTCGCGTACGACCTCGGGAAGGTCATCTGGTGGCCGTCGAAGCTGTGGCGGCACGGCAGGCACTAGCGCGGGGTGCCGTGCACGGTCGCTTAGACTTGGAGCGCGCCCTCGTAGCTCAGGGGATAGAGCAGCCCTCTCCTAAAGGGCAGGTCGCAGGTTCGAATCCTGTCGCGGGCACGACGTGCGAAGAGGGCCGCCCGAACGGGCGGCCCTCTTCGCATATCCACGCCACCCGCTCGGCGATCACGCGGCGAGTGCGAGGTACGGCTCCCACCGGGGGTCGCTGCGCTCGGTCCCGCGGACGGTCCACGCGGTGCCGTGCGGCGGGCGTGGCGTGAACCGCAACTGCCAGCGCATCTCCTGGGGTGTCCGGTCGCTCTTGACGTTGTTGCAGCGCAGGCAGCACGCGACGAGGTTCTCCCAGGAGTCGGCGCCGCCGCGCGACCGCGGGAGAACGTGATCGATGGTGGATGCCGCCTTCCCGCAGTATCCGCAGCGATGATCGTCGCGGCGGAGCACACCGCGCCTGGTCACCGGCACCCGTCTGCTGTTCGGTATCCGCACGTAGCGCGACAGGATGATCACCGCCGGGCGTTCGTACACGCCATGGCTCCCCCAGACAGGGTCGCCCTCCACGCGTTCGATCACGGTCGCTTTGTCGTTCATCACCAGCACGAGTGCTCGCTTGAACGACACGATCGCCAACGGCTCGTAGCCGGCATTCAGGACCAGTGTGCGCATTCGTCATCCTCTCGATCCGCCGGGACGGCTTCCCGGCACTCTCGACTCACACGAGGTCGCGCAGGCGGCAGAGCGATCGCAGGGACGAAAAAAGGCGCTGTCTAAAGACAGCGCCTTTCGCGCACGGCAACGCCGTGGCATCCCTGCGGGCTATGCAGGAGGACGTGACGACCGAGGGCATCCATGGTTCGGATGCTCGATATTCGCTCCATCTGCCTCTCCCGCCAGTACGACAACGGGTTCAGGCTAACCCATACGACTGAGGGTGGGGCGAAACGGGAGATGAACGGACAGGTGCGTGTCCTGCGCTCAGCCGGCGTTGGCGGCGAGCCATGAGTACGGCTCGACCATTCCGCCGTTGATCCACACCTCGAAGTGGAGGTGGTTGGCGGTGGAGCGTCCGGTGCTGCCCACGTAGCCGATCAGCTGTCCGGCGGCGACGGTCTGGCCGGCCGCGACCTGACGGGAACCGTAGGTCATATGCCCGTAGGTGGATTGCACCCGCTGGCCGCCCACGACGCTGTCGATCATGACGCAGACGCCGTACCCGCCGATGCTCTCGGCAGAGGCGCGGACGACACCGGCGGCCGTCGCATAGATGGGGGTGAGGGCCGGGGCGAGCATGTCGGCACCGTTGTGGCCGCCGCCGATCGTACGACCCTCCCTGTAGGAACCGCCCGGCAGCGGATAGCGCACCTCACCGGATCCGGGAGAGACCAGAGCATATCCGGCGGTGTTGAAGTTTCTCGGGCCCGATGTCGACGCCGTCGCGGCGGCAGCGGCGGCCCGTGCTGCGGCGGCCTCCTCGGCCTTCTTCTTCTCGATCTCCTCGGGAGTCGTGGCGGTGAAGGTGCCACGGTTGAGTGGGGCGGCGGTCGCCTGCGAGGCGACCACGAGCGACTGCGCGTCGACGGCGGCGAGTTGCTGCACAGTGGTCGGGGCGGCTTCGGAAGGCTTCGACGACGCGAAGGCGGGAAGCGCGATACCGGCGACGAGTGCACCGACGGCCGCAAAGATGGCGACGGATCGGAGTGGCTTGACGGCCTTTCGAGCAGTCGCCCGCGCAGTGGTGCGGCGGGCGGGTACTCGGTCTTCAGATGTCTTCGCGGTCGATTCGATGTCTACGGCCAAAACTTGGTCCTCCTGGGCCCTCACGCCTTCGGGTGGCGCTGGCTCGTCGGCACTCTGCTCTCGTGGCACGAATGTAGCTCGGGTACTTTGTGCGTTCCTGCCGTGAAGACGACGAGCCTGGAAAGGCGATCTTCGCGGGTATCCGCCAGCGGGCTTCTTCGCTGACGACTTCACCGAGGTTACCGGAAGATAACGATCATGTCACCCCGAGAACCCTGGCAATCGACGCAGAGCGCGGATTCTCGCGGACGATCAGGCCGGTTCGCCGACGAGGAAGATGTGCGAGGCGAGCTCCACGGGGAGTTCGAGCCCGTCTTCCTTGCCCTCCATCTGAATGAGCACGTACCCCTCGCTGAACCGGAAGTCGCCGCGGGCGCCCGGCATCACACCGGCATCGCGCAGCTGCTCCAGCAGCTCGGGGTCGACCTGCGCGGGCTCTGCGAGCCGCCGGACGGTCCCGTCGACCGGCTCGCCGGCCGCGTTGAGCTTCTGGACGAGACCGATGACGCCTTCGTCGAAGGTGCGCGCCGGAAGATCTCCGAGCTGGTCGAGACCCGGGATCGGGTTGCCGTATGGAGATTCGGTGGGGTGCCCCAGCAGCTCGACGAGGCGACGCTCCACCTGCTCGCTCATGACGTGCTCCCAGCGGCAGGCCTCTTCATGCACGAACGCCCAGTCCAGCCCGATCACGTCGGACAACAGGCGCTCGGCGAGGCGGTGCTTGCGCATCACGTTGACCGCCTTGCGGCGTCCGGCGTCGGTCAGTTCGAGGGTGCGGTCCTCGGAGACGACGACGAGACCGTCGCGCTCCATCCGCCCGACGGTCTGCGAGACCGTGGGACCCGAGTGGCCGAGCCGCTCCGAGATGCGCGCGCGCAACGGAACGATGTTCTCCTCCTCGAGTTCGAGGATCGTGCGGAGATACATCTCCGTGGTGTCGATCAGATCGGTCATGTGCAGGCCCTCCGAGTGTCTTAGGCAAGCCTACATTCCTGGGCGGACATCGGATCGTCCGCCGGTGAGGAGCGCTGACGCGCGCCCCCTAGAATCGACCCATGGCGATCGAGATTCCGCGTGACCTCCTGCCCGTCGACGGCCGCTTCGGCTGCGGTCCCTCGAAGGTGCGCGGTGCGCAGCTCGAGGCGCTGGTCACCGCCGGTGCGAGCATTCTCGGCACCTCGCACCGCCAGGCACCGGTGAAGAACCTCGTCGGGAGCGTGCGTGAGCAGCTCTCCGCCCTCTTCCGACTCCCGGAGGGCTACGAGATCATCGTCGGCAACGGGGGCTCCACCGCCTTCTGGGATGCCGCGTCGTTCGGCCTCATCGAGAAGCGCAGCCAGAATCTCGTGTTCGGCGAGTTCGGCGGCAAGTTCGCCGCATCCGCCGGCGCACCGTGGCTCGACAGCCCGGACGTGCGCAAGGCGGAGCCGGGCTCTCTCGCCACCGCTGAGGTCGTCGATGGCGTCGACGTGTACGCCTGGCCGCACAACGAGACGTCGACCGGAGTCGCGGCATCCGTCGAGCGCGTCCGGGCAGACGGCGCGCTCACGGTCATCGACGCCACGAGCGCCGCCGGTGGCATCGACGTGGACATCACCGAGGCCGATGTCTACTACTTCGCTCCGCAGAAGAACCTCGGCTCAGACGGCGGACTGTGGTTCGCGGCGGTGTCCCCCGCTGCGATCGAGCGCATCGAGCGCATCGCCGCATCCGACCGCTACATCCCCGAATTCCTGAGCCTCAAGCACGCGGTCGACAACTCGCGACTCAATCAGACGCTCAACACGCCGGCGCTGACGACGCTGCACCTGCTCGACAGTCAGCTCGACTGGATCCTCGGCAACGGCGGCCTCGCCTGGGCGGCAGCACGCACCGCGGAGTCCTCCGCCGTGCTGTACGACTGGGCCGCGGCATCCGCTTTCGCGACGCCGTTCGTCGCGGATGCCGCACACCGGTCTCCGGTTGTCGTCACGATCGACTTCGACGAGGAGGTCGACGCGTCGGCGATCGCGAAGACGCTGCGCGCCAACGGCATCGTCGACACCGAGCCGTACCGCAAGCTCGGGCGCAATCAGCTCCGCGTGGCGACGTTCGTCTCGATCGAACCCGACGACATCCGTCAGCTGACCCGGTCGATCGACTACGTGCTGGAGAACCTGGGCGCCTGAGCGCCCGAGTCACTCCTCGTCGTCGGAGTCGACCGCGTCGTCGTCTGACTCGTCGTGCTCTGACTCGTCGTCGTCCTCATCGGTATCGTCGTCCACGGCATCCTCGTGGGACACGCTCGGGTCGAGTTCGTCGATGTCGACGCCGTCGACGTCGCCCGCGTGCAGGACCGTTCCGAGTTCGGCATCGTCGTCGTCGTCGTCGAGCTCATCGTCGTCGAGATCGTCGTCTTCGAGCTCATCGTCGTCGAGATCGGCGTCGTCCTCATCGGCGTCAGCGCCCTCGACGGACTCCACCCCCTCGGCGGCGGCCCGCTCCGCGAGCTCTGCCTGGTGCGAGCGGTACTCCGCGAGACGTTCGGCCCAGGGCACCCACTCCGGTGCGAGCAGCGCACCGTCACCGGGAATCAGCTCGACCTCGAGAACGGTCGGCTCCTCATCCTCGACACGGGCGACCGTCGCGGTCCAGAACCACCCGGGGTAACCGGGGAGCCTGTTCTCGAATCGCAGCGACACCGAGCCGTCGTCCTCGAGGAGGTAACCTGCGGCCGGCCCGATGGACGTCGCCGGCGTGATCTCGCGAAGGGCATCCAGCGCGAGATCGTGAGCGTCGACGAGACGCGCGTCGGCGTCAGGCTTCGAGGTCATCGGCGACCTTGCGGAGAACGGCTGCGATCTTGCGGCCGTGGCCGGATGACGGGTAGCGCCCGCGGCGCAGGTCTCCGCCCATCTCGTCGAGCAGCTTGACGAGGTCCTCGACGATCACCGCCATGTCGTCGGCGGGCTTGCGCTTCGCCTTCGCCAGGCTCGGGGGCGCTTCGAGCACCCGCACCGAGAGCGCCTGCAGGCCGCGCTTGCCGTCGGCCACGCCGAACTCCACGCGCGCACCGGCCTTCACCGCGGTGCCCGCGGGCATCGCTGAGGCGTGCAGGAAGACGTCCTGGCCGTCATCGCTGGCGATGAAGCCGAAGCCCTTGTCTTCGTCGTAGAACCTGACCTTGCCGGTGGGCATGGGCGAACCTCGCTGAAATCGGTGTGCGGAACAGTGCACGCCCTGATGCGCGCACCCTCCCAGCCTACCGGTCGCGCGGCCTGCCGATTCGAAGGCTCCGGTGCGAGTAGGCTGAGGCGGATGAGCACGCAGAACACCGAACCGGAGGTTCCCGTCCGCCCGCTGGATCGTATCCTCGCGTTCTCCGCGCTCGGAATCGCCGCGGCATCCGTCGTCTGCTTCTTCGCGATCATCATCGGCACTGCCGTCGGCATGGATCAGTCGGCTTTCGGCGAAGGCGCGTGGCCACTGATCGCGGCCATTCCGTTCTGGGGTCTTCCGGTCGCCTTCGTCATGATCATCACGCTGCTCGTGATGAGCTTCATCCGAAAGGGTCGCGCAGCGTCGCGCTCCTGAGGCATCGCCCATGAGCACTCACGCACGACCGCTGGCGGATTGGCTGGCCGCGGCGAGCGACGACGCGCTCACCCACCTCCTGGCATCGCGCGGGGTCCGACCCGACGTGCCCTGGCAGGACTTCTTCGATGCCGCGGAGGCGCTGCTGGACGCATCCGCGCTGACGAAGGTTCTCCCGCTTCTGACGGCCGCTGAGGCGACGGCCCTGCTTCGCGCAGCCACGGGAGAGGATCCGGGCCGCGAGCGCGAAGCGCTGACGGCGCTCGCCCTGCTGCGACCGGACGGCACCCCCTACGCCCCGGTGATCCCCCTGCTCGCCGGTCGCCGGGCCCTCGAAAGCGGTGAGGCCGCCGCGCCCGGACCGGCGTCGGAGGCGACCTCGGCGCACGCTGCCGAACGCGCGTTCACCTCGGTCGCTGTCCTGGCCGACGTGCTGCTCGTCGCCAGGGAGTCACCTTTCGCGCTGCTCGCAGGGGGAGGCATCAGCGCCGGAGAGAAGCGCCAGCTCACCGACTCCGGCATCACCGCCGACGTCGTCGACACTCTGCTCGCCATCGCGATCGACGCCGGTCTCGCGGTCGCCGCCGATCGTCGGCTGCGCACCACCGCTGCGACGGAGGGCTGGCTGCGATCATCGGTCGCGGAGCGTTGGACCCTGCTCGTCGCCGCGTTCCGCAAGTCGCTCCCCCGCGGCGTGCGCACCCAGAGCGGCGGATGGATCCCCCCGGAGGCCTGGCCGCACGCGCATCCGTGGGACGCGACATGGCCGGATCGCTCTCGCACGCTCCGCGAGGCCGCGCGCCTCCTCGGGCTGATCACCGAAGACGGCACGGAACCCGAATGGGCCGCCGCCGTCCGCCGGGGCGAGGACCCCGAACCCGAGGCCCTCGTGCACCTGCTCCCCGCCGAGGTCGACCGCATCTTCCTGCAGAACGATCTCACCGCGATCGCCCCCGGACCCTTGGAGCCGGCACTGGATGTCCGGCTTCGCGCCATCGCCGCCCGCGAATCCGCAGCACAGGCCTCGTCGTACCGCTTCACCGCGGAGTCGATGGCGCACGCGTTCGTCGCTGGGGAAACGGAGGAGTCGATCCTCGAATTCCTCGAGGGGATCTCCCTCACCGGCATCCCGCAACCGCTGAGCTACCTGGTCGCTCGGACGGCACAGCGGCACGGGCTGGTCAGGGTCTCGACCGAAGAGGAGAGCGGTCGGACGCGCATCGAGAGCACCGACCTGCACCTGATCCAGGCCATGGCCGTGGATCAGTCGCTGCGGCCCCTCGCCCTCGCCGCGCACGCCGATGCTCTGACCACGCGCGTCGGACGCGAGACGGTCTACTGGGCGCTCACCGATGCGCGCTACCCGGCGACGCTCGTCGGTCCGGATGGGGTGATCCCGGTGCGGGAACGGCACCCCGCTGCTCCGCCTGCACCGCCGGCGACGGCGCCGGTCGATCTGCACGCGCTGATCTCCCGCCTGCGCGCCCACCAGGGACCGGATGCCGACGCCGCCTGGCTCGACCGCGAGCTGGAGGCGGCGGTCCGCGCCAAGGCTGTCCTGCAGGTCACGGTGGGAATGCCGGACGGATCGACGAGAGAGCTGCTGCTCGAGGCGACCGGGATCGGCGGCGGCCGGCTTCGCGGACGGGATCGCGCGGCGGATGTCGAGCGCACGCTGCCGGTGTCCAGCATCCGGGCCGCGACGATCGTCGCGCCGTAGTGCCCGCGCCGTCTCCCGCCCGGTAAACTGGACAGCTATGTCTGATGGCCCCCTGATCGTCCAGAGCGATCGCACCGTGCTGCTCGAAGTAGCCCACGCCGACGCGGAGAGCGCACGGCACGAACTCGCGATCTTCGCCGAGCTCGAGCGTGCCCCCGAGCACATCCACACCTACCGGATCACCCGTCTCGGGCTGTGGAACGCGCGCGCTGCAGGCCACACCGCGGAAGACATGCTGGATACGCTCGATCGCTGGTCGCGCTTCCCCGTGCCGCCCTCCGTCGCGGTGGATCTGCGCGAGACGGTGAACCGCTACGGGCGCCTGGTCATCGAGCGCGACGACGAGGGAACGCTGATCCTGCGCTCGTCCGACCCTGCGGTGCTCACCCAGGTCGCGAACAACAAACGCATCCAGCCCCTGCTGATCGGTCACCCGAACCCCGAGACCTTCGTCGTCGACGCCTGGGCGCGGGGACAGATCAAGCAGGAGCTGCTGAAGATCGGCTGGCCGGCAGAGGACCTCGCCGGCTACACGCCGGGGACCCCGCATGACATCGACCTGGCCGAGGACGGATGGCACATCCGTCCGTACCAGCAGGATGCCGTCGACGCCTTCTCGAAGGACGGCTCCGGCGTCGTGGTGCTCCCCTGCGGCGCAGGAAAGACGATCGTGGGCGCTGGCGCCATGGCGGCGACCAAGACCACGACCCTGATCCTCGTGACGAACACGGTGTCCGCCCGACAGTGGCGCGACGAGCTGCTCAAGCGCACGAGCCTCACGGCCGAGGAGATCGGCGAGTACTCCGGCCAGGCCAAGGAGGTCAAGCCGGTCACGATCGCGACGTACCAGATCCTCACCGCGAAGCGAAAGGGCGAGTACGCGCACCTGGCGCTTCTCGACGCCCTCGACTGGGGCCTCATCGTGTACGACGAGGTGCATCTGCTCCCGGCTCCGGTGTTCAAGCTCACCGCCGACCTGCAAGCCCGGCGACGGATCGGGCTCACCGCGACTCTCGTGCGCGAGGACGGACGCGAGGGCGACGTCTTCAGCCTGATCGGCCCGAAGAGGTTCGACGCGCCGTGGAAGCAGATCGAGGCGCAGGGCTTCATCTCCCCCGCCGCCTGCTACGAGGTGCGGGTCGATCTGCCACCGAGCGACCGACTGGAGTATGCGGCCGCGACCGACGACGAGCGGTATCGTCTCGCGGCATCCGCGCCGGCCAAGGTGCAGGCGGTCCGCGAGCTGATAGCGAAGCACCCCGGTGAGCGCATCCTCGTGATCGGGCAGTATCTCGATCAGCTCGAGTCTCTCTCTGCCGCGCTCGACGCTCCGCAGATCACCGGCGCGACCCCCGTGGACGAACGGGAGGAGTTGTACCGGCAGTTCCGCGAGGGCGAGATCTCGCTGCTCGTCGTCTCGAAGGTGGCGAACTTCTCGATCGACCTGCCCGAGGCGTCCGTCGCCATTCAGGTGTCCGGCTCGTTCGGCTCCCGCCAGGAGGAGGCGCAGCGCCTCGGTCGCCTGCTGCGACCCAAGCAGTCCGGGCACACGGCGAGCTTCTACACGCTCGTGGCCCGCGACACGATCGATCAGGACTACGCACAGAATCGTCAGCGCTTCCTCGCCGAGCAGGGATACAGCTACACGATCATGGACGCCGACGCGATCGCAGCCTGACCTGCGCGGCGCACGCCTCAGCCGTGGAGCACCGGCTCCAGGTGATGTGTGCCGTCCGCTCCGCGGGAGACCGTGGCGGGCGGCGCGATGGCCGTTCGCGCGACTCCCAGTCCGCCGGCCCAGCGGTCGGCCAAGAACGCGAAGACGACCATCGCAGCCGTGGAGGCCAGGAGATCGACGGGCGTTCCGGTGGTGGCGTTCGCGTCGACCATGCCGACCGAGCCGAACAGGAAGATCAGCACGTTGTTGACGAGGTGCAGCGCGATGGCCGCCTCGAGGCCGCCCGTGCGCCAGGTCAGCCAGGCGGCGACGACCGCGAAGACGCCCACGCTCGCAGCGCCCCAGACGTCGTATCCGTGACCGAGCACGAAGAGCGGGACCGGCAGCAGGATCGCGAACGCCGGATGCCGCAGCCAGCCGCCGACGAGCTGCATGAGGTAGCCGCGGAAGACGTACTCCTCGGCTGCGGCCTGGAACGGGATCAGCAGCAGCACGAGCAGCACCATGGTCCACAGGCCCGGGTGCGAGAAGTCCGGCGTCACATCGGTCCCCGTCGCCGCCGATACCGCCAGAGACACGGCGAAGTACACCGCGAAGACCCCGAGGGCGAGCAACAGGCTCCTGCCGAGCCAGCCGAGGCGCAGACGGCCGGTGACCGATGACAACAGCCCCACGCCGCGACCTTCGACGATGCGCGAGGCGAGCAGCAGCGGTGGGATCATCAGGATGAGCGGCAGAACCAGCGCCACGAGGAGCCAGGGCCGGTCGAGGTCGAAGAACGCCATCGTGCCCAGCAGGGACTGCACCTCGGCGCCCCATTCCGGCACCAGCGCGGAGACGATGCCGACGGGCACGAGCACCATGAGCAGGATCACCACGTAGAACACGAGGGCAAGAAGCGCGGTCAGCAGCATCCGCCACCAGCGATATCGGGGTCGCAGATGTGCCAGGCGGTGGAATGCGATCCAACTCATCCCTCGATCCTTCCGGGTGCACCTGTGCATCGCATCTGCGCCGTTCCGGACAATAGTCAGCATCCCCATGGCCGAAGTCACCATAATGGGGACATGACTGATGCGCGCATCCTGGTCGTCGATGACGAGCCCAACATCCGCGACCTGCTCTCCACAGGTCTCAGCTTCGCCGGGTTCCAGGTGAAGACGGTGGCCAACGGCGCCGCCACCATCTCGGCCGTCCTCGAGGAGGAGCCGGACCTCATCATCCTCGACGTCATGCTCCCCGACATGAACGGGTTCAGTGTGACGAAGCGGCTCCGCGGTGCCGGTTTCACCGCGCCCATCCTGTTCCTCACGGCGAAGGACGGCACCGAAGACAAGATCGAGGGACTCAACGCCGGTGGCGACGACTACGTCACCAAGCCCTTCAGCCTCGACGAGATCGTCGCCAGGGCGCAGGCCATCCTCCGCCGCACGATGCAGGCAGACGAGGAGTCGGTCATCCGCGCCGGGGAACTGTCGATGGATCAGGACACGCACGACGTCCATGTCGGCAAGGAGGCCATCGAGCTCAGCCCCACCGAGTTCAAGCTGCTGCGCTACCTGATGCTCAACCCGAACCGCGTGCTGTCCAAGGCGCAGATCCTCGATCACGTGTGGGAATACGACTTCAACGGCGATGCCGGCATCGTCGAGAGCTACATCTCCTATCTCCGCCGCAAGATCGATCCGCACACCGAGGAATCGCTGATCCAGACCAAGCGCGGTTTCGGCTACATGCTCAAGGTCGGCAAGACGGCCTGACCACCGCACCACACTCGATGCCGCTCGACGGCGAAGACGCCGCACACGGGAGGACCGCATGGCGCACAGGCCCGATGCGGTCACCGGATGGTGGCGTCGCACGAGCCTGAGGGCGAAGGTCACCGGCGTCACCGTCGCCGTTCTCGCACTCGGGTTGCTCGTCGCCGGAATCGGCACGGTACCGATTCTGCGATCCGCACTCGTTCAGAACATCGACGCGCAGCTTCCCGCGCTCGTGTCGAGCGATCTGGTCGAGCGATACTTCGATCCCACCGTGGTCGACGGCTCGACGATCTACACGGCGAAGGACGAGCGGCCGCGCGACTTCGCCTTCGCCGTCTACGACGCCGAGGGCATACGGCAGGCGTCCACCGGGGGGTCGAGCGAGGAGGCTCCGCTCTTCCCCGAGACCTACTCGCTGCAGAAGGCGCAATCCGAGGCCGATACGGTCTTCGATCTCCCGGGGCAGGGCAAAGCGATGTACCGCGCCGCGGTGGCGACGCAGAACTCCGAGGGCGGAGGTCTGCGGGTTCAGATGGTCGCGATGCCGCTCTCGGAAGTCGACAGCATCATCAGCAAGTACTTCGGCATTTACATCACGATCGCGTTGATCACCATCCTCATCGCGGCGCTCCTCACCCGCGGGCTGGTCACGCTCACCTTCCGCCGACTCGGCCAGGTCGAGGCGACTGCCATGTCGATCGCAGCGGGCGATTTCCGGCAGCGCCTCACCGACCTCGAGCCGACCACCGAGGTAGGACGGCTGAACAGTGCCATCAACACGATGCTCGACCGCGTCGACGGCTCCCTCGCGCAGCGCGATCGGACGGTGCAGCACATGCGCCGGTTCATCGGTGACGCCAGCCATGAACTGCGCACTCCCCTCGTGAGCGTTCGCGGCTACGCGGAGCTGTACCGGATGGGGGCGATCCAGGGCGAGGAGGACACGGCGCGCGCCATGGAACGCATCGAGAAGGAGGCGATCCGGATGGGCGTCCTCGTCGAGGATCTGCTCGCGCTCGCCCGCCTCGACGAAGAACGCGAGCCCGCGATCGAACCACTGGATCTGCGTCCGATCGCTCGTGATGCGGCGCTCGACGTGCGGGCAGCGGCGCCGGGCCGCACCGTGACGGTCATCGACCGCACCGTCGCGGTCTCACTGCCCGTGATCACACTCAGCACCCCGGTTCCGGAACCGCAGACGGCGTCGACGGCCACTCATGGTCCCCGCGGTCTCTCACGGGCTGCTCTCGCGCGGCTGCGGCGCCGGCCGCGTCAACCGGAGCAGCCGCCCGCCATCGACTTCACGGAGGTCCCCGACCTCCCCGTGCGCACTCCGCCCATCGTTCTCGGCGAGGAGAACAAGGTGCGCCAGGTGGTCACGAACCTGCTCGGCAATGCGCGGAGATTCTCGCCGGAGGACGGTCCGATCGAGATCGTCGTCGACTCCGACCGGGTTCGAGGCACGGGGAGCATCGCGGTCGTGGACCACGGCGAGGGCATTCCCCCGCAGATCCGCGAACAGATCTTCGAGCGGTTCTGGCGCGCCGACACCTCGCGCGCCAGAGAGACCGGCGGGTCGGGACTCGGGCTCGCGATCGTGGCGTCGATCGTGAAGGCCCTTCACGGCGCGGTCACGGTCTCGGAGACACCGGGCGGTGGCGCGACGTTCACGGTCACCTTCCCCCTCGCTCCGTCGCGCGCCACACCCGCGCACCTGCTCGAAGACACGCAGCCTCTCGATCGCCTCGAGCTGTAGGGACTCCCTGCACCGGCACCGCCCGATGTCGGTTCTGCACAGCTGCCGACGAATCGCACGCCGACGACGGATGCCGTCACCCGCCGCCGCATAACGTCGGAGCTCCAACGAGAAGGAGTTCCCATGTCTGTCTTCACCGTCGACACCGACGCCGTCGAATCCGCACACGCGGCCACCAGAGCCACGATGGAACGGCTGCGCGGCGAATCGACCACCCTAATGGCGCAGCTTCGACAGCTGCAGTCGTCGTGGATGGGAAACGCATCCAATGCGTTCCAGAGCTGCGCCGAGCAGTGGCAGGGCGCGCAGCTGCACGTCGAGCAGGTGCTCGACTCGATCGGCACCTCGCTCGGCTCGGCTGCCGTGCAGTACGCGGATGCCGATCAGTACTCGGCGAGCCTCTTCCGCTGAGAGTCGGGCGCACAGCCCTTCGAAACGCAGAACGCCCCCGGCCGGAGCCGGGGGCGTTCTGTCAAGCGGGGTGGATCAGAAGTCCATGCCGCCCGACGGGTCACCCATCGGGGCCGAAGCCTTCTCGGGCTTGTCGGCGACGACGACCTCGGTGGTGAGGAAGAGTGCCGCGATCGAGGCTGCGTTCTGCAGAGCCGACCGGGTCACCTTCGCCGGGTCGATGATGCCGGCAGCGAACATGTCGACGTACTCGCCCGTGGCCGCGTTCAGGCCATGTCCCGGGGCGAGCTCGGAGACCTTGTTCGCGACGACACCCGGCTCGAGACCGGCGTTCAGCGCGATCTGCTTGAGCGGCGCCTCGATGGCGACGCGGACGATGTTCGCACCGGTCGCCTCGTCGCCCGTGAGCGAGAGAGCGTCGAGAGCCTTCGTGCCCGACTGGATGAGCGCGACGCCACCACCGGGGACGATGCCCTCTTCCACAGCAGCCTTCGCGTTGCGGACAGCGTCCTCGATGCGGTGCTTGCGCTCCTTGAGCTCGACCTCGGTCGCCGCACCCGCCTTGATGACGGCGACGCCGCCGGCGAGCTTCGCCAGACGCTCCTGCAGCTTCTCACGGTCGTAGTCGCTGTCGGTGTTCTCGATCTCGCGACGGATCTGCGTGACGCGACCCTCGATCTGGGCTGCCTCACCGGCACCCTCGACGATCGTGGTCTCGTCCTTCGTGACGATGACCTTGCGCGCACGACCCAGCAGGTCGAGCGTGGCGTTCTCGAGCTTCAGGCCGACCTCTTCGGTGATGACCTGACCACCGGTGAGGATCGCGATGTCCTGCAGCTGCGCCTTGCGGCGGTCGCCGAAGCCGGGAGCCTTGACGGCGACCGACTTGAAGATGCCCTTGAGCTTGTTGAGCACGAGGGTCGCGAGAGCCTCGCCCTCGACGTCCTCGGCGATGATGACGAGCTCCTTGCCGTCCTGGATCACCTTGTCGACGATGGGCAGAAGGTCCTTGATGTTGGAGATCTTCTGGTTCGCGATGAGGATGTACGCGTCCTCGAACACCGCCTCCTGGCGGTCGGGGTCGGTGACGAAGTAGGGGTTCAGGTAGCCCTTGTCGAAGCGCATGCCCTCGGTGAGCTCGAGCTCGGTGCCGAAGGTCTGCGACTCCTCGACGGTGACCACACCCTCCTTGCCGACCTTGTCGATCGCCTCGGCGATGAGCTCGCCGATCGCGGGGTCAGCGGCGGAGATGGATGCCGTGGCGGCGATCTGCTCCTTGGAGTCGATCTCCTTGGCGCTGGCGAGCAGCTCCTCGGTGATCGCCGCGACGGCCTTCTCGATGCCGCGCTTCAGCGAGATCGGGTCGGCGCCGGCTGCGACGTTGCGCAGGCCTTCGCGGACGAGCGCCTGAGCCAGGACCGTGGCGGTCGTGGTGCCGTCACCGGCGACGTCGTCGGTCTTCTTGGCGACCTCCTTGACGAGCTCCGCGCCGATCTTCTCGTACGGGTCGTCGAGCTCGATCTCCTTGGCGATGGAGACACCGTCGTTCGTGATGGTGGGGGCGCCCCACTTCTTCTCGAGGACGACGTTGCGGCCGCGCGGGCCGAGGGTCACCTTGACCGCGTCGGCGAGGATGTTGAGGCCGCGCTCGAGGCCGCGGCGGGCCTCCTCATCGAAAGCAATGATCTTTGCCATGAGTTTTTTCGTCCCTCCTGGACGTAGACGTTGGGTTTAGCACTCAGAGTGTGCGAGTGCTAACGCCATTCTGGCACTCGACCCCTTCGAGTGCAAGCCGCCGGACGAGGGGCGTCTGCCGAGGTCAGGGGGCGGGTGTCTCGGCGGGCGTCTCGGGCACGGTGGTCGCTCGATCGAGGCCGATCACGACCGTGAGCTGCTTGGCGCCGGTGTCGTTGAGCGCTGCGTAGAAGTCACTCTGCTGCACCTCCGCACCCCCGATCACACCGGCCAGGCCGATCGCCGCGAGCTCGTCCTCCTCAGCCACGTAATAGACGGTGGTGGTGGCGAAGTCCTGGCTCGCGCTGTCGCTCGCGAAGACGCTGTCTGCGGCCCAGCCTCCGTTGATCAGGACATCCCGCATCTGCGTGTCCAGGCCCTCTTCGGGGGTCGCGTTGAGGATCATCACCGAGATGGTGGTGTCGACGACACCGGTCTCCTCGGGGGTCGGCACCGCGCTCGGCACCGCCTCGGGGAACAGTGAGATGCGCCCCATGACCACGAGGGAGCCGAAGATGCCGGCGATGATGAGCACGAGGGCCGCGACGAACGACCACAGCAGCACGACCCAGCCGTTCATTCCGGGGACCTCGGCGCGGTGCGCCCCTACACGTCCGGAAGAACGGGGGACGTCATCGAAGCGATCGCTGCTGGGCTTGGACACCCCTCGATGCTAGCGGCACGTTCCTGTCATTCCCTTCGGCGGCGCGGAGCGGGATCGCGAGCGTCCGGGATCAGCCGACGAATCTCGGGGTGCGGGCGGTACGTCCGGCGGCACGCGTGTCGCGGATGCGCCGGAGCCGCCGCACCAGCATCGGGTCGTATTCGAGGGCGGTGTCGGACTCGATCAGGCGCCCGAGCAGCTGGTAGTAGCGAGCCGCGCTCATGCCGAGCTGGGCGCGGATGATCTCTTCCTTCGCCCCGCCGTGACGCGGCCAGGACGCCTCGAGGGCGAGGATCGCGCGATCACGTTCCGTGAGGTCTCCGAGCATGGCTCCAGGTTAGGACGCAGCCGTCGAATCGGACGCGCGCCACTCCCACCATCGCCCGAGCGGATCCGCGGCAGCGCGGACGCGCCCGTCGAGCGCGACCACGAACCCCGGCCAGTCCGCAGCCTCGACCCGAGGCTCCCACACGTCCAGCAGACCGGGTGGGTCGATGGTGACCCACCGTGCGCGCAGACGGAAGATGCGTTCGACCAGTTCTTCGCGAGCTGCTCGCGGAATGTGCACGAGCACTCCGGGCGTCGTGATGACGAGCGTCGCCCCCGGAGGAGCCTCCGCGGCGAGCGCTTCGAGCCCTGCCAGAGCGTCTCCGGCGACGAGATGCGGAGGATCGGATGCCACGACGTCGAGCGCCGCCCCGATGCGCTCCTCCCGTCCGGTCTCCCCCGGCCACACGAGGGCTGTCAGCCACCGGCGGTCCCGTTCGTCCGCGGCATCGAGCGGCGCGAGGTCGATACCCGCTCGCCAGACGACCTCCGGCAGGCGCAGCGGAGGGATCTCTCCCGTCACGCGGCTCTCGAGGACCACGCTCGAGACCCCGTCCGCCGGGTCGAGGGCTACCCGAAGCCGACCGTCCTCCCCCTCGAACCGATAGGAGTATCGGTCGGGATAAAGGCAGAGTCCGGCGGAGGCACCGATCTCGAGCAGGGCTACCGGCCCGTCGATCTCCGCCAACACCGGCAGCAGGGCGGCCAGCCGCAGCGGTTCGTTGGTCTGAAGCTGCCGCGCCGTGCATTCCGCCACGAGGTCATCGGCGTGCCGAACCACGAACCGCCGCCATGCCGGGTATCCCTCGAGCCCGGCGCCGAGCATCCGCGACACCGCGAACACGAGAGGCGGCTGCCGCCGGTTCTCCGGGATCCGGGCGATGAGCCGCTGCACCTCGGGGTCGGAGGCAACGCCGGCCGCCCACTCTTCGTACAGCGCACTGCGGCCGGGAGCCTCCTCCTTGGCGAAGCGCGCGTAGCGCTGCTGGACAGCATCCGTCATCCGTCCATTGTGACGCGGCGCACCCGAAGGTCCGCGCGACGGGAGAGAATGGAGGGGACTCAGGAGGACATATGTCGTACAGCGTGGACAAGACCGAAGACGAATGGCGCGAAGAGCTCGGCGACGAGCAGTACGCCGTGCTGCGCCAGGCCGCGACGGAGCGCGCCTGGACGGGCGAGCTGCTCGACGAATCACGTTCCGGGCTCTACACCTGCGGAGCCTGCGATGCCGAGCTCTTCAAGAGCGGCACGAAGTTCGATTCCGGGTGCGGCTGGCCCAGCTTCTACGAGTCGATCCGCCCGGAAGCGGTCCAGCTCATCGAGGACTCGAGCCTGGGCATGGTGCGCACGGAGGTGCGCTGCGCCAACTGCGGCTCGCACCTCGGTCACGTCTTCCCGGACGGATTCGGAACGCCCACGGGTGATCGCTACTGCATGAACTCGATCGCGATGAACTTCACCCCCGACGAGTCGTGAGCGCACTCGACGCCGTCCGGGCGCGTCAGTCCTGGTCGAAGGTCGAAGACACCGCCCCGTCGCGGGAAGAGCTGCTCACGTTCGTCGCGGCCGCGGGCCGAGTCGCTGATCACTCCTCGCTCCGCCCCTGGCGACTGATCGAGTTGCGCGGAGCAGACCGCGAAGTGCTCGGCGCTGCCATCGCCAAGGCGGAGGGCGACAAGTCTCCGTCCACCAAGCCGCTGCGCGCGCCTCTGCTCATCGCCGTCGTCGCCAGCTATCGCAAGAGCGAGAAGGTCCCGCGCTGGGAGCAGGAGGCGGTCGCCTCGGGCGTGGCCCACGTGCTGAGTCTGCTGCTCGATGAGGCCGGGTGGGGCGTGCTCTGGCGCACCGGGCACTACACCCGGTCGAAGGCCGTCGCGAAGGCCCACGGGCTCGGCAAGAACGAAGAGCTCCTCGGCTGGCTGTATGTCGGCCGCAAGCCGTCCGGACGCAGGCCCGGTCGACGGAAGGCCGTCGATGCGCGGAAGCTGGTCACCCGGATGCCGAAGAAGTCCAAGAAGCCGAAGAGCAAGTAGATCTCAGCGCCGCGGACGGATCCGCGCGGCGACGACGGATGCCACGGCGATGGCGGTCATCGCGATGATCTGCCACAGAGCGGGACCGGCGGCGGTCGGCCAGATCAGATCGATGACGACCGACGTCAGGAGTTGGCCGAGCACCGAGCCCAGCCCCATCAGGAGCACTCCCGTGTGCGCGACGATGACGGCGCCGAGCAGGATGTACGCGGCGCCCAGGAAGCCGCCGAAGTAGAGCCACGGCTCGGCAGGCGGCGCCTCGGGGAGGCCCCGGACGGCGATGCTCAGCCCGGCCGCGATGAGCAGCACCACCGTCCCGGCGATGAAGCTCATCAGGGTCGCGGCGATGGGCGACCCGACCTGCTGCGCGAGCCGTCCGTTGGTCGCCCCCTGCCAGGCGATGCCCACACCGGTCGCGAACGGCATCAGCAGCATCCACAGCGGAACAGAGGCGAGGACGTCGCCGGCGAGCGAGACGGCCACCGCGGCGAGCGCGAGCAATCCCCCCGCGATCCTCCCCGGGGTGACGGCGACCACCCCGGCAGGACCGAAGCCGATCCGATCGAGCACGAGACCGTGCAGAGTCTGCCCCGCGACGACGCCCACTGTGAAGAGAGAGACGCCCAGCACCCCGGCGGTGAGCCCCTGCGTGGAGACCGTGAGGGCGCCGCAGGCGCCGCCGAGCAGCATCCAGAACGGGATCCGCCGGTGTCGGATGCCCTGACCGAGTCGCACGACGCCGCGCCGGGCGGACGGGATGCAGGCGATGACGAGGATCAGCGCGACGAGGCCGACGGCGAACGAGATGAGCCCGGCGACGACGCCGTCGTCGACCTTGACTCCGAGCACCCCGTTGATGCGCGCCTGGACGGCTGTCATCACGCCGATCGCGACGGCTCCGCCGAGCGCCAGCGGCACGGGGACGCGGCGGGTTTCGGGCACCCGTCGACCCTACCCGAGCGCACCATCCGGGATCGCGCACCGGATGTCGGCGGCCACGGCTACGCTGGCGACATGTGCGCGAGCTATGGCCTCGATCCCCGCTTCACCGACGCGGAGCTCCTCGCCGCGGCAGACGACGCCGTCCTGGAAGGGCTGCGGGTCTGGGCGGAAGAGAACGCCGGTGAGACCGTGCGTCCGACCGGCAAGAACCTTCGCAATCTCAATCCGATCGTCGTGCAGCCCGAGACCGCTCCGACGCTGGAGCCCGCGTGGTGGGGTTTCCTCGTGAACGGCGAGCCCGCGAAGTTCCCCTCCATCAACACGCGCTCCGAGCGTCTGCAGGATCGCCCCGGTGGCGCGAAGACCCGGGCCATCGTGCCCGCGACGAGCTGGTACGAGATGCAGAAGCCATCCCGGCAGTGGAACGAGTTCATCGTCGACGACGGAGCTCTGTTCGGGATGGCCGCCGTGACCCAGCGCGGGCGCACGACAGACGGGGCCTGGTTCACCTGCTACTCGATCGTGATGCGCCCGGCGCCCGCCCACCTCGTCGAACTCCACGATCGCATGCCGCTGCTCATCCCTCCCTCGCTGAGCCGCGATTGGCTCACCGCCCCCGCCACCAGGGAGATCATCGACGAGGCCGTCATCGCCTCCGACGAGATGGCCGCCCGCGTGCAGGCTCGTCCGCGCCCCTGATCGACGGCTCCCACCGCTCGCGTCCTCCGCCGGGAGGACCCCCGTGCGCGGAGGAAGGTACCTGGGGAGGACGCGGCACCCCCGCCCCGGTCCGTAGCGTGGACCACATGATCACAGCAGAAGGCCTCACGAAGAGGTTCGGAGACAAGACGGCCGTCGATGACGTATCGTTCACCGTTCAGCCGGGCAGCGTCACCGGCTTCCTCGGCCCCAACGGCGCAGGAAAGTCGACGACGATGCGGATGATCGTCGGACTCGACCGTCCGACGTCGGGCCGGGCCGCCGTCGCCGGCCGCGAGTACCGCCAGCTCCGCGCGCCGCTCACCGAGGTCGGCGTGCTGCTCGACGCGAAGGCGGTGCACACGGGCAGGACCGCCCGCGATCACCTCCGCGCGATGGCCGCGACCCACGGCATCCCCGCCACACGCGTCGACGAGGTCATCGATCTCGCCGGCATCGGCAGCGTCGCGCGGAAGCGTGCCGGCAAGTTCTCGCTCGGCATGGGGCAACGCCTCGGCATCGCCTCGGCACTCCTCGGCGACCCGCACACGCTGATCCTCGATGAGCCGGTCAACGGCCTCGACCCCGAAGGCGTGCGGTGGGTGCGTCAGTTCGTGCGGCACGCGGCATCCGAGGGTCGCACGGTCCTGCTGTCGAGCCACCTGATGAGCGAGATGGCGCAGACCGCCGACCACGTCATCGTCATGGGACGCGGAAAGGTACTGGCGGATGCTCCCCTCGCAGAGCTCGTCCGCGCCTGGACGACCAACACGGTGCGAGTGCGTACACCCCGCGCAGCTGATCTCGTCGCCGCCGTCGGGGGCCCCGACGTCGAGGTCGTGAGCTCCGCGCCCGACCTTCTCGACATCGTGGGCCTGCCGGCCGCACGGATCGGCGACCTGGCCGCCGAGCGGGGCATCCCGCTGCACGAACTCACCCCTACCACCGGATCGCTGGAGGACGCGTACCTCGCCCTCACCGGCGACGCCGTCGAGTACCGGACCAAGGAGATCTCATGACCGTCCAGGCTCCCACCGTCGCTCCGCACCGCGTGGACACCCGTCACCGGCTCACCTTCGTGCGCGCCCTGCACGGCGAATGGATCAAGCTCGCGACCTTGCGTTCGACCTGGTGGTCGATCGGCGTCACGGGGCTGCTCACCGTCGGCATCGCCATCCTCATAGCGCAGAACGTCGTCGATCCCGCCTTCGCGCCCATCCAGGCCGTCGTCTCGCCGATCCAGTTCACGATGCTGCTGGCCGGCATCCTCGGCGCGATCTCCGTCACCGGAGAGTATTCGACCGGGATGATCCGCTCGACGCTCACGGCCAACCCGGCGCGCGGCTCGGTCCTCGCCGCGAAGGCACTGGTCACGGCGGCGGTGATGTTCATCTCCTCGCTGATCATCTTCGTGATCGCCGCGCTGGCGGTCGCACTGATCGTGTCATCGCGAGATCAGAGCATCGATTGGTCCGACCCTGCCGCGTCGTACCTGCCGATCCTCATGGCGTCGCTGTCGATGGCCGTGTTCGCCCTCATCGGCGTCGCCTTCGGCTTCATACTCCGATCCGGCGCGGGTGCCATCGCCGCGACGGTCGGACTGCTGTTCGTGCTCCCGATCGTGCTCAGCCTGTTCGCCTTCTCCGGGGAATCGAGCCTGTGGCTCGCAGAGGCAGCGGCGTACCTCCCCTCCTCGGCGGCGCAGAGCGCGATCATGCCGGGCAGCTCCGGCCTCGACGTTCCGGTCGCCTACCTGACGCTGGCCGGATGGGTCGCAGCCGGCATGCTCTCCGCGTGGGCAGTGCTCCGCACCCGTGACGCGTAAAGTCAGCCCTGTGAAGAGAACGCGAAGCCGCAGCGACTCGATCCGCGAGGACGAGGAGCTGCGGCTTCCGCGTGCGCCCGGCCTGTTCCGGCGGTTCTGGGCACGCCATCCGGTCTTCGCCGATGTGGTGATCGTGGGCATCTGTCTGCTCTTGTCCTCCACCACGGTCGGAATCACCGAGATCCCGCAGGAGCTTCCGGCAAGCGACGTGCCGCCCTTCATCTTCCCGGTCCTCATGGTCGCCGCCTCTCTGACCCTGCTCGTGCGGCGACGTCATCCACTCGTGCCGTTCGTGGCAGGGTGCATGCTCGCGATGGTGCTGATGCTGCTCCCGAGCCCGGGCGGACCCCCTCTTCCGCTCTTCGCCTGCTACGCACTGGCGGTCTATGGTTCGACACGCGCCGCCTGGACGGCGTTCGCGATCGGGACCACGACGGTGACAGCGACGGCCCTCCTTCTCATGGGCCTCAACCTGATCACTCTCCAGGGCGGCATCGACTCGATGCTGAGCATCGTCGTCTTCGGTCTCATCGGCACGCTGATCGGCGTCAACGTCGGCGAGCGGAAGCGCTATCTCACCGCGCTCATCGACAGGTCGCGCCAGCTCCTGGTCGAACGCGACCAGCAGGCGCGACTGGCGGCAGCGGCAGAGCGTGCCCGCATCGCCCGCGAGATGCACGACATCGTCTCGCATTCGCTCACCGTGATCGTCGCCCTGTCCGAAGGGGCGGTGTCGACTCCCGATCACACGCAGGCGCGGATGGCAGCGGCCTCGGCGGCGCAGACGGCACGAGGCGCGCTGACCGAGATGCGTTCGATGCTCGGCGTGCTCCGCGACGTCGACTCACCCGCACCTCTCGCTCCGCTGGAACCGACGCCGCCGCATGACACGGTCGCGGCGGCCCAGCGAGCGGGCTTCCCCGCGACGCTCACGGTCATCGGAAGCGCAGAGGTGTGCCCTGCGGTCGCCCACGCGGTCGGACGGATCGTCCAGGAGGGTGTCACGAACGCCATGCGCCATGCGCCGACCGCGACGGCGATCGCCGTTCGCGTCGACTACACACCCGAGACGGTGACCATCGAGATCGCGAACGACGGCGTCAGCGGTCCTGTCGGCAACGACGGTTTCGGCGCACGCGGTCTCGCGGAACGCGCCGCGCACGTCGGCGGGCATGTACGTTCGGAAGCGGACGGTGGGGGGCGCTGGCTGCTCCGCGCCGAATTGCCGACGGGTGACATCGCCCGACAGCCAGATGCGACGGAGGAGAGCGGATGACGCAGCCGATCAGAGTTCTTCTGGTTGACGACCAGGAACTCATCCGCGTCGGATTCCGGATGGTCCTCGAGGCCGAGCCCGACATCACCGTGGTGGCAGAGGCAGCCGACGGACGCGCTGCCATCGCCCAGACCGCCACCCTCGATCCGGACCTCGTGCTGATGGACATCCGGATGCCGGGTCTGGACGGTATCGCCGCCACTCAGGCCATCGTGCGCGATCACCCGCGGACGCGCGTCCTCGTGCTGACGACGTTCGACCTCGACGAGTACGCCTTCGGAGCGATCCGCGCGGGGGCGAGCGGCTTCCTGCTCAAGGATGCGCAACGCCACGAGATGATCGCGGCCGTCCGAGCAGTCCACCGCGGCGACGCGGCGCTTGCACCGCGGATCACCCGGATGCTGCTGGAGCACGTCACTCCGCAGCTCGGGGCCGGGCGACCCCCGGTGGATCCGGCGGAGACGTCGCGGCTCGCGGACCTGACCGAGCGCGAGCGCGACGTCTTCCTGGCGATCGGCCGAGGCCTGACGAACGCCGAGATCGCTCAGACCCTCTATGTCGGCGAGTCCACCGTCAAGACGCACGTCGGCCGAGTGTTGGCCAAGCTCGAGGCGCGGGATCGCATTCACGCCGTGATCCTCGCGCACCGGCTGGGGCTGGTCGGAGACGCCTGACCGGAGCAGCCGGGGCGCTCTTCGTCTGTCAGGCCCCTGCGGGTGTCCAATCGGAGACGCGGTTCAGCCGCTGCACCTCGTCGTCGGTGACTTCCAGTCGCCCGCCCGCCAGCAGGTCCGGCACCTGCTCCACGGAGCTCGCGCTCGCGATCGGCGCGGCGACCGTGGGCTGTGCGCGCAGCCAGGCGAGCGACGTCGCAGCGATGGATGCGTCGTGGGCCCGCCCGATCTCCTCGAGCGAGTCGATGATCCGCAGCCCTGCGTCCGTCGCGTACTTCGCCGCCCCCTGCGCCCGCGGTGAGGCCTGGCCGCCGGCATCCGTCGAGCGGTACTTGCCGGTCAGGAAGCCGCTGGCCAGCGAGTAGTACGGAATCAAGCCGAGCCCGAACTCCTCCGCCACCGGGATGATCGTCTCCTCGACGACGTTCCGGTGCACGAGGTTGTAGTGCGGCTGCACGGCGACCGGCCGCGCTACGCCGAGCCTGTCGGCGATGCCGATCCATTCACCGATCCGCTCGGCGGTGTAGTTCGAGACCGCGACATGACGGATGAGTCCGTCGGTCTCGAGCTGCCCGAAGGCTGCGACCGTCTCTTCGAGCGGCACGGTCTCGTCATCGAAGTGCGCGTAGTAGAGATCGATCGCGTCGACGCCGAGGCGGGAGAGCGACGCCTCTGCGGCCTTGCGCACGTTCGCCCCGGAGAGCCCGAGGAACTCCGGGTGCTGACTGACCTTGGTCGCCACGACCACGTTCTGGGGCTTCCTCGACGCCAGCCACTCGCCGACGAGCGTCTCGCTCTCCCCACCGGAGTTGCCCGGAACCCACGAACTGTAGGAGTCCGCGGTGTCGACGAAGTCGCCACCTCCTGCGACGAACGCGTCGAGCACGGCGAAGGATGTGTCGCGGTCGGCCGTCCAGCCGAAGACGTTGCCGCCGAGGGACAGCGGGAAGACGTTGAGGTCACTGGTTCCGATACGAGTCATGCTCGGGACAACGGCGCTCGATCCCGAGGTATTTCCGTGTGACCGCGTGTTGCAGCCCTCAGCGGGCAGACGGGTCCTCGTGCGGGCCGCGTCGGCGCGCCCCCGGTCGTAGGCGCGGGAGCGCCCTACTCCCTTCGACCGCGTTGAGGCAAGCCCATGCCCCCACATCGCTCCGGGGTTTTCAGTGGACCGCAGAGCGTCGCGACGATCAGCCGATCACATCCGGGGCGACGCGGAGATGCTGCCACCGGTCTATGGAACGGCCCAGCCACTCCACGGCATCTCCGGACGTATCCGGCGCTTCGCGTACGACCATCTCAGCGAGACGAAGAACGTTCGGTGGATGATCCTCGTGCTCGGCGACCGTGTGGAATCGATCGGCGCTCACGCCCGGTCGTTTCTCACCTGTCGGCCTGACCAGCCCATGACGCAGACGGGGGTGCTGGCCGAGTTCCGTCACCACCCGGTGGCTTCGCGCTTCGGACGTGGGAGGTTGAACCTCCGGCACGCGTGGCTCGATCCGATCATGGTCGCCGGACCGTGGGTCGCGGTGCTCGTACTGGCTGTCTCGGGGTTCCGCGCGTGTCGAGAAACTGGTCACCGTGACACGATCGGGCGGATGATTGTGCCGACTACAGGACTCGAACCTGCAACCCCCGTATTACAAGTACGGTGCGCTACCAATTGCGCCAAGTCGGCGGATCGCGTGATTCCGCGCGCCTCATCGATTCTACGGCGTCAGAACGTCAGCGCGAGCTGACCCGCTGAGCCCGCGAGACTACGGAGTGGGGGTTGCGGTCGGAGTGGGGGTCGGCGTCGGCGTCTCGTTCGACTGCTGGGAAGCATCGTTGTCGATCGTGAGCATGAAGTTCGAGAATTCCGCCGGATCGTCGAGTGCTCCGACGTACGCCTCACCGTTCGCGACGATCATGGGAGCGGAAGAGAGCACGAGGTCATCGGAGCCGGCCAGAGGCCCGTCGAGGGCGCGGGTCGTCGCTTCCTTCGCCCAGGTCACGAAGTCGCCGTCTTCGATGCAGGACCGGACGGCCTTGGCGTCGTCGACTCCGACCGCGGCAGCAGCGTTGGCCAGCTGAGCGTCCGAGAAGCCGTCAGTGCCCACCTTCGGCTGGTTGCTGAGCAGGTCGCGGTTGAACGCATAGAACTTGTCCGGCGAGTGCGTCGCGACGCACGCAGCCGCCGCCGCCGCGCGGAGCGAGTACTTGGTGCCGTTCGAGCTGGCGGTCAGAAGAGCGACGGGATGGTAGCTGACCGTCACCGCACCCTCACTGATCCAACTCGCGAGCTGGCGCGCGTTCGCGCGCTCGAACTCGCCCGCATCCGGTGCGAGGTAGTCGACATAGACGTGGATCTCGACGCGCTCCGGCGCGGTCGGCTCCGGAGCCGGAGTCGGAGTGGCGGTCGCAGCCGCTTCGGTCGGCTCCGGCACGGGCGTCCCGAGCGTCTCATCGGACGCCGCGATCGCGTCGATGTCGTTCACGATGACGCCGTCAGACTCCATGCCTGTCGGAGTCAGCTGCGGTTTGGAGACCTGCGCCGACACCGCGAGGGTGACGGCGGTGCCCACCGCACCGACGGCGATGATCGCGACGGCACCGATGATGATTCGTCGCATCAGTCGAGCCCTGGACTGCTGGGCGTGCACCTTCTGGGCCTTCTCCCGCACGGCCTCGCGAGAATTGCGAGGCGTGGGGACGTTCGGCGTTTCGTCGCTCGACATCGTTCCTCTTGAAAGTCTGAGGGGGTCCGGGTTGGCCCCGACCATCGCGCGGAGCGACGATCGCCGCAATGCGCGGCCAGGTTCGATGTTAACCAGCCAGGCTGAGAAATACCCAGGTGCCACGGTTCATGTCATACTGATCCCGACCCAAAGACGGGTCATGGCGGTTCATTCCGCCACTTCCATCACTACGGATCGTCCGGCACGTACCTGCCGGTGAGGAGAAACAACAATGGCATCTGTCACTTTCGACGACGCGACCCGCCTGTACCCCGGTGGCACGCGTCCTGCAGTCGACAAGCTCAACCTCGAGGTCGGAGACGGCGAGTTCCTCGTCCTGGTCGGCCCCTCCGGTTGCGGTAAGTCCACCTCGCTCCGCATGCTCGCCGGTCTCGAAGAGGTCAACGCCGGCCGCATCCTCATCGGCGACCGTGACGTCACCGACGTCCCTCCGAAGGACCGCGACATCGCGATGGTCTTCCAGAACTACGCGCTGTACCCGCACATGACGGTCGCCGAGAACATGGGCTTCGCGCTCAAGATCGCCGGCGTCAACAAGGAGGAGCGCGCGACCCGCGTTCTCGAGGCCGCCAAGCTCCTCGACCTGGAGGACTACCTGACCCGCAAGCCGAAGGCCCTCTCGGGTGGTCAGCGTCAGCGTGTCGCGATGGGCCGCGCGATCGTCCGTCAGCCGCAGGTGTTCCTCATGGACGAGCCGCTGTCGAACCTCGACGCCAAGCTCCGCGTGCAGACCCGTACGCAGATCGCGTCGCTGCAGCGTCGCCTCGGCGTCACGACGGTCTACGTCACGCACGACCAGACCGAGGCCCTCACCATGGGCGACCGCATCGCGGTCCTCAAGGACGGCCTGCTCCAGCAGGTCGGAACACCTCGCGACCTCTACGAGAAGCCGAACAACGTGTTCGTCGCCGGCTTCATCGGCTCGCCCGCGATGAACCTGTTCTCGGCCGACCTCGCCGAGGGCGGCATCCGCTTCGGCGACGAGGTCGTTCCGCTGGACCGCGACACCGTGGGCCGTGCACACGGCTCGCAGGTCACGGTCGGCGTCCGCCCCGAGGACATCGTCGTCGGCCCGGCCGACGGACGCGGTCTCAAGGTCACGGTCGACCTGGTCGAGGAGCTCGGCGCTGACGGCTACCTGTACGGCCACACTGAGATCAACGGCAAGCGCGCCGACCTGGTCGCACGCGTCGACGGCCGCAGCCACCCGAACGCGGGCGAGACGGTCACGCTCGCAGCATCCGCCGGCCACGTCCACGCGTTCGACATCGAGTCGGGCGAGCGCCTGAACGACAAGCCGGTCGTCTCGGCCTGATCCCACCATACGCGGCGCGGCCGACCTCCGGGTCGCCCGCGCCGCGTCTGCTTTTCCCTCACTTCCCTCCCAGGAGCGCGATGCAGGACTCGCTGCGGATCACCGCGAGCAAGGTCGACCCGGGGCTGCTCGCGCTGCCCTGGTCGACGACTCTCGCGAAGTGGCCGTCCGAGCACATCGTGTCGCTGCCCAAGGGCCTCTCCCGCCACCTCGTGCGCTTCGCCGACCTGTCGGGTCGCGTCATCGCCGTCAAGGAGACGACGGCGGAGATGGCACAGCGGGAGTACGACATGCTCGGCAACCTCGCACGCCTCGACGTGCCGTGCGTCGATCGCGTGGCCGTGATCGCGGGGCGGACGGATGCCGCGGGCGAGCCGCTGCCGGCCGCACTCGTCACCGCGCATCTGCGGTTCTCGATGCCGTATCGCGCCCTGTTCACGAGGGTGCTGCGACCTGACACGGCCACTCGCCTCGTCGACGCCCTCGCGCTGCTGCTCGTGCGCCTGCACAACGTGGGCTTCTACTGGGGCGATGTCTCGCTCTCGAACACGCTCTTCCGCCGCGACGCCGGTGCTTTCGCCGCCTACCTGGTCGATGCCGAGACCGGCGAGTTGCACGAGGAGGGACTGACCGACGGTCAGCGCGTCTATGATCTCGACCTCGCTCGCACGAACATCGCCGGCGAGATCATGGATCTGGCTGCCGGCGGGCGGCTCGAGCACGGGGTGGATGCGGTCGCGATCGCCGACGGCATCGTGTCGTCCTACCGGTCGCTGTGGGCCGAGCTGACCGCGCAGGAGTCGTTCTCGGCATCCGAGACATGGCGCATCACCGAACGCGTGGAGCGTCTCAACGCCCTCGGCTTCGACATCGACGAGATGTCGATGTCGACGACGGGTGACGGCACGGTGGTGGAGATCCAGCCGAAGGTCGTGGACGCGGGGCACCACCAGCGCCGACTGATCCGCCTCACCGGGCTCGACGTGGAGGAGAATCAGGCTCGACGCCTGCTGAACGACCTCGACGAGTTCCGCGCCCGGTCGACCAAGCAGTGGGCAGACGAGGAGATGTACGCGCACGAGTGGCTGACGCGTGTGTTCGAGCCGGTGGTGCGTGCCATCCCCTACGAGCTGCGCACCAAGCTCGAGCCCGCCGAGGTGTTCCACCAGGTGCTCGAGCACCGCTGGTACCTGTCACAGGCGCAGGGACGCTCCGTGCCCCTCGCCGAGGTGCTGACGAGCTACATCAATGAGGTGCTGCGTCATCGGCGCGACGAGGCCACCATCATGGGACCGCCGACCGAGACCATGAGCCTGCCCGTGATCACCGGGAACCTGTCGCTGGCCGCCGACGAGGACGAGGTCGACTGGCGCGACCTGGTCTGACGCCCGCTCAGTAGCCGACGGTGAATCGCTCGTGGTGGTGGTTCCCCTGCTCGATCTCGTCGAGCATGGCGACGGCGAAGTCCGCGCCGGAGATGGACGACTTCCCGTCGGCGTCGCGCACGATCACGTCGCCGCCGTCGCGGTAGTGGCCGGTGCGCTCGCCCTCGGCCCAGGGCCCGAACTGCTCGGCCGGGTGCACGAAGAACCAGTCGAGTCCGGCATCCGTGCTCGAGAGGAAGGCGAGCGAGTCGATGCCGACCTGCGCTTCCGCCTCGTACTCCTCCGGAAAGCCCTGATCGAACAGACGGGGACCGCCCGGGGCCACGAGACTGCCGCCCGCGCCGCCGATCACACCGAGCCGGGTGTCGGTGCCGGTGATCCTCGCGGCGACCTTCTGCAGCGCATCGAGAGCCTTGTCCTCCATGTCGCCGCGCGCGGAGAGCGCCCAGACGACGGCATCCGCGCCCTCGAAGGTCTCGGCGATCTCATCGAGATCGAGAGCCGAGCGCTGCACGTACGCGGCGCCCGCCACCGGGTCGGAGGGTTCCGAGCGCGAGACAGCGATCACGGCGTGACCCCGGCTCACCGCCTCCGCGACGATGTGCCGGCCGGCGTAGCCGGTGCCGCCGAGGACGACGATGCGAGCCATGCGCTTCTCCTAGGACTTCTTCTTCGTACCGCGGACGGTGGCCACTTGGTACAGCGCGACGGAGGTCGCGATTCCGGCGTTCAGCGACTCGGTGGACGCGGAGATCGGGATCGAGACGATCTGATCGCAGGTCTCGCGCACCAGACGCGAGAGGCCCTTGCCCTCGGAACCCGCGACGATCACGACGGGGCGATCGGCGAGCTGCAGGTCCGGGAGCGACACATCTCCGTCGCCGGCGAGCCCGAGGATGAAGACGCCCTGCTTCTTGAATTCCTTGAGCTGCGTGGTCAGGTTCGTCGCCAGTGCGACGGGGGTCCGGGCGACCGCGCCCGCACTGGTCTTCCAGACGGCCGAGTTGACGCCCGCCGAGCGACGCTGCGGCAGGATCACGCCGTGGGCGCCGAAGGCCGCCGCCGAGCGGATGACCGCTCCGAGGTTCCGCGGATCCGTGATGCCGTCGAGGGCGACGAACAGCGGCACCTGGCCACGATCGATCGCCTGCTCCAGCAGATCCTGAGGGTGCGCGTACTCGTACGGCGGCACCTTGATGGCGACGCCCTGGTGCACGCCGTCGAAGCCGGCCATGCGGTCGAGCTCCTGGCGCGTTACCTCCATCACCGGGATGCCGCGGTTCGTCGCGATCGACAGCATCTCCTTGACGCGGTCGTCCATCTCGACGCGCTGCGCGATGTGGAACGCGGTCGCCGGGATCTTGGCGCGGAGCGCCTCGAGCACCGAGTTGCGCCCGGTGACCGTCTCGGCCTCGGAGGTGTTGTCCTTGGCCCGCGCGGACCGGTTCGGGTTGCCGCCTGCGGCCTGCCGCTGGTTGGGCTTGCCCTTGCCGCCGGACGCTGCATAGCGCTCGGCAGCAGCCTTGCGCTTGCCCGCCGGGTGCCAGGCGCGATCCTCGGCCTTCGGGGTCGGCCCGCGGCCCTCGAGCGCCTTGCGTCCGAGTCCGCCGGTGCCCTTGGTCGGGCCCTTCTTGTTTCCCTTGTTCGCGCCGGGGCGCTGTGGCTTAACCATCGATACTCCAATGAGTTCCGGCCGGAGTGTCCTCCAGCGTGATTCCTGCGGCGGCGATCGCGTCACGGATGCGATCCGCGGCCGCCCAGTCCTTGTCTGCGCGCGCCTGGGCGCGCTGGGTGATCATCGTCTGGACGAGGGCGTCCAGCGTCCGGTGCTCGGCGAGGTCTCCGCCGCTGCCCATGAGTTCGTCGAATCCGAGCAGACGCACCATCGCGTCGACCTGGACGAATGCGCGCCATGCTTCCTCGTGATCGTCTGCGTCGATCGCCGTGTTGCCGCGTCGCACGGACTCGTGCAGCACGGCGAGCGCCTGAGGAACGCCGAGGTCGTCGTCCATCGCGGCCGCGAAGGCCTCGGGGACCCCGCCGAACTGCGACTCCTCCGGAGCGCCGGGGAGCGACCGACGGACCCGGGCGATGAAGGTGGCGATGCGTCCGAGCGCAGCATCCGCTTCACTCCACGACGATTCGGTGAGGTCGAGGCTCGAGCGGTAGTGCGCGGAGGCGAGCGCGTAGCGCACGACGAGCGGCTCGTACTGCGCGAGGACGTCGGCGGCGAGGGTGAAGTTGCCGAGCGACTTCGACATCTTCTGCCCGTCGACGGTCACCAGGCCGTTGTGCACCCAGTAACGGGCGAACGCGTCGCCGGCCGCGGTCGACTGGGCGAGTTCGTTCTCGTGGTGGGGGAAGCGCAGATCGAGACCACCGCCATGGATGTCGAACTCGGCGCCGAGGTAGCGCTTCGACATCGCAGAGCACTCGATGTGCCAACCGGGGCGCCCGAGGCCCCAGGGCGAGGTCCAGGTCGCGTCGGCCGGCTCTTCGGGCTTCGTGCCCTTCCAGAGCGCGAAGTCCTGAGGGTTGCGTTTGCCCCGGGGGTCCGCGTCCTCCGCGGCCTCCATCGCGTCGATCGACTGGTTGGTGAGCTCGCCGTAGGTCGGCCAGGAGCGGACGTCGAAGTACACGTCGCCGGAGCCGTCGGGAGCAGGGTAGGCGTGACCACTCTCGATGAGCGTGGTGATCATCTCCTGCATCTGCGGCACGGATGCCGTCGCCCGCGGCTCGTACGTCGGAGACTGAATGCCGACACCGGCATATGCGGCCGTGAATTCCTGCTCCATCCGGTAGGCGAGCGCCCACCACGGCTCGGCATCCGTCGCGTTGGCCAGAACCTTGTCGTCGATGTCGGTGACATTCCGCACGAAGGTGACCCGGCCGTACCGGTGTGCGAGCCAGCGCCGCAGCAGATCGAAGCTGAGCGCCGCACGAACGTGGCCGATGTGGGGGCCGGACTGCACCGTGGGTCCGCAGACGTACATCGTGACGTTCTCGGGATCGAGAGGCACGAAGTCGCGCAGCTGCTGTGCGCGGGTGTCGTAGAGGCGGAGTGTCACCGCTCAAGCCTACTCGGGCGCGGCTGAACGGCCGTCGGGCTCCGACGAATCGCGGATCATGTGACGAATCGCGGACGGATCGCGCGGACTACTCCGCGAAACGTCATACGGTCCGCGAATCGTCAGGTACGACCAAGGCGACCGCAGTCACCGCGATGCCCTCACCCCGACCCGGGAACCCGAGGCCGTCGGTCGTCGTAGCCGTGACCGACACAGGCGCCCCGTCGAGAGCCCCAGACAGCACTGCTTCCGCCTCGCCCCGGCGTGCGCTGAAGCGCGGGCGGTTCCCCTGGAACTGCACCGAGACGTTTCCGATCGAGAATCCGGCTTCCGCCAGCAGTTCACGGGTACGCCCGAGGAAGACCTCGGCGTGCGCTCCGGCATACTCCGGATGCGCGGTGCCGAAGTGCTCGCCGATGTCACCGAGGCCGGCGGCGCCGAGGAGGGCGTCCACGATCGCATGCGCGACCGCGTCGCCGTCGGAGTGTCCGGACAGCGCCTGCTCCCCCGGCCATTCGAGGCCGGCGAGCCAGAGGTCACCCTCGCCGCCGAACGCGTGCACGTCGGTTCCGATGCCGATACGCGGCATCCGGATCGGCGTCACGGGGCGGATGCCGGTCGGCGCCGAGGTGGCGGAGGAGGTCCCGGACGCGCCGAGAAGATGCCGCGCGCGCTCGAGATCGTCGGGAGTGGTGATCTTGAACGCTCGGGCTGAGCCGTCGACACGGATGACCCGATGGCCGGATGCCGCGAACAGCGCCGCATCGTCGGTGTATTCGACCCCGGAAGCGAGCGCGGCGGCGTATGCCTCCTCCAGGAGCACCCGCGGGAAGCCCTGCGGGGTCTGCGCGGCGGCCAGTTCCGACCGGTCGACCGGCCCGACGACCGTGTCGTCGGCGTCCACCCTCTTGAGCGTGTCGACCACGGGGAGCGCGGGGATGACCCCCGTGTCGGCCGTCACCGCCGCCGCGACCGCGTCGATCTGGGCCGACGGCATGAGCGCTCGTGCGGCGTCGTGCACGAGCACCGTCGTCACGTCGCCCCAGAGGGCAGCGAGTCCCGCGGCGACGGACTGCTGACGCGTGGCGCCGCCGGCGACGACGCGACCGAGGTCGCGCCTGTCCCCCGCAGCAGCGTCCAGTTCGGCCTCGGCATCGCCCTCGTGTCCCGCGGGCGCCACGACGATCACCTGGGCGGGCGCAGCAGCGAAGACGCCGTCGAGCGCATGGCGCAGGATCGAGTGCGCATCGATGCCGACCAGCGCCTTCGGCGCTCCGGCGTCGAGGCGGGTGCCGGAACCTGCGGCGACGACGATGATCGCGGTGTGAGGAACGGGGAGCAGAGTCACCGTCTCACGCTACCGCGTGGCCGGGGACGACGAAGGGGCGGATGCCGCAGCATCCGCCCCTTCGATCGATTCTCAGATCTGCAGCACGCTCAGGAAGCGAGGACCTCGTCGAGCAGAGCGCCCGCCTTGTCCTCGTCGGTCTTCTCGGCCAGCGCGAGCTCGGAGATGAGGATCTGGCGAGCCTTCGCCAGCATCCGCTTCTCACCCGCGGAGAGCCCGCGGTCCTGGTCACGACGCCACAGATCGCGCACGACCTCGCTCACCTTGATGACATCGCCGGAGGCGAGCTTCTCGAGGTTCGCCTTGTAACGACGCGACCAGTTGGTCGGCTCTTCCGTGAACGGCGCACGCAGCACCTCGAACACATGGTCGAGGCCCTCCTTGCCGATCACGTCGCGAACGCCGACCAGGTCGACATTCTCAGCGGGAACCTCGATGATGAGGTCTCCCTGCGTGACGTTGAGCTTCAGATATTTCTTCGCCTCACCCTTGATGATGCGTTCCTTGACCTCGATGATGGTCGCGGCGCCATGGTGCGGATAGACGACTGTCTCGCCAACCTCAAAAAGCATAAAAACGTGTCCTTTCGGCAACCTCAAGGATACCACAGCGAATATGCGCTAAGGTTCGCGCCTCGGCGTCCCGAAGGCTCCGGCCGCATACCCGTAGAATGGTTGCGGATATCCCGCCGGACCTCAGGAGGACCCGTGAAATCGCGCCTTGCCGCGTCTGCCGCCATCAGCGCCCTCGTTCTGCTCGGCGCGACGGGGTGCACCTTCATCTCACCCCAGGCCACGACGATCGAGTACTCCGCGTCCGACGGCGTGAACGTGTCGGACGCTGACGGCCCCCTCGACGTCCGCAACGCCTTCATCGTCGCCACCGAAGACGGCTCGGTCGGCAATTTCGTCGGCGCCATCGTGAATCCGACCGACGAGAAGGCCACGCTGACGATCGCCCTCGCAGGAATCGACCCGCTCACGATCACCGTCCCCGCCGAGAGCACGAAGAGTCTCGGCGCCGAAGACGGCGAGGAGCCCTTGCGCATCGTCGATCTCGACACCAAGCCCGGCGCGACCGTCGAGATCCACTTCCAGTCGGGCGACTCCACGGGCGTCAAGACCGAGGTGCCCGTCCTCGACGGCACCCTCCCCTACTACGCCGACCTGGTGCCCGACGTGAGCGAGCGCGCGCCGCAGCCGACGCCCACGCCGACGCCGACGGACACCGCGGCACCTGCCCCCGAAGACTGATCCGTCACAGACGCGACGAGAGAGGCCGGCACCCCACGACGGGGGCCGGCCTCTTCTCATCTGTCTGCGCTCAGCCCTCGAAACGGTATCCGAGGCCCCGCACCGTCACGAGCATCACGGGCTCGCTCGGGTTCTCCTCGATGCGGGACCGGATGCGCTTGATGTGCACGTCGAGGGTCTTCGTGTCGCCGAAGTAGTCGCTCCCCCACACCCGGTCGATGAGCTGGCCGCGGGTGAGCACGCGGCCAGAATTGCGCATGAGCACCTCGAGCAGCTCGAACTCCTTGAGCGGCATGTTGATCTGGGCCCCGGCGACCGAGACGGTGTGGCGATCGATGTCCAGCGAGACACGGCCGCCGTCGAGCACCCGCTCATCGATCTCGCTGTCGGCCTGAACGACCCGTCGGAGTACGGCCCGCATGCGGGCGAGCAGCTCGCGCGAGGAGTAGGGCTTGGTGATGTAGTCGTCGGCACCCAGCTCGAGGCCCACCACGATGTCCACCTCGGAGTCCTTGGCCGTGAGCATGATGATCGGCACGGCGGAGGTGGAGCGGATCTGCCGGCAGACCTCCGTGCCCGGCATCCCCGGCAGCATCAGATCGAGGAGCACGATGTCGGCGCCCCGCTCGCGGAAGGCGGTGAGTGCGCCCGGTCCGTCTTCGGCGATCTCCACCTCGTATCCTTCGCGGCGCAGCAGGTAGGCGAGCGGGTCGGCGAGGTCGGGCTCGTCTTCGACCAGAAGGATGCGGGTCATGCTCTCTCTCCGTTTCGAACGCGGGCGGATGCAGCGGCTTTGGCCGCCTTGCGCGCGCGCTTCTTCTTGCTCTTCTTGTCCGGGTCGGCGTGCCCGGGGGTGTCGATCCGGGGAAGCCGGATCGTGAAGGTCGATCCGCGCCCGGGTCGGGACCACAGGCGCACCTCGCCGCCATGGCGCTGGATCGCGTGCTTGACGATCGACAGTCCGAGACCGGTGCCGCCGGTACGCCGCGAGCGGGCTTCATCGGCGCGGTAGAAGCGTTCGAAGATGCGCTCGCGATCGGCTTCGGCGATGCCGATCCCCTGATCGGAGACAGCGATCTCGACCACGTCGCCGTCCGCCTTCACGCCCACACCCACGCGCGACCCGCGAGGCGAATACACGATCGCATTGGCGATCAGGTTGCCGACCGCCTCGACCAGGATCTGCGAATCACCGCGCACCCAGACCCCGCGGTCGCCGCCCCGGGCGAGTTCCACACCGGCGGAGTCCGCCTGAACGACGTGCGCCTCGATGGAGGAGGCGACGACCTCGTCGATCGACACCGGGCCGACCTCCGTCAGGCCGTCCTCGGCCTGCAGCCGCGACAGACTCATGATGCGGCCGGTGAGCTGACCGAGGCGGCCCGCCTCGGCGGAGATGCGCGCGGCGAAGATCCGCACCTGCGCGGGGTCGTCGGCCGCCGACTCGATGGCCTCGGCGAGGAGGCTGACCGCGCCGACCGGGGTCTTCAGCTCGTGGCTCGTGTTCGCGACGAAGTCGCGGCGCATCTGATCCAGACGCTCCTGCTCGGTCACGTCGCGGATGATCAGCAGCACGAGGCGTGCGCCGATCACGCTCGCGCGAGCCGAGACGAGCCGGGGATCGAGGCTGAGCCCTCCCCGCGTGATCCGGAAGGATTCGGTCTTGGAGCCGCCCGCGGTCTTGACACCGCGGACGAGCTGGCGCAGCTCGGGGTTGTCGAGCGCCGAGCCGACCTCGATGCCGAAGCGCGTCGCGGCGTGCGAGGTCGCGAGGACGAGACCAGACGAATCGACGACGCATGCCGCGTCGTCCATGCTGCCGAGCACGTCGTTGATGCCGGCCGGGATCTCGAGCGAGGTCTCCTCCTCGGCACGCGCGCGGGCCCGGTAGGCCCACACCACGAGGAGGGAGAGGCCGATGCCGATCACCAGCCCGATGGCGAGTGAAGACAGCGCGAGCTGCGGCAGGGTCATGACACCAGCGTAGAGTGCGTTCACCGCTGTTTCGGCGAGTTTCTGCGGCCTGACGGTAACGCGAGAAGTACTATTCACATGCTGGGCACCGTTCGTTAACCTTCGGAGCACACAATCTTCTCGGGCCTGTGCGGGAGCGCAGACCTGCTCCGTGCGGACGAACCGCCGTCTCGCGCCGTCTTCACAGCCGAGATCCGAATGAAAGGTGCGCCCCACCATGCGCGAAGTCTTCCACCAGTCCCTCGAGGACCTGCAGAGCCGCCTCGTCGAGATCGCGGACCTCGTCACCGTCGCGATCGACAAGGCGACGCGCGCCTTCGCGACCAGCGATGTGGCGTTGGCGGAAGAAGTCATCGCCGACGACGCCAAGATCGACGCTCTGGCCGCCACCCTCGACGAGCAGGCCATCGAGATCCTCGCTCGCCAGCAGCCCGTCGCCCGCGATCTGCGCATCGTCGTGATCGCCCTGCGGGCGAGCGCTTCCATCGAGCGGATGGGCGACATGGCCGAGCACATCGCCCAGCTGGCCCGTCTCCGCTTCCCCGAACGCGCCATCCCGAAGGGCCTCAAGGGCACGTTCGTGAAGATGGGCGAGCTCGATGTCGAGGTCGCGCGCACCCTGTCCGAGCTGCTCCGCACCGGCGACCTCCGTCTCGCCGACGCCATCCGCAACGCGGACGACGACGTCGACGAGCTGCACGCGAGCGTCTTCGAGAAGGTGCTCAGCGACAACTGGAAGGGCGAGGCCACGGCCACCGTCGACGCCACGCTGGCCAGCCGGTACCATGAGCGCTTCGCCGACCACGCGGTCGCGGTCGCCAAGAAGATGGTCTACCTCGCCACGGGCGACTGGCAGGTGTCCGAGGCCGAGATCGCCCTCGCGGTCGAACAGCAGCAGGAGCTCGGTCACGCCTGACCGACCGAGAACGACGAAGGGGCGGATGCTGTCGGCATCCGCCCCTTCTCTGTGTCCGAGGACCTACTTCTTGCCCTGCGCGGCCACGGCGGCGGCGCCTGCGGCAGCGGCCTCCGGGTCGAGGTAGCGTCCGGGGCCGGTCGGAACGTTGTTCTCGTCCAGCTCGTACACCAGGGGGATGCCGGTCGGGATGTTGAGTTCGGCGATGTCGTCGTCGCTGATGCCCTCCAGGTGCTTCACGAGGCCGCGCAGCGAGTTGCCGTGCGCGGTCACGAGCACGGTCTTGCCCGCTTCGAGGTCGGGAACGATCGCGCTGTCCCAGTACGGCAGCAGGCGGTCGATCACGAGCTTCAGCGACTCGGTGCGGGGCACCTCGCCGTCGATGCCGGCATACCGCGCGTCGTTCACCTGGCTGAACTCGCTGTCGTCGTCGAGCACGGGCGGCGGCACGTCGAACGAGCGGCGCCACAGCTGGAACTGCTCGGGGCCGAACTCCTCCAGGGTCTGTGCCTTGTCCTTGCCCTGAAGCGCACCGTAGTGGCGCTCGTTGAGACGCCAGGAACGGGTGACCGGGATCCAGAGGCGGTCAGCGGCGTCCAGCGCGATGTTCGCAGTCTGGATCGCGCGGCTCAGCAGCGAGGTGTGCAGCACGTCGGGGAGGATGCCGGCCTCGGCGAGCAGCTCGCCGCCCCGACGGGCTTCCTTGACGCCCTGCTCGTTCAGGCGGACGTCCACCCACCCGGTGAACAGGTTCAGTTCGTTCCACTCGCTCCGGCCGTGGCGGAGCAGGATCAGTGTGCGCGTCGCAGTCATGCCGTCAGTTTATCCGTGACCGCCGCTTCGGATTGGTCTGCGGGCGCCTCAGAGCGAGAGGATGGACGCATGGCGTCATCTCCCCTCGGTCGGCCGACGCGCGGCACGACCGGGACGAACCGCTTGCGTCGCAACGACCGATGGATCGCGGCGAGCCCGGTGTTCCGACGCGCCGTCGATCCGCTCGTGGTCGATCTCGGCTACGGCGCGAGCGGAGTCACCGCTCTCGAGCTGAGCGCGCGCCTGCGACGCACCCGGCCGGATGCCGAGGTGCGAGGCCTCGAGATCGATCCGGTGCGCGTCGCGACCGCCGACGCACAGCTCGCGGAGGTGCGCGCGGGTCGCACCCCTTTTCCCGCCGATCTCCGGGTCTCGTTCGCGCGGGGCGGGTTCGAGGTGCCCCTGCCCGACGGCCGACGGCCGGCCGTGATCCGGGCGATGAACGTGCTCCGCCAGTACGACGAGGAGGACGTGCCCGCAGCCTGGCGGACGATGGCCGCGCGACTGGCTCCCGACGGTCTCCTCGTGGAGGGCACCTGCGACGAGAACGGACGCGTGGCGAGCTGGGTCGACGTGCAGCGCGACGGCGCACCGGTGCGCTTCACGATCTCGCTGCGCCTCGCCGAGCTAGAACACCCGCACATCGTGGCGGAGCGGTTGCCGAAGGCGCTCATCCATCGCAACGTCCCTGGCGAACGGGTCCACGAGTTGCTGGTCGACCTCGACCGCGAATGGGCGCGGGCGGCGCCGCTCATGACGTTCGGCGCCACGCAGCGCTTCCTCGCGGCGGTCACGGCGCTGCGGGACCAGGGCTGGCCGGTGATCGGCGGGCGCACGCGATGGCGACTGGGCGAGCTGACTCTGCCCTGGGGCGCGGTCGCTCCCGCCGAAAGCTGATCGGCGCGGCCCCCCCCGGTCGTCGAGCGAGCGAAGCGAGACGAGACGTCTATGCGTCGCGGGGATCCGGAGCGGACGGTCGTCGCGACAGTCGGGTGAGACGCGGGATGTCGGCGGTGGCCCCGGCATCCGCGGGGACGATCACCTGCTGCGCGGCGGCGATGTCGATCCCGTCGGCGCGCACGGTCAGATCGCCGGTCGGCGCGCGACGGGCGAGGATCGCGAGGGCGATGGGACCGTCTTCGTGATGGCGGGCGACCGACGTCACGTGACCGATCTCATCGTCGCCCGCGAACACGGGGGAACCCGGTTCCGGCAGCACGGCATCGCTGCCGTCGAGCTGCAGGGCGGCGAGGCGGCGCGGCGGGTGACCGAGGTTGTGCACCTTGGCGACGGTCTCCTGGCCGCGGTAGCACCCCTTGCTCAGGTGCACGGCCGTGCGGATCCAGTCGGACTCATGCGGGAGCGACCTGTCGTCCACCTCGGCGGCCCACCGCGGACGCCAGGCCGCGATCCTGAGCGCTTCGGCCGCGAGGAGACCTGCGACGGAGTCGGGATCGAGCGCGGCCGACAGTTCTGCCGCGGCATCCGGCGAGAGGATCGCCACGCGCCAGGCGAGAGCGGTACCCGGGTGGTCGACGACCTCGGCGTACTGGTGACCGCCGAGTGCAACCTGCTGCCAGGGGTCTTCCCACACGAGTGGGAAGCGTTCCTGTGCCGCCGCGGCCGTGTGCACCGCGCGAGCGGCCGAGCCGCCGTCGACGAAGCCGATCAGCACGAGGTCGGGCCGCACGTCGACGGTCGCGTGCGTGCGGAACTTCATCCGCGTCAACCAGGTCGCGAGAGCATCGGCATCCGCCGCGTCCGCGATCAGCCAGGTCGAGGTGCCGTCGTCCACGACGCCGGCGGCGTGTTCGACGCGGCCCTGCGGGTCGAGGACCAGCAGTTCGGTGCTGTCGCCCGCGGTGAGGCGCCCGACCGACTGCGAGGTGATCGAGTCGAGCCAGCCGAGTCGCTCTGGACCCGCGACCTCGATGACCGTGCGGTCAGCGAGCTCGACGACGGCGTCACCCGCGGCGAGACGGCGCTGTTCACGGACCGGATCGCCGAGGTGCGCGACTCCGTGCTCACCTGCCACGGCTCCGGGAAGACTTTCGAACAGACTCATGCCGGATGCCGCCCGTCTCAGACCTTGGCCAGTCGCGCGGAGGCGTGCGCCCGCAGCGGAGTACCCAGGGCCGCGATGTCCCACGCCCAGAGAAGGTGCGCGTCGACGAGGCCGTACATGCGCGAGGCCGCGCCGTACTCCTTCGTGCCGGCGGAGCGGACGACGGCGTCCGACGAGATGTCGACGCGGGGGCCGTCGATCTGGCCGACGTAGAACTCCAGCATCCCGTCGGAGTGCGCGAGGGAGACTTCGATGGGGAATCCGCCGTTCTCGCCGCGGAGTGCCTCGACGTCATCGGCTGTACGGGTGACGGTCGACGCTTGCGGCGGCAGCAATGCGGGTCCGGCGTCGGCCGCCGTCGCCGGGCGAGCGAGACGCCAGAAACCGGTCTCGGCGGTCAGCGGGATGGACACCGCCTGATCTTCCCCGGTGAAGGTCGCGGTCGACGAGTAATTGAGGAACGGCCCGCCGTCATGACTGAAGCTGATCCGCTGGGCGAACTCACCCTGCAGGCGCTCGTCGCCGACGGGATAGTCGATGACGCCGGATCCCTCCCACACGCCGATCAGCCACGCGAGCGGGGCGAGGTCGGCGGGGAGGTCGGTGGGGAGTTCGATCACGATGCGTCAGCGCTGGCCGCGGAAGAGGTTGCGCAGCACCACTGCCGAGACGAAGACGATAGCGAGGCTCGCGAGGCCCAGCAGGCCGATGTAGAAGATTTCGAGCGCCATGAGATCCATGCCTCCACCATACCGCGCAGGGCGGCCACCCGGCTCGGCCGCGACCCTCAGGAGGGCAGCAGAGCGGCGATGCCGAAGCCGATCGAGATGAGCCCCATGAGCAGCAGCGCGCCTGTCACGCTGCTCGCGACGCGGAAGATGAACCCCTGCGTGTGCCCGTACCAGAGCTGCACGGCGAACGAGAGGAGCACGATGCCGCCGAAGACGACCAGCATCCAGGGCACCCGCCATTCCTCAGCCACGAAGATGCCGACGGCCACCGTCGCGACGAAGGCGGTCGCCCAGACGACGACCACGCCGACGAGAGCATTACGCGGTGCGAGGGCTGGTTCGGACATGACTCCATTGTTGCGCATCCCTGCCGGTATCATGGCGGCACGGCGTCGACCCCCGCGCCGGTGAGGAGTGCGCGTGGCCCTGGTGCTGGTTCTGACCAACGCTCCGCTGACGGAGCAGGTCCTGCCCGCCCTCGAACTGCTCAGTCACCGCGTCCGCCAGATCCCGGCGGAACCGGCGCAGCTCGTGAGCGCGCCGGACTACGACGTCGTGGTCGTCGACGGCCGGCACGACCTCGTCGGAGCGAAGTCTCTCTGCCGGCTGCTGCGTGCCACCGGCCAGGATGCCCCGCTCCTCCTGGTCGTCACGGAGGGCGGCATGAGCGCGCTGTCCGGCGACTGGGGCATCGACGACGTCCTGCTCTCCACCGCAGGCCCCGCCGAGATCGACGCGCGCGTCCGACTCGGGCTCGCCCGCCGGGATGAGGTTGCGGAACCCTCTCGGGTGCAAGCATCCGGCGTCACGATCGACGAGCAGTCGTACTCCGCCAAGCTGCGGGGCAAGCCGCTGGACCTCACCTACAAGGAGTTTCAGCTGCTGCACTTCCTCGCGACCCACCCGTCTCGCGTCTTCACCCGTGAGCAGCTGCTCAGCGAAGTCTGGGGATACGACTACTTCGGCGGTACCCGCACCGTCGACGTGCACGTGCGGCGCCTCCGCGCGAAGCTCGGAGACCAGGAACAGATCATCGGCACGGTGCGCAACGTCGGCTACCGGTTCAACGTCTACGAGGACGAGACCGTGGCGGCTGCCAGCCTCTGACGGCTCGCTCCGTTCACACGCGCGTCACCTCGCGGTGCTTAGATGTACCCCATGATCGATCCCGCTCTCACCGACGCAGGTCTCGGTGACGCTGAAGACGACGACTTCGACGCTGTCGAGTCGCCGGACGCCCTTCTTCCCGACCACCGGTACCTGGACCGCGAGCTGAGCTGGCTGGCTTTCAACCAGCGCGTGCTGGAGCTCGCCGAGGATCCGTCGCTGCCCGAGCTGGAACGGGCGAACTTCCTGGCGATCTTCGCGAGCAACCTCGACGAGTTCTTCATGGTCCGTGTCGCGGGGCTGAAGCGCCGCATCATGACCGGTCTCGCCGTTCCCACCAACATCGGCCGCTCTCCCGTCGACGCGCTCGCCGACATCTCGCGAGAGGCGCACGCACTGCAGCTCCGCCACGCGGCGGCCTGGACCGACCTCGTCCGCCCCGCCCTCGCCGACGCCGGCATCGAGATCACCGACTGGTCCGAGCTCACCGAGGGCGAGCGCTCCAAGCTCTCCGAATACTTCGGCGCGCAGGTGTTCCCCGTGCTGATGCCCCTGGCCGTCGACCCGGCCCACCCGTTTCCGTACATCTCCGGCCTCTCGCTGAACCTCGCGATCCGCATCCGCAATGCCCGCACGGGCCGCCAGGAGTTCGCGCGCCTCAAGGTGCCGCCGATGCTCCCTCGATTCGTCGAGGTGCCCGGTCACGGCGAGATCAAGCGGTTCCTGCGCCTCGAGGAGCTCATCGCCAACCACCTGGGCGACCTCTTCCCCGGCATGGAGGTGCTCGACCACCACGCCTTCCGGCTCACCCGCAACGAAGACGTGGAGATCGAGGAGGACGAGAGCGAGAACCTCATCCAGGCGCTCGAGGCCGAGCTCCTACGCCGCCGCTTCGGCCCGCCGATCCGCCTCGAGATCACCGACGACATGGACGAGGTCACGATGGACCTGCTGGTCCGCGAGCTCGACATCACCGATCTCGAGATCTACCGCCTCCCGGGGATCCTTGATCTGCGGGGACTCTTCGACCTTTCCCGCATCGACCGGCCCGATCTGCGCTACCCGCCGCACCTGCCGACCACGGCCGTCGCCTTCCAGCCGACGGGGTCGAACTCGCGTGCCGACATCTTCAAGGCGATCCGCAAGTCCGACGTGCTCGTGCACCACCCGTACGAGTCGTTCACGACGAGCGTGCAGGCCTTCCTCGAGCAGGCCGCTCGCGACCCGCACGTGCTCGCGATCAAGCAGACGCTCTATCGAACCTCCGGCGACAGCCCGATCGTGCAGGCGCTCATCGACGCGGCCGAATCGGGCAAGCAGGTGCTCGCGCTGGTCGAGGTGAAGGCCCGTTTCGACGAGGCGAACAACATCGTCTGGGCGCGCAAGCTCGAGAAGGCCGGTGTCCACGTCGTCTACGGCCTGGTGGGCCTGAAGACCCACTGCAAGCTCGCCCTCGTGATCCGCGAGGAAGACGGCAAGCTTCAGCACTACTCGCACGTCGGCACCGGCAACTACAACCCGAAGACCAGTCGCATCTACGAGGACTTCGGCCTGTTCACCGCTGATGCGCAGGTCGGCAAGGACCTCACACGACTGTTCAACGAGCTCAGCGGATACGCGATCGAGAAGAAGTTCAAGCGGCTGCTCGTCGCCCCCCTCCACCTGCGCAAGGGCCTGGTGCGCCAGATCGACGCGGAGCGCAAGAACGCCGAGGCCGGCAAGCCCGCGCACATCCGCATCAAGGTGAACTCCATGGTCGACGAGGAGATCATCGACGCGCTCTACCGCGCGAGCGCCGCGGGCGTGAAGGTCGAGGTCTGGGTGCGCGGCATCTGCAGCCTGCGCACGGACCTCGACGGGATCAGCGACAACATCACGGTGCGCAGCATCCTCGGCCGCTACCTCGAGCACTCGCGGATCTTCGCGTTCGAGAACGACGGCGACCCGCAGGTGTACATCGGCAGCGCCGACATGATGCACCGCAACCTCGACCGCCGCGTCGAGGCGCTGGTGCGGGTCTCCGACCCCGCGCACCTGAAGGAGCTGCTGTCGTTCTTCGACCTGGCGATGGATGCCGGGACCACCTCGTGGCACCTCGGCGCCGACGGCGTGTGGACGCGCCACGCCGAGGACGCCGATGGCAAGCCGTTCATCGACCTGCAGGATAAGACCATGGGGTTGATCCAGCGGCGCCGTCGCGCACGGGCCTCCCGATGACAGTCGGGCAGGAGCAGCACGGCCGCGCCGCGAGGACGCCCCCGCCGGCCTCGAAGTGGACCGACAAGGCGGTGTACGCCGCCGGAGCCGTCGTCTGGCGCGTGATCGACGGCAAGCTCCGCATCCTGCTGATCCACCGCACGAAGTACCGCGACGTCACGCTGCCCAAGGGCAAGGTCGACCCGGGCGAGATGCTCGCCGAGACGGCCGTGCGCGAAGTCCTCGAGGAGACCGGCATCCGGGTCTCGCTGGGCGTTCCCGTCGGCGTGAGCCGCTACCACCTGGCGTCGCAGAAGCAGAAGGTCGTGCACTACTGGGCAGCCGAGGCGACCGACGCGGCCATCCGCGAGTCGACATTCGTCCCCAACCGCGAGATCGCGGCTGTGGAATGGGTGAGCGCGAAGAAGGCACGGGAGCGCCTCAGCTACCCCGTCGACCTCGAGATCCTCGACTTCTTCACGAACCTCGTCGACGACGGAGTGCTGCGCACGTTCCCGCTGATCGTGCTGCGCCACGCGAAGGCGCTCTCCCGTTCGGAATGGGACGGTGCGGATGCCGCACGCCCGCTCGCCGAGCGCGGGAAGAAGCAGGCGGCGTCGATCGTCGGTCCGCTGCGCGCCTTCGGCCCCCGCAAGCTCGTGACCAGTGACGCGGTGCGATGCGTCGAGACGGTCCGCCCGCTCGCCCGCGCCCTCGACCGCAAGTTCGTGACGACGGAGAAGATCAGCCAGGACGCCTGGGAGTACGGCACCTCGGACCTCCGCTCGGTGGTCGGCCGTCGAGTCCGATCCGGGAAGCCGGCGGTCCTCTGCAGCCACGGACCTGTCCTCCCCGGCCTGCTGTCGGAGATCGCGCTCGCGACGAGCACGATCCAAGGTTCGTACCTCAGCAGCGCCGCCGACCTCGAGCCCGGTGCGTTCTCCGTCGTGCACCTCTCGGCCACCAACCCCGGTTCCGGCCTCATATCCATCGAGACGCATATTCCCAAGGTGTGACGCCCGCGCGTCCCCAGCAGCCGCCTGGGTCCACCCCAGAGAGTCGTCCGTCGTTCACCTCCCGTTCACCTGCGCGGGAGAGTCTCGTAAACCGCCGCGCTTAGCGTCACTGTGTGCCCTGCACCGGGCCCCACCCTCCAAGATCGAAGGATCCACAGTGAAGATCTCCCGAATCGCACGTATCGGCGCCATCGGCGCCGTGGCCGCTCTCGCACTCGCCGGCTGTGCCGCGAACGAAGGCGGCACCGGCGGCTCCAGCGAAGAGCCCTCTGAGTCCACCCTCTCCGGCACCATCGACGCGACCGGCGCGTCCTCGCAGGCAGCAGCCCAGGAGGCCTGGGTCGCCGCATTCCAGACGGCCAACCCCGATGTGACCGTCAACTACGAGCCCACCGGCTCCGGCACCGGCCGCGAGAACTTCCTCGAGGGCGGCAGCAACTTCATCGGCTCCGACCGTGCGTTCGACGACGAAGAGGTCGCCGCAGGCGGCTTCGGCGCCTGCGCGAGCGACGACATCGTCGAGGTCCCGCTGTACATCTCCCCGGTCGCCGTGGCGTTCAACCTCGAGGGCGTCGACATGCTGAACCTCGATGCCGCCACGATCGCGGGCATCTTCGCCGGCACGATCAGCAACTGGAACGACCCGGCCATCGCCGCTCTGAACGACGGCGTCGAGCTTCCCGACCTGGCGATCTCGCCGGTGCACCGCTCCGACCCCTCGGGCACGCAGGAGACGTTCACCAAGTACCTCAGCGCCACCGCGGGCGACGTCTGGACCTACGAGCCGGCCGACGTCTGGCCGATCCAGGGCGGCGAAGCCGCCCAGGGCACCTCGGGTGTCGTCCAGGCCATCAGTGCCGGCAACGGTGCGATCGGCTTCGCGGACGCCTCGCAGGTCGGCGACCTCGGTCAGGTCCACGTCGGCGTCGGCGAGGAGTTCGTCCCGTACTCCGCCGAGGCCGCCTCGAAGCTCGTCGAGGCTTCGCCGCTGGTCGAGGGCCGCGGCGAAGCCGACCTCGTCTTCGACGTCGACCCGGCATCCGCTGCCGACGGCGCCTACCCGATCGCCCTGGTCAGCTACCTGATCGGCTGCGAGCAGTACGAGGACGAGAACGTCGCCGCGCTCGTGAAGGAGTACTTCTCCTACATCGCGAGCGAAGAGGGCCAGACCGCCGCCGCCGACAACGCCGGCAGCGCCCCGATCTCGGAGAGCCTGCGCGAGCAGGTGGTCGCCGCGATCGACCTGATCCAGGTCGGCTGACCCCGCCCACTCGCTGACAGCGGTGCCCCTGCGTCCGAACGGACGCGGGGGCTCCGCCGGGTCAGCACCCGCTCCATCTCGACCCGGCCCGAAACAGGGAGATCATGAGCACGACCGCGCAGGCGCCGACACCGACACCGGCACCCCCCACGGCGCCGCCCGCGCCGATCAAGGCGAAGCAGCGACTCGGCGACCGGGTCTTCTCGGGCACCGCGCTCGGGGCGGGGGTGGTCATCCTCGTCGTCCTGGTGCTGGTCGCGGCCTTCCTCGTGATCCAGAGCCTCCCGGCCTTCCAGCTCGACACGACCGACAACCACATCCTCCGCGGCGAGTCCTTCTGGACCTACGTGGGGCCGCTCATCTTCGGCACGCTCTGGGCGTCCTTCATCGCACTGCTGATCGCCGCCCCGATCGCGATCGGCATCGCCCTCTTCATCTCGCACTACGCCCACCGCCGGCTCGCGTCCTTCCTCGGGTACATCATCGACCTGCTCGCCGCGGTCCCCTCGGTGGTCTTCGGCCTCTGGGGCGGCCTGGTCCTCGCACCTCTCCTGCAGCCGATCTACGCCTGGCTGAACACCAACGCGTCCTGGGTGCCGTTCTTCCAGGGCCAGGTCTCCTCCACGGGTAAGACCATCCTCACCGCGGCCCTCGTACTCGCCGTGATGTGCATCCCGATCATGACGGCCATCTGCCGCGAGGTGTTCCTGCAGACTCCGAAGCTCCATGAGGAGGCCGCGCTCGCGCTGGGCTCCACGCGCTGGGAGATGGTGCGCATGGCCGTTCTCCCCTTCGCGCGGGGCGGCATGGTCTCGGCGGCGATGCTGGCTCTCGGACGCGCGCTCGGCGAGACCATGGCTGTGACGATGGTGCTCTCGCCCTCCGCGGTCGTCAGCTTCCTGGTGCTCACCTCGACCAACCCGACGCCCATCCCCGCAAACATCGCGCTCGCCTTCCCCGAGGCGAACGGCGTCGGGGTCAACACCCTCATCGCGACCGGTCTCATCCTCTTCATCGTGACCTTCGCGGTCAATGCGCTGGCGCGATGGATCGTCGCCCGCCGCGCCGAGTTCTCGGGAGCGAACTGACATGACCACCCTCACCGCAGCTCCCGTCACGCCGCACACGGCCGTCCTCACCTCCGGCAAGCTGCCGAAGTGGGCTCCCTGGGCACTCCTCGGCGGATCCTTCGCCATCTCGGCCGCCGTGTTCGCGGTCGCCGCTGCCGGCGCGGACCTGGCCGACTTCAACATCGCGGGTGCCGCGATCGTCGGCATCCTGCTCTACATGGTGATCATCACGGTGATCTCGTCGATCGTCGAGAGCCGGCGCAAGGCCGTCGATCGCCTCATGACCGCGCTGGTCGCCACCGCCTTCCTGATCGCCCTGCTCCCCCTGATCTCGCTGCTGTGGACTGTGGTCGTCAACGGGATCGGGCGCTTCGACGCCGAGTTCTTCAGCAACTCGATGCGCAACGTGATCGGTGACGGCGGCGGCATCGTGCACGCGATCTGGGGAACGGTGCTGATCACGCTCACGGCGACGATCATCTCGGTGCCGATCGGGCTGATGACCTCGATCTACCTGGTCGAGTACGGTCGCGGGACGCTCGCCAAGGGGATCACGTTCTTCGTCGACGTGATGACCGGCATCCCCTCGATCGTGGCCGGCCTCTTCATCTACGCTGTCTTCGCGGTGGTGATCGGCCCGGGCATCTCGATGGGATTCATGGGTGCGCTCGCTCTCGCGGTGCTGATGACCCCGGTCGTCGTGCGAGGCAGCGAGGAACTGCTGAAGATCGTCCCGAACGAGCTGCGCGAGGCGTCGTACGCACTGGGCGTGCCGAAGTGGCTCACGATCCTCAAGGTGGTGCTGCCGACGTCGATCGCCGGCATCACGACCTCGATCATGCTCGCGATCTCCCGCGTGATCGGCGAGACTGCCCCGCTGCTGCTCACTGCCGGCTTCACCCAGAGCCTGAACACGAACATCTTCGACGGTCAGATGATGACCCTGCCGGTGTTCGCCTACAACCAGTACATGAACCAGGGCACGAACCCGGACGCGTCGGTCGCGCGCGCCTGGGCCGCCGCCCTCACCCTCATCCTCATCGTCATGGTGCTGAATCTGCTCGCGCGTCTCATCGCGAAGCTGTTCGCCCCGAAGATGTCCGGCCGCTGAGCGCCCGACCACTCAGAACAGGAACCCACGTGTCCAAGAGCATCGAAGTCAACGACCTCAACGTCTACTACAGCAGCTTCCTCGCGGTCGAAGGGGTGTCGCTCGACATCCAGCCGCGCAGTGTGACCGCGTTCATCGGCCCCTCGGGCTGCGGCAAGTCCACCTTCCTCCGCACGCTCAACCGCATGCACGAGGTCATCCCCGGCGCCCGCGTCGAGGGCGAGGTCCTGCTCGACGGCAAGGACCTGTACGGCCCCGGCGTCGACCCGGTGCTGGTGCGTCGTCAGGTCGGCATGGTCTTCCAGCGGCCGAACCCGTTCCCCACGATGTCCATCAAGGAGAACGTGCTCGCGGGCGTGAAGCTCAACAACAGCCGCATGTCGAAGAGCGATCAGGACGCCCTCGTCGAGCAGTCGCTCACCGGCGCGAACCTGTGGAACGAGGTCAAGGACCGTCTCGACCGCCCGGGCTCCGGCCTCTCCGGCGGCCAGCAGCAGCGTCTCTGCATCGCGCGGGCGATCGCCGTCTCCCCCGAGGTTCTGCTGATGGACGAGCCCTGCTCGGCCCTCGACCCGATCTCGACCTACGCCATCGAAGAGCTGATCGGCGAGCTGAAGAACGAGTTCACGATCGTCATCGTCACCCACAACATGCAGCAGGCGTCGCGGGTCTCGGACAAGACGGCGTTCTTCAACATCGCCGGCACGGGAAAGCCCGGCAAGCTCATCGAGTACGACGACACCACGTCGATCTTCACCACCCCGTCCGTGCAGGCCACCGAGGACTACGTCTCCGGTCGCTTCGGATGAGCTGACCGCTCAGCGAAGAGGGGTCCGGATGCTCTGGCATCCGGACCCTTCTCTTTGGCGTCAGTCGCTTCGCATCAGTCGCTTCGCGTCAGTCGCGCGGTGACAGGAGGTACGCGTTGAGCTCGTCCGTCAGCACTTGATCCACGGGTAGGGAAGCGCCGTCGATCGCGGTGATCGCTGCGGCGAGGCGCACGCTCGACACGAGCCACGCGGCATCCGCTCGGGGAAGATCGGATGCCGGGATGCGCTCGTACCCCACTACGAAGCCGCGCGCCGAGAGGTGCTCGTAGACGCTGAGCTGCGTAGTGCCGTGCAGGATGCCGCCGGTCGGGGCCGGCGTCACGAACCGGTCTCCGAACCGCAGGATGAGCGACGCGGTCGGGGCCTCGAGCACGAAGCCGTCGCTGGACAGGAAGATCGCGTCGTCCGCGCCCCTGCGGTGGGCCTCGCGGAGCGCTGCCATGTTCACGGCGTAGGAGAGCGTCTTCGCGCCGAGCAGCAGCCACGGCGCCCGCTCCGCCGCTCCCAGGTCGTATCCGCGATCCAGGGTGACCACCCGCACTCCCTCGGCCCGCATCCGCGAGAAGTCGGATGCCGGAGCCGCAGTGACCCAGGCGGTCGGGGTCGGCCCGTGCTCGACGCCGCGGCTGAGGATGAGCTTGATCACGGCCTCTCCGTCAGCGCATCGGGAGGCAGCCTGATCGATCGCCTGACGCCACTGCGCGAGGTTCGGCGCCGGCAGGTCGCACAGCTGCGCCGAGTGCGCGAGCCGCTCGAGGTGAGGAACCACCTCCTGCGCGTGGCCGTCGATCACGCCGATCGACTCGAACACGCCGTCACCGCGCTGCGTGCTGAGCTCTCCCACGCTCAGTGCGGGGGCCGCGGCATCCACGGCTGTCAGGGTGTCGCCGTAGTCGGAGCGGTCCACGCCCTCCGCGAGCGGGTCAATCATCAATGCGAAGCGCCGATTCATGTTCTGAGCCTACGGTCAGGAATAGCCTCGGCGCTCTCGCGTTATAATCGAATGGCCGGGCCGCATAACCCCGGGCTCCATTTTTTGCCGCTGTGAGCGGCCTTCCGCCGTGAGGCGTTTTTGCGGCCCGGTCTTTCTGTACCCGCCTCAGATCAGCGAGTCCTGCCGCCAGAGCACGGCCGCCGCGGAGAGATCCTGCCCGTAGCCGTTGAGCCGCAGAGCCCTCGTCGTGAGTTCGCTCGCCCGCTCGGGCTCCGTCGGCTCGTAGTCGTCGGCCGTGTGCGTGGCGCCTGACGCCTGCACGCGACAGAACGCGGCCGCGCGGTCCAGAGCGACGGCGAAGTCACCGCGGAACGCGCCGCGCAGGATCGTGTCGATCAGGGCGACGAGCTCGTCGGGGTCGGCCGGCACCGGCGCCCCCGCGATAGCGGCATCGGCCGAGTGCAGCTCGACGCGGCCTCGCTCGTAGAGCAGGGCTGCGGTGTGCGGATCGCCGTGGATCGCCAGCTGCAGCAGGTAGAGCCGCCACAGTGCTCCGGGGAGCGTGCGGGACGGTGCCTTGGACCAGAGTTCCGCGATGTCGTCGATGCCGTGCTCGGCTGTGAACGCCACCAGACGCTCCGCGCTGGCCCCGCTCTCGTCGGCGCGTACCCGTGTCAGCAGAGCGGATGCCGTCGCATGCGCGACGCGCGTCTCCTCGGCGGGGTCGTGCGCGCCGACGATGTTGTCGAAGGCGCTGGACGGACGACGGATGGGACGACGATGCTGCTCGGGCATCGCACCAGGCTACCCGCGTTCGCGGCAGGTCAGGCCGTGGGGATGACGATGACCGGATCGGTCGTCGGCGTGCCGTCGGGGGATCCCCCGGCCTGCTCGACGGTGACCGCGATGACGTCTCCAGCGCGCATGTCGCCCTCGAGCGCGGCCGTGGCGCGACCGTCGTCGACGTCGAAGACACCGGCCGGGATCGCATCCTCGCCGCGGACGAACCAGAGCTCGTACGTCTTGCCGTCAGCGGGAGCAGGGATGCCATCCGTGACGAGCACGGCGGCACCCGCTGAAGCCGACCAGTGCGCGGTCGCTGAGCCGCCGTCGGGCAGCTCGACTGTCGCCTGTTCGGCATCTTCGGCGGACTGGATCTGCTCGAGAGCGACGACGGATGCCGGACGGTTCAACTGCTGGTTCAGGGCGACAGCGCCGACCCCGACGCCGACGAGGACCGCAAGGCACGCGGCGAGCGCGAACACGGCGCGCGACCAGCGGCGCTTCGGAGCCGGCACGCGAGCAGGATCATCAGGGGTAGCTGCGGACTTCATCGTCTCGGCGATCCCGGGTGTCTCGGCGAGCTGCGGAGTCTCCGTGATCTGAGCGAGGAGAGCGGCGCGCAGCGCCGTCGGCGGTGACTGAGGAGCAGCCGATTCCGCCAGGGTGGCTGCCGTCTCGGCATCCGCTTCAGCGATGGCGTGCCACTCGGGGTGCGCGAGGAGGGCGTCGTCGAAACGACGCCGGTCGTCGGGCGACAGCGCGTTCAGGGCGGCGCCTGCCGCGAGTTCTGCGAACTCCTGCTCATTCATGCTGTCACCCCCATAGCGGAGCGCAGACGGGTGAGCCCGTCCCGCATCCTTGTCTTGATCGTCCCCAGCGGCGCTCCCACGAGCGCCGATATCTCGTTCTGACTGTAACCGCCGTAATATGCGAGCACGAGCGCTTCTCGCTGCACTTCCGGCAGCCCCGTGAGCGCCTCGACGACCTTCTCGCCGTCGATCCCGAGTTCCACCTGTTCGGCCACACTGTCGTGAGCCACACCGATGTCCCTCAGTCCCGCTCGCACATCACGGTCCGCACTGGACTGGGATGCACGCACCCTGTCCACGGCCCGGCGATGTGCGATGGTCATCACCCATGCTCGTCCTTGACCTCTGTTCGGAGCGAAGCGCGAAGCGGATTGCCAGATCTCGAGAAAAACCTCCTGCAGCACTTCCTCGCTCTGCGAGCGGTTCACGAGCACGCGCAGGATGAGGCCGAACACGCGTGAGGAGAGGCTGTCATACAGCTCGGCGAACGCACGCTGGTCACCCGCGGCCACGCGCACGAGGAGCGTTCCGACCGCATCGCTCGCCGTCCCGTCTTCGGGCACGTCCATTCCGTCGATGACCATCCTCTCAAGCATGCCGCATACCCTCCCCCTTCCTGTGCAGGCGCCACCCGATCGTGAGCGAAAAAAGACCCGATTCGAGGAATCCCAGATTTCTCCCATCCGATCCCGACGGGGCTCCGAACAGCTGTCAACGCCACGGAGAGGCCGTGGCTGAAGTTCTGAAGGAGCTCGAGATGTTCAGCACCAAGAAGAAGGTCACCGCAGCACTCACCCTGACGCTGGCGGGCGCATTCCTGCTCTCCGCTTGTTCGACGGGCACCACAGCCCCGGCCGAGGAGTCGTCGGAGCCGACGACGTCGGAGTCGGCTGAGCCCACGACCGAGGCGATGGACCCGGCCGCGAACCTCGTCGGTTCCGGTTGCGCCGCATACGCCGAGGCTGTGCCGGACGGCGCAGGCTCCGTCGAGGGCATGTCCAAGGACCCGGTCGCCGTGGCCGCCTCCAACAACCCGATCCTGACGACTCTCGTCGCCGCGGTGAGCGGTCAGCTCAACCCGGAGGTCGACCTCGTCGACACACTCAACGGAGACGAGTTCACCGTCTTCGCCCCGGTGGACGACGCCTTCGCGAAGATCGACCCCGCCACCATCGAGACGCTCAAGACCGACTCCGCACTGCTGAGCTCGATCCTGACGTACCACGTGGTGCCCGGTCAGATCGCTCCGGATGACATCGCCGGCATGCACACCACCGTGCAGGGCGCTGACCTCGAGGTCACCGGCAGCGGCGACGAGCTCATGGTCAACGGCACCTCTGCCGTCATCTGCGGTGGCGTCCAGACCGCCAACGCGACCGTGTACCTCATCGACACGGTTCTGATGCCCCCGATGTAATCAGGGATCAAGCCTGCCGGGTGGGGATCTTCCCGGCGAGCGACCTTCTCCCGTCTCGGGGGAGGAACGAGAGAAGGAGAACGGGCCGCCGGTGTTCACCGGCGGCCCGTTCTGTGCGCACTAGACTTGTCGCACGGGCCTTTAGCTCAATTGGCAGAGCAGCGGACTTCAACAAAATAGGAGCGCCTCGGGGGAAACCTCGGGGATGACACCACTCAAAGTCGGGGAACCCTTCCTGGGAGACCAGTTGGCAATCCCGAGCCAAGCCGGATCACTGGTTCGGAAGGTGTAGAGACTGGACGGGTGGCACCTACGGCGAAAGCCACGGTGAAGGGACAGTCCAGACCACGAACGCCGGAGACGGCGGCGGCGAAAGCCGAAGTGGCAAGTTAATCCGCGGGTTGTGGGTTCGATCCCCACAGGGCCCACCCTTTCGATCGACCGGCTCGACGAGCATGCGTGTCTGAAGCCCTCGGTATCGTGCGCTACAGCGCGAGACGGGAGGCGGCGATGGACGAGGCAGATCCGTCCCTCGCGCATCCCGCGGCATCCAAGCAATGCGGCAGCTGTCGTTGCGTGAAGCCTCTCTCCGACTTCAACCGGAAGACCTCCCGTCCCGATGGCCGGCAGGAGGTCTGTCGGGAGTGCAATCGCTTGTCGTCACGCGACTATTACGCACGCAATCGCGAGCACCACATCGCCGTGATCCGTGAGCGCCCGAACGCTCAGAAGCAGGCGAGCATCGCCTTCATCCGCGACTTCCTCCTGCGTCATCCGTGCGTGGATTGCAGCGAAAGCGATCTACGCGTGCTCGACTTCGACCACCGCCCAGGGTCCGGCAAGCGCGACGACGTCATGCGACTCGTGCGGAACGGCTTCAGCATCGCGCACGTCACCGACGAGGTGGCGAAGTGCGACGTGCGGTGTCGCAATTGCCAGGCGATCGCTACATACGAACGGATGGGCGCGAACTGGCGCTCACTCGTCATGAGCAGCGGCGAGATGGACGTCTGACGGTTCGCGCCTGTATCACCGGCGCTGGCCTTCGGCCACCCCCTTCACCGGTTCCGGTCTGCGCGGGAGAGTCGATATGTCCTCGAGAACCCGAGGATGACACTCCCCCGAAAGGACGAACGATGACTCTCAGCGGCAGCCGTGTGGCATTCCTGGCGACCGACGGATTCGAGGACAGCGAGCTGACCAGCCCGTGGGACGCCGTGACCGCGGAGGGCGCGAGCGCCACGCTGATCGCCCCGGACGGCGGGAAGATCACCGGCAAGAACGGGCACGAGCAGTCCGTGGATCTCACCTCTGCCGATGCGACGGCCGAGCAGTTCGACGCCCTGGTGCTTCCCGGAGGCGTCGTCAACGCCGATCACCTGCGCCTCGACAAGCCGTCGATCGGCCTCGCCAGGGCGTTCTTCGACCAGCACAAGCCGGTGGGCGTGATCTGCCACGGCGCCTGGATCCTCATCGAGGCCGGCGTCGTCGACGGACGCACCCTCACGAGCTACCCGAGCCTGCAGACCGATCTCCGCAATGCCGGAGCGACCTGGGTCGATGAAGAGGTCGTGGTGGATGAGGGCCTGGTCTCCAGTCGCACCCCGGACGACCTCCCCGCCTTCAACGCGAAAGTCGTCGAGGAGATCGGAGAGGGCACGCACGCCGGCCAGACCGCGTGAGCGACGCTGTCAGGCGCCTCGTGTGCGATGCCGACGGACGGCCGCGCGGTTCGCACAGCGCACCGAGCAGAAGCGCTGGCTGCCGTTGCGTGTCACGTCTGTGACGACGTTGACGCACGGAGGCGCCTGACAGCGACCCAGCCGGCTCATCCCGCGGGTGACCAGATGCAGTGACGCGCCGAGGTTGATGATCGCCCTGAGCCCGAGCGCGGAGGTCGATCCGCTCACGCCGTCAGGTCGATGAGCTTACGGACCGTGCGCAGGTTCCGGGCGGTCCCGGCGACTCCGAGCGCACGATCCAGCACCGCCTTGGTGAGCTTGGTCGAGTGCACACCACCGCTGCCGTAGTCGATCCAGAGATCGTCGTCGACGAGCGCGAGGCTCTCGCCGGGCTGGAGCCGATCCTCCAGCACCTCGACGGCATCCGCCCTGCACGCCGCCTCGAGGAACATGGCGTGCACGTACTTCTCCTCGCCGTCGGGAAACGGCTGCGCCTTCTCCGACGCGACGAGCTGCGCGTGGTCGCGGTGGATCACCGGAGTCTTCACCCCGAACTCGGCCTCGATCGCCTCGTGCACCGCGGCGCACGAGGCTGCAGGATTCGTCGGCGTCGCGCACAGGATGTTGCCGCTGGCGATGTACGTCGAGACCTCGGCCAGGTCGGTCTCGGTCGCCAGCATCTCGCGCAGCCGCGCCATCGGCACGCTGTTCCGGCCGCTGACATTCACCGCGCGCAGCAGCAGCACGCTGCGGGTCACGCGCCTGCGCTCTCGACCAGCTCCGCACCCGCGTGGGCGAGCTCCGCCAGCGCCGCCTCGCTCGACTCCGGGCCGACGCCGGCCACGAGATCCGTGAGGATACGCACCTGCACTCCGTGTGCGATCGCGTCGAGCGCGGATGCCCGCACGCAGTGGTCGGTCGCGATACCGACCACGTCCGCGCTGAGCACCCCCGAGGCGCTGAGCACGGCGCCCACCGTCTCCCCCGCTTCCGTCTCTCCCTCGAACATCGAGTAGGCGGGCTTGCCGTGCCCCTTCTGCACGTGATGCGTCACGGCATCCGTCTGCAGAAGGGGGTCGTACTCGGCCCCCTCCGTTCCGGCGACGCAGTGCACGGGCCACGTGTCGACGAAGTCGGGATCCTCGTGGAAGTGCCCTCCGTTGTCGCCCTCGGCGTGGTGCCAATCTCGTGACGCGATGATCACCGCGTAGTCGGTGGCATGCTCGGACAGGAACGCGGAGATCGCGGATGCCACCGCATCCCCTCCGGTGACCGCGAGGGTGCCGCCCTCGGTGAAGTCGTTCTGGACATCGACGATGAGAAGCGCTCTGCTCATGATCCGAGCGTACGCCGTGGGAACGGGAAAGGCCCCGTGATGTTCTTCGCATCACGGGGCCTTCGGAGCCGCCTGTCAGAATCGAACTGACGACCTTCTCATTACGAGTGAGATGCTCTGCCGACTGAGCTAAGGCGGCGTGCGACGCGTGAGCGGCGCGATCACCGATATTACCCTGTCTCGCTCGCGCTCGCGAATCGAGCCCGCGTCACTCGCAGCGCAGGCCGTCCTCGGGCACGACGTCGTCGATGAGGAAGGCCTCGACGGCCTCATCCACGCAGGCGTTGCCCTTGTTGTAGCCGGTGTGACCTTCTCCGACGCGGGTGATGAGCACGCCCTCCTGCAGCTGGTCGGCCAGCGACTCGGACCACTCGTACGGGGTAGCCGGGTCGTTGGTCGTGCCGACGACCACGATCGGCCCTGCGCCTTCGGCTGCGATCTCGCCGCGAGTGCCGGTGGGCGGGTATGGCCAGACCTCGCACGAGTCGGGGCCGGTCCAGTACGGCGCGATGGTCGGCGCCCCTTCCGCGATCTTCTTCTCGATCGCGGCCTCGGCGTCGGGATCATCTTCGACCGGGTAGTCCATGCAGTTGTAGGCGCGGAACGCCTCGGACGAGTTGTCGATGTAGCTGCCGTCCTCCCGACCGTTGTAGAAGTCGGCGAGCAGGAAGGCGGTCGTCGGGTCGCCCTGGAGCGCCTCTTCGAGCGCCTGGGTGAGGTAGCTCCAGTTGTCCTGCGAGTAGAGCGCGGCGATGATGCCGGTCATCAGCGAATCGGCACCCATCAGGCGCCCGTCACCGTTCTCCAGCGGCGTGCGGTCCACGCTCGCGAGCAGCGCACCGAGATCGGCCATCGCCTCGTCGACCGTGCCGTTGAACGGGCAGCTGCCCGAATCGAGGCAGTTCTGCATGTACGCGCGCAGCGCCGATTCGAAGCCCAGCGCCTGGGTGGCGCCGACCTCGAGGCCGGGAACGGCGGGATCGATCGCACCGTCGAGCACGAGACGGCCGGACTTCTCGGGATACAGCTTCGCGTAGGTCGCGCCGAGGAACGTGCCGTACGAGAAGCCGAGGTAGTTCAGCTCCTTGTCGCCGAGCACGGCCCGGATGAGATCCATGTCGCGGGCGGAATTGATGGTGGTGATGTGCGGCAGGATGCCGGCGCTGTTCGCGTCGCACGCCTCCGCGAATGACGTGTGCGAGTCGAGCAGCTCGGCTTCCCACTCGGGAGTCCCGCGCGGCGCCTCGGGGATGCCGTACAGGTAGTCGTCCATCTGCGCCGCGTCGAAGCACGTGACCGCGGTGGATTCCCCGACGCCGCGAGGGTCGAACCCGATCACGTCGAAGTTCTCGATGAGATCTGCCCCCACCGCGAAGTCGAGACTGTCCTGGATGAGGTCGACGCCACTCGCGCCAGGGCCGCCGGGGTTGGTCAGCAGGGATCCGATCGCCGTGCCCTCAGCCCGGTAGCGAACCACGGAAAGCGTGATCTCGCCGTCACCCGGGTTCTCCCAGTCGAGTGGCGCCCGCACATCGGTGCAGTCGAAGCCGGTGCCGCACTCGGTCCAGGTCAGCGTCTGAGAATAGAACGGCAGGAGATCCTCCGCCACGCCCTCGGTGTCGGGGGCGTTCGTCGTGGAGGGACGAGGAGCGGCCTGCTCGGGAATCATCGCGTACAGGCAGCCCGTGAGGGCCACGGAAGCTGCGGCGAGCCCTGCGAGGATCGCCGCGGCGCGACGGAAGCGGGAAGTCGATCGGTTGTTCACGGTTTCCTCCCGCTCGTGATCGTCACGAGCAAGCTCTCCAGGGCGAGCAGCGGGGCGACGTTACGCTCCAGCGACTGCCTCGTCTCGGCAAGGTGGTCAAGTACGACAAGAGTACGTGTCTCCGGCCAGGCGGACGCGAGCGCGCTCAGCTCGGTGCGCAGCTCGCTGTTGATCAGGTCGTCGCCTCTGCCGAACTGCAGCATCACGATGTCTCGGAACAGGGATTGCAGATCGGTGAGGACGCGGTCGATCCCGTCGCGGAGACTCCGGGTCGCGCGCTTCTTCTGATCGTCTTCCAGGGCTGCGAGCTGATTGCGCAGCGCAGGGGGCACGGCCTGCCCGTCGGCGATGCCCACGGTGCGGAGCATGGAGGCACGCTCCGTCGCGTCGCGTTCCGCCGTGAGCGCCTTCGCATCCTCGGTGGCGGCCTGGATGATCCGCCCGGCGACCTCGACGGCGTCGCCGACGCCGCGCACACCGAGGACCGAGCGCAGAGTCTCGTCGCGCCGGCGGCGAGCCGATTCGTCTGTCGCGAGCCGCTGCGCCATGCCGATGTGGCGCTGCGCGTGCCTGGCCGCCTGCTCGGCGATCTCCAGGTCGACTCCGGTGCGGAGGCTGATGAGGCGCGCCACGTCCGCCACATCGGGCTCACGGAGCCGCAGCGACCGCACGCGCGAACGGATGGTGGGCAAAAGGTCGGCCTCGCTCGGCGCGCACAGGATCCACACCGTCTGCTCCGGCGGCTCTTCGAGAGCCTTGAGCAGCACGTTCGATGTGCGCTCGACCATGCGGTCGGCATCTTCGACCACGATGACCCGATACCGTCCGGCAGACGGAGCGAAGTAAGAGCGCTCGACGAGAGCGCGGGCCTCGGCGATCGTGATGATGACCTTGTCGGTGCGGAGCGCCGTGACGTCGGGGTGGGTACCGGCGAGCACCTGCCGCATCGTCGCCTCATCATCGGGGCGGTCGGCGATCAGCGCGGCGGCGAACGCGTACGCGAGGGTCGAGCGCCCGGATCCGGGCGGCCCCGTGATCAGGTAGGCGTGGGACAGCGCGGACGGATCGGATGCTGCGGCGCGAAGGGTCTCGACGGCGGCATCCTGCCCCCACACATCCGCCCACGGAAACGGAGCGGCGACGGTCTGGGGCATGCACTCAGCCTAATCGGGAGCACCGACGCGCGATGCGCGTGAGCCTCCCGAGATGGCGCAGCCCAGCGGCGAGATCGGCTCAGCAAGCGGCGAGGAGGCTGTCGACCCGCGTGCGGATGCGGTCGGCGATCTCGTCGGCGGATGCCGCGGCGTCGAGAACCAGGAACCGCTCGGGTTCTGCTGCGGCGAGCGCCAGATACCCGTCGCGCACACGACCGTGGAACTCCGCCTGCTCGGCCTCGAGGCGGTCGAAGGGCTTGTCCGCCGAGTCGAGGCGCACCCGTGCGGCGGCAGGATCGAGGTCGAGCAGGATCGTCAGATCCGGCAGCGCCCCCTCGGCCGCCCAAAGAGAGAGGTCACGGATCTCCGTCGCATCCAGCACACGGCCGGCACCCTGATAGGCGACCGACGAATCGAGGTACCGGTCCTGCAGCACGACCTCGCCGCGTGCGAGTGCGGGGCGGACGACCGTCGCGACGTGGTGCGCCCGATCCGCCGCGTACAGCAGGGCCTCGGCGCGCGGCGCGATGTCGCCCCGATGGTGCAGCACGATATCGCGGATCAGCTGCCCGACCGCGGATCCGCCCGGCTCCCTCGTGCGGACGACGGTGCGACCGGCATCCGTCAGCCGCGAGGCGAGCAGGTCGGACTGCGTGGTCTTGCCGGAACCGTCTCCGCCTTCGAGCGTGATCCACACACCGCGACCTGAGGTCACGAGTCCGCCTTCGCCGCCGCGTTCGCGGCACGCGTCGCCGCAGCCTTCTTGGCCGCAGCGGAGCGGGCGGCCGACGTCGCGGCATCCGTCTTCTTCGCGGGAGTCTTCGTGGCGGCAGTCTTCGTGGCTGTCGTCTTCTTCGCGGGAGCCTTCTTGGCGGGAGCTTTCTTCGCCGGTGCCTTCTTCGCCGGGGCCTTCTTGGCTGCCGTCGAACGGGCACCGCGCTTGGGAGCCGGTCCCTTGGCACGCTTATCGGCGAGCATCTCGACCGCGATCTCGAACGTGATGTCCTCGACCTTCTGGCCGCGCGGGATCGTGACGTTCGTCTCGCTGTCGGTCACGTAGGCGCCGAAGCGTCCGTCGCGAATGCGGATCGGCTTGCCGCTGACCGGGTCGGCGTCGAACTCCGCCAGCGCGCTGGAGGCACGGCGAGCGCCGTACTTCGGCTGCTTGTAGATCTCGAGCGCCTGCTCGAGGGTGACGTCGAAGATCTGCGACTCGCTCTCGAGCGACCGGGAGTCCGTGCCCTTCTTCAGGTACGGGCCGAACCGGCCGTTCTGCGCCGTGATCTCCTCGCCCGATTCCGGATCGGTGCCGACGACGCGCGGAAGGCTGAGCAGCTGGAGCGCGGTCTCGAGATCGATCGAGTCGACCGACATCGACCGGAACAGAGAGCCGGTGCGAGGCTTCGGAGCCGTGTCCTTCTTCGCGCTCTTGCCGCGGGTCGGCTTGGGCGCCTCGACGACCTCGCCGGTGGTCTCATCGACCGCGGCATCCTCCGACACCGGATCGTTCTCCTGCACGTAGGGGCCGAACCGACCGTCCTTGACGACGATGATCTTGCCGTTCTCGGGGTTCTCCCCCAGAACGCGGTCGCCTGCCACGGGAGCGTCGATCAGTTCCTGCGCCTTGGCCTGAGTGAGCTCGTCCGGCGCGAGGTCTTCCGGCACATTGACGATGCGCGGCTTCTCGTCGGGGTTCTCCGGGTCGACGACCTCGAGATAGGGGCCGTACTTCCCGAAGCGGAGAGTGGCCGTATCGGTGATCCGCGTGGAGTTCAGCGCGCGGGCGTCGATCTCGCCGAGGTTGTCGACCACCTGGCGAAGGCCCGTGCGCGAGTCGGAGCCGAAGTAGAACGACTTGAGCCACTCGACGCGGTTCTGCTCGCCGCGGGCGATGGTGTCGAGATCGTCCTCGAGCGCTGCGGTGAAGTCGTAGTCGACGAGGTCGGCGAAGTGCTCCTCGAGCAACCGCACGACGCTGAAGGCGAGCCAGGTGGGGACCAGCGCCTGGCCGCGCTTGACGGCGTAGCCACGGTCGAGGATCGTCTCCGGGATCGAGGCGAAGGTCGACGGGCGGCCGATGCCCTTCTCTTCGAGCACCTTCACGAGCGAGGCCTCGGTGTACCGCGGCTTCGGCGTGGTGCGGTGGCCCTTGGCCTCGGCATCCGACACGCCGAGCTCGTCGCCGACGGCGACCGCCGGCAGCGACTGGTTCTCGGCCGCATCGGCATCGCCGCGCTTCTCGTCACGGCCCTCTTCGTAAGCCTCGAGGAAGCCCTTGAACGTGTACACCGTGCCGGAGGCGGTGAACTCGGCGAGCTTCGCTGCGCCCTCGCCCTTGAGCTCCGCGGACGTGTCGACGGCGATCGTGACCGTCGTCGTCTCGTACTTGGCGTCGGCCATCTGGCTGGCGACCGTGCGCTTCCAGATGAGGTCGTACAGGCGCTGCTCGTCGCGGTCGAGCTCGCTGGAGAGCGACGCCGGCGTGCGGAAGTTGTCGCCCGACGGGCGGATGGCCTCATGGGCTTCCTGCGCGTTCTTGCTCTTCGACTTGTAGACACGGGGCTTCAGCGGCACCGCGGCGTCGCCGTAGAGTGCCACAGCCTGGCTCCGCGCCGCCTGCACCGCCTGGGTGCTCAGCGACGTGGAGTCGGTACGCATATAGGTGATGTAACCCTTTTCGTACAGGCGCTGCGCGACACCCATCGCCTGCTTGGCTCCCATGGAGAGCTTGCGGCCTGCCTCCTGCTGCATGGTCGACGTCGTGAAGGGCGCGTAGGGGCTGCGGGTTCCCGGCTTCGCCTCGACCTTGGTGACGGTGCCGGAGCCTACGGCGTCGACCGCCTGCGCGAGAGACGCCGCCGTGGCCTCGTCGAGGATGACGACGGCCTTCTTCAGCTTTCCGGTGTCATCGAAGTCGCTGCCACGCGCGAGCTGGCCGCCGTCGACCCGCACGAGACGGATCTTGAAGGCGGTCCCGGTAGCGGCGGCCGACGCGTCGACATCCCAGTACTCCGCCGAGGTGAACGCCATGCGCTCGCGCTCGCGGTCGACGATCAGACGCGTCGCCGCCGACTGCACACGGCCGGCGGAGATGCCGGTCTTGACCTTGTACCAGAGCACCGGCGAGACGTCCCAGCCGTAGAGGCGGTCGAGGATGCGGCGGGTCTCCTGGGCGTCGACGAGGTCGTGGTCGAGTTCGCGGGTGTTGCCCACCGCGGCCTGGATTGCGTCCTTGGTGATTTCGTGGAACACCATGCGCTTGACCGGGACCTTGGGCTTGAGGGTCTCCAGGAGGTGCCAGGCGATGGCCTCTCCTTCACGGTCCTCATCAGTCGCGAGCAGGAGCTCGTCGGCGGTCTTGAGCGCGCGCTTGAGCTCGGCGACGGTCTTCGTCTTGCGATCGGAGACAACGTAGTAGGGATCGAACCCGTTGTCGATGTCGATCGAGTACTTCCCGTAGGCCTCCTTGTCGGCGGCCGGGATGTCCTTCTTGTCAGCGAGGTCGCGGATATGGCCGACGGAGCTGAGCACCTCGTAACCGTCACCGAGGTATCCCTGAATAGACCGCATCTTCGTCGGGGACTCGACGATGACGAGCTTCTTGCCTTCAGCCAAGGGGGCGTCCTTTCTTCGAAGCACACCATACACACCACTGTGTGGGGTCATTCACAGTGAGTGAGGTCGCGCCGCCGTCATTGACCCTCGGGTGGCCCGGCACGGGCGCGGGAGACGGCAGCGAGACCAGCGTACGCCGCCTGCACCTCCACGGTCGCCACGAAGCCCTGCAGCGAGCAGCTGCTGAGGGTCGCACCGGATGCTCCGGCCACGCGTGCGGCGAGCGCGCACGGGTCATCCGCGGAGGGCACGGCGCCGCTGGCCGCATCCGCCGCCGCGAGGGCCGCCGCGTCTGCCGCACCGGCCGCACGCTGTGCGGTGACCGCCGCCCCGCCGACCGCGGCGAGCCCCAGCGACAGGGCCGCGGCGACGCTCAGAAGACCGGCTGCGACAGCCGACCCGGCCATCAGAGTCCCCCGTTCAGCGCACAGCTCGACGCCCGCAGCGGCACGCGGATCAGAGCACCGAGGGAGACATCGACGGATGCCGTGACGCACACCAGGTCGTCGGAGCCGGACGACGAGACCGTGGCTCCGAGGACGGCGCGGCCGACCACGCGCGCCGCAGCATCGGCGCCCTCGCCGCGCCCGAGGAGACGTGCGGCGTCGGCCGCGGCATCCTGCAGGGCGACCTGTCGGGATGCCGCGCCGAGCGCTCCCGCTCCGAGCAGGAGCGCGAGCACGACCGCCGGGAGCGCGAGCGCCAGTTCGGCAGCGACAGAACCGCGATCCCCGCCGAGGAAGGCACGGCAGGAGCGCCAGAACCTCACGAGATGCTCAACGCCCGGCGGACCAGGTCGGTGAGGATGCCGCGGACTTCATCGGACCGCATGATGACCACGAGGAGTCCGGCGAAGGCGACGGCGGCCATGGTCGTGATCGCATACTCCGCGGTCGCAGCCCCGGTGTCGTCGGCGAACAGGGCCGCCGCACGACGACGATCCAGGATGGGGAAGGTGTTCATGGTGTTCCTCTTTCTCTAGGGGTGGCATGGGTGGGTGGCATCGGGAGGTCAGAGCGGGAGCGGGGTGGACGCGAGCACGCTGAGCAGCAGAGGCGCCACGCCGAGCAGGAGGAACGCCGGCAGCGTGCAGACGCCGAGCGGTATGAGGAGGCGTGTGGAGAGCTTGGCCGCTCGCAGGCGCCCCTGCACCCGGGCGAAGTGCCGCTCCTGCGCCGCCGATGCTCGGAGCAGCTCGCCAGCAGGCACGCCGGCCGCACGGGAGAGATCCAGCACCGTGCGGATGCGGTCCTGCTCGTCCGCACCTGACGCCGAGCTGTCTGCGACGAGCTTCAGCGCGCGTTCGATCGAGGCACCGCCGGCGAGGGCGACGGCAACCAGCTCCGCCTGCATCCCCGGGGGGCCGGGGGCGGGGCGTGCGCGCCGCAGCAGACGCCCGGTCCAGAAACGCGCCGCGAGCACGAGGAGGAGACCCGCGCCCACGCAGCACCCTCCGAGGGGGTTGCCGACGATGACACCCAATGTGTCGAAACCGAGGGCGAAGCCGAGCAGCAGACCGGCGAACGGCATCCAGAGCAGCAGCCGCGCTGTCCCGGCAGGCTCCGCGAGCGCGATGCGCACATCGTCGGCCGCAGATGCCGCATCACGCAGCGTCTCGGCGATCATGCGGAGCACCTCCGCGAGAGGCGCTCCGACGGTCGTCGCGACCTCCCAGGCAGCCGCCAGATCGGCCCAGGCTCCGCCCTCGGCTTCGATCGCAGAGAGCAGGGGCGTCCCCGAAGCGACCCGCTCGACGATTGCCGCGGCGTGCGGGTCCCCTGTCTCGGCAAGGTGCCGCCACGCGACGAGCGGCACTGCGCCCGCTTGGAGGAGGACCGCCAGAGTCTGGACCGATGTCGCGGCATCCGCTCCCCCGCCCCGTTCCTCGGTCGAGCGCCGGAAGCGGATCACCACGGCCTGACCTCCTCGATGTCGAGTCGATCTCCTCGAAGAACGAACTTGCCCGCCTGCGCGATGCGCCGGGCTCCGTCGGGCGCTCGCTCGAGGTGCAGCACGATAGAGAACGCGCTGACGGCCTGCCGTGCGAGTGCTGTGGCGTCCATGCCGGCGAGGGCGCCGAGGGCCTCGAGACGGGCCGGAACATCGCGCAGGCCGCTCGCATGCAGCGTGCCTGCGCCGCCGTCGTGTCCTGTGTTGAGAGCGCTGAGCAGTTCGCGCACCTCCTCGCCGCGGCACTCGCCGACCACGAGCCGGTCGGGCCGCATGCGCAACGACTCTCGCACCAGTCGCGCGAGGCTGATACCGCCCGCTCCCTCGAGGTTGGCCTGCCGCGCCTCCAGGGCGACGTGGTGCGCGTGCAGCGGGCAGAGTTCCGCGACGTCTTCGATCGTCACGATGCGCTCGCTGGTCGAGACCTCCGACAGCAGGGCGGAGAGCAGTGTCGTCTTGCCGGTACCCGTGCCGCCGGTGATGAGGATGTTCGCTCGCTCGGCGACCAGCCCTGCGAGCCAGCTCTGCTGCCGGGTATCGAACGACCCGAGCGCGGCGAGCGCGTCGAGGTCGGCGGCGCGCACCCGAGGAATGCGGATGGAGAGCGCCGTTCCCGTCGTCGATACCGGAGCGAGGACGGCGTGCACGCGGATGCCGGAATCGAGGCGCACGTCGACGCAGGGCGACTGATCATCGAGGTGCCGGCCCCCGAGCCCGACGAGCGCCACGGCGAGGTCGCGCACCTCACGCTCCGACGCCCTCCAGCCGGGCACCGCCTCCGTACCGCTCCCTCGGTCGACGAAGAGGCCGTCGGCGCCGTTGACGAAGACGTCGGTGACAGCCTCGTCCTCGCAGTGCTCTGCGAGCGGTCCGAACGCCGGGTCCATGCGCAGGGGCTCGGGCCCTGCGGGCCCGGCAAGCGTTGTCCGCGCGGTTCCGCGCGGTTGGATGACGAAGGCATCGGTCATGTGGCGACGCTACGTCCGGCAACCGGCCCGCCAGCTGTCGGATGGCGCTGATCGCCACCGGCTGTGCACAAGCCCTGGCATCCGTCGCCCGTGCAGAGCGGCAACGCGCGTCATGCGGAGAGAACGAGAGCGCTCCCAAAGGAGAGGGCGGCATCTCACGGGGGGAATGAGATGCCGCCCAGGGCGCGCGGCATCGGGGGAATCCGGCGCGCCAAGGCACGAATCAGAATTCGGCTGTCGTCGAGTGTACGCAAGGCAACCGTCCTGACAAAACCCGGTCCGCTACCGACTTTCGGAGGTAGGCGTCGTCGGACGGCGGGGATAGATTCGCCCTGACACGGTCGCGGCGGAGCCATGACCGCGCCCGCATGAGCCGTGATGCCGCAAAGGAGCGTCTGCCGATGAGCAGCCAGATCGACCACCTTCTCGATGAGACCCGGAAGTTCGCGCCGTCGGAGGAATTCGTCGCCCATACCGTGTCGTCGCCCGAGCTCTATGAGCGTGCTTCCGCCGACCGCGAGGCGTTCTGGGGCGAGCAGTCGCGCGAGCTGCTGCACTGGCACACCCCCTTCACCCGTGTGCTCGACTGGACCAACCCGCCGTTCGCGAAGTGGTTCGACGACGGTGAGTTGAACGTCGCGTACAACTGCCTGGACCGGCACGTCGAGGCCGGGAACGGCGAGCGGATCGCCCTGCACTGGGAGGGTGAGCCCGGCGACTCGCGCAGCATCACGTACGCGGAACTCACCGATGAGGTCAAGCGCACCGCCAACGTCCTCGCCGACCTGGGCATCGGCCAGGGCGACCGCGTCGCCATCTATCTGCCGATGATCCCGGAGGCCATCGCCGCCATGCTCGCGGTGGCCCGCCTCGGAGCGATCCATTCGGTCGTGTTCGGCGGATTCAGCGCCGACAGCCTCCGTGCCCGCATCGACGATGCCGGGGCGAAGGTCGTGATCACGGCTGACGGCGGCTACCGAAAGGGCAAGGTCTCCGCATTGAAGCCCGCGGTCGATCAGGCTCTCGGCGACCGCGGCGAAGGCGAGCAGCAGACCGTCGAGCACGTGCTGGTCGTGAAGCGCGGCGGCAACGACGTCGATTGGGTGGAAGGCCGCGACGTCTGGTGGCATGACGCCGTGCCCGCGGCATCCGCCGACCACACCGCCGAGGCGTTCCCCGCGGAGAACCCGCTCTACATCCTCTACACCTCCGGCACCACCGGGAAGCCCAAGGGCATCCTGCACACTTCCGGCGGCTACCTGACCCAGGCCGCGTACTCGCACAAGTACGTCTTCGACCTGCACCCCGAGACCGACGTGTACTGGTGCACGGCCGACATCGGCTGGGTCACCGGCCACTCCTACGTCGCCTATGGTCCGCTCGCGAACGGCGCCACGCAGGTGCTCTACGAGGGAACTCCGGATGCGCCGCACCCCGGGCGCTGGTGGGAGATCATCGAGAAGTACAAGGTCTCGATCTTCTATACGGCTCCGACGGCCATCCGGTCTTTCATGAAGATCGGACGCAGCATCCCGGCCAAGTTCGATCTCTCGTCGCTTCGCCTGCTGGGATCGGTGGGCGAGCCCATCAACCCCGAGGCGTGGATGTGGTACCGCGAGGTGATCGGCGCGAGCAAGGCGCCGATCGTCGACACGTGGTGGCAGACCGAGACCGGCGCGATCATGGTGTCGGCCCTCCCCGGGGTCACCGAGACGAAGCCGGGTTCCGCACAGGTGCCGCTTCCGGGCATCTCGATCGACGTCGTCGACGAGACGGGTGCCGAGGTCGGCAACGGCAGCGGCGGACTCCTCGTCGTGACCGAGCCCTGGCCGAGCATGCTGCGCGGGATCTGGGGCGACCCGGAACGTTTCCACGAGACCTACTGGGAGAAGTTCGAGAAGCAGGGCTATTACTTCGCCGGCGACGGTGCACGCCTCGACGAGGACGGCGACCTGTGGCTGCTCGGCCGCGTCGACGATGTGATGAACGTGTCGGGCCACCGCCTGTCGACCGCCGAGATCGAGTCCGCCCTCGTCGCTCACGAGGCCACGGCCGAGGCTGCCGTCGTCGGCGCCTCCGACGAGACCACCGGTCAGGCTGTCGTCGCGTTCGTGATCATCAAGGAGAGCTACCTCGCAGGGCACGATCCGGCAGGCCTCGCCCAACAGCTGCGCCTGTGGGTCGGTGAGCAGATCGGCGCGATCGCGCGGCCGCGAGACGTCTACATCGTCGGCGAGCTGCCGAAGACGCGCTCCGGCAAGATCATGCGCCGCCTGCTGCGCGATGTCGCAGAAGGCCGCGAGGTCGGCGACACCACCACGTTGGCCGACACCGCGGTCATGAGCATCATCTCGGCCCAGGTCAGGTAAGGGCGCAGCAGAACGCCCCCTTCCGGATGGCCGATTCGGAAGGGGGCGTTCTGCGTTCGGATGCTGCGTCGCAGGGTCAGGCGAGGATGAAGGTGACCTCGACCTCGACCGGGCTGTCGAGCGGGAGCACGGGCACCCCGACGGCCGCACGGGCGTGACGTCCGGCATCGCCGAAGATCTCGCCCAGCACCTCGCTGGCGCCGTTGATCACGCCCGGCTGGCCGGAGAACTCGGGGACGGATGCCACGAACCCGCCGAGACGCAGCACCCCGGCGATACGGTCGACGCCCCCGGCGGCATCCGCCGCAGCCGCGAGCGCGTTGAGGGCGCAGGTGCGGGCGTAGGTCTTGGCGTCCTCGGCCGTGACCTCGGCGCCGAGCTTGCCCGTCGTGGGAAGCGCCCCGTCGACGAAAGGCAGCTGGCCCGACGTATAGACGAGCCCGTCGTGAACGACCGCGGGAACGTAGGCCGCCACGGGGGCGGCGACAGGAGGAAGTTCGATGCCGAGTTCGGCGAGGCGCGCGGAGACGCTCATGCGGCCCCTCCGTCGAACTGGCGCGAGGCTTCAGCAGCAGCCGCGAGGCCCGCGTTAGCGGAGGCGTCGGATGTCACCGGCCGCTTGAGATAGGCGACGAGACCGCCCTCGGGTCCCGGCACGACCTGGACCAGTTCCCAGCCCTGCTTGCCCCAGTTGTTGAGGATCGCGGCCGTGTTGTGGATCAGCAGCGGGGTGGTGAGGTACTCCCACGTGGTCATGGCACTCCTGTCGATTCGGGCGCCGCACTGCGCGTAGAGGGCTCAGGACCCGGTCGGCCGAGGTGCGGGCTCGTCAAAGGCGGTATTCAGGGAACTCCCCTACGATCAAGCGTATGCCCCAAAAGAACAATCGCACGGTGAGAGGTGTGCTCGGCGGTCTCGTCGGACTCGTCGGCCTCAGCGCCGTCGCCGGTCTCCTGGTGACCGCCAGCGTCACGCCGGTCCTCGCAATGACCGGCGTCGCCGGCACGCAGGCGTTGACCCTGTTCGACCAGCTGCCCGAGAATCTCGACCCCGGCACCCCGATGGAGCAGTCGACCATCTACGCGAATGCACCTGACGGCACCCCGGTCGAGCTCGCCTCGTTCTACGAGCAGAACCGCGTCCCGGTGACCTATGAGCAGGTCGCCCCCGCGCTGTACGACGCGATCCTCTCCAGCGAGGACAAGAACTTCTACACTCATGGCGGCGTGAACGTCGGCGCCACGGTGAAGGCCCTGGTCGACAACGTGCAGGGCACGTCCAGCCGTGGCGCGTCGACGATCAGCCAGCAGTTCGTCAAGAACGTGCTGATCCAGGAGTGCGAGCAGGAGGTCGACACGAGCTCGGAAACCTACTCCGAGGAACTTCAGCAGTGCTGGCTCGACGCGACGAACGCCGTCGGAAGCAAGGGCATCGAGCGCAAGTTGCAGGAGATGCGGTACGCCATCCAGATCGAGAAGGACTTCTCGAAGAACGACATCCTGCTCGGCTACCTGAACATCGCCAACTTCGGCGGCACGGTCTACGGCATCGAGTCCGCCGCCAACTACTACTTCTCCACCACGGCAGCGGCCCTCACCGTCGCGCAGGCGGCGACGCTGGCGGGCATCGTGCAGAACCCGAACACGTTCCGCATCGACCAGCCAGTGGAGGGCACGGCCACGAACGCCGAGGGCGTCGCGACCAACACGGCTGCAGACGGCTACGCCCTGACGAAGGATCGGCGTAACTACGTGCTCGTCCGCATGCTCGATGACGGCAAGATCACGCAGGCGCAGTTCGACGAGGCGAATGCCTCCGCCATCGAGCCGCTGATCAACCCGCCGACGCAGGGTTGCGCCGCCGCGGGCCGCAACGCCTACTTCTGCCAGTACGTGAAGTCGATCGTCGAGAACGACGAGGCCTTCGGCGAAACCCTTCAGGAGCGTCGTGACCTGCTTCGCCGCGGCGGTCTGAAGATCTACACGACGTTGGACTTCAACATCCAGGAACCCGCCGCGCAGGCGATGGCCGACATCGCTCCGACGAAGTTCGGCGCGTACTTCGGTGCGGCCGGCACTTCGATCGAGGTCGGCACCGGCCGCATCCTGTCGATGACGCAGAACACGCTGTTCAGCGAGACGGTCACCGACGATCCGGCGTACACGTCGCTCGTCTTCGCCGGCGACAAGAAATACGGCAACTCGGTCGGGTTCCCCGTCGGGTCGACGTACAAGCTCTTCACCCTGATCGACTGGCTCGAGAAGGGCCATTCCGTGAACGAGAGGGTGAACGGCGCCCTCTCGACGAACATGAAGTTCACCGCGGCGGCGTGCGGCGGCGGCCCCATGACCGCGAACACCAAGGAGATCGGCAACTTCGACAGCCAGAACGGGTACACGGGAACGGTGATGAACTTCACCGCCCAGTCGCTGAACAGCGGGTTCTTGGCGATGGCGTCGAAGCTCGACCTCTGCGACATCAACAAGGTCGCTGACCGCTTGGGCGTCACGCTCGCCACCGGCGAGAAGACGTACGAAGAGAACGTCCCCTTCAACGTGCTCGGTTCCAAGAACATCTCCCCGCTGGCGATGGCGAACGCCTACGCCACCGTCGCGAGCGGCGGCACGTACTGCACGCCGCGCGCGATCGACCGCGTCATCGGTGCGGACGGCAAGGACCGGGAACTCCCGGCTGCGTCCTGCACTCCGGGCGTCATCACTCCGGAGGTCGCTGCGACGGCCGCCTACGCGCTCCAGGGCGTCATGGCGTCGGGCGGCACCGGCCGTGTCGCCAACCCCAACGACGGCACTCCGATGATCGGCAAGACCGGTACGCACAACGAGTACGGAACCATGATGATCGAGTCCAGCACCAGGGTGGCGACGGCCGTCTGGGTCGGCCGTTCGCAGGGCCAGGAGAACATCTACCGCGAGCGGTACAACGGCAGACTCCTCAACGAGATCCGCTACCCGCTGGCGCGGACGGCCCAGGCAGCCGCCAACGCGGCCTACGGCGGCGATGCGTTCCCGCCGCCCGACCAGAACCTCACCAAGGTGGTCCTCACGGCTGTCCCGAGCGTCGTGGGAATGACGGTGGATGCCGCCAGGGCCGCCATCGAAGGGGCCGGGTTCACCTTCGCCCAGGGAGGCGAGGTCGACAGCAACCTGGCGGCCGGACTCGTCGCCGCCCAGGACCCGAGCGGTCAGGCCCCGAACGGGGCGACCATCACGGTTTCGACCAGCAACGCGCAGGGCACGACCGTGCCAGCCAACCTGGTGGGGATGTCGAGGGCGCAGGCTTCGGCTGCCCTGGCTGCCGCCGGCTTCACGAACTTCACCATCGACAACTCGTGCAACCCGCCCACCGCGGCGGTCACGAGTTCCGATCCGGCGCCGGGGACCGCAGCCAGCAAGGCGACACCCGTCGTAGCGACATGCGGGTAGTCGGCCCACGATCGGCTCACCCGGCCCTCATCGCGCTCGGCGCGGTGGGGGCCGCGGGCGTCGGGGCGGCGGTGTGGGGCATCGCGATCGAGCGCTACCTGTTCACGGTGCGCGAGGCCGAGGCATCCGCTCTCGCGCCCGGTTCGGCCACGATCCGGGTCCTGCACCTCTCTGACGCGCACATGGCGCCGTGGCAGCACCGCAAGCAGGACTGGCTGGCGTCGCTCGCGCAGGTGGAGCCCGATCTCATCGTGAACACGGGCGACAACCTCGGGCATCGGGACGGGCTCGACGGCATCCGGCGCGCCTTCGATCCGTTCGCCGGCATCCCCGGCGTCTTCGTGCACGGCTCCAACGACGTCGTCGGCCCGTCTCCGCGCAACCCGCTGCGCTACTTCCTCGGCCCGTCGAAGAGGCAGCACGAGCCCGAGTCGCTCGACACCGACGCGATGGACCGGTACTTCACGGAGGAGCTCGGCTGGACGGGCCTCGACAACACGGCCGCACGACTGAGCATCGCCGGAAATTCGATCGAGCTGTTCGGAGTCAACGACGCGCACCGCGACTGGGACCGCCTGGACGTGTTGCCCGCCGCGCTGGACGCCCTCGGCGAACCGGATGCCGGAACCACACGCCTCGGCGTGACCCACGCTCCGTACCAGCGCGTCCTCAACGGCTTCGTCGGCCTGGGCGCCGACGCGATCTTCGGTGGTCACACCCACGGCGGCCAGGTCTGCCTCCCCGGCTACGGCGCCCTCGTAGCGAACTGCGACATCCCGCTGAAGCAGGCGAAGGGACTCAGCACCTGGACACGCGACGGCCGCGCGGTGCCGTTGAACGTCAGCGCCGGCTGCGGTCACTCCATCTATGCGCCGGTGCGATTCGCGTGCCGTCCGGAGGCGACCCTGCTCACGCTGACCGCACGAGCCTGATCACTCGCTTCGATTCGGCGCCGGGGGCATTTCCCTGTAGACTCGGAGGGTTGCAAACGGGGTGTGGCGCAGCTTGGTAGCGCGCTTCGTTCGGGACGAAGAGGTCGCAGGTTCAAATCCTGTCACCCCGACCAGTGACACCGGAAGGCCGCCCTCAGGGGCGGCCTTCTCTGTACCGGGAACGCGCACGAAAGGGACTCATGGGCTCTCCGCTCCCCCCGCCGCGACGGTTCACGCGCGCCTGGGCTCTGGCGCTCGGCATCCCCTTCCTGGCTGGCCTCGCTGTGCTGACGCTCACACCCTCGCGGGTGGAGGATTCGATGCCGAATCTGCTCGACCTCGTGCTCTCCGGCATCCACCGCCTCGGCTGGACCGCCCTCGATTTCACGCGTCTCGAGGTCCTCGCGAACATCCTGGTCTTCATCCCCGTCGGCGTCCTGGCCTTCCTCCTGCTTCCTCGGCCGGTGTGGCTGCTGTCGCTGCTCGTCGGCCCGCTGGTCTCCGTCTCGATCGAGGCGGCACAGCGCCTCGCCCTGCCGCATCGGGCGGCGACCGTGACCGACGTGATCGCCAACTCCTCGGGAGCCACCGCCGGCGTCGCATTCGCCGTGCTGTGCACGCTGGTCTTCGCGACGCACCCTGCTCCGCAGGCATCTCCTAGGCTGGAAGCACCATGACGTCACCTGCACTCGTCGCCTTCGACCTCGACGACACGCTCGCCCCGTCGAAGGGCCTGATCGACCAGCGCATCGCCGATCTGCTGCGCGCCCTGCTGCGTTCTGTGGACGTCGCCATCATCTCGGGCGGCAACGAGGCGCAGTTCCGCACGCAGGTGATCGCCCGTCTCGGCGACGCGAATGCCGCGGACCTCGCGCGTCTGCACCTGCTGCCGACCTGCGGCACGCGGTACCTGCGTCACGACGGTGCGGAGTTCGCCCCCGTCTACGCGCATGATCTGAGCGACGCGGAGAAGTCCGTCGCGATGACCGCGCTGCGCGAGGAGGCCGAGCGACTCGGGTTCTGGGAGCCGGAGCCGTGGGGCGACATCCTCGAGGACCGTGGTTCCCAGATCACGTTCTCGGCCCTGGGCCAGCAGGCGCCGCGTGAGGCGAAGCACGACTGGGATCCGACCGGCTCGAAGCGCGAACTGCTCCGCACGGCGGTCAGCGCTCGGCTTCCCGGCCTCGAGGTGCGCTCCGGCGGTTCCACCTCGATCGACATCACGCAAGCGGGGATCGACAAGGCGTTCGGCATGCGGAAGCTCGCCGAGCACACCGGCATCCCTCTCGCCTCCATGTTGTTCTACGGCGACCGTCTGGACGAGGGCGGGAACGACTACCCCGTTCTCGCGATCGGCGTGCCCTCCGTGGCCGTCGAAGGCTGGGAAGACACCGCCGACAAGCTCGACGCGCTCCTGTCGACGCTCTGAATCACTCCCGTCGGGTTGCCCGGCCCTGGCATCACGTCATGGGCGCTCGATCAGCCGACCACGGCCTCCGTCGCCGCGCGCGACACGGGCACCAGACGGGTGAGTTGCGTGACGTGGCCGGGCTCGAGTTCCGCGAGTGAGGAGACTCCGAGCAGCCGCATGGTCCGCTCGATCTCGCTGCGGAGGATCGCGATCGTCCGGTCGACTCCCTGCCGCCCTCCCGCCATCAGACCGTAGAGGTAGGCGCGGCCGATCAGGGTGAAGTCGGCGCCCAGCGCCACAGCTGCCACGATGTCGGCGCCGTTCATGATGCCGGTGTCGATCATGACGGTGAAGTCGTCGCCGACCGCTCTGCGAACCGTCGGGAGCAGGTGGAAGGGGATCGGTGCGCGGTCGAGCTGGCGGCCGCCATGGTTCGAGAGCACGATGCCGTCAACCCCTTCGTCGCGCAGACGAAGAGAATCCTCGACGTTCTGCACGCCCTTGATCACGATCTTGCCGGGCCAGATGTCGCGGATCACTGCCAGGTCGTCGTAGCTGATCGTCGGATCCATCGCGGCGTCCAGCAGTTCGCCGACCGTGCCGCCGGTGGTGCTCAGCGAGGCGAACTCGAGCTTCGGTGTGGTCAGGAAGTCGTACCACCACCACGGCCGCGGGATCGCGTTGATGATCGTGCCGAGAGTGAGCTGCGGCGGGATGCTGAAACCATTGCGCTTGTCGCGCAGACGCGCACCTGCGACGGGAGTGTCGACCGTGAACTGCAGGGTGTCGAATCCCGCCGCTGCGGCGCGACGGGTGAGCTCGTAAGAGATCTCGCGGTCGCGCATCACGTACAGCTGGAACCAGTTCCGCCCGCCCGGATTGGCGGCTTTCACGCCTTCGATCGACGTCGTACCGAGGGTCGAGAGCGTGAAGGGGATGCCGGCTGCTGCCGCAGCACCCGCACCGGCGACCTCCCCCTCGGTCTGCATGAGCCTCGTGAACCCGGTGGGGGCGATGCCGAACGGCAGGGCGGACGGGCCGCCGAGGATCTCGACGCTCGTGTCGACGCTCGGCGCCGGGCGCAGGATGCCGGGGTGGAACTCCACGTCCTGGAACGCCTGCCGCGCACGCGTGAGCGAGAGCTCGCCCTCCGCTGCGCCGTCGGTGTAGTCGAACGCGGCCTTCGGGGTGCGGCGCTTCGCGATCGTGCGGAGATCGTCGATCGTGAGCGCGGCGTCGAGGCGGCGCTTCCTGCCGTCGAGCTCGGGCTTCTTGAACTTCATCAGCTCGAGCAGTTCTGCGGGATTGGGGAGCTGGCGCTGCACCATGGTGTGCCTCTCGGTGTGATTCAGGGGTCAGGGTCCGGCGATCAGGAACCGGGGGTCAGGATCTGCGTGTAGTAGCCGGTGATGTGGGAGCGCACGAGTGAACGGGCGGTGTCGGCATCTCCGGCGTCGATCGCGGCCACGAGGGCGCGGTGCTCTGCCCGGAGCCGTGCGGCCATCACCCCCCAGTCGGGGATCGCGTCGACGCCGCCCTGCACGTACGACTCGATCGACGAGCGCAGGCCGCCCATCATCGCCGCGATCACAGTGTTGCCGCTGGCCTCCGCGAGCGAGAGGTGCAGCTGTGCGTCGAGAGCGAGGAACTCCGACGGCGTGAGTTCGGCCGCATCCATGGCGGCGAGGAGCTCGTGAGCTCTCGAGGTGTCGCCGTCGCCCGACGCCGCCATCGCGCCGACGACCGCGTCTTCGAGCACGAGGCGTGTCTGCACGACGTCGACGAGCGGGAAGCCCTGTGCGGCGACCTGTAGGCGCAGCAGTGCCGCCATGCCTCCGGTCGGCGTCGCGATCACGATCGCACCGGATCGGGGCCCGGAGCCGGTGGCCGTGCGGATCAACCCCATGACCTCGAGAACGCGGAACGCCTCGCGGACGCTGGAGCGCCCGACGCCGAGTTCCGTCGCGAGATCCCGTTCCGAGGCCAGCCGGTCACCCGGGCCGAGGCGGCCCTCGAGGAGGTCGCGCTCGATGTGCTCGAGAACCAGGCGCCAGGCGCGCGCGGGCTGCTGTTCCGGCATCCGTCCTCCTCGGTCGCGCGCTCGAGATGTGGTCCGACCACACTAGCGCGTGTGGTCAGACCACGCAATCGTGAGGCTAGGCATCAAGTCGCCCCCTTCTGCGCGGCCGGCCCGTTGAGGACGGGCGCAGGGGGCCGTCGCGCGAAGAGGGGCCGGTCGGCCGCGTACGAGATCGAGCTGCAGGCGCGAGCGAGCGTGAGGGGTCAGCCCAGGCGTCCGCCGGACTCCTCGAGGTAGCACGTGCCGCAGAGGGACTCGTACGTCGTCAGTTCGGGCGCGGCGGAGCCGTCGGCACCCTCGTCGATCACGACCTGATCACCGTCGAAGACGAACCGTCCGTCGATGACGCGACCGTTGAAGACGGCCTTCCGCCCGCAACGGCAGATCGTCTTGAGTTCCTCCAGCGAATGCGCGATCGCGAGCAGGCGGGCGGAGCCGGGGAAGGCATGCGTCAGGAAGTCGTTGCGGATGCCGTAGGCCATCACCGGGATGCGATCCTCGATCGCGATGCGGAAGAGATCGTCGACCTGCGGCGGAGTGAGGAACTGCGCCTCATCGATGAGGAGACACGCCACGTCGACCGGCCCGCTCGGGATCAGCTCCTCCTCGGCCGACCGCTGGAGCCGCTCGCGATGCTCAGCGAACAGCGTGCGCGCATCCTCGTCGGGGCCGATCAGGAAGTCGACCTCGCGCGTCACGCCGAGTCGGCTGGCGATCTCGGTCGCGCCCTTGGTGTCGATCGCGGGCTTGGCGAGCAGCACGTGCTGTCCGCGCTCCTCGTAGTTGTACGCGGCCTGCAGCAGGGAGGTCGACTTCCCCGAGTTCATCGCGCCGTAGCGGAAGTAGAGCTTCGCCACGGTGCTCGCTCAGACGCTGATGCCGAGAGTGGTGGCGGTCTCCGCAGTGGACTTCTCCGCGAGCACGGCATCCTTGTTCAGCTTCTCGCCGAAGGTCGGGATCAGCTCGCGCAGCGCCGGCTTCCAGCCTGCGTACTGATCCGGGAAGCAGGTCTCGAGCAGCTGCAGCATGATGGGGACGGCGGTCGACGCACCGGGCGACGCTCCGAGCAGACCCGCGATCGAACCGTCGGCGGACGAGACGACCTCGGTGCCGAATTGAAGGATGCCACCCTTCTTCGGGTCTTTCTTCATGACCTGCGCGCGCTGACCGGCATCGATGAGAGTCCAGTCCTCGTCCTTCGCGGTCGGCATGAAGGTGCGGAGGCTGTCGACCTTCTTCGCGTGATTCTTGAGCAGCTCCCCGACGAGATAGGTGATGAGGTCGGGGTTCTTGACGGCGACCTGAAGCATCGGGAGCAGATTGTGCGGGCGCACCTGCGACACGATGTCGAGCATCGATCCGTGCTTGAGGAATTTGGGGCTGAACGTCGCGAACGGCCCGAACATCAGCGAGGCCTCGCCGCCGACCACGCGGGTGTCGAGGTGCGGCACCGACATGGGCGGGGCGCCGACCGAGGCCTGCGAGTAGACCTTCGCCTTGTGCTGCTCCACGACCTTCGGGTTCATGGTCTTGAGGAACTGCCCACCGATCGGGAAGACGCCGTAGCCCTTGATCTCGGGGATGCCGGAGTTCTGCAGCAGCTTCAGCGCCCATCCGCCGGCGCCGACGAAGACGAAGCGTGCCTTGATCTCGTTCGGAGTGCGGCCGATGGTTGTGCGGTACTTGACCAGCCAGTCGCCGTCCTTCTGCTTCTTCAGTCTGCGCACCTCGTGATTCGTGCGCAGCACGACACCCGAGTGCGTGAGGTGATCGAAGAGCTGGTGCGTGAGCGCACCGAAGTCGACGTCGGTCCCGGCAGGAACGCGGGTCGCGGCGAACGGCTCGCCCTTGCGGCGCTGCTGCATGAGGAGCGGCGCCCACTTGTTGATGACGCGCGAGTCCTCGCTGTACTCGATGCCCGCGAACAGCGGCTGCTCCTTGAGCACCTCGTAGCGCGCCTTGAGGTACGCGACATCCTTCTCGCCGCGCACGAACGTCATGTGCGGGGTCGCATTGATGAAGGTCGACGGCTCGTCGAGCACGCCCTTCTCGACCAGCGACGACCAGAACTGGCGGCTCTGCTGGAACTGCTCGTTGATCGACACCGCCTTGGCGGGATCGAGCGGCGCGTCACCCTGCTGCGGCATGTAGTTCAGCTCGCACAGAGCTGCGTGGCCGGTGCCGGCGTTGTTCCACGGATTCGAGCTCTCCTGGGCCACATCCGAGAGTCGCTCGAACGCGACGATCTTCCACTCCGGCTGCAGCTCGTGCAGCAGAGTACCCAGGGTGGCGCTCATGATGCCACCGCCGATCAGGACGACATCGACGTTTTCAGTCACCAGAACAGTCTAGTTCGCGGGCACGCGACGACCGACCATGCGGGGCGGACCCGTGAGACCGGATCCGCATCGCGGTGATGCCGTCAGGCTATGACCGCCAGGCGCTCGGCGAGCACCTCGGCGATCTGCACGGCGTTGAGCGCGGCGCCCTTGCGCAGGTTGTCGTTGCTGATGAACAGCACGAGCCCCTTGCCCTCGGGGGCGGACTGGTCGGCGCGGATACGCCCGACGAAGCTCGGATCCTTGCCCGCGGCCTGCAGCGGCGTCGGAACCTCTTCGAGCACGACGCCCGGGGCTGCTGCGAGCACCTCGGTGGCACGTTCGGGGGTGATGTCCTTCGCGAACTCCGCGTGGATGGACAGCGAATGCCCGGTGAAGACCGGCACGCGCACGCAAGTACCGGCGACGCGGAGGTCGGGCAGCTCGAGGATCTTGCGGCTCTCGTTGCGGAGCTTCTTCTCCTCGTCGGTCTCGTTCAGTCCATCGTCGACCAGGTTGCCCGCGAAGGGGATGACGTCGAAGGCGATCGGGGCGACGTACTTCTCGGGCTGCGGGAAATCGATGGCGGAGCCGTCGTGCACGAGGCGCAGCGTGTCGCCCTGCGCGAGGACGCCCTCGACCTGACCGAGCAGCTCCTGGGCTCCCGCGAGTCCCGAGCCCGAGACGGCCTGGTAGGTCGAGACGATCAGACGCTCGAGGCCTGCCTCGGCGTGCAGCGCCTTCAGCGCGGGCATCGCCGCCATGGTGGTGCAGTTCGGATTCGCGATGATGCCCTTGGGGCGATCGTCGATGGCGTGCGGGTTGACCTCGCTGACCACGAGCGGAACCTCGGGGTCCATCCGCCAGGCGCTGGAGTTGTCGACCACCACGGCACCGGCCTCCGCGAAGCGCGGAGCGTACGCCCGGCTGGCGGTCGCGCCGGCCGAGAAGAGGGCGATGTCGATGCCCGCGGCATCCGCCGTCTCGACGTCTTCGACGATGACCGTCGCTCCCCCGAACTCGATCGCCGTGCCTGCGGAGCGAGAAGACGAGAAGAGCCGCAGCTCGCGGATCGGGAACGCCCGCTCGGCGAGAATCTCGCGCATGACGGTGCCCACCTGGCCGGTGGCGCCGACGATGGCGACGGAGAGTCCTGAATCGGAGATGCGGGTCATGATGTTCCTTGGCGTCGTGCGGATGATGCGTACGATGCGCCGGGCGCAGCGTCGGGATGCGGATGCCGCGCCTGGCGCCGGTGTCAGGGTTGCGGCGAGTCTACCGCGCCCTCACTCAGGCGAGGGCGATGCGCGTCAGCGGCCGGTTCCGGCGTGGACGGTGGCTTCGGAGTCGCCGTCCAGACCGTAGGCGGTGTGCACGGTGCGGGCGGCCTCGGCGAGGTCGCTGCCGCGGAGCACCACGGAGATGCGGATCTCCGAGGTGGAGATCATCTCGATGTTGATGCCACCCGCGGACAACGCCTCGAACAGGGTCGCGGAGACTCCCGAGTGCGTGCGCATGCCGGCGCCGACGACCGAGAGCTTGCCGATCTGATCGTCGTGGATGAGGTTCTGGAAGCCGACCTCGGTCTGGTCGGCGGCGAGCGACTTCAGCGCCGCTGCGGCATCCGCCTTCGGGACGGTGAACGAGATGTCGGTGCGTCCGGTGGCGGAGACGTTCTGCACGATCATGTCGACGTTGGCGCCGGAGCGGGCCACGATCTTGAAGATCTCGGCCGCCTTGCCCGGGACGTCGGGCACACCGGCGACGGTGATCTTGGCATGGCTGAAATCGGTGGCCACACCGGCGACGATCGGTTCTTCCATGACTGCTCCCTCTGCTTCGCGCGGGTTCTTCATCCCCTCGCCCAGAACGTACGTACCCTCGGCGGACGAGAATGTCGACCGGGAGTGGATGAGAACGCCGTGACGGCGTGCATATTCGACGGCGCGGATGTAGAGCACCTTGGCCCCGTTGGCCGCGAGCTCCAGCATCTCTTCGGTCGAGACGTGATCGAGCTTCTGCGCCTTCGGGATCACGCGGGGATCGGCCGTGTAGATGCCGTCGACATCGCTGTAGATCTCGCACACGTCGGCGCCGAGCGCGGCCGCCAGCGCGACGGCGGTGGTGTCGGACCCGCCGCGGCCGAGCGTCGTGATGTCGCGGGTGTCGCGGTTGAAGCCCTGGAACCCGGCGACGATGACGATCGCGCCCTCGTCGAGGGCTTCGCGGAGCCGCACGGGCGTCACATCGACGATGCGTGCGGCACCGTGCTGGGAGTCGGTGATCATGCCGGCCTGGCTGCCCGTGAAGGATCGCGCCTCGAATCCCATCGAGTGGATGGCCATCGCCAGCAGCGCCATCGAGATGCGCTCACCGCTGGAGAGCAGCATGTCGAGTTCGCGCGGCGCCGGGATCGGAGCGACCTCGTTCGCGAGGTCGAGGAGTTCGTCGGTCGTGTCGCCCATCGCACTGACGGCGACGACCACGTCGTGGCCCGCACGACGTGTGTCGACGACGCGCTTGGCGACGCGCTTGATGCTCTCTGCGTCGGCGACCGACGAGCCGCCGTACTTCTGCACGATGAGGGCCACGTTCACTCCCTGGGATGACGGGCGGATCCGCCCACCGCTCATTCTACGATTCGTCCGTATACCCTGCCGCGCATGTGTCGTCGCGGCAGGAGGCGGTCACGGGGCGGGAGGAAGCGACGCGGCCGCAGGCGGATCGGCGGCTTCGGGAGTTGACCCGGGCGTGACGCGTGCGGGCCGCAGACGCCCGCCGGTCGCCGCGAACCAGCATCCGGCGATGATCAGCGGGAAGCCGATGAGCAGGCCAGGCGTCAGCGGCTCGGCGAGCACGATCGCTCCGAGGAGGATCGCCACCACCGGATTGACGTAGGTGAAGAGCGGTGCGCGCACCGGACCCACCTCGCGGATGAGCGCGAAGAAGGCCAGGAAGGCGACCGCCGTGCAGATCACCGCGAGAGCGAGAAGCGCACCGATCGACGGCAACGTCGGGACCTCGCGCTGGGTGAGGATGCCGATCGGCAGGTAGAGGATGCCGATCATCAGCAGCGACAGCGTGATCGTGCCGAGAGAGGGCACATCGGCGAGCTTGCGCATCACGATGAACGGAGCGATCGCATACAGGACGGCGACCAGCAGCACCTCGCCCGCAGCGAGCAGACTGATCTCGCCGCCGAAGAGACCAGGGCCGGCGACGACGACCGCGACACCGATGAATCCGACGAGCAGGCCGATGCCGCGGGCGGGCTTCAGCACTCCGCGGTCGCCTCCGCCGAGTGCGATCAGGGCTGCGAACAGCGGCACCGTGGCGACGAGCAGGCCCGTCATCCCCGAGGGGAGCGTGATCTCGGCGTGCCCCAGGAGCACGAAGGGACCCGCCATCTCGACCAGGCCGAAGGCGAGCACCCAGGGCCAGTGCCTCCATGCGGTGCGCAGCGCTCCACCACGGAAGGCGAACGGCAGCAGCAGCAGCGCCGCGATGAGGGTGCGCCCCGCCACGATGGCGGGCGGCGAGAGCGACTCGACGGCGATGCTGATGAAGAGATAGGGCACACCCCAGAGCAGCGCCATAGCCCCGAAGAGCAGCCAGCCGCGACGGGAGAAGCCCCCGTCGGGGTTCACAGGACGCGCCGGCCCTCGAAGGCGCGACCGAGCGTGACCTCGTCGGCGTACTCGAGGTCGCCGCCGACCGGCAGACCCGACGCCAGCCTCGACACCGTGATCTGCATCGTTGTCAGGAGCCTGCTGAGATAGCTGGCCGTCGCCTCGCCCTCGAGGTTGGGGTTGGTCGCGAGGATGACCTCCTGCACGGAACCGTCAGCAAGGCGGGTCATCAACTGGGCGATGCGCAGATCATCGGGCCCGACGCCGGCGATCGGACTGATCACGCCGCCGAGCACGTGGTACAGGCCGCGGAACTCGCGCGTGCGCTCGATGGCCGCGACGTCCTTCGCATCTTCGACCACACAGATCAGGGCCTGGCTGCGGCGCGGGTCGCGGCAGATGGCGCAGCGCTCCTGCTCGGCGACGTTGCCGCACACCTCGCAGAACCGCACCCGGAGGCGGATCTCCGACAGCAGCTCGGCGAGCCGGGCGACGTCGAAGGTCGGCGTCTGCAGGATGTGGAACGTGATGCGCTGTGCGGACTTCGGACCGATGCCGGGAAGGCGACCGAATTCGTCGATCAGTTCTTGAACGATGCCGTCGTACATCAGGAGAACCTCGTCGGGGGCTCATAGGGCTCTTCGCGCACGAACGTCGCACCGAGCACCTGGCGGATGACGGCCTCGCCGTAGCGCTGCACTCCCCCACGGGAAGGCGCGCGCTCAGTGACCGCGGGAGCAGCGGACGAGGCGCGCTGCACCCGCGGGGCGGCCGGGGCAGCTGCGGCCGGCGCAGGCGACGTCGGCGCATTCCGGGGTGCGTTCGTCGGTGTCGGGCCCGCTGCACGTGGCTCGTACGAGGGGTCGTATGGCGGCTCGTCGTCGAACGGAGCGTCGTCATCGCCGGGCAGCGGCGGCTCGTCACGGTCGACAGCGCCGTCGGTCGGTGGAACCGGAGCGGATGCCGCGGCTTCCACCTCTTCGGGTTCCTCGTCGACCGGAAGTGGAGATGCCGGTGCCGGTGGCTCGCTCTGCGGCTCGGCGGCGGTCGGGATGGACGCGACGGCCCATTCCGTCACGGAGGACGCGGAGGATGCCGACGCGGCACGGACCTGAGGGCGGGACGAACCCGCTGACGCAGGCTCCGATGCGGGTGCCGAATCGGACGACGCCGGGGGCGCGGCGGTGGCGGCCTGACGCGGTGAACCGACCGAAGGCATCGGCGCCGGGATGTACTTCACCCGCACTCCGAGTTCCTGCTCGATCGCGGTGCGCAGGTGATCGGAGGGACCTGCGCCCGGCGTCGTGCCCTTGAACTTCGCCACGTCGTGCTGGCTCGTGAAGCCGAGCGTCAGCACATCGCTCTCGGTGACGAAGGCCAGCGGCTGCACGGCGGTCGCGAGCAGCCACGAGGTGCGGCTGATCCCCTCGAGTCTCGTGAGCACGGCGGGCCAGGACGCGAGGATGCTCGCGAGGGTCACCTGGGCGCCAGGGGCGGCCTGAGCAGATGCCGCAGGGGCGGGCTCAACAGCGGCATCCGGCGACTTCGTGACGACGGCGGGCGCAGCAACGGCATCCGAAGTCGTCGTTGCGGTCGGCTCGCCACTCGGCGCCTCCTCGACGGACTGCGTGCCCGTGTCCGGCTGCACCGTCGCGGAGGAGGGAGCAGGTTCGGGCGCGGGGGCGGGGGCGGCGGCAGCGGCAGGCGCCTTGTCACGGGTCACGGGTGCAGTCGCGGCGACCGGCGGGTTCCCCGGCGCGGCAACCTGCGCCGCAGCATCCGACGCCGCCGCGAGGACGCGAGCCACCATCAGTTCGAGATGAAGGCGGGGGGACGTCGCCCCGGTCATGTCGTCGAGGGCGGCGCTGACCACGTCGGCCGTGCGCGACAGCCGCGCCGACCCGAACACCGCCGCCTGGCCGCGCATGCGCTCGAGATCGTCTTCGGCGATGCCCCGGAGCACCGCGGATGCGCCCGCTCCGACCGCCGCGATCACGATGAGGTCGCGCAGTCGCTCCAGCAGGTCGTCGACGAAGCGGCGCGGGTCCTGTCCGGTCTGCACGACGCGGTCGATCGCCGGGAAGGCGGCAGCCGCATCACCTGCGGCGAGCGCGTCGACGATCTCGTCGAGCAGCGCGCCGTGGGTGTAGCCGAGGAGCGACACGGCGCGGGCGTAGCCGACCGTGACCGTCTCGGAGCCGGCGGGGGCGTCGGACCCCGCGATCAGCTGGTCGAGCAGCGACAGCGTGTCTCGGGGAGAGCCGCCGCCGGCGCGCACCACGAGCGGGAGCACGCCCTGTTCCACGATGACGCCCTCTTCGCCGCAGAGCTTCGCGACGTACTCGAGCATCGCCGCGGGCGGCACGAGCCGGAACGGGTAGTGGTGGGTGCGCGAGCGGATGGTGCCGAGCACCTTCTCGGGCTCGGTGGTGGCGAAGATGAACTTCACGTGCTCCGGCGGCTCTTCGACGAGCTTCAGCAGGGCGTTGAACCCCTGCGGGGTGACCATGTGCGCCTCGTCGAGGATGAAGATCTTGTAGCGGTCGCGACTCGGTGCGAAGGTGGCACGCTCGCGCAGGTCGCGCGCGTCGTCGACGCCGTTGTGACTCGCGGCGTCGATCTCGACCACGTCGAGCGACCCCCCGCCGGCGCGGGACAGCTCGACGCAGCTGTCGCAGGTGCCGCACGGCGTATCGGTCGGCCCTTCCGCACAGTTCAGGCAGCGGGCGAGGATGCGCGCCGATGTCGTCTTGCCGCAGCCGCGCGGGCCGGAGAAGAGGTAGGCGTGACCGACGCGGTCTCCGCGCAGCGCGGTCATCAGCGGGTCGGTCACCTGCGACTGCCCGATCATCTCGCCGAACGTCTCGGGCCGGTAGCGGCGATAGAGGGCTGTGGTCACCTCAACAGCCTACGGCGTGCCACCGACGTTCGGCGGGTCGCCCGATCAGTCGACGGACTCGATGATCGGGATCGCCGTCGTGATCACCGGAACGGACGCGGAGAGCCGCGTTCCGTCCTCGCGCAGGGCGTCGGCGAACTGCCGCAGCGTCGGTCGTCCGGGGATCAGCGGGCCCTGATCGGCCAGCGGCACCACGACTGCCTCGTCGACCGTGGCGATGTAGGCAGTGTCGCGCACCGTGAAGGGCACGGGAGCACCGCTGCGCACCCGCAGCTGCAACTCGTCCTTCGTCACGGTGACCTGCAGTTCCGATCCCTGCCACTGCAGCGGGAACGACAGCGACGGCCAGGCCGCGGGCAGCCGCGGGTCGAAGCTGAGTTCACCGGCGTAGTCACGCATGCCGCCGAAGCCGCACACCAGCGCCGTCCACACCCCGCCGGCCGAGGCCACATGCACGCCGTCAGCCGCGTTGTGGTGCAGGTCGTGCAGGTCGACGAACAGGGACTGTTCGAAGTAGCGCTGGGCGAGGTCCTGATACCCGACCTCGGCCGCGAGGATCGACTGCACGACGGCCGACAGGGTCGAGTCGCCGGTGGTCAGCGGGTCGTAGTAGTCGAAGTCGGCCCGCTTCTCCTCCGGCGTGAAGTGATTGCCCTGCAGGAAGAGCGCGAGCACGACATCCGCCTGCTTGAGCACCTGGAACCGGTAGATCACCAGCGGGTGGAAGTGCAGCAGCAGCGGACGCTGGTCCGCCGGTGTCTGTGCCAGGTCCCAGACCTCCCGCTCCAGGAACAGCGAGTCCTGCGGGTGGATGCCGAGGCTCTCGCTGTATGGGATGAACATCGCCTCTGCGGCGCGCTCCCACGCCTCGGCCTCGCCCGATCCGAGGCCGGTGCGCTCGACGAGCCGGGTGTACTCGTCCGGGTAGGTCTCCTGGATCTCCCGGACGATGCGCGCCGCATAGCGGAGGTTGTAGCGCGCCATCACGTTCGTGTAGAGGTTGTCGTTGACCACGGTCGTGTACTCGTCGGGCCCGGTGACGCCGTGGATGTGGAACGTCTCGATGATCTCGCCCGTCAGGGGCTCCGATGCGGGCCTCGAGCTCCGCCAGAAACCGAGGGTCGCCCAGAGTCGTGCGGTCTCGATCGCGATGTCGGCGCCCTCGCGCCGCAGGAAGTCGTCGTCGCCCGTGGCCCGCACGTACTTGCCGAGCGCGAAGCTCACGTCGGCGTTGATGTGGTACTGCGCGGTGCCGGCGGCATAGTAGGCCGAGGCCTCCTCGCCGTTGATCGTGCGCCAGGGGAACAGGGCCCCCGCCTCGTTGAGCTGCGCCGCCCGGCGACGTGCGGCCGGGAGCATCTGCACGCGGGCGCGGAGCGCGTTGCGCGCCCACTGCGGCGACGTGTAGGTGAGGAACGGGAGCACGTAGATCTCGGTGTCCCAGAAGTAGTGGCCGCTGTACCCTGAGCCGGACACGCCCTTCGCCGGAACGCCCGTGCCGTCGGCTCGGGCAGACGCCTGTGCGAGTTGCAGCAGGCACCAGCGGGTCGCCTGCTGGATGTCGTCGCGACCGCCGATCTGCACGTCGCTGCGCTCCCAGAACGCGGCGAGCCATTCCTCCTGCCGACGGAACTGCGTCTCGACGCCCTCCACGGCCACCCGGTCGAGCGAGCGACGGCAGCGGTCGACGAGCTCGCGCGGCGGAACACCCCGCGAGGTGTGATAGCTGACCAGCTTCGTGATCCTGATCGGGACACCGGCCTTCGCCTGCACGCGGAACACGTTCTTGGCGATGTCGGGTTCGATGAGGCGGCGAGCGCTGTACTCGTTCTCGGTCTCGATGATGTGGTCCGCCACGACGGCGACGGTCATGCCGGAGTCGGCGACCTCGTACGACAGTGCGGCACGGAGGCCGTCCTGCCAGTATTCGTTCGGCTCGAGCACGCGGTCGGCGATCTTCTCGGCCTTGCGCGGATCGAAACCGGCCTTCTTCTGCGCCGGCTTCGGGGTTCCGGCGTAGACGTTCCCGCCGTCCTGTCGGTTCAGCAGCTGACAGCTGATCGTCACCGGTGCGTCGGAGTTCTCGACCGTGACCTCGAGACGGAGGATCGCGAGGTGCCGCTCCTCGAAGCTCACGATGCGCTCGTCGCGGATGCGCACGCGCTTGCCCGACGGCGTCTCCCAGACGACGAGACGCTCGAGCACGCCGGTGCGCATGTCGAGGGTGCGCTGGTACTCGCGCACGTCCGCCTCGTCGAACGACATCGGCTCGTCGTCGACGTAGACGCGCATCACCTTCGCGTCGGGGGCGTTGACGATGGTCTGCCCGACCTCGGCGAAGCCGTACGCCTGCTCGGCGTGACGGATCGGCCAGGTCTCGTGCAGTCCGTTGATGAAGGTGCCATGCTCATGGGCACCGCGGCCCTCGATGTGGTTGCCACGAAGGCCGAGATAGCCGTTCCCGACGGAGAACAGGGTCTCCCCCACGCCCTCTTCGGAATAGCTCGTCTCGATGAGACGCCACGGGTCGACGGGGAAGCGGTCGCGGTCGATCACTTCGACTCCCTCCGGTCGCTCAGTACGTCGCATGCGTTCTCCGGGCTGTCGGTGCGGGTTTCGGGGAGGAAGGCGTCGAGGTCGTCGACGACGACGGTCGCGCCGGCCTTGCGCAGAGCATCGGCACCCGTGCCGCGGTCCACCCCGATGACGGTCGCGAAACCGGCTGCGGCGGCGGATGCTGCGCCGGAGGTGGCATCCTCGATGGCGACCGCACGTGCCGGGTCGACGCCGAGTGCGGCGGCGCCGGCCGCGAACATGTCGGCGGCGGGCTTCGAGGCGAGGCGATCGCGCTCCGCGACGACGCCATCGACCACGATGCGGAAGAACGAGCGGATGCCGGCGGCGGCGAGCACCTCTTCGGCGTTCTTCGAGCTCGACACGACGCCGAGGGGAACTCCGGCGGCGTGCAGCTTCTCGACGAGCGCGAGCGACCCGGGGTACGGGGCGATGCCCTCGCTCCGGAGCGAGATCGCGAAGGCGGCGTTCTTGCGGTTGCCGATGCCGCAGACGGTCTCGGCCGCCGGATCGTCGTCGACGTCGCCCCAGGGAACCTCGACGTTGCGGCTCTGCATCAGAGTCGCGACGCCGTCATAGCGCTTCTTGCCGTCGACATAGTCGTAGTAGTCGGCATCCGTGTACGGAGGCGCGATCCCCCACCGCTCGAAGACGTCATCGAAGACGACCTTCCACGCCCGCATGTGCACCTCCGCCGTCGGCGTGAGCACGCCGTCGAGGTCGAAGAGCACACCGTCGGCGCGGAGCAGATCGGGCAGGGCTTCTGGCACAGGAGCCTCCAGGAGAAGGGCGATGATTGTCCGGCACCTCTCCGTGCCACTGTGCAAGCGTAATGGCGTGCGGCGCACTCGGGTAACCCCGGCGCGGCTTCGGATCAGAGGAGCTCTGCGGTCTGACGGGCGATCTGCAGTTCCTCGTTCGTCGGAACCACCAGAACCTTGACCCTGGAGGTGTCGGAGGAGATCACGCGGACGCCGCGATCGCGTGCCTCGTTGCGGGTCGGATCGACCTCGACACCGGCGAATCCGAGGGTCGCCAGTGCCTCGGATCTGACCCGCGCGGCGTTCTCGCCGACGCCGGCGGTGAACGAGACCACGTCCACACCGCCGAGCTGCGCGATGTAGGCGCCGGCGTAGGCGCGCAGACGATGGATGTAGACGTCGAAGGCCAGCATCGCCGAGGCATCCCCGGCATCGACGCCGGCGAGGATGTCGCGCATGTCGCTGCGCCCGGCGAGGCCGAGGAGACCGCTCCGGCTGTTGAGCAGCGCGTCGAGGTCGTCGATCGAAAGGTCTGCTCGGCGGGAGAGATGCACGAGAACTGCGGGATCCAGGTCGCCCGAGCGCGTGCCCATCACCAGACCCTCGAGCGGAGTCAGGCCCATCGACGTCTCGACGGAACGACCGCCGTCGATCGCGGTGACCGATGCACCGTTGCCGAGGTGGAAGACGATCTGGCGGAGGTCGGCCAGGTCGCGGCCGAGGAACGCCGCCGCCTTCTCGCTCACATACTGATGACTGGTGCCGTGGAAGCCGTAGCGGCGCACCCGGTGCTCGGCCGCGAGTTCGGCGTCGATCGCGTACGTGTAGGCCGCCGGCGGCAAGGTCTGATGGAACGCGGTGTCGAACACGGCGACGTGCGGCACGTCGGTGAACGCGGTTCGAGCGGCTCGGATCCCCGCGAGGTTCGCCGGGTTGTGCAGCGGAGCGAGGACGGCGAGCTCATCGATCTGGCGCTCGACGTCGTCGTCGATCAGGGTCGGCGCGAAGAAGCGGGCGCCGCCGTGCACGACCCGGTGCCCGACGGCGACCGGCGGCTGCTCGTCCAGCGACGGACCGTGCGCGGCGAACTGGGCGAGCATGACCGCGAAGGCATCGTGATGGTCGGCGATCGGTTGCTCGGTGCGGTAGGTCGCGTCGAGCATCGTCGCCACGGCATCCGCTTCCGTGTCCGGACGGACGGTGTGCGAGACCGGGCTGGCGTCCTGGCCGATCCGTTCGATGAGTCCGCTCGCGAGCTCGTTCTCGGTGTCGACGTCCATGAGGCTGTACTTCAGCGAGGAGGATCCGCTGTTGATGACGAGGATCGCGCTCATGCCTTGCCTCCGGCGTGCTGTCCTGGCGCATGCGGCCGCACGCCCATGGCGAGCGCGGCCTCCGCCATCCGCAGGTCGTAGGTCAGAATCCGATCCACACCGATGGCGACCGCCGCTGCGACATGCAACGCATCCAGTGAGCGCAGCCCTCGCCCGGGGAGCAGTCCTGCTTCCCGGAAGAGCCCCGGCGGCACTTCATACAGGCTCACGCCGTCGAGAAGGTCGGTGACGTCTGTCTGGGCGAGGTCGTGCGAATGCGCGGAACGCCGCAGCTCGGTCTCGAGCAGATAGCACGCCACGAGGTCGGGCTGCTCGCCAGCGATGGCAGCCGCGAGTGCGTCCGACTCCTCCTCGTTCACGATCAGCTTCAACGCGGCGGACGTGTCGATGTACCAGCGGCTCACCGATCTCCCCGCAGGTCGTCGAGAACTTCGGCCGTCGGGATCGCGACATCGGATCGTCTCAGCTTGGACGGATCCAGGCGGTTTCGCGCGGGCTTGACGCATCGCAGACCCGCGTCGCCCGTGTAGGGCGTCAGGCTCGCGACGGGGGCGCCACGACGGGTGACCGTGAAGGTCTCGCCGAGTTCCACCTCATCGATGATGCTCGCGTTCTCGTTGCGGAGTTCGCGCTGACTGATCGTCTTCATGCCGATAGTGTAGCACTTCCGTAGCACACCGGTTCGGGCGGAGGTGGACGCGAGCCCTATTGCTGCGCCTGGATCGCCGTGATGGCGACCGTGTTGACGATGTCGTCGACGAGTGCACCGCGCGAGAGGTCGTTGATGGGCTTGTTGAGGCCCTGCAGCACCGGGCCGATCGCAACGGCGCCCGCCGACCGCTGCACCGCCTTGTAGGTGTTGTTGCCCGTGTTGAGGTCGGGGAACACGAACACGGTCGCTCGGCCGGCGACTGCCGAGTCGGGCAGCTTCGCCTTCGCGACGGCGGCGTCAGCGGCGGCGTCGTACTGGATCGGCCCCTCCACCAGCAGCTCGGGCGCCCGCTCGCGCACGAGGGCGGTGGCCGCGCGCACCTTGTCGACGTCGGCGCCGGATCCCGATTCCCCCGTCGAGTACGACAGCATCGCGACGCGCGGCTCGATGCCGAAATGCTGTGCCGTCGCGGCCGAGGAGATGGCGATGTCGGCCAGCTGCTCGCTCGTCGGATCGGGGATCACGGCGCAGTCGCCGTAGACGAGCACGCGGTCGGCCAGCGCCATCAGGAACACGCTGGAGACCACATTGACTCCCGGCTTCGTCTTGATGATCTCGAAGGACGGACGGATCGTGTGCGCCGTGGTGTGCGCAGCACCCGAGACCATGCCGTCGGCGAGCCCCAGATGCACCATCATCGTGCCGAAATACGACACGTCGGTGACCGTGTCGGCGGCCTGAGCGAGGGTGATGCCCTTGTGCGCGCGCAGTCGCGCGTACTCCGCAGCGAACCGCTCGACCAGTTCGGGATCGGTGGTGCTGATGACCTGCGCCGCGGCGATGTCCACACCGAGCTCGATGGCGCGCGCACGCACAGCGGCCTCGTCGCCGAGGATCGTGAGATCGGCGACCTCCCGGGCGATCAGGGTCGCGGCCGCACGGAGGATGCGGTCGTCGTCGCCCTCGGGGAGGACGATGCGCCGCCGATCGGCGCGGGCGCGCTCGATGAGGCCGTACTCGAACATCAGCGGCGTGACGACGCGCGACTCGGCGAGACCGAGCTGCGTGGTGAGCTCGACGATGTCGACGTGCGTCTGGAAGAGACCGAGGGCGCGGTCGTAGCGCGAGCGGGAATCTGCGGAGATGCGACCGCGCGTTCCCATGACCCGCACCGCGGTGTCGTACGTGCCGAGGTCGGTCGTGATGATCGGGACCGATGACGAGAATCCGTCGAGGAGCTGCACGATCGGGTCCGGCAGCGGGAACGGACCGTTGAGGATGATGCCGGCGATGCGCGGGAACGTGCCGGAGGAATCCGCGAGCAGCGCGGCGAGCAGCACTTCGGTGCGGTCGGCGGGGATCACCACGACCGCCTCCTCGGTCAGCCGCGGAAGCACGTTCACCATCGACATCCCCGCGACGACGATGGTGAGCGCTTCGCGCCCGAGCCGGTCGTCGTCGCCCTTGAGCAGCTTCCCGTCGACGGCGGTGAGGATGCTGCGGATCGAGGGAGCGACGAGATTGCGGTCCTCCGGGATCGCCCACACCGGGGTCCCGTCCTGCGGCAGCGCTGCCGAGACTTCGGCGATGATCTCGTCGAGAGCCCCGGGATCGGCACGGTTGACGACGACGGCGAACAGCTCGGCCCGCTCTTCCGCGAGCTCGGAAAGGGCGAGGGAAGCGATCTTGCTCACGCCGGATGCCGCGCGCGCGGTCGTCGTGCCGAGCTGCTCGGCCTGCCGCTGCTGATCGCGTCCGCTGAGGACCAGCAGCACGGGGGCGGCGAGATTCGCGGCGATGCGCGCGTTGTAGCCGAGCTCCGCCGGGCTCGCGACGTCGGTGTAGTCGCTGCCGATGATGACCACCGCGTCGCACTGCGCTTCGACGGCCTTGAAGCGCGCCACGATCGTCGACAGCGCTGCGTCGGGATCGCTGCGCACATCGTCGTAGGTGACGCCGATGCAGTCCTCGTAGTCGAGGTGCACCCCGTCGTGCGCGAGCATCAGGTCGAGGATCTCGTCGCGCTCGGTGACGGACCGGGCGATCGGGCGGAACACCCCCACCCGGGGCGACACGCGCATCAGAGCGTCGAGCGCCCCGAGGGCGATCGTCGACTTTCCGGTATGGCCTTCGGCCGAGGTCACATAGATGCTTCTCGCCACGGGTTCAGCTTAGGCGCGGCCGGCGACACACGCGCCGGCGAGGGTGTCGACGATCGTCGCGGCATCCTCCTGGAATCGCGCGTAGTAGTCGCGATCCGTGTTCACCTGGACCCGGTGGATCGCATGCGACGGCGGCAGCTGCTGCCAGTCGGGCAGCCGTCCCAGCCGCTCGAAGAACAGGGTGGCCGAGGTGGCGGGGTCCATCCGCGCCTCGACGGTGCCCCACCACTCCTGCTGCTGGAAGAGGCCGATGCTCGTCGTCCGCGTACCGTCGGGATTGGTGAAGCCGCGCGTCTCCCAATCCCCGTAATCGATGTTGCGCAGGCTGCTCTCGCCCATGGCCGTCATGACGCCGAGGATCTGGCCGTCGCGCCCGAAGCCCAGAGCGGATGCCGTGGTCACGATCGTCGCCGCATTCTCGAGCTGTTCGCCGCTCCACCCTTCGACGCCCGCCTCCGGGAAGGTCGCCGGGTCGTCGATGCAGATCGCCGCGGGCTCACGGGCCAGCCCGAGCGGGATGAGGACCAGGAACGCTGCAGCGAAGGCGACTGCGCCCGTCCAGGCCAGAATGCGGCGCAGCATCCGTCGACGACGCAGGCGGAGGGCAGCCTGCTTTCGCGCCCCGGGCTTGCGGCGTTTCACGCGTGCCGCGCCCGAACTGCGGGATCTTCGCGGCTGTGCGCTTTTCGGCTTTGTTCGTCCTCGGCCGGCAGACGTTCTACCGGGAGCGGCCCGCCGGGCAGTCATCGGGTGAGGGCGTCGCGATCCGGACGGCGACGGCTGGCAAGAGCGGCGACACCGCCACCGATCGCACCGAACAGATGGCCTTGCCAGGACACGCCCTCGGCGACACCGAAGACGCCGGCGAGCATCGTGCCGCCATAGAGCGCGACGACGACGATGGCGATCACGGCGTACAGGATGCGGTGCGCGACCCGCCCGGAAGCGAAGGCGCGCAGCACGACGTAGCCGAAGTAGCCGAACACGAGTCCGGAAGCGCCGACAGTGAGCGTGCCCGGCGCGTTGAACACCCACGTGCCGATGCCGCCGACGATCGCGATGATCGCCGTGACGGCCCAGAAACGCCGCGCGCCTTCGACGGCGACCAGGCAGCCGAGCACGAGGAACGGCACCGAGTTGGCGATGAGGTGGGCCCAGTTCGCATGCAGCAGAGGAGCCAACACGATGCCGCCGAGTCCGGAGAGATCCCACGACCGCAGGCCGAAACCGGTGAACGAGCCGGGCAGGATCGCGTCGACGATCTGGACGAGCCACATCAGTGCGAGCAGGATGACCGGCGAGGCGAACCGGCCGAGGGCGTTGCTCGTGCGCTGCGCGTTGGCGGTGTTCCTGGGCGGCATGACGGTCACGTGCTGATTGTCGCAGGACTTCCCCGGAGTCGACTGAGTAAGGCCGTGCCGCACCTGCAGGCAAGATTGGTGCGAACTCAATCGACAGAATCGAGCAATACGGATGTGAGCCAAGACAACGAGGTGATTGAACGCTCGATACGCGAGCCCGCTGTCTTCGAGACGCTGTATGGCCGTCATGCAACATCGATCTACCGGTACGCGGCGCAACGTCTCGGCGATCACGCTGCGGAAGATGTGATGGCGGAGACGTTCTTGGTGGCCTTCGAGCGGCGCTCGGCGTACGACGTCACAGTGCTGAATGCGCGGCCGTGGCTGCTCGGCATAGCCACGCGGCTCATGCGTAAGCATGTTCGAGTGGAGGCCATCGCGTGGAAGGGCGTGTCGGCTGATCTCGCGGCGCAGATCGTTCCGGACTTAATCGAACAGGCAGGCGCGCGCATCGATGCGGAACGCCTCGCTCGTCGCCTCACGAAGGCTCTTCGTCGGCTCTCGAAAGCAGACCGCGACACTCTCCTGCTCTACGCCTGGAGCGACCTCGACTACGCGTCGATCGCCTCTGCCATGCAGGTGCCGATCGGCACGGTGCGCTCACGACTGAGCCGGGCGAGGCGGCATCTGCGCCGCGCTGCCGGACTTCCCCTCATCGAACAGGAGACGGATCATGGACGAGTTGACGCTGCTCCGAAGCACGCGTGACCGGACGCGCGAGCCGAGCCGACAAGCGCTGGAACACGGGCGAGCCGCGCTCCTCTCCCACATCGACGGCGAGATCCCCGTCGCGCTCTTCTCGAAGCTGGGTGAAGACGCGAGGTTCGCGCCGGAAAGAGTTCGGCGCCGCCGGCGCACCGTGGCCTGGGCAGGGTTCTCCGTCCTCGGAGCCACGTGTCTGACCGTCGCGCTCGCGGCCACGAACGTGCTGGGATTCGCCGGGTGGAACGCGGGAGCCGACCCTGCTGCCGCTAGCGTGCTCAACTCCGCAGCGGTCGCCGCAATCGAGGTCAGCGACCCGGTCGTAGGCCCAGGGCAGTACCTGTCCGTCCGAACCGACGGCGTCTTCTCCGTGACGGGAACGCTGGAAGAGGACGCCGAGCGGATCAGAGACGAGGACGACGGGAACGTCCAGGACTCCGACATGGTGTCCGCGCTGGAGTCGTATCATGACGAGCTCTACATCCCCGCAGATCGCAGCGATGACTGGGTGTGGATCCAATGCATGCGAGCACCCGTGCAGACCTTCGGCCCCAGATCGGAGATATTCGCGAACGAAGAGCTCGCGATCCGCGACGAGCACGACGCGCACACCATCCGTTTCTTCTCCGGCGGCATCACACCGGGAGGCGGCAGCTTCGGCGGATATCACCAAGGGATGAGCCGGAGTGATGACTACGACGCTCTCCCGAGGGACCCGCGCCAACTCCTCGACAGCATCTACGAACTGAACGGGAACTCCGGCCAATCGCGCGACGGACAGGCGCTCGGATGGATCATGGATGTGCTGCGGGCAGGCACGGTTCCCGCTGACTTCCGCGCCGCGCTGTATCAGGCCGCGGCCCGGATTCCGGGCGTGGAGATCGTCGAAGACCAAGCCACCCTCAATGGAACCACCGGAATCGCGATCGGCCGCCTGGAAAGGGCTGACAACGTCCGCTACGACCTCATCGTCGATCCCGAAACCGGACGGTACATCGGCGAGCGGCAGGTGACCCTCGATGGATACGCCGGCATTCCCGCAGGTACCGCTCGGGGCTGGACCACTGTGACGACCAGCGTCGTCGCCGCCGCACCGACTGATGTCTCGACGTGCGGCGTGAGCGGCTAGAAATGATCGGCGGGCGCATGCGCCATCAGATACGGACGACGTCACGGTGTACCGGTGCGGATCGGTTCATGCGGTGGCGAGGTGTCGGGGGATGCTCGGTCGTGGTGTGCGCCAGTGGCCGTGGGGGTCCCACCAGGCGGGTCCGCGAATTTCGGGGACACCGTTGTTCATGCGGATCTCCCACCCGGACGTGTCGAGGGATCGGTGGTGCCACCAGCACAACGGGACCCCGTTGTCGGTATGGGTCGGTCCGCCGCGGGCGTGTTCGGTGACGTGGTGGATCTCGCACCAGGATGCGGGGACGTGGCATCCGGGGATGAGGCATTCCTTGTCGCGGGCGATGATCGCTCGTCGCTGGTGGACGGTGAACACCCGGTCGGTGACACTGATGCCCACGATGCGGCCTTCGTCGAACAGCACCCGTTGAATGGTCCCGGTGCAGGCGGTGTGTGCGGCGACGTGCAACGGGATCGGGGACTGTGACCCGGCAAGGGTCGCCCATCCCCTGCCTGCGGCGAGGTCTTTCGCATCCACGTGCACGACCAGCGTCGGCGACGCCCCACCCAGAGACGGCATCTCCTTGTGCCGCGCCGCGATACTGAACGCCGCGGCCAGGGCATCGTGTCGTTTCTGCCCGGCGGAGCGCCGGTCGGGCGGCTCTGGCTCGTCTGGGGGAACGGCCCCTTCGGAGCGGGTGAACCCGTCGGGAGGGAAGTCACCGCCAGAGGCGAAGGCCTTATCACCGGCAGCGTTCGCACCCCCGGTCGCGCCGAAACCTGTGCCAGCGGTCGTACCGGAACCTGCATCGGTGGCATTCCCCGCGGCATCGTCGTCGCTGGGCCAGCCCGCACCTGAACCGGCGTCGTTCCCCGCACCCGGGCCGTATCCCGCACCGGCACCTTCGCTGTCTTCGAATTGCACTCCGGGTTGCGGGGCTCCGTCGGTCTTGGGGTTGCCGTAGGCGTCGAACACGGCCTGTATCTGTGCCGCGACATCGGGGAGCACGTTGCCCCGCACCGCGTGCAGCCCGTTGCGGAGCCGCCCGATCGTGAAGAACCGTTGATCCTGCGCACCCCGATCCGACCG
>NZ_JXRU01000028.1 GCF_000967865.1 Microbacterium sp. SA39
GGGCGGCGGGGAGGGCGGCGGGAGGCCACGGTTCTCCCCCGGCGACGCGAGGCAGACCACGTCGGATTGCGGATGCCGCGCCCACCGGTGCCGGGACGGTCACGCCCTGCGCGCGCCCAGCGTCGGCGACAACGCCGTGGGCCACGGCATCCGCTCCCCGCACGGCATCCGCTTCCGCCGCGGCATCCGCCACGGCCTCCGGAACACCCTTCGGTTCCACATCGGGAGCCGCGTCCTCGACCACACCCCCGGCATCCGCGGGCGGCCAGGCCTCGCCCCCGGGCACACGCGGGAGACCGCGTCGCAGCTTGTTGGGTCCCTGAGCCTGCCGAAGGGCCGCCATGGCTACTTCTTCCGCGCCTCGAGGGCGGCGATCACCTGGGGCACGACCGTGAACAGGTCGCCGACGATGCCGAAGTCCGCGACGTCGAAGATCGGCGCGTCGCCGTCCTTGTTGATCGCGACGATGTTCTTCGCCGTCTGCATGCCGGCGCGGTGCTGGATCGCGCCGGATATGCCGAGAGCGACATACAGCTGTGGCGAAACCGATACACCGGTCTGCCCGACCTGATACGACTGCGGGATGTAGCCGGCATCCACCGCCGCCCGCGAGGCTCCGACGGCCGCCCCGAGGGCGTCGGCGAGCTCTTCGACAAGAACGAACTTCTCCTTCGAGGCCAGGCCACGGCCGCCCGAGACGACCTTGGTCGCCCCACGGAGATCGGGTCGGGACGACGCCACCTCGGCGGCCTCGACAGGACCGGCCGTCGCCGCGACCGCACCGGATGCCGTCACGGCGAGCGCCTCGACCGACGGCTGCGCCACTGCCTCGGCCCGCGCGTCGACCGCACCCTGGCGGAGGGTCACCACGAGCGCACCGAAGGTGGCCGCCGCGTCGACGAGGTACGAACCGCCGTAGACGGAGTGATGCGCGATGATGCCCTCGTCGTCGCGGGAGACTCCCACCGCGTCGACCGCGAGGGCGCTCTTCGTGCGCACAGCGAAACGACCGGCGACGTCGCGGCCCGAGATCGAGTTCGAGATGAGCACGGCATCCGGCTGCACCTGGGCGAACGCCGTCTGCAGCGCGTCGACGATCGGCACCGAGAGCGCGCCGGCATCCCCGTCGGCTGTCAGCACGACGGAGGCGCCCGCCGCAGCCGCAGTATCGACCGCCGCCTGCGAGCCGCCGACCACCAGCGTGACGGGTGAACCGATCGTCGAGGCCGCGCCGATCAGCGCCGCCGTGCTGGTCGCGGCATCGCCCGACGGGGTGACATCGACGAGGACGAGAATGGGGTTCTCGGGATACGACATCTCACACCAGCCTGTTCTGCACGAGGAATTCGACGAGCTTCTCGGCGGCATCACCCTCGTCGGTGATCTTCACGCCCGCAGCCCGCGCGGGCTTCTCCGACACCGCGGTCATGATCGTGCGCGGAGCCGTCGCCGGGTCAGCCGACACATCGAGGTCGGCGAGGGAGAGCACCTCGAGCGGCTTCTTCTTCGCCGCCATGATGCCCTTGAAGTTCGGGAACCGGGCATCCGGGAGTGCCTCGGTGATCGAGATCACGGCGGGGAGAGGCGCGGACACCTGCTGCCCGCCGGCATCCGCTGCTCGCGTGCCCGAGACGCCGTCGGCCGTGATCTCGACGCTGCTGAGCGCGGTCGCCTGTGCGAATCCGAGGTGCTCGGCGAGCATCGCGGGGATCACGCCGCCGGAGCCGTCGGTCGACAGGTTTCCGGTGATCACCAGGTCGGGGGCACCGCGACGGATCGCGGCGGCGAGCACCTCGGCCGTGAGACCGAGATCCGCACCGGCCAGCTCCTCGTCCGCGATGTGCACGGCGGAGCCGGCCCCGATCGCGAGCGCCCGCCGAACGGATGCCGTCGACCCTGCCGGAGCCATGGAGAGGGCGACCACCTCGGTGCCCTCGTTCTTGTCGGCGAAGCTCAGCGCGACCTCGAGAGCACGCTCGGTGATCTCGTCGAGCACGACGTCTCCCGCCGCACGATCGGCGAGCCCCGTCTCGAGATTCAGCTTGCGATCGCCATAGGTGTCTGGCACCTCTTTGACCAGGACGAAGATCTTCATCGATTGCTCCTCACGACTGCTGCAATTCTAGACCGCGATACTGAGTCCCAGTTGTTCTGCGACTCCGACTCAGCGACTCCCGCGGCGTCTGCATCGCGCGCCGCGACGACGCCCCGGCATCCCGCCGGTACCGTAGGGACGTGGCTCAACCCCGACCGCTCCCCGTTGATCCGCTCGCCGAGGCGAAGCGGCAGTGGCTCGCGCACGGATGGACGGATGCCGCCGACGGCATGACCGTCGTCACCTCGGTCATGCGGGCACAGCAGCTGCTGCTCGCGCGGGTCGACGCCACCCTCAAGCCCTTCGCCCTGACCTTCGCCCGCTACGAGATGCTGCGGCTTCTGGCATTCAGCCGGACCGGCCGTCTGCCCCTGTCGAGCGTGGTCGCGCGACTGCAGGTGCATGCGACGACCGTGACGAGCACCGCCGAACGTCTCGTGCGCGACGGCCTGATCCTGCGCGAGCCGCACCCCTACGACGGACGTGCCGCGCTCCTCGCCCTGACGGATGCCGGGCGCGACCTCGTCGAGAGGGCGACCGAAGCCTTGAACGCCGATGTCTTCGCGCAGCCGGGACTCAGCCGCGGCGACGCCGCCGAACTCGTCGCGATCGTGGCGCGCATGCGCAAGGATGCCGGCGACTTCACGGACCCTCGTCCGCAACCTGAAGCGCTCTGACATGGCGAGGTTCGTGATCGAGACGATCGCCGCCGCTCCCCCGACCGTGGTGTTCGACGTCTCGCTCGATCCGACGCTCCACCTGCGGTCGATGGCACGATACGGCGAGACGATGGTCGAGGCGCCGGCGGGCGGCGTGTTCACGGAAGGCTCGACCGTGACGTGGAGGGCGCGCCACTTCGGCATCCGCTTCCGCCTGAGGTCCGTCGTGTTCGACATCGACCCGCCCCACGGCTTCTCGGATCGGCAGCTGGCCGGTCCGTTCGCCGCCTTCCTGCACGAGCACCGGTTCGAGGAGCATGCGGTCGCCACTCTCATGCACGACACCGTGACGTTCCGGTCTCCGTTCGGGCCGCTCGGGCGGTTCGTCGACGCGGTGTTCCTGCGGGCGTACATGCGTCGGCTCATCGCAGACCGCAACCGGATCGTCGCCGCCGAAGCGGAAGCCCGCGGGCGTACCCTGTCGGCATGAGCGAACTGAGACTGCACACCGTTCTCGCCGGCCGCGGCCCCGCCGGGGCGATCCAGCTCACCGACGAGCAGGTCGCCTCCTTCGGCGCGGGCAAGTCGTTCCCCGTGCTGGTCACGATCGACGGGCGCACTGCGCGCCTCCGGGTGGCACGGATGGGCGGCCAGAACCTGATCGGCTTCAGCAAGGCCGTCCGCACCGAGATGGGTCTCGACCTCGACCAGGAGGTCGATGCGGTCATCCGGGTGGATGCCGCCGAGCGCACGGTCGACGTGCCAGACGAGCTCGCCGCCGCACTGGATGCCGATCCGGCCGTGCGCGCGGCCTTCGACGCTCTCAGCTACTCCACTCGCAAGGAGCATGCCCGGACCGTCGCCGAGGCGAAGCAGGACGCGACCCGCGAACGTCGGATCGCGAAGATCGTCGACGGGCTTCGCGGGTAACCGTCCACAATTCAGCAAGATCATCGCGTTGCCGGCGTATCGGGGTCTCCTGACGCCCCCCGGCGAAATTCTTGCTGAATTGTGAACCATGTTCGGCCCGGACCGCCGACTAGCGATTCTCGAATCGCGGGGCGCGCTTCTCCCGGAAGGCCGACATGCCCTCGGTCTGGTCGGCCGTGTCGAACAGCGCCGCGAACGCCTGCTTCTCGTGCGCGAGGCCGTCGGTGAGAGACGTCTCCATCGCAGCATCCAGGGCGGCTTTGGCGGCATAGACCGACGGCAGCGACTTCGCGGCGATCGTCTCGGCCAGCTTCTCGGTCTCGGCCAGGAGATCGGATGCCGGCACGACGCGCGACACGAGACCCGAGCGCTCGGCCTCCTCAGCGCCCATAAAGCGGCCGGACAGCACGAGCTCCGCTGCCTTGTAGTAGCCGACCGCACGGATCAGGCGCTGCGTGCCACCCATGCCGGGGATGACCCCGAGGTTGATCTCGGGCTGGCCGAACTTCGCCGTGTCGGCGGCGAGGATGATGTCGCACATCATCGCCAACTCGCATCCGCCGCCGAGGGCGAAGCCGGAGACCGCCGCGATGACCGGGGTGCGCACCGCCGCGAACTCGTGCCAGACACCGAAGTGATCGGTCTCGAGCATCTCCGCCGCCGACATGCCCTCCATCTCCTTGATGTCGGCCCCGGCGGCGAACGCCTTCTCCGAGCCGGTCACGACGATCGCCCCGACTCCCTCGTCCTGGTCGAAGGCGACGGCGGCAGCGGTGACCTCTTCGGCGAGACGGCTGTTGAGCGCGTTGAGCGCCTCCGGGCGGTTCAGGGTGATCCATCCGACCCGACCGCGCTGCTCCACCAGGATCGTCTCGTACTCGGTCATGTCGCCCTCTCCGTCGTGGTGCTTCTCAGTATGTCGCGGCGTGGAGGCGTTTCGTCTCGGTCGCTGCGCTCCCTCGCTCAACGACCGGGGTGTCGGTCGCTGCGCTCCCTCGCTCAACGACCGGGGTGTCGGTCGCTGCGCTCCCTCGCTCAACGACGGGAGTCGGAGTCGCGGATGTCGGTGATGATGCCGGAGAAGTCGCGATGCGCGCCTTCGCCCGCAGCGAACGACGCGTAGATCTGCTGCGCCAGCCGGCCCATCTGCGCGTCGGTCGACGTCTGCTCGATCGCCTGCAGCGCGAGACCGAGGTCCTTCGCCATGAGCGCTCCCGCGAAACCGGGCTGGTAGTCGCGGTTGGCCGGGCTCGTCGGCACGGGACCGGGAACCGGGCAGTTCGTCGTGATCGACCAGCACTGCCCGGAGGCCCGCGACACCACGTCGAACAGCGTCTGATGCTCGAGTCCCAGCCGCTCCCCCAGCACGAACGCCTCGGCCACGGCGATCTGCGACACCGCGAGGACCATGTTGTTGCAGACCTTCGCCGCCTGGCCGAGGCCCGGGCCACCGCAGTGCACGATCCGCTTGCCCATGACCTCGAGCAGCGGCAGCGCGGAGGTGAAATCCTCATCGGACCCGCCGACCATGAAGGCCAGCGTGCCGTTCTCGGCTCCGACGACGCCGCCCGATACCGGGGCGTCGACGTTGCGGTGCCCCGCGGCGAGCGCGAGCGCGTGGGCGGCTCGCGCCTCGTCGACGGCGATCGTGGACGACTCGATGAACAGGGTGCCCGGGCGGGCGGCGGCGAGCAACTCGGTGCGGTACGCGTCGATCACGTGCTTCCCGGCGGGGAACATCGTGATGACGACATCCGCGTCGGCGACGGCATCCGCCCCGCTCTCGGCGACGGCGATGCCGGCGGCGCGCGCCGCCTCGATCGCTGCAGGCACCAGATCGAAGCCGTGCACCTCGTGCCCGGCGGCGGCGAGGTTCTTCGCCATCGGCAGGCCCATGTGACCCAGGCCGAGGAAGGCGACGACCGCGGAGGAAGTTGACGTGCTCATGATGCGCTCCGTGCCTGGTCTCCGCCGCTGCGCTGGAGGGTCGCCGACCCCGCGGGCCTCAGCATCTCCCGCCCGACGATCAGGCGCATGATCTCGTTCGTCCCTTCCAGGATCTGGTGCACGCGCAGGTCGCGGACGACCCGCTCGATCCCGTAGTCCTGCAGGTAGCCGTAGCCGCCGTGCAGCTGCAGCGCGCGGTTCGCGACGTCGAAGCCGGCATCCGTCGCGAAGCGCTTGGCCATCGCGCAGCGCATGGTCGCGTCGGGGGCCCGCTCGTCGACCGCCTGCGCACCGTCGCGCACCATCAGGCGAGCGGCCTGCAGATCGGTGCGCATGTCGGCGATCGCGAACATGATCGACTGCTTCTCGGCCAGCGGCTCGCCGAAGGCCACCCGCTCGTGCACGTACTGCACCGCGCGGTCGAGCGCCCACTGCGCCCCGCCGAGCGAGCAGGCGGCGATGTTCAACCGACCGCCATTCAGGGCCGACATCGCGATTCCGAAGCCCTTGCCATCGTCACCCAGACGAGCGGATGCCGGAACGCGCAGTCCATCGAAGATGACCTGACGCGTGGGCTGGGCGTGCCAGCCCATCTTCTTCTCCGGCGCTCCGAAGCTCAGTCCCTCGGCGTCGCCGGGCACGAGGAAGGCGCTGATGCCGCGGGCCCCCGGCTCTCCCGTGCGCGCCATCACGACGTAGACAGCGGCCTCTCCGGCACCGGAGATGAACTGCTTCACGCCCGTGAGCACGTACTCGTCGCCGTCGCGCGCAGCACTCGCGGCGATGTTCGCGGCATCCGATCCTGCACCCGGCTCGGTGAGGCAGTAGCCGCCGAACTCCTGCATGGCGGTCAGCTGCGGCAGCCATCTTCCCCGCTGCGTGTCGTCGCCGTAGGTGTCGATCATCCAGACGACCATGTTGTGGATCGAGATGTACGCGGCGACCGCCGGGTCGCCCTTGGCGAGTTCCTCGAAGATCGCGACAGTGTCGGCGCGGCTCAGCCCCGAGCCGCCGAACTCCTCGCTCACGTAGATGCCGCCGAGGCCGAGCTCGCCCGCCTTGTTCAGCGATTCGCGCGGGAAGATGTGCTTCTCGTCGCGCTCGGCGGCGAAGGGCGCGAGCTCGGTGTCGGAGAACTCGCGGACCGCGTCGAGGATGGCCTCGCGCTCTTCGGCGGTGGTGGTGACGGTGGTCATTGTCATCGTGGTTCCTCTGGTGCGTTTCGTCTCGCGGAGACCGGTGCTGAGCGAGCGAAGGAAGTCGAAGTGTCGCTCAACGACCGGAGAAGGGTGGATCAGTGCATGGTGGGGATGACGAAGCTGGCGCCGTCCTTGATCCCCGACGGCCAACGGCTCGTCACCGTCTTGGTCTTCGTGTAGAAGCGGAACGCGTCGGTGCCGTGCTGGTTCAGGTCGCCGAAGCCGCTGCGCTTCCAGCCGCCGAACGTGTAGTACGCGATCGGCACCGGGATCGGCACGTTCACGCCGACCATCCCGACCTCGACGCGGGCGGCGAAGTCGCGCGCGGCATCCCCGTCACGGGTGAAGATCGCGACGCCGTTGCCGTACTCGTGCTCGGATGCCATCCGCAGGGCTTCCTCGTAGTCAGCCGCGCGGGCGATGACGAGCACCGGGCCGAAGATCTCTTCCCGGTAGATCGCCATGTCGGTCGTGACGTGATCGAAGAGGGTCGGCCCGAGGTAGAAGCCCTCCTCGAACCCTTCCACGGAGAAGCCGCGGCCGTCGGCGAGGAGCGTGGCTCCCTCGTCGACTCCCTGCTGGATGTAGCCCTCCACGCGCTCGACGGCGGCACGCGTGACGAGCGGTCCGTAGTCGACGTCCGCCGAGAGCGACGGCCCGATCCGCAGTCGCGCGATGCGCTCGAGGAGCTTCGCGGCCAGGGCGTCGGCGGTCTCCTGGCCGACCGGAACGGCGACCGAGATCGCCATGCAGCGCTCCCCCGCCGAACCGTAGCCCGCGCCGATCAGGGCGTCGACGGCCTGGTCGAGGTCGGCATCCGGCATCACGATCATGTGGTTCTTGGCACCGCCGAAGCACTGCGCGCGCTTGCCGTGGGCGGCAGCCGTCGCGTAGATGTACTCCGCGATCGGGGTTGATCCCACGAAGCCGACGGCGCGGATGCGGTCGTCGGTCAATAGCGTGTCAACCGCCTCCTTGTCGCCGTGCACGACGTTCAGCACGCCGGCGGGGAGCCCCGCCTCGAGGAACAGCTCGGCGATGCGCACCGGCACCGAGGGGTCGCGCTCACTGGGCTTGAGCACCACGGCGTTGCCGGCGGCGAGCGCGGGGCCCGCCTTCCAGAGCGGGATCATGGCGGGGAAGTTGAACGGCGTGATCGCGGCGACGACCCCGAGCGGCTGGCGCATCGAGTACACGTCGATGCCGGTGCCGGCACCCGTGGAGTACTCGCCCTTGAGCAGATGCGGGGCACCGGCCGCGAACTCGATGACTTCGAGGCCGCGCTGGATGTCGCCCTTCGCATCGTCGACGGTCTTGCCGTGCTCGCTGGCGAGGAGCTCGGCGAGCGACTGCATCTCCCGCTGCGCGAGGTCGAGGAAGCGCAGCAGCACGCGGGCCCGCTTCTGCGGGTTCGTGGCGCCCCAGGCCACCTGTGCAGCCTCGGCATTCGCGATCACGGTGCGCACCTCCTCGGCGGATGCGAGCGGCACCCGGGCCTGCACGGCGCCGGAACTCGGATCGAACACGTCGGCGAAGCGGCCCGAGTCGGGAGTGAGAAGCGATCCGCCCACGAAGTGCGGGATAGTGCGAGTCATTGTGTGACGTCCCTCCGTGCCGTCGTTGGCACATTGAGAGTTTACTCCGGCATCCGAAGATTTACTAGGACGTCCTTGTAAAGAAGGTTCTCACCGCGTTCACCGGCCGGACACCTGCGTCGATTACAACTGCAGATGCGCGGGCACAGGGACTCAGACCGGATCGGGTAGTCACGACATCGCGCACGGTGAGCACTCTCGCTCCCGGCGCGGCGCCCACGCCGCGAGACCCCCGCCGAATCGGGTCGGCGGGGGTCCTCTCTTTTCGCGGGGCGGCAACGCCCCAGCTTTCGAATCGCGCAAATGGTCGATGTTCGGCGCCATCTTCGGCCACTTGCGCGATTCGAAAACCGGATGGCTGTGGAGAACTCGATCCGTCGTCCCGCGCGGCGTGGCACCGTGTCTGGATGAAGCGATCAGACCTCCCCGATGGCTTGGAACCCACATTCTCGACCGGTATCGCTCGGCTGCACGGCGTCAGCCGCACACGTCTGCGAGCTGGCGACCTGACCGCGCCGTTCCACGGTGTCCGCACGCGGGTGGACGTCGACGCGCCCGACGCCGCCGCACCGCCTGACGCGGAGACGGACCCGTACGAGCGGCAACGCGCGGCTCGCGTCGCGCATGCCCGCATCTACAACGCTCGTCTCCACACCGGCCACTTCTTCAGCCACCAGACCGCTGCCTCGATCTGGGGAGGGCCCCTCCCCCTCGAGTTCGATGAGCGCGGGAAGGTCGCCGCTGATCACGACCTCGACCTCCACGTGAGCGCGCTCGGCGGCATCCCCTTCCCGCGCGCGGCAGGGATCATCGGCCACCGCACTCTCGCCAGTCTCACGTCGTTGCGCGTCGCGGGTGATCTGCGTGTCTCCTCACCTGCCACGACGTGGGTTTCGCTGGGCACTCTTCCGCTGTTCGACCTGATCGCACTCGGCGACTACTTCTGCCGGTGCTGGCGGGTCGGCCATGGACGGCCGGACGCCGGCCGCCCACCGTTGGCAACGATCGAGCACCTTCGGCAGGCGCTCGAAGCAGGACGTCGACGCGGCGCGAAGCGACTCCGCACGGCGCTCGAGGCGGTCCGAGAGGATTCGTGGTCGCCTCGAGAGACGCGGGTGCGTTGCCTGCTCGTCGGAGCGGGTCTTCCGGAGCCTGCGCTCAACGTCGATGTCTACGCACCCTCAGGACGGTTCATCGGATGCGTCGACATGGCGTATGCGGACCAGAAGGTGGCGATCGAGTACCTCGGGATGCTGCATAGCCACCGGTGGGCTCAAGACGTCGAGCGTCTGGCCGCTCTGCGCGCTGCGGGGTGGACGGTGATCGAGGTGAGTGCGCCTCTACTTCAGCGCCCGGCGGAGCTGGTCAGCCGTGTGCGTCGCGCTCTGGCTGCCTAGTCCCCAGCTTTCGAATCGCGCAAGTGGTCGGTCGCGGCGGCTGAGATCGGCCAGTTGCGCGATTCGAAAGCCCGCAACCCGAAATAGAATCGTCGATGCGCCCGGACCCCGGCGCGACCGCTTCGGCAGCCCGCGATCCGGGCTCCCCGTCTTCGAGGACCGCACCATGTCCGAACCCATCACCGTGTCCATCCGCCGCGAGGTCGATCCCGAGCGCATCACCGAGGCCACCGTCTGGGTGCAGACCGGGGTGAACCTCGCCACGAAGTACCCCGGCTTCCTCGGCTCCGGGTGGGTGCGCGCCGGCGAGGAGTCGCAGGTCTGGCACATGCTCTACCGCTTCGCGAACGAGGACTCCCTGGTCTCGTGGGAGAAGTCACCGGAACGCGAGTGGTGGCTCTCGATGGGCGAGGGCTTCATCCGCAGCGAGCGCTCGAAGCGCCGCTCCGGGATCGAGGGCTGGTTTGACGAGCCGACCACCGGCACCATCACCCTGCCCACCGCCGAGGGCGGCACCACGACCGTCGCCGTCGTCGCCGCGCCTCCGCGCTGGAAGCAGGCGGTCTCGATCTGGCTCGGCTTCTTCCCGGTGAACGTGGCGTTCGCCTATGCGGCGAGCCCGTTCCCGGGCTGGGACGCCCTGCCGATCTGGCTGCGCGTGCTCGCCACGACCGTCGTACTCACCCCGATCATGACGTACTGGGTGCTGCCGTTCGTGACGCGCTCGCTGCGCACCTGGCTCGCGCGCTGAGAATCTCGCGGGTGACGCTCAGATCACGCCGACGGACGTGAACGCGAGCTCGGCCGCGCCGAGCAGCAGGCGGTCGGCGGCGAGGGATGCCGGCAGGATGCGGAGTCCTTCCGCGTTCTCGGCCATCGCCGCGGCCGCCACGGCCTCGGCGAAGCCCTCGGCATCCAGCTCCTCGAGCTGCGCGAGGAACCCGCCGAGCACCACGACCGAGGGGTTGAGGATGTTGACGGCATCCGCGATGGCCTGGGCGAGCAGCATCCGCTGGCGCACGCACTCCTCGCGGACCGGACCGGCGTCGGATGCCGCGGCGAGAGCCTCCGCGAGCATCTCGTCGTCGGCGGTCGTGAGCCCGAGCACGGCCAGAAGCCTGGTCCGACTGACCTCGTCCTCGAGCACGGCGGCGCCGTCGACATCCACCCGATTCTGACCGAACTCCCCCGCGTAGCCGCCGACTCCGCCGACCGGCCGGCCATGCACGATGATCCCGCCGCCGATGCCGGAGGGTCCGCCGTTGAGGTAGACGACGTCGTCGGCACCCCGGGCTGCGCCGAACAGGTGCTCGGCGAGCGCGCCGAGACTCGCGTCGTTGCCGACGGCGACAGGGAGGCCCGTCGCCTCGGCGATCAGGGCGCTCACGGGCGCGTCGGTCCAGCCGAGGTGCGGCGCATTGCGCACGAGCCCATCGGCCGCCCGCACGAGACCGGGCACCGCGACACCCGCAGCGACGAGCCGGGATCCGTCGAGCGGGCCGAGCCGCCAGCGGTCCACGACCTCGGCGACGAGAGCGGCGACAGCCTCCGCCGTGAGGAGCGATGCGGATTCGATGCGCTCGCGGACCGCGATCGTCCGTGCCAGGTCGATCGCGGCGATCTCGACCGCATCCACCTCGGGGTTCACGGCGATCACGACGGTCGTCGGCGACGCCGCCACGACCGGAGACGGACGCCCGACGCGACCGACCGGGTCGGGCTCGCGCTCGACGACCCAGCCCTCGCCCACCAGTTCGGCGACCAGGTCCGCGATGGTCGAACGGTTCAGTCCGGTCGCGGTGGTCAGTTGCGCGCGGGACTGCGCTCCCCCCAGATGGACGAGCCTCAGGACGCGAGCGAGGTTGCGCGCGCGCACGCCGTCGGCGGATTCCTTGGGCGCAGCGGTTCCGCTGAGCACCGTCGAAGTGTCCGTCACATCGTCCTCGCATTCGGTTCGGCGTCTCAGTCTAGGAGGCTGGACTTCCGCTCCTCCAGGTTATATGTTGTTGCTCACAACATTTCTGTACCTCTACTTTCTGCCGCATCGCTGTCGGCACCATGCGAAGGAGCATCATGAGCCTCACCCCGACCCGCGACGACAAGTTCTCGTTCGGCCTCTGGACCATCGGCTACAACGGCACCGACCCGTTCGGCGGCCCCACCCGCCCGGCGCTCGACGTCGTGCACGCCGTCGAGAAGCTCGCCGAGCTCGGCGCCTACGGCCTCACCTTCCACGACGACGATCTGTTCGCGTTCGGATCGACGGATGCCGAGCGCCAGACGCAGATCGACCGCCTGAAGGGCGCGCTCGCCGACACCGGCCTCATCGTGCCGATGGTCACCACCAACCTGTTCAGCGCCCCTGTGTTCAAGGACGGCGGCTTCACCTCGAACGACCGTGACGTGCGCCGCTTCGCGCTGCGCAAGGTCTTCCGCCAGCTCGACCTCGGCGCCGAGCTCGGCGCCAAGACCTTCGTGATGTGGGGCGGACGCGAGGGCGCCGAGTACGACTCCGCGAAGGACGTCCGCGCGGCCCTCGAGCGCTACCGCGAGGCCGTCAACCTGCTCGGCGACTACGTGACGGACAAGGGCTACGACATCCGCTTCGCGATCGAACCGAAGCCGAACGAGCCCCGCGGCGACATCCTGCTGCCGACGCTCGGCCACGCGATCGCGTTCATCGACTCGCTCGAGCGCCCCGAACTCGTCGGCGTGAACCCCGAGGTCGGCCACGAGCAGATGGCGGGTCTCAACTTCACGGCCGGCATCGCCCAGGCGCTGTTCCACCGCAAGCTCTTCCACATCGACCTCAACGGCCAGCGCGGCATCAAGTACGACCAGGATCTCGTCTTCGGTCACGGCGACCTGCACAATGCCTTCTCGCTGGTCGACCTGCTCGAGAACGGCGGCCCGAACGGCGTTCCGGCCTACGAGGGTCCGCGCCACTTCGACTACAAGCCGAGCCGCACCGAAGACGAGAAGGGTGTCTGGGACTCCGCTGCCGCCAACATGCGCACCTACCTGCTGCTGAAGGAGCGGGCCGCGGCCTTCCGCGCCGACCCCGAGGTGCAGGAGGCGCTGGCCGCCGCCAAGGTCGCCGACCTCTCGACCCCCACGCTCAACCCGGGCGAGAGCTACGACGACTTCCTCGCCGACCGCAGCGCCTACGAGGACTTCGACGCCGACGCCTACTTGGGCGGCCACGGCTTCGGCTTCGTGCGGCTGCAGCAGCTCGCCACCGAGCACCTGCTCGGCGCCCGCTGATCCGCTGATGGCCCTGGTTCTCGGCGTCGACTCGTCGACGCAGTCGTGCAAGGTCATCGTGGCGGATGCCACGACCGGCGCGGTCGTCCGGACCGGTCGCGCCTCCCATCCCGACGGCACCGCGGTCGCCCCCGACGCCTGGTGGAGTGCGCTGCAGACGGCCATCGCTGACGCGGGCGGACTCGACGACATCGAGGCCTGGGCCATCGGCGGCCAGCAGCACGGCATGGTCGCGCTCGACTCGTCGGGCGCGGTCATCCGCGATGCGCTGCTGTGGAACGACACGCGATCGGCGGATGCCGCGGCAGACCTCGTCGCCGAGTTCGGAGCGCAGGAGCTCGCCGATCGCACCGGCGTCGTGCCCGTGGCATCCTTCACGATCTCGAAGGTGCGCTGGCTGCGCGACGCCGAACCCGAGAACGCGGCGCGGGTGGCGGCGATCGCCCTGCCGCACGACTGGCTGACCTGGCGTCTGCGAGGGTACGGCCCCGAAGGTGCGTCACCGCTCGGGCCGGTGCTCGAGGAACTCGTCACGGACCGCTCGGACGCCTCGGGCACGGGGTACTGGAATCCCGCGAGCGGCGAGTACGACCGCGAACTGTTCGTCGCCGCTCTCGGGCACGACGCGGTGCTGCCGCGGGTGCTCGGCGCCGCCGAGTCGGTGACGGATGCCGCGGGCCGGCTGGTGGCGCCCGGCGCCGGTGACAACGCCGCGGCAGCCCTCGGCCTCGGCGCAGGGCCCGGCGACGTCGTCGTGTCGATCGGCACCAGCGGCACGGTCTTCGCGGTGAGCGAGACTCCGTCGACCGACGCCTCGGGAATCATCGCGGGCTTCGCGTCGGCGGACGGCCACTTCCTCCCGCTGGTCTGCACGCTCAATGCGGCGCGGGTGCTCGACGTGACGGCATCCCTTCTCGGCGTCGATCACGAGGAGCTCAGCCGTCTGGCCCTCGCCGCGCCCTCGGGTGCCGCGGGGCTCGCGCTCGTCCCCTACTTCGAGGGTGAGCGCACGCCGAACCTGCCCGACGCGACCGCGACGCTCAGCGGCATGACGCTCGCCTCGACGACGCGCGAGAACCTCGCGCGGGCCGCGGTCGAGGGGATGCTGTCCGGCCTCGGCGCCGGCCTCGATGCCCTGCGCGAGGCGGGAGTGCCGCTGCGGCGCGCGCTGCTGATCGGCGGCGGCGCGCAGTCGGAGGCCGTGCGGGCCATCGCCCCCGAGGTGCTCGGCATCCCGGTCGAGGTGCCGGCATCCGAGGAGTACGTCGCGCTCGGCGCTGCCCGCCAGGCGGCATCCGTCCTCATCGGCTGACGGTTCCGGTCGCAGTTGCTGCCGTCTCTCCCGGTTCCGGTCGCAGTAGCTGCCGTCTCGCGACGCGCGGGACGGCAGCAACTGCGACCAGAGGGGCGCGCTGCCGGCTACACCGCCCGGATGCGCCAGCTCGCGACGTGCGACGCCCCGGGCTCGAGAGTCACGAGATCGACACCGGAGTTGAAGGCATCCGGCGGGCAGGTCATCGGCTCGACCGCCAAGCCGATCCGACTCGTCGACGGCTCGGCCGGGGTGTCGGCCGTGTGCACCTGCACCCAGGGGCACCGCTCGTCGAACGAGATGGCCACCCCGGTGCCGTCGGCTGCCGTCACTCTCACCTCGGCGATGCCGTCGGTACGATCGAGACCCGTGAAGGCGTGGTCGATGAAGACGTCGTCGATGCGGCGAGCCGTGCGGAAATCCCACTCCGGATGCTGCGACACCGGCTCGACCGCGACCGGGCTGAGCCGATCGGGTGTGACGGTCAGGACCTCGGATGCCGGGAGCAGGAGAGTCCACGCGTTGACGCGTTTCGTCACTTCGACTCGCTGCGCTCGCTCAGTACGGCGCTCGTCGCTGCGTTCCTTGCTCAACGACCGGGCGCCCGCCACGAGATAGGGGTGCGGGCCGGTGCCCCAGGGCGCAGCATCCGCTCCGATGTTGTTCGCCGTGACGGTCTGCTGCAGGCCGTCGGCGTCGAGACGGTACTCGACCTCGACCTCGACACGGAACGGGTAGCCGGTCTGCGGCTCGATCACGGCGGCGAGCACGATGCGGTCGTCGAGCACCAGGCGGTCGGCGAACTCCGTCCAGGCGAGCAGGCCGTGCAGCGCCTGGCCGCGCTCCGGCTCGGTCAGCGGCAGCTGGTACTCGACGCCGGCGAAGCGGTAGGTCCCGTCGACGATGCGGTTCGGCCAGGGCGCAAGCGTCGCGCCGCGGTACGCCGGACGCACCTCATCCGCCTCGAACGGCACGACCAGATCGCGGCCGTCGAAGGTCAGCGACCGCAGCGTGGCGCCGACGCTCGCGATCGCCGCCTCGTACCCGTGGGCGGCGATCCGCAGCTGGCGGCCGGAGCGGGCCTCGACGACCACGCTCAGAGTCCCTGCGCGAGGCGGTGGTAGGCCTGGTTCCAGCGCACCCGCATCTGGAACTCCGGCAGCGTCGTGCTGTCGTCGATCACGAGCAGCTCGACCTCGGCCATCTCGGCGAAGTCACGGAACGCCTCGATGCCGACCGCAGTCGACATGACGGTGTGGTGCGCGGCACCGGCGGTGAGCCAGGCAGCGGCGCTCGTGTTGAAGTCGGGCTGCGGCTTCCAGACCGCGCGGCCGACCGGGAGCTTCGGCAGCGACGCCCGCGGCGGCACGTTCTCGACGACGTTCGCGGTCAGGCGGAAACGGTCGCGCATGTCGCTCAGCGCGACGACGACAGCGGGTCCGGGGTCGGCCGTGAAGACCAGGCGCACGGGGTCGTCCTTGCCGCCGATGCCGAGCGGATGGATCTCGAGCGTGGGCTTCGCGGTGGTGAGGGACGGCGAGACCTCGAGCATGTGCGCGCCGAGGATGAGCTCGTCGCCCGGGGTCATGTCGTACGTGTAGTCCTCCATGAGGCTCGCACCGCCGGGGAGGCCGGCGCCCATGACGTTCGCGATGCGCACGAGGATCGCCGTCTTCCAGTCGCCCTCGGCGCCGAAGCCGTAGCCCTCGGCCATCAGGCGCTGCACCGCGAGGCCCGGCAGCTGCTTCAGCGCGCCGAGGTCCTCGAACGACGTGGTGAAGGCGCCGAAGCCGCCCTCCTCGAGGAACGATCGCAGCCCGAGCTCGATCGCCGCGCCGTCGCGCAGGGACTGGTGGCGGTCGCCGCCCTTCCGGAGCTCCGGGACGACCTCGTACAGCTCCTCGTACTCGGCGACGAGCGCGTCGATGTCGGAATCGGATGCCGCAGCCACGGCATCCGCCAGATCGTTCACGCCCCAGGTGTTCACCTGCACGCCGAAGCGCAGCTCGGCCTCGGTCTTGTCGCCCTCGGTCACGGCGACGAAGCGCATGTTGTCGCCGAACCGGGCGAGCTTGAGGTCGCGCGATGCCGCGAGGCCCGCGGCCGCACGCTGCCAGATGCCGAGCTCGCGGCGCACCCGCGGGTCGGACGCGTGCCCGACGATGGTCTTGCGCGGCACGCCGAGACGCGTCTGGATGTACCCGAACTCGCGGTCGCCGTGCGCGGCCTGGTTGAGGTTCATGAAGTCGAAGTCGATGTCGGCCCAGGGCAGCTCGACGTTCGCCTGTGTGTGCAGGTGCGCGAGAGGCTTGCGCAGCGCGTCGAGGCCCGCGATCCACATCTTCGCCGGGCTGAACGTGTGCATCCAGGCGACGAGTCCGATCACGCGGTCGTCGGCGTTGGCCTCGAGGGCGGTGCGCTTGATGGCCGCGGCATCCGTCAGGACGGGCTTCCAGACGATCTTCACGGGCACGTCGGACGACTCGTCGAGCAGCCGGGCGATCTCCTGCGACTGGTCGGCGACCTGCGCGAGGGTCTCGGGGCCGTACAGATGCTGGCTGCCGGTGAGGAACCAGACCTCGTAGCCGTCGAGCGAGGTGGTGAGGGCCATGGGTGTGCCTTTCGAAGAGATCGGTCGTTGAGCGAGGAGCGAAGCGACGAGACGAAACGTGGTGCGGCGTTTCGTCTCGCTACGCTCGCTCAACGAACGGGAGGATGGGGAGAGATGCGACGGCGGCGGCCTCGACGGCCAGCCCCGCCCGGTAGCGGTCGAGGTAGGAGGCGAAGCCGGCGACATCGGCCGCGTCCGGTTCGACGAGCGAGACGGATGCCGTGGCGAACACCTGCTCGTCAAGATACGTGCCGAGATCGGACGAGTCGGCGTGCGCGAGGTACGAGGCGAGCACCGCGATGCCCCACGCTCCGCCCTCCGACGCCAGTTCGCCGACCGCGACGGGCGCCGCGAGCGCCCCGGCGAGGAACCGCTGCGCGACCCCGGCCGTGCGGAACATGCCACCATGCGCGAACATCCGGTCGAGTTCGACGCCCTCGGTCGCGAGCACCTGCATGCCGAGCGCGAGCGTGCCGAACACGCCGTAGAGCTGGGAGCGCAGGAAGTTCGCAAGCGTGAAGGCGCTGTCCGGCGTGCGGACGAACAGCGGACGCCCGGCATCGAGTCCGGCGATCGGCTCGCCGGCCAGGTGGTTGTACGCCAGGAGGCCACCGGCATCCGGCTCTCCGTCGAGCGCCTCGCGGAACAGCACCTCGAACACGGTGTCGTCGTCGAGAGGCTGCCCGGCTGCCGCCGAGAACCGCGTGAAGAGGCCGGCCCAGGCGGCGAGCTCACTCGCGCCGTTGTTGCAGTGCACCATCGCGACGGCATCACCCGCAGGAGTCGTCACGAGGTCGAGCTCGTGGTGCGCCTCGGTCAGCGGTCGCTCGAGCACGACCATCGCGAAGATGCTGGTGCCCGCACTCACGTTTCCGGTGCGCGGGGCGACCGAGTTCGTCGCGACCATGCCGGTCCCGGCATCCCCCTCGGGCGGGCAGAGCGGGATGCCGGGCTGCAGGGTTCCGCTCGGGTCGAGGAGTGCAGCACCGCTGTGGGTCAGCGCGCCGGCTGCTGCCCCGGCCGACAGCACGGTCGGGAAGAGGTCTTCGACCGGAGCGGGCAGGCGGTCGCCGACGAGGTCGCGGTAGGCGTGCAGCATCCGCTCGTCGTATCCGCCGGTCGCCGAGTCGATCGGGAACATGCCGGAGGCGTCGCCCACCCCGAGCACCCGCTCGCCTGTGAGCCGCTCGTGCACGTAGCCTGCGAGGGTGTTGACGCTCGCGAGCCGCGCGACGTGCGGCTCATCGTCGAGCACGGCCTGGTGCAGGTGTGCGATCGACCAGCGCAGCGGGATGTTCACGCCGAATGTCTCGCTGAGCTCTGCGGATGCCGCGCCGGTGTTGGTGTTGCGCCAGGTGCGGAAGGGGACGAGCAGTTCGCCCTCGGCGTCGAGCGCGAGGTACCCGTGCATCATGGCCGAGACGCCGATCGCGCCGAAGGCGGTGGGGCGGATGCCGTGGCGGCGCTCGGCATCCGCGACGAGGTCGGCGTAGGCCGCCTGGAGTCCTGCCCAGACCTCGTCGAGCGCGTAGGTCCAGAGGCCGTCTTCGAGGCGGTTCTCCCAGGCGAAGGATCCGGTCGCGAGCACGTGAGAGGCGTCGGGGCCGATCAGGCACGCCTTGATGCGCGTCGAGCCCAGCTCGATGCCGAGGCTGGTGCGGCCGTCGCGGATGTCATCGGTGGCGGTCATCGGCGGGTGTCCTGACTCTGGCCGTACACGTTCTGATAGCGGTCGAAGAGACTGTCGATCGCCTGCTGCGGGATCGGGATGAGGGGGCCGGCCTCGCGGGCGAGGTGCACGGTGCGGGCGACGTCTTCGACCATGACGGCGGCCTTCACGGCATCCTTCGCGTCCGTGCCGATCGTGAACGGTCCGTGGTTCTGCATCAGGACCGCCCGGGAGCGGTGACCGCTCAGCGTCTCGACGATGCCGCGGCCGATCGAGTCGTCGCCGATGATCGCGAAGGGCCCGACCGGGATCGGGCCGCCGAACTCATCGGCCATGGCCGTGATCACGCAGGGGATCTCCTCGCCGCGCGCGGCCCAGGCGACGGCATAGGTCGAGTGGGTGTGCACGACGCCGCCGACCTCGGGCATGTTCCGGTAGACGTAGGCGTGCGCGGCGGTGTCGCTCGACGGGGAGCGGTCGCTGCCGGGTGTGCCGGGGATCACGGTGCCGTCGAGGTCGCAGAGGATCATGTTCTCGGGAGCGAGATCGTCGTAGCTCACGCCGCTGGGCTTGATCACGAACAGGTCGGCGCCGGGGACGCGACCGGAGACGTTGCCGCCGGTCCAGACGACGAGGCCGTAGCGCACCAGTTCGCCGTGGAGGCGGGCGACGTCGGCGCGGACGGAGGCGATGGCGGCGTCGACCTCGGGGCCGAACGTGGGGGCTTCGTTGCTCACAGGTACCTCAGGGTCGCATCCGGCCGCTGTGACCGGTCACAGCAGTGTGTCATGGGGGCGGCTGAGGCGTCAAGAGGGCAAGGCGCGGCAGTCGGCCGTTCACAATTCAGCAAAAGTTTCGCGGCGGCCGACGGGGTTCGCGGAATCACGCGAGCGAACATGCGGCCCGCCCGAGTTCTGGCTGAATTGTGAGCGAGCTGTCGGCCGGACCGGAGGGTGATGCGCCGCAGCCGAGGGTCAGCGCGGCGGCGCGACCGAATCCCGGGCGACCAGTACCGGAGCGACCGGGGCGAGCTCGGCAGCCTTGACCTCGGCCCCTCCGACCGCTGCGGCGACCGCGCGGCGCGCGAGCTCGTCGAAGTCCTGCCGCACGGTCGTGAGCTTCGGCCAGTAGAACGCGGCATCCGGGATGTCGTCGAAGCCGACCACGCTGAGGTCGCCGGGAACCGAGAGACCCGCTTCGTGCAGGCCGCCGAGCAGCCCGAGCGCCATCTGGTCGTTCGCCGCGAAGACCGCGGTGACGCCCGAGCGGCGCACCGCGTCGGCGGCGGCGTATCCCGATCCCGCCGTCCAGTCACCCGCGATCACTGGCCCGGGCTCCAGCCCTCGCGCGGCGAGCTCCGCGGCGAAACCCTCGGCGCGCGACTCCGCCTCGAGCCAATCCGACGGGCCGGCGAGGTGAGCGATGCGCGTGTGTCCCGCGTCGGCGAGCGCCGCGACGGCCAGCCGAGCACCGGCGGCCTGGTCGACCGAGAGACCCCGCGCGCCGCGACCCGCGGAGTGCAGCGTGACCACCGGCACCCCGATGCGCAGGTCGTCGAGCACGGCGAGGGTGCGGGCATGCGGAGCGACCACGACGATCCCCTCGACGCCCTGCGCCACCAGGTGATCCACGGCCGACACGACCGCGTCGGCATCGCCGGCATCCGCGAAGGCCGCGCTCACCCAGTACCCGGCGCCGCGCGCCGAGGCCTCGAGCGCGGCGATGCTGCGCGACGGCCCGTACTGCAGGGCGTCGGAGGCGAGCACCCCGAGCGTGCGCGAGCGCCGAGTCCCCAGCGCGCGGGCGGCATTGTTCATGCGGTAGCCGAGCTCGCCCATCGCTGCGCGCACCCGCTCGAGGGTCTCCGGCGCGACGTCGGGGTGATCGTTCAGCACGCGCGACACCGTCTGACGAGACACCCCCGCGAGGGCGGCGACATCCCGCACGCCGACCGTGCGTCCTGGGGTGCTGCTCGACTCACTCACGCCGATGAGTGTACGACGCCCGGCCCGACCGGCCGGCAGGCGTGGCACTCTGGAGTCATGCGCATCGCTCTCACGGGATCATCGGGCAAGCTCGGCCGCGTCGTCGCACGCGAACTGCGCGCCCACGGGTACGACGTCATCGGCATGGACGTCACGGGCGCCCGCGGCCCGGACTTCGTGCAGGTCGACCTCACCGACTACGGCCAGGTCGTCGATGCGTTCACGGCGGTCGGCGACACGCATGAGGGCATCGACGCGGTCGTGCATCTCGGCGCGATCCCGGCCCCCGGCATCCGTCCCGACGTCGCGACCTTCCACAACAACATGCCGGCGACCTTCAACGTGTTCTGGGCGGCCGTGCGGCTCGGCATCCGGCGGATCGTCTACGCGTCGAGCGAGACCGTGCTCGGGTTGCCGTTCGACGTGCCGCCGCCCTACGTGCCGGTCGACGAGGACTACCCCGCGCGGCCCGAGTCGGTGTACTCGCTCGTGAAGACGCTCGAGGAGCACATGGCGACCGAGCTCGTGCGCTGGCATCCGGAGGTGTCGATCGCGGCGCTCCGGTTCTCGAACGTGATGGACCCCGAGGACTACGCCGCCTTCCCGTCGTTCGACGCCGACGCGCTGCTGCGCAAGTGGAACCTCTGGGGCTACATCGACGCCCGCGACGGCGCCCAGGCGATCGAGCGGGCACTCGAGAATGCGGCTCCGGGGTTCGATCGGTTCATCATCGCGGCGGCCGACACCGTGATGTCGCGGCCGAACGCCGAGCTGCTCGCCGAGGTCTTCCCGGATGTGCCGGTCAAGGGCGAGTTCGGCCCGAACGAGACCCTGCTGTCGATCGACAAGGCTCGCCGGGTGCTGGGGTTCGACCCGCAGCACTCCTGGCGCGAACACGTGTGAGGCCGAGGCCGACGCCTTCCGGTCGCAGTTCGTGCCGCCCCGGACCGACGCGGACGGCAGGAAGTGCGACCGGAGCGAATGGGGCTACAGCCCCAGCCGCTCCAGATACGGATTCACCAGACGCCGGTCGGGGTCGAAGCGCGCGGCCAGGGCCGCGAAGTCGTCGAAGCGCGGATACCTCGAGCGCACCTCGGCGGCGTCCAGCTCGAAAACCTTGCCCCAGTGCGGGCGGGCGGTCGTCGGCAACGCGGCCTCGATGATCGGCAGCAGCGCCCTCACGGCCGCCTCCTCGGGTTTCCAGGTGAAGTGGATGCCGACGGCATCCGTCCCGGACGACGAACTCAGCCACAGATCGTCAGCCTTGACCGTGCGGATCTCGTTCACCAGCAGCAGCGGCGCGATCTGCCCGGCGAGCTGCCGCACCGCCTGGATGGCCGCTACCGCGTCGGCGCGGGGCACGAGGTACTCGGTTTGGATCTCGGCGCCGGCAGAGGGGGTGAACTCGAGCTTGAAGTGCGGCAGCCGCTCGAACCAGGGTCCGCCGACTCCGCCCTGTTCGGTGCAGGCGACCGGGTCGACGCCGAGGATCGGATGCCGCTTGCTCACGGCCGCCTCGGCACCGAGCTTCTCGAACAGCGACTCGCGCGCCGACTCGTGCGCCTCGGGGAGCCGCTGCTTCACCCAGATCTGGTCGGCGATGTCGGTGCGCTGCCAGGTCGAGAAGATGCTGACACTCGTGCCTGCGGCGGTCACCTCCTCGAAGTCGCGGAGGATCGCCTCCCAGTCGGGATGCTCGAACACGAACTGCGCGACCTCATACGTCGGCTCGACGTCGAGCGTGACGTCGATCACGGCGCCGAGCGCGCCGAGACTGACGACCGCGCCGTCGAAGTCGTCGTCTCCCCGACGCAGGGAGTGCATCCCGCCCATCGGGGTCATGATCGTGAGGGCGCGCACCGCGCTCGCGAGCGAGCCGATCGCGTCACCGGAACCGTGAGTGCCGGTGGCGACGGCACCCGCGACCGAGATGTGCGGCAGCGAGGCGAGGTTCGCGAGCGCGAGCCCCTCCGCCTCGAGCAGCGGGGCGATGTCGCCGTAGCGCAGGCCTCCGGACACCCGCACGGCATCCCGCTCGGGCGCGATCTCGAAGACCCGCGGCATGCCGTCGAGCGCGACCAGGATGCCGCCGGTGTCGGCGACGTCGTTGAAGCAGTGCCGCGATCCCAGCATCCGCACCGGACCGCCCTGGCCGAGCACGTCGCGCAGCTCATCGAGCGATGCGGGGTGCGCGATCTCCGATGCCCGATAGGTGAGGTTGCCTGCCCAGTTGCGCTCGATGACCATAGGCGCCATATAACCACGGATCACGTCCATCGAACGATCGGCTACATCGATGTACTGCGCGCGCCGAGACGCGCTCGCTAGGCTGACCGGATGACAGTCACGCCCCCGCCACGCGCGACGATGAAAGACGTCGCCGCTCTCGCGGGAGTCTCGACGAAGACCGTCTCCAACGTCGTGACCGGCACCGTCGCCGTGCGCGAGGAGACGCGCCGCAAGGTCGAAGCCGCGATGATGCAGCTCGACTTCGTGCCCAACCTCAGCGCCCGGGGCCTGCGCAACGGCCGCTCCGGGATCATCGCCGTCGCACTCCCCGATCTCGCCACCGCCTTCTCGGCCGAGCTGCTGCACCGCATCGTCGAAGCAGCGCACGAACGCGGCCTCGCCGTGCAGATCGAGGAGACCGCGACCGAGCCGGAACGCGAGAAGGAGCTGGTGTCCCGCGCCAGGGCCCACCTCGTCGACGGCCTGATCCTCAACCCGATCCGCCTCGAGGACAGTGTCGTGCGCTACGCCGATCGCCTTCCTCCCGTGGTCGTGATCGGCGAGGTCGAGCAGAATCGCGCGGATCACGTGCGCATCGACAGCCGTCTCGCCGCGGCCGATGCCACCCGGCACGTGCTGTCCCGCGGCGCCCGGCGGATCGCGGTCATCGGCGCGGACGACGACCCGTCGATCGCGACGGCCACCAGCAGGCTTCGGCTCGAAGGCGTGCACGATGCACTCCGCGATGCCGGCATCCCTCGGGATCCGGCCCTCGAGGTGAACCGACTGCCCTGGTCGATGTCGGGAGGAGCGGATGCCGCGCGCACCCTGCTCGGCCGCGGAGTCGCCTTCGACGCGATCGTGGCCCTCACCGACTCGCTCGCGCTCGGCGCCCTGCACACCCTGCACGAGCACGGCATCCGCGTTCCCGACGACGTGATCGTGACGGGATTCGACGACGTGGAGTTCTCGAAGTACACCTCGCCGTCGCTCACCTCGGTGGCCTTCGACCGGCAGGCTTTCGCGGTCGCCGCACTCGGACTGCTCGAGACCCGCATGAACGATCGCAGCGCCCCTCCCCGCGCGCTCACGCTGTCGCATCACCTGCTGCAGCGGTCCAGCACGGATGGGCGGCCCGCCGGCTACCGGCCCTGACGCGCAGCATCCGTTCTCCGTTTTCGAATCGCGCAAATGGTCGATGTCGTGGCCACCAACCGACCATTTGCGCGATTCGAAAGTGAAATCGCACTCTTGCGCACGCGATTACATCGATGTAATGATGAGGCGTCCCCACCACCCGGTCACGAAGGAGTGACGATGACGCCCCCGCTCGATCTGTCGAGGCGGCAGTTCCTTACTGCCACCTCCCTGGCCGCCGGCGCAGCTCTGCTCGCCGGCTGCGCTCCGGGAACGGTCCCCGGCTCCGGACCCCAGACCCTGCAGTTCTGGCATCTCCTCTCCGGAGGCGACGGGGTCACCATGTCGCAGCTGCTCGACGAGGTGAACGGCGCGCAGAGCGCGTTCCGCATCCGCCCCACCGTCCTCGCCTGGGGCACGCCGTACTACACGAAGCTCGCCATGGCGGGTGCCGGCGGCCGCGCACCCGACGTCGCGATCATGCACGCCACGCGCACCGTCGGCTGGGCCCCGGGCGGCCTGCTCGACCGCTGGGACCTCGACGAGCTGGCATCCCGCGGCATCGACGAGTCGACCTTCCCGAAGCCGATCTGGGAGAAGGGCTTCGTCGGCGAGGGCATGTACAGCGTCGCGCTCGACGCCCACCCGTTCGTGATGATGTTCAACACCGACATCTGCGACGCGGCCGGCGTGCTCGACAGCGACGGCAAGCTCGCCGAGACCTCCTCCCCCGAGGAATTCCTCGAGCAGCTGCGCGCGGTCGGCGGCAAGGCGGAGGGCCATGCGCTGTCGTACGGCTACCTCGGCGACGGCGCGCAGATGTGGCGCCTCTTCTACACGTTCTACGCACAGCACGGCGGCGCCATCGAGCTGCCCCCTGGCGGCCCGGCCGTGATCGACAAGGATGTCGCGGTCGAGTCGCTGTCGCTCATGCGCACTCTCCTCGACGGCGAGATCGCCCTCGCGCAGGCCGACTACGGCAGCGCGGTCGCCGAATTCGCCACCGGCAAGAGCGGGATGCTGTTCACCGGCGTCTGGGAGCTGCGCACCATGCAGGCCGCCAAGCTCCCCCTCGACGCGACGATGATCCCGACCCTGTTCGGAACGCCGGCGGTCTACGCCGACTCGCACTCGTTCGTGCTCCCGAACCAGACGAACGCCGATCCTGTGCGTCGCGGCCTCACCTACGACTTCGTCGCCGACATGCTGAAGAACTCGTTCGGCTGGGCCGAGGCCGGGCATATCCCCGCGTTCCTCCCCGTGACGGAATCCCCCGAGTACGACGACCTGATCCCCCAGGCGAACTACGCCGAGGCCGCCCAGTACGTCGTCTACGACCCGACCGCATGGTTCACCGGATCGGGTTCGAACTTCCAGGCCGAGTTCGGCGCCGCGGTGCAGGGCGTCCTGCTCTCGGGCGACGACCCCGCCCAGGCGATCGATCGCTTCGAGGCACGCGTCAACACCCTGCTCCGACAGCCCAACCCGGCTGACCCCGAAGGGACGTTCGGATCATGATGACCACCCCCACCTCCACCCGGAACGCCACCGACTCCACCCGCACGATCGTCACCGGCTCGAAGGCCGCGACCCCGCTGCGGCGCCCCGGCTCCCGCAACCGCGAACAGCTCATCAGCTGGGCGTTCCTCGCCCCGTTCCTCGTGGCCTTCCTGCTGTTCCTGGTCTGGCCGATCATCCACGGCATCATCCTCAGCTTCACCGACCAGTCCCTCACCGGTGCGGGCGGCGCGTTCGTCGGCTTCGCCAACTACGCCGAGGCGCTCAGCGATCCGAAGATGTGGCAGTCGATGGGGAACACGGTGTGGTTCACGCTGCTCTCCACCGTGCCGCTCGTCGTGATCGCCCTCGTGATGGCGGCGCTCGTCGACCGCGGAATTCCAGGCCAGTGGCTGTGGCGGCTGTCGTTCTTCATGCCGTTCCTGCTCGCCTCGACCGTGATCTCGCAGATCTGGGTCTGGATCTTCAACCCGCAGGTCGGCGCGGCCAACAACATCCTCGAGTTCTTCGGACTCGAGCCACTCGCCTGGCTGCAGAACCCCGACACCAACATGCTGTCGATCGTGATCGCCACCGTCTGGTGGACGGTCGGCTTCAACTTCCTGCTGTACCTCGCGGCGATGCAGAACATCCCCCCGCAGCAGTACGAGGCGGCATCCCTCGACGGCGCCGGCGCCTGGCGTCAGTTCTGGTCGATCACGCTCCCGCAGCTGGGACCGGCGACCGTCCTGATCCTGATCCTGCAGATTCTCGCCTCGCTGAAGCTGTTCGACCAGGCGTACCAGATGCTCGGCGGAGTCGCGAGCGACACCACCCGCTCGATCGTGCAGTACATCTACGAGGCCGGCTTCGTCAGCTACCGGTTCGGCTACTCGGCCGCCATCTCCTATGTCTTCTTCGCTCTCATCGTCATCCTCGGCGTCGTGCAGGCCCTGATCACGCGTCGCCGGAAGGAGCAGTTCTGATGTCCACCGCCACTGCCACCAGCCCCACCACCACCGAGACGATCACCACCGCGCAGCCGCGGCAGACGCGTCACTCGCACCTCCCCGGCCAGAAGCCCTTCGGGCCGCTGCGCATCACCGCGTTCGTCGTGCTGCTGCTGCTCGCGATCGGGTGGCTGCTGCCGTTCCTGTGGGCGGTCGCGACCGCCTTCAAGACCGAGACGGATGCCGCGTCCGGCGACCCGGGATGGATCGGCGCCGCCGGCCCCACCGTCGAGGCGTTCACCGCGATCCTCTCGCAGGGCAACGTCTACATCTGGGCGCTGAACAGCCTCTGGACCTCGGTCGCCATCACCGTGATCACCCTCGCGATCTCGGCGATGGCCGCCTACGCCTTCTCGCGACTGGACTTCACCGGTCGCAAGTGGCTGTTCGTCGTCATCATCGCCTCGATCGTCGTGCCGCCGCAGGTGCTGATCATCCCGCTGTTCTACGAGATGCTCGCGTTCAACATGATCGACACCCACTGGGGTCTGATCCTGCCGCAGGTCGTCGCACCGGCGATGGTGTTCATCCTGAAGCGGTTCTTCGATGCGATCCCGATCGAGCTGGAAGACGCCGCACGCGTGGACGGCGCCGGTCGACTGCGGATCTTCTGGTCGGTCGTGCTGCCGCTGTCGCGTCCGATCATGGCCTCCGTCGGGATCTTCGTGTTCATCGCCGCGTGGAACAACTTCCTCTGGCCGTTCCTCGTGATCAACGACACCACGCTGATGACGCTGCCGGTGGGACTTCAGACCGTGATCAGCGCCTACGGGGTGCAGTACGCGCAGGTGATGGCCCAGGCCGTGCTCGCGGCGCTCCCGCTGATCGTCGTGTTCCTCATCTTCCAGAAGCAGATCGTCAAGGGAGTCGCGACGAGCGGCTTCGGCGGTCAGTAGACCCGCCCTAGCGGCATCCAGACCCTTCCACGGCCCACTCACTAGGAGAGCAATGTCTCAGGCCCGCATCACCATCGACCGCGACTTCACGATCGCCGACGTCCCCCGGAGGCTCTTCGGCTCGTTCGTCGAGCACATGGGCCGCTGCGTCTACACCGGCATCTACGAGCCCGGCCACCCGCAGGCCGACGAGCGCGGATTCCGTCAGGACGTGCTGGCCCTCGTGAAGGAGATGGGACCGACGGTCATCCGCTACCCCGGCGGCAACTTCGTCTCCGGATACCGGTGGGAAGACGGCGTGGGGCCGGTCGAGGACCGCCCCGTGCGCATCGACGGCGCATGGCACACGATCGAGACGAACGCCTTCGGCCTGCACGAGTTCATGGACTGGGCGAAGGATGCCGACGTCGAGGTCATGGAAGCGATCAACCTCGGCACCCGCGGTGTCGAGGAGGCACGCGCCATCGTCGAGTACGCCAACCACCCGGGCGGCACGTACTGGTCGGACCTCCGGCGCAAGAACGGAGCGGAGCAGCCGTTCGACATCAAGCTGTGGTGCCTCGGCAACGAGCTCGACGGTCCGTGGCAGATCGGCGGCAAGACCGCCGGCGAGTACGGGCGTCTCGCGCAGGAGGCAGGCAAGGCCATGCGCCTGGTCGATCCGTCGATCGAGCTCGTCGCCGTCGGCTCCTCCGGTCGCTCGATGCCGACATTCGGCACCTGGGAGCACACCGTGCTCACGCACGCGTACGACGAGGTCGACTTCGTCTCGATGCACGCGTACTACCAGGAGCACGACGGCGACGCCGAGTCGTTCCTCGCCGAGTCCGTCGACATGGACGCCTTCATCGAGGGCGTCATCGCCACGGTCGACGCCGTCAAGGCCGCGGGCAAGCACACCAAGCAGGTCGACATCTCGTTCGACGAGTGGAACGTGTGGGACCAGGTCAAGTACAACGACGTGGAGGCCAAGGAGATCGAGAAGGCCGGTTGGCGAGAGCATCCGCGGCTCATCGAAGACACCTACTCGGTGACGGATGCCGTCGTCGTCGGCACTCTGCTGAACAGCCTGCTGCGGCACGGCGACCGGGTGAAGATCGCCAACCAGGCGCAGCTCGTGAATGTGATCGCGCCGATCCGTTCGGAGGAGGGTGGAGCCGCGTGGCGGCAGACCAGCTTCTGGCCGTTCGAGCGGATGGCGCGCCTCGCGAAAGGCCGCATCCTGCGCCTCGCCGTCTCGGCACCGCAGATCGAGACGAAGCGCTACGGCGGGGTCGATTCGGTGGATGCCGCGGCGACCTGGGACGAGGCCACCGGCCGCGTCGTGGTCTTCGTCGCGAACCGCTCGCTGTCCGAGTCGAGCGACCTCACGATCGACCTGCACGGGCTCGGCGACCTGCGCGTCGTGAACGCCGAGACGCTGACCATCCCCGTGGGTGGCGACCGCCACACCTCGAACCTCGAGACCGCGCCCGACTCGGTGCGCATGGTGCCGCTCGGTGCGGCCGAGGTCGTCGAGGGAGCGGTGCGTGCGACGCTGCCTCCGCTGTCGTGGTCGGTCATCGAGCTCGACGTGACACGGGCGTAGGTTCCGGTCGCGAAAAGGCCCCGATACCTTCGCGGTATCGGGGCCTTTTGGCGACCCGAGCGGGTGCTCAGCCGGCGGCTTCCTCCGGGCGCTCGAGCACGTCGATCGCGGCGGTGTCGGGCTCGTACTCCTCGATGTGCCGCTCCTCCGGACCGTTGTAGGCCGACAGCGGTCGGATCAGCGCGTTCGACGACTGCTGCTCGATGATGTGCGCGGTCCACCCCGTGATGCGGGCGGCGACGAAGAGCGGCGTGAACGTCAGGGTGTCGAAGCCGATGAGGTTGTACGCCGGGCCGGAGGGGTAGTCGAGGTTCGGGTAGATGCCCTTGCGCGAGACGAACTCGCTCTCCAGCTTCTCGTACAGCTCGCCGACCTCCGGCTTGTCGAAGTGCGCGACGAGAGAGTCGAGCGCCACTTTCATGGTCGGCACGCGCGAGTCGCCGCGCTTGTAGACGCGGTGGCCGAAGCCCATGATCTTGCGCTTCTCGGCGAGGGCTTTGTCGAGCCAGGCCTCGACCTGGTCGGCCGATCCGATCTCGTCGAAGATGTGCATGACGGCCTCGTTCGCCCCGCCGTGCAGCGGCCCCTTGAGCGCGCCGATGGCACCGACGACCGCGGAGTACAGGTCGCTGAGGGTCGACGTGATCACCCGGGCCGTGAAGGTGGAGGCGTTGAAGGAGTGCTCGGCGTACAGAATCATCGAGCGGTTGAACGCGTCGACGACGGGGGCATCCGGCTCCTCGCCGAAAGTGAGCCAGAGGAAGTTCGCGGCGTAATCGAGGTCGTCGCGCGGCTCGATCAGCTCCAGCCCGCGACGCCGACGCTGCCCGTAGGCCACGATCGCCGGAAGCGCGGCGAACAGGGTGAGGCTGCGCTCGAGGTTCTCGTCGGGCGTGCCGACGGCATCCAGCACGTTCGCGATGCCGGCGGTCTCGATCGCGCCGATCACGCTGACGGCCGTGCGCACCTCGTCCATCGGGTGCGAGTCCAGCGGCAGCCGATCGATCGCGTCCTTGACGACGGCCGAGAGTGCACGATGCTTCCGCTCGGTGAGGCGGAACGCCGCCAGCTCGTCTGCCGTAGGGAGCTCGCCGTTCCAGAGCAGGTACGCCACGGCCTCGAACGGCTGCGTGGCGGCCAGCTCCTGCACGGGGTATCCGCGATAGAGCAGGCTGTTCGTCTCGGGGTTGACCTTCGAGACCGCGGTCGTGTCGACGACGACGCCCGCGAGGCCCTTCTTGATGTCCGGCTCGGCCATGGTCACTCCTTCGTGTGATTACGGTCGTTGAGCGAGGAGCGAAGCGACGAGACGAAACGCGCGTTTCGTCTCGCTCCGCTCGCTCAACGACCGGTGTCGAGTGTGAAGTTGAAGACTCCCGAGTCGAAGTGGTTGTACGACTCGTAGTCGATGAGGTCATAGAGATCGGCGCGGTGCTGCATCTCGCCGAGCTTCGAGGTCAGGTGCCCCTCTTCGTTCAGAGTATCGAGCGCACGGCCGGATGCCCCCATCGAGATGCGCAACAGCGACACAGGCCAGATGACGAGGTTCACCCCGGCATCGCGCAGCTGGTCGACCGAGAAGAGCTCGCTCTTGCCGAACTCGGTCATGTTCGCGAGGACCGGCACGTCGAGCGCGTTGGCCATCGCCTCGAACTCTTCCAGGGTGCGCATGGCCTCGGGGAAGACGGCATCCGCTCCGGCATCCACCAGCGCCTTGGCGCGATCGATCGCGACGTCGAGCCCCTCGATCGCGCGGATGTCGGTGCGCGCCATGATCTGGAAGTTCGGGTCGCGGCGGGCGTCGGCGGCGGCACGGATGCGCTTGATCGCGGTGTTCTCGTCGACGACGCTCTTGCCGTCGAGGTGCCCGCAGCGCTTGGGGTTGATCTGGTCCTCGATGTGGGTGCCGGCGAGACCGGCATCCTCGAGCTCCTGGATCGTGCGGGCCACGTTCATCGGCTCGCCGAAGCCGGTGTCGGCGTCGACGATCGCGGGGAGGTCGGTCATCCGCGCGATCTGCTTCGCGCGGCCGGCGACTTCGGTGAGCGTGGTGAGGCCGATGTCGGGCAACCCGAGGTCGGCGGCGAGGACGGCGCCCGAGATGTAGACCCCGTCGAAGCCCTTCTGCTCGATGAGGCGGGCGCTCAGCGGATTGAACGCCCCGGGGAACCGCAGCAGCTCGCCGCTCGCCAGCCGTTCGCGGAACAGCCGCCGCTTCTCTGCCGGGGTGGTGGTGGAGTACAGCATCAGCGGGTCTCCCTCGTGTCAGGGCGTTTCGTCTCGCTTCGCTCGCTCAACGAGCGAAGCCTCCGGTCGTTGAGCGAGGAGCGAAGCGACGAGACGAAACGCCGCATCAGAACAGGCCCTTCGGGGCATCGGCCGACTCGAGCAGCCCGGGCTTCGCCACGATCGACAGCTCGGCGACCTCGGCGGCCGTCAGCTCGGGGAGGCGCTGGACGAGTTCCAGGAACCGCTCGATCTCAGCCGGTTCGAGCACGGGCTCGGCCAGCAGACGGAACTTCGCGATGTAGTTGTCCCGCGCGAACGGACGGGCACCGAGCGGATGCGCGTCGGCCACGGCGATCTCGTCGATCACGGTCGTGCCGTCGGTCAGGCGGAACTCGACGCGACCGCCGAATGCCTTCACGTCGGGGTCCTCGGAGTGGTAGCGGCGCGTCCACTCGGCATCCTCGGCCGTGGTGATCTTGTGCCACAGTGCGACGGTGTCGGCGCGGCCGGCACGCGACGGCGCGTAGGAGTCGACGTGGTGCCAGCCGCCGTCCTGCAGCGCGACCGCGAAGATGTACGGGATCGAGTGGTCGAGGGTCTCGCGCGATGCCGTCGGATCGTACTTCTGCGGGTCGTTCGCGCCCGAGCCGATCACATAGTGGGTGTGGTGGCTCGTGTGGAGCACGATGGCCTCGATGTTCGCGGGATCGCGGAGCGACGGGTTTTCGGTTCCGAGCTTGCGCGCGAGGTCGATCCACGCCTGGGCCTGGTACTCGGCCGAGTGCTCCTTCGTGTAAGAGTCGAGGATCGCGCGCTTCGGCTCGCCCGCGGCAGGCAGCGGCACCTCGTACGCGGCATCCTTCCCGTCGAGCATCCAGGCGATCACGCCGTCTTCGCCCTCGTAGATCGGGGCGGGGCTGGTCTGCCCGCGCATCGCCCGGTCGACCGCTTCGACGGCCATCTTGCCGGCGAAGGCCGGGGCGTGCGCCTTCCAGGTCGAGATCTCGCCCTTGCGGCTCTGCCGGGTGGCGGTCGTGGTGTGCAGCCCCTGGCCGACCGCTTGGTAGATGGTCTCGACGTCGAGCCCGAGCAGGGTGCCGATGCCGGCTGCGGCCGACGGGCCGAGGTGCGCGACGTGGTCGATCTTGTGCTTGTGCAGGCAGATCGCGCGCACGAGGTCCATCTGGATCTCGTAGCCGGTCGCGATGCCGCGGACGAGCGCCCGACCGTCGGCACCGACGTGCTGCGCCACCGCGAGGATCGGCGGGATGTTGTCGCCCGGGTGCGAGTACTCCGCGGCGAGGAAGGTGTCGTGGTAGTCGAGCTCGCGCACGGCCACGCCGTTCGCCCACGCCGCCCACTCGGGGCTCGTGCGGTGGTCGAGGGCCGCGCCGAAGAGGTTCGCGCCCGCGCCTCCGGTGGAGACGGGGTGGCTGAACGCCTGCGCGCGGGCCGCGTTGATGGGCGCACGCGTGAGGGATGCCGCGGCGACGGACGCGTTGTCGATGATGCGGTTGATGATCATGTCGACGACGGGCTGCTCGACCTCGACGGGATCGGCGGCGACCTCGGCGATCTTCCAGGCGAGCTGGTCTTCACGGGCGAGGTTCTCGTCGCTGCGGTGCACGCGGACGTGGTGTGTGACGGTCATGAGACTCTTTCGGTCGTTGAGCGAGGGGGGTTCGTTGAGCGAGCCGCAGGCGAGACGAAACGCAGAGACGAAACGTGTTCAGGGAGCGAATCGAGGATGCCGGTGAGCGCATTGTGCAGGTGCACGTGCGTGGCGTGGGCGGCGAGGTCACCGTCGCGAGCGGCGACTGCTTCGGCGATCGTGCGGTGCTCCGCGGCGGATGCCGCGAGTCGCGCGGGCTTGTCCCGGGCCATCCGCCGCACCCGCACGAGATGGGTGCGCACGGTGCGGAGCGCCGAGGCGATGTAGTCGTTGGCGACGGCCGCATCGAGGGCGGCGTCGAAGCGGGCGATGAGAGCGTAGTAGGCGTCGCGCCCCTCGACGGCGTCGAGGTTCACGTGCGCGAACTCCTCGGCGAGGGCGGCGAAGAGCTGGGCGTCGCCGCGCGCGGCGGCGAGGCGGGCGGACGTCTCCTCGAGCGCGCGGCGGATCTCGAACAGCGAGCGGATGTCGTCGGCATCGAGATCCGCGACGACGGTGATCCGCGGCGACTGCTGCACGACGAGGCCGTCGGCGATGAGGCGGCGCAGGGCCTCGCGCAGCGGAGTGCGGCTCACGCCGAGGCGGGCGGCCTGCTCGACCTCGCCGAGCACCGTGCCGGCCTCGAGCGATCCGGACTGGATGCCGTCGAGCAGAGCAGCGTAGGCGCGATCACTCGCGGACGTGCGCTCGACGGAGAGGGTCATGTCATTAGTGTATACATAAATTGATTGAAACGGAGCCGAAGTCGACCTGAGCAACACCCTCGTATACATTGCCGACGTGACCCGCCCTGGCGGGTGCCCCAATCACGGGCAACACGGTCAGACGATCTTGCGGGGAGCCGCGGCTGCGCCAGGCATGCCCTCGCACGTGATTCACTCAGACGCGCGATCGCCGTGGTTGCCAGCACACCGATGCTGATCCCGTTGACGAGGCGGTCGGGCTGAGCCCGTCGGGCATCGCCTACGCGCGGAAAAGCATCACGGAGACCACGGAGTGGAGGATCGCGATCAGCAGCATGCGCCGCCGACCCGCGCAGTGGCTACACGCACGAGGAAGAGCAGGCCGATGATGGCCCCGACGGCATCGGCGAGGATGACCGGGACCATCCAGACCGGGGCATCCGTCGCGCTGCCTTAAGGGGCCCGCATCGACAAACGATACCAATGGCCAAGGCCACTGGCCGAAAGCCAGTCCACCGATAGGGGGACAAATCGAGATATGCCAATATACCGTCGCATTTGGTCTTGACCGTGCCGAACCTACCTCACATAATTCAAGAGTTGCGCCGACTCATCGGGCAACGCTTATCACATCGAATCGGGGAATCTTGTGAAGACTGGCGATGCATCCGAGAACGCGATGACGAACTCCACTGCCTCAGATGCGCCGGGCTGGATATCGGTGGCAATGGGACTTTTAGCCGGAGTCGCGGTGTGGTCTCCGTTGGCCGGTTCGGCGCTGGGCATGTCTTTGGTCGCCGCCTGTTGCGCAGCCGGGATGCTTTTTCTCTCCGCTAAGACTGCGACGTTCACTCCCCGCCGAGGCGCGACAGCTCGACTCATTTTAATGATTGCGACACTCGTCGGCCTCTTTGCGACCTCAATCTGGGGTTCCACTCTGGGATTGATCTGGCTTGTTTGGCTTGCCGCCCTCGTGGCTGCCGTCATCGTGGCTGCCAGCCTATTCGTCGCGGGTCTTCGGCGCGACGAAACGGCAACAGCTGCCTGAGTATTCAAGACGCATTCACGCGATTCGTTCGTACGGGCCCGCGCTGCGGGCGCCCAATGGCACTCTCGCGTGTCAATGAGTGCCGCGGATGTGCGCTGCAAAGCATGGCGACGAAACCAAGGCCAACTGTAAAATACTGGACATCTTCTCATAGATGCGATTACCGTCATCGGTGGCGGAATGGTTTCGCTAAATTAAAGACCGGAGATGAAATGACTGCAGTTCTGGAACGCCCCGCAGGATACCTCGATTTGCTCGACGAGGAATTCGATGACATCGACGGAGGTATCACCTGGGGCGCCGTCGCCGCTATTGTTACCACCGCTGTTGCGGCAGGCGGAGCAACATACGCTGTCGGCCAAGCCGCTGGCGAGCGCGCGTACCATGCGGGCCTTCGCAACTCGTACTACCAGCAAGTTAAGTGGCAGGTGCGCGGGACCGTCGTCGGCTTCGCCAGTTCAATCGGTCTCGTCGGCACCATTGCCGGGGCCCTTGTGATGACCGGATTTGAGAACAAGTTCTACTCGATGGGCTGACGAAAGGACTCGGCGGTAGCTGCTCCGTGGTACACGGGCAGCTACCGCCGTCATGCGAATGAAGACACCAGTAGCTCTCCAGTACCCCCGCGAGCTCGCTCGCGACAACAGTCCGCGCTGAGATCTCCATAGGAGCGCTCGGCGAGATCGCAACCATCGGTGCGACGCTGACAAGAGCGATGCGACGCGCTGGCCTCCCTCCCGCAGGGCCCCTCATGCAGTGCAGCGGGATCACTGCCGATGGCCCCCGGAATTTCATTCTCCGTCAGACCAAGGAGGAGCCTAAGAGCGTCCCCGGCTTCGCTACCTGCGTGGCGCAATCGCTACCGCAGTGCGTGCTCGCTCGCTCGCTTCGAAGGTGAGGCATCCGATCTCGGAATCGTCTATAGCGCCATCGAGGTCTATGCATATGAGATGGAACTCGACCTGACGGGCGAGTTCCACCTCATCTTCATCGAACAGGTGGATCTCCATGTGACAGTCGACGTATTCGCATCCACTCTGGCGTCGCGGCCGTGAGGGTCGTCTCTCTCGGCCAGCTCACAGACAGTCGGCTCCTGTACGAGAAGCGGCCGCCGCTCTTCGGGTTCATCGTCATCGCGCTCGTCCTCCTCATCCTCGTCACAACCATCGTGTGGGCATCTAACACGACACGTCCGAGCGTAATCACCGCGGTAGGGACCGTTCAGGGTGCAGAGCGCTCCACGATTGTGAGCACCGAGTCGGGCCGAGTGTCCGAGGTGCAAGCACCGAACGGAACGGTCGTGGAAGCGGGCGTCGCCATCTTGAAACTCGAGAGCACTGAGCTTGCCGTAGAGGCGCAAACTCTCCAGGCGCAGCGCGACGCTCTAGTGGCCCAGGCCGACCTACAGGCACGGTTCACGGCGGCGGTGGCGAACAGCACGAACACTTTCAACATGAGCGATCCTGCCGAGGCACACTTCGGCTACCAGTTCGAGACGCTGCAGAACAAGAAGTCTCAGTTGCGGATCGACCGCCCAAGTTTGGAAGCGCAAGGGTACTCGGCCGTCGAGATCGACAACGCTGTCAAGGGGAACACACTAGAGATGACCGAGCTCGACAAGAGCGCGCTGGCCGACTCCACCAAGATCGAGACCGACCTGCGCATCCAGATCCAAGAGGTCGACATCCGGCTCGGCGGACTCGAAACGGGGAAATCGGCCTACACGGTGACGGCGAGCCAGTCCGGCGAGGTGTACCTGGACGCCCGGGTGACACCTGGGAGCGTCATCTCGGCGGGGACGCCCATCGGTACGATCTCCTCCACCGAAATGGGCATCACGCTGGACGCCTTTCTGGCCGTGACCGACCGCCAGTTCGTCGAAGAGGGTGACACGGCCCGGATCACCGTTTCGGGACTCCCCACTTCGGACTTCGGCAGCGTCGACGGCATCGTCGCTGCAATCGATTCCGACACCACTACCGTGAGCGACGGCAATGCAGAGTCAACGGCCGGGACGAGTTTCTTCGTCGCGGAAATCGAGCTCGAGCATTCCTATATCTCCAGTAAAGGCAACGGTAAACACCGGCTCGTCAACGGCACGGCCGTAGACATTTCGCTCACGTATAACGAGACGACCTACTTCGACCATTTCCTCCACCTGATCGGGATGAAGTGAGCGCTCCGACGCCCGCTCCGACACGAATCGACGGGACCCGAGATGCCTAGAACTTCACACGTCCGGCAACTGGATCAGTCTGACTGCGCCGCGGCATGCTTGGCCTCCGTCGCATCGTCCTACCGTCGTGAGACGTCGATCACACAACTCCGCGACGCGCTAGGCACGGGCGTAAAGGGAACCACGATCCGCGGCCTGGTCAACGGCGCAGAGGCGCTGGGGTTCGAGACGTCCGCCGTACGCGTTGACAAGGAAGCGCTATCGTCGAGGTTCACGCTGCCGGCGATCGCGCACATGAGCTTTCCCGGCGGAGTCCACCATTTCGTCGTAATACACCGCGTGCGACGCACGCGGGTCAAGGTCGGCGACCCGGCCGCGGAACGGGTGCGGTGGGTCTCGTACGACGAGTTCATTCGAAACTTCTCCGGTGTGCTCGTCCTCCTTGCTTCCGGCTCTGAGTTCGTCCAGAAAAGCGGAACGCGGCGGAGCAACCTGGCGCGCTTCATCGGCCTGCTCACGCCACAGGTGGGGCTGTTCGTCTGGGCAGTGCTCGCATCCCTCATCCTCACCGTTCTCGGCATTTCAGGGTCGATGGTGACAAAGGTGCTCTTCGACGAAGTCGTGCCCTATAGCCTGGAGAGTCTTCTTGTTCCAGTCTTCGTCCTGTTCGCCGCCGTGTACATCGTGCAGAGCCTGCTGCAGTTCGTGCGGCAGTGGATCGTGCTGCACCTGTCCCAACGGATAGACCTTCCCCTGATCCTGGGCTTCTTCCAGCACATCTACGGCCTGCCATTGCGTTTCTTCGCGAGTCGACCTGTGGGCGACATCCTGACGCGTTTCGGCGACGCGATGACGATCAAGAACGTACTAACGGGTGCCGCACTGACCGTGGTCATGGACGTGGTGATGGCCGTCATCGCAGGCGTCGTGTTGTTCACACTCGACCAGACACTCTTCTTCGTCGTCGCCGTCTTCGTGATCGTAGCCCTCGCCCTCATAATGTCGTTCCGAATACCCTTCCGGAACGTGAACCAAAAGCAGATGGCGCAGGCCTCGGTCCTCAACTCGCGCATCATCGACGGCCTAAAGGGCGTAGAGGGCGTGAAGCTCGAAGCGAACGAGAAGCGCGAGATGGAGGGCCTCGAACGCGAGTACGTGCGAAGCCTGCGCATTTCGTTCAAGGAGGGGATGCTGGACAACGCCCAGTCGTCCATCATGGGTCTGGCGCAGGCGTTCGTCGGTCTGGTGCTGCTCGTGCTCGGTACGTCACGAATCCTCCAGGGCGACATGACCATCGGCACGTTGATGGCGTTCATCGCGCTGGCGAACTTTTTCGTCGACCCCGTGACGCGGCTGATCGGACTCCAGCTGAGCTGGCAAGAGGCGGCGCTCGCGCTCACGCGAGTGGGGGAGATCCTCGACTACGACCCGGAACCAGACTCCTCCGACGAGCTTCGCGGAAGCGGCGCCACGACCGGCGACGTCACCTTCGACGAGGTGTCGTTCGGGTACTCGCTGCGCGAACCCACGCTCCGCGACCTGTCGTTCCACATCGCGCCCGGCTCCAAGGTGGCGTTCGTCGGGGCGAGCGGCAGCGGTAAGTCCACCATCGCTCGGATGCTCCTCAAGGTGCACCATCCGGACCAGGGGGTGATCAGCTTCGGACGGATCAGCGTCGCTGACCTTGACGCGAAGGACATCCGCCGCGGGATCGGCTACTGTCCACAGAACGTCCAGCTTTATGCCCGCAGCGTGCTGGAGAACGTCAAGATGTCGAGCCCCGACGCCAGCGACGCCGAGGCCTACGCGGCCCTTCGCAAGTGCGGTATGGCCGACGTCGTAGCCCGTCTCCCTCAAAGCGCGGCAACCGTCCTCGATGAAGGAGGGATGGGGCTCTCCGGCGGAGAACGTCGTCGAATCGCTCTCGCGCGAGTGCTGATGAAGCGCGTTGACCTATACATCTTCGACGAAGTCACCAGCGACCTCGACCCGGCGAGCGAGGTCGAGGTCATGCAGGCGATCTACGACCATGTCGGAGAGTCCACGGCGATATTCGTCGCGCACCGGCTCGCGACGATCTCCGGGTGCGACGCCATCTTCGTCCTCGACGGGGGCCGAATCGTCGAGTCCGGCACCCACGACGAGTTGCTCAGGCTCGGGAGTGTCTACGCGGAGATGTGGCAGCTTCAGAACGAAAGGGTTCCGGACTTCAGGAAGCGTCGGCACTCGATGAGCCGGAGGCGCGGACCCGAGGTCGTCACCGCACCGTCCATGCAGTACCTCGACTGAAAGCCTTGGGACGCGGTCGCGCCGTGTGCCCGCGCGGCGTCGCGCTGGTCGCGAAGGCGGCCTCGTGGACACAGATTCGCCGCCCCGCCGACGGTGATCGCTGCGGTTGGCGCTGCGGCTTCACATTCGACCGGGCTCAGGAAGGGGCTCGACGAACTCGACCTCGATCGACGGCGCGGGCACCGGTTCGCCGAGCTTCACGACGACGACGCCGGCGAGCACGAGCGCGCCGCCGAGCATCTGCATCGGACCGGGAACCTGGCCGAGCAGCAGCCATCCGAAGAGCAGTGCGGCCACGACCTCGGCGAGCGCGACGAACGATGCGAGCCGCGATCCCAGCATCCGCGTCGAGGCGATGCCGAGGAAGTACGCGACCGCGGTCGCGAGCACGCCGATCGCGAGCACCGGCACGAACCACGGAACGGTCCCGAAGCGATAGGTGATGTCGTCGGTCGTCCAGGCGATCGGTACGATCCCGACCGCCCCGGCCACCGTCAGCCCGAGGGCTCCCAGCAGCAGGCCGCTTCCGGCGAGCGCGAGCGGTGGCAGCCCGGTGTCGGCCTTGGCCGACAGCACGAAGTACGTCGCCGCCCCGACCATGGCGCCGAGCGCCCAGAGGATGCCGGCGCCGTTCACCGACGCGCCGGTGAGGATGTCGAGCATGAGCACGAGCCCTGCGAACGCGATCACCGCTCCCACGATGCTGCGCCGGCTCGGGCGCTCCCCTCGACGGATCCAGAGCCAGAGGACGACCGCGACCGGGGCCGTGTACTCGATGAGCAGCGCGATCCCGACGTCCATCACGGCGACGGCCTGAAAGTAGAACAGCTGCGTGGCCGTCACGGCGAGCAGCCCGTAGGCGGCGATCAACCCGGCGTTCTTCCGCAGCAGACCCCACTTTCCGCGCAGGGAGAGGATCGTCGGGATGAGCAGCACGAGCGCGGCGACCCAGATGCGGGCGGTCACTGCGGCCCCGGGAGTCCACCCCGCGTCGATGAGGCCGCGCGCCCAGCCGCCGGACATGCCGAAGGCGAAGGCGGCGCCGATCGCGAGCGGCAATCCCACGCGGACATCGCGTGCGGCGTCATCGGTCATAGCACTCATGGGAAGTGACGCTACTCGTCGCGGATGTAAGATGTCAACATGATCTTCACCAATGACACGGAGGAAGCTCTGCGGTCGGCCGTGTGGCTCGTGAACTCTGCGGAGGATCCGGAGACCCTGGCAGATCTCGACGACTACGCCGCCTTCCTCACCGAGTTCCCCTACACGGGGCGCATCGACCGCGACGCGGCCGAGCTGGCGTCGCTTCAGGAGCTGCGTCCGCGACTGCGCGCGATGCTGCTCGCGCCCCGCGACGACATGGTCACCCGCGTCAACGAGGCGCTCGACGAGAGCACGCTCACCCCGCACCTCGTGCGCCACGATGACACCGACTGGCACCTGCACGCGGTCGCCGACGACAACCCGCTCGCCGAGCGCGTGCTGATCGAGACCGCGATGGCCCTGATCGACGTCATCCGCGCAGACGAGGGCTCGCGCATCACCGTCTGCGATGACGACACCTGTGAGGCGCTCGCCCTCGACCTTTCCCGCAACCGCTCGAAGCGGTACTGCTCGGCGACCTGCGCGAACCGCAACGCGGTCGCCGCGTACCGCGCCCGCCGCGCGGAGGTCTGAGCCCCCGGCATCCGGTCTGCTCCGGTCGCGACATGTCAGCCATCCCGCCCGCGGATGCATGACATATCGCGACCGGAACCTGATGAGGGTGCCGCACGCGAGCAGCGACAGATGCGCGAATGCGCAGCGCACCCTGGACGCCTCCTGTCATCACAGGTACACTCAACTTGTCATTACAGGTTGCGCAGCGCCGCAGCATCCGTATCGAGGAGCACCGATGCCCGAGTTCCACACAACGCCGATCTCTCCGATGGCGATCGCCTTCGATGCGGACAACCTCACGCTGACGCCGGCGGGGCCGACCCTCACCCGGCGGATGTCGGACCTCGAAGGCCTCTTTCTCGACCACGACGCCTGGGCCGCAGCCGCCGAAGCAGACAACCCGGTCGTCTACACGGTCGTGAGCTCGCCGGTTCCCGAGGTCGACCGCGAGCTCCCGCAGTCGATCACCACGATCATGCCGGGCGACACCGCGGGCGAGCTCTGGATGACGAAGGGGCACCAGCATCCGAACCACCAGGGCGAGATCTACCTCGCGCTGAAGGGCCGCGGCGGCCTGCTCATGTTCGACGGCGAGCGCACCGAGTGGCTCGACATGCTGCCCGGCACGATCGGCTACATCCCGCCGGGCTGGGCGCACCGCTCGATCAACACCGGCGACGAGCCGTACGCGTTCCTCGCCGTCTACCCGGGCGGCGCGGGGCACGACTACGGCTGGGTGCTCGAGCACGGGATGGGATCGCGGGCATATCGGGCAGCCGCGAACAACGGCTCCGTCGACCTGCGCCCGTACGCGGGATAGCCGCTCATGCTCATCGCGCACGATCTCGGCACGACCGGGAACAAGGCCTCGCTGCACCACGACGACGGCCGCCTGATCGCGTCGGTCACGGTCCCGTATCCGGCCCGCTTCGCCGCGGGCGGCGTCGCCGAGCAGGATCCGGCGGACTGGTGGGATGCCGTCGTCATGGCGACCCGCGATCTGATCGCCCGCACCGAGACGGCTCCAGCCGACGTCGCCGGGCTCGTCGTGAGCGGGCAGATGATGGGCGCGGTGCTGCTGGATGCCGACGGGGAGCCCGCGCGCCCTGCGATCATCTGGGCTGACACGCGAGCGGGTGCGCAGCAGCGGGAGCTGGAGGCAGCCCTCGGCGCGGAGCACGCCTACGCGATCCTCGGCCACCGCCTCAACCCGACCTACTCGCTCGAGAAGGTCATGTGGGTGCGCGACAACGAGCCCGACATCTGGTCGCGCGTGCGCCGAGTGTGCGTCGCGAAGGACTTCATCGTGCTGCGTCTCACCGGCCGGCTCGCGACCGACCGCTCCGACGCGTCGGGCACCAACGCCTACGACCAGCGCGCCGGAACCTGGTCGGATGAGGTGCTGCGAGCCGCGCGTCTCGACCCCGCCCTGTTCCCCGAGATCCTGGAATCGACCTCGATCGCCGGGACGCTGACGGATGCCGCCGCGCACGCTCTCGGCCTGCCGTCGAGCGTCCGCGTGGTGATGGGCGGCGGCGACGGACCGCTCGCGGCCGTCGGCTCGGGCATCGTCGCGCCCGAGGACGGTGCCTACGTCTGCCTCGGCACCTCCTCCTGGATCTCGTTCGCCGCCGACCAACCGCTGCACGACCCCGCGATGCGCACCTTCACGTTCGACAACGTCGTGCCGGGATCATTCGTGCCCACCGCAACCATGCAGGCCGGCGGGGCATCCGTGCAGTGGATCGCCGAGGCGCTCTCCCCCGACCCCGCCCATCCCGATACCGGCCGCCTCGTCGCCGAAGCATCCGCCGATGTCGACACCGACGACCTCTACTTCCTGCCGTACCTCCTCGGCGAGCGCTCTCCGATCTGGGACCCCGACGCGCGCGGCGCCTTCCTCGGCCTCGCGCGACACCACCGGCGCGAGCACCTCGTGCGGTCCGTGCTCGAGGGCACCGCCTTCAACCTGCTCACCTGCATCCAGGCGTTCCGCGCCTCGGGCGCCGTGATCGACCGCATCGACGCGGTCGGCGGCGGCGCGCAGAGCGATGTCTACCTGGCGGTCCTCGCCGACGTGTGGGGTGTGCCGGTGCGCCGGCGCACGATCGTCGAGGAGGCGAACAGCCTGGGCGCCGCGGTCACGGGCGCGGTCGGCCTCGGCCTCGCCGAATTCTCGGCGGCCCGCTCGCTCAGCGAGGTGACGGCCGAGTTCACTCCGGATGCCGCGCGCCACGCCGTCTACGCCGAGCGGCACGCCCGCTTCACCGAGGCGTACACCGCGCTCGCACCCTGGTTCGCCGGACGGCCGAGTGGACCGCCGAGTGGACGGCCGAGCTGATGGCCGTCATCCTCGTCACGAGCCGCTCGTTCTCGGACGGCGACCTCGATCTGGTCGGACGCGCGGCGCAGGCCGGGCACCGCATCCTCCGCGGGCCCGCCCACCACGACCTCGACGAGCTGCGCATCCTCCTGCACGGTGCCGACGCCTGGATCGCGGGTACGGGACAGATCACCGAAGAGCACCTCGCCGCCGCGCCGAAGCTGAAGGTCATCGCCCGCTACGGCGTGGGCACGGAGTCCGTGGATCTGGAGGCGGCCCGTCGGCGCGGCATCCCGGTCACGAACACGCCAGGCGCCAATGCGGATGCCGTCGCCGATCACGCTGTCGGCTTGATGCTCGCGGCGCTCCGCTTCACCCCCGACGGAGATCGCCGGGTGCGCGAAAGCGACTGGGGCGTGCGCCGCGGCCGCGAACTCGGAGCTGCGACCGTCGGGATCGTCGGGTTCGGCCGGATCGGTCAGGGCGTCGCGAGGCGCCTGACCGGATTCGGCCCGCGCGTCGTCGCCGCCGACCCCTTCCTCTCTGCCGACGTCATCAGCACGAACGGCGCCGAGCCGGTCGAGCTCGATGAGCTGTTCCGCGTCGCCGATGTGATCACGCTGCACGCGCCCGGCGGACAGCTGCTCGTCGACGCCGCACGCCTGGCGCGCATGCGCCGCGGCACGGTGCTCGTCAACACCGCCCGGGGCGACCTCGTCGACGAATCCGCGATCGCCGATGCCCTGCACGACGGCATCCTCGCGGCGTACGCCGCCGACACGCTCGACGGCGACACCGCTGCGCAGAGCAGTCCGCTGCTCGCACCCGCTCTCGCCGACCGCGTGATCATCACCCCGCACCTCGGCGCGCAGACGACGCAGGCCGTCGACAACATGGGCTCGCTGTCGCTCGACGACGTGATCGCCGTGCTCAAAGGCGCCGAGCCCGTGCATCCCATCCCCGCCAACCCGGCATCCGTCCCTCAGGAGATCCGATGACCGCCTCCCCCGCCGCATCGATCGCACCGGGCACCGACCAGGCCGACTACATGGGCTTCGTCGGAGTGACGACCGCATCCTCTTCGATCATGAAGGTGTTCCCGCTGTGGGCCGACATCCTGGGGCTGCCGACGCGCACCCTGATCGGACATGACCTGCCGATGGATGCCGACCCGGCGCAGTACCGCGGGATGGTCGAGCAGATCCGCGACGACCCGCGTCACCGCGGCGCCCTCGTGACCACGCACAAGATGAACGTGTACGCCGCGGCATCCGATCTCTTCGACGAGCTCGATCCGTTCGCGATCTCGTGCGCCGAGATCTCGAGCATCTCCAAACGCGGTGCGCTGCTGTCAGGGCGCGCGAAGGACCCGATCACCGTCGACCTCGCGCTGAACGACTTCCTGCCGATGGATCACTTCGCGCGCACCGGAGCCGGGGTCGTCATCCTCGGAGCGGGCGGTTCGGGCACGGCGCTCAGCTGGGCCCTCGCGGAGCGCGGCGACGCTCCCACCCGCGTGACGGTGACCGCCCGCACCCAGGACAAGCTCGATCACCTGCGCGAGGTCCATCGCCAGCACGGCACGCGGGACGGGCTCCTGGAGTACGTGGTCACCGAGACCCCGGAGGAGGCGGATGCCGTGGTCGCGGCGGCCCCGGCAGGATCGGTCATCGCGAACGCGACCGGGCTCGGCAAGGATCGCCCGGGCTCTCCGTTGACCGCTGCGGTCGAGTTCCCCGAGGGCGCGTTCGCGTGGGAGTTCAACTACCGCGGGTCGCTCGAGTTCCTCCACCAGGCGCGTGCACAGGAGCAGGCGCGCGGGCTGCGGGTCCTCGACGGATGGCGCTACTTCATCCACGGCTGGTCCCAAGTGGTCGCCGACGTGTTCGAGCTCGATCTCACTCCGGAGATCGTCCAGCGGCTCGCCGCTGCCGCGGAGTCGGTGCGCTGATGCCTGTCGTCCGCACGGTGCTCGGCGACATCGAGCCGAGGGCGCTCGGACGAGTGGACTACCACGAGCACCTGTTCCAGGTCTCGCCGCTGCTCGCCGGCGACGAGCTCGACGATGAGGACGCGTCGCGTGCGGAGGCCGGACTCCTTCAGGCCAGCGGCTTCGAGGCGATGATCGACGCGACACCGTTCGGACTCGCCCGCGACCCCGCGGCCCTCGCCCGGATCAGCAGTGCCACCGGCCTGCACATCGTGGCGAGCACCGGACGGCATCGCGAGGCGCACTACGGCGCCGACCACCCCATGCAGGCGTGGGATGCCGATCGCCTGGCCGCCCTGTTCGTCACCGACATCGCGCAGGGGATGCCGTCAGCCGACGCCGCGGTACTCGAGACGGCGAGCCCGCCCGCCGCCACGACGTCGGAGGGCACGCCCGTGCGGGCCGGACTGCTGAAGGCCGGCATCGACTACTGGCGCATCAGCTCCTTCGAACGCACCACGCTCCTCGCCGTCGCCACCGCCCACCGCGCGACCGGCGCCCCCGTCATGGTGCACCTCGAGTTCTGCACCGCCGCGCACGAGGTGCTCGACCTGCTCGCGGCCGAGGGCGTGGCATCCGATCACGTGGTGCTCGCGCACGCGGATCGCGATCCGGATGCCGGGCTGCACGTCTCGCTCGCCGAACGCGGTGCCTTCCTGGGCTATGACGGCTTCGCCAGGCCGCGCACCCGCTCCGACGCGGAGCTGCTCGCCCTGACGGAAGCGGTCGTCGAACGCGGCGCGGGCGATCGGGTGGTGCTGGGCGGCGACGTCGCCCGGCGCACGCGATACATCTCCTACGGAGGGATGCCGGGCCTTGCCTATCTGGGCGAGCGCTACCTCCCCCGGCTCCGCTCGTTCATCGGGGATGAAGCTGTGGAGCGTATGCTCGTCGCCAACCCTGCGCGGCTTCTCACGCTGTCGGCTCCCGGTCGTTGAGCGACACTTCGACTCGCTTCGCTCGCTCAGTGCGGGTCTTCGCGAGACGAAACGCCCGCCCCCGCACCCGAACCCGGAGGAACCCCCGATGACCGAGCCGACCATCCTGCATGCCACGTTCACCGCGCAGCCGGGTCAGGCCGATCGCATAGCCGCGCTGCTCCGCGACTTCGCCGAGGTAGTGCGCGCCGAGGAGGGCAACCTCGTCTTCGACGCGAGCCGCCTCGCCGACGACCCCGACCGGTTCTTCGTGTACGAGGTCTACCGCGACGACGAAGCTTTCCAGGCGCACCTCGCGTCTCCCGCTGGCGTGCCGTTCAACGCCGAGCTGCAGAGCCTGATCGTCGAACCGGCGTCGCAGCTCACGTTCCTGCAGCGCCTCTGACACGCCGCGCACCGACGACTGCCGCACCTGACACGAAGAAGCCCCCCACCCGAAGGTGAGGGGCTTCCGTCGATCTCCGCGTGTCACTCGTAGAGGACGGCGGCGATCTCCTCGTCCTCGATGTTGTCCTTGTCGTACCAGTAGGAACCGGTGTCGTAGAACTCGTCGACCTCGTCGCCGTTGGCTGCGTCGTACGCCGCCTGGACGACCTGCTCGCCGATGCCGATCGGGTCCTGCGTGATGGCGCCGGCCATGGTGCCGTCCTTGATCGCGTTGATCTGCGCAGCTCCCGAGTCGAAGCCGACGATCGTGAGCTTGCCCTTCTCGAGGCCCAGCTCGTTCACCGCGTTGACCACGCCGATGGCGGAGCCCTCGTTGGTGCCGTAGATGCCCTTGAGGTCGGGGTACGCGGCGATCAGCGTCTTCGCGATGTCGGCCGACTTCAGGTGGTCACCGTCACCGTACTGGATGTCGACGATCTCGATGTCGGGGAAGTCGGCTTCCATCTTCTCGACGAAGCCGTCACGACGCTCGACACCGGTCGAGTTGATCTGGGAGTGGCCGACGATCGCGACCTCGCCCTCTCCGCCGATCAGCTCTGCCATGTGCTCTGCAGCGAGCGCGCCCGCGACCTTGCTGTCCGTCGCCGACAGGCTCAGTCCGACATCGCCGTTGCAGGGAGCGTCGAAGTAGACGACCGGGATGTCCTTCGACTTCGCCTGCTCGAGCGGGGCGACGCACGCCTCGGGGTCGAGGGCGGCGTAGGCGATGGCATCCGGGTTCTTGTCGATGGCGGCGGTCAGCATCTCGAGCTGACCGGCGATCTCGGTCTCTGCGGCCGGGCCCTCGAAGGTGATCCGCACGCCGAGCTCTTCCGCCTTCTGCTCGGCACCCTTCTTCACTGCCTGCCAGAACTGGTGCTGGAAGCCCTTCGAGACGAGGGCGATGTACATCTCGCCGTCGCCGCCGCCGGCGTCGCCGCCGCTGCCTTCCTCGATCACGTCGCCGCCGCCGGCACAGCCGGCGAATACCAGCGCGGATGCCGCCACGAGTGCCGCGAATGCGGTCTTCTTTCCGAATTTCATGGAAACTCCATTGTTCTCTGTGATGGTTCTCTGTGACTGCCGGCCAGGGCCGACGGTGGACTGCGTGGTGCTATTCAGTTGAGTCGGGTGAAGCGGATCAGGTCCGCTGGCGGTTGCGCAGCGAGTCGAGGAAGACGGCCAGCAGCACGACGACGCCGACCACGATGTTCTGCCACTCGGGCTGGATCGACAGGATGCGCAGACCGTTGACCAGCACGCTCATGATCAGCGCGCCGATGACGGTGCCGAGGATGGATCCGCGTCCGCCGAGCAGCGAGGTGCCGCCGATGATGACCGCGGCGATCGCCTGCAGTTCGTACCCCATGCCGATCTGCGGCTGGGCCGAGTCGAGGCGGGCGGCGATCACGATGCCCGCGATGCCGGTGAAGGCTCCGGCGAACATGTAGATCAGGATCGTCCAGCGCCGCGTGTTGACGCCCGAGAGGCGCGTGGCCTCTTCGTTCGAGCCGATCGCGAACGTGTAGCGGCCGAGGAGGGTCTTCGACAGCACGAGCCAGGCGATGATCGCGACCACCGCGGTGATCAGCACGGCGTTCGGGATGCCGGGAATGATCACGCCGAGCGCGATCTTCTTGAAGTCGGGCGCCGAGGTCGAGAAGTAGATCGGCGAGACGTTCGAGATGACCAGAGCGAGGCCGCCGGCGATCATCATCATCGCGAGGGTGGCGATGAACGGCGGGAGCCGCAGGAACGTGATGTTGACGCCGTTCACGAGACCCATCAGCACACCGGTCAGCACGCCGCCGATGACGCCGACCCAGACCGGCAGGCCCATGTTCGTCACGAACACACCCGTCATCACGGCGCAGAGCGCCATGCCGGTGCCGATCGACAGGTCGATGCCGCCCGTGATGATGACGAACGTCGTGCCGAGGGCGAGGATGCCGATGACCGCGGTCGAGAGCAGCACCGTGGCGATGTTGCTGAAGGTGAAGAAGTTCGGGCTGGCGATCGTGAAGAAGATCACCAGGACGATGAGAGTGCCGAAGGCCAGCGACTGCTGGAGCTGGCGCTTCACGAACGCTCCGACGTCGCGCTTGTCCGTGTTCTCGTCGACCGCTGTCTGGATGATCGTCGTCGTCGACGATCCGGGCTGCGTGGGGGTGCTCATCAGTCTTCCTCCCCGTGGGCTGCGAGTTGCATGATCTTCTCCTGGCTTGCTTCCTCGTTGCGGAGCGTTCCGGTGATGCGACCGTTCGCGAAGACCGCGATGCGGTTCGCGACACGGAGGATCTCCGGGAGCTCCGATGAGATGACGATGATGGACTTGCCCGCCTCGGCGAGCTGCTGCATGAGGCGGTAGATCTCTTCCTTCGCGCCGACGTCGATCCCTCGGGTCGGCTCGTCGAAGATGAGGATGTCGCAGTCGCGCATCAGCCAGCGGGCGATGACGATCTTCTGCTGATTACCTCCGGAGAGGAGTTTGACGACCTGGTTCACCGAGGGCGTCTTGACCCGCAGCTGCTGGACGTACTCCTTGGTGCGGTTCTTCGCCTTGGCGTCGCCCATCCAGCCGATGCCGTTGGCGTACGAGCCGAGCGAGGCGAGCACCGTGTTGAACGTGACGTCCTGCTCGAGCATGAGCCCGAGGAGCTTGCGGTCCTCCGAGAGGTAGCCGACGCCGTGCTTCACGGCATCCGCGGGCTGCGCGATGCGCACGGGACGACCAGCGACCGAGATGGTGCCGCCGTCGCGGTGGTCGGCGCCGATCACGGCGCGCGCGGTCTCGGTGCGGCCGGCGCCCATGAGTCCGGCGAAGCCGAGGATCTCGCCCCTGTGCAGCTGGAACGAGACGTCCTTGAGTAGGCTCCTCGTCGACAGCCCCTGCACGTCGAGCACGATCGGGTCGTTGATGTGCTCACGTGCCAGCGGACGGGTTCCCTCGTCGATCACGCGGCCGACCATCATCTCGATGATCTTCGGGATGGTGACGTCGACGCGATCGAGTGATCCGATGTATGTGCCGTCGCGGAGCACGGTAACGCGATCGGCCAGGCGGCGCAGCTCGTCCATGCGGTGCGAGATGTAGACGATGCCGGTGCCGCTCGCCTTGAGCTGCTCGATCAGCACGAAGAGCGTCTCGACCTCGGTGTCGGTGAGAGCCGATGTCGGCTCGTCCATGATCAGCACCTTGGCGTTGAACGACAGCGCCTTGGCGATCTCCACCATCTGCTGCTCGGCCACCGTCAGCTCGCCGACGAGCTGTCGCGGCTCGAGGTGGATGTTGAGCCGCTGCAGCAGTTCAGCCGTCTGGGTGTTTAGCTTGCGCTCGGAGAGGAACGGGCCGGAAGTCGGCTCACGGCCTACGAAGATGTTCTGCGCGACGGTCAGATCCGGCATCAGGTTGAGCTCCTGATGGATGATCGTGATACCGAGTTCCTGCGCCTGCAGCGGGCTGGTGAGCTCCACTTCCCGGCCCTCGAACGTGATGGTGCCCTCGTCCTTGGTGTAGATGCCGGAGAGGATCTTCATCAGCGTCGACTTGCCGGCACCGTTCTCGCCCACGAGCACCAGCACCTCGCCGGCACGCACCTCCAGGTGCACGTCTTTCAGCGCCTGCACACCGGGGAAACCCTTGCTGATCCCCTCAACCCTGAGAATGGGTTCACTCATGTGCTCACCTGCTTCCTTGAAGGTCGTGTTGCGATCCGGATGCTGCGGGCCGCAGTAAACATCGGATCAATTCTGCGGCCTGCGACACTTTCTCGCAAGTTGTATCTGAATGTATCTAAGGGATCCCGGATTGGGAAGACCCTGTAATAACATCTTGATCTTCGATATTCCCGCGCCGCGGCGGGGCTCAGTGCAGGCGGATCGACTCCACAGCGACGAGCTTGTCGCGGATGTAGGCGTTGGCGTGTGCGCCGAGCTCGTCGTTGTCGGTCCAGAGATTGCGCCAGATGCCGAGCATCCGACTGAGATCCGGAGCGACCACGGCCGATGAGAACGACTCGAACACGATCGGGCCGTCGTACCCGATGCGCCCCAGAGCCTTGAAGAAGTCGTCGAAATCGACGGTGCCGGTTCCAAGATAGCCGCGGTGGCTCTCGCCGATGTGCACATAGCGCAGGGCGGGCTCGGCGTCGAGCACCGGCGCGAACATATCCGACTCCTCGATGTTCATGTGGTACGTGTCGAGATGGATGCCGAGATTCGGCCGGTCGACCTCCGCGAGGTATGCGAGGGCCTGCCTGGCCGTGTTCAGCACGTTCGTCTCGTAGCGGTTCACGACCTCGAGCGAGACCGAGATCCCGCGCTCGGCGGCGTGATCGGCCACACGGCCGATGGCGGCGCGACTGCTCGCGAGCCCCTCCGGCGTCACAGGCTCCATGTACTTCTTCATCGCGCTGTAGATCACGCCGCAGAAGTGCTGTCCGCCGAGTTCGGCGAGCACGTCGACCGCGCGGATCAGCAGTGCCTCGCCGGCCGCGACGATCGCCGGGTCGGAGCTGGTCACGTCGGTCGCCTCCGACAGTCCGAGCGAGGCGCTCACGGCGAGGTCGTGCTCCGCCAGAGCATCCTTCGCCGCCGCGACGTCGAACGAGAAGGGATCCATCAGCGGGAACTCGATGAGGTCGAATCCTGTGTTCTTGGTCTTCTCCACAGCGAGGCGGATGCCGTCGGCATCGAAGTTCCCGGTCCAGACGAGCCCGTGGCAGCCGATGTTCATGAGGCCTCTCGCAGGCGGGTGTCCGGCACCGTCGCCTCGCCTTTTGGCACGTGCCAAGTCAGCGTTCGAGTCACGTTACGGGGGTAGGTTCCGCCCTGTCAAGAACTTTCTTGGCACGTGCCAATTCGTCCGCTATCCTGAGGCTCGCCGCCCCGCCCGTCGCAGTGATCGGGGTATAACGACGAGGAGTTCCATGCCCGCGAGCGTCAAGGACGTCGCCGCCCTGGCCGGCGTCTCCTCCTCGACCGTCTCGAACTATCTCAACCATCCGCACGTACTGGGCGCATCCAGCCGGGAACGTGTGCGGGCAGCGATCGAGCAGCTCGGCTTCGTGCCCAACGAGTCGGCGCGGCAGCTGCGCGCGGGGTCGAGCAAGGCGCTCGCACTGATTCTGCTCGACGCGTGGCTGCCGTACTTCAATGAGCTGTCCCGCGGCGTGGAAGACGTGACGCGCGAAGGCGGCTGGTCCCTCTTCTTCAGCAACAGCAACCGCGACGCCGCGCAGGAGCGCCGCAACATCGACATGTTCGAGGCGCACCGGGTGCAGGGCATCGTGATCTACCCGCTCGGCGACGTGGTGCCGCGTCTCGAACGACTGGCCGAGCGCGGCATCCGGTCGGTCGTCGTCGGGCCGATCCGCGAATCGCCGTCCGTCGCGTCGATCCTGTTCGACGATCGCGGCGGAGGCCGACTCGCCGGCGAGCACCTGCTGTCGCTCGGCCGCAGGCGGATCCTGTTCCTCGGCAGCCCGACGGTGAGCCAGTCGAACGATCGACTTGCGGGGCTGCAGGATGCTCTCGCCGGAAGTCCTGCGACGCTCACGGTGATCGACGTGCCGCACCTTGCGACCGAAGAGGGCTTGCGCGTCGCCGCGCAGATCCTCGCCCAGCCCGTCGCCGAGCGCCCGGACGCGGTGTTCGCGGCGAACGACATGGTCGCGCTCGGCGTGCTCACGCAGCTCATGCGCCACGGCATCCGCGTGCCGGACGAGATCGCCCTCGTCGGATTCGACGACGTCGCCCAGGCCCACCAGAGCGTCGTGCCGTTGACGAGCGTGCGCCAGCCCGGCTACGAGATCGGTCGCGCGGCCGGCGCCGCACTGCTGCAGCAGCTGGCCGATCCCACAGCTCCGCCACCCGCGACGACCCCGTTCCGCGCCGAGCTCATCGTGCGGGAGTCGACGATCGGGCGCTGAGGTCGTGGCGTCTCGGCGCGACGGTGTTCACAATTCAGTCAGATTTCCGCGGATCGGCCCATTCGAGCCGGATCCGACGCCTCCGCGAAAATTCTGGCTGAATTATGAACGCGACGCGTGCCCGACCACGCCCTTCCGCAGCAGCGCGTTGCCGTATTTCCGCGTCTCGCCCGTGCGCACCATCAGGTACGCGTCCTTCGCGACCTCGTAGTACGCGAATCGCTCGACGAACCGCGTGGTGTCGATGCTCGTGCCGGCGGCATCCATCAACTCCTGCTGCACGTCGAGCACCTCGCCGTCCGCCGAGGTCATGAGGTCGATGCCCGGCGCGTCGTCGAGCGGCAGCACCGTGCGGATCGCGGCGACGACCTCCGGAGTGGTCGTGCCGGGCAGGTCGATCACGCGCGCGCCCAGCCCCCACGCCGGAAAGTGCGCGTCGGCGATCACGACCGCGTCGGAGTGCCCCATCCGATCGAGGTGCAGCAGCAGCTCGCCGGTCAGCAGCGGGTGGATTCCTTCGAGCATGAACGCTCCTTCGGGTCTTCGGGCAGGACGAACGCTCAGGCGGGGATGAGGCCTTCCGCGGCCAGATTCTCCCAGAGCTCCTCGGGGATGGCCAGCGCCGCGTACTCGGCGTTCTGCCGCAGCTGCTCCGGCCGGCTCCCACCGACGACGACCGAGCGCACGCCCGAGGCCTGCAGGGGGAACTGGATCGCTGCGGCCGGCAGCGGCACCCCGTGGTCGGCGCAGACCGCGGCGATCCGCAGCAGTCGCTCCCACAGCTCGTCGGGCAGTTGGCCGTATTCGTACCGGCCGTCGCGGCGGGGCTCGTTCGACGCGAGCAGCCCGGAGTTGAAGACGGATGCCGCGACGATCCCGGTTCCGCGTTCCCGGCAGGCCGGGAGCACGTCGACCGCGGCGGGCTGTTCGAGCAGCGTGTAGCGACCGGCGACCATGATCAGGTCGAGGTCGGCGCCGCGGACGGCAGCGGTGAGAGCATCCGACACCATCGAGCCGATGCCGATCGCGGCGACCTCGCCGTCGGCGCGCAGCTGCTCCATGGCTGGGAAGGCCTCGGCGAGCGCGAGCTCGAGGTCGTGCCGCTCGGGGTCGTGCAGGTACAGCAGGTCGATGCGCTCGATGCCGAGGCGCTCGCGCGACTCGTCGAGGCTCCGCCGGATGCCGTCGGCGGAGAAGTCCCACACCCGCTGGAGGTCGTCCGGCACGTGGAAGTCATGCGCCGTGTCGAGGCCGCCGTCGAAAGCAGGGTTCGGGCGCAGCAGCCGCCCCGCCTTGGTGGACAGTACGTAGTCGTCGCGGGGCTTCGTCTGCAGGAAGGCTCCGAGCCGGCGCTCGGAGAGTCCGAGTCCGTAGTGCGGGGCGGTGTCGTAGTAGCGGATGCCGCTCTCCCACGCCGCATCGAGCACGGCCCACGCCTCGTCGTCGCTCAGCGGCCGGAACAGGTTGCCGACGTTCGCAGCACCGTAGCCGAGGGGCGGGACGGCCAGACGGTCAGACGGCGACATGCGCACCCGTCCAGGTGTAGGTGGCGATGCTGTCGGCCTTCATCTCCATGCCGGCCCCGGGGTCCGTGGGCGCCATGTACGAGCCGCCTCGGATGTCGGTCGGCACGACGAAGTGCTCGTGCAGGTGGTCGACGAACTCGATCATTCGCCCCTCGCGGGTGCCGGTGACCGCGACGAAGTCGAACATCGAGAGGTGCTGCACGGCCTCGCACAGCCCGACACCGCCGGCGTGCGGGCAGACCGGTACGCCGAACTTGGCGGCCAGCAGCAGGTTCGCGATGTTCTCGTTCACGCCCGCGACGCGCACGGCGTCGATCTGCATGACCGAGATGGCCTCGGCCTGCAGCAGCTGCTTGAAGATCACGCGGTTCTGCGCGTGCTCGCCGGTCGCGACGCGGATGGGCGCGACCCCGCGGGCGATCTCGGCGTGGCCGAGCACGTCGTCGGGGCTGGTCGGCTCCTCGATCCAGGCCGGGTGGAACTCGGCGAGCGCGTTCACCCACTCGATCGCCTCGGAGACCTCCCACCGCTGGTTCGCGTCGATCGCGATCGGGAAGTCGGGTCCGCACACCTCGCGCGCCTTGCGGAAGCGGCGGATGTCGTCGTCGAGGTCGGCGCCCACCTTGAGCTTGATCTGGGTGAAACCGTCGGCCATGGCCTCGCGGGCCAGGCGCTCGAGCTTCTCGTCGGAGTAGCCGAGCCAGCCGGGGCTCGTCGTGTAGCCGGGGTAACCGGTGGCGAGCAGCTCCTGCTCGCGCTCGGCCCGACCGGGCTCGGCGGTGCGCAGGATCTCGAGCGCGTCGTCACGGGTGAGGGCGTTGGTCAAGTAGCGGAAGTCGACCAGGTCGACGAGCTCCTCCGGTGACATCCGCGCGAGCAGCTGCCAGAGCGGGAGGCCCGCGCGCTTGGCCTTGATGTCCCACAGCGCGTTGATGACGGCGCCGATCGCCATGTGCATGACGCCCTTCTCCGGGCCGAGCCAGCGCAGCTGCGAGTCGCCGATGATCGCGCGGAAGGTGCCGCCCATGTCGTCGAGCAGCGGCTCGAGCTCTCGTCCGACGAGATGGCCTGCGAGCGCGTCGATGCCGGCGACCTGCACGTCGTTGCCGCGTCCGATCGTGAAGACGAAGGCGTGCCCCTCGATGGCATCGTCGGCATCCGTCCGCACGATGACGTACGCCGCGGAGTAGTCGGGATCGGGATTCATCGCGTCCGAGCCGTCGAGGCTCAGCGATGTCGGAAAGCGGATGTCGGTGGTGTCGAGGGCGACGATGCGGCTCACGGAAGTTCCTCTCCATGCGCGAGAGCTTTTCTTCGCGCGGATCTCTTGGAGTGTAAACATCGGATGTCTATACTGTCAACGAGACCTACCGCGATGTCGCGGCCCCACGACCGATCAGGAGAATCATGAAGTTCGCGCGGCTTGGCGCCCCAGGGACCGAGATCCCCGTCCTCGTGGAGGGCGACCGCTATCTCGACCTCCGCCCCCTGACATCCGATGTGAACGGCGATTTCCTGGCCGGCGACTTCCGCGCCCGCGTCGCCGCGGCCCGCGACGCCGGTGAGCTTCCCGAGGTGACGGATGCCGCCGCTCTGCGCATCGCCGCCCCGATCGCCCGACCGAGTGCGGTGATCTGCGTCGGCATGAACTACGCCGCCCACGCCGCAGAGTCGGGCTCGGAGCCGCCGACCATCCCGATCATCTTCCTCAAGACCCCGAACACGGTCGTGGGGCCGAATGATGCGGTCACGATCCCCCGCGGCAGCGAGAAGACCGACTGGGAGGTCGAGCTCGGCATCGTGATCGGCGCCCGCGCCTCGTACCTCGACTCTCAGGAGGAGTCGATGGCGCACGTCGCGGGCTTCGTCGTCGCCAATGACGTGTCGGAGCGGGCGTTCCAGATCGAGGTGTCGGGCGGCCAGTGGTCGAAGGGCAAGATCGCTCCGGGCTTCAACCCGACCGGACCCTGGCTGGTCACCCCCGACGAGGTCGACCACCACGCCCTCGGTCTGCGCAGCTTCGTCAACGGCGAGCCCCGGCAGGACTCGAACACCAGCGACATGATCTTCTCGGTCGAGCACATCGTGCACCATCTGTCGCAATACGTGGCCCTCGAGCCCGGCGACCTGATCCTCACCGGAACCCCGCAGGGCGTCGCTCTGTCGGGCAACTTCCCGTACCTCGCGGCCGGCGATGTCGTCGAGGTCGAGATCGACGGCCTCGGCCGCCAGCGTCAGGAGTTCGTGGCATGGGAGGCCCAGAAGTGACCGGCGCGCTCGACGGACTCGTCGCGATCGTGACCGGCGGAGCATCCGGGATCGGCGCCGCGATCGCGCAGCGCCTGCATGCCGACGGCGTCCGGATCGCCGTACTCGACCGCGACACCGCCGCGGCCGATCCGGCATTCGCGGCCTTCACCGCCGATGTATCGGACCGCGCCAGCGTCGACGCTGCGGTCGCCGCCGTGGCCGAGAGGTTCGGGCGCATCGACATCGTCGTGAACAACGCCGGGATCGGCGCGACCGGCGACATCTCCGCGAACGACGACGACGAGTGGGCGCGGGTGCTGTCGATCAACGTCACCGGCATCGCCCGCGTGACGTCGGCGGCGCTGCCCTGGCTGCGGAAGTCGCCGTCGGCGGCGGTCTGCAACACGGCATCCATCGCCTCCACGACGGGCCTTCAGCAGCGCGCGCTGTACACCGCGTCCAAGGGCGCGGTCTCGGCACTCACCCGGGCCATGGCTGCCGACCACCTCAGCGAGGGCATCCGCGTGAACGCCGTCAACCCCGGCACCGCCGACACCCCGTGGGTCGGACGACTGCTCGACTCGGCATCCGATCCAGCCGCGGAACGCGCCGCCCTCGAAGCCCGCCAGCCGCACGGCCGGCTTGTGAGCCCCGACGAGGTCGCCGCGGCCGTCGCCTATCTCGTCGGCCCGTCGGCGGGTTCCACGACCGGCACGTCCATCGAGGTCGACGGAGGTATGGCGCAGCTGCGCCTCCGCGCGGAGTAGGTCGGCGACTCAGTCCCCGGGGCGGCAGGCGTCCGCTGAGGCGACAGCAATTGCGCCCGGAATGAGCGAAGGCGGCAGCAACTGCGCCCGGAAGCCAGACGATCCCGGAAGCCTCGCGCATCACTCCCCGCGCAGCCACCTCAGGATGCCGCGGCGCGGCGCCACCTCCTCGACGCGCGGTCCGTCGGTGCCGTAGAACCGCTCGGCGTTCGCCCAGAGGATCGCGTCGACGTCGTGCCCGCGCGCCTCGGCCCAGGTCACCACGAGGTCGAGCCAGCGGGTGCGCGCGGTCGGCTGGTACGTCGCGGATCCGTCCTCCGGCGCGTACGGATCGCCGGGCTCCGCCGGGCCGATCACCGAGACGGGCCAGTCGCTGCCCCACATCAGCCGCTCGACGCCGAACGTGTCGGCGGCGACGTCGAGGAAGGGCTCCAACTGCGCACGTGTCCAGTTCCCCGCGGATTCGGCGGGGAGGCCGGACAGCTTGCAGAAGACGTTCGGATGCCGGGACAGCTCGTCGAGATCGCGCACCCACTCGACGGACGGCGTTCGCACAGCATCCGCCGTTCCGACCGCGGGCTTGCCGAGATGATCGAGCACCATCCGCAGGTCGGGGATCGCCCCCGCGAGCCGGGCGATGTCGGGCAGCTGGCTCGCTCGGATGCACGCGTCGAAGGTCCACCCGCGGGCGGCGACCTCGCGCGTGCCCGTCACGAAGGCCGTCGACATGGCGAGGCCGTCGTCATCGTCCTGCAGGTTGTGCCGCACCCCGACCACGAGCGGTTCGGCGGCGAGCTCGTCCAGGTGCGTCGTCGTGTCGACTCCGCGGTCGAGACGCATGCCGGCGACGATGCCGACGACCCCGACCTGCTCGGCCATGCCCGCCACCCAGCGCACCTCGTCGAGGAAGCGGTCCTCCGCGGTCTCCGCCTGCACGAACACGGCCTTCTCCTCGGCGACACCGGTGAGGCGGGCGTGCTCGAGCTCGGTCTCTGCGAACCGGAAATCGTAGGGCCCCTCGAGCCAGGTGTACTCGAGAACCTGCGGATCCCAGAGGTGCAGGTGTGAATCGATGACGCGCATGCGTCCATCCTGCTCAGACATCCGATCAATGTGCAAGGATGACGCCATGGCTGTCACGGACGAGGCGATCGAGAAGATCAAGGCGATGATCGTGTCGGGCGAACTCTCCCCCGGCGACCGGCTTCCGCCGGAGAAGGAACTGTCCGAGCGACTCGGCCTCTCCCGCAACTCGATGCGCGAGGCGGTCAAGGCGCTCGAGGTCATCCGGGTGCTCGACGTGCGTCGCGGCGACGGCACCTATGTGACGAGCCTGGAGCCGCATCTGCTGCTCGAGGCGATCTCGTTCGTCGTCGACATGCACGACGACGATTCCATGCTGGAGATCTTCGCGGTGCGTCGGATGCTGGAATCCCAGGCCACCGGGCTCGCCGCGACCCTGGGCACCGACGACCAGATCGCCGCGCTCATGGACGAGATCGACGGGATCGACGCCTCGGTCTCGATCGAGGAGCTCGTGGAGCACGACATCCGCTTCCACCGCGACATCGTGCGCATGGCGGGCAATGCCTACCTCGCGAGTTTGATCGAACACCTCAGCAGCCAGACCGTGCGAGCCCGTGTCTGGCGCGGACTCACCCAGGGTGGCGCGGCAGAGCGCACCCTGTCCGAGCATCGCGCGATCGCTGAGGCCGTCGAGCAGCACGATGCAGCCCTCGCGACGTCGCTGACCACGGCGCACATCGCCGGTGTCGAGCGGTGGCTGCGCCAGGCGGCATCCGCCTAGGCACGGATCTCGCAGCTCGCGGTGCCGCAACTTCTGCGGCCATCTCGAACTTCTGCGGCCACAGCGCCCCGGATTGGCCGCAGAACTTCTGATCGGCCGCAGAACCTGCCCGCCGCCGCCGCGCCTAGGCCCCGAGGCGCCCCATCGCGGCGTCGAACTCCGCGGCCGAGCTGTCGCTCACGTCGTGCTGCAGCATCCGCTCGAGCACGTCGGGCGCCGCCGTGAAGTAGGGGATGCCGAGCATCCGCAGGCCGATGATGTCCTCCGGCGAGCGCAGCGAGGCGGCGAGGACGTCGGTGCTGCTGCCGGTGCACATGTCCTGCATCCGCGCGATAACCTCTTCCGCACCGGGGCCGGAGAAGCCCGTGAGGGCGGCGGCATCCCGCATGCGCCCGAGGTACGGGGCGATGTAGGTCACGCCGATGCTGGCGCTCGCGAGCGCCTGGGCGACCGAGTACACGGCCGTCACGAGCACGGTGGCTCCGTCGCGCACGAGGGCGGATGCCGCGGCGAAGCCGTCTGTCGTCGCCGGAACCTTCACCACGACCCGGTCGCCGAGCGCGCGGATGCCCTCGGCGTTGCGCAGGAAGGATGCCGTGTCGCCACCCCACGTCTGGAAGAAGATCTCGCGGGCGCCCTCGGATTCCCAGCGTGCGTAGAGGTCGGGGATCTCGGCGGCCGTGCGTCCGCCCCGCTCGAGGATCGTCGGGTTCGTCGTGACGCCGTGCACGCCGCCTGCCTCCAGAAGGCGGGAGACGCGGTCGAGGTCGGCGCTGTCGACGAACAGACGAGGGGCGATCGCAGTCATCGGATCTCCAAGGTGAGCAGCCTGTCGTTACAGGTTCGGGTTCGGCTAATGTAATGACAGCCGCTGACGAGTCTAAGACGTCGAGGCGGCCGAGCATGCTGTCGACGACGATCAGGAGCACCATGGCCCCCGCACTTCCTGGAGACCGCTCCGGCGTCGTCATCGTCGGCAGCGTCACCGCCGACGTGACCACCTTCTCGCAGCGCCTGCCGGCCCGCGGCGAGACGATCCTCGGGGACGAGTTCACGCTCATGCTCGGCGGCAAGGGCGCCAATCAGGCGGTCGCCGCCGGACGCTCCGGGGCCCGCACCAGTTTCGTCGGCTGCGTCGGCGACGACCTCTTCCACGATCTCGTGGTCGACGGGCTGAGCGAGGCGGGCGTCGACCTCGCGCACCTCCGCACGGTCCCCGGCCCCACCGGGATCGCGCACATCCGCGTCGACTCGTCCGCACAGAACGACATCGTCATGGTCCCGCTCGCCAACGCCGCGCTGAGCACCGCGCAGATCGACGCCGCGCTGGCGGCGCTCGCGCCGACGACATCCGTCCTCCTCACGCAGCTCGAGACCCCGTCGGCCCTCACCGCGCACATCACGGCCCGTGGCCGCGAGCACGGCATGACGGTGATCCTCGACCCCGCCCCCGCGGCCGAGCTCCCGGGCGAGATCTGGCGGAGCGTCGACATCGTCACCCCCAATGAGACCGAGGCCTCTCTCATCAGCGGTATCGAGGTGACGGATGCCGCGTCGGCAGAACTCGCCGGACGCTGGTTCCTCCAGCAGGGCGTCGGCGCCGCGGTGATCACGCTCGCCGGCCAGGGGTCCTGCGTGGTGACCGGCGAGGGAGCGACCGTCATCCCGCCGTTCCCAGTGGTCGCCGTCGACACAACGGCCGCGGGCGATGCGTACGCCGGCTACCTCGGCGCCGCCCTCGCGAACGGCAGCACTCTCACCGAGGCCGTGCGTCTGGCCACCGCGGCCGGCGCGCTCACAGTCACGAAGCAGGGCGCGTCGCCGAGCCTGCCGCACCGCGCCGACGTCGACGCGTTCCTGTCCGAGCGGGAATCCGCTCCCGCCGTCAACTGAGCCATCCCACTGCGCCGCCCGTCCACTGAGCCGCCCGTCAACTGAGGAGAATCATGCGCAAGTCAGCGACCACGATCAATCCCGCGCTGTCCCGGGTGATCAGCGAGACCGGGCATACCGATCTACTCGTCGTCACCGATGCGGGCCTGCCGATCCCGGTGGGCGCGGAGCGCATCGATCTCGCCTACCGCCCTGGCGCGCCCGCTTTCCTCGACGTGCTCGACACGGTGCTGGCCGAACTCGTCGTGGAAGGCGCCACGGTCTCGGCAGAGGTCGCCGAGAAGAGCCCCGAGGTGCTCGACGCGCTGCGCGAACGCTTCGCCGGCATGGGATTCGAGATCGCGCTCGTGCCGCACGTGCAGTTCAAGACGCTCACCCACGGGGCGCGGGCGTTCGTGCGCTCCGGCGAGTTCACGCCCTACGCGAATGTCATCCTGCACGCGGGAGTCGCGTACTGAGATGACCACCATCGACAGCATCTCCGACGCGATCGACCGGCACTCCGCCGCCCCGATGTACGACCAGCTGCGCCAGCTGATCGTCGACGGGATCGAACGGGACGGCCTGCAGCCCGGCGATCCGCTCCCCGGCGAGCATCGCCTGTGCGAGCGGTACGGCATCTCGCGCACGGTCGTGCGCCAGGCGCTCGCCCAGCTGGAGCACGAGGGGCTCGTCGAGCGCGTCAAGGGCAAGGGCACGTTCGTCTCGCGGCCGCGCACCAGCGAGAGCCTCGTGCACACGCTCGTCGGTCTGTATGACGACGTCGAGCGCCGCGGGGGTCACGTGCACAGCGACGTGCTCCGGCACGAGCGGACGACCGCCGATGAGGAGGTCGCGCTCGCGCTCGAGCTGCCCGTCGGCTCGCCGGTCGTCGCGCTGGAGCGCCTGCGTCACGTCGACGGTGAACCCTGGTCGTTGTCGACGACCTGGATGCCGGATGCCGTCGGCACCCCGACCCTCGGCGCCGACCTGACCGAGGCATCGCTGTACCGCCTGCTCGCCGACAACGGCGTGGTCGCGACGCACGGTGTCCGCTCGGCCGAGGCCACGGTCGCGACGCACGAGCAGGCGCAGCTCCTCGGAGTGAGCGCGGGTTCGGCGCTCCTGCGCCTGCGCAGCGTGAGCCGGGGCGCGGACGGCGCTCCGATGGAGTACTTCATCGCGTATCACCGCGGCGATCGGTCGCGTTTCGAGTTCCAGCTGCAGCAGGAGCAGTCGCAGGCCTCTCTTCTTCACGTGGACGGCGACGGCGGCGCCTCGCCCGCGGGAACAGTCGGCTGAAGAGGGTCTGCCGGCGGCATCCCGCCGGGTGTACCGTCGCCGCATGATCACCGACGATCCGACCCTCACGAACCCCGATCACTACCGCACGCTGTGGGAGAACGATCACGTCCGCGTGCTCGAATACACCGATGCGCCCGGCGACGTCACGACGCCGCACGACCATCCGAACAGCGTCATGGTCACCCTCAGCGACTTCTCCCGTCGCCTGAGTGCGGGCGACCGCACCTTCGACACGGCGCTGCCCGCCGGACAGGCCGTGTGGATACCGGCGCAACGCCACTCGGGCGAGAACACCGGGACGACTCCGACGCACACGATCCTCGTCGAGCTCAAAGGCGCCGCCGCCGGCGAGCAGTCGAGCGGGACGCTGGGGCCGGAACGTCCGACCGACGACTGACCATTTCTCCTGCACAGCGAGGAGGAGGGCATCGATCCTCCCCGGGAGACGTTCGACAGCTCGGATCGTGTCGCGCCTGCTGTCCTCGAGCGGCTACCTTTCGGAGAGGGGCTCAGTCGAGCGCCGGTGACCAGGGGGCTGAGCGATGGCGGACGAGCAGAACGGCGATGCAGCGTCGGAGTCGGTCATCCCGCCGCCTCCGATGGATTCGCCGGGGGTCACCTCGCCCTTCTCGCAGGTCGTCCCGCTGGCTCCCCCGCTGAGTGCCGCGGCTCCCCCTCCGTCGCCCGCTGCACCCCTGCCGCCGTACGCTTCCGCGATACCGTCAGGTCCGTACGACGGCGGGTATCCGGCATCCGCTGCTCCCGCGGGGTACCCGGCACCGGCACCGGCAACGACACCGGCGACGACCTCGAACGTGCTCGGCATCGTGCTGGCCGTGGTCGGCGGGATCGTGGTGCTCGCGGTCGTCGGCGTCGCCATGCTCATCGGACTGCTCGCCTCGTCACCCGACGAGGCGATCCCGGCGCCGGCACCGAGTCCGAGCGCGTTCGTCGAGGAACCGGATGCTCCCTCCGAAGAGTCTCCGTCCGACGAAGAACCGAGCGACGACGCCGCTGCCTCCGGCATCGCGGAGCGGCTCGAGGCGAAGATCGACGAGTACCGGAGGCTGCGCGACTCCGGCGCGCTCTGGCAGACGATCCCCGACAACGAGTACAACCGCACGGCCGTCACCGCCTTCCTGTATCTGATGACCGACATGAAGGTCGCCACGATCTGGGGCATCGACGAGCAGCAGGCGCGGGAGTACGACGAGCGGATGACGATGCTCGAAGAGAAGCTTCTCGCACAGCAGCCGCTGGGCGACGACATCAAGATCACTCTCGAGGATCGTGTCTTCACCTACGACGGCGAGACCGGCGAAGGCGGATACACCGACAAGTAGGCGATTTCGAGGGACGGCGCGCGTTACGCTCGATCGGTGACCTCCTGGACCAGCACTGCGATCGCCCTGCTGGAAGCCGACGCCAATCGCAGCGCCGACACGCACCTGCACCTGTTCCCGCTGCCGCCCGAGTGGGGCATCGATCTGTATCTGAAGGACGAGTCGGTGCATCCGACCGGCTCACTCAAGCACCGCCTGGGCCGCTCGTTGCTGCTCTACGGGCTGGTGAACGGACGCATCCACGAGGACACCACTCTGGTCGAGTCGTCGAGCGGGTCGACCGCGGTCTCCGAGGCGTATTTCGCGCGGATGCTGGGACTGCCGTTCGTGACCGTCGTGCCGCGCTCGACCAGCCAGGAGAAGATCGACCTCATCGAGTTCTACGGTGGCCGGTGCCACTTCGTCGACCGCGCCGAGGACATGTCGCCGGAGGCGCAGCGCCTCGCATCCGACTGCCACGGCCACTACCTCGATCAGTTCACGTTCGCCGAGCGCGCGACCGACTGGCGCGGCAACAACAACATCGCCGAGAGCGTGTTCAGCCAGCTCGCTCAGGAGCGGCATCCGATCCCCCGCTGGATCGTCGTGGGTGCGGGCACCGGTGGCACGAGCGCGACCTTCGGCCGGTACGTGAAGTACCGCCGCCATGAAACGCAGATCGCCGTGGTCGACCCGGAGGGTTCCGCCTTCTACGACGGCTGGGCCGGTACTCCCGACGCGCCGGCCGGGCGCCCCAGCCGGATCGAGGGCATCGGCCGTCCGCGCGTCGAGGCGTCGTTCGTGCCGAGCGTGATCGACGAGATGATCCGGGTTCCGGATGCCGGTTCGATCGCCGCGATCCGGATGCTGCGCGACCGCACCCTGCACTGGGCGGGCGGGTCGACGGGCACGAACCTCTACGGCGCGTTCCAGCTCATCGCGCGGATGCGCGCGGCGGGCGAGACGGGCAGCGTCGTGACGCTGATCTGCGACAGCGGCATCCGCTACGCCGGCACCTACTACTCCGACGAGTGGGTCGCAGCCCAGGGCTGGGACCTCACCCCGCACCGCGCGCGGCTCGAGTCGTTCCTCGAGATGGGCGTCTGGGCCGACTGAGCCCGGCCGCTCGCGTTCACAATTCAGTCTGTTCTCTTCGGGCGGGCGAGAATCGGCGGTTTCGGGCTCGATCCGGAACATTCTTGCTGAATTGTGAACGGCTACGCTGGCCGCATGACCACTCTGATCCTCACCGTCGCCGGGGCCGATCGCCCAGGCCTCGTCGCCGCCGTGGCCGATGTCGTCGATGCGCACGGAGGCAACTGGGAGAACAGCTCACTGGCCGAGCTCGCCGGTACGTTCGCGGGCGTGATCGAGGTGTCGGTCGCCGACGACCGCGCGGCCGATCTGCAGACCGGATTGCGCGCGCTGCAGGGCCAGGGGCTGCTGACCCTCGCGGTGCTCACCGGAACGCCCGACGCCGACCCCGAGGACGAGCAGCTGCTCACGATCCAGGTGCTCGGCAACGATCGCCACGGCATCGTCCGCGAGATCTCGACTGTGCTGAGCGCCCATGCGCTGAGCATCGAGGAGCTGGCGACCGAGACCAGGGATGCCGCGATGGCCGGCGGCCGTCTGTTCGAGGCATCCGTCACCGCGCGTGTTCCGGCGACGGTCGACGTCGACGCGCTCCGCGATGACCTCGAGCGCATCGCCGCCGAGATCCAGGTCGATATCACGCTCGGCTGAGGCCATCCACCCGGGTTTCGAATCGCGCAACTTGTCGATTGTCTGGCCTATTTCCGACCAGTTGCGCGATTCGAAAGTCGGAAGGCACGGGTACTACCCCTCGACGTCGGTGTACTTGCGGACCCAGTACTCCGTGTACGCCACGTGCGCGGATGCCGCGGCCGAGGCCGCGACCGGATCGGCATCCGCGAGTCCGCGCAGGATCGCCCGGTGCCCGGCATCCGAGTGCAGCTTGAGCTCGGCAGCGTCGTGCACGTCGTGGATCCGGTAGGCCCGCGACCGCGACCGCAGCACATCGATCAGGCTGGTCAGGGCGTCATTGCCCGCGACTTTCGAGATGGTCATGTGGAACTCGTGGTCGAGCCGGGAGTGATCCTCGAAGTCGTCACTGCCCTCGATCTCGCCGAGCAGCGCGTCGAGCCGGGAGACCGTCTCGGCGTCCATCCGCGCCGCGGCGAGCGCTGCCGCATGCGGTTCGAGCACCCGGCGCAGTTCGGTGAGTTCCAGCACGCCCGCCATCGGCAGCAGGCCGACCGTGAGCGACAGGCTGCCGATGAGGTCGGCGGCGCGCAGCTCGCTCACGTAGCTTCCCGATCCGTGCCGGGTGTCGAGCACTCCGAGGGCGGCCAGCATCCGGATCGCCTCGCGCAGCGATCCGCGAGAGACGCCCAGCCGTTCGCACAGCTCGCCCTCGCTCGGCAGCCGATCGCCGGGCCGCAGTGCGCCGTCGGCGATGAGCGCCCGCAGCCCGTGCAGCGCCGTGTCCAACGCGCTCATCGTGTTCCTCTCTGGCACCCGAATCTCCTGTGAGTCTGTCGGACGTGCATCGCTTGACCAACTTGTATGACGACTTTATTAAATTGTGCCGGATTTCTAGCGCAAGAGAACATGCTGTGGCAAAGTTGTGCAACAACTCCCCCCGACCCGTTGATGAGGATCCATGCAGGCCACCGGTTTCCCCGCTCCGCTCCGACTGAAGTCGTTCGACCGCGCGCGGGATGCCTGGCCGCTGGATCCGGACATCGTCCACCTCAATCACGGGTCCTTCGGCGCCGTCCCGGCATCCGTCGTCGCCCAACAGGATGCCCTGCGCCGCCAGGCCGACCTCAGCCCGGTCGAGTGGTTCCCGCGCATCGCCGAGCGCGTCCGCGCAGCACGCGAGCGCACCGCTCCGTTCGTGGGCGCCCGCCCCGAGGACAGCGCCTTCGTTCCGAACGCGTCCGCGGCCGCCACCGTGGTCTACAACGCCCTTCGCCTGGAGCACGGCGACGAGATCCTCGTCACCGACCAGGGCTACGGCGCGATCACGATGGGCGCGCAGCGTCTGGCCCGCCGCTTCGGTGCGACCGTGCGCGTCGTCGAACTCCCGCTGCTCGGGGACGACGACGAGATCGTCGAGCGCTTCGCCGACGCGCTGACCCCGCAGACGCGGCTCATCGTCGTCGACCAGATCACCTCGCCGACCGCCCGCGTGCTTCCCACCCGGCGCATCGCCGAGCTCGCCGCCGAGCGCGGCATCCGCACCCTCGTCGACGGCGCCCACGCCCCCGGCCTGATCCCGGATGCCGCGGCCGTCGCCGGCGGCGACTGGTGGTTCGGCAACCTGCACAAGTGGCCCTGCGCCCCGCGCGGCTCGGCCCTGCTCGTCACTCGGACCCACGACCGCGAGGAGCTGTGGCCGCTGATCGACTCGTGGGCCGCGCACGAGCCGTTCCCGACGCGCTTCGACACGCAGGGCACGATCGACGCCACGACGTATCTCGCCACCCCCGCCGCGATCGAGTTCGTCGAGAGCGAGTACGGCTGGGAGCGGGCACGTGAGGCGATGGCCCTCATGGCGGATGCCGGTGCGGAGATCATCGCGGAGGGATTCCGCCCCTTCGCCGACGAGGACCCGCTCACCCCGCTTCCCTCCCCCGTGCCGTCGATGCGGCTCGTCCGGCTCCCGCTCGGACTCGGCGCCACACGCGAGGAGGCCGACGCGCTGCGCATGGAGCTGCTCGACCAGACCGGGGTCGAGACCGCGTTCACCAGCTTCCGTGGCATCGGCTACTTCCGCCTGTCGGCGCATCTGTACACCGAAGCGTCCGACTTCGAGGCCTTCGTCGAGCGCTGCATCCCGCAGATCCTGCAGCGCGCCGGCATCCGGCCCACGGCATCCGTCGTCACCCCCTGACCCGTCCCCCCACCCGAGCACGACTCACCAACAGCACCACCCACCCGAAACACCAACTGAGAGGCACATCGTGAAGAACAAGATCTTGACGACAGCAGCAGGATTCGGCACCGTCGCCGTCCTCGCGCTCACCGGCTGCTCCGCCGGAGGCGGCCCGTCCGCCGACGGCACCGTCACCCTGCAGATGGTCGAGAGCCTGACGAACCCGGCCCGCACCGAGCTCATCCGCGGCCTGCTCGATGACTTCGAGAAGGAGAACCCGAAGATCAAGGTCAAGCTGGTCTCGCCGCCGACCGAGCAGGCCGACGCGAAGATCCAGCAGATGCTGCAGTCCGGCAAGGGCGTCGACCTCCTCGAGGTGCGCGACATCACCGTCGGACCGTTCGCGAACAACGGCTGGCTCTACGACCTGACCGACGACGTGAAGGACTGGGACGGGTGGGACGCCCTCACCGACAACGCCAAGTCCGCGTCGGTCGCCGAGGACGGCAAGAGCTACTTCGTGCCCTACGGCTTCTACGGCCTGTCGCTGTTCTACCGCACCGACCTCGTCGAGGCGGCCGGCTTCGACGGCCCGCCGAAGAGCTGGGAAGAGCTGCTCGAGCAGGCGTCCGCCATCCAGGACCCGTCGAACAACGTGTACGGCTACGCCTTCCGTGGCGGTCCCAACGCGAACAGCAACGTCGTCGCGGCGATCGAGGCGTACACGATCGACGACCTGAACGTCGACGACGCCTTCCTGATGGAGGACGGCTCGACGATCTTCGCCGCACCCGAGGCGCAGGATGCCGTGGACGACTACTTCGCGCTGTTCGAGCAGGCCTCTCCGCCGTCGGCCGTGTCGTGGGGCTACCCCGAGATGGTCGCCGGCTTCACGAACGGCACGACCGCGTTCCTGCTGCAGGACCCCGAGGTCATCGCGACCGTGCAGGACTCCTCGCTGACCGAGGACCAGTGGGACACCGCTCCGCTGCTCACCGGTCCGTCGGGCAAGGCCGCGCAGCCGCTGGCCGTCGCCGGCTGGGGCGTCGCCGAGGCGAGCGAGAACAAGGAGGCGGCGGTGAAGCTGGTCGAGTTCCTCTCCTCCGCCGAGCCCGCGACCGAGTTCGCGCAGGCCAACAGCCTGGTGCCGATCATCACCGAAGCGGCCGACGACGAGTTCTACTCCACCGGACCGTGGACGAGCTACGTCACGATGACCGAAGACCCGGACACCTACGTCAACGTGCGCCAGCCGCGCGGTGTCAGCTGGTGGACCGAGTGGATCCAGAAGTCCGACCAGGACGTGCAGAACGTGCTGCTGGGCAACATGAGCACCGAGGAGCTGCTCGCATCGTGGGATCAGTTCTGGACCGAGAAGTACGCCGCGGAGAAGGGCTGACCCGTGGCCCTGACCGCTCGTGAGGGAGGCTCCGCCGCCGCTGCATCCGTGCAGTCGCGCGGCGGGGCCTCCCCCGGCCCTCGCCGCCGGCAGTTCCGTGGCCGGCACGCGCTGACGCTCCTGGCCTTCATGGCCCCGGCGATCGTCTTCGTGTGCTGGTTCACGTACTGGCCGATGCTGCAGGGCGCCCGCATGGCCTTCCACGACTGGAATCTCTGGGACCTCACCTCGACCCCGTTCGTCGGCTTCGACAACTTCGTCACGGTGTTCCAGGATCCCGCGTTCCCGATCGTCGCCTGGAACTCGATCCTCTGGGTCGTCGGCTCCCTCGTGCCGCAGTTGGTGATCGGGTTCCTGATCGCCCTCGCCCTGCGCAAGCGGTTCCGCTTCCGCGGGCTGTATCAGGCGCTCGTCTTCTTCCCGTGGGCGGTGTCGGGCTTCCTGATCGGGATGCTGTTCCGCTGGATGTTCAACGCCGAGTTCGGGGTCGTCAACGACCTGCTCATGAAGGCCGGGTTCATCGACGCCCCGCTGCCGTGGCTGGCCGATCCGAAGCTCGCGATGTTCGCGGTGATCGTGGCGAACATCTGGTACGGCGTGACGTTCTTCGCGATCATGATCCTCGCGGCGCTGCAGTCGGTGCCCGACGAGATGCTCGAGGCTGCGAGCCTCGACGGCGCCGGCAAGGTGCGGCAGCTGTTCTCGATCATCATCCCGTACATCTCGGTGACGCTCTTGCTGACGGTCCTGCTGCGCGTGATCTGGATCTTCAACTTCCCCGACATCATCTACGCCATGACCAACGGCGGGCCCGCGAACCAGACGCACATCATCACCACCTGGATGATCAACTACACCCAGCAGGGCAACTACGGCATCGCGAGCGCGATCGGCCTCATCGTCGTCGCGTTCCTGTTCGTGTTCTGCGCGTTCTACCTGATGGCGATGCGGAAGGCCCAGCGATGACTGTCACTGCGAGCACCATGACCGAGACCCGTCGGCTCACCGTGCCGGACCCCGCGAAGGCTCCGCGGCCGAAGCGCCGGGTCACGGTGGGCGGCATCGTGCGGGTCGTGGGCCTCGGGCTCTGGCTCGTGATCACGCTGTTCCCGCTGTACTGGATCGCGCTCACCTCGATCAAGTCGCCGGGCACGATCAACACCTTCCCGATCGAGTACTGGCCGAGCGAGCCCTCGTTCGAGAACTACGTCAGCCTCTTCCAGCAGAGCTCGTTCGCCGTGTTCCTCGGCAACTCGGCGCTGGTCGCGATCGTCGCAGGAGCCGTGGCGACGCTGATCGCGCTGCTGAGCGCCTACGTGATCGCGCGCTTCGAGTTCCGGGGCAAGGGCGCGGTGCTGATCGCCTTCCTGCTGACGCAGATGATCCCGGCGTTCATCGCCCTCGGACCGCTGTACTCGATGATGACCGACCTCGGCCTCGTCGACACGAAGCCCGGCCTGATCCTCGTGTACATCGCGATCTGCATCCCGTTCTCGACGGTCATGCTGCGCGGCTTCTTCGAGAACGTGCCCGACGCTCTCGAAGAGGCGGCGATGATCGACGGATGCTCCCGCCTCGGGGCCCTGTTCCGCGTGCTGGTGCCGGTCATGACCCCCGGCATCATCGCGGCGTTCATCTTCAACTTCGTGAACTGCTGGAACGAGCTGTTCCTGTCGGTCGTGCTGATGAACACCGACGAGAACCGCACGGTGCCCTCGGCGCTGAACGGCTTCATCTCGACGTTCAACATCGACTGGGGCTCGATGAGCGCCGCAGCCGTGCTGACGATCCTGCCGACCATGGTGATGTTCGCGCTGGCGAGCCGCTGGATCGTGCAGGGCCTGACGGCCGGTGCGGTGAAGGAGTAACGCCTTTCTCACACCGAGACCCCCGGTTATCGCCGAGACCCCCGCCTGCGGACGTCTGCAGACGGGGGTCTCGGCGTGAAACCGGGGTTTCAGCGGCAGGTGCGGGCGCTCAGCTCAGGCGGGACTTGGGCGACGTCGAGTACGTCGCCTCGGCGTCGCGGTTGACCGTGTCGCCCAGGGCGGTGTCGATCGCGGCGAGCGTGTCGGCGTCGAGCTTCACACCCGAGGCCTTGACGGTCTCGGCGAGCTGCTCGGGACGGGATGCTCCGACCAGGGCCGCCGCGACGTTCGGGTTCTGCAGCACCCACGCGATCGCGAGCTGCGGCATCGACAGGCCCGCCTCCTCGGCGATCGGCTTGAGCTTCTGCACGGCGGTGAGGATGTCGTCCTGCAGGAAGCTCTTGATGAAATCGGCGCCGCTGTGCGGGTCGGTCGCGCGCGAGCCCTCGGGCACCGGCTGACCGGGAAGGTACTTGCCGCTGAGCACGCCCTGCGCCATCGGCGACCAGACGATCTGCGAGATGCCGAGCTCTTCGGATGCCGGGACGACCTTGCCCTCGATGACCCGCCACAGCATCGAATACTGCGGCTGGTTCGAGATGAGCTGCACACCGAGCTGCTTGGCGAGCGCATGGCCCTCGCGCAGCTGCTCCGCCGTCCACTCGGAGACGCCGATGTAGAGCGCCTTGCCCTGACGGACGACGTCGGCGAAGGCCTGGAACGTCTCCTCGAGCGGCGTCTCGTAGTCGAAGCGGTGCGCCTGGTAGAGGTCGACGTAGTCGGTGCCGAGGCGCTTCAGCGAGCCGTTGATGGACTCGAAGATGTGCTTGCGGCTCAGTCCGGTGTCGTTCGGCCCCTTCGGGCCGGTCGGGAAGTAGACCTTCGTGAAGATCTCGAGACCCTCGCGGCGCTGACCTTCCAGCGCCTTGCCGAGCACGACCTCGGCTGCGGTGTTGGCGTAGGTGTCCGCCGTGTCGAAAGTCGTGATGCCGGCATCCAGGGCTGCATGGACCGTCTTGACGGCGGCGTCGTCGCCGACCTGGGATGCATGGGTGACCCAGTTGCCGTAGGTGATCTCCGAGACCTTGAGACCGCTGTTGCCGAGATAGCGATAGTTGACCATGATCCAACGCTACTTGCTCACGGATGCCGGGAGGGCGGATTCCGTGACCGGTCTCAGCCGGATGCGGCGGAGGAGCTGTTCCGCCGCGCGGCGGCGATCCCGCCGATGATGACGACGACCGCGGATACGGCGCTGATGGCGTACAGCGGAAGGGCCCAGGGGGAGTAATCCGCGCCACTGATGCCGAAGGTGTCGGCGAGTCCCATGCCGGCACCGAAGGATGCCACGAAGTATCCGACCGTGCCGCACATCAGCAGCGCGAGGAAGGTCATACCCGGGACGATCGGGGGCGCCTTCGTGACGATCGAGACCGCGGCCGCCCCGATGGCCAATGCCACGCCGATCCCGAGGACGAAGAAGACCTCGCCGCTTCCCAGATTCTCTCCTGCGGCCGCCATCTCCGCGCGGATCTCCTCGAGCGTCATCCCTGGCACCGCCGCCAGCGGATTCAGGACGAGGATCTGCACTGCCGCGAGCGCCGCGTAGGCGGTGACCGCGACCACGCCGACGATCGAGATCCAGAACGTGTGGCGCGGCATCCGTGTCATGCGGTCATCCTAGGAAGTGCGCCCGAGAGTCTCCCGATACTCCTGCCACGCCGCGCCGAGTCGGCGGATGCCCTCTTCCAGCACGTCGTCCGTGGCGGTGAACGGGATGCGGATGTGGTCGTCGGAGGAGACGGATGCCGCGAACGCGGCACTCCCCGCGATCGAGACGCCGTGTGTGGCGGCGATCCTCGCCAGCGCGTCGGCCGACCCTGCGGGAAGGGCCACCCACAGCGACAGTCCGCCGCGGGGCGGCTCGACCCGCCAGTCGGGCAGGTGCTTCGCCATCAAGCTGAGGAGCAGCTGGAGCCGCTCCTGGTGGATGCGGCTGTTCGCACGCCGGAGCTCGTCGGCGTGCGCGATGAGGTCGAGCGCGATCAGCTGGCCCGGCACGCTCGTCGACTGGTCGGCCAGCTGCCTCGCACCGCGCAGTCGCCGCACGAGCACCGGGTCGGCGCGCAGCCAGCCGATCCTGAGCCCTGCCCACGCCCACTTCGACACCGACTCGACGACGATGATCGGTGCGTCGGCTCGCTCGGCCGCGAGCGTGGGAGGCATGACGCCGTCGAACGAGAGTCCGGCGACGACACGATCCTCGATCACGGGGACCCCGTACTGAGCGGCGAGCTCGGCGACGCGACGGCGGGCGGCGGGAGGCAGACGCGTGCCCGTCGGGTTCTGATGGTGCGGGTTGAGCGCGACGAGCGCGGGCCGCAGCCGGGCCAGCGCCTGTTCGAGCGCGTCGATGTCGAGCCCATCCGGCCCCATCGCGATGCCGTGCACCGTGCCTCCGCGGAGGCCCACGGAGTCGGTGACGCCCGGCCAGGTGATCTCCTCGGCGAGCACGACATCGCCCGGTCCGACGAGCGCGTTGACGACGAGGCTGATCGCCTGCTGCGCTCCGTGGGTGACAAGGATCTGCTCGGGAGTGGTCGGCGTGCCCTCGGCGCGATACATCTCGGCGATGAGCTCGCGCAGGATCGGGAGCCCGGCCGGATCCGTCTCGGGCAGCAGCGCGAGGTCGAGTCGCGGCTGGTGGTCGCGGATGAGCTGCTGGGCGAGCGGGGGGATCTGCGGCACCGTGCGCAGCAGGTCGATCGTGTTGGGAGACGCCGCGAAGAGCGCCTCGCCTCGCCCGGGCCGTGTCAGGGGGGCGGCGGATGCCGTGACACCGGCGATGCGCGTGCCACTCCCCTGCCGACGCTCGACGAGTCCGCTCTCGGCCAGGTCGGCGTACGCGGCGACGACGGTTCCCCGGGAGACGGAGCCTGCCGTGGCGAGGGCGCGCTCGGCGGGCAGACGGTCTCCCGGTCGCAGCTCGCCCGTCTCGATGAGGCCCTCGATGCCGCGGGCCAGTCGGCGCGCGAGGGTGCCGTCGCCATGAGTCCAGCGGCCGAGGCGCGCTGCGAGAGCCGCCGACGCCACATCCCCGGAGTGGACCAATGCGGCGGGAACGACCGATCTCTGGTCCACCGGCCCGTCATTGGCCCTGTGTTTCGTGTCCATATCGATCGATTCTGGACCAATGACCACCCTGATTCCCCGTCTTGACGAAGTTCTTGCGCCAATTATCGCCGATTGGACCATTCGCGACCTCCTCGAATGGCTCGGCGCGGACGACTCACGGATGCACGACAGTGCGCTGACCCGCCCGTTGCTGGTGATCGACGCCGCTCTGACCGGCTCGACGTGGGAGCGCGAGCCGTCGACGGTCGCCGTGATCCGTTCAATCGCGTCGGCGGTGCAGACGTCACCGCGGTCGAGGAACATGCGGCTCGACGACCTGCTCCCGCGCGCAGGCTGGATCAGAAATGCGGCTCCCGACGACGACTCAGCAGCGTTTTCGATCCACGCTGCTGAGCGCCGCCGGGAGCGCGTGCCTCAGTTCGCGGGAGTCGGTGCCGGCTGAGCCGGAGCGGCTGGCGCGGCCGCGGCCGGCGCGGGCGCCACGGGGGTCGTCACGATCTCTGCGCGATCGCGGAACCCTTCGGCGGTGACCCGATCGAGGGCGACCTGCCGGCGGATGGCCGCGGCCTTCTCGTACAGGTTCGGGTCGCCGTAGCTCGTGAGCACCTTCACCAGCACGGGCAGCAGTTCGATCATGAAGAACAGCGCCGCGATCAGGATGTGCGCCCACAGGATCGTCGGCTCCTTCTCGCTCAGCCGGTTCAGGGCACTGATCTGACTGAGCAGCCCGACGGCTCCGGCGTTGCCCTGGGCGACGGCATCCGCTCTGGCGTTGTAGGCGGCGAGCGCCTGATCGTAGGTGTCGCGTGCCCCGGGCAGCTGCGACTGCGCCTGCTCGCGGTTCTGCGACTCTGAGGTGGAGGTGTTCTCCGCGGCGGCCGTACCGGCGGCGGCGAGGTCCTCGTTGGCCGTGCGCAGCTGCGCGGCCAGCGCGTCGTACGTCTGCTGTGCCTCGGCGAGCTGCGCCTGAGCGGCATCCGAGCTCGCGCCCTCTCCGTTCACACCGGTGCAGCCGGGAACCGTGCCCGCGCCCTCGCCGGTGAGCTCGCACTGGTACAGGGTGCGGGCCTGATCGATGACCGCCTGCTGGGCAGTCATCTTGGCGGTCAGGTCGTCGACCGTCGCCTGCGCGGCCGACTCGGTCGCCGACGATGAGTCGGTGCCGGCGACGATGCCGGTCGCGGCCTGGTTCTCGAGTTCGGCGACGCGGGCGGATGCCGCATCCAGCGCGATCTTCTCCGGCCCGGTCTCCAGGGCCTCCTGGTCGGACTGCGACTGCGTGATGTTGGTCGAGGCGACCTCGCGCGCGATGTCGTTCTGGAAGATCTGCAGCACGAGGGGCTCGGCGACGACGAAACCGATGATCGCGGCCATGATGACTCGAGGGATCGCGAGCCCGATGAGCTTCCAGACGCTGCGTGTCGACGTCATGGTCGAGGTCAGGAAACGGTCGAGGTTGAAGATGATGAGCGCCCAGACGAGGGCGAGCGGCACGGCGAGCCAGATCGCGGCCTGCACCCCGGTGGTCAGCGCGAACAGCATCGAGATGGCCGAGACCAGGGCGGTGCCGGCGAGCACGAAGAACATCTGCACGAAGCGGGGCGTCTCGCCGGGAACGCGGTCGAGGATCTCCCCCTCGGCACCGCCGAGGATCGCGAGAGCCCTGGCGCGGGACCCGCGGGTGCGCGGGCGCCGTGGCGTGCGAACGCGCGGTTTGCGTACGGGCTTCGGTGCCCGCTCCTCGGCGACTGCCGGCTCCTCCGCGGGCCCCTGAGCCTGTCGAAGGGCCGAGTCGTCTGCGGGCGCGGAGACGGGAACCTCACGCGTCGTGTCATCGAGGCCGGTGGGCTCGAACTCGCGCAAGAAGTCGAGGTCGTCCGTCTCGGCGTTCGGGTCGCTGTCGAGGATGATCCGACCCTGCGAGTCGAAGCGCCCCGGTCGGTGAGCGGAATAGGGCATCCGAACAATCTACGAAAGGTCGCCTGTGCATCCGTTGCAAGAGTGCCCAGAGCGGCTCACAGGTTGGGCTCGCTCCTCGCGGGCCCGGCATCCTCGCGTCAGGCCATCGCGGCCGAAGCCGCTTCGTCCTCGGTCGTCGCGACGAGCTGCCCGCAGGCCCCGTCGATCTCCTTGCCGCGGGTGTCGCGCAGGGTCGTCGGGATGCCGGCGTCGTTGAGTCGGCGCACGAACTCGTTCGTGACATCTCTCTCGGACGCGGTCCAGATCGACCCGGGCGTCGGGTTCAGCGGGATCGGGTTCACGTGCACCCAGCCGCGTCCGCGCTGGTTCAGCTTCTCGGCCAGCAGATCGGCGCGCCAGGCGTGGTCGTTCATGTCCTTGATCAGCGCGTACTCGATCGAGACGCGGCGCCCGGTCTTCTCGTAGTACTCGTAGGCGGCGTCGAGCGCCTCGTCGACCTTCCACTTCGAGTTCACCGGGATGAGCTCGTCGCGCAGGTGGTCGTCGGGAGCGTGCAGCGACAGGGCGAAGGTCACCGGGATGCCCTCATCGGAGAGCTTCTTGATGGCGGGCACGAGACCGACCGTCGACACGGTGATGCCGCGGGCGCTCATGCCCAGGCCGTCGGGCTGCGGCGCGACCATCGACCGCACGGCATCCATCACGCGCTTGTAGTTCGCCAGCGGCTCGCCCATCCCCATGAAGACGATGTTCGAGACGCGCTCCATGCTGTGGTCGTCGGACTTCTTGCCGCCCAGCCCGCCCTCGGCGATCAGCCGGTTCGCCCGCACGATCTGCTCGATGATCTCGGCGGTCGACATGTTGCGCGTCAGCCCCGCCTGTCCGGTCGCGCAGAACGGACAGTTCATGCCGCAGCCCGCCTGGCTCGATACGCACAGCGTGATCCGGCCGGGGTAGCGCATCAGCACCGACTCGACGAGGGCGCCATCGTGCAGGCGCCAGAGGAACTTGATCGTGTCGCCCTTGTCGGTCTCGAGCCGGCGCACCTCGGTGAGCAGCGGCGGCAGCATGCCGCGGACGAGGTCCTCGCGGATGCCGGCGGGAAGGTCGGTCATCTCGGCGGGGTCCGACGTGTAGTGCCGGAAGTAGTGGGTGGAGAGCTGCTTCGCGCGGAAGCCGGGAAGCCCGAGCTCCTTGACCTTCGAGGTGCGCTCTTCCGGGGTCAGGTCGGCGAGGTGCACGGGCGGCTTGCCTCGCTTCGGGCTCGCGAACTGCAGCAGCGGGCGCCCCTCGGCATCCTTCTGCTGCGTCCATCCCTCGGTCGCCGGGCGCACCTGCGCGGGCTTGGTGGAGCGGACCTTGCCCTGAGCGGGTCGTCCCTGCGGGGCGGACGCGGATGCTGCGGGGCGCGTCTCGCGCGTACGGGGAGAATCGGTCATACCTACCAGGGTACGGGGTGCCGGGTGGGAAGGCCCTGGGGTGCCGGGCAGTGCCTGCCTAGACTGAGCCGCATGGACGACATCATCTGGATCATCGGGCTCGTCGTCAGCCTGGTCGTGATCGTGCTGATCGTCTCCGTCGCGCTCCGTGGCATGCGCCCGAAGCTGCCCGAGCCGCAGGTGTTCACGCCGTCTCCGACGACTGCGCGGTCGTTGCCGGCATCCTCCGCCGCCTCGACCGCTTCAGGGCTCACTCCGCAGGTCATCGCCGAGATCGATCGACTGATCGGAGCCGGGCACAGGATCCAGGCCATCAAGCTCTACCGCCGCGCGACCGGAGTGGGCCTGAAGGACGCCAAGGACCGCGTCGAGCACTGGTCGATCAGCACGACAGCTCCGCACATGGCCGCCCGATCGAACGCGAACGCCGCGTACTCCTCGATCACTCCCGCCGCTCAGACCGCTTCCTCGCTCCGCGCCTCACTGCCGGCATCCGTGGTCTCGGAGATCGACCGGATGGTCATCGCCGACCAGCCCATCAGCGCGATCAAGCTGCTGCGGGAGCACACCGGGCTCGGCCTGAAGGAGACCAAGCAGCTCATCGACGCCTGGGTTCCCGGGCGCACGCGCTGACCCGCAGCTTGTCACTACAGGTTGGCGTCCGGGAGAATGGGACCACCCCACCCCGAGGAGCCCTCATGCCCGACCGTCTTGACCGCGCCCGCACGACCGGCATCCTCGCCGTGCTGCGCGCCCCCTCTCCCGAACTCGCGCTGGAGGCATCCGAGGCGATCATCCGCGGCGGCGTCACCGGCATCGAGGTGACCTTCTCGACACCCGACGCACCGGCGGTGATCCGCGAGCTCGTCGCGCGGCACGGCGACGCCGCCTACATCGGCGCCGGCACGGTGACCTCGTCTGAGCAGGCGACGCTCGCGGCCGATGCCGGAGCCGAGTTCCTCGTCAGCCCGGGGACGCTCCCCGACCTCACCCGCGCCATGCTCGACACCGGCCGAGTCGTGATGACCGGCGCGATGACTCCGACCGAGGTCATGACCGCCCTCGACCTCGGCGTCGACGTGGTCAAGATCTTCCCCGCCTCCCTCGGCGGACCGTCGTACCTCGGCGCGCTGCGCGGACCGTTCCCGGAGGCTCCGCTCATGCCGACCGGCGGCGTCAGCCCCGACAACCTCGCCGCCTGGTTCCAGGCCGGCGCGGTCGCGGTGGGTGCGGGCGGCGACCTCGCGAACGGCGCGTCGATCGCGGCATCCGACTGGGCAGACATCGAGCAGCGGGCTGCGCGTTTCACGGCGGCTCTCGCCGCTGCGCGGGGTTGATGCCCGACCTGCTGCCCTGGGCCTGGGTGGCCCTCGGGCTCGCCGCCCTCACGATCGGCATCTCGAAGACGGCACTTCCGGGCGGCAGCATCCTGGCGATCGCCCTGTTCGCGGCTGTCCTCCCCGCCCGCACGTCGACCGCGGCAATGCTGCTGCTGCTCATGGTCGGCGACATCTTCGCGCTGATCGCCTACCGTCGGCACGCGCACTGGCCGACGCTGCTGCGCCTCGTACCGGCCGTCATCGCGGGGCTCCTCGTCGGGTTCGCCTTCCTGGCGTTCGCCGGCGACGGGATCGTCCGGCGCGCGATCGGCGTGATCCTGCTGCTCATGATCGCCGTGACGCTGTGGCGACGATGGCGTCAGGACAGAACGGATGCCGCGGCACCCGCCCCCGGCGGCATCCTGCTCGCCGGCGCCTACGGCACGCTCGGCGGCTTCACCACGATGGTCGCGAACGCCGGCGGACCGGTGATGTCGATGTATTTCCTCGCGACGCGGACCCCCGTGCAAGTGTTCCTCGGCACCTCGGCCTGGTTCTTCGCGATCATCAACCTGGTGAAGGTGCCGTTCCTCGCCGGTCTCGGACTGTTCCACGGCGAGGTGCTGCTGATGGACGCCGTGCTCGCTCCACTGGTCGTGATCGGCGCGTTGGCCGGCCTGCGGCTCGCGAAGCGCCTGGATCAGCGCCTGTTCGACCGCATCGTGATCGTGCTGACCGTGGCCGGCGCGGTCTACCTGTTGTTCTGACGCGCGACGCCGAGGTGTCGGGAAACGCCGCATTCTCATATCGCGAGCGGCATCTTGCGCCCCCTCCACGCCCCCGCCGCGCACGACTCAGCGAGTCCTGGCCGCTCGAGTGTCACGAAACGCCGCGTTCTCGCATCACCTGCGGCGTTTCGTGACCCCTCGCGGGGAGGGAGCAGCGGGCGCGAGGCCCTCGCCGGGCCGTCCCATCCCGTTCAGTCCAGGAAGATGTCCGGGAACAGCGCCGAGTCCGGGGTACCGGGGATCGCGGCGTAGCCCGAGAAGTCGGTCTCGCCGTCGGCCTCGAGCACGTCCTCGACGATGAGCGTCTGTCCGGTGTACGTGGCCGCGGGCTTGAGCAGCACGGCGTACGCGGCATCCGCATAGATGTCGGGCGTGCGGCTCGCGGCCATGACCTTGTCGCCGCCGAGCAGGTTCTGCACCGCTGCGGTCGCGATCGTGGTGCGCGGCCAGAGGGTGTTGGCGGCGATGCCGTCGCGCGCGAACTCCGCCGCGAGGCCGAGCGTGGCCATCGTCATCCCGAACTTCGCCAGCGTGTATCCGGTGTGGGCACCGAGCCATTTCGGCGAGGGGTTGAGGGGCGGCGAGAGCGACAGGATGTGCGGGTTCTCGGCATCCTTCAGGATCGGCACCGCGGCGCGGGAGAGCATGAATGTGCCGCGCACGTTGACGTCCTGCATCAGGTCGTACTTCTTCGCACCGAGCTCGAGCGAACGCGACAGGTCGATCACGCTGGCGTTGTTGATGACGATGTCTATGCCGCCGAATTCGCCCTGCGTCTTCAGCACGGCCTCGGTGATGTCATCGTCATCGCGCACGTCGCCGACGATCGGCAGCGCCTGCCCGCCGGCGGCGCGGATCTGCTCGGCCGCGGAATGCACGGTGCCCTCCAGCTTCGGATGCGGGGTGTCGGTCTTCGCGAGCATGGCGATGTTCGCGCCGTCTCGCGCCGCACGCAGCGCGATCGCGAGGCCGATGCCGCGGCTTCCGCCGGACATCAGGATGGTCTTGCCTGCCAGTGTGCTCATCGGCCACCTTCTCATTTCGAATCGCGTGAATTGCAGTTCTTCGGGCTCGAATCCGACCATTTGCGCGATTCGAAAACCGGGGTCGGGTTACTTCGGCGCCATGCGGATCGCGCCGTCGAGGCGGATGGTCTCACCGTTGAGGTAGCCGTTCTCGACGATGTGCGCGACCAGCGCGGCATACTCGTCGGGGCGCCCGAGGCGCGCGGGGAACGGAACCTGCTGTCCGAGCGAGTCCTGCGCGGCCTGCGGCAGGCCCATCAGCATCGGCGTCTCCATGATGCCGGGGGCGATCGTGCACACGCGGATGCCGTACCGGGCGAGCTCCCGGGCGATCGGCAGCGTCATGGCGTGCACGCCACCCTTCGACGACGCATAGGCGGGCTGTCCGATCTGGCCGTCGAACGCCGCGACGCTGGCGGTATTGACGATGACGCCGCGTTCGTTCCCGCCGTCGAGGGGCGCGTTCTTCGCGATGACGGCGGATGCCTGCGACACCACGTTGAACGTGCCGACGAGGTTGATGCGCACCACGCGCTCGAAGTCGGCGAGCGCCGTGGGGTTGCCGTCGCGGTCGAGCACCTTCGCGGGCGGGGCGATGCCCGCGCAGTTCACGACGACGCGCAGCGGCGCGGCATCCTGAGCTGCGGCGACGGCGGCCCCCACCTCTTCCGCGCTGGTCACGTCGGCCGGCACGAAGAGTCCGCCGAGCTCCTCCGCGATCTCGGCGCCCCTCGACGAGGCGAGGTCGACGATCGTGACGTGTGCGCCGGCGGCGGTGAGCCGTCGAGCGGTGGCGAGACCCAGACCGGAAGCTCCGCCGGTGATGAGTGCGCCCTGTCCGCTGATCTGCATCTGTTCTCCTTCGAACGCGACCGTGCGCTCCCTTGCCCTGGAACGCAGTCTCAGCCTACGTGGTTCTCCGTGCAGGCACGAAGTCGGTCCTGGTGTCCGGGCCGTGCGTCAGGATGGACGGATGACGATGCCCTCAGAGCCGGTCGCCATCCCCGATGAGGTGCGCCTCCTCGCGCGCGGTGCCGACCTCGCCTGCGTGTGGAACAACGACTATGGCGGGCTGACCTTCCGCGCCACAGGCGCCGGGGATCCGTTCTTCATCAAGTGGGGCCCGCGGAACCTCGAGTTCACACTCCAGGACGAGGCCGAGCGGATGGCCTGGGCCTCCCGCTGGATCACCGTGCCGACCGTCCTCGAGCAGGGTCAGGACGACACGCACGAGTGGCTCGTGACGGCCGCGATCGAAGGCCTCAGCGCCGTGGACCCGCGGTGGGTGGCCGAACCCGCGACGGCCGTGCGTGCCGTGGGCGAGGCGCTGCGGGCGATGCACGACACCCTGCCGGTCGACGAATGCCCCTGGGAGTGGAGCGTCGCGTCCCGGATCGCGAACGCCGAACGCCGCGGCATCCGGGTTCCCGAGGAGCTGCACACCGCCCCTCCCATCGACCGGCTCGCCGTCAGCCACGGCGACGCCTGCTGCCCGAACACCCTCATCGGCGCAGACGGCCGCTGGGTGGCCCACGTCGACCTCTCCCTGCTGGGCACGGCCGACCGCTGGGCCGATCTCGCGGTGGCGTCGATGAGCACGGAGTGGAACTACGGCCCCGGGTGGGAGGACGCGCTGATCGAGGCGTACGGCATCGAGCCCGACCGCGAGCGGCTCGCCTACTATCGCGACCTCTGGAACGCGGCCTGACGCCGCTTCCGGCTCAACTCCAGACGAAGCGGAAGGTGCCGGCGAACACGGCGGCGGCGAGCGCCAGGGCCATGATCGCGACTCCCCCGAGCACAGCGATCCCGTCGCGCGGATGCAGTCGCGACGGCCGCGACCAGGTGCGGGGGATGCCGGATCCGAAGCCCCGGGCCTCCATCGCCAGCGCGAGCTTCGAGCCTCGACGCACTGCGAAAACGAGCAGCACGAAGGCCATCGAGAAGAATCGCCGCAGCGCGCCGCTGTCGCCCACGCCGCGGGCACGGCGGGCGAGCCCCATGGTGCGCCAGTCGTCGAGGAACAGGCCGAGCATCCGGGTGCCGGCGAGGATGCCGAGCACGAAACGGCTCGGCAGCTTCGCGACCTGCGAGAGCGCATCGGCGAGCTGTGTGGGATCCGTCCCGCCGAACAGCAGGATCGTCGGGAGACCCAAGGCGATCACGCGCAGGCTCACGGCGATGGCTAGGGCGATCGATCCTTCGCTGATGGTCGCGAAGCCGAACGTCCAGTAGATGCGCCCCTCCGGTTCTGCGTACAGCAGCATGCTGATCCCGGCGATCGGCGCGAAGATCGCGATCGGCAGAAGGCGTTTCAGCACGGTGCCGAGGCGCAGACCGGTCAGCGGCAGGCAGAGGAACTGCACACCGATGGCGACCAGCGCACTCACGACGTCGATCGACGCGAACAGGGGTACGGAGAGCAGCACCGCCAACACCAGCTTGGTCACCGGGTTGACGCCGTCGAGCCATGCCGCCCGCACCGTTTCGGTCATCGTCACGATGCCGCCCCCAGCTCGATGCGATGCCCGCCGAGGTGTCGGATCACGGCGTCGTCGTGCGTGACCGCGACGATGGAGCGGCCGCGCGCGATCTCCTCCTGCAGCAGCGCGACGAGCGAGATCCACCCGCGGCGGTCCTGCCCGAACGTCGGCTCGTCGAGCACGATCACCTCGGGCGCACCCGCCAGCACGGTCGCCACCGAGAGGCGGCGCTTCTGTCCACCCGAAAGGGAGAACGGGTTTGCGAGCGCGAGAGGTGCGAGGTCGAGCCGCTCCAGGAGCTCGTCGACGACGGCATCCGTGCGCGCCTGTGTCCACCCGAGGGCGCGCGGTCCCACGGAGAGCTCATCGCGCAGCGTCTGAGCGAGGAACTGGTGTTCCGGTTCCTGGAACACCATGCCGATGCGGGTGAGCAGCTCGCGTGAGCTCCAGCGGATCGGGCGGATGCCGCGCCGACCGGCGAGTTCCGGAGCGGCGCGCACTTCGCCGCTGTGCTCGGGGATGAGGCCGGCGAGAGTGAGCGCCAGCGTCGACTTGCCTGCGCCGTTCGGCCCGGTGATGACGGTGGCGTTCGCCCGCGGCACGTACAGGTCGAGGCCCGACTGCACCACATCTGCGGGGTCTCGAGCGATGGCGAGTCCGCTCGCGGAGAGCGCGTCGGACGCGACCACCTGCTCCAACACGGGCAGATCGATGCCGCGGTCGGGCACCCACACTCCCGCATCGGCAAGGGCGGCGCCGTGCTCGGCGAACACCCGGGCGGGCGCTCCGTCGGCAAGGAGGCCCCCGTCCGCCGCGAGCACGATCACCCGCGTCATCAGGTCGACCCAGATCGGAGTGCGATGCTCGACGACGATCAGCGTCGCACCGGTCGCGTCGACGGCGCGCTCGACGCTCGCCCGCACCTCGCGCACACCCTCCGGGTCGAGGTTCGCGGTCGGCTCGTCGAGCAGCAGCAGCCCTGGCCGCATCGCCAGCACACCGGCGAGCACGAGCCGCTGCTTCTGCCCGCCCGAGAGCGCCTTGGTCGGGTGCTGCAGCGGCACATCCAGACCCAGCGCCTCCATCGCCTCGGCGACGCGGCCGGGAATCTCGGATGCGGCGACCCCGAGGTTCTCGCAGCCGAAGGCGATGTCGTCCCCCACCTTGGACAGCACGATGCCGGCATCCGGGTCCTGGAGGACCAGCCCCACCTGACCTCGCCGCGACTCGGGCGCCGAGCCGTCGATGAGCAGGGAGCCGGTCCGGTCGCCCTCGTCGGCATCCCCGAGCACACCGGCCAGCCCCGCGAGGAGCGTGGACTTGCCGGCGCCCGACGCGCCGAGGAGGAGCACCCGCTCCCCCGGCTCGATCGTGAAGCTCACATCGGCGACGGCCGGACGCTTGCGACCGGCGTACCGCCAGCCCCAGCCCGCAGCCTGCACGCGGGCCGGGGAGGCGAGTGTCACGCTCAGACCTCGCGCACGTGCTCTCGCCCGACGGCGAAGCGGTTGAGTGCGCCGGTCACGGCGAGAGCGCGAACGAGCAGCCAGCCGACGACGCCGGCGAGGATCGCACCGGAGATGACGACGCTGACCAGGTAGATCGTGTTGAACTCGAACGACTTCAGGATGTTGGGCGAGCTGCCGTAGCAGAGTTCGAACGCCCATGCCGCGGCCGCGGCGCCCATTCCGGCGAGGGCGGCGACGACGATGCCGAAGCGTCGGTAGAAGAACAGCGCGAAGATCATCTCCGCTCCGAGACCCTGGACGAGCCCGGAGAGAACGGTCGAGATGCCCCAGACGTTGCCGATCAGCATCGATACGATCGCCGCGACGAGCTCGACGACCAGTGCGGCACCGGGCTTGCGGATCACGAGGCCGCCGACGACCCCGCCGAGCAGCCAGATGCCGACCGCGATGCCTCCGAGGCCTGGCGTGAGGGCGTCGGCGGCGCCGAACCAGGCGTAGCCGATCGTGTTCCAGCCCCAGAAGACGAGGCCGATCGCGACGCCGAGAACCGCGGCCACGACGATGTCGACGACGCGCCAGCGCCAGAGCTGCGGGTCCGTCAGACCCGGGCGTGCGGCCGATGCCTTCGCGGCGGATGTGGACGTGGAAGTACTCATCTGAACTCCTCCCTGCGCTGGCATGACCCAGATCAGGTTCGACGGTCGAAGCGCGATTCGCTCCCTCTCAGCCCGGCTCGCCGGACTCCCGTGGTTGTGCTGACGATCCTACCGCGTCCCGACACCCGCCCGCCTCGGGGCCGCTCCGACGCGGATCACGACGGACATTCGGTACCGTAAGCGAGTGACCGTTTCAGATCCCGCCGACGAGACGACGGGCGTCGTCGGCGAGGCCGACGCGCCGGAGGCCTCGCCTGACGCTGAGCGCGCTCCGCTGCCGCTCGACACGGATGCTGCGACGCACACCCCCGACCACGACTCGGCCTTCGCCACCGACGCGTTGTTCGCCGGCGATGCGCCTCCCCCGGCATCGGCCATCTCGCCCGCTCTTCCGGCGTCGGCTCTCGCCGTCGGTGCGCTCTTCTCCGCTGAGACGGGCGCCGGGCGGACTCGCGTCCTCGAAGACGCACCCGCTGCCGGCGAGCCCCCGCTGTTCAAGCCTCGCGCGGATGCTCCGGTCAGCGAGGAACCGGTTTCCCCCGGAGCGCCAGCCGTTATGTGGGCGCCGGCCGAGGATGCGACGGCGATCCTCGAGCCGCCTGCGCAATGGGCCGATGAGGAGGTCGGCGCGACGGCGCTGGCCTGGGTCGACCCGACGACCGTCGCCCAGCACACCGAGGTGGCGAGTCTCGACGAGACGACGGAGACCGAGAAGGCGGACGGTCTGATGCGCGGCGCTCGCCTGCGCCCCGCGATCGCGCGGCCCGCTCTGCTCGTGCCGCTCGGCGTGCTGACCGGGCTGATCGCGGGATACGCGGGCACGACGCTGCTCTGGCCGCTGCACGAGGTTCCCCCGACGGTGCGGGCGATCGAGTTCGCCACCGTGCCCGCGCCGGCCGCCACCGTCACCTGGCCCGCGCAGGGCAGCGCCGCGGTCGGCATCGCCGGTGTCAGCACCGCGGCGTCCGCACCGAACGCGGTGAGCATCGCGAGCATCACCAAGGTCGTGAGCAGCCTGATGGTGCTCGACCGGATGCCGCTGGCCCCGGGCGAGCAGGGACCGGAGTTCCGCTTCGACCGGGGCGACAGCGCGGAGTACTGGCAGTACCGGATGTCCGACCAGTCGGCTCTGGATGTGCCGGTGAACGGCGTCCTCACCGAGTACCAGATGCTGCAGGGCACCCTGATGGCCTCGGCGAACAACTACATCGATCGGCTGTCCCAGGAGATCTGGGGATCGGACGATGAGTTCGCGGATGCCGCAGCCGTGTGGCTGCGCGAGCGCGGGCTCGACGGGATCACCGTCGTCACGCCATCCGGCTTCGACGAGGGCAACGTCGCCACCCCCGAGGCTCTGGTGAGGCTCGGCGAATGGGCGATGAAGAACCCGGTGTTCGCAGAGATCGTCCGCACGCCGTCGGTGGAACTTCCCGGGGCCGGCACTGTCGTCAACACCAACGGGATGCTGGCCGACCCCGGCGTCGTCGGCATCAAGACGGGAACGCTCGTCGGCTGGAACCTGCTGACAGCGAAGGATGTGACGGTCGGCGACACGACCGTGCACCTCTTCGCCGCAGTGCTGAACCAGGCCGACGACGAGCAGCGTCTCGCCGCGACCCGGTCGCTCTTCGCCGAGGCCGAGGCAGCGCTGCAGGAGCAGGCACCGGCCGTCGCAGAGAGCACGGTCGTCGGCGAGGTGACCACCATCTGGGGCGAGAAGGTCGACGTCATCACTGACGAAGACGCGAACGTCGTGCTCTGGAACGGCGCGGCGGCGACGTCCACGGCGTCGTTCGAGCTCGGCGACGAGCGCGAGGGGACCGGCGAGGTGGGCACTCTCACCACCGCGGGGCCGCTCGACTCCGTCACGACGCCGCTCACGCTCGCAGAGGATGTCGAGGGGCCGAGCCCTTGGTGGCGGCTGACACACCCGTTCGAGCTGCTCGGCGTCCAAGCCGACAAGCCCTGACCTGAGGCGCCGTCAGCCGCCATCGGGATCGCTCCGCGTCAGCGGGTCGGACGATCACTCGGGACAGCGGAACGCCCCGTCCCGTGGCGACGGGACGAGGCGTTCTGCTCGCGGGTCAGGCGCGGCTGGCGGAGCCGTCGGCCCCGTCTTCCACGATGCGCTGGGCTGCGCCGGCTTCGGCCGTGGGCACCTGTGCGCCGACGGATGCGCCGGCCCTGGCGTCATCCGCCTCGGCCTGAGCGCTGTCGTCCGCTGACTCGGCATCGCCGCTGACGACCACCGGCGTCGTGCCGGTCAGCGCGTCATCGGCGTCGATGTCGGTCGCCGCCTGTTCGAACTGCGACTGGTACAGGCGCCAATAGGCGCCCTGCGCGACGATGAGCTCGTCGTGCGTGCCCTTCTCCACGATGTCGCCGTGCTCCATCACGAGGATGAGGTCGGCATCGCGGATGGTGGACAGCCGATGCGCGATCACGAACGACGTGCGTCCCTGACGGAGCGCTGCCATCGCGTGCTGCAGCAGCAGCTCGGTGCGGGTGTCGACCGCCGACGTCGCCTCATCGAGGATGAGGATCGACGGCTGGGCGACGAAGGCCCGGGCGATGGTGATGAGCTGACGCTCGCCGGCCGAGACATTGGAGGCGTCCTCGTCGAGCACGGTGTCGTATCCCTCGGGGAGGGAGCGCACGAACCGGTCGACGTAGGTCGCCTTGGCCGCCTGGAGAACCTCGTCGTAGGTCGCCGTCGAGCGGCCGTATCGGATGTTCTCACGGATGCTGCCCGCGAAGAGCCACGGGTCCTGCAGCACCATGCCGGTGCGCGAGCGCAGTTCGTCGCGCGTGATCTCGGCGATGTCCTGGCCGTCGAGCATGATGCGCCCGCCGCTCAGCTCGTAGAACCGCATGATCAGGTTGACCAGTGTGGTCTTGCCCGCCCCGGTCGGCCCGACGATCGCGACGGTCTGACCCGGCTCCACTCGGAACGACAGATCCTGGATGAGCGGACGCTCCGGCGTGTACGAGAACGCGACGTTCTCGAACTGGATGACACCCTTGCCGTCGGCCAGCGGCGGCGCGTCGGCGTCGTCGGGCTCCTGCTCGTCGGCATCCAGCAGCTGAAAGACGCGCTCGGCCGAGGCGGTACCCGACTGCACGACGGCCGCCATGCCGCCCAGTTCGGACAGCGGCTGCGTGAACTGCTGCGAGTACTGGATGAAGGCCTGCACGTCACCGAGGCGCAGCTGCCCGTTGGCCACCATGAAACCGCCGAGAACCGCGATGCCGACGTAGCTGAGGTTACCGACGAACATCATCGCCGGCATGATGATGCCGGAGAGGAACTGCGCCTTGAAGCTCGCCTGGAAAAGCTCTTCGTTCTCGACCTGGAACTTGTCGAGCGCGTCGTTCTCACGGCCGAACACCTTGACGAGCGCGTGGCCCGAGAAGGCCTCCTCGACGCGGGCGTTGAGACGACCGACCTTGCGCCACTGGGTGCCGAACGCCTTCTGCGACCGCGGGCCGATGACGCCGAAGATCACAGCCATCAGGGGCAGGGTGACCAGAGCGACAAGCGCGAGCTGCCACGAGATGGTGAACATCATGAACAGGACACCGATGACGGTGAGCACCGAGGTGAGCGCTCCCGACAGCGACTGCTGCATGGTCTGCGTGATGTTGTCGATGTCGTTCGTGACGCGCGAGATCAGCTCGCCGCGCTGCACCCTGTCGAAGTACGACAGGGGCAGACGGTTGATCTTCGCCTCCACCGATTCGCGCAGGCGCCACATGGTCCGCACCATGATGACGTTGATCACGTAGCCCTGGATCCAGGTGAGGAAGGCCGCCGCGACGTAGATCGCGAGTGCGGCGGCGATGATCCACCGCAGCGCCTCGAAGTCGACGCCCTGTCCGACCGTGAAGTCGCCGAGCGCGCCGATCTGATTCGCGTAGTCGTCCTGTCCGGAGCTGCGCAGAGCGTCGATGACGACGTTCTGCGGGGTGCCAGCCGGGAACCCCGGGGAGTCGCCGATCGGCTGACCGAGCTGGATCGAGATGAACCCCTTGTAGACGATGTTCGTCGCCTCGCCGAGGACCTTGGGCGCGGCGACGGTCAGCACGACGCCGATGGCGCCGAGGATCGACACGAAGACGAACCACACCGCAGACGGCTTGAGCAGCCCGATCATCCGGCTGAAGCTCGCGCCGAAGTTGTCGGCCTTGCCCGGTGCGACGCTGTCCCAGTCGCCGGAGTTCTGGCGGGCCTGCTCGGCGAGCTCGGCCTCGTACTTCTCTTCTTCGGTCAGTTCGGGCTCGACGGTCTCGACCGCCTTGCCACGGCCGCGACCCTTGCGCGACGGGGTTCCTGAGCCGGTCGGAGTGCTGTTGTCGCTCATGCGTCCACCCCCAGCTGCGATTCGACGATCTCGCGGTAGGTCTCGCTCGTCTCGAGCAGCTCCGCGTGCGTTCCGACGCCGACCATGGTGCCGCCGTCGAGCACGACGATCCGATCGGCATCCGTGATCGAGGAGACGCGCTGCGCGACCACGATCTTCGTGACGTGCGGGAGCTCCCGCCACAGCGCCTGCCTCAATCGAGCATCGGTCGTCAGGTCGAGGGCGGAGAACGAGTCGTCGAAGACCAGGATCTGCGGCTGGTGCACGATCGCACGCGCGATCGCGAGCCGCTGACGCTGTCCGCCGGACACGTTCGTGCCGCCCTGGGCGATGCGCGACTCGAGGCCGTTCGGCATCTCCTCGACGAAGTCACGGCCCTGCGCGATCTCGAGCGCGTGCCAGAGCTCTTCGTCGGTGGCCTCCTCGCGCCCGTACCGCAGGTTCGACGCGACGGTGCCGGTGAAGAGGAAGGGGCGCTGCGGCACGAGGCCGATGCTGTCCCACAGTGCCTCGACGTCCGCATCCCGCACATCGGTCCCGCCGACGTGCACGGCGCCGCCGGAGACGTCGAAGAGGCGTGGGATGAGCGAGACGAGCGTGGTCTTGCCCGAACCCGTGGAGCCGACGACAGCGACCGTCTCTCCGGGCTGAGCGCCGAAGCTGATGCCCTTGAGCACGGGGGCGTCGGCACCGGGGTAGGTGAACTCGACGTCGTCGAACGCGACCGCTCCCGGCGCGGGGAACGCGGTGACGCCGTTCTCCGGGCGGACCATCGTGGACTCCGAGTCGAGCACCTCGCCGATGCGCTCGGCGGAGACCGCGGCGCGCGGGATCATCATCGCCATGAAGCTGGCCATGATGACGCCGCCCATGATCTGACCGATGTACTGCATGAAGGCGAACAGCGTGCCGACCTGCACCGTGCCGTTGTTGACCTCGATGCCGCCGAACCAGATGACGGAGACGACGGTGACGTTGAGGATGAGCATGAACAGCGGGAAGAGCAGCACGAACAACGAGCCGACCTTGCGACCGACGTCCATGATGTCGGTGTTCGCTCCGCGGAAGCGCTCTTCCTCGATGCCTTCGCGCACGAACGCACGCACGACGCGGACGCCGGTGAGCTGCTCGCGCATGATGCGGTTCACGTTGTCGAGCTTGCCCTGGTACGTGCGGAACAGCGGTACCATACGGCCGATCACGAGGGCGGCGAGGATGAGCAGCACCGGCACCGAGACCGCGATGAGCCAACTGAGGCCGACGTTGGTCTGCACGGCGAAGATGATGCCGCCGATCGCGAGCAGCGGCGCGGTGACGAGCATCGTCGCGCCCATCATCGCGAGCATCTGGACCTGCTGCACGTCGTTCGTGTTGCGGGTGATGAGCGAGCCGGCACCGAACACCGACACCTCGCGCTCGGAGAACCCGCTGACCTTGCCGAAGACGTCGGCGCGGATGTCGCGACCGGCGCCCATCGCGGCGCGCGCGGCGAAGAAGGTGGCGGTGACCGAGGCGATGATCTGCCCCAGCGACACGGCGAGCATGAACAGGCCGGTGCTCCAGATGTAGGCCGTGTCGCCCTGGGCTACGCCGTTGTCGATGATGTCGGCGTTCAGGCGCGGGAGGAAGAGGGTCGCCGCGACGCTGGCGAGCTGGAACACCAGCACGCCGAGGAGGAGCCACTTATATCGAGAGAGATAGCGGACGAGAATTTTTCCCAGCACAGGCGGACTTTCTAGGAAGGATGAAGCGGCGGGTTTCTCGGCAGACGGATGCCGACCGACAACCGGCCACAAGAAAGAGTGCCACGAACCGCGGACATTCGTATCCCTCTTCAGGTGGACCTTCGCTGACAGCGAACCTTTTCACCCGCGGCCTGGGTTTTCTGAACCCCGGCGAAGAACGCGGTGCGGGTGGCCGAAGTCTTGTACTCACGGAACGGAACAACTTGTGATAGACATGCAGTACAAAAGAACGGACTCCCATGTTCCCCATTGCTTCGGCCCTCATCGAACCCGGCCAGATACTGGGTGCCGCCCTCTCTCTGCCACTGGTATCGCTGGTACTCGCGGCCATCATCACGATGGGCATGTCCGTCGCGGCTCGGCGATCCCCCCGGCATCCGAGCCAAGCCAGTCCCGCCGGCCCAGCGAATCACCGAGTGGTCGCACGCCACTCCCGCGAGCACGTCGTGCTGGGCGGATCGGCCATCGCTGTGATCGTCATCTTCCTGGTGGAGAACCTGGTGAGCGGATACCTCCTCAACCTCAATGGAGTCGTCTCCTGGTGGAGGTACGCGACACCCGTGTTCACAGCCTGCGTCGGCCTGGCATCCCTGCTCGCGGTCATCTTGTTCCGCGGCACCGCACCGGAGCGGCCGGTCGTACCGACCGCACGGCGCACATGGCTGACCTTCAGCTCGCGCCTCGGATCGAGCGGAACGGGACTCGTCGTGCTCGTTCTCACGGTCACCACCATCGCCGCCGGCCTCGCATCGTCCAGCATCGGCGACGGCCCTCACGTCTTTCTCGAGATAGGGATCCCGAACGAGAACATCGATCCGATCCGGCTCTGGTTCTACGGATGGGCGTACGGCGTGCCCGTCTTGATCTGCGTCCTGCTCCTGGCGGCCGTCGGCGTGAGCGTGCTCCACGCCAACGCGGCTCGTCCCTTCCTGCGCCCCGAGACGGTGATCGCCGAACAGTACGAGCGCCGCGAGATCGCCACCGGTATCACCTCGGTTGCGGCATCCGCTGCACTCCTCGCTCTCGCAGGGGCGTGGCGCTTCATCGCCGACGCCGGGTCGACGACACAGCTGATCATTCAAGGCGAAGGCCGCAGCGAATCCTACGAGGCGACCTGGCGGTACGCGGAGATCGCCGCCGTCGGCGGCTGGCTGGCTCCCGCGTTGGAGATCGCCGCGTTCGTCATCCTGCTCCTGACAGTGTCGCGCGCGGCACGCGCCTCGCGAGCGGCAGCACACTCACGGAACTCGGCCGGCCTGCAGAGCGCGCGATGAACGTGCAGCCGAAACTCGCCCAGGCCGATGAGGCGAGCCCGGCCCTCGACATCTACCGACAGTTCCGCGGCCTCATCGTCTCCGGCCAGCTCGGAGCAGGCGAGCGCCTTCCTACCGTTCGCCAGACGGCGAGCGATCTGGGCGTCGCCGCAGGGACGGCAGCACGCGCCTACAAGATGCTCGAGGCTGAAGGCTTGGTCGTCTCTCGCACCGCGGCAGGAACCCGGGTGGCAGAATCCGCAGGTGTCCTTCCCGGGCCCTTGATCCGCCGTGTGCGTGACGTCGTTGAAGAAGCCGTGTCCGCCGGCGCCCATCCCGACGATGTCGTCGACGTCCTTCGCGCGATCTGGCAGGCGAGGGCGGTCGCGGACACGGACCCTGAATCGAGAGCATGAGGCCGCGTCGTACGATCCGTCGGGAATGGGGACGAAAACCGGAGTGATTCGCGGCGATCCGCCCGACAGGCGGGAACAGTCCCGACGAAACGTTCCCCACGCGCGCCGATGCCGCGACCGAAGGAACCGGATTCAGAAGAGCGGATGCTCCGGCACGTAGTCGCGCGCCCCGGCACCGGCATCCGAATCCAGCTCGGCGAGCGTCGGCGGATCCCACTTCGGGTTGCGATCCTTGTCGACGAGCTGCGCGCGGATGCCCTCGACCAGATCCGGATGCTGGTTCACGAACCAGAGCACGCGACGGTACTCGCCCTCCAGTGCCGCGCGCAGACCGGGGAAGCCGCGAGCCTCTCGCACGGCGTCGAGCGTGACGACGAGGGCTGTCGGCGCGAGCCCCCCGAGGAGGTCGGCCGTGGCCGCGGCATCCGTCGACCCCTGCGCCTGCAGCCGCTCGATGATCTCCGCGACGGTCGGCGCGGAGAACGCCTCGTCGATCCACTCCTGCGAGGTCGGAAGCTCCGTCGGGTCGGGCGTCTCGTCGAAGAGCAGCACGATCTCGCTCGGCCCCGTGGGGTCCGCGCGATAGGCGAGCGCCTCGCGCAGCGCGTCGAGCCGGTCGGACGGCACGACGTGATCGGCGAAACCGAGGTGCACGGCATCCGCAGCGCCCATGGTCGAGCCGGTCAGGGCGAAGTACTCGCCGAATCGGCCGGGCGCCCGCCCGAGCAGCCAGGTTCCCCCGACGTCGGGGGTGAATCCGATGCGCGTCTCGGGCATCGCGAGCTTCGAGCGCTCGGTGACGATGCGGATCGCCGCATGCCCGGCGAGACCGATGCCGCCGCCCATGGTGATGCCGTCTGCGATCGCGACGACGGGTTTCGGGTACTCCGCGATCATCGCGTTGAGCGTGTACTCGGCGCGGAAGAAGCGGGCCGTCTCCTCGGCGTGCCCGGACACGATCTGCTGATGCAGCGCACGGACGTCACCGCCGGCGCACATCCCCCGGTCTCCGGCGCCGTCGATCAGCACGATCTGCACGTCGGTGTCGTGAACCCAGGCGGTGAGGGCCTCGGTGAGCTGCGCGATCATGCCGAGGTCCAGCGCGTTGATCGCCTCGGGCCTGTTGAGAGTGAGCCTTCCGAGGGCTCCTTCCGTGCGGACGAGGACGCGAGGAGCAGCGGTGGAGTCGGTCACGCGTGCCAGGCTACCCCGTCGCCGCGGGTCCGGAATCCGCACGAAATACGCGATCCGGGGGCTTTTCCGGCAGGATAGGGGGAACTGTTCATTGCAACGAGAGGTCGCGGATGCCCGACGGACAGGTGCTGGAATTCACGAACGTGACGAAGCGCTTCAATGAGGTGACCGCTGTCTCCGACTTCTCGGCCCGTGTCGAGCCCGGCGCGGTCACCGCCTTCCTCGGCCCGAACGGAGCAGGAAAGACCACCACCCTTCGCATCCTGCTCGGTCAGGTGCGAGCCACTTCCGGCACTGCCACGATCGGCGGCACCGCCTTCGCCGAGCTGCGCCAGCCGCTCCGCACGGTCGGTTCGGTCCTGGAGGACACGGTCTACCGTACGCGTCGCACCGCGAACCGGCAGCTGACGATCGCGGCCAAGGCCAACGGCATCCCGCTCGCCCGCGTCGACGAAGTGCTCGCGATGGTCGGCCTCGAGGGCGAGGGCGACTCCCGCATCGGCGGCTTCTCTCTCGGCATGCGCCAGCGGCTGAGCGTCGCCAACGCGATGCTCGGGGATCCCGGTGCCCTGGTCTTCGACGAGCCAGCGAACGGACTCGATCCCGAGGGCATCCGCTGGATGCGCCTGCTGATGCGCCGCCTCGCCGATGAGGGACGCACTGTTCTCGTGTCGTCGCACGTCCTCAGCGAGGTCGAGCAGTTCGCCGACAACGTCCTCGTGCTGTCGAAGGGCCGGTTGGTCCTCGCGAGCGGCATCGAGACCCTCGCCGACCCGAAGGCCGGCTCGGTGGTCGTGGATGCCGCGGACCGCGCCGCACTCACGTCAGCACTGTCGGCCGCCGGGTTCGACATCGAGGTGCTGCGCTCCGGACTCACCGTGCGCGGAGCGGATGCCGGAACCGTCGGCTCCGTCGCCGCTGCGGCCGGCATCGCGCTGAGCACGCTGGTGCAACGCGGACCGACGCTGGAAGACGTGTTCATCGAGCTCGTGCGCGGCGGCAAGCTCGGCCCGCGCGCCGACGCGGCGGCATCGGAGCTCGTCGCTCCGGTGGCGGCGGGAGCGGGAGCTTTCCTGCCGGCGCCATCCGCGCCGGCTGTAGATGGAGCGGATGTGCCGGCTGCGAGCGTCTCCGACGCCGAGGCGTCGGACGGCGACGCGTCGAACGTGGACAGCTCCGTCGCCGAGTCCGGCGGGGCGGCATCCGATGACGCTTCCGACGAAGAGGCGGTCGCTGAGTCCGGTAACGACGAGTCCGGCGAGGAAGCGTCCGGCGAGGAAGCCGTCGAGCAGTCGACGGTCGAGGTGAGCCTCGTCGAGACTCTCGCTTCCGAAGACAACAGCGCCGAGCAGGGCGGAACCTCCGACGAGCAGAACGCCCTCGGCGAGAACGAAGGCGCGGACTACTCCGACTCTCCGGTATCGCACGAGACTCCGGCATCCGAAGACGCCGCGTCGCCTCGCTCGTTCGACGAGATCCTGTTCGGCACGTCCACCGCCGCCGCACAGGAATCGACGACGGATGCCGCGACGGAATCCGAGACGGACGCACAGGTCGAGGTCGACCATGCCGGCGTCGAGTTCTTCTCGGCGCTCGGTGAGACGGATGCCGCGACGGACTCCCTTCCCGACGACGCAGAAGCGGAGTCTGCGGACGAGTCCGAGGAGCCCGACCAGCAGCCCGAAGCGACCGAGCAGTCGGAGGAGGGAGACGACGACCCCCGCTCCGCTGCGGTCAGTTCGATGCTCGCCGCCGCGGCTCGCGCGTATTACGACGACGAGCCGAAGGACTACCCGCAGGACGCTCCGTCATCCGAAGACAACGGCGCGCAGTGGACGGTCGCCTCGACCGGAGTGATCGACACCGTCCCGCTCGCGGACGAGCCGGCTGCGGAGAGCGAAGCGGATGCCGATCACCACGAGGCTCATGAAGGCGAGAACCACGAGCACGGGGAAAACCACGAGCACCACGAGCACGAGGAGCACCACGACAACCACGAGCACGGCGAGAACCGTCACGGTTGAGTTCGCGCTCTGACGAGAAAGCCCTCCGCACCTTCGGGCGCGGAGGGCTTTCTCGATGTTCGATCAGGTCAGGTGGCCGGCCGCGGACGGATCACGGGGCGGCGGCTTCCCTTGGAGACAGGGGTCGGGGCGGTCGCCACGATCTCCTCGACATCGGCCGGCTCCGTGGACACGTCGAGCCGCAGGGCCTGCGTGAGCGCGAGGCCGTGACGAGTGCTGAGGATCAGTCGGCCGTACTGCTCGTCGCCCTCGAGATCGATCACCACGCCGGGTCGACGACGGCGGATGAGAACGAAGTCCAGGCTGCCCGCAGCCTTCCAACTGCCCGCGGCGAGCACTCCGGGAATGTGCGTTCCGGGGTTCGGCACGCCGCGAAGCCAGGTCCACGCGTCTTCCGTGAGCTGGACCTTCGTGATGGTGTCGCGAACGATCCGCACGTTGCTGCGGTGGAAGGTGGCGGCGCGTTCGATCGGGGAGAGCACGACCTCGAGTTGCGTCTGGTCCAGCAGCAACGTCACCATGCCCCCAGTCTGCCAGCGCGGCCCTCCCAGTTGTCTGGAAGTTGCTCACAGGAACGCAACGATCCGTTGTGGGATCGGCGCAATCGGTGGAGATCATCCCTTGCAGATTCGAACATATGTTCTATACTAGGGGTATGCCATCCACTCCTGAAATCGACATCGAGCAGCGGCAGCAGCTGCTCGATGCCTGGGTGGAGACGCGGCGACAGATCGCCGCCCTCGAGGCCGCGGCGGCGACACTTCTCGTCGACCGGGTGCGCCTCCTCGACGACGATGTGAGCGAGCACCCTCACCACCGAGAGGCGATCCATCGGTCGATGATCGCGGAGTACTCCGCAGCAGGGCGCATCGCCAAGGGCAGCGCCGAATTCGCGTTCTCCGATGCGTGTCTCCTCGATGCAGATCATCCGGCGGTGCAGGAGTCCTTCCGCCGCGGTGACATCACCGCGGCGCATGTGCGAGAGATCGTCCGGGCGGGAATGATCGTCCGGCTGGCCGTCACCGAGGGGCGGGCGGATGCTGCGACGCTCGACCTCTACGACGCAGCTGCCCTCGAGATCGCCGAGAGCGACTCTCCGTCGCGCACGCGAGCGCAACTGAGGCAGATCGCCGCGTCGCTGGCCGGAGAGACCCTCGTCGATCGTCACCGTCGTGCGCGCGACGAGAGAGCGGTCACGATGCGCTCGATCGAGGATGGTCTCGCGTTGTTGCAGGTGGTGCTGCCGGAGCACCTCGCCGCCGCGATCCTCGACTGGCTGACGCGCATGGCCCAGCGGCTGATCGCCACGCGAGACGAGCAGGACCCGGTGCTCTCCTCCGACGCGCTCGACCTCGGCGACGATGCCGTGTTCGTGACCGACCTCGCTCCCGATGATCCTCTCCGAGATGACCCCGCGCTCAGCGAGCATCACATCGATCGGGATCCTCTCGATGCTGGCACCATCTTCGGCTCTGGCGACACCTTCACGACCGACCCGCGGGTCGAGCACGTTCCGGCGGATGAGCGCACCCTCGACCAATGCCGGTCCACCGTTGTCAGATCGACCATAATCACGATCACGCCCTCGGCGGACGCACGTCGAACGACAACCTTGCCCATCTCTGCCTGGGTCACCACGCGCTCAAGCATCCCGACATCGACGATCGATATCGATGGACCGCGCGACAGCTCGCCGGGGGCAGCATCGAGTGGACGAGTCCTCTCGGACGCGTCTACACCGACACGGCGACGCGACGCGTCATGTTCGTCTGAGGGCGGTCATGTCCGCCGGGAGCGCTCGCGCCCCGCGGACCTACGCGGGCGGAATCGTTGCCGAAGCAGCCGCGGCAGCGGCAGCAGGCAACGCGGCTTCGATGACCGCGAGCTCCTCGTCGCCGTGCGCGGCGGTCAGGAACCAGGCCTCGAACACGCTCGGCGGGAGAGCCACGCCCTGCTCGCGCATGGAGTGGAAGAACGGCGCGTAGCGGAACGACTCCTGCGCCTGCGCCTCGGCATAGTTCCTGGGGGCGGTGGCGCGGAACGACGGACTGAACAGGCTGCCCGCGCTCGAGATGGCGTGCGTCACCCCGGCACCGGCGAGAGCCGCACCGAGGGCAGATGCGATCCGAGCGGATGCCGCGTCCACCGTCGCGTACACCTCGGGGGTCGCGAGACGCAGCGTGGCCAGGCCCGCCGCGACCGACAGCGGATTGCCGGAGAGCGTCCCCGCCTGGTACACCGGCCCGAGCGGGGCGAGCAGGTCCATGACGTCCGCCCGGCCTCCGAGCGCAGCGAGCGGCATCCCTCCCCCGACGACCTTGCCGAACGCGATGATGTCCGGCAGGTACTCCTCGCCGGCCTCAGCCTGCAGACCCCAGTAGCCGGCCGGGTGCACACGGAAACCGGTGAGCACCTCGTCGAGGATCATGAGGGCGCCATGCGCGTGAGCAGTGTCCGCGATGAGGCGGTTGAACCCGGGAAGCGGAGCGACCACTCCCATGTTCGCCGCCGCCGCCTCGACGATGACCGCGGCGATGCGGGGGCCGTGCTCGGCGAACACCGCAGCCAGAGCATCCGGATCGTTGTAGCGGATGACGAGCGTCTGCGCGGCGATCGGCGCCGGAACACCGGCCGATCCGGGCAGAGCGAGCGTGGCGATGCCCGACCCCGCCTCGGCAAGAAGGCCGTCGGAGTGCCCGTGGTAGTTGCCGGCGAACTTGACCAGCAGGTCGCGACCGGTCGCACCGCGAGCGAGCCGGATCGCCGTCATCGTGGCCTCGGTGCCGGTCGACACCAGGCGCACGCGCTCGATCGGTCGGACTTCACCGACGCGCACACGGTCGGCGATCAGCGCGGCGAGTTCGACCTCACCCTCGGTCGGTGCACCGAACGAGAGTCCGCGCGCGGCGGCCTCCTGCACGGCCGCGACGATCTCCGGGTGCGCATGCCCCAACAGTGCAGGACCCCACGAGGCCACCAGGTCGACATACGAGCGACCCGCGGCATCCGTCACTCGAGCGCCGGACGCCGACGCGAGAAACCGTGGCGTCCCGCCCACCGAACCGTACGCGCGCACAGGCGAGTTGACCCCGCCGGGAATCACCGCACGTGCAGCGGAGAACAGGTCGTCGTTGCGGTCGGTCATCAGGGCCCTTCGAGAGATACAGCGCTTCTCAGTCGCGCAGCCAGCGGGCGGCCTCGGTCGCCCAGTAGGTCAGCACAGCATCCGCACCGGCGCGGCGGATGGAGAGAAGCGATTCGAGGACGGCCGCACGGCGGTCGATCCACCCGTTCGCGGATGCCGCCTCGATCATCGCGTACTCGCCCGACACCTGGTACGCCCACACCGGGATGCCGACGGTGTCGCGCACCTCGCGCAGCACGTCGAGGAAGCCCATCGCGGGCTTGACCATCACGATGTCCGCGCCCTCGGCCTCGTCGACGACGGCCTCGCGAACACCCTCGCGACGGTTGCCGGGGTCGAGCTGATACGTGCGACGGTCGCCCTTCAGCTGCGAGTCGACGGCCTCCCGGAAGGGACCGTAGAACGCGCTCGCGTACTTCGCGGCGTAGGCTAGCAGAAGGGTGTCGGTGAACCCCTCGGCATCCAGCGCCGCACGGATCACCGCGACCTGGCCGTCCATCATCCCCGACAGTCCGAGCAGCTGCGAGCCGGCGCGCGCCTGCGCGAGCGCCATCGCCGCATACCGCTCGAGAGTCGCATCGTTGTCGACGCTTCCGTCGGCGGCGAGGACGCCGCAGTGTCCGTGGTCGGTGAACTCGTCCAGGCAGAGGTCCGTCTGCACGACCAGGGCATCGCCGACCTCGGCGGCCAGCGCCTCGGTCGCGACATTCAGGATGCCGTGCGGATCGTCGGCTCCGGATCCTCGGGCATCGCGTACCGCGGGCACGCCGAACAGCATCACGCCGCCGACCCCGGCCTCCGCGGCCTCGACCGCCGCAGCACGGAGCGAATCGATCGAATGCTGGTGCACTCCGGGCATCGAGCCGATGGCGACCGGCTCGGTGAGGCCTTCGCGGACGAACAGGGGCAGCACGAGCTGACGCGGCTGCACCGACGTCTCACGCACCAGACCGCGCACGGCCGGCGACTGCCGCAGTCGCCTCAGCCGGGTCTCCGGGAAGCTCACGGCGCGAACTCGTCAGCCGCGTGCGGAAGTGTGAAGTGCGAGACCGCATCGATCAGGGCATCCACCGTCTGGCGGTCGGCCACCACCGACACCGGAAGACCGGCCTTCTCGGCGTCGCGCGCCGTGCGGGGACCGATCGCCGCGAGAAGCGTCTCGTCGGGAATCTCGGGGAACTGCTCGCGCACCTGCTCGGCCACCGAGCCGCTCGTGATCAGGATCGCGTTGATGCGGCCGTTCTCGACATCGCGACGGATGCGCTCCGTGACCGGAACACCGACCGTGCGATAGGCGACGACGCTCGCGACGTCGTGCCCGGCCTCCGAGAGCAGCCGGCTGAGCACCGGCTTCGCGATCTCACTGCGGAGAGCCAGGATGCGGCGAGGTTCGGTCTCGAGAGCGATCAGCTGCTCGGCCATCCCCTCGGCGGAGTTGTCCTGCTCGGGGACCAGAGCGACTTCGTAGCCCACGGCCTGGAGCGCGGCGGCTGTGGTCTCGCCGACGGCGGCGATCCGGGTCGTGCGAGGGACCACCGCGCGATGCGCGAACATCACATCGACCGTGGTCGCGCTGGTGATGGTCAGCCAGTCGAAGGCGCCCGCAGCCAGCTGTTCGAGCGCCACGTCGAGCGCGGCCTGATCGGTGGTGGGTGCGAAGTTGATGAGGGGTGCGACGACCGGCACCGCGCCCTGGGCGCGGAGGCTCGCGGCGACGCCGTCGCCCCACGGCCCGCCTCGGGGCACGAGGATGCGCCAGCCGTCCAGCGGACGGTCGTGCTTCAAATCGGATGTCATGTGGATTGCTCTCGGGAGACGAGTCCAGCCGCCCCTTGATCGAGCAGCCGACGGGCAACAGTGAACCCCAGCTCGCGCGCTGCGTGAGTCGGGTCCGCACCATCGGCAGTATCCGCTCCATTGCCACTGCCGTTCCGACGAATATACTCCCCGTTCAGGTCTTCCGTGACGTCGAGACCGATCCTTCGGCCCCCATCAGGCGCGTAGACGACGGTCCTGACGCGGATCGACTGCCCTTCGATGACGGCGTGCGCGGCCATCGGCGCCTGGCATCCGGCATCCAGGCCTTCGAGGATCGCTCGCTCCACCGTGGTGGCCAGACGCGTCTGCGGATCGTCCAGCGCGCCCAGCGCGGCCAGCAGATCTGCCGGAGCATCCGCCCGGGTTTCCACGGCGAGCGAACCCTGCCCTGGCGCGGTGGGCCACTCGGCGAGACCGAGTTCCTCCCTGCGAAGCGGCGAGTCCGCGCCGAGCCGCGACAATCCGGCCGCCGCGAGGATCACGGCATCCAGCTCCCCGGAGGCGACGCGAGCCAGTCGCGAATCGACGTTCCCGCGGATGTCGACGACCTGCGCGTACGGCGCACGCCGGTGCACCTGCGCGATGCGCCGCGGCGACCCCGTGCCGACCGTGCTGCCCGAGCGGAGCTCGTGCAGAGGCGTGCCGAGGCGGGTGAGCACCACATCGCGGGCGTCTTCGCGCTTGGGGGTGGCGGCGATCACGAGGCCCTCGGGGATCGCGGTCGGGAGGTCCTTGAGAGAGTGCACGAGGAAATCGCACTCTCCGGCGAACAGCGCTTCGCGCAGCCGCGTCGCGAAGATGCCCTGCCCGCCGATCTCCGAGAGGGACGCACGGTTCGTGTCGCCCTCGCTCGTGATGGGGACGAGTTCGACCCGACGACCGGAGACCTTCTCGAGAGCTGCGGCGACGTGACCGGACTGCGCCTGCGCGAGCGCGCTGCGCCGGGTACCCAGGCGGATCGGGATGCTCATCGGGCGGCCTACTGCAGCACGTCCGCGATCTCGTCGAAGCGCAGGCGGCGCCCGGTGTAGAAGGGCACCTCCTCCTTCACGTAGAGCCGCGCATCGGTGTAGCGGAGGTCGCGCATGAGATCCACGAGTTCGGTGAGGTCGTCGGCCTCGAGCGGCAGCAGCCACTCGTAGTCGCCCAGCGCGAACGCGGCGACGGTGTTGGCGATCACTCCCTTGAAGGCCGCCCCCTTGCGTCCGTGGTCGGCGAGCATCTTGCGACGCTCCTCCTCCGGCGCGAGGTACCACTCGGGTGTGCGCACGAACGGATAGAGGCAGAGCCAGTCCTTCGCCTCGACGCCTCGCAGGAAACCGGGCACGTGCGCGCGGTTGAACTCCGCGTCGCGGTGCACGCCCATCACGTTCCAGACCGGGAGCAGGGAACGCAGCAGCTCGGTGCGGCGCAGGCGTCGGAGCGCCTTCTGCAGGTCCTCTGCGGTGGGGCCGTGCAGCCAGACCATGAGATCCGCGTCGGCCTTCAGCCCGGAGACGTCATAGAAGCCGCGGACGGTGACGCCGGAGTCCTCGACGTACGAGACGATCGTCTCGAGTTCGGTCGAGTCGGACTCGGTGACTTCCACATCGGGATTGCGTCGCCACACGGCCCAGAGGGTGAATCCGGACGGGTTCTCTTCGAGCACTTCGGACATGGTCTCCAGTCTGCCCCCTTTGCCGAGGGGTCGCGAACGCGAGCCCTGCGCTGACGCCACGCGATCGCGAGGCGTCAGCGAGAAACGGCGCGGGCGATGACCCAGACGAGTCCGCCGACCGTCGCCGCGATGCCGACCACGGCCGCAGCCGCGCCGATCGGGTTGCGGTCGGCGAAGACGCGCGCCCTCGCGATGCCGCGGGTCGATGCCTTCTCGATGCGACGGGGGATGTTGCCCTTGATCTCGATGGCGGCGAGAGCCGCCTTCAACTCCGCCCGCGCCGATGCGCGGTCGTCGACGATACCGGCGGGAACGACGGTACGAGCGGGCACTACCGAGCCGGCGGGAACACCGGCGCGCACGACGGAGGACTCAGAATTCGCCATCGCCGGCCTCCTTCACGATTCGGATGTCTTCGGCCACGGCCTGTGCGGGATTCTGGCGACGGAGGACCTTGCGGAACTTCAGGATGCCGAGCAACGCGAACAGCAGGACGGCGAGGATCAGGATGCCGAGCACTGCGAGCGCCGAAAGCCAGACCGGCCACCACGACGAAAGCCCTGCGATCGCGAACACCAGGATCACCGGCACCGCCCAGAACAGGAAGAAGAGCGCGATCAGGAACCAGACGGAACCGATCCCGGCATCCTTCGAGGTCTTCGAGATCCACGCCTTGGCCGAATCGATCTCGGCCTTGACGAGGTTCGTGACGAGTTCGGGCAGGTCGCCGAGCAGCGTCAGAAGACTGTCATCGGCGCGATCCCGGTATCCGCGCAGCATGTCAGGCGCCGGTGTTCTTCGGAGTCGGCTTCTTCGCACCGTTCGAGGCGCCGGTCGAGGCACCGTTCGAGCCCGAGGCGGTCTTCGCCTTGACCTCATCCACGGCGTCCTCTGCCGCGTCGGAGACCTCTTCGGCGGCTTCCTTGCCGGAGGCGATCACGGAGTCGAGCTTCTGCCCGGGGGTGCCGTTGCCCTTGACGGAGTTGACGACCTTCACGGCGCCCGTCCAGAGAGCGCCGGGAACGGCCGCAGCCTTGTCACCGACGAAGTCCTTGACCTTGTCGACCTGCTCCTGCACCGGGTCCATGTTGTAGACCTTCTGCCACTGCGTCTTGATCTGTTCGTAGCGCTCACGCCCGGCACGAGTGCCCAGCACGTAACCGACGCCGAGTCCTACGACGAGTCCGATCTTCCCCTTCATGGGGTCTCCTCACGTTGTTCCGGCTTGCTTCGCCCAGATTGGGCACCCGACCGCAGGCTTCATGCCCCCGGATCAGGTACTCAGCGTAACCCCGTATGCCGATTTCGGCATCTAGACCGCCCAGGGGTTGACACATGGTGATTCATCACTCCCACAACAGGGTCCGCCGGAGGCGATCGGCCTCGTCCGTCGCGTCGGGGATCACCTGTGCGAGGCCCGTCCCGGCGAGCCACGCGCCGACGACCGCGACACCCGGCATCGCCTGCACCGCGGCGCGAGCGGCTGCACGCCGTTCGCCCGAACCGATGATCGACGCGGGCTGGGACTGCACGTAGCGGGCACGATGGGCGGCGACGAGAGCGTCGTCAGCGAGCGGGACACCGAGCAGGGCCGAAGCCTCTCGTAGCGCCAGCCGGGCCGCGTCGTCGTCGTCCAGGTCCGCCGTCGCCGCGGGCTCGCCCTGCGCGCCGAACGAGACGCGCACGATCTCCCGGTCGCCCGCGGCCTCGCGCACCCAGCGCCACTTCGCCGTGGAGTGCGTGAGCGCCTTCGCCGTGTGACTCCCCGGCACGGTCAGCACTCCGGTTCCTCGGGGCGCAGCCCGAAGAAGGGGGGCATCCAGCAGCAGGGTCACGATCTCGATCTCGGGGGACGGCGATGGCTCGGCATCCGCGAGGGCGGGCACAGCGGCAGTGAGCAGCGCCCGAGCGGCCGTCTCCCCCGTCGCGACGATGATGGCGTCGGCCGGGATCGAGGACGGATCAGCGACATCATCGGCATCCGCTTCGGCGTCGGGGTCGCGGTCGGTGGTGATCTCCGCCATGACCGTCCAGCCGTCGTCGGCTCTTCTGATGCTGTGCACACCGACGCCCGTGCGCACCTCGGCACCCAGTCGCCGCAGATCCTCGACGAGCGCATCCACGAGGACGCTCATCCCGCCGTTCAGGCCTTCGACCGCGGCACCCGGGGCCTTCGCAGCCTCCGGAGCTTTCGCCGCACTCGGGGCGGCGTCGCGCAGCGCCTGCACGGCGCCCGACAGCGACCCGACGCGGGTGAGCGCGGCATTGAGTCCGGGAGCCGCGACATCGACGTCGACGTCGTCGGGCGAGGCGGAGTACACGCCCGTCGTCACGGGAGCGACGAGCCGATCACGGACCTTTGCACCCATCCGCGACGCTACGAGCTTGCCGAGGCTCAGCTGGTGCCCGATGGTCAAGGGCGGGCGCACGCGGTCGAGGTAGGCACGCCATGCACCCGACCAGCCGATGACCCGGCGCACGTCATCCTGGAACGGATTCGCGGGGATGCCGAGGATGCCGCCGACCGGCAATGGCGCCGCGCCGACCCCGGGAATTCCCGCCAGCCAGGCACTGCCCGCTTCGGGCGCCACGATGCGGTCTTCCAGGCCGAGTTCCGACAGCAGCGCACGAACGTGTCCGCCCCTGGTCGCGAAGCTCTCCGCGCCGGCATCGACCATGACCCCGGCGAGGTCTGCGCGACGAATCGCTCCGCCGACGGCATCCGCCTGTTCGAGGAGGGTGACCCGCATGCCGACCTTCGCGCACTCGCGTGCGGCGATCAGTCCGCCGATGCCTCCGCCGATCACGACCACATGCATCTCCGCGGCACGTGCGGCGAGGGCGGCGGGATCGCGAGGGGAGTCGACGGTCATGAGTGGACGAGCTCGACGATGCGGGTGAGCTGATCGGGATCGGTCTCCGGCGGAACGCCGTGGCCGAGGTTGAGGATGTGCGCCCGTGCGGCTCGGCCGCGCTCGAGCACGTCCTGCACATGCGCCTCCAGCACCGGCCAGGGGGCGGAGAGCAGCGCGGGGTCGATGTTGCCCTGAACCGTCACGTCCGGCCCGAGGATGGCGGCGGCCTCGTCGAGCGGCTGGCGCCAGTCGACTCCCACGCCGTCGGCGACGCCGTCGAGGCGCATGTCGGCGAGGAACGGCCCGGTGCCGACACCGAAGTGAATGGTCGGGATGCCGATGCCCTCGAGCGCCGCGTGCGAGTGCGGGGCCACGAACGCCCGGTAGTCGGCAGGGTTCAGCGAGCCGGCCCAGCTGTCGAACAGCTGCACGACGGATGCTCCGGCGTCGCGCTGCGTCTCGAGGAACCGTCGCGATACACGGGCGAGCCAGCCGGCGAGCCGGTTCCACGAGTCGGGGTCGGCGTGCATCATGGCCCGCGCGCGGAGATGCTCCTTGGACGGCCCGCCCTCGACGAGGTAGGCCGCGAGCGTGAACGGCGCACCGGCGAAGCCGATCAGAGGCGTGTCGCCGAGCTCGGCCGTGACGAGACGGACCGCCTCGGCGATGGCCGTGCCGTCGAGCGAATCGGGATCGATGGCCGTGATCCGGTCGACATCGGATGCCGTGCGCACCGGGTTCGCGAACACCGGACCGCGTCCGGGCTCGATCTCGACGTCGACGCCGGCGAGACGCAGCGGGATGACGATGTCGCTGAAGAAGACCGCGGCGTCGACGCCGTGCCGTCGGACCGGCTGCAAGGTGATCTCGGCCGCGAGGTCGGGGGTGAGGCAGGCGTCCAGCATCCGCGTCCCGACGCGCAGTTCGCGGTACTCGGGCAGCGACCTGCCGGCCTGGCGCATGAACCACACCGGGGCGTGTTCGGGGCGGGAGCCTGCGAGGGCGCGCAGCAGCGGAGCGTCGGAGAGGGCCATGCCTCCATCCTCCCATCCGGTCGTTATGAGTGCGCGGAGACCGTGGTCGCGCGCTCGGGTAGAATCGAGAGGTGCTGCTGTGTGTGACGGCGAGTCACAAGACCGCCCCCTTCGAATTGCTCGAACGCCTGAGCCGCACCCCCGACGACGTCGCCTCCACCGTGGTGGACATGACGCCGTGCGTGCAGGGTGCGGTGGTTCTCGCGACCTGCAATCGTTTCGAGGCGTACGTGGAGATGGATGAGCCCGTCACCGCGGCCGGCGCGATCGGCGTCGAAGCAGTGCTGGAAGCCGTCGAGGCCACGACCGGCGTCTCGGCCGCCGAGTTCGACGGCGCCTACACCGTGCACACCGGGCGGCGGGTCCCCGAGCACCTCTTCTCCGTGGCATCCGGTCTGGAATCGGTCGTCTCCGGCGAGGGTGAGATCGCGGGTCAGGTGCGCCGCGCGCTGAAGTCCGCACGCAAGGGCGGCACGACCTCCCCCGAGCTCGAGCGCCTCTTCCAGCGCGCCAGCCAGGCGCAGCGCAAGGTCAAGAACGTCACCGCCCTCGGCCGTGCCGGCCGCTCTCTCGTGCGCCTCGCGCTGGAGCTCGCCGACAGCCGCATCGCCGACTGGTCCGCCGAGCGCGTGCTGCTCGTCGGCACCGGCGCCTACGCGGCCGTGACCCTCGCCACCCTCCGCGAGCGCGGGGCCGTCGACATCTCGGTGTACTCGCCCTCTGGCCGCGCCGAGGTGTTCGCCGCGAAGCACGGCATCCGTCCGGTGGCAGCCGCCGACTACGCCCGCACGGCCGCTCACTCGAGCCTGCTCATCACCTGCACGAGCGCAACCGAGCCGGTGCTCGGGCCGCAGCACCTGCAGCACCCGGTCGGCATCGCCGCGGCTGGGTGCCCGATCGTTCCGAACGGATCGGCCGGGCACTCCCAGCTCGTCATCGACCTCGGCATGCCGCGCAACGTCGACCCCGCCGTCGGCGCCCTCGACGGCGTCGCCCTGCTCGACCTCGAGACGATCCGCCTGCACGCCCCGCTCGAAGAGCTGCAGGCGACGGATGCCGCGCGCAGCGTCGTCCGGGAAGCCGCTGACACGTTCCACGTGGTCGGCGCCCGACAGAGCGTGACCCCCTCGGTGGTCGCCCTGCGCACGCACATCTTCTCCCTGCTCGAGTCAGAGATCTCGCGCGCTCGCGCCCGCGGCGATGAGGACGGCCGGATCGAGCAGGCGCTCCGCCACCTCACCGGGGTGCTGCTGCACACGCCGACGACACGTGCGCATGAGCTCGCGGCATCCGGTCGCGCGGACGAGTTCGCCGCCGCACTGGGCACGCTCTACGGCATCGTCCCGGCGGCCGAGGCGACCGAGGCGACCGAGGCGACCGAACACGGTACCGAGTCCTCGATCGCGTAGCGGGTCCCGAGACTTCTACGAGCGATTCGTCGCGCCAGACGTACCGCGGTCACTCAGCGGTCACTCATCGGTCACTCTGCGAGCAGCGATGCGATCGCCGCGCGCACGCGGGGAAGATCGGCGCTGAGCGTGGCCCACACCGCGTCATAATCGGTCGCCTCGTAGTGATGCGCGAGCCGGTCCCGCATGCGCTTGATGCTCGACCAGGGCACCTGCGGGTTCGCGACGATCGTTTCATCGCTCAGCCGCGCGACGTTCTCACCGATCTTGATGATGATCGATTCGGCCGCAAGCCCCGGTGTATTGAGTTCGTCCGAGACGAACCATTCGTGGCCGCGACCGGCGAGTCGCGTGCCGTTGTCGCACAACCGCACGATCTCCCGCAACGACCGTTCGTCCCTATCGCTCACGCGGCCACCGCTGACCGGAGGATCGGATGATCAGCGGGGAGCCCTCCGTCTGTGACCACGTCGACCGCGACACCGAGCAACTGCTCGGCGACGACGGAGAACTCGGCGATCGTCAGCAATCCGACGTGCGGCGAGCGGGTGACCAGGATATCGAGGTCGCTCTGCGCGGTGTCCGTGCCCTGCCCCGCGGAGCCGAACACCCGGACGTTACTTAATCCGTACTTCGCAGCGAGCTCCTTGAGTTCCTCACGATGCTGTTCGAGCGCTTCGTGAGGCAAGGGTCTCATGGCCGACCGCAGCCTATCGACCATCGCCGCAGACGGATTCCGCCGCCCGGACTCGTAAGCGGCGATGTTCGGCTGCGCAACGCCGCTGCGTAGCGCGAGCTGCGCTTGGCTGAGCCCAGCTCGCTCACGCGAGTCACGCAGCGTTTCACTCATATCAGGATGATATCGCGCCGATGGACTCGAGGGAAGGATGAAAGAGGGCGGTAGCCACTGGCAGACTTGCTTGACTGCGCGAGGACCCCCGCCGCGAGAGCGTATGCACGAGGAGGCGCGAATGACACGGGATCTGTACTCGCACGCGAGGCTGTACGACCTGTCGTTGGACACGCTGACCGAGGCGCGGCGGAAGGCTGATGAGCGCGGCGTGTCTGTCGAGTGGCAGCAAGGCGACATGCGCGACTTCGACCTCGACAGCGAGTTCAACCTCGTCTTCATCGCGGGCAACGCACTGCTGCACCTGCACGAGGCTGACGACATCGTGCAGTGCTTCCGCGCGGTCAGGCGTCACCTCGCGCCCGGCGGACGGTTCGCATTCGACGTCTTCAATCCCAACGTGCGGCTCCTGGCTGAGGCCGACGGGGTCCGGCGCCCGCGTACATCGTTCAGTGATCCAGGCCGCGGCGAGGTCCACGTCGACGCTGGACTCCGACTGGTCGAGCGCCTGGGCGATTGGGACGGCAGCCCCTTCGGGGCGGACTCCTCGACCCAGCTCTGCATCTGCGAATCCGCCGCCGGGTCGTAGGAGAGGATGGACTCATGGCCCTTCACATCACCGGAGACACCGCCGCCGACGAGCTGCTGACCGACAACCCGCTGGCTCTGCTGGTCGGGATGCTGCTGGATCAGCAGGTCCCGATGGAGACCGCGTTCGCCGGACCGCTCAAGATCGAGCAGCGCACGGGAGCGACGGATGCCGCCGCGATCGCGAGCATGGCCCCGGACGAGTTCCTCGAGGCCTTCAAACAGACGCCCGCCGTGCACCGCTTCCCCGGATCGATGGCCACGCGCGTGCAGACGCTGTGCCAGACGCTCGTCGACGACTGGGGCGGGGACGCCAGCGCGCTCTGGACCCAAGGGGATCCGGACGGTGCCGAGGTCCTGAAGCGCCTGAAGACGCTCCCCGGTTTCGGCGAGCAGAAAGCGAAGATCTTCCTCGCCCTCCTCGGCAAGCAGTACGGCTTCACGGGCTCGGGCTGGCGCGAGGCCGCCGGCGCCTACGGTGACGAGGGATCGTTCCGCAGCGTGGCCGACATCGTCTCCCCCGAATCGCTGACGAAGGTGCGCGAGCACAAGAAGGCGTTGAAGGTTGCCGCGAAGCAGCAAGATCGAGCGAGCGAAGCGAGTCGAGAAACAGCCGCGAAGCAGCCGAAGGCCTGACATGGAGCCGACCGGGAACGACGTCGCCGGGCTGATCGCTCGTTCCTCTCCCGCGACGCGTCGGCGGGACGCCGAGATGCTGACCGCGCTGATGCAGGACATCTCGGGCCGCGAGCCGGCGACCTGGGGCACGATCATCGGCTTCGGCTCCTGCCACTACCGGTATCCGACCGGCACCGAGGGCGACACCGCGCTTCTCGCGTTCTCACCGCGCAAGGCTTCGACGACGATCTACCTGCTCGACGGCACCGCGGCCCACGCCGACGCGCTCGCCCAGCTCGGCCCGCACACCACCGCGGTGAGCTGCGTCTACATCAAAGACCTCGAGCAGGTCGACCTCGACGTGCTCCGCGGCATCCTGGAGCGCTCGCTCGCCTGGGTCGAATCCGGCGGCGGCCCCGCGATGGGACTCACCGTCACCGACTGACCCGCCCCTGCAGAGCGACCCCCTTCGCGACGAACCGGCCCCTCGCGAACGTTCGCAAGGGGCCGGTTCGATCACGGAGGGGCCGGTCGTCAAGGGGTCAGCGCAGCCCGGCGAAGAACGCGCGGATGTCGGCGGCGACGAGATCCGGACGCTCGAGGGCGGCGAAGTGCCCACCCTCGTCGAACCGACTCCAGTGCACGATGTTCGAGTTGTCGCGCTCTGCGAACACCCGGATCGTCTGGAAGTCGTCCGCGAAGACGGCGACCCCGGTCGGTGCGGCGTTGATCTGCGGCGCCTCGCCCTCGCCGGCATCCGCCCGGGCGTTCTCGAGGTAGCTGCGGCTCATGCCGGATGCCGCGTTCGCGAACCAATTCACGCTGACCTCGAGCAGGATCTGCTCGAGCGTCACGAGCGAGGTCCCGTTGCCGAACGAGTTGAACAGCTCGCTGTATGCCAGCAGCCCGATGGGCGAGTCGCTGATCCCGACCGACACCGTCTGCGGCCGCGATGAGTTCATCGTGTTGTAGCCGCCGACCGACTGGAACCACTGCATGTGCTCGAGGCCGGCGTAGTCCTGCGGCTCCAGACGCTCGAACTCGGACGGATCTCCCGAGGGGAACGAGAACAGCTGCAGCACGTGCAGGCCGAGGAACCCCTTCGGGTTGAGCAGCCCGAGTTCGCGCGCGACCATCGCACCGTTGTCGGAGCCGTGGATGCCGTAGCTGTCGTAGCCGAGGCCGCGCATCAGCTGGTCATACGCGGCGGCCACTTTGCCGACTGTCCAACCGGCCGACGCGAGCGGCTGCGAGAAGCCGTAGCCCGGAGCATCCGGGATCACGACGTCGAAGGCGTCCTCCGCCCGGCCGCCGTGGGCCACTGGATCGACGAGACGGTCGATCACGTCGAGGTAGTCGACGGCCGAGCCGGGGTAGGTGTGCGCGAGGATCAGCGGCGTCGCGCCTTCGATACCTGAGCGGACGTGGATGAAGTGGATCGTCTGCCCGTCGATCTCGGTCGTGAAGTGCGGCACGGCGTTGATGCGCTCCTGGGCTGCTGCCCAGTCGAACGCGCGCCATGCGTCGGTGGCCTCACGAAGGTAGGAGTTCGGGGTGCCGGCATCCCAGTCGTCCGTCGGGGAAGGCTGCGGAAGACGGGTGCGAGCGAGGCGATCCTGCAGATCGGCGATCTCGGCGTCGGAGACCGAGACGGTGAAGGGGCGGATGCTGAGGGGAGCGGTTGTCTTGTTCATGACTTCGACGATACGAGGCTAATAGGTAGGATACGTTCCTAATAAACGCGCGACTTTGAAGGAGTTGTCATGGCCGATCCGACCGCTCGTCTGCTGGCCTTGTTGTCTCTGCTGCAGGCGGGCCCCGAGCGTTCAGGCCGCGATCTCGCGGAGCGTCTCGGTGTCTCGATGCGCACCATCCGCCACGACGTCGATCGGCTGCGTGAGCTCGGCTATCCGGTCGACGCCACGCGCGGCGCCATCGGCGGATACCGGCTCGGCGCGGGCGGCAAGCTCCCGCCTCTCCTGCTCGACGACGAGGAGGCGGTGGCGGTGACCGTGGGCCTGCAGGCCGCCGCCGGGATCGCCGGCGTCGAGGAGTCGGGGGCACGGGCCCTCGCGAAGCTCGAGCAGGTGCTCCCCTCGCACCTGCGCCCGATGGTCGACGCGCTGCGGTCGACGATCGACCGCGCTCCCGAGAACAACGACACGGATGCGCCGGATCCCGAGGTCGACGCGACCGTGCTCCGCGAGATCGCCGGCGCGATCCGCAATGAGGAGTGGCTGCGTTTCGACTACCAGGACGCGTCGGTGCTGGTGGAGCCCTACCGACTGCTCACCTGGCATCGCCGGTGGTACCTGGTGGGCCGCGATCCGCAGTCCGGCGACTGGCACACGTACCGCGTGGACTGGATGGAACTGCGGATGCCGACGCGACGGCGCTTCGAACCGCAGCCGCTGCCCGGGGGTGACTACACCGCGTTCATGATGCGCACCATCGCGGAGAGCGGGTGGAAGGTGCACGCGCGACTGCTCATCGATGCACCGACGCAACAGGTGCTCGACCGCATCCATCCGGCCGTCGGCGCGGTCGAGCCGATCGACGAAGACCACTGCGTGCTCGTGACCGGCGCCGACAGCCTCGACACCGTCGCGGCCTACATCGGGATGCTCATGATGGACTTCACCGTCGAGAGCCCGCCCGAGCTCCTCCCCCGACTGCAGGTGCTCTCCGAGCGCTATGCCCGCGCGGTCGCCGGGTCGGTCACGCCCCCTTGAGGCGCTCCGCGAGGTACGCGTGCAGTTCATCGATCGCGACGCGCTCTTGCGCCATCGAGTCGCGGTCGCGCACGGTGACCGCGTTGTCGTCGAGCGAGTCGAAGTCGACCGTGACGCAGAACGGAGTGCCGATCTCATCCTGACGGCGGTAGCGGCGACCGATCGCGCCGGCGTCGTCGAAGTCGACCGCCCAGGAGCTGCGGAGCGTGTCGGCGACCTCGCGGGCGAGCGGCGACAGCTTCTCGTTGCGCGAGAGCGGCAGCACCGCGGCCTTGACCGGGGCGAGGCGCGGATCGAGCTTCAGCACCGTGCGCACGTCGGTGCCGCCCTTGGCGTTCGGCACCTCCTCCTCGCGGTACGCGTCCACGAGGAACGCCATCATGGCGCGCGTGAGTCCGAACGACGGCTCGATCACGTACGGGGTGTAGCGCTCGCCCGTGGCCTGGTCGAAGTAGCTGAGGCTCTGGCCGGACGCCTCGCTGTGGCTCGACAGGTCGTAGTCGGTGCGGTTGGCGACGCCCATGAGCTCGCCCCACTCCTTGCCGGTGAAGCCGAACTTGTACTCGACGTCGATCGTGCCGGCGGAGTAGTGCGCCCGGTCGTCTTCCGGAACGTCGAACTGACGCATGTTCTCGGGATCGATGCCCAGATCGATGAACCAGTTCCAGCACGCCTCGACCCAGTGCTCGAACCACTCCTGCGCGTCGGCCGGCGGGGTGAAGAACTCGATCTCCATCTGCTCGAACTCGCGGGTGCGGAAGATGAAGTTTCCGGGAGTGATCTCGTTGCGGAACGCCTTGCCGACCTGGCCGATGCCGAACGGCGGCTTCTTGCGGCTGGCGGTGAGCACGTTCGAGAAGTTCACGAAGATGCCCTGGGCCGTCTCGGGGCGGAGGTAGTAGAGGCCCGACTCGTCATCGACGACGCCGAGGTAGGTCTTCACGAGACCGGAGAACGCCTTGGGCTCGGTGTACTGGCCCTTGGTGCCGCAGTTGGGGCAGGGGATGTCGGCGAGACCGTTCTCGGCCTTGCGTCCCTTGCGCGCCTCGAAGTCTTCGATGAGGTTGTCGGCGCGGAAGCGCTTGTGGCACTGCAGGCACTCGACCAGCGGGTCGGTGAACGTGGCGACGTGACCCGACGCCTCCCACACGCGCTTGGGCAGGATGATGCTGGAGTCGAGGCCCACCATGTCGCCGCGGCCGCGCACGAACGTCTGCCACCACTGGCGGCGGATGTTCTCCTTGAGCTCGGTGCCGAGGGGGCCGTAGTCCCATGCCGAACGCGAACCGCCGTAGATCTCACCGGCCTGGAACACGAACCCGCGGTGGCGGGCGAGGGCGATGACCTTGTCGAGGCGGGACTGTTCGGCCATGGTGGCTCCAATGGTCGGATGCGGGAGGGAGCCCGTGACACGGGCAGTCCCATTCTATCGACGGCCGACTCGTGCGTCCGTGCTCAAAGCTGGGCCGCCGAGCTTGTCGAGGGGTACCGTCGTGGCATGAGCACAGCGCAGCCGACCGATGAGGCACGCCACGAGGACACCCGCTTCTTCGGACAACCGGGAGCGCTCGTACACATCTTCGGCGTCGAGATGTGGGAGCGGTTCAGCTTCTACGGCATGCAGGGCATCCTGCTCATCTACCTGTACTACTCGGCGACCCAGGGCGGCCTCGGCATCCCCGAAGCGGTCGCCGGCGGCATCGTCGGCGCCTACGGCGGATCGGTGTACCTCGCCACGATCCTCGGCGCGTGGCTCGCGGATCGCCTGTTCGGATCCGAGCGCGTGCTGTTCGTCAGCGCCATCGTCATCGTGGCCGGGCACATCGCGCTCGCGCTCATCCCCGGTGTGCTCGGCGTCGGCGTCGGGCTGGTGCTCGTGGCGCTCGGCTCCGGTGGACTCAAGGCGAACGCCACCGCCGTCGTCGGCACGCTCTACGCACCGGACGACACCCGGAGGGATGCCGGATTCTCGCTGTTCTACCTCGGGATCAACCTCGGCGCGTTCCTCGGACCGATACTCACCGGCATCCTGCAGTCCACCCTCGGCTTCCACTGGGGCTTCGGGCTGGCGGCAGTCGGCATGACGCTGGGGCTGGTGCAGTACTCGTTCGGTCGACGCTCGCTCCCCGATCGAGCCCGCGCTGTCCCGAATCCGCTGCCGGCGTCCCGCTACCCGCTCGTCGTGATCATCGCCGTCGCCGCCCTCGCGGCGATCGCGGTGCTCGTGCTCACGGGCGTGATCCGCGACGACAACCTCGCCGCGATCGTCATCAGCGTCACGGTCGTCGCCGCGATAGCGTACTTCGCGGTGATCCTCACCAGCCGTCGCATCGATGCGACGGAGCGCTCGCGCGTCTGGGGCTTCGTCCCGCTGTTCATCACGAGTGTCGCGTTCTGGTCGCTCTACCAGCAGCAGTTCACGGTGCTGACGATCTACTCCGACAAGCGCCTGGACCGCTCGCTCTTCGGCTGGGAGATGCCGGTCTCGTGGGTGCAGTCGATCAACCCGGTGTTCATCATCATCCTCTCCGGCGTCTTCGCCGCTCTCTGGACGAGACTCGGGAAGCGCCAGCCCTCGACGCCGGTGAAGTTCGGGCTCGCCGCGATCATCATGGGGTCCGCGTTCCTGCTGTTCCTGCCGTTCGCGGGCGGAGGAGAGAACACCACGCCGGTGCTCGCGATCGTCGGCATCCTGTTCGTCTTCACCGTTGCCGAACTGCTGCTCTCGCCGGTCGGTCTGTCGGCGAGCACGAAGCTCGCCCCGGCCGTATTCCAGACGCAGATGGTGGCGCTGTTCTTCCTGTCCGTCGCGCTGGGCACGGCGATCTCGGGGCAGCTCGTGTCGTTCTACGACCCGCAGAACGAGGTGCCGTACTTCTCGATCCTCGGGGTCATCGCGATCATCGTCGGCATCGGCATGCTGCTGGCCGTGAAGCCGGTGCTGAAGCTCATGCGCGGGGTGCGCTGATCAGGGCTGTCACGCCGTGAAGAGGTAGCCGCGCTCGACGTCGAAGCCGGCAACGTGCAGGCCGCGTCCGAGCCGCTCCTCCATCTGCGCGCGCAGACGGGTGCGCCACTCGTGAGCGGCATCCGGGTCGGACTCGCGCAGCGACTCGATGTCGGAGGGGATCTCGAGAGTCTCGACGACGGCGTCGGATGCCGGGGGCTTCGCGATGTCGGCCAGCGCCCACTCGACGTCGAGGCGGTCGCTCTCGTCGCCGGCGTCGCCGCCACCGAAGATGCCGTAGCGGTTCACGGAGTAGCCGGTCACGCGCGCGCCGAGCACGTCGAGGAAGAAGTGGGCGTTGCGCGCGACGAGGGGGTCGAACGTCCACGTGATGCGACCGACGTCGCGGGAGAACGCCCACTGACGCTGGTGCTCCTTGAGCTCGCGTCCCCATCCGCGGCCCCGGTACTCCGGGATCAGGGCGGTGATGTGCGAATGCATCGCACGTCTGCCCGGCTCACCGAAGAAGGCGATGGAGGCGCCGACCATGCGCTCGTCGTCTCCCTCGCCGTCGAACAGTCCGACGACGTAGTTCCCGGACTGCTGCAGAGCGCGCAGGGTGCCGGCATCGATCACACGCTGCGGACCTCTGATGGAGTCGAGCAGGCTCTGGGCGTCGATGATGAGTTCAACGGTGTCGAGATCACGGATGGTTCGCACGTACCCAGTCTGCCCCTCTCGTGCCGGTTCGCGGAAACCGGATCCCGATCCGCGCGGCCCCCGCTCGCTCGCGCGCCGATAGCCTTGGTCGGTGGGTGCGAACGATGACAGGGCCAGGAAGCGCCTCTCTCGAACCCCGAAGAGATGGCCGATCGTCGCCGTGCTCGCGTTCGCGGGCCTGTGCGCGTCGTTCATGTTCACGCTCGTGGTGCCGCTGCAGGCCGAACTGCCCGAACTGCTGAACGCCTCCCGCGAGGACACCACGTGGGTCGTCACGATCACGCTGCTGGTCGCGGCGGTGGCCACGCCGATCTCGGGCCGCCTCGGCGACATGTACGGCAAACGCCGCGTCGTCGTCGTGCTGCTGATCCTCCTCATCATCGGCTCCGTCATCGCGGCGCTCTCCGGTTCGATCGTCGGCGTCATCATCGGCCGCGGTCTGCAGGGGGCCGTCACGGGCGTCGTCCCGCTCGGCATCGCGATCATGCGCGATGTGCTCCCCACCGACCGCCTGGGCACCGCCGTCGCCCTGATGAGCGCCACGATGGGTATGGGCGGCGCGATCGGACTCCCGGCCGCGGCCCTGCTCGCCGAGCACGCCGACTGGCATACGCTGTTCTGGCTGGCGGCCGCCCTCGGTGCTGCCGGCCTCGCGCTGGTGCTCCTCGTGGTCCCCGGCGACGTGCTCCGCTTCCCGGGACGCCTCGACGTGCTCGGGGCGATCGGGCTCGGTGTCGGGCTCACCGGCATCCTGCTCTTCGTCTCCCGGGGCGCGCAGTGGGGCTGGACCTCGCCGATCTCGCTCACGTGCGTCATCGGCGGCGTCCTGGTGCTGCTGGTGTGGGGCTGGTACCAGTTGCGCACGAAGGATCCGCTGCTCGATCTGCGGGTCGCCGCCCGACCCGCCGTGCTCTTCACCAACATCGCCGCGATCGGCATGGGCTTCGCCCTGTTCGGATCGAACGTCACCTTCCCGCAGCTGCTGGAGATGCCGACCTCGAGCGCCGGTTTCGGGCTCGACATGGTCGGCGCGGCACTCGTGGTCATGCCCGCCGGGCTCGTGATGATGTTCATCTCGCCGCTGTCGGGCCGACTCGAGCGCACGGTCGGCCCGCGTCCGCTCTTCACGATCGGCGCCGGTGCCATCGTGCTCGCCTACCTGTTCGTGCTGCTGTGGTCGAGCGAGATCTGGCACATTCTGGCGGCCAACATCCTCATCGGCGTGGGCATCGGGTTCAGCTTCGCCGCCATGCCGATGATCATCATGCGCTCCGTGCCGGCGAACGAGACCGGCGCGTCCAATGGCCTGAACGCCCTGTTCCGCTCGATCGGCACGTCCAGCGCCTCGGCGGTGATGGGCGGGATCCTCGCGGCGATGAGCGTCGACATCGACGGCGTCGCCGTGCCCACCCGCGCCGCCTTCGACGTGTGCTTCTGGCTCGCGATCGCCGCCGGGCTCGTCGCCGTGGTGCTGTCGCTGTTCATCCCGAAGCAGCGCAGCGCCGAGCAGCACCCGTCATTGCCGAACTGACCTCACCCCGAGAGGGTGCGCGGGTCCGGGTCGTGATCGCGCGGCGGACGCAGCCGGTCCGGAAGCGGCCAGGTGAGCACGAACTGCGCGGTGGCCGGTCGTGTCATGTCACCGAAGTCGTCGATCTTCACCACGATCCGCCCGGGAACGCCGTCGTCATCCGGCGTCACCTCGAGGATGCGCACCCGCAGCGGGCGATCGCCCTCGCCCTCCAGCATCCACGGGTCGGCGAGCCAGGCGATGCCATGCTGCTCGAGGGCGTCTTCGGCGTCCAGCCACTCCGTCGGGTCGGATGCCGGGCGGCCGAGCACGTCGACGGCGACCCAGTCGTCGCCCTCGGGGTGCATCCAGCCGAGCAGCTCGCCGTCGTCGCGGCGATGCGGGGTCCAGTCACCCGCCACCATCAGTGTGTGTACTCCATCAGCTCGACGCCCAGCACACGGAACACGTCATGGGCGCGCAGTCGGTGCGTGATCGAGAGATCGTCGAAGCAGACGATGAGCGAGTACGCGATCCCGGCACGAGGACCGGCGAGCACGCCCGCCTCGGCGCGCACGCCGCGATCGCGCCCGGTCTTGTTGATGAAGAGCAGTCCGTGCTGATCGTGATCGTGGGAGAACGGATCGAGCCCCGTGGATGCCGCCACCAGGCTGAGGTCCTGGTTCAGGCTGAGCCACTCCGACACCTGCGCGCTGACCGCGGCGTCGACCACCTGCGAGTTCACGAGCGCCGAGAAGAGGCCAGCGAATTCCCGCGCAGACCCCACCGCGACGTGGGGAGCATCGTCGGGGCCACGCTGATCGCGGAACCGGTCGAGCAGCGCCGTGCGGCGCAGCCCGAGAGATTCGATGCGCTGGCGCACCTTGTCATGCCCGACCTTGTGCAGCAGCGCGTTGACCGCGATCGGGTCGCCGGCGGTCGCGGCGAGCACAGCGAGGTCTTCCAGCGGCAGCGCCGGTGCGTGCAGGTGCCGCCACAGCCCCGAGGTTTCGACCGCGTCGACAGTCGTCCGGTCGATGATCTCGAACGGGTCGAGGGTGCCGTTCTCGAATCCCGCCGCCACCTCGATGAGGAGCGGCACGACCCCGAGTCCCGCGACGGGCATCGTGACGTGATCGTCGCCGGACAGCACGTGCACATGACTGTCGAGGTCGACGACGTGCACCGAGACCTGTGCCCCGGCATCCGCCAACTCCTCCAGCGACCTCAGCGTCGACGTGAAGGATCGGCGCCCGACGGCGGCTCGTCTCGGGAGGCGCCGGCTGGCGCGCTGCGAGCGGCGACCGCCGTCAGAGGCCGGGGCGGAAGAGTTGCGAAACCCTTCGAAAGGCTCGGGAGCGCCCACGCGTGATCCTTAGGGGGGAGGGATTTGCGGGATGCCGAAAGGGATGCGCTCCCCAGCGGCAGGGCTATCGTAACCCCACCGCCGGGGTAGGCCTCACAGAGGGCGGTGATTGGTCACCAGATGGTCACCCGGGACTCCCCCGGCAGCCACAGCGCGTCATCTTCGGTGACCCCGAACGCCGCATAGAAGGCATCGATGTTGCGCACGATCTGGTTGCAGCGGAACTCGTTCGGCGAGTGCGGGTCGATCGTCAGCAGACGCAGCGTCTCGGCGTCGCGGCTCTTCTGCTGCCACACCTGCGCCCACGACAGCAGCAGCCGTTGCACGCCCGTGTAGCCGTCGATGACCGGCCCTTCAACGGGCCCGGAGCCCGACGAAGGATCCAGCGACAGTTCGTACGCCTTGAGCGCGATGCCGAGTCCGCCGAGGTCGCCGATGTTCTCGCCGATGGTCAGCGCGCCGTTGACGTGGTGCTCCGCGTCGAGGCCCTCGGGCACGAGCTCGTCGTACTGCGCGATGAGCGCCGTGGTGCGCTCCTCGAAGGCGGCGCGATCGGCATCCGTCCACCAGTCCTCGAGTAGGCCGGAACCGTCGTAGCGGCTGCCCTGATCGTCGAAGCCGTGACCGATCTCGTGGCCGATGACCGCGCCGATGCCGCCGTAGTTCGCCGCCGCATCACGCGACGCGTCGAAGAAGGGGTATTGCAGGATCGCCGCCGGGAACACGATCTCGTTCATCGACGGGTTGTAGTACGCGTTGACCATCTGCGGTGGCATGTGCCACTCGTCGCGGTCGATGGGCTTGCCGACCTTGTCGACGTGACGGTCGTGTCCGAAGATCGCGGCGCGGCGCACGTTGCCGAACAGGTCGGAGCGGTCGATCACAAGGCTCGAGTAGTCGCGCCACTCCTTCGGGTGACCGATCTTGGGCGTGAAGGCATCGAGCTTGGCGAGCGCCCGCTCCCGGGTCTCGGCCGTCATCCACTCGAGCTTCGTGATGCTCTGGCGGTAAGCCTCGATGAGGTTCGCGACCAGCTCGTCCATCGCGGCCTTCGCCGTCGGCGGGTAATGGCGCTCGACGTAGACCTTGCCGATCGCCTCGCTCAGCGCGCCCTCGGTCACCGAGACGCCGCGCTTCCAGCGCTCGCGGATCGTGGGGACGCCGGTGAGCTCGGTGCCGTAGAACGAGAAGTTCTCCTGCACGAAGTCGTCGGTCAGGTACGGGGCGGCGGCGTGCACGACCTGCGACCGCAGCCAGGCCTTCCAGTCATCGAGGCGCTCGACGGCGAGGAGCGTGCCGAGCCCCTCCAGGAAGCTCGGCTGCGAGACGACGACCTCGGCGAATGCCGCCGGGTTCGACGGGGCGACCGCGTCCCGCCAGGGCTCGAGGTCGACGCCCGCGAGCTCCTGGATCTCGGCCCACGTCTTCAGGTTGTACGTCGCCACAGCGTCGCGGCTCTTCACATTGTCCCAGTGGTGACCGGCCAGCTCGGTCTCGAGCGCGATGGCGCGGTCGGCCTGGGCGGCGGCATCCGAGATCCCGGCGAGGGCGAGCAGGCGCTCCAGGTGCGCGCGGTAGGCGGCCCTGGTCGCCTCGAAGGTGTCGAGGCGGAAGTAGCTCTCGTCGGGCAGCGACAGGCCGGACTGCACGACGACCGGCACGTAGCGCTCGGGGTCGCCGGGGTCGCCGTCGACGTAGAAGCCGATCAGGTGCGCGCGCCCGTCGCGGTCATAGGCGCCGACCGTGCGGAGGAAATTCGGGATGCCGTCGATCGCGTCGATCTCGGCGAGGGTCTCGGCGAGCGGACTCACGCCGGCGGCGTCGATGCGCTCGGTGTGCATGAAGCTCGCGAACATGTCGCCGATCTTGCGGGCGAGGGTGCCGTCCTCGGCATCCTGCGATTCCTCGATGATCGCCCTGACGTCTTTCTCAGCCTGCTCCGCGAGCAGGTGGAACGACCCCCATCTGGCCTTGTCGCCCGGAATCTCGGTGCGGGCGAGCCAGGCGCCGTTCACGTGGCGGTACAGGTCGTCCTGCGGGCGGATGTCGGAGCTGAACTCGGAAACGGCGAGGCCCACGGGAAGAACGTCAGTCATGCGAACAGCCTATGACCCGCCTCCCTCATTCGGCCTTGCGACGTCTCCAGCGGCGACGACGCGGGGGCGTCTCAGGAGCGGATGCCGCGGCTCGGGCGCCCCTGCGCTCGCGCCAGGCAGCGACCGCCGCCTCGATGTCACGCGGCGGCGTGACGACGGGCGGTCCGCCCTGCAGCTGGCGGCGCGCCTCGATCACTCGACGGTTGAAGTCCTCGAGCACCTCGCGCACATCGGACTCGCGTCCGAGCAGATCGAGCTGCCCGTCGAGCTCCCGATCCTCGTTGCGCAGCAGGATCGCGGGCGGGCCCAGCCCGGTGAGGTTCTCGGTCTCGATCTTGCGGCGGATCCACCAGTCCGGATCCTGGTGCTCGCCCAGGCCCTCGAGCGGCTTGCCCGCGCCGGGCAGGTCGTCGAAGTCGCCGCGGCGGATCGCCACCTGGATCGCCGTCTCGATGAAGGCGGCTCTGTCGACGGCGGCCCCGATCCCGGGTGCCGAGCCCTCGTCGTCTTCGCCGATCTCGCCCCGCTGCTTAGCGCGGTAGCGCTCCGCTGCCTCTCGTGGGTCCGTCATGATGCACCTCCGCCGCATCCGAGCTCTCCCTCCACCCTAAGCTCGGAGGATGACCGCGCGCCTCTCCCTCAATCGAGAGATCCTGCGCCTCGCCGTACCCGCCCTGGGGGCGCTGATCGCGGAGCCGGCGTTCCTCATCGTCGACGCGGCCCTGGTCGGGCATCTGGGCACGACGCCGCTCGCCGGACTCGGCATCGCCGGAGCCGTGCTGCAGACCATCGTCGGGCTGATGGTCTTCCTGGCGTACTCGACCACTCCGGCCGTGGCTCGGCGCTTCGGCGCGGGGCAGCCCGGCGAGGCCGTGTCGGTGGGCGTGAACGGCATGTGGCTCGCGCTCGCCCTCGGCGCGGTGCTCGCCGCCGTCGGCACAGTCTCCTCGCCGTGGCTCGTGTCGCGCTTCGGCGCGGGCGAGGCGGTCGCCGAACAGGCCAACGCCTACCTCGTCATCTCGATGTGGGGTCTGCCCGCCATGCTGATCGTGTTCGCCGCGACCGGTCTGCTGCGCGGCATGCAGGACACCGTCACTCCGCTGTGGATCGCCGGTCTCGGCTTCGGCGCGAACGCGCTGCTCAATTGGTTGTTCATCTACGGCTTCGGCTGGGGCATCGCGGGTTCGGCCGCCGGAACGGTGACGGCGCAATGGGGCATGGTCGCGGCGTACGTGCTCGTCGTGCGTCGGCTGGCCACGCGGCACAGCGCCTCGCTGCGCGCACAGCGGGCCGGCATGCGCAGCACCGCGGCCTCGGGCGGCTGGCTGTTCCTGCGCACTGTCAGCCTGCGCGCCGCCCTCCTGGTCACAGTGGCGGTGGCCACGGGCATCGGCACCGAGGAGCTGGCGGGATGGCAGATCGTCTTCACGATCTTCTCCGCCGCGGCTTTCGCCCTCGACGCGCTCGCGATCGCCGCCCAGGCCCTGATCGGCAAAGAGCTCGGCGCCGGAGACGAGGAACAGGTGCATCGGGTGCTCGGTCGCACCGTGGCCTGGGGGGTGTGGTTCGGCGTCGTGGTCGGCGCGCTGATCGCCGCCCTCTCCGGGGTGCTCGGGATCGTCTTCACGGGGGATCCGGAGATCGCAGCGCTCGTGCAGCCCGCGCTCATCGTGGCCGCCGTCGCGCAGCCCGTCGCCGGCGTGGTGTTCGTGCTCGACGGGGTGCTCATGGGTGCGAATGACGCGCGCTACCTTGCGCTCGCCGGCGTGCTGAACCTGGTGCCGTTCCTGCCCGCGCTGTGGATCGTCGCGGCTTCGGGCGTCGACGGCAGCGGCGGTCTCGTCTGGCTCGGCGTCGCCTTCTTCGGCGTGTACATGCTCGCGCGCCTGGCCACGCTCGGCTGGCGGGTGCGGTCAGGGCGATGGCTCTCCGCCCAGGTCTAGTCCTGCACAGGAGCGGCTGAAACCGGGTTATGCACAGCCTCCGGCCCCGCGATATACAGCGCCCCCAGCCCCTGGCATCCTCGGATCACGGGAGTCACAATGGGGGGATGCTGGGGATGAATGAACCACAGATCTGGACACTGATCGGTGTCTTCGCCGCGGGGATGTTCGGCACGATCACGCTGATGTCGACGATGTTCGTGCGCATGATGCAGAACGGGTTCGACAGCGTGCGGAAAGAGTTCAAGAGCGAGTTCGCGAGCGTGCGGACGGAGCTCCGGGGTGAGTTCACGAATGTGCGAACGGAGTTCCGGAGCGAGTTCCAGGCCGTGAACGGACGCATCGATCACCTGGATCGCGATCTCAACGCGGTCTATCGCCACCTGTTCGGCATCGACCGTAGCTGAGCGAACGGCCCGGGGGCAGCGTCAGGCGATCTCGAGGTCGGCGATCACGATCTTCTTCATGTGCATGAGCGCCTGGATCTGCTCCGGGCGCTGCTGCAGCAGATCGAGGCCCGCGGGGACGATCTGCCAGCTCACCCCGAACCGGTCCTTGCACCAGCCGCACGCCTCCGACTCCGGAACCGCGGAGAGCGCCCGCCAGTAGTGGTCGATCTCGTCCTGATCCGCGCACTCGATCACGAACGACACGGCCTCGTTGAACGTGAACGCCGTCCCGCCGTCGATGCAGCCGAACGGAGTGCCGTTCAGGGTGAACATGCCGCTGATCACCTTGCCGCCCATGCCCTCGAAGTGCTCGCTGAGGTTCTCTTCGGGGTAGAGGGTCACCTCGTCGATCGACGAGTTCGGGAACACCGAGACGTAGTACTCCATCGCCTCCTGCGCGGAATCATGGAACCAGAGATACGGGCGGATGGGTGCAGGGCTTGCCATGTCGGCCTCCTCGATCGGCACTCACGCTACGCCCGCGGATGTCGCGTGTCGAGGGGCTTCTGCCGCGCGATCAGACCGCGTATCTCCGGCACCACTCGTACATGATCACGGCAGCCGCCGCGCTGGCGTTGATCGAGCGCGTCGAGCCGTACTGCGTGATCTCGATGTGGGCGGATGCCGCGGCGAGCGCCTCCGCCGACAGCCCGGGCCCCTCCTGTCCGAACAGCAGCACGCAGGTCTGCGGCAGCTCGGCCCGATGCACCGGCACGGCGCCGTCGACGTTGTCGACCGCGATGATCGGGAGCCCCTCCCCCGCCGCCCAGGCCGCGAAGGTCTCGACGTCTTCGTGGTGCACGACGTGCTGGTATCGGTCGGTGACCATGGCGCCGCGCTTGTTCCAGCGGCGCCGACCGATGATGTGCACGGTGTCGGCGAGGAACGCGTTCGCGCTGCGCACGATCGACCCGATGTTCATGTCGTGCTGCCAGTTCTCGATGGCGACGTGGAACGGATGCCGCTGCGTGTCGAGATCCGCGACGATCGCCTCCATGCGCCAGTAGCGGTAGCGGTCGATGACGTTGCGGGTGTCGCCCGCCGCCAGCAGCTCCGGGTCGTAGCGGTCGTCATCGGGCCAGGCTTCTGCGCCACCCGGCCACGGACCGACGCCGTAACCGGGCTGCGCCACCGAGCCGGTATGAATCGACGCGACGGCATCCGGTTCGGCATCCGGTGCCGGTGTCTCTGCATGCATCCCGCCAGGCTATCCGCCGCCGCCGCCACCCTCTCTTTTCGGCGCACCGAAATAACGCTATGGTTTCGGTGTGCCGAAAAATTCTCCGTCAGTGTTGACGCCCGTCGTCCGCACCTCCGCTCCCCCCCATGGTCTCTGGCTGCTCGGCCCGGCCCTCGTGGCGGGCGTGGCGTACCTCGACCCGGGCAACGTCGCGAGCAACATGACCGCCGGCGCACAGTACGGGTACCTGCTGGTCTGGGTCGTGATCGCGGGCAACGTGATGGCGTGGCTGATCCAGTACCTCTCGGCGAAGCTGGGCGTCGTCACCGGTCAGAGCCTGCCGGAGGTGCTCGGCACCCGCCTGCGACGCCCGTGGGCTCGCCGCGCGTACTGGCTGCAGGCCGAGCTCGTGGCGATGGCGACCGATCTCGCCGAGGTCATCGGCGGCGCTGTCGCGCTGTACCTGCTGTTCGACATCCCGCTGCTGCTGGGCGGCGTGATCACCGGCGCCGTATCGATGATCCTGCTGGCCGTGCAGAGCCGACGCGGCGCTCGCCCTTTCGAATTCGTGATCATCGGCCTGATGGTGATCATCACCGTGGGCTTCGTCGCCGGGGTCTTCATCGCGCCGCCGGACCCTGCTGGCGTCCTGGGCGGCCTCGTCCCGCGCTTCGAGGGGACGGGGTCGGTGCTGCTCGCGGCATCCATCCTCGGCGCGACGATCATGCCGCACGCGATCTACGCGCACTCCTCACTCGCCCGCGACCGTTTCGGAGCGACGTCGGCGCACGCCCCCGATGAGGCGATCCGCACCGAGACCTCGCGCATCCGCCGACTGCTCACCGCGACGCGCTGGGACGTGTCCATCGCGATGGTGATCGCCGGGTCGGTGAACCTCGGCATCCTGCTGCTGGCCGCGGCGAACCTCGCCGGCGTCGAGGGCACCGATTCGCTCGAGGGGGCGCACGCCGCGCTCGCGGCGGGGCTCGGCCCGGTCGTCGCGACGTTCTTCGCGGTGGGCCTGCTGGCCTCGGGGCTCGCTTCCACCTCGGTCGGCGCCTACGCGGGAGCCGAGATCATGCACGGCCTGCTGCACGTGCGCATCCCGCTCCTCGCCCGCCGCCTCGTGACGCTGATCCCTGCCCTCGTGATCCTCGGGATCGGGGTCGACCCGACACTCGCCCTCGTGCTCAGCCAGGTCGTGCTGTCGTTCGGCATCCCCTTCGCCCTGGTCCCGCTGGTGGCGCTCACCGCCCAGCGGCGCACGCTCGGCGTCTGGGCGAATCGCGTCTGGACGACCGCAGCCGGCATCGTGGCATCCGTCCTGCTGATCGCGCTCAACGCGACGCTCCTCTGGCTCGTGCTCAACGGCGCGTGAGATCCTTCCCCGGAGTCGCGGATAGGCTCGACAGCATGACTGCCGAACCCGCCCGCCGCACCGTCCGCATCCTCACCTGGATCGGTATCGCGACCGGCGTCATCGGTGGCCTCCTCATCGCGTTCCCGAAGGTGCTGCCCATCGGCGGTCCGTGGGTGCAGCTCGCCCTCGGCGTCGCGACCCTCGTGCTGGCGTTCCGCGCGCGCAAAGTCGGCATCGCGGAGATCCCCGAGTTCGACGGTCGCCTCTCGCTGTTCGCCGCCCTCCTCGGGTTCCTCGTGGTGTTCTTCGCCGGTCAAGTCGCCTTCGGCCTGATCATGAGCGCCGGGAACGGCTGATCTAGGCTGGAATCGTGGCTTCCCCCGCAGCAGACGACTACCTGAAGACCGTCTACGCGCATACCGAATGGCAGGATGCGCCGATCACGCCGTCGGTCCTCGCCGCGAAGCTCGGCATCGCTCCCTCGTCGGTCACCGAGATGGTGAAGAAGCTCGCGGCCGCGGGCCTCGTCTCTCACGTGCCCTACGGTGCCGTACGACTGACGGATGCCGGAACGCACCGCGCCCTCGCGATGGTGCGCCGCCACCGCCTGATCGAGACCTGGCTCGTGCAGGAGTTCGGCTACGGGTGGGACGAGGTGCACGACGAAGCCGAGGTGCTCGAGCACACCATCAGCGACCGACTGCTCGAGGGCATCGACGAGCGCCTCGGCCGGCCCCGGTTCGATCCGCACGGCGATGCGATCCCGGATGCCGACGGCGTCGTCGCGCGCGAGCCGTTCGTGCTCCTCGCGGATGCCGAGGTCGGTCACGTCGGCCGCGTGCTCCGGGTCGACGACCGGGATCCGGAACTGCTGCGCGCCCTCGAGGGTGCCGGTGTCACCGTCGCCGCGACCCTGCAGCTGACAACCGCCGGCATCGAGCTCGACGGCGTCGAGATCGCCCTTCCGAAAGGGGCATCCGACGTCGTCTGGCTGAGCGCGTAGAAGGATGGGCCGGTGTCACCTCTCCCCTCTAGGCTGTGCACATGGCTCAACGAGACGACATCGAATGCTGGCTCACCGACATGGACGGCGTGCTCGTCCACGAGAACGATGCCATCCCCGGAGCATCCGAGCTGCTCGCCGGATGGGAGAGCGCGGGTATCCCCTACCTGGTGCTCACGAACAACTCGATCTTCACCGCGCGTGACCTCTCGGCGCGCCTCCGTACGAGCGGACTGCACGTGCCGGAGGAGCGCATCTGGACCTCGGCTCTCGCGACTGCGGCGTTCCTGCAGCAGCAGCTGCCCGGCGGTTCGGCCTTCGTGATCGGCGAGGCCGGCATCCTCACCGCGCTGCACGACGCGGGCTTCATCATGACCGAGACGAATCCCGACTTCGTCGTCGTCGGCGAGACGCGCAACTACTCGTTCGAGGCGATCACGAAGGCGATCCGCCTCATCATCGGCGGCGCGCGCTTCATCGTCACGAACCCGGATGCCACCGGCCCGAGCGCCGACGGACCACTGCCCGCGACGGGCGCGATCGCCGCGCTCATCACCAAGGCCACCGGCAAGGAGCCCTACGTCGTCGGCAAGCCCAACCCGATGATGTTCCGCTCAGCGCTCAACAAGATCGGCGCCCACTCGAAGCGCACCGGCATGATCGGCGACCGCATGGACACCGACGTCGTCGCCGGTATCGAGGCCGGACTGCACACGATCCTGGTGCTCACCGGCATCAGCGACCAGGCCGAGATCGAGAAGTACCCGTTCCGTCCCGACGAGATCGTGCAGTCGGTCGCCGACCTGCTGCCGCGCATCACCGACACGATCAAGACGATCGAGAAGTGATCCATGGGCGCGCTGGACGAGGGTGAGCGGGTCAGGGCGTCGGATGCCGCGACCTGGCGCGCCTGGCTCGACGAGAACCACACGCGCGCGGCAGGAGTCTGGCTGCTGAGCGTGCGCGGTAGCCGCACGGAGGGCGTCGGCTACGAGGATGCGGTGCGTCAGGCGCTGTGCTTCGGGTGGATCGACGGCCCGGTGCGCACGTTCGACGACGACACCGTCGGTCAGTGGTTCTCACCTCGGCGCCCAGGAAGCGGCTGGGCGGCGACGAACAAGGCGCGCCTCCTGGAGCTCGAACGTGACGGTCAGCTCGCTCCGGCCGGCATCCGCGCCATCGAGGTCGCGAAGGCGAACGGCTCGTGGACGATGCTCGACGGGCCCGAGGCCGGGATCGAGCCCGATGAGCTCACCGCCGCACTCGACGCCGTGCCGCCAGCCCGCGAGAACTGGGACGCGTTCCCGAAGTCGGTCAAGAAGTTCGGCCTGACCCATATCGCGATGGCGAAGCGGCCCGAGACCAGATCTGCCCGGATCGCGAAGATCGTGGCGGATGCCGCGGAAGGGAAGCGCCCATGAACCAGAGCGACCTGCTGTTCCTCGTCGTGTTCCTGATCCTGATCACGTCGCTGACGGTGATCATCGTGCAGTTCGTGCGGTCCCGCCGTCGCGGCGGATCGGATGACGGCGGCGGCAACTGGTGGGAAGGCCCCTGGGACGACGACCGGAAGCGCTGAGCTCAGGAGAGGACGAGACTCACGACCGCCTCGACAGGTTCCGGCATCCGCAGAAGCCCTGCACCCGGGGTGATCGTGCCGAGGATGCGCGGCTCGCGCGCGCCGGTCGCGGCCGGGAGCACGGCGGCGACGCCGTGCATGGTGCACCAGCCGATGAGCGCGAAGAGGATCGCCTCCTTGCTGTCGACGGAGGCTCCGAGCTCGTCGGCGAGCACGACGTCGACCTCGGGGAGCGCGGTGCGGAGGCCGTCCATGATGAGCGGGTTGTGGCATCCTCCTCCGGACACGGCGAGGAACCCGACCCCCGCCGAGCGCACATCCCGCGCGACGGTCTGCACCGTCAGCTCGGTGAGCGTGCGCACCAGATCGCGCGTCGCGATCTCGCGACCTGCGGTGTGCGCGCGGACGTAGTCGAGGTGGAAGTGCTCCTTGCCGGTGCTCTTCGGGGCGGGAAGGGCGTAGTAGGGGTCGGCGAGGAGCGCGGCGAGGAGTTCTTGGTCGACCGCGCCCGTGCGCGCGACCGAGGCGTCGGTGTCGTATCCGCGAGGGTCGAGCTCTTCTGCGACGATCACCGCGTCGACCAGGGCGTTGGCCGGGCCGATGTCGTATGCCGAGACCTGATCGCCGACCACGGTCATGTTCGCGATGCCGCCGAGGTTGAGCGCGGCCGTGACGCCCGGACGCCCGCGCAGCAGCAGTTCGTCGAGGAACGAGACCAGCGGTGCGCCGTGTCCGCCCGCGGCGATGTCGCGGATGCGCACGTCAGAGACGACCGGCGCTCCCACAGCCTCGGCGATCCAGGCCGGCTGCCCGATCTGCAGCGTTCCGCGCGCGTGGTCGCCGTCGACCCAGTGGTACACGGTCTGCCCGTGCGTGCACACCGCGTCGACACCGCCGACGGCTGCGGCGGCATCCGCCGCGACCCGCGCGAACGCCTGTCCGATGAGGGTGTCGAGCTCGCAGACCTCGGCGAAGGTGGTGGATGCCGGGGGCAGCGCCGCGACCAGGCGGGATCGTAGGTCGGGGTCGTAGGGGACGCTGTCCTCGTGGAGCACGGAGCCTCGTAGGGCCCCGGCGGTCTCCTGGAAGTCGACGACGACGACGTCGATCCCGTCGTGGGAGGTGCCCGAGAGGAGGCCGAGAACGCGCATGTAGGGATCCCTTCACTTGATGCTTTCGAGGGTACGCGGGTTTTGTTAGGCGAGTGAACGGATGCCGGGCGACTAGCTGTGATGTCCAGGCAGGTTGTTGAGTCTGCTGATGGGTGGGGCTCCGACGGCGGAGTGGTGCCTGTGATGATTGTAGAAGTGGATCCAGCCCGGTAGGGCAGCGCGTCGTTGGGTCTCCGATTCGTA
>NZ_JXRU01000029.1 GCF_000967865.1 Microbacterium sp. SA39
CCCCCATGGAGCCTGCACCCGCCGAGCAGCCCGCCCCGGTCCCCCCGGCCGAGGAGCCTGCACCCGCCGAATAGACTGGATCCATGCCTCAGGATTCCGTCTCCGTCCCCGGCGTCGACCGCCCGGTCGTCACTGTTCTCGACATCGTCCGAGCGGTTGTGCTCGTCGTCGCCGTGGCATCCCTCGCCCTGTGGGGTTTCGCCAGCTGGTCGCTTCCGTGGAACGTGATCGCCGGCGTGGGAGCCCCGCTCGTCGTCATCCTGGTGTGGGCGCTGTTCCTCTCGCCGCGGCCAGTGCTGCGGGTGCATCCCTTCCTCCGCGCGGCGGTCGAGCTCTCCATCTACGTGGGCGTCACGATCGCCTGGTGGTCGATGGGCCAGGCCATGATCGGCACCGCGTTCGCGCTGGTCGCGATCGTGACCGGCGTGCTGAGCGGCCGGCGCTCCCTGTCGTGAGCGCGCTCAGGCTCCTGCAGGAGGCGCTCGGCCCGCTCGTCGACGTCGATGACGCCACGCTTGAAGTCGCACGAGCCGATCGCTCGGGTCACGCCGCCGTGGGCCGTCCGCTCGCCGTCGTGCACGCGCAGACCGTCGACGACGTGCAGCAGACCATGCGCATCGCGACCGCCACTCGCACCCCCGTCGTCGTGCGCGGAGCAGGCACCGGCCTCGCCGGAGCGGCCAATGCGGGCGAGGGCGAGATCGTCCTCTCCACTCGCCGGATGACCGCGGTCCTCGAGGTGCGTCCTGACGATCTGCTCGCCGTCGTCGAGCCCGGCATCCTCAACGCCGACCTCAACGATCAGCTGGCCGAGCACGGCGTCTGGTGGGCGCCCGATCCCGCGAGCCGCGACATCTCGACGGTCGGCGGCAACATCGCCACCGGAGCTGGCGGCCTCCTCTGCGCGAAGTACGGCGTCGTGCGCGACGCGGTGCTCGGCGTCGACCTCGTGCTCGCCGACGGCCGCCTCCTTCACCTCGGCCATCGCAGCGTCAAGGGAGTGACCGGCCTCGACCTGACCTCGCTGGTGATCGGCTCCGAGGGCACGCTGGGCGTCGTCGTCGGTGCGACGCTGAAGCTGCGCCGGCTCGTCCCCGGAGACGTCTGCACGGTCGCGGCGACCTTCCCCGGTGTGCGCGCTGCAGCGGCGGCATCCGCTGCGATCACCGCGGCAGGCGTGCAGCCGGCGATCATGGAGCTGATGGATGCCGCGAGCCTCGCGGCCGTACACACCCTGCTCGCTCTGCCTGCGCCCGCGTCCGAGACCGCCCAGCTCACCATCCGCACCGACGGGCCCGCGGCCGCCGCCGAGGTCGCCACGATCGTCGGCATCCTGCAGTCCCATGGTGGCGTCACCGCTGTCTCCCACGATCGGGAAGAGGGCGAGCGACTGCTCGCGATCCGGCGGTCGATGCACCCGGCGATATCAGCGCTCGGGACCGCGCTCATCGAAGACGTGTCGGTGCCGCGCAGCGCGATGCCGGCGATGTTCGACGAGATCGCACGCATCGAGCGCGAATTCGGCCTCACGATCCCGACCGTCGCGCACGCCGGAGACGGCAACCTGCACCCGAACTTCGTCTTCGAGGGCACCGAGGCTCCCGCGCACGTCTGGGCCGCGGCGGACGAGCTGTTCCGCGCGGCCATCCGCCTCGGCGGCACTCTGACCGGCGAGCACGGCATCGGCGTCCTGAAGCGCCGCTGGCTCGCCGATGAGCTCGGCGACGACCAGTGGCAGCTGCAGCGACAGATCGCGGCGGTGTTCGACCCTCTCGGCATCCTCAATCCCGGGAAGGTCTTCGAGCCCGATGCCTGACATCCACGTGAGCGCAGCCGTGATCGTCGACGACGAGGGCCGCGTTCTCGTCGTGCGCAAGCACGGCACGACACGGTTCATGCAGCCGGGCGGCAAGCCCGAGCCGGGCGAATCGGCCGCGCAGACGCTGATCCGCGAACTGCACGAGGAGCTCGGCCTGCAGCTCGACGAGGCCGACCTGCAGCCCCTCGGTACATTCATCTCCGAGGCGGCCAACGAGCCGGGCCATCGGGTGATCGCCGACGCGTTCGCGACCACGATCGGTGCACGGTCCGCGACGGCCCAGGCGGAACTCGCCGAGCTGCGCTGGATCACGCCCTCCGACGTCGCGACGCTGCCTCTCGCGCCCCTGAGCATCGAGCACCTGCTGCCGATTGCCTGGCCGGCGCGCACGCCCTGAGAACAGGCAGACGCGCGGGATCAGGCCGATTCCGGGCGGGACGATCCGGCGCGGGCAGCGGCGGTTAGATGCCCTGCCAGGCCGGCTTGTTCGCGAAGGTGTAGCGGTAGTAGTCGGCGAGCTTCAGACGCGATGCCGCGGCCTCGTCCACCACGACCGTCGCATGCGGATGCAGCTGGATCGCAGAACCCGGAAGGAACGCCGTGAGCGGTCCCTCGACCGCGTCGGCGACCGCCTGCGCCTTGCCCTCTCCGAAGGCGAGCAGCACGAGGTGCCGGGCCTTCAGGATGGTGCCGAGACCCTGCGTGATGCAGTGCCGGGGCACGTCGTCGATCGAGTCGAAGAAGCGTGCGTTGTCCTCGCGGGTCTGCTCGGTCAGAGTCTTCACGCGTGTCTGCGAGGCGAACGACGACCCGGGCTCGTTGAAGCCGATGTGCCCGTCCGTGCCGATGCCGAGGATCTGCAGGTCGACACCTCCGGCCTCCGCGATCGCCGCCTCGTAGTCGTCACCGGCGCGCTGGATGGTCGCCTCGGCACCGTTCGGAACATGGATGCGCTGCGGGTCGAGACCGAGCGGCTCCACCACATCGCGCGTGATCACCGACCGGTAGCTCTCCGGGTGCGACGGGTCGATGCCGACGTACTCGTCGAGGGCGAAGCCGCGCACCTGCGACACGTCGTGACCGGCGAGCTGCGCACGCAATGCCACGTAGACCGGCAGCGGCGTGGATCCCGTGGCGAGCCCGAGCACGGCATCGGGGCGCCCCTCGATGAGCTCCACGATCTCGGCGGCGACCAGCCTTCCCGCGGCTTCCGCGTTCTCGACGATGACGACCTCAGCCATGGGGGACGATCTCCTTCTCGGGTACGGACTTCTCGGGCACGGACGCGCCCACCAGGGCAGCACCGAAAGCTGCAGCCGGGGAACCCGCCGGGAGCAGCTCGATTCTTTCATCGAGGTGCAGCGATCGCATGAACGGCGATGTCTCGGCCTCCGCGCGCAGCGCAGTCCGGATGCCCTCCTCGAGCCGCGCGCCGAGGGCCGTCAGGCCGCCACCGATGACCACGGTCTCGACGTCGGCCGAGAGCACGAGCACTCGGACCGCGGCGGCCGCACCGTGGAACAGGTCACCGCGGAGCACCAGCGCATCGGGGTCGCCCGCGTCGGCGGCGTCGAAGATGTCCCGGATCGGCAGTGCGCCCGGGCGCCCCCACGCTCTCGCCAGGGCACCTCCGCCGCAGAAAGTCTCGATGCAGCCGAGCTGGCCGCACCCGCACAGGCGGCCGTGCGGGTCGACGGAGAGATGCCCGACCTCGCCGGCAGTACCGCGCGAGCCGCGCCAGATGCGTCCGCCGACCACGATGCCCGCCGCCACCCCGGTGCCGAGGTTGAGGTACGCCATGGAGCCGGCGACTCCGCTGAGGACCGCGGCTCCGAGCGCCGCCGCCTTCACGTCGTTCTCCACCCGGAACGGGATGCCGAGCATCCGTTCTGCGCGCGCCGCGAGGTCGAGCGATTCGACGCCGAGATTGACGGCGTGTTCGACGCGTCCCTCCTCGACGTCGACGAGTCCGGGGATGCCGATGCCCACCGAGCCGATCTCCGACACCGGGAAGCCCGCCTCATCCGCGAGAGAGGTCACCGCCATCACGATGCTCTCGACCACGGCGTCGTCGCCCCACCCGGTCGACCGTCGGATTCGACCGAGGATGTCCCCCGACGGGCCGACGCCGACCGCGTCGATCTTCGTCCCGCCCACGTCCAGGCCCACTCGAATCCGCCGACCGGTCAGGTCGGCGGTGTCGGTCCGGGTCATCGGAGGACGCGCACGTCGGTCGCGGTGGCGCAGGTCACGAGACTCCCAGCTGTCCGGAGAGCACCATCACCGCGGCTCCGCGCAGCACGATGTCGTCCTGATGCGTGCGGCGCACGGCGACGTCCTCGAAGACCCCTTCGAGGGTGCGCGCGTGCAGGGTCTCGATCGCGGCATCGATCAGGATGCCGTCGAGAAGATCTGCTGGTCCGGAGAGCACGACTTCGGAAAGGTCGAGCGCGGCCACGATCGGGGCGATGGCGATCGCCATGCGGGTGCCGGAGTCGCGGAGGATCTCGTCACGTCGTTCCGGATCCGCCGCCAGGGCCTCGCGCATCCGGCTGACGCTCAGCCATGCCTCGAGGCAGCCGTCCTTGCCGCAGGCGCAGCGCGGCCCTCCGTCCGTCCCGACCACGACATGTCCGATCTCCCCCGCCGCGAAGCGGCTGCCGAGGAGCGGCTGGCTGCCGGTGATCAGACCGGCACCGACACCGCGGCCGAGCTTGATCAGCATGAAGTCGGCCTTGGCCTCGCCGAAGGTGTACTCCGCGAGCACCGCCGCATTGGCGTCGTTGCGCGCGAGCACCGGCAGGTCGAGGTCGACGCTGAGCTTCGCCTCGAGCGGAAAGTTCGACCAGCCGAGGTTCGGCGAGCTCAGGACGAGCCCATCGGGGCGGACGACACCGGGGGTGCCGATACCCACACCCAGGAGCGGCTGCGTCGACGCGGCGACCAGCGTGCGTGCGAGCTCGAGGGTGGCGGCGTAGACGGCGTCGCCGTCGGGCGATTCGGGTCGAGCGACCTCTCGGCGCTCGAGGACGTCGCCGTCGAGGCTCAGCACGGCGCCTTCGAACGCGCTCGGGCCGGAGAGGTCGAGACCGAGGATCTGGTGTCCGACGCGATCGATGTCGATCAGGATCGGGGGCTTGCCCGGTCCGACGGCCTCGCGCACGCCCATCTCGATCACGATGCCGTCAGCGATGAACTCGGCGACCAGATCGGAGATGGTGACGCGCGTCAGACCAGTCTCACGGGAAAGGTCCGCGCGACTCATCGCTCCGGCGTGATAGAGAGTCTGCAGGACGAGCGCACGGTTGTGGCCGCGCGCATGTTCGGGGAGGACCTTGGCGCGCGAGCGCAGGTGCCGACCGGGCCCGAAGGCGTGCGTGTTCGCACCGCCGTACTCCGACGGCGATGCGGCGCGCTTTTCATCCGAAACGGACATGTTTGTTAGTAGACCTTACGAACAAAATTTGTGCAACCTCTGCCGCAGGGCGCGCGGTGACGGTTACCGAAACGTTACATTACTTTCGAGGTGGCTCGACGGGAGAATCCGAGAGTTCGACGAGACGCGTGACGAGACCTGCGACGATCGCCTCCCGAGCCTCGATCGTGAGCGGCTTGCCAGGAACGCCGGGGCGTCTCTGGTCGGGCGCAGGCCCATCCAGGGGACGATACCGCACCCCCGCGGCGTTGAGGCGGCGCAGGTGGGTCGGCAGGCGACGCTCGAAGTCGGCATACGGCCCCGGTTCCCCTCCTTCCCACAGGCGCTCGGCGATCGCCGAGAGCCTCGGGAACATCGCGAAATCGACCCGATCCCTGGTCGGCAGGTGCTCGCTCCAGACGTTCGCCTGCCCGCCGACTGCGCCGTCGTCGACGCGCAGCGTGTACGCCCGCTCGATGCTCAACGGCGGACCGACGCGGATGGGCTCCTCGGCGGATTCCGACTGCGGGTAGTCCAGGTACGCCTCGAGGTCGGGGCATGCGACCACGTCGATGCCTCGCTTCAGCGCCTCCCGCATCGCGACGGGACCACGCCAGGCGAGGATGCGCACCCCCTCCGGCACCTCTCCCTCCAGCACCTCGTCCCACGCCAGCGCGACACGCCCCCGGCGGCGCACGTGGGCGACGAAGTGCGCCGTGAACCACGGCTGCACATCGTGCGGCGTGGCGAGTCCGAGCTCCTGCATCCGCTCGAGCGCGGCGGAGCTCGTCGCCCACTCCGTGACGGGCACCTCATCGCCGCCGATGCCGATCCAGGGCGAGTCGAAGAGCTCGCAGAGCGCGTCGATCGCCGCGCGCCCGAACGCGAGGGAGGCCTCCGTCGGGGCGAGCGTGCGCGGATTCACGCCGAAGCGCTCCCACGGCGCGGTGATCGGGTCGCCGACGTCGGTGTTGCCGAGTTCTGGATACGCCGCGAGGCCGGCCTGGATATGACCGGGCAGCTCCACCTCCGGCACGAGCGTGACGAATCGCTCGGCGGCATAGGCGACGACGCCGCGCAGCTCAGCGGCGGTGTAGAAGCCCTCGTGCACGCCCGGCTCCACTGTCGCGAGCGGGCCATGACCGCGCTGCGTCGCCTCGCGCCGCGATCCCACCTCGGTGAGCCGCGGGTAGCCCGGCACCTCGAAGCGCCAGCCCTGATCGTCGGTGAGGTGCAGGTGCAGCACGTTGAGGTGATGGTCGGCGAGCAGGTCGATGAGTCGGCGCAGCTCGTCCACGGGACGGAAGTGCCGCGCGACATCGAGCATGACGCCGCGCCAGCCGTAGGCCGGAGCCCCCTCCCAGATGCCTGCCGGAATGACGGCCGATGCGGCGCCGGGCTCCCTGAGCTGGCTCAGGGTGGTGCTGCCGCGGAAGACGCCGGCTGCGCTCCTACCGCAGACCTCGATCCCGCCCGCGGAGACCGTGACGCGGAACGCCTCCTCGCCGACGCGCTCCTCGTCGACCGCCAGCGTCTCGTCGATCACGAGACTGATCGACGGCGTCCCCTCGGACGCGCCTGCTCCCCCGAGCCGGGCCACCGATGCGGCGAGCGCGGGAGGTCCGAGGATCGGAGTCTCCGGCGTCCAGGCGAATCCGGGGACGGTGCGGTCGATGCGGGCGGCGATGCGAGGAATCGTCGCGCGGTGCGGGGGCGGCGGCATCCGCAGTGCTCGTCCGGGAGTCGCCCCGGTGACCTCCCCGGCGGAGACCACGGGGACGCCTCCGACGAGCACCTCGACGATGCCCGTCGGCGCTTCCAACGGCTCCTCGAACGTCGCTCCGGCGGCGATGCTCTGCGGATCGAACAGCACGAGGTCGGCGGTCGCCCCCTGACGGATGATGCCCCGAGGAGCATCCCCGCGGTCCAACCCGAGGCGTGCGGCGGGGGTGCCGGACAGGTGTCGCACCGCCTCCTCGAGTGTGAGGATGCCGAGTTCGCGCACGTAGTGCCCGAGATAGCGCGGGAACGTGCCTCGACCGCGCGGGTGCGGCCGTGCGCCGATCAGGATGCCGTCGCTGCCACCGGTGTGCCGAGGGTGGCGCATGATCGCGCGGACGTTCTCCTCGTCACCGATGTGCATCAGGATGCCGGTGGCCCCGGCATCCGCGATGATCGTGTCGAGCACCACGTCGACCGCGCGACGGCCCGTGGTCGCGGCGATCTCGGCGACGGTGCGCGCGACGAGATCCGAGAGCGCGGGGTTCGACGTGCCCGAGATCTGGATCACCGACCAGTCGGCCCTCTCTCCGTGGAAGCCGTCGCACCCGATCTCCTCGAGTTCGACCCGCACGTCTTCGCGCCCGCGCGCATCCAGCGCCGAGATCGCGCCGAGCAGATCGCCCGTCGCGGCGAGCCGACTCGGCAGCAGGGCGGCAAGAGTCGTTGCACCCGGAAGGTAGGGGTAGGTGTCGAGCGTCACATCGACGCCGTCGGCGATCGCCTCGTCGACGAGGGCGAGCAGCTCGTCCGCACGCCCGCGATTCGGCGCGAAGTTCATCGTCGCGTGAGTCAGGTGGATCGGGCATCCGGTGCGGCGGCCGATGTCGAGCGCCTCGCGGAAGGCGTCGAGCGCGCCGCCACCATAGCTGCGCGTGTGTGGAGCCCAGTACCCGCCCCGCTCGGCGACGACACGGCAGAGCGCATCGAGCTCGGCGGCATCCGCGTACATGCCCGGCGTGTATGTGAGACCGCTGGACATGCCGAACGCTCCCGCGTCCATCGCCTGCCCGAGCATCTCCGACATGGTCGCGAGCTCTTCGGGGGTCGCTCGACGGTTCTCGTGCCCGACCACGATCATCCGGAGGTTCCCCTGCGGCACCAACACGGCGGCATTGCCCACGGCGGCCTCATCGATCGCGGTCAGCAGGTCATCCATCGTCCGCCAGGGCACCGTATGCGGCATGCCGTTCCAGCCGGCGATCTGCGCGGGGATGACGGATGCCGTCGCGTCATCGAGCGGCGCATAGCCGAGGCCGTCCTGCCCGAGCACCTCGGTCGTGACACCCTGCCGGATCTTCGCTTCGTGAGCGGCGCCCGTGAGCACGGCCAGCTCGCTGTGCGCGTGCATGTCGATGAACCCGGGAGCGAGGACCAGGCCGGTGGCGTCGATCTCCTCCGCCCCCTCCGGCAGCTCGAGCTCGACGCGGTCGGCGTCCGCGGCCTTCAGGATCGCCACGACTCTGGCGCCCTCCACCGCGACGTCCGCCGTGTACCGCGGCGCGCCGGTGCCGTCGACCACCGTCGCGGCGCGATAGACCCGCACGCGACCCGCTGCTGCCTTCTCCGCGCTCAGAAGCATGTCGCGACCGCTCCGATCACGCGAGGGTCGGTCGCGTCGGGGTCGTCGATGACGGCGACCACCTTCCACTTGTCGAACGCCGTGCAGGGGTGGGAGAGCCCGAGCCTGACGACCTCGCCGACGGAGACGGATGCCGAATCGGCGAGCCGGAGGAAGGCGTGCTGGTCGTTCAGCGCGGTGATCTCCCCGGCCACCGACTGCGGCACCGGAAGGTCGATGTCGAACGGCACGTCCCGGCGTCCGGCGTCGAGCAGGGCGAGCCCCTCCTCCGGCTGCGAGACCACGCGCGTCCAGACATGCATGGCCGAGCGCAGCGGCGCGGTTCCGGTGAGCGCCCCGAACGGCGACATCCGGCCGTAGAAGCCGTCGTCGTGAATCTGGAACGCGCCCGACCGCAGCACGACGTCGGCTCCGGCGCCGCGCTTCAGGACGGCCGCGGCACGATCGGGGAAGGAGCTGCCTCCGGCGGTGAGAACCGGACGGATGCCGCCGGGGTAGTGCAGGCGCTCGTGCAGGTCGACCAGGGTCTGAAGGTAGCGGTCGACGGCCGCGACCGACTCATCGCTCCGATCGGGACCGAAGGGCCCCTCATAGCCGGCGACACCTGCGAGCCTCAGCCCGGGGGCTGCGGAGATCGCGTCCGCGATCCGCAGGCCTTCCTCCACCGTGCGGGCACCGGTGCGTCCGGCCGCTCCCCCGAGTTCGACGAGGACGTCCAGCGGCCTCGACGGAACGGACAGCGCCGCGGCGAGGATGTCGACGCCGTCGAGGGAGTCCGCCCAGCACAGGATCCTCAGACCGGCATCCGCGCGGAGGAGCTCGCCGAGCCGCTCGGCGGCGGCAGCATCGGTGACCGCGTTCGCGATCAGCACGGTCGGGACTCCGGCATCGACGGCGACCTCCGCCTGCCAGGGCGTCGCGACAGAGATGCCCCACGCACCGGCATCGAGCAGCCGCTGCCACAGCGCCGGCGCCATGGTCGTCTTGCCGTGCGGCGCGAGAAGAACGTCTTCCCTGCGCGCCCAGGAGAACACTGTCCCCTCGTTATGCGCGAGCGCGCTCTCCTGCACCGTCAGGACCGGCGTCATCAGGTTCGAAAGGCGCAGGTCCGCGCTGGGGATCTCGGACAGGCGGAGCCCGCGCGCACGAGCAGGAAAGCCTTTGGTCCAGGCGCCGAGCACGGGATCCGGATTTTGTAGAGGCACCTAACAAGGCTACTAGGGTGGATGCATGACTGCGAAGACCCGAGTTTCCACCGACGCCGCCCCTGCCCCCGCCCATACCTTCTCGCAGGGCGTCCGCAAGGGACCCATCGTGCAGATCTCCGGACAGGGCCCGGTCCACCCGGAGACGAACGAATACCTTTTCCCCGGCGATGTCGCCGCGCAGACGACGCGCACGCTCGAGAACGTCAGGGCGATCGTCGAGGCCTCCGGTGCCACATTCGACGACGTGGTGATGCTGCGCGTCTATCTCACGAAGCGCGAGGACTTCCCGATCATGAACGAGGCGTACGGGGCTTTCGTGAACGCGCACACGACGAGCGGCGTGCTCCCCTCCCGCACGACCGTGTTCACCGGGCTTCCCCGCGAGGAGATGCTGGTCGAGATCGACGGACTCGCGGTCATCGGCTGACCTTTTTTGCGGCCTGACCTGCGCCACAGACCGTTGCCTCCCCGTTACCTCCCATCCCGTACTATTGATCGACAGGACACGTGAGAGCCGGGGGGTGAAGTTCGTGACCGATGTGATATCAGTGCCGGGCGCAGCAGCAGGGGCGCAGGGGAATGACGACGCACCCACTGCGGTCATCGCACCGACCGGTACTCTCTCCGACTCGACACTGCCGGCCGACGGCGAACAGCCGCTCGCGTGGGCACCCACCGAACCTGCACCGAAGAAGCGCCGCCTCGGTCTGTGGATCGGCCTGGGCATCGGAGTGGTCGCGCTCGGAGCAGGCGCCGCCTCGATGATCCTGATCGCCCCGGGCACCACCGTCGCCGGCATTCCCGTCGGGTGGATGACTCCGGGCGCCGCCGCCGACGCGATCTCCGCTCACGTGGCAGAGACCGAGGTCGTCCTCACCGGTGAAGGCGACGGCACTGTGCTGACCGGCGCCGATCTCGGCGCGACCGTCGACGCCACCGCACTCGCCGACGAGGCCTTCGCCACGGCGCCGATGTGGAACCTCGGCGCGTGGATGGGCGACTCGGTGCCCGCTGACATCACCTTCGACACAGAGGTGGCGACGAGTGCGCTGCGTGCCGCTGTGCCGACGAGCTTCGCGAATCCGGTCGACGCCGGCGTGGTGTTCGACGCCGCGACCGCGTCCTACATCGCGACACCGGCCGAGAGCGGAACCGGCATCGACGCGACGGCGCTCAACGCCGCCTTCGCCGACGCGATCGCTGGCGGCAGCAAGACACTGGAGTTCCCCGGCGGCCCCACCGAGGCCCTGCCGGCCGTCTCCGACGACGACGCAGCCGCCACCGTCGCCGAGCTGAACACCATGCTGACGACGATCGGCTTCTACGTCGGCGAAGAGCGCACGGTTCCGGTCGATCCGGCGACCGCCGCGACCTGGCTCAGCGTCGTCGACGACGACGGTCAGTTGCGCATCGAGGCCGACGCCCAGGCCATTCAGGCCACCGTCGACGCACTCCCCGGTGCCGTGGACCGCGCGCCGGTCAACGCGACGACCATCGTCGATTCGGCGGGCAACGTGCTCCGCGAGGAGCAGGCCGGCGTCACCGGCCGCACGGTGGGCGACACGTCCGGCGTCGCCGAACGATTCTCCGAGCAGCTCGTCGCCCGCGACGGCGTCTTCCCGCTCGAGGTCGCCGAGGTCCCCTTCGAGACGGTGAGTCTTTTCCGCAAGATCGACATCGACCTGGGCTCGCAGCGTGCCACCCTCTACGAGAACGGCAACGTCGTGAACTCCTGGGCGGTCTCCACCGGTCTTCCGGGAACGCCGACCCCCACCGGCAACTTCAAGGTCTTCGCGCACACGAGGGTGCAGGACATGGGCTGCTATCCCGGTGCGCCGTACTGCACCGAGGATGTGCCGTGGATCACCTGGTTCGCGCCGAACATCGGCTTCCACGGCACCTACTGGCACAACAACTACGGTCAGCGCATGAGCCACGGCTGCGTCAACCTGCCGATCGATCTGGCCAAGTACGTCTACGACTGGTCCCCCGTCGGCCTCGAGGTCTCGGTCTTCAACTGAGTCCCCCTTCACGGAGACCCGGAGATATACGAAGGGGCGGATGCGACGCATCCGCCCCTTCGTGTTCCCGTCAGCGCAGCGCGTCGACGATGCCGTTCAACGTGGCCGACGGACGCATGACCGCCTCGACCAGCGCGTCGTCCGGGCGGTAGTAGCCGCCGATCTCGACGGGCTTGCCCTGCACGGCGTTGAGCTCGGAAACGATCGTCTCCTCGTTCTCCGCGAGGGTCGCGGCGATCGGCGCGAAGGATGCCGCGAGATCGGCGTCCTTCGTCTGAGCGGCCAGCTCCTGTGCCCAGTAGAGGCTCAGGTAGAAGTGGCTGCCGCGGTTGTCGATCGTGCCGAGGGCACGGCCCGGAGACCGGTCCTCTTCGAGGAAGGTGCCGGTGGCGGCATCCAGGGTCTCGGCGAGCACGCGAGCCTTCTCGTTGCCCGTGCGGTCGGCGAAGTGCTCGAGCGAGGCTGCCAGCGCGAAGAACTCACCGAGCGAGTCCCAGCGGAGATAGTTCTCCTCGACCAGCTGCTGCACGTGCTTGGGCGCCGAACCACCGGCTCCGGTCTCGAACAGTCCGCCGCCTGCGAGCAGCGGGACGATCGAGAGCATCTTGGCGCTCGTTCCCACCTCGAGGATCGGGAACAGGTCGGTCAGGTAGTCGCGCAGCACGTTGCCGGTGACCGAGATCGTGTCGAGCCCGTGGCGCATGCGCGCGAGCGTGTAGCGCGTGGCCTCCTCGGGCGCGAGGATCGTGATCGTCAGGCCCTTGGTGTCGAGCGTGGCGAGTCCCTGGTGCACCTTCGCGATGATCTGCGCATCGTGCGAGCGGTTCGCGTCGAGCCAGAACACGGCCGGTGAGCCGCTGGCCCTGGCGCGGTTGACGGCGAGCTTGACCCAGTCCATGACAGGGATGTGCTTTGTCTGCGTCGCGCGCCAGACATCGCCGGCGCCGACCGTGTGCTCGATGAGCACAGTGCCCTCGCCGTCGAGCACCTGCACGATGCCGTCGGATTCGATCTCGAACGTCTTGTCGTGGCTGCCGTACTCCTCGGCGGCCTGAGCCATCAGCCCGACGTTCGGAACGGTGCCGATCGTGGCGGGGTCGAGCGGCCCGTTGGCGATCACGTCGTCGAGCACGGCCTGGTAGACGCTCGCGTAGGAGGAGTCCGGGATGACCGCGAGCGTGTCGGCTTCGCCGCCGTCGTTGCCCCACAGCTTGCCGCCGTTGCGCACGAGCGCGGGCATCGACGCATCGACGATCACGTCGCTGGGCACGTGGAGGTTGGTGATCCCCTTGTCGGAGTTCACGTAGGACAGGCCGGGGCCCTCGGCGATGGCCTTGTCGAACGCCGCCGCGATCTCCTCGCCGCCGGCCACTCCGGCGAGGCCGGTGAGAATGGAGCCGAGCCCGTCATTGGCGCTGAGACCGGCCTCGGCGAGCTGCTCGCCGTACTGCGCGAACACGTCTTTGAAGAAGGCCTTGACGACGCGCCCGAAGATGATCGGGTCGCTGACCTTCATCATCGTGGCCTTCAGGTGCACCGAGTACAGCACGTCATCGGCCTTCGCCTGCTGGAGCGTCTCGTCCAGGAACGCGTCGAGCTCCGTGGCCGACAGGAAGGTGGCATCGATGATCTCGCGCGGCAGGACCTTGAGGCCTTCCTTGAGCACGGTGACGGTACCGTCGGTCGACGTGTGGCGGAAGGTGAGGACGTCGTCGTGCGCCGCGACCCAGGAGCGCTCGTTGCTCTTGAAGTCATCGTGGCCCATGGTCGCGACCCGCGTCTTGGAGCCCTCGGCGAAGGGCTTGTTGCGGTGCGGATGCTTCTTCGCGTAGTTCTTCACCGCCAGCGGGGCACGGCGGTCGCTGTTGCCCTCACGGAGCACCGGGTTGACCGCGGATCCCTTGATGCGGTCGTACCGCGCGCGCACGTCCTTCTCCTCGAGCGAGGACGGCTCGTCCGGGAAATCGGGGATGTCGTAGCCCTGCTTCTGCAGTTCCGCGATCGCTCCCTTGAGCTGCGGGATGGATGCCGAGATGTTCGGCAGCTTGATGATGTTCGCCTCGGGCAGGGTCGCGAGTCCGCCGAGTTCGGCCAGCGAGTCGCCGACCTGCTGCTCGGGGGTGAGCTTCTGCGGGAACGCGGCGAGGATGCGGCCCGCCAGCGAGATGTCGCGGATCTCGACCTCGATGCCCGCCTGGCCGGTGTAGGCCTGGATGATGGGCAGGAAAGAGGCGGTGGCAAGGGCCGGCGCCTCGTCTGTGTACGTGTAGATGATGGCGTCGTCGGTCACCAGGAGGTTCTCCGTTCGCGGGGTCTATTTGTCTCGATACCAAGATAGCTGAGCGGCTGTCGCGCCGCTGTCGGCCGGGCGCGGCGACGGCCGCCTCTCCCCTGCGCCTCATCTGGAGCAGGTGAAAAGTTCGCGCGAAGCGCGTTCGCGCGCGCGGGAGGCATTAGCCTGGGTGCATGTCCGAACTGCGCATGGTCGAACTCTCCGCTGCGACGATCGTCGCCGTGAACAACCTGTCGCTCAAGCCCGGACAGGAGCAGTTCCTCGCGCCGGTCTCCTACGGGATCGCGGCCACGGTCATCAACCCGCAGACGTCGTGGCAGCGCGTGATCCTCGACGGCGACGAGGTCGTGGGCTTCGTCAGTGCGAACTTCGACGACGAGGCTCCGGAGGAGCACTTCCGCTCTGTGCTGTGGCGCATCAACGTCGACGCCGACGATCAGGGCCGGGGTGTCGGACGCTTTGCTGTCGAGGCGCTCATCGAGGAAGCGCGTCTTCGCGAGGTCGACCACGTGAACGTGATCTACGAGGCGGGCGACGGCGGACCCGAGAACTTCTTCCACCGCGTCGGTTTCACGCCCGTCGGCGAGACGGCGTACGGCGAGATCATCGCGCAGATCCGCGTCACCGACTAGACCGGCGGCGGGGTCTCGAATCCCCTCCCCCATCGAGACCCCGTCGCCTTTGATCGGCCGCCACGGGACCGCTCCCACTCGTCGCCGTCGCAATATGTTGCGAGCAACCACAAAAAGCTTGCGCTCCGGCATCCGTCGTGCCTATCATCACTCCAGAGGCTTTGGCGAAACGCTTCGACAGTTCCCCGCACGATGACGATGGAGTCAGCATGACGACGATCCATGAGGTGGCCCAGGCCGCCGGCGTGTCGATCAGCACCGTCTCCTATGCGCTCAGCGGCAAGCGGCCCGTCTCCGACAAGACGCGTACGCGCATCGAGGATGCGGCTCGCGTTCTCGGCTACGAGCCGGATGCCGGCGCACGGATGCTGGCCGGACGCCGCACGCACATCTTCGCCCTGACCGAGCCGCTGCGCGCGGACACCCATGCCCCGACTCACATGGCCTTCGTGCTCGCGACCGCGGTCGCGGCCCGTCGACGCGGCTACGACATCCTGCTGCTGACGGACGAGCAGGCCTCGGAGGGGATGAACCGCGTCGCAGCCAGCAACCTCGTCGATGCCATCCTCGTGCTGGACGTGGCGCCCGACGACGAGCGGGCCGCGATCGCACGCTCCGTGCGCACCCCCACGATCTTCATCGGCATCCCCGACGACCAGGAGGGGCTGACCTGCGTCGACCTCGACTTCGGGGCCGCCGGGCACCTCGCCGTGGATCGCCTCGCCGATGCCGGACACACCCGCGTCACCCTCCTCGGGCAGACCGAGGTCGCGTACCGCAGGTCGAACTTCCCGCGTCGACTGCTCCACGGCGTGCAGGATCGTGCCCTCGAACGCGGCGTCGCGCTGGACTGGATCACGACCGGCGCTTCCGCGACCGACGCGGCCTCGGTGCGATCGGCCGCAGAGGCCGCGATCGAGCGCGGCATCCGTGCCTTCATCGTGCATGCCGTCGACGACGTGCACGTCGCCCTCCTCACCGTGCTCGAGGAGCGGGGACTGCGCGTGGGAGACGACGTGTCGGTCATCTCCGCCGCCGCCTCCTTCGACACGGCGACCCTGAGCGTGCCGATCGACACGATTCCGCTGGTGCCGCAGCAGTCCTGCGAACTGGCCGTCGACCTCGCGGTCCGCCGCCTGGAAGAGGCGAACGTGCAGGCTCGCGTTCATCTCATCCCGCCCGAATACCGCTCCGCCGGATCCGTCGCCGCCCCACAGGGCTGACATCCATCGGATAATGCATCCGCACGCGCATCATCGAAACGCTTCGATGATCGCTTCACACAACTGAATACCCGACCCAGAGAAGTGTCCGGCCCGTTGGGCCACCGAGAAAGGAGTGCCGACGATGGCACGCAACATCCGCAGGACGAAGGCGCTGACCATGATGGCGGCGCTCACCGCGACCGGGATCGCTCTGAGCGGCTGCTCAGGCGGCTCGGGCGACGAAGGCGGCGACGGCGAGACCCTCAAGCTCTGGCACTACGAGGGAGCCGACAGCGCCATGGGCAAGGCGTGGGCCGAGTCCATCAAGATCTTCGAGGAGGAGACCGGCGCGAAGGTCGAGTTCGAGGAGAAGTCCTTCGAGCAGATCCAGAAGACGGCCAGCCAGGTGCTCGACACCGACGCCGCGCCCGACCTGATGGAATTCAACAAGGGCAACGCGACCGCGGGGTTCCTCGCCTCGACCGGTCTGATCGCCGACATCTCGGATGCCGTGGCGGAGTACGGCTGGGACGAGAAGCTCGCCCCGTCGCTGCAGACGACCGCGAAGTACTCCGACGACGGGGTCATGGGCGGCGAGACCTGGTTCGGCGTTCCCAACTACGGCGAGTTCGTCGGCGTCTACTACAACGAGAACGCCTTCGCGGAAGCCGGACTCGCGATCCCCACCACCTACGAGGAGTTCGTCGACGTGCTCGACGCGTTCGTCGCGAAGGGCATCACCCCGCTCGCCGAGGCCGGCGCCGAGTACCCGCTCGGACAGCTCTGGTACCAGCTCGCACTCCTCGAGGGCGACCGAGGTTTCGTCGACGACTACCAGCTCTACAAGGAGCCGGTCGACTGGGAGGGCCCGGAGATCACCTCGGCCACCGAGACCCTGAAGGAGTACGTCGACAAGGGCTACATCGCCTCGGACGTCTCATCGGTCAAGGCCGAGGATGCCGGCGTCTCGTTCATCAACGGCACCTCGCCGATCTTCGTGTCCGGCTCCTGGTGGTTCGGTCGCTTCGTGGCCGAGGCGACGGACTTCGACTGGACGATGACGGCATTCCCCGGCGCCGACCTGTCGCTCGGCTCCTCGGGCAACCTGTGGGTCGTGCCGGAGAACGCCGCGAACAAAGAGCTGGCGTACGAGTTCATCGACATCACCATGCGCCCGGAGATCCAGGCGATCATCGGCAACAACGGCGGCCTGCCGGTCGCCGCGGACACGGCCGACATCACGGATGAGAAGAGCGCGGCGCTGATCGAGACGTTCAACGGAGTGCTCGACGCCGACGGCCTCTCGTTCTACCCGGACTGGCCCGCCCCCGGCTTCTACGACGTGATCGTCCAGGAGCTCCAGGGTCTCATCACGGGCTCGCAGGACGTGAAGACGACGAACACCAACCTCGGGGAGCAGTACGACGAGGGCACCTCCGAATACCGCTGACCCGTCCGCGGGGGCGGCGGCCGCGCCGCCCCCGCACTCACCTGGAGGTGAACATGTCACTCGCCACACGCGACGCCAGATCGAAATCGGGCCGCACGACACCGCGCCGCACGAAGCTCCCACCCGAGGAGCCGTCGATCCCCCAGCGCACCGGCGGCACCGGGGCGTACTGGCTGTACCTGCTCCCCGGCTTCGCGCTGCTGCTCGTCGTCGTCATCGTGCCGCTCATCTGGAACGTGTACCTCACCTTCACGAAGTGGAAGGGCGTGCGCACGCCGGAGTTCATCGGGCTCGAGAACTGGCAGAAGATCCTTACCGACAGCGACTTCTGGACATCGTTCACCAACTCGGTGTGGATGATCCTCGCGATGGTCGTCGTCCCCACGATCGTCGGACTCATCGTTGCCGCTCTGCTCTTCGACGTCGTCGGCCGCAAGTTCGGCGGCAAGGTCGGCAGCTTCCTGCGGGCCACCTACTACCTTCCCCAGATCCTCCCGATCGCCGTGGCCGGCATCGTCATCGGATGGATCGTGCGCCCCGGCGGCGACGGTGCGCTGAACCAGATCCTCGGCGCGTTCGGCATCCCGGCTTACGACTGGCTCGGCCAGATGCCGTCCGCCCTCATCGTCCTGATGGTCGTCATGGTCTGGGTGCAGCTCGGCTACCCCGTGGTCGTGTTCATGGCCGCGCTTCAGCGCGTCGACCCCGAGCTCTACGAGGCCGCGGAACTCGACGGTGCGAACTGGCTGCAGCGCTTCACCGCCATCACGATGAGCATCATCCGTCCGGAGATCTTCGTCGTGACCCTGACCTGCACGATCGCCGCCCTCAAGGTGTTCGGCCCGGTCTACATCATCACGCGCGGCGGTCCCGCGGGCGCGACGCTCGTCCCCGCCTACTACGCGTACCAGGAGTTCTTCACCAAGCGGAACGTCGGCTACGGCGCGACGATCGCCACCGTGCTCACCATCGTCGTGGTCATCGTGTCGATCGTGTTCATCCGCGTGCAGAACTCGCTCGAGCGCAAGGAAAGGGCGGGTCTGTGATGCACGCCACCACTGCCATCGTCACCGGCAAGCCGTCGAAGAGCCGCCCCCGCGGCGGCATGACGAAGAAGCGCCCGATCGACTGGCTGCTGCTCGCACTGGTGGTCGTCGGTGCCATCCTCGTGATCGCGCCGTTCTACCTCGTGCTCGTCAACTCCTTCAAGTCGCCGGTCGACTATGCGACGTCCGGGCCGCTCGCCTTCCCCGAGACGCTCGACTTCGGCGGGATCATCAAGTTCTGGGAGCGGGTGAACTTCCCGGAGAAGGTCTGGAACTCGCTCTTCATCGCTGCAGTCGTCTCGGTGCTCGCGGTCGTCATCTCGATGTTGAACGCCTTCGCGATCGGTATCGGCAGGGTCCGCGGTCGCAGCTGGATCGTGCTGCTGTTCCTGATGGCCAACCTGCTGCCGCAGGAGGCGCTGCTCTACCCGCTGTACTACATGTTCAAATCCGTGGGCCTGTACGACAACGTGTGGGCGGTGATCATCGTGTTCACGGTGATCCAGGCGGCGTTCGGCACCTACCTGTTGTCGTCCGTGTACGGCACCTTCCCGAAGGAGATCCTCGAGGCCGCGTCGCTCGACGGTGCGACCCGCTGGCAGATCCTGTGGCGGGTGGTCTTCCCGATCAGCCGCCCGACGCTGTCTGTGCTGCTCATCTTCTTCTTCATCTGGACGTGGAACGAGTTCCTCATCCCGCTGACGTTCCTCGCGTCGAACGCCAACCAGACCGTCCCGGTCGCGATCAGCGTGCTCCAGGGCGACCGCCTGATGGACGTCACGACCACGAGCGCGTCGGCTCTGCTCGGCATCATCCCCACGCTCATCTTCTTCCTCATCTTCCAGCGCACGCTCACACGCGGCATCACGGCAGGAGCAGTCAAGTAATGAAGTTCACCGACGGGTTCTGGCAACTGCGTCCCGGCGTCACTGCGCTCCACGCGCAGGAGGCCTACGACATCACGGAGACCACCGACACCCCCGACGGCCCCGGCCTCGTGATCACCGCGCCGACGATGGTGATCGCCAAGCGCGGCGACATCCTCAACCGCCCCGTGCTCACCACGACGCTCTCCTCCCCCGCCGAGGGCGTGATCCGCGTCCGCATCGCGCACCACACCGGCGCGCGCTGGCACGGCGGCTTCACCCTTCCGGGTGGCGGCGGCAGCGCGGCATCCGTCTCCGTCTCCGAAGAGGGCGGCGTGCTGGATGCCGGGGCGCTGGTCGCCCGCATCTCCCCCGGCGCTCCGTGGGACCTGTCGTTCGAGGTCGACGGGCGGCGAGTGACCGGCAGCGGACACAGGGCGCAGGGGTACATCCAGCTCGCGGACAGGGCTCAGGTCGACCAGGGCATCGTCTCGAACGCTCGGCAAGGCGGCACCGCCCCGTCGGCATCCGTCTTCGTCCACGAGCAACTCGATCTCGCGGTCGGCGAGCACATCTACGGACTCGGCGAGCGCTTCGGCCCCTTGGTCAAGAACGGCCAGACCGTCGAGATCTGGAACGCCGACGGCGGCACGTCGAGCGAGCAGGCGTACAAGAACGTGCCGTTCCACCTGTCCGATCGCGGCTACGGCGTGCTCGTGAACGACCCGGGGCACGTCTCCTACGAGATCGGATCCGAGGCGGTCGAACGCGTGCAGTTCTCGGTCTCGGGCGAGGTGCTCGAGTACTTCGTGATCGCCGGCCCCACCCCGAAGGACGTGCTCGGCCGGTACACCGCGCTCACCGGCCGACCGCCGGTGGTTCCTGCCTGGTCCTACGGGCTCTGGCTCTCGACCAGCTTCACGACGGACTACGACGAGCAGACGGTGAACTCGTTCATCGACGAGATGGCGGCCCGCGAGCTCCCGGTCTCGGTGTTCCACTTCGACTGCTTCTGGATGCGCGAGCTCAACTGGTGCGACTTCGAGTGGGACCCGCGGGTCTTCCCCGACCCCGAGGGCATGCTCGGCCGCCTGCACGAGAAGGACCTCCGCGTCTGCGTCTGGATCAACCCGTACATCGCGCAGCGGTCCTCGCTGTTCCGCGAAGCGGCCGATCAGGGCTTCTTGGTGCGTCGCGCCGACGGCTCGGTGTGGCAGTGGGACCTGTGGCAGGCGGGCATGGGCCTCGTCGACTTCACGAACCCGGATGCCACAGCCTGGTACCAGGCGCACCTCCGCCGGCTGATCGATCAGGGCGTCGACTGCTTCAAGACCGACTTCGGCGAGCGCATCCCCACCGACGTGGTGTGGTCCGACGGCGCGGACCCCGAGCGCATGCACAACCTGTACACCGAGCTGTACAACCGCGCGGTGTTCGAGGTGCTGACCGACGCTCGCGGCGAGGGCGATGCCGTGCTGTTCGCGCGATCGGCGACGGCGGGCGGGCAGAGCATGCCCGTGCACTGGGGCGGCGACTCGACATCGACGTTCGCCTCCATGGCCGAGACCCTGCGCGGCGGGCTGTCGCTCGCCCTGAGCGGGTTCGCGTTCTGGAGTCACGACATCGGCGGCTTCGAGGGAACGCCGGATGCCGCGGTGTTCAAGCGCTGGACGGCCTTCGGGCTGCTGGGCTCGCACTCGCGCTTCCACGGGTCGAGCTCGTACCGGGTGCCGTGGGCATTCGACGAGGAGGCCGTCGAGGTCACGCGACGTTTCACCCACCTCAAGATGCAGCTGATGCCGTATCTCTATCAGCAGGGGTTGGATGCCGCGGCGACGGGCGTGCCGCTGATGCGGCCGATGGTGCTCGAGTTCCCGGAGGACCCGGCGACGACCCACCTCGATCGGCAGTACATGCTGGGTTCTGATCTGCTCGTCGCCCCGGTGTTCTCGGCGGACGGCGTGGTCGACTTCTACCTGCCGGCGGGCGAATGGACCTCATTGCTGAGCGGCGAGACCGTCACGGGCGGCTCTTGGCGCCGGGAGACGCACGGCTTCGACTCCCTGCCCCTGTACGTGCGGCCCGGCACGGCGCTCCCCTGGGGCGCCCGCGTGGACAGCCCCGAGTACGACTACCATGACGGACTGCGGCTGCGTGTCTTCTCCGGCGGCACGGGAACCACCTCGGTGACCGTGACGAACCCCGAAGGCCGCACTGTGACCTACGACGTCGACCTCGAGGAGATCACCGGATGACCACCCCTCTCGCCCCCCGCGACGACTACCGCGGCTCCGGCCTCGTCTTCCCCGAGAGTTTCACCTTCGGCTCGGCCACCGCGTCGTATCAGATCGAGGGTGCCGCCGCGGAAGACGGCCGGACGCCGTCGATCTGGGACACGTTCAGCAAGACCCCGGGGCTGGTCTGGAACGGCGACACGGGCGATGTGGCCTGCGACCACTACCACCGCGTCGACGAGGATCTCGACCTCATGAAGGACATGGGGCTGCAGGCGTACCGCTTCTCGATCGCCTGGCCGCGCATCGTTCCCACGGCATCCGGCGAGGTGAACCAGCGGGGAGTCGACTTCTACTCCCGGCTGGTGGACGGACTGCTCGAACGCGGCATCCGTCCGGTGGCGACGCTCTACCACTGGGATCTTCCGCAGTACCTCGAGGATGCCGGGGGCTGGACCTCACGGGCGACCACGGACGCGTTCGAGCGCTATGCCGAGGTGATGGGGGCGGCGCTCGGCGACCGCGTGCACACGTGGACCACGTTGAACGAGCCCTGGTGCTCGGCCTACCTCGGGTACGGACAGGGTGGCCACGCGCCGGGGCGCCATGAGCCGACATCCGCTCTGTCTGCCGTCCACCACCTGAACCTCGCGCACGGCCGAGCGATCCAGGCGCTGCGCGCCACTTCTACGGGCGACCCCGACTACTCCGTCACCCTCAACTTCCACGTGCTGCGCGGTCGCGGTGACGGCGCGGCCGAAGCGATGCGCCGGATCGACGGGCTCGCGAACCGGGCGTTCACCGGTCCGATGCTGCGGGGAGAGTATCCGGCCGACCTCCTGGAGGACACGGCACCCGTCACCGACTGGAGCTTCGTGCAGGAGGGCGACCTCGCCACCATCCACCAGCCGATCGACGTGCTGGGCGTCAACTACTACTCCACCGCGACCGTGCGACTCTGGGACGGCGTCTCGCCGAAGCAGCAGAACGACGGCCACAAGGGCACCGAGGGCGGCACGGCGTGGCCGGGCAGCGACGGCGTCGTCGAGTTCGTCGAGCAGCCGGGACCGTACACCGCGATGGGCTGGAACATCGCTCCGGAAGGTCTCGAGGAGCTGCTCGTCTCCCTGTCGGAGCAGTTCCCCGAGCAGGCGCTCATGGTGACCGAGAACGGCGCGGCCTTCGAGGACGAGGTGGCCGAGGACGGTTCCGTTCCCGACCCCGAGCGCACCGACTATCTGCGCCGGCACTTCACGGCGGCGCATCGGGCGCTCGAGCGCGGTGTCGACCTGCGCGGCTACTTCGTCTGGTCGCTGCTCGACAACTTCGAGTGGGGCTATGGCTACGCCAAGCGCTTCGGCATCGTGCGGGTCGACTTCGACACGCTCGAGCGCACCGTTAAGGACTCGGGCCAGTGGTACCGCGAGCTGGTACGTACGCGGACGGTCGGAGCGTAGGGCGGGTCGACCTGCGGGTCACTTCCTCGGAGACAGGGACCACCTCGTCCGGGCGCTGCCCTCGGTTAGTGCTTGTCAGCCGGCGGACGTCGGCGTGCGGTCCACGCCGAGAGAGCGGATGCCGCCGCGCCTGCCGCGCGGTCGATCGCCTCGGCCGACCTGCTGAGCACGTCCTGCGCCGCATCCTGCCAGGCGGGGATGGACGTCGCCTCGCCGGCCTGCACCTTCGCCGCGTGCTCCGCTGCCTCAAAAGCGCGCTCGAGCTCCGCGACGGCATCCCGGTACGCGGCGAACTCGGCGGGCGTCACGCGGCCGGATGCCGCCCACCGCATCTCCTTCGCGTGGTCGACGGCACGCAGGTATGCCGCTGTCTCGGGGCGTTTGACGTCGGTCATCGCCGGGTAACTGATCTGCAGCGCCGCATCCGTCTCGTAGCGCATCCAGCGCCCGATGACGGCATCGTGCTCGGCCTGGAGACGGTCGAGCGGGCGCGGTGCGGATGCCGCAGGGATCGCCGCCCGCGCCGCATTGAGACGCACCTGGCGGGCGCGCACGTCTGCCGAGGCGGCCTTCGCATCGCGCTCCCTCTCGCGCAGCATCCGTCGTGCCGCGGCGACCTGATCCGCCGTCGCGCGCTGAGCGGCGCGCTCGGCGAGGATTCTCGTGAGGTCGGCGCGCGCGATCTTGAGCGCCGTGCGCCGCTCGGCCGACGTCTGCTGCGCTGACCGGAGGTCATGCCGCGCGGCATCGACGGCAAGCCGTCTGCCGCTGGTCGTGCTGTTGCGTCGGTTCACCCCGATCACCCCCATCGTTCCCGCCGCGACCGCGGACGGCGCAACCCACCACCACTCCACGATGAGCAGCAACGGGTCCATGCTTCGATGCTACCCACGGAGGCTGGACAGCGGGCGCGTGTCCGCGCAGCGCTGCGGACGACCCGCTCCGGCCGTGCTCAACTTCCGAAGCCCACCCGGACTTCTGCGGCCGCATCCGCGTGTACCTATCAACTTCTGCGGCCGATCCCCACTTCTGCGGCCGCATCCGCGTGAAGTGGCCGCAGAAGTTGCAGATGTCCGCAGAAGTTGGTCGTGGTCTGTTCCTGCACAGCCGGACGCTCGCACAGGTTCTCCCCCACGACTGGTCGCACGACCCATGGGCCCCGCTGCACAACGGCATCCTGGGCCGATGACATTGGTCGAATGGCTCGCGACGCGGGGCGGCATCGCACATCGGGCGGATGCCGCCGCCTGGGGATTCCCGCCGGATCGGGTTCGCGCGGCGATCCGCGCGGGCGCCGTCCGCCGTCTTCGCGCACGATGGATCGCGCTGCCGAGCGCACCGGCCGATCTGACGGCTGCCGCGACGGCATCCGCTCGCCTGACCTGCATCTCGCTCGCACGACATCGCGGATGGTGGGTGCCCGACGGCGCCACGTCCCAGCTCCATCTTCACGTCGGCACGAACGCGCACAAGCATCACGACGAGGCCATCCTGCACTGGGCTGCGCCCCTTGTCGATCGCGGACCGCGCGCGCTGACGGCATCCGTCGAGGACGCCCTCACCCATATCGCCCAGTGCTTCGTCAGGGAGGATGCGCTCTCGATCTGGGACTCCGCGGTCAGGGCGGAGTCGCTGGATCTCGAGTCCCTGCGGGCGGTGCGATGGCCGAGCAGCGCCTCGCGCGACCTCGCGGTGACAGTCGAGGGGAGGTCCGATTCCGGGATCGAGACCTTGTTCGTCGTGCGACTGAGCTCTTGGGGCGTGCCGCTGCGGCAGCAGGTCGTCCTCGCGGGGCACCCGGTCGATGTCGTGATCGGCAGCCACCTGGTCGTGCAGATCGACGGCTTCGCCCATCATTCGTCATCCGCGGATCGCAGCCGGGACGTCGCCCACGATGCGGAGCTGCGTCTGCGCGGGTACACGGTGTTCCGTTTCACGTACGCGCAGATCGTCCACGACTGGGCCCGGGTCGAAGCGACGATCACGGCGGCGATCGCTCGGGGGCTGCACCTGGCTCCGGCATCCCGCGCACGTCGGGCATGAGCGCGGAGGCAACCTCTGCGGCCCATCCAAGCTTCTGCGGCCATATCACTCGGATGTGGCCGCAGAAGTTGAGAATGGCCGCAGAAGTTGACGCAGGCCGGCGAGAGATGCCAGCTCCACCGCCGGCGAGAGGCGACTAGACCAGGGTCTCCTGCCACGCCGCGTGCAGCTGGGCGAACTTCCCGGTGCCCCCGATGAGCGCCTCCGGGGTGTCGTCCTCGATGATGCGGCCGTGCTCCATGACCAGCACCCGATCAGCGATCGCGACCGTCGAGAGGCGGTGCGCGATGATGATCGCGGTGCGGTCCTTCAGCAGGGTCTGCAGCGCGTCCTGGATCAGGCGCTCCGACGGGATGTCCAGCGAAGCCGTGGCCTCGTCGAGGATCAGCACCGAGGGGTCGGCGAGGAACGCGCGAGCGAACGAGATCAGCTGACGCTGTCCCGCCGAGACACGGCCGCCGCGCTTGTTGACATCGGTGCTGTACCCGTCGGGCAGCGACGAGATGAACCCGTCCGCACCGACGGCGCGGGCAGCGGCGCGGATCTCGTCGAGCGTCGCGTCGGGCTTTCCCAGAGCGATGTTGTCCGCGACGGTCCCGCTGAACAGGTAGGCCTCCTGCGTGACCATGACGATCGCGCGGCGGAGGTCCTTCGGGTGCAGCGACCGCAGGTCGACGCCGTCGAGCGTGACGCGACCCTTCGACGGGTCGTAGAACCGCGAGATGAGCTTGGCCAGCGTGGACTTGCCCGCACCGGTCGTACCCACCAGCGCGATCGTCTGACCCGCGGGGATGTCGAGCGAGAAGTTCGGGAGGATCGTCTTCTCGCCGTTGTAACCGAAGGTCACCTCATCGAACCTGACATGACCGCGCGATTCCCAGAGGTCGACCGGCTTCTCGGGGTCCGGAACGGTCGGGACCTCTTCGAGCACGCCCGACACTTTCTCCAGAGCGGCCGTGGCCGACTGGTAGGAGTTCAGGAACATCGCGATCTCCTGCATCGGCGCGAAGAAGTTGCGCACGTACAGCACCGCCGACAACAGCACACCCACCGTGAGCGCACCCTCGGACACCCGGATGCCGCCCCACAGCACGACCACGCCGAGAGTGAGCGCCGCGACGGCCATCAGCCCGGGCTCGAACGTGCCGAACAGCAGCATCGACCGGCGGTTGATGTCGCGGTAGTCGCCGGCGACCTTCTGGAAGGTCTCGTCGTTGCGCGGCTCCTTGCGGAACGCCTTGACGGCACGGATGCCGGTCATGGTCTCGACGAAGTGCACGATCACCTTCGCGCTGATCACGCGGGACTCGCGGAACACGAGTTGCGACCGCGAGTAGAACCAGCGCATCAGCAGGAACAGCGGGATGCCGGCCAGCGCCAGGATCACGCCGGACTGCCAATCCCAGATGAGCAGCGCGACGAACGTGAAGGCGCCGAACAGCACGCCGGACACGAGGTTGTTGAGACCCCCGTCGAGGAGCTCGCGGATCGAGTCCAGGTCGCTCGTCTGACGCGAGATGATGCGCCCCGAGGTGTACGACTCGTGGAACTCCAGGCTCAGGCGCTGCGTGTGCAGAAAGATGCGCTTGCGCAGATCCAGCAGTACCGCCTGCGTGATCCGGGCGGCGATCAGCACGTACCAGGCGATGAGCACGGCGGCGGCCGCTCCCGCGAACAGGTAGATGAATCCGATCAGGAGCGTCGGCATCCAGTCGGCCTCTTCGAGCACGGCCGGCAGAGCCCGGTCGAGTCCGATGCTGATCAGGATCGGACCCGCGACCTGAAGGGCCGTGGAGATCACCAGCACGAGACCGGCCAGGATGACCTGCCCCTTCAGCGGGCGCACGAGCGAACCGAGCAGACGCAGCGAACGACGACGGATCGCCTTGCTCTCGTCGCGGGTGTAGCGGGAGCGGTCCTCATCCCGGGTACCGGTGATCGCGGAGCTCATGCCTGCACCTCCTTCTTCTCGTCTTCCAGAGTCGTCTCGTCATCCGGTTCCATCCGGATGATCGGGATGGCACCGGTGCGGGCAGCCTCCTCGGCCTCCAGGCTGGAGATCACGTGCCGGTAGTGGCGGCTGGTGCGCAGCAAGTCGCTGTGGGTGCCGACTGCGGTCACGCGTCCCGCCTCGAGCAGTGCGACCCGGTCGGCGAGCGCGACGGTGGACGGGCGGTGTGCCACGACCAGCGCCGTCGTGTCGGCGAGCACGTGGCGCAGCGCCTCTTCGACGAGGGCCTCGGTGTCGACATCGAGCGCCGACAGCGGATCGTCGAGGACCAGTACGTGTGGCTTGGCTGCGACCGCACGGGCAAGGGCGAGACGCTGACGCTGCCCGCCGGAGAGACTGAGCCCCTCCTCGCCGATGACCGTCTCGACGCCCTCGGGCAGCGAGTCCACGAACGACGCCTGGGCGACGTCGAGTGCCTCGCGCAGGACGGCCTCCGCCTCCGGGCTGTGAATGTCGAGTTCGGCGCGGCCGAGGAGCACGTTCTCCCGAACGGATGCCGAGAACAGGGTCGCGTCCTCGAAAGCCATGGCGATGTGCTGCCGCAGCTCCGACAGCGGAAGGTCCCGCACATCGACGCCGTCGAGGGTCACGCGACCTCCGGTGACGTCGTACAGACGCGCCGGGAGCGTGGTGAGAGTCGTCTTCCCACTGCCGGTGAGTCCGACCACGGCCATGGTCTCGCCCGGGCGCAGCACCAGATCGATGCCGTCCAGCAGGTCGCGCTCGTTGGCGCCGGCGTCCTGGTAGCGGAAGTGCGCGTTCTCGAAGGCGAGCTCGCCCCGAGGGTGCTCGATGTGCACCGGGTTCTCCGGGTCGGTGATCGTGTTGATCTCCGAGAAGATCTCGAAGACGCGATCGGTGGCCGTCCGGGCGTCGAGCATGAACGAGAACAGGAAGCCGATCGACTCGATCGGCCAACGCAGCACGGTCGCCATCGCGAAGAAAGCGAACAGCTCGGGCAGGTCGATCGCGCCCTGTGAGATCAACCAGATGCCCGACATCAGACTGAGGCCGAAAGCGATCTGAGGCATGAGGTCGAGCCAGAACCAGATCGACGCGATCGCTCCGGCCTTGCTCATCTCGGTCTCGCGGAGCGTCTCGGCCTGACGGCTGAACCGGCTCAATGCGTGCTTGCCACGACCGAAGGCCTTCAGCACGCGGATGCCGTGCACGCTCTCCTCGACGCTGGTGGCGAGGTCGCCGGCCTGGTCCTGGCTGCGACGCGTGAGCGCGCCGTAGCGCTTCTCGAACAGGTATCCGCGCACCCACAGCGGGATGGCGGTCACGAGGAAGATCGTGCCCAGCAGCCAGTGCCAGCGGAACAGCAGCACCGAGCCGATGGCGATCGTGAGGATGTTCACGACCAGCAGGACGAGACCGAAGGCGAGCCACCGGCGGATGAGGCCGATGTCCTGCATCATGCGGCTGAGGAGCTGACCGGACTGCCAGCGGTCGTGGAAGGACACCGGCAGCGTCTGCAGACGCGAGTACAGCGTCGTGCGCATCTGGTACTCAACCTCGGTGGCCGGGTTCAGGACGAACTGGCGGCGCAGCCAGACCATGAGCGCCTCGCCGAGCGCGAGGGCGAAGACGATCAGCGAGCCGAAGACGATGGCGCTGATCTCGCCCGAGCGAACGGGTCCGCCCATGATCTGCTCGAGGACGATCGGGATCATCAGGGCGATGATGGCGGCGACGAGCGCGCTGGCGGCACCGCCGGCGAGACGCCAGATGACCGGCTTCACGAAGGGCTTCAGGCGCGACAGTGCGGCCGGAGTGGAGAGGGTCGACGAGGGGGAAGAGTTTTGGGGGGAAGGCGAGGAAGACATGTCTCTCAGATGAGTTTCGTATGGAAGAACGGTTGCGACGGGGGCGCGGACGCACGCGCGGACTCGTGGAGTCCGGCATCCGATGCAGAGAGGAGAGGCTCTAGGAGCGCGGGCGCGCCGGGGTCGAGCCGAGAGCGGCGATCCGCACGGTGGCGATCGAGATCATGATGTCCTCCTCAGGCTCGGCGATGTCGTCCGGTCGGCGCGACAGCCCACCAGCCTATTGCTGTGAACCAGCTGGATGCAAGAGTCATTCCCGATCCGCGATCCGCGATCCGCGATCCGCGATCCGAGATCGCGAATCTGCCCGGCGGAGGCGGTCAGCCCCGCCGCGCACCGCCGAGTTCGCTCCGCAGAAGTCGCTGCACGTTCCCTCCCAGGACGGCAAGGATGTCGGCCTCGTTCCAGCCCCGGCGCAGCAGGGCCTCTGTGACGAGCGGCAGTCCCGCCGGCCCTTCGAGCCCGGGGATGTAGCAGTCGACCGGGACTCCCTCGACCAGTTCTTCCACGCAGCATGGTGCTGTGGTGTCTTCCAGGACCTCGCGGACGAAGTCCGGCCCCATGCCCACATGCTCGATCCCTGCAATCGACACCGCATGTTCGAGGTGATCGACCAGGGTGTCGACGGTGTGCGTGTCGGCGTGCAGGTAGGACGCGAAGAAGTTGACGCAGACCACACCCCCGCCCGCGGCGACCCCGGCGAGCTGCTCGTCCGTGAGGTTGCGGTGATGGTCGAAGAGGGCCCGCGCCGACGAGTGCGTCGCGATGACCGGGCGGATGGCGAGTTCGAGCACGTGATCGACGCCTGCGGCACCGAGGTGGCTGATGTCGAAGATCATTCCCATCCGCTCCATCTCGGCGAGCGCGTGGACCCCGGAACGGGTGAGTCTGCTGCCCGCTGCGTCCTCTCCGCTCCCGTCGGCGAAGGAGCTCCGACCGAAGTGGGCGACCGATCCGACGCGCACGCCGAGCCGGTACACCGTCTCCAGCAGCTCGATGTCGTCGGCGATTCCCGGCATCCCTTCAAGAGCGAGGACCAGGGCGATGCGCCCCTCGGCGACCGCGCGGTCGATGTCGGCGCCGGTGAGACAGAGACTCACGGCATCCGCATTGCCCTCGACCAACCGGTGCGCCGCCTCGATCATGCGGAGCGTGCGGCGCAGCGACCCCTCCGGCCGATACTCCTCATCGACGAACACCGGGAGGATCTGCAGATCGACACCTCCGGCCTGCAGCTGCGGCAGCCACTGCGCGCGGAAGAACGATGCCCATTGCGCCACCGGCCGAGTCGCGACGGCGCAGAGCAGGTCGTTGTGCGCGTCGGCGACGAGGGAGCGGCGGTGGAGTTCAGCTGCCCGGGTATCGATCATGCGTCCATCCTGCCGTCATCCCCGGCGCCGTTCGGACACATCGCCCGAACGGGCCAGGGAAGTAACGCGATCGTCACACGGCGGTCGTCACACGGGCCCCCTCCCTGGCGAGCAGGCTCTCTTTCACCGGGAGTCCCCAGGCGAAGCCGCCGAGGCTTCCGTCGGTGCGGAGCACGCGGTGACATGGCACGAACAGGGCCGGGGCGTTGCGCGCACAGATGGATGCTGCCGCTCTCACCGCCCGCGGGTTGCCGAGTCGAGCGGCGAACGAGGTGTAGGTGAGCGGCACGCCGGGGTCGATCGCTCGCAACTCAGCCCAACCGGCGAGCTGCAGGATCGTGCCGGTCTGCTTCACAGCGACCGCATCGATCGCGGTGAGGTCGCCGGCGTAGTAGGCGAGGGTGGCGTCCGCAGCATCCGTCTCCCCCTCACGGATGTCGTCGGGCCTGGCACTGGCGGCGAGCCGCCCCACGATCGATGCTTGGTCGACCGTCCAGCCGGACGCGAGGACCCGCTGCTGTTCGTCGGCGAGGATCGTGAAAGGCCCGTCGGCGGTGTCGATGGTCTGGATGATCGCGGTCATGATGTCTCCTTCAGAGTGAGCCTTCGAGGGGAGCGCGGTGGTCGCACCGGCGCGGCGCGCCAGAGATGCGCGCTGAGATAGCTGCGCCAGGGCGCCGCGCGCTCGGCCCAGGCGGTGAGTGCCCGGGGTTCGCCGGGGAGACCGGATGCCGCCGCTCCGGCTCGCAGCGCGACGTCGCCCGGGAGCAGGATGTCGGGGTCGCCGAGCACACGCATGCGCACGTAGTCCGCCGTCCAAGGGCCGATACCGGGCATGGCAAGCAGTGCGACCCGCTGTGCGACCCCGTCATCGCCGACGGTGAGTCGGAGCGATCCGTCGGCAAGCGCTGCCGCGGCACCGGTGATGGCGCGGATGCGGGCCGCCGGACCGCGCAGCACCTCGGCGCCGTGCTCGGCGATCGCCTGCATCGTCGGAAAGAGCAGCCCTTCGCCGCCCGGAGCGTCGGAAGAGCCGGACAGCTTCTCCCCCAGTGCCTCCGCGAGCCCGCTGAGGGCCGTTCGGGCGGCCACGACGGTGATCTGCTGCCCGATCATCGCTCGGATGAGCATCTCGTGGGGGTCGGCTGATCCCGGCACACGGATGCCGGGCGTGCGGGCCACGAGAGGTGCGAGCTCGGGATGCGACGCGAGTGACTCGTTGACCGCGATCGGGTCGGCATCGAGATCGAAGATGCGGCGGACCGTCGCGACGAGCGGAGCCAGGTCGCCCAGCTGGGTGACGCGGGCGCGGAGGTGCAGGCGCTCACCCGCGTCTCGGTGCACCTCGAACCACGCCGGTCCTCCTGCCATGCGGAGGTGACGCGAGAACGAGGTGCCTGTTGCCTCTTCCACGCCCGGGAGCGCACGGGCGCTCATCCAGGCGAAGATCCCGCTCGCATCGAGCGGTCCGCGGTAGGGCAGCACGAGATCGATGGTTCCGGGAGCCGCCTCGATTCCGGACGTGCGACGTCGGGCGCGCAGCTCACCCGGCGTGAGCCCGAACACCTCTCGGATCGTGTCGTTGCACTGACGGATGCTCGCGAATCCCGAGGAGAACGCGACGTCGGAAACCGACATGTCGGTACCCACGAGCAGCATCCGCGCGGTGTGCGACCGATGCGCCCTGGCGAGAGCGAGGGGGCCGGCGCCCAGCTCGGTGCTGAGGAGCCTGGTGAGATGCCGCGACGAGTACCCGAGCCGCGCCGCGAGCCCCGGGACCCCTTCGCGCTCGATGACCCCGTCGGCGATGAGACGCATGGCCCTGGCCGCGGTGTCGCCGCGCACATCCCACGCCGGCGAGCCGGGAGCCGCCTCGGGAAGGCAGCGCTTGCAGGCGCGATAGCCCGCCTCGTGCGCCGCCGCACTCGTCGGATAGAACGTGACGTTCTGCGGCTTCGGTGTGCGCGCGGGGCAGCTCGGGCGGCAGTAGATGCCGGTGGACCGCACCGCCGTGACGAACTGCCCGTCGAAGCGCGTGTCGCGGGCATTGATCGCACGGTAGCGTTCGTCGAAGTCGGTGACGGGGAAGCTCATGACTTCACTCTGCCACCGACCGCCGACATCGACTGGCGGAAATCGGACATCGCGGTCAGTCCCTGAGCCGAGACCCCGGATTGCCGCCGAGACCCCGGCCTGCGTACGTCAGCAGGACGGGGTCTCGGCGGCAACCGGGGGTCTCGACGCGACGAGCCGGACTCAGTGGAAGAAGTGCCGCTCCCCGGTGAAGAACATCGTGACGCCGGCCTTGCGGGCGGCATCCACGACCTCTTCGTCGCGCACCGAACCGCCGGGCTGGACGATGGCCGTGACACCGGCGTCGATCAGCACCTGCGCGCCGTCCGCGAACGGGAAGAAGGCATCGGATGCCGCGACCGACCCGGCCGCGCGACCCCCGGCGCGCTCGACCGCGAGGCGGCACGAGTCGACGCGGTTGACCTGGCCCATGCCGACTCCGACCGTGGCGCTCTCCTTGGCGAGCACGATCGCGTTCGACTTCACCGCGCGGCAGGCCTTCCACGCGAAGATGAGGTTCACCATCTCGTCCTCGCTCGGACGCTCGCCCGACACCAGCTCCCAGTTCTTGGCGACTGAGCTGATGTCGTCGGGGAAGCGGTCGGCATCCTGCAGCAGCAGTCCTCCGGAGACGAGGCGCACGTCCGCCTTCTCCTGCTGCCAGTCCTCGGGCAGCTGCAGCAGACGCAGGTTCTTCTTCGCCTTGAACACCTCGAGGGCGGCCGGCTCGAACGACGGCGCGACGATGACCTCGGTGAAGATGTCCTTCAGGTTCTCGGCCATCTTGAGCGTCACGGTGCCGTTCGCGGCGATCACTCCGCCATACGCCGAGACGGGGTCGCACTCGTGCGCACGGATGTGGGCGCTGGCGATCGGGTCCAAGGCGTTCGGCGCCATGGTCGCGATCCCGCAGGGGTTGGCGTGCTTGATGATGGCGACGGCCGGCTTCACCATGTCGTAGGCGGCGCGCAGCGCGGCATCCGCATCGACATAGTTGTTGTACGACATCTCCTTGCCCTGCAGCTGTGTCGCCTGGGCGATGCCGTGTCCTCCGGCGCGCGTGTAGATCGCGGCGCGCTGGTGCGAGTTCTCGCCGTAGCGCAGGGTCGCGAGACGCTCCGCCTGGATCGTCAGGTGCACGGGCAGGTCGTCGGGCTCGCTGAGCGTCCCCTCGGCGAACCACTGGGCGACGGCCGTGTCGTAGGCCGCGGTGTGCGCGAACGCCCGTGCGGCGAGCTCGCGGCGCTGCGACAGCGTCGTGCCGCCGTCGCCGATCGCAGAGATCACTGCGGGGTAGGACTGCGGAGACACCACGATCGCGACGTTGGCGTGGTTCTTCGCCGCGGCACGGACCATCGCCGGACCGCCGATGTCGATCTGCTCGACCACGTCATCGCCGACGGCACCGGAGGCGACGGTCTCCACGAATGGGTACAGGTTCACGACGACGAGCTCGAACGGCGCGATCTCGAGCTCGTTCAGCTGACGCTCGTGGTCGGCGAGGCGCAGATCGGCGAGGAGGCCGCCGTGCACCTTCGGGTGCAGCGTCTTCACGCGACCGTCGAGCATCTCGGCGACACCGGTGACGGCGGCGACGTCGGTCACCTCGAACCCGGCGTCGCGGATCGTCGCGGCTGTCGATCCGGTCGACACGATCTCCACGCCGGCATCCGCCAGGGCCTTCGCGAGCACGAGCAGGTCGGACTTGTCGCTCACCGAGACGAGCGCGCGCCGGATCGGCACGGTATCGCGATCGCGGTAGAGCGTGGGGTCGTGGCGGGGACCGGCCATGGTGGGCTCCTTCGTGCGTGAGGTGCGTCGGGTGTAAGAGGTCAGGATGCGGGCGTCAGGACGAGCTCGCCGGTGGCGATGGCACGCACCACGTCGATGAGCAGACGCCGTTCGACGGGTTTGATGCGCTCGTGCAGGCTGTGCTCGGTGTCGCCGGGAAGGATCGGCACGCGCTCCTGCGCGAGGATCGGTCCGGTGTCGACGCCGTCGTCGACGACGATGACGCTGGCGCCGGTCTCGCTCGCCCCGGCGGCCAGCGCATCGCGCACGCCGTGCGCCCCCGGGAACTCCGGCAGGAACGCGGGATGGGTGTTGAGCAGGCGCGGTGAGTACTCGGCGACCAGCGCCGGCGGCAGAAGGCGCATGAGTCCGCTGAGGACGACCAGGTCGGGGCTCCAGACGGCGAGCTGGCGCCCGAGCTCCTCCCCCCATGCCTCGCGACTGTCGTGCTCGTGCCAGGGGACGGTGAAGCTGGGGATGCCGAACGCCTCGGCGTGGGCGAGCCCGTCGGCTTCGCGGTCGGCACCGACCACCACGACCCTGGCGGGGAAATCGGGGTGACGAGCGGCCTCGAGGAGGGCGCGAAGATTCGAGCCGGTGCCCGAGATGAGTACGGCGACCGTGAGCACGCGCCCAGTCTACCGGGGCGTGCGGCCCGGTCCCGCCGGGTTTTCGCATCGTTCAGCGACGGTCAGTCGGGGCGGTCGGACGGGTCGCGCTTCGGGATCACGAAACCGCGCTGGTCGTCGAGCGGCGCCGTGTCGTCGAAAGGCGCGGGACCGGAAGACGGCGTCAGGGCGGATGCCGCGACGGGCGCGGCATCCGTCCCCTCGTCCGCTCCCACGACGAGCGGGTCGGCCGACATCTCGGCCAGCCATCGATCGGTCCGCTCCTCTGCCAGTTCGTCCCGATGACGCGGTGAGAGCAGCAGGATGGCTGCTCCGAGGAGCACCTCGCCGCCGAGGGCGAGCGCGAACGGAAGGGGCGAGGGCCCGACCTCCGCGAGGCGCCCTGGCCCCATCGACCCGGAGGCCAGCATGCCGGCGATCGCGGCGACTCCCGCTGTCACGACGCCCAGGCCGAGGACGATGACCGACCGCTGCGGCATCCCGAGCGGAGTGCCCTCCCAGACCAGGCGGGAGCGCACCGCCCAGCCGGCGACAGCGCCGGCGGCGATGGGGACGAGCACGACGATGAGCATCCAGATCGAGCTGTTCTCGGGGAGCAGACCGAACACGGGGATGCCGGGCACGACACCGAGCTGCGTCCCCGCCGGCGAGACCGCGGTGCCGACGCCGACGGCGAAGCCGGGACCGGCGAGCCATGACAGGACCCAGACGATGAGCGTCGGCAGATAGACGAGCTGGCCGAGGGTCATGACCGTCAGGCCGAGCACATCGACGCGCGCGGCCTGGAACAGTGCGACGACCTCCCCGCCGCGAAGCGCGACCATCACCGCGAGCGCGAGCGCCCCCACGCCGGTCAGAGCCACGATCACGAAGGCCGTGCCCCGCGCGATCGCCGCAGGAACCGGCGCCCAGTCCTCCCGCGAGTGCAGCATGTCATGGACGCGATCCAGGAGGCCGCCGTCGCCCTCATTCCAGGCTTTGCGCACCCCACCGCAGACCGCGCCCACGAGGTAGACCAGAGCGGGCAGCAGGATCGCCAGCGTCAGCGAGGTCTTCGCAGCCTCCAGCCGTGCGCTGAGCGCCACACCGGTCGCGATCAGACCGAAGACGACCGTGCCGGAGAGTGCGCCGAGCAGCCAGGCACCGGCACTCGCAGCGCGCGCCCCGGAGCGCGCGGCGAAGAGCAGGGTGAACAGCAGGAACGCCAGCGGGGTGATCGACACGACGAAGCCCGCGGCCTCGCCGGGGAGGCCGAGCGCCACGATGAGGGCGTCGGGGATGGCCACCTCGAGCGGCACGCCGTGACCGAATTCCCAGAGCGTCCCGGTGAGCGGCCAGAGCGCGCCCCAGTCCGCCGTGATACCGAACGCGAGCGTCCACAGCAGGGTCAACGGCGCGAGCAGCACGACGAGTCCGACGGCCGCGGCGATGGCGGCGTCGAAGGCGGCGAGGAGCGCGACGAGGAGGCGTTGCATATCGAATCGAGACTACGACGAGTTGCTGCACTCCCCCTGCGGGCGCGCGCGGGGCCGACGACACGATAGCGTCTTCTCCGGAGGTTCCCCCGATGACAACTGCCCCGTCCCGTTCCCACGCGCCCAGCGAGCCCACGAGCGCTCTCGACCGCTATTTCGAGATCAGCAAGCGAGGATCGACGGTCGGCACCGAGATCCGCGGCGGTCTGGTCACCTTCGTCACGATGGCGTACATCGTGATCCTGAACCCCATCATCCTGTCCGGGAAGCCCGACGTCGCGGGCGACATGCTCGCGTTCAACGCCGTGGGTGCGGCGACCGCGCTGACCGCCGGCGTCATGACCATCCTGTTCGGACTCGTCACCCGCCTGCCGTTCGGCTTCGCAGCCGGACTCGGCATCAACGCCTTCGTCGCCTTCTCAGTCGTCGGCCAGGTCACCTGGCCCGAGGCGATGGCGCTCGTCATGATCAACGGTGTGATCATCGTGCTGCTCGCGGCCACGGGGCTGCGGAAGGCGATCTTCGATGCGGTGCCATTCCAGCTGAAGATCGCGATCACGGTCGGCATCGGCCTGTTCATCGCGTTCATCGGGTTCGTCAATTCCGGCTTCGTCACGGCCACCGGCGCCTCGTCGCCGCCCGTCGGTCTCGGTGTCGACGGTTCGGTCGCCACCGTGCCGAGCCTGCTGTTCGTCGTCACGCTCCTGCTCACCGGCACCCTCGTGGCGCTGAAGGTCAAGGGCGGCATGCTCATCGGCCTCATCGGCGGCACCCTGCTCGCCGTGATCGTCGAGGCCATCTGGCAGATCGGCCCGCGCGGCTTCGACGACGAGGGCAACGTGGTCAACCCGGGCGGGTGGGGCCTGACGGTTCCCGCGCTCAACGGCTCGCCCGTCAGCATCCCCGACCTGAGCCTCGTCGGCGCCGTCGACTTCTCGTTCGATTTCGGCAAGGTCAGCATCGTCGCGCTGGTGATGATCGTCTTCACCCTGCTCTTCACGAACTTCTTCGACGCCATGGGCACCATGACGGGCCTCGCCAAAGAGGCAAACCTCGCCGACGACAACGGAGACTTCCCCCGCATCAAGTCGGCCCTGGTCGTCGAGGGCGTCGGTGCGATCGCCGGTGGAGCGACCTCGTCGTCGTCGAGCACGGTGTTCATCGAGTCCGGAGCTGGAATCGGCGAGGGAGCCCGTACCGGCCTTGCGAACGTCGTCACGGGCGTCGTGTTCCTGATCGCGATGTTCCTCACTCCCCTGACGTCGATCGTCCCGACCGAGATCGCGGCGGCGGCCCTGATCATCGTCGGCGCGATGATGATGGCGCAGATCCGCCACATCGACTTCACCGACTTCCGCGTGCTGCTGCCCGTGTTCCTCACCGTCTCTGTCATGCCACTGACGTATTCGATCGCGAACGGCATCGGGGCGGGCTTCGTCAGCTGGGTGATCATCCACGCGTTCTCGGGCAAGGCCAAGAGCATCAGCCCGCTGCTGTGGGTGGTCGGGGTGGGGTTCCTGATCTTCTTCGCACGCGGACCGATCGAGGCGCTCTTCGGCGTCGGGATCTAGTCCGGGATGCGCGAAGGGGCGGATGCTGCGGCATCCGCCCCTTCGTCGTCCGCGGGCGATCCCCGAAGGTCAAGTTCTGCGGCCATCCCGAACTTCTGCGGCCACCTGAGCGGGATATGGCCGCGGAAGCTGCCATCGGCCGCAAAACGTGGGTGCGGATGCCGAAACCACCGCCGTCCGGGCATGAAGGAAGGCCCCAGAGTGGAGTCCGGGGCCTTCGTTTCAAGGGTAACTCAGATCAGAGCGACTCTACAATCGCACGCATCAGGTCGGCGGTCTCGGACGGCGTCTTGCCGACCTTGACTCCAGCGGCCTCGAGGGCCTCCTTCTTCGCCTGAGCCGTACCGGCCGAGCCGGAGACGATCGCGCCGGCGTGACCCATGGTCTTGCCCTCGGGAGCCGTGAAGCCCGCGACGTAGCCGACGACCGGCTTCGTGACGTGCGCCTTGATGTACTCGGCCGCGCGCTCTTCGGCGTCGCCGCCGATCTCGCCGATCATGACGATGGCCTTGGTCTCGGGGTCGGCCTCGAACGCGGCGAGCGCGTCGATGTGCGTGGTGCCGATGACCGGGTCGCCGCCGATGCCGATGGCAGTCGAGAAGCCCAGGTCGCGCAGCTCGAACATCATCTGGTACGTCAGCGTACCCGACTTCGACACGAGGCCGATCGGGCCCTTGCCGGTGATGTTCGCCGGCGTGATGCCCACGAGCGCCTCACCGGGGGTGATGATGCCGGGGCAGTTCGGGCCGATGATGCGGGTCTTGTCGCCCTTGCTCTGCGTGTAGGCCCACGCCTCGGCCGCGTCACCGACGGGCACGCCCTCGGTGATGACGACGAGCAGCGGGATCTCGGCGTCGATGGCCTCGACCATCGCGTCCTTCGTGAAAGCGCCGGGAACGAAGGCGATCGACACGTCGGCGCCGGTCTCCTTGATCGCCTCGGCGACCGAGCCGAAGACGGGGAGCTCGACGGCGTTGCCGTCCTTGTCGGTGTGCGCGACCGTGGTGCCGGCCTTGCGGGCGTTCACGCCGCCGACGACCTGGGTTCCGGCCTTCAGCATGAGTGCCGTGTGCTTGGTGCCCTCGCCGCCGGTGATGCCCTGGACGATGACCTTGGAGTCCTTGTTGAGGTAGATCGACATTTCTTCAGTCCTTGTGTCTCAGCGCCGGGTCAGGCGTTGGCGAGCTCGGCGGCCTTGTCGGCGCCCTCGTCCATGGTGGCGGCCAGGGTGACGAGCGGGTGCGCGTACTCCGCGAGGATCGCGCGACCCTCTTCGACGCGGTTGCCGTCGAGGCGGACGACGAGCGGCTTGGAAGCCGCGGCGCCGAGGGTCTCGAGAGCGCCCTTGATGCCGTTGGCGACGGCGTCGCACGCCGTGATGCCGCCGAAGACGTTGACGAACACACTCTTGACCTGCGGGTCGCCGAGGATGACGTCGAGGCCGTTGGCCATGACCTCAGCCGAGGCGCCGCCGCCGATGTCGAGGAAGTTGGCGGGCTTCACGCCGCCGTGCGCCTCACCGGCGTAGGCGACGACGTCGAGCGTCGACATGACGAGGCCCGCGCCGTTGCCGATGATGCCGACCTGGCCGTCGAGCTTGACGTAGTTCAGGCCCGACTTCTTGGCCTTCGCCTCGAGCGGGTCGGCGGCGTCCTTGTCCTCGAGCTCTTCGTGCTCGGGGTGACGGATCTCGGAGGCGTTGTCGTCGAGCGTGACCTTGCCGTCGAGCGCGATGATGTCGCCCTCCTCGGTGCGGACCAGCGGGTTGACCTCGACGAGCGTCGCGTCCTCACCCTTGTAGACCTCGAACAGCTTCACGAAGACGTCGGAGACCTTCTCGACAAGGTCCTCGGGGAAGTTGGCGGCGCGAGCGATCTCGACGGCCTTCTCTTTGTCGATGCCCGTCAGAGGGTTGACCTCGACCCGGGCGAGAGCCTCGGGGCGTTCGACCGCGAGCTCTTCGATCTCCATGCCGCCCTCGACGGAGCAGAGGGAGAGGTAGGAGCGGTTGGCGCGGTCGAGCAGCACGGAGAAGTAGAACTCCTCGGCGATGCGGGCGCCCTGGGCGACCATGACGCGCTTGACGACATGGCCCTTGATGTCGAGGCCGAGGATGGCCTTGGCCGCCTCGTAGGCCTCATCGGGGGTCTTGGCGACCTTGACGCCGCCCGCCTTGCCGCGTCCGCCGGTCTTCACCTGAGCCTTGACGACGACGACGCCACCGATCTTCTCGGCTGCCGCCCTCACCTCTTCAGGAGTGTCCGCGACAATGCCGGCGAGGACCGGCACTCCGTACTTCTCGAAAACGTCTCGTGCCTGGTACTCGTACAGATCCACTGTGGTTCCTTCACTGGGCTGCTGTCTGGTAATTCTCTCGATGTCGAGACATCGACCAGTCCCCCAGCCTACTACCTCGACCTGGGCTCTCCTGCGGCGCTACCTCTAGGCTTTCGCTATGCGAGACTTCCCCGAACCGCGCGCCGCCGTCGTCGCCGCAGCCCTCGAGCTCTTCCAGGCGCAGGGTTTCGATCAGACCTCGGTCGAGCAGATCGCCAAGGCCGCCGGCGTCTCGCGCTCCACCTTCTTCCGTCAGTTCGGCGGCAAGGAGGATGTGGTCTTCGCCGATCACGAGGTGCTTCTCGAGCAGCTGCGGGAGTTCCTCGCCGAGGGGCATGAAGATCCGTGGGTCGCCGTGTGCGCGGCATCCGAATCGGTCTTCGCCCACTTCGCGCACGATCCGGAGCTCGCGCGCCGCCGCTATCAGATCGTCCGACAGGTGCCGGTGCTCCGGGAGCGCGAGATCATCACCGTCTTCCGCTACGAGCGACTCTTCGATGACTACCTGCGCGGGGCGCTGCCCGGCGTCGATCCGCTGGATGCCGTCGGCTTCGCGGCCCTCGTCACCGCGGTGCACAATCACGTCCTGCGGCAGCTGCTCCGCGGTAAGAAGAAGGTGCCGCTGTCGACGCTGCAGAGGGCACTGGCCGACGTCCGTCGGCGCTACGGCGTCGGAGCGGATGCCGAGGCAGACGCCCCCGACGACGTCGTGGTGGCGGTGTTCCCACGTTCGATGCCGATCGCCGAGGTCACTCGAAGGTTGCGGACCGAGCTCGACTAGCTGCGATGGCTCGTGGGACCGAGTGTCGAGGAGTACGATACTTGGTGCCACGAAGGAGTCACCATGAGCACCGAAGCCACCCCCTTCCCCGGCGAGCGCGTCTCGTCGTATGACACCACCGGCCGTCAGGACAGCGACTACTACGCCGTCTTCGCCGACATCCCCGCCGCCGACCGCGAGGCCTGGGATCGCGCGAAGGCCTACGTCGACGAGGTCGCCCCGCAGATGGCGGATGCCTGGGATCGGGCCGAGTACCCGCTCGACGCCGCCCGCCGCATGGGCGAGATGGACCTCGTCGTGGACGGCATCGACCACCCCGCGCTGACCCGCCTCTCCCCGCTGGCAGCAGGTCTGGTGAACATGGAGATCTCGCGCGGCGACGGATCGCTCGGGACCATCCTCGCGGTGCAGGGCGGCCTCGCCCTGCGCACACTCGCTCTCTTCGGCTCTCCGGCCCAGCAGGAGAGGTGGCTCACGGCCCTCGCCGACGGTTCCGTGCTCGGATCGTTCGCGCTCACCGAGCCGGATCACGGATCGGACTCGGTCTCGCTCGAGACCGTGTCCCGGCGCGATGGCGACGGCTGGATCCTGCGCGGCGCGAAGAAGTGGATCGGCAACGGCGCCTCCGGCGGCATCACCTTCGTCTGGGCTCGCGTCGACGATGAGACGGCCGCCGAGCACGGCGCCGTCCGCTGCTTCCTCGTCGAGCAGGACACCCCGGGCTACACCGGCACTGTGATCCGCGGGAAGGCCTCGCTGCGGGCGATCCATCAGGCGCACATCCGGCTCGACGACGTCCGCGTCTCGCTCGACGCGGTCCTCCCAGGAGCGAAGAGCTTCCGCGACGCCTCGACCGTGCTGTATGCCACCCGGTCGGGTGTCGCCTGGTCGGCACTCGGTCACGCGACCGCCTGCTACGAGGCGTCGCTCGCCTATGCGAAGGAGCGGATCCAGTTCGGCAAGCCGCTGGCGAAGTTCCAGATGGTGCAGGAGCGCCTGACCCACATGCTCGAGGACCTCACCGCGATGCAGCTGTACTGCCGGCGCATGGCCGATCTCGAGACCGCTGGCGAGCTGCGCCCGACCCAGGCGTCTCTGGCGAAGTTCCACAACACCCGGGCCGCGCGCCGCGTCGCCTCGATCGCCCGCGACCTGCTCGGAGGCAACGGCATCCTGCTGGAGAACGGCGTGATGCAGCACATGGCCGACATCGAGGCCATCCACACCTACGAGGGCACCGAGAGCGTGCAGGCGCTGCTGCTCGGGCGCGACATCACCGGGATGAGCGCGTTCGCCTGAGCGGCGGCATCCGCTACCGAGCCGGACGGATCATGCACACGAGGCGTTCCCGGCCGTCCCACCTCGGAACCCGCACGAACCCGCGGGACTCGTAGAGGCCGATGGCACCGGCGCGCCAGTCCCACACCGAGAGACGCACGTCGCCGTCGACGACAGCGACGGCCGCGTCGAGGAGCGCCGACCCGATCCCGCGTCCTCGCACGTCGGGTGCGGCCCATAGTCGCTTGATCTCGGCTGCGCCGGCGTGCACGGAAACGACGACGACGCCCGCGACGACGCCCGCGACCTCCGCAAGCAGAACCCGGAGGCCGGCGTACGCGGCGGCGGGGTCGTCGACCTCGGCACGGTAGCGCTCCGGAAGGAGTCCCTCGTGATCCAGCGGCGGCGCAAGGCCTTCGCTGTGCTTCTCCGCGTCAGTCTGCCGCAGATACTCGCCCACAGCGGCCGAGACCCCTGCCGGGTCAGAGCCGGAGAGGTCGGCCGTTCGGATCACCGGGCGAAGACTCTGCGGCGCCATCGCGCTCGGCTCCCGATCAGTCGCAGCTGCAGACACCGGCAGCCGTGCGCACCATGAAGCACACGTCGCAGGTGCCGTAGTCGCGCTCGGCGACGGGCGTCGGCGGGCGTTCGCCCCGAGGAGCGGTCACCCGCGGGGCGATGCGCTTCGCCGCCTTGGGCGCCGCGATCGGCATGAACTCGGTCGGGTGCGCGACGTAGAAGTACGGCGGACGCCCTTCACTCGGCTGCAGCCGCAGGGCCGTCGCGCCGACGACGAGACGCTCGTCCTCGGTGAAGCCGTTCGTGTAGGTGCGGCCGATGTGCAACGCTGCACCTTCGCCGCGGCGGATCGCCTCGATGTACCGACCGCGGTCGATGAACGAGCTGATGCCGACGGTATCGACGAGCGCCGTGATGAACGCGTAGTTGGAGATGTCGATACGATGCGCGCGAAGCGCTTCGTTGAGCGAACGGTATGGACGGGAGGTGCCTGCGGGCGTCGGCCCCTGTACTTCTTTCATCTTCTCCAGGATCGCACGTCTGGCAGCGCTCTTCGACCGCTTCTTGTGCGAACGCGTGCAAGACTGGCGTCATGGCACGGGCGACGATCATCGGCTCGGGTCCTAACGGGCTCGCTGCGGCCGTCGCGCTCGCCCGCGCCGGCTACGAGGTACGGGTACTCGAAGCGGCTGACACGCTCGGCGGCGGTATGCGCACGCAGGCGTCGACGATTCCCGGCTTCCTGCACGATGTGTGCTCGGCCGTGCACCCCGCGGCCGTCGCGTCACCGTTCTTCCGCGCGTTCAAGCTCTCTGAGCGGATCGAGTGGATCGACCCGGAGATCTCCTACGCGCATCCGCTCGACGGTGGACGCGCCGCGATCGCCCGGCGCGACATCGAACGCACGGCGGCCGACCTCGGCGTCGACGGACGGGCGTGGCTCGCCCGCATCCGTCCGCTGAGTTCGCACATCGAGGGCCTGGTCGATTTCACCGGCAATCAGCTCCTTCGGATGCCGCGCGACCCCGTCACGGCGATGCGCTATGCGATCCGGATGCTGGATCAGGGAACGCCCCTGGCGGAGCGTGCCTTCCTCGGCGATGCCGCCCCGGCTCTGATGTCGGGCGTCGTCGCTCACGCGAACTCGCCGCAGCCGACCCTCGCGGGCGCCGCGGCGGGCCTGCTCCTCGCCGCTCTCGGGCACGCCGGAGGCTGGCCGTACCCCCGCGGCGGCACGCAGCGGATCGCCGACGCGATGATCGCCGACGTCGAGTCGTTCGGCGGCACCTTCGAGACGGGCATCCGCGTCAGCGATCTCCGCACGCTCGACTGGGGCGATCCCGCGCGCGGCGACCTGCTGATGCTCAACTCCTCCCCCCGTCTCGCCCTCACGCATCCCGATGTGCCCGCGGGCTATGAGCGAGCGATCCGGGGTTATCGGTACGGCGCTGCGGCAGCCAAGGTCGACTTCGCCCTCGCCGGCCCGATCCCCTGGACGAATCCCGCCGTGCGACGCGCTCCGACCGTGCACCTCGGCGGCACCCGCGCCGAAGTCTGGGCGAGCGAGAATGCCGTCGCCGGCGGCCGCGTGAGCGAACGCCCCTACGTGCTCGCCGTACAGCCGTCGGTGTTCGACGACTCGCGGGCGCCCGAGGGCAAGGCCGTGCTCTGGGCGTACATCCACGTGCCCAACGGCTCGGGCCTCGACCCCACCGAACTCATCACGGCGCAGGTCGAGCGCTTCGCCCCGGGTTTCCGTGACCTGATCCTCGCGCACGATGCCGTGCCGGCATCCTCCCGAGAGGCGATCAACCCGACCGAGATCGGCGGAGACATCTCGGGCGGGGTGTTCGACATCCGTCAGGCGCTGCGACGCCCGGTGCTGTCCACGGCACCGTGGCGCACTCCGATGCGCGGGGTGTACCTCGCGTCGGCATCGACTCCGCCAGGGCCCGCGGTGAACGGTATGGCCGGTTGGCATGCGGCCCACACCGCGCTGCGGGATGCGGGTGCTCCTGCGGAGCTCGACGACCTCTTCGCCTGATCCGCGCCCTCCGCGGCTGAGCTCACCCCTCCCCACCCGTGCACAATTCAGCAAGAATCTCGTCGCGCCCGACCTGAGCCCCGTGATTCCGCAGCTCAGCCCTCCCACCACTCGCAATCTTGCTGAGTTGTGCACCGGCACGCGTCCTTCCGCTGAGCAGAAGCGACGGCCAGGATGGAAGCATGCGCTACGAAATCCCCGCCCCGATGCTCGCGAAGGCCGCCGCCGGCGTGCCCGACCCGGCGAAGACGCCCGGCGGTCTGCTCTTCGAGCCCAAGTGGGACGGCTTCCGAGGCCTGATCGCGTGGGATGGCGAGACGGTCGAGATCGGCTCCCGGGGCGCGAAGCCGCTGACCCGATACTTCCCGGAGCTCGTCGAGGCGATTCCGGAACTGCTGCCGGGTCCGTGCCTGCTCGACGGTGAGATCGTGGTCGCCACGGGGCCTGCGGGCGCGCAGCGCCTGGACTGGGAGGCCCTGAGCCAGCGCATCCACCCGGCGGCATCGCGCGTCGCGAAGCTCGCCGCCGAGACCCCGGCGATGTTCATCGCCTTCGACCTGCTCGCGTACGGGGACGACGACCTGCTCGGGCAGTCTTTCGAGACGCGGCGCGCGCGGCTCGAGAGCGTGATGGAGTCCGTCGAGCATCCGCTGCACATCACCCGCACCACCCGTGACCGCGAAGCGGCCGTCCGCTGGCTCGCCGAGTTCGAAGGCGCCGGCCTCGATGGGGTCGTCGCCAAGCCGCTCGACCAGCCCTACGCGCCGGGCAAGCGGACACTGATCAAGATCAAGCACGCTCGCACGGCCGATGTGGTCGCGCTCGGGTACCGCATCCACAAGTCCGGGTCGGGCGTCGGTTCGCTACTCGTCGGACTGTACGACAGCGACGGCACCCTGCGGCAGGTCGGCGGCGTCGCCGCGTGGAGCGATGCGCGTCGCCAGGCGCTCGTCGAAGAGCTCGCCCCGCTCGTCGAGCGTGACGAGAGCGGCGGCGCCGTCACCGGTGAGAGCGAACGCTCACGCTTCAGCGGCTCCAAGGACGTCTCGTTCGTGCGGCTGCGCCCGGAGCGGGTGCTCGAGGTGCGTTACGACCAGCTCGAAGGCGACCGGTTCCGGCACACCGTGCAGTTCGACCGCTGGCGCCCTGACCGCGAGGCCCGCTCCTGCACCTATGACCAGCTCGACACCGTGGCGGGGTACGACCTGGCCGACGTCCTGCACTGAGGGCGGCCGGTCACGGAAGCAGATCGAGCATCTGCGGCCTCGCTGGCATCGCGTGGATCACGAGTTCATTGCCGCTGTCGAAGACGAGCACCACGGTTTCGAGCAGACGGCCGTGCGTGTCGAATCCGAGACGAAGCTGACGTGCGGGGCTGTCGTCGTCGAGATCCTCGATCCACAATGACCACGTTGCGGCCTGAATGGCGTCCTCGGGATCGATACCGTGCTTTCGCGCGGACTCGTGTACCTTCACGCAGCTGACGCCGTCAGCGCGTCTCGGATCACTTCGGATCGAGTCTTTCCTTCACGCTCGGCGCGCGCATCGAGGGCTGCGATCTCATCCAGAGTGAGGCGCAGCGCGACCACCTGCGACGGCTCTGAACCTCGGCCGGGGCGACCACGTCCGCGCCGCTTCAGCAGTTCGACGTCGTAGCCGGCTTCAGCCTCAGCCGCCCAGGCAACAATCTGCTCCTCGGTGACGGGCTGTCCGTTGATCGTCTCCCGCGATGACATGACATTAATGTATAACGAAATTCTTGGGGGAGCAATGATCAGTCGTCGACCGGGTTGCCGTCGGCATCCCAGTTCCCGGCGACCTTCTTGCTCGGCTGCACGCGCGGCGGCTCGCCGGGCATCTTGGGGAACTCGGGCGGGAACGGGAGCTCGCCGAGCCCGTTCTCCTTGTCCCGCTCCCACCACTCGAGCAGCGTGTCGATGCGGCCGGGCGACTTCTGCATGTCCGCCCAGGGGTCACCGATGTCGGCCAGGCGCTGCGGAATGCTTCGCACGGTGATCACCGTCGGATCGAGACCATCGAGCTCGTCCCAGAGAACGGGGGTCGAGACAGTAGCGCCGGGAAGCGCGCGCGGGCTGTAGGCACCGGCCATGGTCCGGTCGCGGTTCGCCTGGTTGAAGTCGACGAAGAGGCGCTCTCCTCGTTCCTCCTTCCACCAGTTGGTGGTCACCTGCTCCGGCATCCGGCGCTCCAGCTCGCGCCCCGCAGCGATCACGGCATGACGTACGTCGAGGAACTCATGCGTCGGCTCGATCGGCGCGAAGATGTGCAGGCCGCGGTTGCCACTCGTCTTCGCGAACGCCTCCAGCCCCGCCTCCTTCAGCACTTCGCGCAGAGTGTGGGCGGCGGTCACGGCATCCGCGAAATCCGTCCCCGGCTGCGGGTCGAGGTCGATGCGCAGCTCGACCGGATTGTCGGCATCCGTCGCGAGCGACGCCCACGGATGGAAGACGATCGTATTCATCTGCACGGCCCAGACGATCGCGCTGGTGCGGTTGAGAACGATCTGCGGATGCTGCCGCCCGCTGTTGTACGTCATCATCTCGGCGTCGACGAAGTCGGGAGTGCCCTTCGGCGGGTTCTTCGAGAAGAACCCCTCCTTGCGCGGCTCTCCCGCCGCCTCGATGCCGTCGCGGAAGCGCTCGAGCGACACCGCCCTGTTGCCGTTCGCGGAGAGGAACGGCGTCGAGACGAGCTGCACGTATTCGGCCAGCTCCGCCTTGGTGATGCCGAGATCCGGCCACACCACTCGGTTCGGGCTGGAGAGGGCGACCTCGCGCTCTCCGTCGGAGTCGACGACGGTCAGGGTCACACGTTCTGAGGCCATGCTCCGACCCTAGAGCGCCGACCGATCGTGCGGAAGCCTGCGCTCAGTCTTCGAGATCGACCGCGAGCACCAGCACCGGAGCGAGCGCGTCGCGCTCGACCACGAGCGACGGCCCCGCGGAGTCGATGATCACGCCCGCCATCTCGGAGTGGCTCGAGAGCACCTTCGCCAGCTGCTCCGGCTCGAACGGAAGCGGTCGATCGCCGCGACCGAGCGCGATGACCTCGAGCGGGTGCGAGAAGAGCTGCAGGAACCTCCGACCGTCCGCGGTCTGGGCCTCGGCGATGCCGACCTGCCCCGTGCCGGCGCCGTCGTTCACGGCGACCCACATGCGCGTGCTCGCCAGGGCCTCCCCGACCTTGACGGTCGAGTCCTGCTCCCGAGAAGCCGCGAGGAGCGACTTGACCGTCATGTCGACATCGGCCTGATCGAGCGTCTTCTGCAGCAGCTCGGTCGGGAAGACGACACGATGCGGCGCGGAGGCGTTGTCGACGATGAGGCCGGCGAAGTCACCCGACACCACCTGCTGGAACACCGACGTGGACGGCTGCGCGACCGCCGAGCTCGTGGAGGGATCGTCTTCGAGCTGCACCGAGTCGCGCACGGCCGCGGCGGAGCTGAACGCGAGCATGAACTGGCGCTCGGAGTCGCGCACGACCGCGACGGCGAGCGGCTTGCCCTCGCTGATCTGCGCGCGGGCGTCGCCGATCACGCGGATGTAGAGGTGCCCCTGCAGCGCCTGGCGCAGCACGCCGAGCAGCTGCTCGTTCGATGCGCCGGCCTCGACCTCTTTGAGCGCCTCGCGAAGCAGTACGTTGTCCTTCATGCCGGCGACGGTCTCGGTCTGCTCGGGCGGCAGCAGCGGGGCGAGCGGAAGCCGGCGATCCTTCGCGATGGCCTGCTCGGGGGCGGCAACCGGAGGCGTCGGGAGGCCCGACGGCGCGACGGGGCGAGGCGCGGATGCTGCGGCATCGGACGACGTTTCCGGCGCAGGCGGGGCGACTGCCGGACCCGCTTCGGCACCGACACCGCGGAACGCCTGAACGGAGATCCCGATGGATGGAGCCGGCTCGACAGGTTCGGCGCTTGTCGTCTCGGCGTCAGCTGCGGCGGGACTGCTCGACTCGAGGTCTGATGCGTCTGCGGCGAGCGGGTTGGCGTCGTCGCTGGACTTCTTGCGGCGGGAGAAGAGGGCCATATGAGTCAGCCTAACCCGGCCGCGCGGCCTAGATCTTCTCGATCGGCGCGACCTTGATCAGGAGCTTCTTCTGCCCCGCGCCGTCGAAACGCACGTGTGCGATGCGCTTCGCACCCTCGCCGGTCACGGCATCCACCCGCCCCTCACCGAAGTCGACGTGACGGATGCGATCGCCTGCGGTGAGCTCGAGATCGCCGTTGTCGCGCATCTTGGCCGTGACGCGGTTGGGGAACTTGTCCATCGCGGTCGAGAGGGGCTTGAGCGAATCCCTGCCCGGCAGCGCCTTGACGGCGAATCGGTCGCCCGAGCCGGAGCCGGATCCACCGAAGCCGCCACCCCTGCGCGCGTTCAGCGCGCGCGACTGCATGCCGCCACGCGAGTTGACGTCGCCGGGCGACTGGCGCCAGTCGATCAACGCCGCGGGGATCTCCTGCAGGAACCGGCTGGGCATCGCGACGGTGACCTCGCCGAACTGCGCCCTGGTCATGGCGAGCGACAGGTGCAGCCGCTTGCGGGCTCGGGTGATGCCGACGTAGAAGAGTCGCCGCTCCTCCTGCGGGCCGCCGGGCTCGCCCGCCGAGATGCGGTGCGGGATGAGGTCTTCTTCGACACCGGTGACGAACACGGCGTCGTATTCGAGCCCCTTCGCGGTGTGCATCGTCATCAGCGAGACCGTTCCGGACTCGTCGTCGAGGTCATCGGCATCCGACACCAGCGCGACCTCGGTGAGGAAGTCGACGATGGTGCCCTCGGGGTTGTTGCGCGCGAAGTCCCGCGCGACGGCGACGAATTCGTCGAGGTTCTCGACGCGGGCCTCGTCCTGCGGGTCGCGGCTGGCGCGCAGCGCATCGAGGTAGCCGCTCTTCGACAGGAGGAGGCTCAGGCCGTCGGCGACCGTGGTCGGCGGAGGAAGCTCACCGGATGCCGGGAGCATGATCGCCGTGGCCTCTGCCAGCACCGCATCGAGGTGCGCGATGGCCGCCTGGATCTTCGGCCCGAACCCGAGCTGCGCCGAGTTCGCCAGCGCATCTCGGAAGCTGATCTCGTGCTCCTCCGCGAACCGCGCGATGGCGGTCTCCGTGACGTCGCCGATGCCACGACGCGGCTTGTTGAGGATGCGGCGCACCGACATCTCGTCGGCCGGGTTCGCGACGGCGACGAGGTAGGCCAGCGCGTCCTTGATCTCGGCACGCTCGTAGAACTTCGTGCCGCCCATGATCTTGTACGGCACGGCCGAGCGGATGAAGATCTCCTCCAGCGCACGGGACTGCGAATTCGTGCGGTAGAACACCGCCATCTCGGAGTACGGCATGCCCGCCCGGCGCAGGACCTCGATCTCGTCGGCCACGAACTGCGCCTCGTCGTGCTGCGAGTAGCCGGTGAACCCGATGATCGCGTCGCCGTCGCCCTTGTCGCTCCAGAGCTTCTTGTCCTTGCGATCGAAGTTGTTGCCGATCACGGCGTTCGCCGCCGAGAGGATGTTCTGGGTCGAGCGGTAGTTCTGCTCGAGCAGCACCACGCGGGCGCCGGGGAAGTCGCGCTCGAACTCGCTGATGTTGCGGATATCGGCGCCGCGGAACGCGTAGATCGACTGGTCGGAGTCGCCGACGACGGTCAGCGAGGCCCCCTCGAGTTCCGGCGTAGTCTCCGGTTCGAAGATCATCATGCCGTTCGAGGCATACGGGTCGGGGGCGTCACTCGACACCGGTCGGGTCAGCTCGTGGATCAGCGCGTACTGGGCGTGGTTCGTGTCCTGGTACTCGTCGACGAGGATGTGCCGGAAGCGACGCCGGTAGGTGTCGGCCACCTGCGGGAAGGCGCGGAACAGGTAGACGGTCTGCCCGATGAGGTCGTCGAAGTCGAAGGCGTTCGCCTTCTGCAGCTGCTTCTGGTAATCCGCGAACAGCTCGACGAAGATGCGCTCGGTCGGGTCGCTCATGTTCGCCTGACGCGCGTAGGACTCGGCATCCGACAGCTCGTTCTTCAGCTTCGAGATGCGCCCCTGCACCGATGCGGGGGTGAGGCCGTAGGCATCCGCCTCATGCTCCTTGACGAGTCGCTTGATCAGCGCGCGCGAGTCGCCGGAGTCGTAGATCGTGAACGACTTCGTGAACCCGAACTGTTCGGCCTCACGGCGCAGGATGCGCACGCACGCCGAGTGGAACGTCGAGATCCACATGCCGCGAGCCGCATCGCCGATGAGGCCCGCGACGCGCTCACGCATCTCGCCTGCCGCCTTGTTGGTGAAGGTGATCGCGAGGATCTGGCTCGGCCAGGCCTCACGACCGCGCAGCAGCGAGGCGATGCGGCGCGTGAGCACGCTCGTCTTGCCCGAACCGGCGCCCGCGACGATGAGCAGCGCGGGTCCGCGATACGTGACGGCTGCGAGCTGCTGCGGGTTCAACCCGGCGAGGAGATCGTCCTGCTGCGGGGCCCCGGCAGAGCGGGGGCCGACGGTTCCGGGGACGATGAGAGGGGCTTCGGTCATGGCCTTATGAGTCTATGCGTCGCCTCTGACACCGCGGCACGGGATCCGGCCTCGGAGCGCCTCGGCGAGGGCGCGCGAGCGAACTCGCACGCCCTCTCGACCTCAGGCCGAGCGCTTCCGGCGCCCCACCGCGACGCCACCCGCGACCAGCAGCATCAGCGCCAAGGCGATTCCCGCGATCGGCAGCTCGGAGCCGGTCGCCGCGAGACCACCCGCCCCTGCCGTGATCCGGATGTCTGCCCAGCCGAGCAGAGTCCCGTCTGCCGCGAACACCGCGATGCGGTGGGCGCCGAGCGCAGCATCCGCCGGGATCGTGACGGTGAGGGATCCGGATGCCGACAATGCGCCGGACGCGAGGCCCACCGGGTCGGAGTACATCCACACCGCGACGTCGGAGCCGGCGTGCTTCTCGCCGACGGTGACCGTGACCTTCTGGCCGCGGGTCGCGACCGACGGGTCCACCGTCACGCCGTTGCGGTTGTCGTCGACGAGGTCCGTGCCCGGCAGCGGCGGGTTCTCACCACCGGGGTTCTCCCCCGGGTTCTCTCCGGGGTTCTCCTCGGCCACACCGGGCAGGGTGCCGACGCGCAGCGACTCCGACGCGAAGCCGTCGGCGAACCACCACACCGGACGCTTGCCGTCGACCGAGAGCGAGGCCGGCGCTGTCGCGAAGCCCTCGTTGTTGATGTCGGGCATGCCGGCCGGGCGCTGGTAGAGCGCGACACCGGGCTGGGCAGTGCCGTTCAGGGTGATCTCAGCGGAACGTCCGCCTCCCCCGCCGTCAGGTGCGATGCAGCCGTTGTCGCAGACCGCCCAGAGCGAGTTCCGCACGCTGTCGTAGTCGAGCGCCATGACTCCCGCGAGGCCGGGGGCGATCTCCGACACCAGCGTCGCGGAGCCGCTCCCGGCGAGCGCGAAGGCGTACACGTGACCGTTGTCCTCCACCGCGACGAAGAACAGGCCGTCGCCATGCCCGACGTAGCCGGCCGGGTCGTAGGCTGCGCCGGTCTTGTCATCGAACAGCTTCCCGGTGAGCGCCGAGTCCGGCACCCACTGCACGGCCTCGATGCCGAGGTTCGCCCCGACGGCCGGAAGCAGCGAGGTCAGATCCCACTCCTGCGCGGCGATGAGGTCGCCCGCCCCGGCGTCTGGATCCACCTTCAGCACGACGTTCTGGTTCACGCCCTTCACGCTGTTGTCACGCTCGGAGGCGACATAGACGTCTCCCGCGCCGTCGACCGTGATGCCCTCGGTGTCGGGGCCCGCGGCCCCCGGGTCGGCGGCATCCTTCTGGAACCGGACGCGCTTGCCTTCGTCCCAGCCGTCGACCTTCTCGACGGAGCCGTCGGCGCGCGCCTCGAGCTTCCAGATGCGGCCCTCTCCGTTGTCGACCGCCCAGAGGAACGCGCCGTCGGCGGTCTCCTGCACGTCGAGTCCCGAGCTGTCCTCCAGGAAGGTCGGGATGCTGTCGAGCACGCGGACATCGGCGGAACCGGGCCACGGCGAGAAGGTCGCCTCGCCGGGGCAGACGTTGGCCGCGCCCTTGGTCGGCTCGGTCGTGACCGCGAAGACCCCGGTCGCGTCGGGGCAGCGGCCCCAGGTGACGGCCGCGTGACCCTCACCCCAGGTCGTCTCGTCGATCACCAGGTCGCCGTCGAACAGGCGGACCTTGTCTCCGCCGCCGAGGCCGAAGCCCAGCTGATCGCGCTCGATCACGAGGTACCCCTGGGGGGTGATCGTGGTGCCTGCAGGAATCGCGTACGCGCGCGTGTCGTCGTCGTCTTTCACGATGATGCCCGAGACATCGAGCGCCACGGCGGTCGGGTTCACGAGCTCCACCCAGTCGTCGGGCGACCCGCCGTCGGACTCGACCTCGTTGATGCGCACCGGGTTGCCGCAGGCGTTGCGCAGTCCCTTGGTCGAGACCGCGTTGTCGGCGAAGTCGCCTGTGCCGTCGGCGCAGCGCGCCCACACCCCCTCGGCGTGCGCCGTGTAGACATGCTCGTCGACGGTGTTCCCGTTCGCGTCCCGGATCGTCACCGTGTCGCCGTTGCCGAGCCCGAAGACGAAGTTCGCCGGCTGGTCGAACACGAAGTAGGCGCCCGGTGCGAGCGAGGTGCCCGCCGGAAGAGGGGTGGTCTCGGCGGCGTTGCTGATCGGGTCGCTGTCCATCACCGACCACCCGGACAGGTCGACCGCCGTCGTGCCGGTGTTGACGACCTCGACCCAGTCGGTGGCGTCGCCGTTCGACTCGATCTCGTTGATCACCACGTCAGGCATCACACACGAATTCGCGGCACCCGGCGTGGGGGTCCCGAGCAGGAAGCCGCCCCTGCTGTCGGGGCAGCGCGCGAGGGTCGCCGCGGCGAAGTCGCCGTCGATCGCCGCGTGCGCGGTCCAGGGAAGAGTGTCGTCGATCATCGCGCCGGGCGCATCGTAGAGCCGGATGCGGTCGGCGCTGCCGATGCCGATCGCGTCGCGGAAGGCGGTCTCGACGCCGTCGACGAGCCCGATCGTGCCCTCTTCGACGACGAGGAACGCTCCGGCCTCGATCTGCGTGCCGGGCAGGAACTTCCAGCGGTGGTCGTCGGAGTTGTCGCGGATCTCGTAGTCCGTGAGATCGAGCGCGGCGTCGCCCGGGTTGTGGAACTCCACCCAGTCGGCCGGCTGCGAGTCCACCTCGTTGATGCGGATAGCGCCGGAGACCGGTTCGACGGTGCAGTCATTCGCCGCTCCCGGCGTGGCCGCCGTGGCGTGCGCCCAGTCTCCTGTGCCGTCGGGGCAGCGCGACCAGTCAGCCAGCGGCGCGGTGTTCTCGTAGGCGTAGGAGTCGATCTCGGTGCCCGCCGGGTCGAAGAGCACGACCTCGTCGCCCTTGCCGAGCCCGAACGGGAAGTCGACGTCCTTCACCAGCACGAGGTATTCACCCGGAGCGAGCGAGGCGCCCTCCGGAGCCGTGCCGAGGGTGTCGCGCTTCTCGTCGGAGATGTACCAGCCGTCGAGAGCCACGGTCGCGGTGCCGGCGTTGAAGAGCTCCACCTGATCCGGCAGACCGGTGACGGCGTCGTCGTAGATGATCTCGTTGAGGACGAGGCCTGCCGCCGCGGGAGCGCCGACGGCTTCCTCGAGCGGACGGATGCCGGGATCGGCGCCGACGGCGGCGACCGGGGTGGCGAGCAGGGCGGCGGCGCTGAGCGCGCACACGGCCGTGACCGCCGCTGCGAAGTGCAGGCGGGGCATGGAGGACTCCTGGATGGGGATTCAGACGGGTAGGCCTCCACCCCACCGACTGCGCGTGGCCGCGCAACGACTCGCCCGTGCACGGCAGGTGAACGCCAGGTGGCCGTTCAGCCGCGCGTGGCACAATCGCCTGATGCGCACGATCCTCAACATCATCTGGGTCATCCTGGCCGGCTGGGCCCTGTTCCTCGGATACGTCCTGGCCGGCATCCTGCTGTGCATCCCGATCATCACGATCCCCTGGGCGATCGCCTCGTTCCGCATCGCGCGCTACGCGATCTGGCCGTTCGGCCGCGAGGTCGTCAGCAAGCCGACCTCCGGCGTCGGATCGTTCCTCGGCAACGTGCTCTGGGTCATCCTCGCCGGCTGGTGGCTGGCGATCGGCCACATCGTCTCGGGCATCGCGCTGTGCATCACGATCATCGGCATCCCGATGGGCATCGCCGACTTCAAGATGGTGCCGGTCTCGCTCATGCCGCTCGGCAAGGAGATCGTCTCCACTCGCAAGGGCGCGTTCGACCGCACCCTCTGACGCCAGGTTCTGCGGCCGATCGTAACTTCTGCGGCCACATCGGCCGAGAGTGGCCGCAGAAGTTCGGGATGGCCGCAGAACGTGCGAGCCGAGTCAGCTGCGGAAGAAGCCGACGCCGAGGTCCGGGTGGTCGACGAACACGCCGTCGACCCCGGTGCGCGCGATGACGCCCCACTCCGCCTCGTAGTCGCCGAAGGCGCCCTTGCCGCCCGGCCCGCGGAACTCCGCCGCGAGGAACGCGTTCTCCGGACGGCAGGTCCACGTGAAGACCTTCAGCCCGCGCGCATGGGCATCGTCGACGATCGTGTTGCTGCGGGCCAGCAGCATCCGCTTGTTCACGCTGATGCCGTCGACCTTGCCGGCGAGCACATCGAGCCCCTCGGGCGTGACGGTCTCCTTGTAGCTGAGCGCCTGCGTGCCGTCGGCGACGAGCAGATCGTACGGGCGCCCCGCGGCCTCGATCAGATATACGTAGGACGCGGAGATGCCGCGCGCGCGCAGCTGGCCGAGCACCGTGGACTCGAAGCTCTCGATGATCAGCGGCAGCTCCCCATCGGCCCAGCCGGACTCCCGCAGTTCGCTTTCGATGAGCGGTGCGAGATCGAGGCCGATCGACGCGAAGTACGTGGCGTGCTTGACCTCGAGCACGACGCCGATCTCGCGTCCGTGCTCGGCCGAACCGTCGCGCACGATGTCGAGGACATCGCGCAGTCGCAGGATCGCCTGCTCGTCGTCGAAGCTCGCGCTGGTCGCCCGCACCTCCGGCAGCCGCTCGCGTCCGCGGAGCGTCGACAGCTCCGCCCAGGTGAAGTCCTCGGTGAACCAGCCGGTGAGCGCCTGCCCGTCGACGCGCTTGGTCGTCTTGCGGTCGGCGAACTCCGGATGCCGGGCGACATCGGTCGTGCCGGAGATCTCGTTCTCATGGCGGACGACGAGGACGCCGTCCTTCGTCGCGACGACGTCGGGCTCGACCGCGTCGACGCCCATGGCGAGCGCCAGTTCGTACGATGATCGGCTGTGTTCCGGGCGGTAGCCGGGCGCACCGCGATGCCCGATCACGAGCGGCGATTTCCTGGGCACGCTCTCAGCGTAGAACACCCCGACGCGCACGCCGCGCGGGTATCGTAGAGGAAAGCGACCTACGACCCCCTTTTGGAGTGAGGCCCACCAATGAGCAACTTCGCCTTCAACAACCCGGCGTTCAAGCAGCAGGATCCGCGCAATGTCGCGACCTACCCGGGCGGACCACAGGCCGCTCAGGGTGCGCAGAACGCCTCTTTCCAGCACGCCACTATGGATGCCGCGGCCAACGCGCGCCTCGAGGGGATGTACGCCGCTCCCCCGGCCGGTGCCATCGAGACCGACCGCATGTCCGTCGAGGACACGGTCTGGAAGACCGCCGGCCTGTTCGCCATCCTTCTCGTCACCGCGGCGGTCGGCTGGGTCTGGACTCTCGGCGGCGTCGACCTCGCGTCGACCTCGAGCGTCTCGATGCTGCCGTGGATCATCGGTGCACTCGGCGGCTTCGTCCTCGCCATGGTCATCACGTTCACGTCGCGCAAGAAGGTGCGCCCAGCGCTCATCTTCGCCTACGCGGCATTCGAGGGACTCTTCGTCGGTGGCATCTCCGCGTTCTTCGAGATCATCTTCCCCGGCATCGTGTTCCAGGCGACCCTCGCGACGGTCTCGGTCGTCGGCGTGACGCTGGCCCTCTTCGCGAGCGGCAAGATCCGCGCGTCGAAGAAGGCCACCAAGATCTTCATGATCGCCATGGTGGGGTACCTCGTCTTCTCGCTGCTGAACCTCGTGCTGATGTGGACGGGTGTGCTGCCCGCCGGCCAGGCGTTCGGTCTCTACAGCGCCGAGATCATGGGCATCCCGCTCGGCCTGATCATCGGCGTCCTCGTCGTCATCATGGCGGCCTACTCGCTGGTGCTCGACTTCGACCAGATCCAGCAGGGCGTCCGTAACGGCGCTCCGCGTCAGTTCGGCTGGATGGGTGCCTTCGGCATCATGGTCACGGTCGTCTGGCTCTACGTCGAGATCCTGCGCATCATCGCGATCGTCCGCGGCAGCAACTGATCCCGATCTCTCGTCGAGAGGCCCGTCTCCTGAGGGAGGCGGGCCTCTTGCCATATCCGGGTGCCCGTGCGCAAGGGGATGCAGGAAATTCTCAACTGGTGGATAGTGGTGACACGAACTTCCGGCATCCCGGAAGTCCTACACAGTAAGTAAAGGAGCAGACCATGAGTTTCCTCGGATTCCTTCTTCTCGGTCTTATCGCCGGCGCCATCGCCAAGCTCATCCTCCCCGGCAAGCAGGGCGGCGGATGGATCGTCACGCTACTGCTCGGCGTCGTCGGAGCCTTCCTCGGTGGATGGCTCGGATCGGTCATCTTCGGCGTCGGACTCGAAGAGTTCTGGAGCCTGCAGACCTGGCTCCTCGCCATCGGCGGCGCCATCGTCGTTCTGCTGATCTACGGCCTGATCGTCAACCGCGGCAGCAAGGCGCGCAACTGACGCACATCTGTCACTGACGCGTTTCGCGTCGACAGACGCCCGCCCTCCTCGGCAGCGAAAGCTGCCGAGGAGGGCGGGCTCTTTTCATCCCCCTTGCGCTTTCTGCTCGAGGAGAGCGCGCTCACGGTCGTTCCCCGCCAAGCCTGCGGCGACGGCGAACTCACTTCGCGCCTCCTCCTCACGACCGAGCCGCAGCAGCAGCTCGCCCCGCGTTGCGGGTAGCAGGTGGTAGCCGCGCAGAACGCCTGACGATGACAGCTGGTCGATGATCCGCAGCGCGGATGCCGGCCCCGTCGCCATCGCGACCGCCGCCGCCCGGTTCAGTTCGACGACCGGTGACGCGGCGATGCGACCCAGCGCCTCGTAGAGCACCACGATCCGGTCCCAGTCCGTGGCGTCGACGGATGCCGCAACCGCATGACACTCCGCGATGGCGGCCTGCAGGCAGTACGCGCCGCGGCCTCGGCCGAGCGCATCCGCCCTGGCCAGTGCCGCGCGACCGCGAATGATGCGACCGCGGTCCCAGCGGCGACGGTCCTGGTCGGCGAGCAGGATCGGCTCGCCCTTCGCATCCACACGCGCGGGGAAGCGCGCGGCGGTGAGCTCCATGAGCGCGAGCAAGCCGAGCGCTTCCGGCTCGCGCGGCATCAAGGCCACGAGCACCCGACAGAGACGGATCGCCTCGTCACTGAGTTCCGGGCGCATCCACTCGGGCCCGCTCGACGCCGCATGCGCCTCGTTGAAGATCAGGTACAGCACGCCGAGGATCGCGCCGAGGCGCTGCGTGTGCTCCTCTCGAGGCGGCAGCTCGAACGGCGCGTTCGCGGCGGCGAGAGTCTTCTTCGCTCGCACGATCCGCTGCTGCACCGTGGCGGTGGGAACCAGGAGCGCGCGGGCGATCTCCTCGCTCGACAGACCACCCACCACGCGGAGTGTCAGGGCGACCTGCGCCTCCCGCGAGAGCACGGGGTGGCAGGCGATGAAGATCAGGCGCAGCACATCGTCATCGACGGCATCCGGGTCCCACAGCATGTCGCCGGCATCCGCCTGCTCCCGCTCGAGGTCGTGGGCGAGAGCGACGATGCGGTCGTCGAGCCGTTCACTGCGGCGCCAGCCGTCGATCGCCTTGCGCTTGGCCACGGCGGTGAGCCACGCCCCCGCGTTACGCGGCACCCCGTCGATCGGCCACTGTCGCAGCGCATCGACCAGCGCCTCCTGCGCGAGGTCCTCAGCGAGGCTGAAGTCACCCACGATGCGCGTGAGAGTTCCGACGATGCGGGCCGACTCGATGCGCCAGACGGCGGCGACGGCGCGCTCCGCCGATCCGTGATCGGGGGCGGAGCGCACCGTCGCGTCGTCGGAAGCGTTCATCAACGCCGCGTCCTCACTGCTGTGCACGCTGAGCCTGCTCTTCGCGCCAGCCCTCTTCCTTCTCGACCCACTCGTTGTCGGCGGGGAAGTCGGAGACATCGGTCACGCGGCGCACCTCGAGGAAGGAACCCGGTCCGAGGGGAGCGCGGCCGGCCCATTCGGCGGCCTCCTCGCGGCTCGACACCTCGAGGATCCAGAAGCCGTTGAACAGCTCCTTGGTCTCGCCGTAAGGGCCGTCCGTGATCAGCGGGGTCTCGGCACTGAAGTCGACGACGAATCCCTCGGCGGCGTCCGTCAGGCCCTCGCCCGCTACCAGTACGCCCGCCTTGATCATCGACTCGTTGTACTTGCCCATGGCCTCGATGACCTCTTCGAACGGCATCTCCTTGTAGGCGTCGACAGCTTCGTCGGTCGCGCGCATGATGAGCATGTACTTCATGATGTTCTCCTTGTTCGAGGGGCCGTGTCTCGACCCTCTCACTACAGACGTCGAACGGGAATGCCTCGGATCGACATCAGCGGGAGAAAAAGCTTCTCGGCGGGTGTTCCGGTCGCAGTTCGGGCCGTCTGCGGGCGCGGCGGGCGGCACGAAATGCGACCGGAGATGCGGCGAGCGGCAGGAAGCGCGCCCGGAGTGAGGGCGCGGATGCCGGAACGGGCGGGTCAGCGGCGCGAGGGGCGCGCGACAGCGTCCTGGATGACCGCACTGAGCGCCGCGAGCGAGCGCTCGGGGCTCCAGGCCGCCGCGATGCCGGGTGCCTCTGCGCTCAAGCGCGAGAGCTCGGCGGGATCGCTCAGCAGACGGCCGAGAGCGTCGGCGAGAGCGTCGATGTCGCCGTCTGCGACAAGCACTCCTCCCCCGGCTTCCAGGACATCGCGGATGCCGTAGCGCACGTCGTACGAGATGACGGGGGCCCCGTGCAACAGCGCCTCGACGACCCCGAGCGGCTGGCCCTCGAACGCCGTCGACGTGACGACGAGTGAAGCGCGGTCGAGGACGCGACCAGGGTCGTTCGTGTACCCCGCGAGCACCACGCGATCCCCCGCACCGAGCTGCTCGATCAACTCCTGCAGCATCGACTGCTCGGGACCGCCGCCCCAGATCTCCATCCGGGAACCGGGCACATCGGCACTGAGGAACGCCCGGATCGCGTGATCGACGCGCTTACCGGCAGCGAGGCGGCCGAGCATCACGACCAACCCGGGTTCGCGCAGATCGTCGCGCGGCTCAACAGGCGTGATCGGGTTCGGGACCACCTCGTGCTGCCCCGCCTGACCGAACCGCGCCACGACATCGTCGCGCTGCGTCGCGGTCGGCCAGATCACGGCGTCGAACCGGTCGGCGAGCGCGAACCAGCGGCTCCACAGGGCGTTGATCGGGGCGTCGGGCGTGTACGGCGCCTCGAGATGGATCGTGTGGATCGGGTGGACGATGCGCACGCGAGGATCCGACCAGTCGGCGATGAGCTCGCCGATCTGACGCGATTCGCAGATCACCACGATCGTGCGGTCGCCGAAGGCTGCGGTCACATGCTCGAGCCAGGCCCGGTAGAGCCCGCGGAACCCGGCGACGCCGCCGACCACGCCACCCGAGGCGTCATGGACCAGCACCGGCTCGCCGGTGAGGTGCCAGTCAGGGTTGCCGGGGATCACCGGCAGCGCTGCGAACGGACGCCCCTCGGCATCCTCGAGCACGCGGTACTCGAGCGCGGGATCGGCGGATGCCCCGGCATCCGCTGCCTCCAGCAGCCAACCGGCGGCCCCGCCGACGGGCGAGACCGCCTCATCGAAGAGGTTGCGCATCCGCGAGGGATCGGCCAGCGCACCCTGCGAGACGAAAGTCTGACGATGCTCGGCGTGCGCAGCGCGCGTGCCCGGATCGAAGGTGAGCAGCTGAGGGCCTCTGCCATCGCCCGCCCCCGCGCCGGCGAGCAGCCGGGCGCGCGCGAGGGTCGCGATGGTGTATCCGCCGTCGAGCCCGGGGATCAGACGACTGGACAGCACCAGGTACTCGGCATCCGGAAGCGCTCCGGTCGCCGACTGCGGGGACACGGCGTCCCCTACTCCCACTCGATGGTTCCCGGCGGCTTCGACGTGACGTCGAGCACGACGCGGTTGACGTCGCGGACACCGTTCGTGATGCGGTTCGAGATCTTCGCCAGCACCTCGTACGGCAGCCGCGTCCAGTCGGCGGTCATGGCGTCTTCACTCGACACCGGGCGCAGCACGATCGGGTGCCCGTAGGTGCGGCCGTCGCCCTGCACGCCCACCGAGCGCACGTCGGCGAGCAGCACGACCGGGCACTGCCAGATCTCCTGGTCGAGACCGGCCTTCGTCAGCTCTTCACGGGCGATGGCGTCGGCCTCACGCAGAATCTCGAGACGGTCAGCGGTGACCTCACCGATGATCCGGATGCCGAGACCGGGCCCCGGAAACGGCTGGCGGCCGACGATCGCCTCGGGGATGCCGAGCTCGCGGCCGATCGCGCGAACCTCGTCCTTGAACAGCGCACGGAGAGGTTCGATGAGCTCGAAGTCGAGGTCGTCGGGGAGGCCGCCGACGTTGTGGTGCGACTTGATGTTCGCGGTGCCCGCGCCGCCGCCGGACTCGACGACGTCGGGGTACAGCGTGCCCTGCACGAGGAACTTCACCGGAGCGCCGCCCGAAGCCTTGGCCTCGGCGACCAGGTCGAGCTGGACCTTCTCGAACGCGCGGATGAATTCGCGGCCGATGATCTTGCGCTTCTCCTCGGGGTCGGTCACGCCCTTGAGGTGACCGAGGAACGTCTCGGCCGCGTCGACCGTGATGAGCCGCACGCCGGTGGACTCGACGTAGTCGTTCTCGACCTGCTCGCGCTCGCCCTTGCGGAGAAGACCGTGGTCGACGAAGACCGCGGTCAGCTGGTCGCCGATCGCCTTGTGCACGAGGGCGGTCGAGACCGCGGAGTCGACGCCACCGGAGAGTGCTGAGATGACGCGGGCGTCGCCGACCTGCTCGCGGATGCGCTCGACCTGCTCGGCGATCACGTTGTCGCTGTTCCAGTCGGACGCGAGACCCGCTCCCTTGTGCAGGAAGTTCTCGAGCACGCGCTGGCCGTGGTCGGAGTGCTTGACCTCGGGGTGCCATTGCACGCCGTAGAAGCCGCGCTCCTCATTCGCGAACGCCGCGACCTTGGTGGCGTCGGTGGTGGCGAGCACTTCGAAGCCCTCCGGCGCCTTCGCGACCTGGTCGCCGTGGCTCATCCACACGTTCTGCGCCATCGGCTGCCCGCCGAGCAGGGTTCCGCCGTCACCCGAGATGACGGCATCCGTCGCACCGTACTCGCGCAGGCCGGTGTGCGCGACCTCGCCGCCCAGGGTCTGCGCCATGTACTGGAAGCCGTAGCAGATGCCGAGAGTCGGGACTCCGAGGTCGAACACCGCGGGGTCGAGGCGCGGAGCGCCCTCCTCGTACACCGACGAGGGGCCGCCGGAGAGGATGATCGCCACCGGGTTCTTGGCGGCGATCTCGGCGGCCGTGGCGGTGTGCGGCACGATCTCGCTGTAGACACCCGCCTCACGGACGCGACGGGCGATCAGCTGCGCGTACTGCGCGCCGAAGTCGACGACGAGCGCAGGACGCTGCTCGGTCTCGGAATGCTCGGTCAACGGACACCTTCCGGGGCATTGTTCGCGGTCGCTGAGCTCGACGAAGCGTCGGCGGCCTCGCGGGTGGCGAGATAGGTCTTCACGTCGCGAGCGACGATGGTCTCCATGATGAAGGAGAGGAGCGGGATGACGCCACCGAGGGCGAGCAGGATGAACCGCAGGAACGGCCAGCGCATCAGGCTCCACATGCGGAAGCACGCGAACAGGTAGACGACGTAGAACCAGCCGTGCGCCACGAGGATGAAGAGCGACAGGTTGAACCCGTCACCGGTCGACTCGAGGCCCTCGGGGCCCTCGACGACGGGCGCGAACCACAGCGGTCCGCCGGACCCTCCCGCGAAGAGCTCGAGATGGATCGGCGTGTACTTCAGCACCATCTCGGCGACCAGCAGGAGCAGCATGACTCCGGTGATGATCGACGCGATCTGGTAGAACCTCAGCGCACCGCGGATCGCCGGAAAGCTGGCGACTTTCGGTTCGGGCATGAGTCCAGTCTAGACGGCGCGGACTGACGTTGATTCAGATGTAGAGGCCTGGTCTGGCTGGAAGACCGCGCCGCCGACTTCTGCGGCCGATCCGAAGTTCTGCGGCCCCACCGCGTCCATGTGGCCGCAGGAATTGCGATCGGCCGCAGAAGTTGCGGGCCGCAGAAGTTGGGAAGCGCGAAGCCGCCTGAGCACGACGAAGGCCGCCGGGGTCTCCCCCGACGGCCTCCGTCATGTCATCCTGCGAGCAGGATCACCACCATCCGTTGAGCAGGTCCCAGAGCCAGTCGAGGATGTCCCCGATCGCGCCTCCGATGCCACCCGCACGGTTGACGGTGACCGTGGCTGTCGCCTCGTCGCCGTCGGCCTGCGAGACCGCGACCGTGTACTTGCCCGGCTGCGCCTTCTTGGGCACGGTGACCGAGGTGGTGAAGGTTCCGTCGTCTGCGACCTGGACGGTGCCGACCTCGATCGGCGCCCCCTTCTTCGGTCGCAGCTCCACGGTGACGGTCTCTCCCGGCTGGTAGCCCTCCCCGGTGATCGCGAGCTTCTTGCCCGCCGCCACCTTGGAGGAGCCCAGGACGATCGTGCCGGCGAACTCCTCTTCACCGGCGATCGTGAACGGCACCTGCACGGTCGTCCCGGTGCCTGCAACGGCGACGGTGAGCTGCTGCTCGCCGAAGACGCCCGACGGCACCGTGAACGTGAGACTCGCGCGTCCGACCTCGTCGATCGCGTCGACGACGGCCGGGTCGATCGCTCCGGCCGCGAGCTGCGTGCCGCCCAGGGAGAGCGTGACCTCGCCCGGGGCGGGCTCGCCCGCGCTGAAGGCCAGCGAGGAGAGCGACACGGTCACCTGGTCGCCGGCGCTGTAGCCATCGGCATCCGCCGGGCTGACCACGACGCCGACAGCGCGCTGCGCGTAGTCGGGGCTCGCGGTCTTGTTCGCGTCGAACCACTCGACCATGGACTGCAAGTCGATCTTGCCCGTGTCGCGCTTGTCCGCACCCTCCTTGAAAGTGGCGAAGTTGTCGCCACCCCCGGCGAGGAACGAGTTGGCCGCAACCGTGTAGCTGCCGTTCGGATCGACCGGCGTGCCGTCGAGCGTGATCGAGGTGATCCTGGAGCCCTGTGCCCCCGCGGGGTCGTACGTGTAGACGAGGCCCTCCGACACACCGAGCTTGAGGAACGGCCGCGCCGCGCCTGCGGGCTGCCACTGCTCCTCGAGCACCTTCCTCAGCTGCTCGCCAGTCAGCGTCAGCGTCACCAGAGTGTTCGCGAACGGCTGGACCGTCGCGGCCTCCCGGTACGTGACGTTGCCCCCGGGGTCGGTGGCTCCGCTCGAGGCGTAGGTGAGGTTCGCCCGCAGACCACCCGGGTTCATCAGCGCGATGTCCGCACCCGTCGACCACTTCTGCACGTCCGCCACGAAGTTGCCGAGCGTGGACTCGCCACCGCGATTCTCGGTCGTGCCGTCGCTCTGTCGAGCGCGGTTGAAGTCGGCGGTGATCTCTCCGACCTTCACAGCGCCCAGCACGTCGGCCTCGGCCTTCGCCTTGGCGACGATCTCGGCGACCTCCGGGACAGCCGGGTACAGCGGCTTGCCGGCGGCGGTGAGGGGCTTGATCTCGTTGGTGATGGAGATCAGGTCCTTCGTCTTCGGGTCGACCTGGATGTTCATCAGGCCCAGGTTCTCGCCGTATTGACCGGCCGAGACGACGGGACGACCATCGATGACGTGGTTGTACGGGAGGTGCGTGTGTGCCGAGACGATGGCGTTCACGTCGTCGTCGACCCCGTACACGATCTCGCCCAGCGGGGAATCCGGGGTGATGGCGCCCACGTCAACGCTCTCGGCACCTTCGTGCACGAGCAGGATGACGACATCCGCTTCGCCGTTGGACGCGTCTCCGTCGCGCAGGTCGTCCGCCACGGCGTTCACCGAGTCGACGATGCCGCGGACTTCGAGATCGGCGATGCCCTCGGGCGCGACGAGCGAGTCGAGGTCTTCCGTGACAGCGCCGACGAAGCCGACCCTGACCCCGTCGAGGTCCTTCACCCAGGCCGGTGCGAGCGCGGGCTCGCCCGTCTCTGTGACGAACACGTTCGAGGCGATGTACTCCCAGTCCGCGCGCTGCTGCACGCGATCGCGCAGGTCTTCCCAGCCCAGGTCGAACTCGTGGTTGCCCGGGGCGCTGACATCGAGACCGGCCGCGTTGAGTGCGTCGATCGTCGGGTTGTCGTCGTTGATGAACGAGGTGAACGTCGAGGCGCCGAACAGGTCGCCGGCTCCGGCGAAGATCGTGTTCGGGTTCTCCTCACGGAATTGCTTGACCGCGCCGGCCAGGACCGCAGCCCCCGCCGCAGCGCCGTCGGCCTCGATCCGGCCGTGGAAGTCGTTGACCGTCACGACGTCGATGCTCACCGGCGGGATCTCTGACGAGACGCCGACGATGATCGGGTCGTGGTCGCTGGAGCGATAGGGCGTACCCGCCTCGGTGGCGCCGAACGCGTAGCCGCGGTCACTCCACTCCGGGGAGTTGATGCCCCACACGCCCGCGCCTGTGATCGATGCGGTCAGCGACGGGGACGCGATCACGTGGTCGAGCGAGCCGAGCTCGCCGTCGAACGTGTACGTGTACTGGCCGGCAGCTTTGTCGGCCGCCAGGTCGCTCCACCCCTGCGAGGTGAACACGTCGATCGGGTCTTCCTTGCCGTAGGCGTTGAAGTCCCCGATCAGCAGCATGTCACTGCTGCCGCTGGTCTCCTCGAGCTCGGTGGTGAAGGCCAGGAGCGAATTCGCCTGCTTCACGCGGTCGGCGTTGAAGAACCCCTGGCCGTCGGCCGGCTCGGCGCCGGCGCCCTCGGGCGGAGACTTCGACTTGAAGTGGTTCGCGACCACCGTGACGACGCGGCCGTCGATGTCGAACGCCTGGGCGATCGGCTCGCGCGCGTTGCCCCAGACGGTCTCGTCCGTGACGGTCGCGCTGTCGCCCACCGTGTCGACGGCATCCTTCTTGTAGATGATCGCGTTCGTGATGTAGTCGGTCGTGGGGGCGGCGTTCAGCGCGGCAGGCGTGGGGACGTAGTCCCACACCTCGCTCCCCGCATCCTCGTTGAGACCTGCGACCAGATCCTTCAGCGCGGAGTCGATCGGCTTGCCGAGCTTCACCGAGTTCTCGATCTCCATGAGCGAGACGATCTCGGCATCCAGCCCGTTGATCGCCGCGACGATCTTCGACTTCTGGATCGCGAACTGCGAGGCGTTCGCCGCGCCGCGTGCGTCGGAGTTCTCCGACTTCAGCGTCGTGAAGTAGTTGTAGACGTTGAACGACGCCACCTGCACATCGCCGCCGACCTCGGGGGCCGTCTCGGTCCGCGGGTTCGTCGCCTCGAAGCCGACCTTCAGGTCGGCGGGCGAGGCGTCGTCGATCGGGACGACGGGCTGAAGGCGCCAGTCGTCGAAGCCCCACTGCAGGACGTAGCCGTTGTCGCTGAAGTCGACGACGTCGCCGTTGCGGACCACCGTCTCCTTCGTGAAGTACGGCTGCGCGCCGGGGTGGGCGTTGTTCGTCACCTGGACGGACCAGCCGTCGTCGAGCAGGACGCGATTGGCGCGGTTCGCCGTGGCGATGGCCGTGGCGGCCTCACCCGGACGCGTGGTCTCGGTGCTCTTGACGTTGAGGTCTGCTCCGGCGTTGAGCCAGAGGGTGCCGAAGTTGAAGAGCTGGTGGCTCGAGGCGAGGCGGTAGGTGCCCTCCGGTGCGACGTACATGTTCTCGTACTGCTCACGGTCGGCTCCGCGCACGGCGTCGGAAAGCGGCGTGACAGCGGGGACTCCGGCGCCCGCCGTGAGCACCTTGACGTCGGTCACTGCTCCGGGGTTCAGCTGCGTCTGACCGAAGTACTCGCCGACCGAGCCGGTCACCGAGACGAGGTCGCCGATGGCGAGCGTCGGCGCGAGCGCGTTGAGGAAGACGAAGACGCCGTCGGAGGCGCCGGGCGTCGCGTCGGTCGCGCCGCCCGTGCCCTGCGTCTGGATGACGATGCCCTTGTAGCCGCCGGTGCGGTAGTCGGCGGTGACGACGCCCTCGACCGTGACGGTCTGACCGCTCAGCGGCGAGACGTCGGTCGTGCCCTGCACGTCGGCGATCGTGGCCGTCGTGGGCTCGGGGTCCGGATCGGGGTCGGGGTCGGGGTCCGGATCGGTGCCGCCGGTGCTCTGCGGGGTGATCGTCGCCGACAGCGTGAAGTCGGCGCTGTTGTTGTCGGTGTCGACGCCGCCGGTGCGGTTGAGCGACTTGACGTCGGTGTTGCCGGCCGGCGCAGTCGCCGCGGCGGTCTCGAAGGTGTTGGAGGTGCCGTAGCCGAGCACATCGATCACGCCCTCGACGCCCGCGACCGAGCCGGGCGTGAGCGTGACCGCGGCCGTGCCCTGCACGAGAGCGAGGGTGCCGTTGGTTCCGCTCGGGGTCAGTGTGCTGACGGCGTCCGGCGAGGGCAGCTCCGCGCCGTTCGCACCGTTGCTGTTGCCCTGCACGAGGTAGTAGCCGCCGGCCGGGATGACCCCGGTGAGCGGCGCGACGCCATTCGAGGGGCCAGTTCCTGTCGCGGAGCGATACTGCAGCGACATGCCGTCGAGGGTGATCGGCGCGGCGGTCGGGTTGTACAGCTCGACGAACTTGTTCTTGAACGCGGCTCCTGCGCTGCCTCCGGAGAGATACGCCTCGTTGATCACCACCCCATTCCCTGCGGGATCGGCGAATGCGGGCACGGCGGTCAGCGAGCCGAAGCCCAACGCTGCCACACAGGTCACGGCGAGAGCGCCGAGGCGCCCCCTGCTACTACGGTGCGCGACGGGGACCATGCGGCCCTCGTCTCGTGGAGCGGACATCATCGGTGCTGTCTCCTCGGTCGGTCGTGCGACATCTCTCATGAATCTGTCGGCGCGCACCGGGGTCTCCCAGCCCGCACACATGTTGCGAGCATACGAAGCGGTTCCGACATCCTCAATGGAGTTTTCCGATTGGACACCGATCGCTCACCGGATGGCCGCAGCGACCCCCGACGAAGGTCCCTATCGCGATATTCCGGCGCGCAGGTGCGCATCCGATCCCGCGCAGATGCGCGTGAAATCAGGCGGATTCTGCGCCACGCGCGTCGTCGAACTCCTCGACCTCGCGCTCCCACGCATCCTTCGCCAGGCGGTACCAGAGATAGAAGGCGAAGCCGGCGAAGATCGCCCACTCGACGGCGTAGAAGATGTTCAGCCAGTTGACCGGGGACTGCTCCTCCGGAGCCGGAGACGAGATGTCGACGAGCCCCGCCTCAGCCTCGGTCGCGGCGAGGTACGGACGGTACACGTCGAGCTGCTCGGTGTCGTGCCAGCGACTCAGGAGCGCAGCCGTCGACATCCGATCCATCCGGTCCGGCTCGCCCCGCGGCGGGACGCTCGGTCCCTCATCCGAGATGATGCGCCCGGTGACCTCGGTCTCCGTGCCGGCAGCCTCGGCTTCGAGCTCGGCGATCGCGGCATCCGCCGTCTCGCGATCGGGAGCCCAGCCGATCGCGACTGCGATGGAGGTGCGGTCCGCCACACGCAGCTGCCCGGTGACCCAGTACCCCTCGACATCGTCGTTGAACCGGCTCGACACGATCAGGAAGTCCCCGCCCACCCAGGTTCCCGAGGTCTCCACCCGCTGCCCGACGAGCGGTTCGGGAAGGTACTCCGCCGGTGCGACGACGTCGGCGAGCGGCCGCACCTGCTCGGTCGCGCCGGCCGGCGGCGGATCAGTCTCGATGGCGCGCTCCAGTTGCCACTGGCCGAGCCACGCGAACACTCCGGCGACGACGAGGCAGAGCAGCAGCATCCCGATCCACCGTCCCCGGAGCATGACCTCTCGAAGGGTCGGCGGGAACTGTGCGGGAGCTGTCACGGTGTTGCGCGAGGCCTCAGGCCTCGTACGGAGCGAGCACGACCTCGACCCGCTGGAATTCCTTGAGGTCCGAGTAGCCGGTGGTCGCCATGGACTTGCGGAGGGCCCCGATGAGGTTCGCGGTGCCGTCGGCGACGGGCGCGGGGCCGTACAGGATCTCCTCGAGCGTGCCGATGCCGCCGACCTCGACACGGTGGCCGCGCGGCAGCTTGGCGTGAACGGCCTCAGGGCCCCAGTGGAATCCGTGACCGGGAGCGTCGGTGGCTCGGGCCAGCGCGACGCCGAGCATCACGGCATCCGCTCCCATCGCGAGCGCCTTGACGATGTCGCCGGACGTGCCGACGCCGCCGTCGGCGATCACGTGCACGTAGCGTCCGCCGGACTCGTCGAGGTAGTCGCGGCGGGCGGCCGCGACATCGGAGACGGCGGTGGCCATCGGCGCGTGGATGCCGAGCGTGGCGCGCGTCGTGGATGCCGCGCCTCCGCCGAAGCCGACGAGCACACCCGCAGCGCCGGTGCGCATGAGGTGCAACGCCGCGGTGTAGGTGGCGGCGCCGCCCACGATCACGGGGACGTCGAGGTCGTAGATGAACTTCTTGAGGTTCAGCGGCTCGTCGACGCTGGACACGTGCTCCGCAGAGACGGTCGTGCCGCGGATGACGAACAGGTCGACTCCGGCGGCGGCGACGGTGTCGTAGTGCTCCTGTGTGCGCTGCGGCGTGAGAGATCCTGCCACCGTGACACCGGCTTCGCGGATCTCGGCGAGCCGACGCGTGATGAGCTCGGGCTTGATCGGCTCCGAGTACAGCTGCTGCATGCGCACGGTCGCCTGCGCGTCGTCGAGCCCGGCGATCTCCGCGAGCAGGGGCTCAGGGTCTTCGTAGCGCGTCCAGAGGCCTTCGAGGTCGAGCACGCCGAGTCCGCCGAGCTGCCCGAGCATGATGGCCGTCCGGGGGCTGACGACCGAGTCCATCGGCGCGCCCAGCACGGGGATGTCGAAGCCGAAGGCATCGATCGTCCACGCGGTCGAGACATCTTCGGGGTTGCGCGTGCGCCGAGACGGCACCACCGCGATGTCGTCGAACGTGTACGCGCGGCGTGCGCGCTTTCCTCGGCCGAGCTCGATCTCCATGGTCACCGGTCCAGCCTACCCGGCGGTCGGACACGGCGTTTCCTGACCTGCCACCCCCGACTCACCGCGCCCGCACTACCCGTCGCTCGTCCCACACCGGCGCGTCGGACTCATAGACCTCGCCGTCCGACCCGAACACGAGGAACCGGTCGAACGACCGGGCGAACCAGCGGTCGTGCGTGACCGCGAGCACGGTTCCGTCGAAGCGCGTGAGCGCGTCCTCCAAGGCCTCGACCGACTCGAGGTCGAGGTTGTCGGTCGGTTCGTCCAGCAGCAGCAGCGTGGCGCCGGAGAGCTCCAGCAGCAGGACCTGGAAACGCGCCTGCTGCCCGCCGGACAGCGACTCGAAGGTCTGCTGCGCCTGGCGGACGAGCCCGTAGCGGTCGAGCGCCGAGCTTCCGGCATCCCGCGGCATCCCCGCGCGCGAGCAGCCGCAGGAAGTGCGACTTGCCCGACCCGTTCGAGCCGAGCACGCCGATGCGATCGCCGTACCAGATCTCGGCATCGAAGGGTCTCATGAGCCCGGTGAGCTCGAGCCCGGAGGCGACGACGGCCCGTTTGCCCGTGCGGGCACCTCGCAGGCGCATGTCGAAGTCCTGTGCAGGTGGCCGCTCCTCGGGCGGGCCTGCCTCCTCGAACCTGCGCAGCCGTGTCTGCGCGGCCTGATACCGCGACGCGAAGCCGTCGTTCGCCGATGCCTTCACCTTGAGGGTCGCCACGAGCGTGCGCAGCTTCTCGTGCTGCTCGTCCCAACGCCTGCGCAGCTCGTCGAGCCGGTCCATGCGGTCCGTGCGCGCCTGGTGATAGGTCGCGAAGCCGCCGCCATGCACCCACGCGGTGGATCCGGCGCCACCCGGCTCCAGCGTGATCAGCCGGTCGGCGGCGCGCGCCAGGAGCTCGCGATCGTGGGATACGAGAAGCACCGTCTTCGAGGTCCGCCGCAGCTGCTCCTCGAGCCAGCGCTTCGTGGGGACGTCGAGGTAATTGTCCGGCTCGTCCAGCAGCAGCACCTCGTCGGGGCCTCGCAGCAGCGCCTCGAGTGCCAGGCGCTTCTGCTCGCCGCCCGAGAGCGTTGTGAGCTCCCGGTGGTGCGCACGTTCGAAGGGCATACCGAGGGCTGCCGTCGTGCACTGATCCCACACCGTCTCGTGCTCGTAGCCACCGGCATCCGCGTACTCCGCAATGGCCGACGCGTACGCCATCTGGACGTCGTGCTCGTCGCGCTCGATGAGCGCGTTCTCGGCCGCCTCGAGGGCTTCCGCCGCCGACCGGATCCGCCGAGGGGCGACGCTCACCAGCAGCTCGTGCACCGTCTGCCCGGCGCGGCCGTGTCCGACGAACTGATCCATGACGCCGAGTCCGCCATCGATGGTCACGACGCCGTCGTCGGCCTTCTCATCACCGCGGATGATGCGCAGCAAGGTGGTCTTCCCGGCGCCGTTCGGTCCGATCAGCGCGCTGGTGGAGCCGGCCCCCACCCGGAACGTCGCCTCGTCGAGAAGAGGTCTGCCGTCGGGGAGCGTCAGAGAGACTGCGGAGACATCGATGTAGCCCACTGTGCGAGGCCGTCCTTCCGCCCGCGAGCAGCGAGCCGACCAGGCTATCAGTCCACTACGGGCGCGGTCGATCCGCGGTCACCCGGCCTCGTCTTCGGCGACCGCCGCGGCCCGACGCTCAGCGAACAGCGATTCTGTGACTGGTGCTCCCTCGAGTTGCGACCGCACCAGGGCCTTGGCTTCTTCACGCGAGAAGCGCCGTTCATCGTCGCTAGTCGGTCGACGCGCCGGAGTGTCCATACATAGAGCGTGCCACCGACGGGCGCTCCGTGGGAAGGAGCGCTCAGGTCAGGCGAGCACGCTCTTCGTCGGAACCGGGTTGGCGAAGAGGTCGAGCACCGGGCAGTGCGCGTCGACCGTCTGACGCAGGTTCTCGTACTGCTCCGCGCTGTCGGGGCCGCTGATCTCTACGGTCACGCGGATGTCATGGAAGCCGGCACGCCCCGACTCGTCGATGCCGAAGAGCTTGCGCACGTCGAGGTCTCCCTCGGCCGTGATCTCGATCTCGTCGATCGTCAGGCCGAGGGCCTGAGCGTAAAGGCGATACACGACCACCTGGCATGACACGAGGGCACCCAGCGCGTACTCGACCGGGCTCGCCGCGACATCGTCACCCGCGAGCGCACTCGGCTCATCCACGAGGAAGCGGTGCTTGCCCGCACGGATCTCCGTCGCGACGGATCCGATGCCACGGCCGCTGACCCGATAGGTCAGCTGTGCGTTGCCGGCATCCGCGGCGATGCGTTCGTTCCACCCCGCCCCCGCCACGTTCAGGCGCTGCGTGCGCTCGGCGGGCGAGACCTCGGAGACGGTGGTGATCTGGTCCTGGAGAAGAGTCATGCGGCGACCGTAGCTCGGGCGGCGCGCCGCACGCGCGGGCGCCGTCATCGACGTTCACGCCCCGACACACGCGGTCACGCGGTGCCGAAGACGGCCTGCCGGTCAGTCCGCGCGGCTCAGCGTCAGCACCTCGGTCCGCGGGGCGGACGGCAGGACGAACCGGAACTCCGTGCCGACGCCCTCTTCACTCGTGACGTCCATCGTGCCGCCATGCGCCAGCACGATCGCCCGCGTGATCGTGAGTCCGAGCCCGACGCCGGGTACGGCGTTCCGCGTGGCCGTCGAGGCGCGGAAGAAGCGGGTGAAGAGCATGCCCTGCTCGTCCTCCGGAATCCCGACTCCGGTGTCCTTCACTGCGAACTCGACACCGCCGTCGACCTGCTTCACCCGCGCCGTGACGCTCCCGCCTCGCGGGGTGAACTTGACGGCGTTGGAGAGCAGGTTGTCGAGCGCCTGCCCGATGCGTCCCGAGTCCACGAGCAGGCGCGGGACGCCCGATTCGATCTCGGCCTGCAGGTCGATGCCTTCGCGCTGGGCGTGCGGGCCCGCCGAGTCCACCGCCGACTGCACCAGGGCGCCGAGATCTGCGTCCTCGCGCTCCAGCGGGAACCTGCCCGACTCGACCTGCGCCGTGAACAGCAGATCGCCGACGAGGTTGAGCAGCCGCTCCGCGTTGCGTTCGATGATGCCGACGAACTCCTGCTGCTCCTCGCTGAGCGGCTGGCCGGGGTCGTTCTGCAGCAGGTCGAGGAACCCGATGATCGAACTCAAGGGCGTCCGCAGCTCGTGCGAGATCATGCCGACGAACTCGTCCTTCATGCGCGCGACCTCGACGGCCCTGGTCTCGTCGGTGACGACCAACAGGTACCCCTGCTGCGTGCCCGCTCCGTCTCGGTACGGGTTCACCGTGACGCGTGCCGGGACCGTGGTCCCCGCTGCGGTGACGATCTCCACGTCGCCCTCGACATTCCGGTCGTCGTCGTCCGCGCCCGCGAAAAGCGCCCGCAACCCCGGCGGGAGCCCGGACGTATCAGCATCGCGCTCCTCCGCGGTGCAGTCGCTCGCCAGCGCCGTCAGCGAGGACTCCGCGAAGAATCGATCGACCCGCACCTCCTGCAGCACGTCTTCATGCCGGACTCCGAACAGCCGCTCGGCACCCGGATTCCACGCCGTGATCACGCCCCGCCGGTCGGTCGCGATCACCGCCTGAGCCGTGATCGACGACCACAGACCTTCGTACGACTCGACGAGCGAGCGGTACTGGTGCTCCTTCTCGCGCAGCTGCACGATCATCTTCACGTTGTCCGCCAGAGCTGTCGTGCGCTCGGTGACGAGCTCCTCGGCCTGCTCGGCGCGCACTCGCTGCTGGCGGGAGAGCTCGTTGACGACGGCAGCGACGGCGGCGAAGACGAGTGGCCCGATCACGCCGCGCAACCAGTCGACCGAGCTGCTCGGCGGGTCGACGAAGTACGGCATCAGTAGGGCCAGCGACGTCAGGCCGCCCACGATGAAGACATAGCGGATGCCGGGGGCGGCGGCGAGCCAGACGACGGGGAGCAGCACCAACGAGGAGAAGAGGGAGGCGGCCCCGCCCGTCCCCGTGCGGAAGAGCCCGAGGCCCACGATGTCGATGAGCGGTACGAGCAGGACGACCCAGCCCTCATGCACCCGTCGCGCGCTCAACACCGCCGCCTGCACGGTCGCGGCCAGCACGAAGGCGATGCCGAGGAGCGCCGCCGGGAGGATCGTCACCGGCAGATCCGCGATCCACCAGGTCAGCATCCCGGCGATGAGCACCGCTATCAGCGTCGGCGCCTGCTTGACGAGCGGACTCGGGTTGTCGAAGACCTGATACCAGCGGTTCTCCGCCCGGTGGAGCGGAGTGGCTCTCATCGCGGCATCCGTTCGACGATATCGTGCACGGCAGCGCCCGTGATGGGCTTCGGCAGCGCAGCATCCGCCGGCGGGTAGTCAGCGGCGTCGAGCACCGAGCTGATCACGAGGAAGCAGGCGGGGAAGCGCGTCTGCACGCGTCGCGCGCACTCCTGCCCGGAGATGCCGGGCAGGATCAGATCGATCACCGCGAGAGCGGGGTCGATGTCGTCGAACGCGGCGATCGCCGACTCCGCATCCGCGGCAGCGAACACCTCGTATCCCTCGCGATCGAGGTAGCGGCGCAGCAGAGCCACCTGATCGGGCGTGTCCTCCACGACCAGCGCCAGCGGCCTCCCGGTCATCGGAGGAGCAGCTCTCGCACGACGACGATCACGACGACGACGGCGAGCGCGAGCAGGGCCTGAGGGATCAGACGGCGCTCCCGACGGGCATCGGCGTTGATCTCCTCCGCCTCTGCGCTCTGCGACGGTGCTTCGGTCATGAGTCGACCCGTCCGATCTTCTCGGTCTTGATCCATGAGGCGTCGGCGCGACGCCACTCCTTGATGTACGAGTCCACGGTGATGGCGCAGAGCAGGGAGCCGTAGCCGCAGATGTAGAGCAGCAGCCCTGCGAAGAAGCGTCCGCCGGGAAGAGGCTCCACGGCACGTGCGAGCCAGATGCCGAGCATCGAGATCGGACCCCAGAGATAGAAGACGACAGCCCAGGCGAAACGGGTCTCGTCCGTCAGCGCGAAGCCGAGCTGCGCGAGCCCCGACTCGAAGAGCCACGGGAAGAGCGCGACCGCCATGAGGATCAGCGCACCCAGGCCGGGGAACATGATCGCCTCCCGCCACGACTGCCTCCCGATGCGCGGATCGAGTTGCACGGCGTACAGCATCGAGAACAGATAGATGCAGGCCGCCGCGATCCACATGAAGCGGAACACGAACTCCGCGATGTCGCTGTGCAGCACGAGGAGGGCGAGCATGGCCGCCGCCGCGAGCAGCATGAACACGGGCAGCAGCAGGATCGTGAACCACGCCAATCCGAACGGGATGCTGCCGAGGTTGTGGACGCGGCTCGGACGGAACCAGAGCTTGCGATAGATCGAGGTCAGCTGCACGTTGCCACGGGCCCAGCGCAGCCGCTGCTTCCACAGACTGTCGACCGTGCGAGGCTCCTCGGCGAGCACCACGGCGTGCGGCTCGAACACCATCCGTCTGCCTTTGAGCTGGCCCTCGAACGTCGTCATGGTGTCTTCGGCGAGCGTGCCCGTCGGGATGCGCCCGCCGATCGCCTCGAGGTTGGCGCGCGAATGCAGCTGCGCCCCGCCTGCGAGGCAGGCGATCGCCCCGCCGACGTTTTGCGTGCGCCGGGCGGAGAGCTGACCGATCACGTACTCGATCGCGACGAAGCGCGTCAGGTAGTTGCGATCGCGACTGCCCTCGGCGATGTACGCGGTGACGGCGCCGACCTTCTCGTCGGCGAGATGACGGCTGAGCTTGCGCAGCGAGTCCCTGGCGAAGATGACGTCGGCGTCCATGATCAGCACGGCCTCGGTCCACTCGTCCGCCAGGACGACGTCGAGCCCGTGGTTGAGGGTGTGCGCTTTGCCCTCCCCGCCCTTGTCACGACGCAGGTGCACGACACGGCCCGGGTGCGCGGCCGCCTTGGCGAGGACGATCTCAGGAGTGTCATCGGTCGACGCGTCATCGACGACGAAGATCCGCAGACGGTCGGCGGGGTACTCGAGCTGGAGCAGCCGTTCGATCGCCGGTCCGATGACGAGCCCCTCGTTCCACGCCGGGATCACGACGGCGACGTTCGGGTGGTAGGGCACCGCCTTCGAATAGTGATTGCGGAAGGCATGCAGCGGCAGCACGAGGAACTGCAGACCCGTGTTGATCACGGGGAGCGTCCCGACGAAGACGCAGAGCAGCAGGAAGATCACGAGCGCCGTCTCGAGCCAGGTGAGATCGGCCATCACGAGCCGTCCTCCGCGTCGAGAAGGGCGATCACACGGGAGTAGCGGCCGACGTCGGAGGCGACGTGACTGTCGGTGGACGCCACGATCCCCGCTTCCGCGCGCCGCAACGCGGCGAGAGAGCGGATGCCGGGACACCCCCACTTCTCGTTCACCTCGACGAGTGTGTCGGTCTCCGCGGCGGCGCGGGCCCACGCGTCGATGCGCTCGTCCCCGAGGTCGTCTTCGGACAGGCCGATCTTGGGGAGGATCGAGAAGCAGTGGGCGAGCTGGTTCCCCGGATGCCGCCGCATCGAAGCGATCAGCGCTGTGACGAGGACGTCGAGCACGTCGTCCGCCGCCCAGCCGCTCGCCATCCGCTCGCGCACCGCCGTCGGCCCGAGCGGGCCGTCGATCCCGGGGAACTGGTGGTCGGCGATGAGGATGCGGTCGATGCCCGTCGGCAGCGCAGGGATGTCGAGTTCTCCCGAGGCGTCGAGGATCTTCGCTTCCACCCCGGTGAGCACCGTGAGTCCCTCGGGAACCGACAGGCCGCGCACCGCGGTGAGGTACTCCGGAACCCAGGTGGTGCTCTGCCGCACATGGTCGACGAGGCGGAGCGTGTTCAGGCCCGCAGCCGCCGCTGCGGCGACGTTCTCGGCGAGCGTCGACACCGCGTCATCCGAGAAGGTCGAGTGCACGTGGTGGTCCCCGAGGAGTGCGGCGTGGCTCACAGGTCCTCCTGGTGACCGGCGTGGGCCGAGACGAGCAGGTCGTCGACCTCGACGATGACGTCTTCCAGGAATCGCACGGAGGCGACCTCCCGGAACGGCACGCGGACGGGGAGTTCGATGCCGAGGAACAGGTCGGCGACCAGCGACGGGATGTCCACCCCGGCCGCGATCGTCAGCGGCAGCGCCCCTGGGAATCGGGGATTGACCTCGAGCAGCACCGCGCGCCCGTTGCGATCACGGCGCAGCTGCACGTTGGCGACGCCGACGAGCCCGATGGCCTGCGCGATCGCGGCGGCTGTCTCCTCGAGTTCAGTGTCTCGCACCGTCTGCCCGGCGATCGCGACACCCGAATCGACCCGGGCGCGTGTGCGCGGGACCGCGGCGACGACGTTGCCGGCCGCATCCGCGATGACGTCGACCGAATACTCCTCGCCGGGCAGGTAGTCCTGCACGATGAGTCCCTCGTCGGTCGGCAGTGCCTCGAGCGCCGCGCGATCAGGGACGAGTCGGATGCCGCGGCTGCCGGCGCCCTGCCGGGGCTTCGCGAAGACCGGGAACTCCCAGTCGACCTCTTCGGCGTCGGGCCCCGCGAGGACGGTCCGCGGTGTCCGGCCGGTCGGAGCGCACCGCTCCGCGAGGGCCAGCTTGTCGAGGGCGGTGTGCAGCGTCTCGGCGGACGGCGCCGCCAGCACGGCCGGCGCCAGTTCATCGCGCCGCTCGGCGAGCGCGATCAGCTCGACGTCGACCGTGGAGATCACGAGGTCGAGCGAGTCTTCCGCCACCATCCTCGCGATGGCCGGAACGAAGTCGTCATCTCTGCCGGGCGGCACGAGGCGCCGCTGCGCAGGCGGGACGAGATAGATGCCGCTCGCCCAGCCGTCCATATCGGCGGCGAACACGGTCAGGTCGGGGCGACGCAGAAGGGAGCGGATGACGGCCACACCGGCCGGACCCCCCGCACCGGTCACCAGAACGCGCGTGGTCATCAGCTCTCTCTTCTCGTGAGTTCGTGTGCACCGACGAATTCCGCCGTCTCGCGCACGACCTCGAGCGGCTCCACCGCCTTGCCCCCGCCGAAGCGCGACCAGTATCGCGCCGTCGCCGTCACGAAGTCGGGCTCGAGGTAGTCGCGGTTGGCGGTCTGCGAGCTGAATCGCTCCAGCAGCCGGAGCTTCTGTTCCAGGTACTGGTCGATCCGCACGAACCGGGTCGGACGGAAGTCGATCGTCGCAGAGGGGCTCTGGTAGCAGGCCACGGTGCCCACGCGGCGGGTGGCGACGATCGTCGCCTCGCTCACCGCGCGATGATCCTGGTGCCGGTCATGACTCGAGTGCGTGTAGACGATGGTCGGCTGGATCTCCTGCACGACCTCTTCGATGAGGCGCACGGTGGTGCCGCCGCCGGAGATCTCGGTGTCCACGAGATCCTTCACGAACAGCCGCGCGCCCAGCGCGTCCGCCGCAGCGAGGGACTCGTCCTGCCTGCTGTCGGCGTCGCCGCCGCGCGCACCGCGCGAGAGAGTGAGGATGGTGATCTCGTCGCCGGCCTGCGCATGGGCGGCGAGGAGTCCGCCGACTCCGATCTCGACGTCGTCCGGGTGCGCGCCGATCGCCAGCACGACCTCCTTGGGCCGCGCCGCCTCTCGACGGCGTCGGCCCTCGGCGGCGAGACGCGTGACGACCTCGACGAGCTTGGTGTTGTCGAGCGGCTTGGTGAGGAACTCATCTGCCTGGGCGCGCAGCGCGGAGACCGCGTACTCGACCGAGACATGGGCGGTCATCACGATCACCGGAACGCTCGGGCTCGTGCGCCGCAGTTCGGCCAGCAGTTCCAGGCCGCTGAGCCCCGGCATCTCGATGTCGGTGACGACGACGTCCGGGCGGACCTCCGCCATCCGTTCGATCGCGATGCGCCCGTCTTCGGCGACGTCGACGAGGAAGCCGGCGCGTCTCTCGAGAACGGTCTTCACGAGCAGTGCGACGTCCGGATCGTCGTCGACGACAAGGACGCGGGGGGTCTCCTCAACCATGTGAGCAGCTCTCCTTGGGGATCTTCCCTGCCGATCATGATCGGCGTCGCGGTCTCGGTGCCCTACCACCGGGTCCGCGGGGAAAGTCGAGCGGGGTATGTCGAGTCTGGCATAGCGCGCCGCCGCATACGCGCAGCATCGTTTCGCGGTGCGGCGGCCCCGAACTCAGCCGATCCGCGCTTCGCGCTTCTCCTGCTGGTAGACCCGGATCGCCTCGTAGCGCTCCGCCGAGCGGGCCTGACGTTTCGCCGCCTCCGCCGCACGGTTCTTGGGCGGCGCCGAGGTGATGAGGTCGTCAAGGAGGTGCCGAGCCGCCTGCGCGATCTCGGCGACCGCTCGGTCGAAGACGGCCTGATTCACCCTGGACGGCGCGTTCGTGCCGGAAATCTTGCGGACGAACTGCAGGGCGGCGTCGTGACATTCTTCATCGGTCGCTGCGGGCTCGAGATTGTTCAGGGGAACGATGTTGCGGCACATACCGGCACGCTACGCCGGACACGTATCGACCGCTACGCTCTGGCTACGAGAACCGGCGACGGCCGACCCGCCGTCTCCCTTGCGACAGGAGAGAACATGACGATTCCCCCACCGCCCGAGTCCCCGCAGAATCCCCCGGCCTGGAACGGCGCACCCGCTTCGGACGCACCGGGCTACGCGCCGCCCCCCGCTCAGCAGGGCTCGGGCTACGCCCAGCCTCCGGCCTCGCCGCCCGGACGAGTGCTGTCGATCGTCGGCCTCGTGCTCGCCTTCGTCGCGGCCCCCATCGGTCTGATCCTCAGCATCGTGGCGGCCGTCCAGCTCGGCAAGGCCGGAGCGTCGAAGGGTCTCGCCATCGCGGGCATCATCGTCGGCGCAGTGATCACGCTCCTCTGGATCATCGGCATCATCGTGTTCGTCACGGTGATCGGCGGCGTCGTCGGCATGTGCGCCGAACTCGGCCCGGGCGTCTGGGAAGTCGACGGAGTCACTTACACCTGCGGCTGATCCCCGCTGCTCCCCGTCGGACGGGGAACGACGAAGGGACCGGATGCCGCGCGGCATCCGGTCCCTTCTCCTTCGAGGTGCGTCTACTTCTTGTAGTTCGGCGCCTCGACCACGATCTGCACATCGTGCGGGTGCGACTCCTTGAGCCCCGCCGACGTGATGCGCACGAACTTGCCGCGGGTCTTCAGCTCCTCGATCGTGCGGGCACCGACGTAGAACATCGACTGGCGGAGGCCCCCGACGAGCTGGTACGCGACGGCGGCGAGCGGGCCCCGGTAGGGCACCTGTCCCTCGATGCCCTCGGGAATCAGTTTGTCGTCACTCGGAACGTCGGCCTGGAAGTAGCGGTCCTTCGAGTACGAGGTCTGCTTGCCACGGGTCTGCATGGCGCCGAGCGAACCCATCCCGCGGTACTGCTTGAACTGCTTGCCCGACTGGAAGACGATCTCGCCCGGCGACTCGTCGGTGCCGGCGAGCAGCGACCCGAGCATCACGGCGTCGGCGCCGGCGACGAGCGCCTTCGCGATGTCGCCGGAGTACTGCAGGCCGCCGTCAGCGATCACCGGGACGCCGGCCGGACGCGCGGCGAGCGATGCCTCGTAGACGGCGGTGACCTGCGGAACGCCGACTCCGGCGACGACACGGGTGGTGCAGATGGAGCCGGGTCCGACGCCGACCTTCACAGCATCGACGCCGGCGTCGATCAGCGCCTGAGCGCCCTCGCGGGTCGCCACGTTGCCGCCGATGATGTCGATGTGCTCGAACGTCTCGTCTGCCTTCAGGCGGCGGACGAGATCGATCACGCCCTGCGACTGGCCGTTGGCGGTGTCGACGACGAGCACATCGACGCCGGCGTCGCGCAGCGCCTCGGCGCGCTCCCACGCGTCGCCGAAGAAGCCGATGGCGGCACCGACGCGCAGCCGGCCCTGATCGTCCTTGGTGGCGAGCGGATACTTCTCGCTCTTGTCGAAGTCCTTGATCGTGATGAGGCCGGCGAGCTTGCCGTCGTCGTCGATGAGGGGCAGCTTCTCGACGCGGTGCTTCGCGAACAGCGCGATGACCTCACCCGCGGCGACCCCGACCGGAGCGGTCACGAGGTTCTCCCGCGTCATCACGTCTTTCACGAACGTGGTCTGACGCTCGAAGCCGGAGACGAAGCGCATGTCGCGGTTGGTGATGATGCCGACCAGCTTGCCCTCATCGTCGATGACCGGCAGGCCGGAGATGCGGTACCTCGCGCACAGATTGTCGACCTCTTCGACCGTGGCATCCGTCGTCGTCGTGATCGGGTCGGTGATCATGCCGGACTCGCTGCGCTTGACGCGGTCGACGTGGGCGGCCTGGTCGGCGATCGAGAGATTGCGGTGCAGGATGCCGATCCCGCCCTCTCGGGCCATGGCGATCGCCATGCGCGACTCGGTGACGGTGTCCATGGCGCTGGAGAGCAGCGGCGTCGCGACCGAGATGCGCCGCGTGATCCGCGACGAGGTGTCGGCCTCGCTGGGGATGACGTCGGTATGCCCCGGCAGGAGCAGCACGTCGTCGTATGTCAGTCCGACGAAGCCGAAGGGATCGTGCTGGTCCATGGAAGCTCCTCCTGCGCGAGTCGCGCGAATCCGAGTGCGAGTTGGGGGGTCGACGCGGGCGATGCGGGCGAGAAACCCGTATGAAGATTCTAAGCGAGACACGCCCGCGAACATTCCCTGAGGCTCTACGCTGAACATCGGCCGGGTGACGTTGCATCGCCGGAATCACACGCGAGTCGCGACCCACGCGACGTGCGACGGTGCTGTTCGAAACACGGCCGACACATTACGCTCGTAACGTCGTGCTTCAACGCAGATGCACAGCAACCCGAACAGGAGACTCTGTGAGTCCGACTAACGCAGCCGTGAGGCGCGTCGCACCCTGGGCGACGGCACTCATCGGCGCGCTGCTGGCGATGGTGGTGGTGCTCTGCGGAGCACCCAGCGGGGCGTACGCCGCCGCACCCGATACTCCCGGCGGCGACCAAGAGCAGACCGACTTCTACTTCGCCGGCGTCATCACGCTCGATGGAGAGCCCGTGCCAGACGTCACCGTCGCCGTCGAAGGCGGGGGCTTCGATGCCGAGACCGTGACCGACGCCGATGGCAAGTGGCGCCTCTACGTGCCCGAGAAGGACGCCTTCACCCTGACCGTCGACGAATCCACCCTTCCCGAGGGCGTGATCGTCGAGGGCAGCTCCGCCTCGCAGGAGGTGGAGTTCGGATTGACCGGCTCGAAGGTCGTCAACCTCTTCCTCGGCGAAGGCGTGCGAGAGACGACCTCCTTCGTCGATCAGCTCGTGGAGAGGCTCATCAACGGTCTCAACTTCGGACTCCTGCTCGCGCTGGCGGCGATCGGCGTCTCGCTGATCTACGGCACGACGGGTCTGACCAACTTCGCACACGCCGAGATGGTCACCTTCGGCGCGGTGATGGCCATCATCGTGGGCACCACGCTCGCGGTGCCGATGTGGCTCACGATCCCGATCGTCATCGTCATCGGAGCGGCGTTCGGCTGGGTGCTCGATGCCGGCCTGTGGCGTCCGCTGCGGCACAAGGGCATCGGCATCGTGCCGCTGATGATCGTCAGCATCGGCCTGTCGCTCGCGATCCGCTACACGTTCCAGTTCTTCATGGGGGGCGCGACCACGCAGCTTCCCGGGGCGGACTCCACCAAGATCCCGCTCTTCGGAGCAGTCTCGCTCTCCCCGGTGAGCCTGATGTCGATGGGACTGAGCATCGTGGTGCTCGTCGGCGTCGCCTTCTGGCTGCTGAAGACCCGCGTCGGCAAGGCCACGAGGGCCATCTCCGACAACCCGGGACTCGCGGCGGCATCCGGAATCAACGTCGACAGGGTCGTGCGCATCGTCTGGATGCTCTCCGCCTCGCTGGCCGCCCTCGGCGGCATCCTGTGGGGCTACTTCCGTCCGGGAGTCCGCTGGGACATGGGCGTCCACATCCTGCTGCTGATCTTCGCGGCGGTGACGCTCGGCGGTCTCGGGACCGCGTTCGGTGCTCTCGTCGGTGCGCTGATCGTCGGCATCCTGGTCGAGGTCTCCACGCTGTGGATCCCCTCGGATCTGAAGTACGCCGGCGCACTCGCCGTGCTCATCCTCATCCTGCTGGTTCGGCCCCAGGGCATCCTGGGCCGCAAAGAGAGACTCGGTTAGGAGGCGACCATGGATTGGGGAGGAATTCTCAACAACACGGCCGGCTGGCTGTTCAGCCCGACCACCATCGCCTATGCCCTCGCGGCGACGGGGCTCGCGGTGCACTTCGGCTATGCGGGCCTGCTGAACTTCGGCATGGCGGGCTTCATGGCGATCGGCGCGTACAGCTACGCGATCTCGATCATCAGTTTCGGACTGCCCTGGTGGGTCGGCATCCTCATCGGAATGCTGATGGCGGTCGTCTTCGCGATCATCCTCGGCATCCCGACCCTGAGGTTGAGGGCCGACTACCTGGCGATCGTGACGATCGCCGCGGCGGAGATCGTGCGTCTGATGTTCACGACGACCGTCTTCGACGAGTACACGAACTCGGCTGACGGCCTCGGCGGGTACCACGCCGGATTCCGCGCGGCGAACCCGTTCCCCGAAGGCACGTACGGCTTCGGACCGTGGACGTACACCGCCCAGGAACTCTGGGTCCGCGTCTTCGGCGTCATTCTGCTCGCGATCGCCGTGCTCATGGTCTGGGCTCTGATGCGCAGTCCCTGGGGCCGCGTGCTCAAGGGCATCCGCGAAGACGAGGACGCCGTGCGATCGCTCGGCAAGAACGTCTTCTCCTTCAAGATGCAGGCCCTCATGCTCGGTGGCATCTTCGGTGCTCTCGGCGGCGTCGTCTTCGCGCTCCCCTCAGCGGTGATCCCGGGAACGTACACGACCAGCCTCACGTTCTTCGTCTGGACGATCCTTCTGCTCGGCGGGGCGGCCACCGTCTTCGGCCCGGTGGTCGGGTCGGTCATCTTCTGGGTCATCATGGCGTTCCTGGACAGCGTGCTTCCCGCGCTCGCCGCTCAGGGCATCCTGCCGATCACGCCCATCCAAGCAGGCACTCTGCGGTTCATCTTCGTCGGCATCGCTCTGATGCTCCTCGTGATCTTCCGACCTCAGGGCATCCTCGGGAACAAGAGGGAGCTGACCTTTGTCAAGTAACAGCGCGACGCCTGAAGGCGATTCCGTGGCCGACGTGCCGCCGACGACAGGAAGCATCAAGCGCCCGAAGACGACCGGTCTCGCGAAAGGCGATCCCGTCCCGGGTGTGCCCAAGGTCGACCCGATCATCGTCGCCGACAACGTCACCCGGCGCTTCGGCGGCCTGACGGCTGTCGATGTCGAGCACCTCGAGATCCCGCGCGGCGCGATCACGGCCCTCATCGGCCCGAACGGCGCCGGCAAGACGACTCTGTTCAACCTGCTCTGCGGCTTCGACAAGCCGCAGAGCGGTGCCTGGAGCTTCGACGGGAAGCAGCTCAGCGGCATCCCGTCGTTCAAGGTGGCTCAGATGGGCCAGGTCCGCACGTTCCAGCTCACCAAGGCCCTCTCGCTGCTCACGGTGCTCGAGAACATGAAGCTCGGCGCGACGGGTCAGACGGGCGAGCGGTTCTGGACGAGCATGCTCCCGTTCACCTGGCGCGCGAAGGAAGACGCGATCGAGGAGAAGGCGAGAGATCTCCTCGCGCGCTTCAAGCTCGACACCAAGGAATCCGACTACGCCGCGTCTCTCTCCGGCGGACAGCGCAAGCTGCTCGAGATGGCGAGGGCGCTGATGAGCGATCCGACCCTGGTCATGCTCGATGAGCCGATGGCAGGGGTCAACCCCGCGTTGACGCAATCCCTGCTCGATCACATCCTCGACCTGAAGGACCTGGGCATGACGGTGCTGTTCGTCGAGCACGACATGCACATGGTCCGCCACATCGCCGACTGGGTCGTCGTGATGGCGGAGGGCCGGATCGTGGCCGAAGGCCCGCCCGATCAGGTAATGCACGATCAGGCCGTCATCGACGCCTACCTCGGTGCCCATCAGGATGTCGACCTCGGAGTGGTCACCGGTCGCGTCGAGGGCGAACTCGACACGTCGGCGATCCAGCTGCTCGACGAAATACGCGAGGAAGAGGCTTCACACACCGACCCCGATGAGGAGAACAGATGAGCGCCGCGAAGAGTGACACCGCTCCCGTCGACGAGGCGTCGAAGACCGACCGTGTCGTCGTGCAGGTCACCGATCTCGATGCCGGCTACCTCCCCGGCATCAACATCATCAACGGCGGGAATCTCCTCGCCCGCAAGGGCGAGCTCATCGGCATCATCGGCCCGAACGGCGCCGGCAAGTCGACCCTGCTGAAGTCGATCTTCGGCATGGTGAAGGTGCGTTCCGGAGACATCACCGTCAACGGTGAGAGCATCGTGGGATTGAAGTCCGACCGCCTCGTCCAGCGAGGCGTCGGCTTCGTCCCGCAGAACAACAACGTCTTCCCCTCGCTGACGATCGAAGAGAACCTCCAGATGGGTCTCTATCAGCGCCCGAAGGTCTACAGCGAGCGCCTGGAGTTCGTGACGAGCATCTTCGCCGAGCTCGGTCAGCGCCTCAAGCAGCGGGCCGGTTCCCTCTCGGGCGGCGAGCGCCAGATGGTGGCGATGAGCCGTGCCCTGATGATGGACCCGGCGGTGCTGCTGCTGGACGAGCCGAGTGCCGGGCTCTCCCCGGTGCGCCAGGACGATGCGTTCATCCGTGTCTCCGACATCAACAAGGCCGGTGTCACCACCATCATGGTGGAGCAGAACGCCCGGCGGTGCCTGCAGATCTGCGACAGGGGCTACGTGCTCGATCAGGGCCGCGTGGCCTACGAGGGCAGCGGACGCGACCTGCTGAACGACCCCAAGGTGATCGGCCTGTACCTGGGCACCCTCGGGCAGGACGACTGACTGCTTCCCGTCACGCTCCACACAACAGATGAGGGGCCCCGGCTGATGCCGGGGCCCCTCATTCGTGCGTCAGCGGATCAGTTGATGCGCTCGTGCATGTTGTCGGCGCCGTACTCGAAGATGCCGATCGTGGCCTCGGTCGGGTCTCCTGCTTCGTCGAACGCGACACCGCCGGAGTAGCCGTCGTAGTCGGCGGTTCCGCCGTCGAGGATGATGTCGGCGCAGTCGGCGAACGTCTCGCACTTCTCACCGTCGCCCGAACCACCGGAGACCTCCTGCAGCTTCCCTGCGATGTCGGCAGAGTCGGAGGAGTTGGCCGCCAGGGATGCGAGGGCGAGCAGCACCACAGCGTCGTACGACTCGCCGGCGTAGTTGAGATCGGCGAGCTCCTCTCCGCTCTGCTCCTGCCACTGCGCCTTCAGGCGGTCGAGGAAGTCGTCCTCGAGCACCGGTCCGGGCTGCGTCCCCTTGGAACCCTCGATCGAGACGGGCATGTCCGCACCCCACTGCGAGGTGTTGCCGTCGACGAAGTAGAACTTCGACCCGTCGAAGCCGCTGTTGATGAACGACGGGACGATGGTCGCCGTCTCCTCGAAGCCGATGACGGCGATGGCGTCGGGGCTCGCAGCGAGGATCGTCGACACCTGCGCGCTGAAGTTCGTGTCGCCGGCGTTGTACGACTCGCTCGCGACGACCTCGCCACCGGTGGCGGTGAAGGTCTCGGTGAGCGCGGCCTCGAGGCCGGTGCCGTACGCGTCGTTCAGGTACAGGATGCCGAGGGCCTGATGCCCGTCCTCGGCGACCAGGTTGCCCAGGACCTCTCCCTGCAGCAGGTCGCTCGGTGCGGTGCGCCAGTAGAGGTCGTTGTCGTCCCAGGCGGTGAAGTCCGGCGACGTGTTCGCCGGCGAGAAGGTGATGACCCCGGCGCCGACGGCCTGGTCGAGGAAGAGCTTCGTCACGCCCGAAGCCGCTGCGCCGATCAGCGCTTGGACGTCGTTGCCCAGCAGACGCGGGACGGTGGTCTCGTACGCCTTGTTGTCGGGGTCGCCCGAGTCGCCGTACTCGACATCGATCGTGATGCCCTTCGCTGCTTCGTTGATCTCGGCCATGGCGAGTCCGACACCGGCCTCTTCGGGCGGTCCGAGGAACGCGAGGGCTCCCGTCTGCGGGAGAACGGTTCCGACCTTGAGGGTGAGTTCGCTACGCTCTTCGGCTGCGGGTGCATCCGATTCCGCGGGCGCCGCGCCGTTGCTGCAACCTGCGAGGACGATTGCGCTGGCGCTGAAGACCGCGAGGCCCCCGAGGATCTTGCGCGCACGCGAGCTGGTGAAGACGCTCATGCTGCTCCTTGCTATTCGTGAGGCGGGACGGCACATACGTGGTCCCGGTTGCACTAAACGTATAGCGACTGGCGTTCAACGAATGTTTCGATGCGTTAACGGTGTGAAACAGCTCGGTCTCGAATGGATAACGCCCGAACACGCGCTCGGTGCGGCGGCCCCTCAGATCAGCTCTGCCCGGGCCTTCACCCTGCCTCGACGGCCCGCCAGCAGGAGGTCGGCCACGAACACGGCGATCGCGATCCACACGATGATGAATCCGGCCCAGCGCTCGGGCGGCATCGGCTCGCCGAGGACCGCGACGCCGAGGATGAACTGCATCACCGGGGTGATGAACTGGATCATGCCGATCACGGTGAGATCGATGCGCCGGGTGCCCGCGGCGAAGAGCAGCAGCGGCACCGCCGTGACGACACCGGCGAAGCAGAGCACCAGAGCATGAGCCCAGCCGTTCTGCCCCATCGTGATGCCCTCGGGCGTCTGCGCGACGATGATGAGCTGGACGACGGCGATGGGGACCAGCCAGAACGACTCGAGCGTGAGACCGCTGACCGCGTCGACCGCGGGACCGATCTTCTTCTTGATGAGCCCGTAGAGACCGAAGGATGCCGTCAGCGAGAGCGCGATCCACGGGAAGTCGCCGTAGCCGACGACGATCACGACGACCGCGATCGCGGCGATGCCGATGGCCGCCCACTGCAGACGGCGGATGCGCTCCTTCAGGATGAAGACTCCGAGGAGCACCGTCGTGATGGGGTTCACGAAGTAGCCGAGGCTCGTCTCGACGACGTGGCCGGTGAGTGTGCCGATGACGAAGACCTGCCAGTTGACGTAGATCAGGACACCGGCGAGCGCGGTCCATGCCAGCAGCTTCGGCTGGCGAAGGATCACCCTGAAGGCGGCCCAACCGCGCGTCACCGTCAGCAGCAGGAGGCAGAAGACCAGCGACAGCAGGACCCGCCAGGCCACGACCTCCCACGGTCCTGTCGGGACCAGAAGCAGGAAGTACAGCGGGAGGATCCCCCACAGCAGGTACGCGGCCCCTGCGTAGGCGACTCCGGCGGTCCGAGTGGCGCGGGTCGTCGTCTCAAGGGGCACTGCTCAACCCTATGCCGGGGAAAGCAGAAGGGGCTCGGATGCCATGGCATCCGAGCCCCTTCCGAGGAACGCTGATTCAGCGGACGACGACCGCCAGGACGTCGCGGGCCGACAGGACGAGGTACTCGTCTGCGCCGAACTTGACCTCGGTGCCGCCGTACTTGCTGTACAGGACACGGTCGCCGACGGCGACGTCGATCGGAACGCGGTTGCCGTTGTCGTCGATGCGGCCGGGGCCGACGGCGATGACTTCGCCCTCCTGCGGCTTCTCCTTGGCAGTGTCGGGGATGACCAGCCCACTCGCGGTGGTCTGCTCGGCCTCGACCTGCTGGATGACGATGCGGTCCTCGAGCGGCTTGATGGAAACCGACACGGTCTACCTCTTCTTTCTTGACGCTGACACGAAAGACTTGTTCGCACTCTCAACCCGAGAGTGCTAATCCAGTCTAGGCGTTCGGTTGGCACTCACGCAATGCGAGTGCCAACCGACGGCCCGGGCGCCGGACGACGGGGAATTAGGCTGAGGTCGTGGAGATGTCCGAGCTGCGAGCCCTGCTGACCCCCGATGGGCTCGAGCTGCTCGACGCCGTGGGGCCCATCGACGACGCTGCGGAGGTCGCTCGCGCGGTGTCGCGACTGCGTTCCGCCGGCCACTCCCCCGACCTGGTCTCGGCCGTGGTCGGACAGGCGCACCTGCGCTCGCGGGCGAGCGCGAAGTTCGGGCCGTTCGCCGGCAGGATGCTCTTCACCCGGACGGGCCTCGAACAGGCGACCCGGCTGGCCGTCGCCGCGCGTCACGCGCAGCGCATCCGCAGCGTCGGCATCACGCGGGTCGCCGATCTCGGCTGCGGCATCGGCGGCGACGCCCTCGCCTTCGCGGGCGCGGGCCTCGACGTGCTCGCCGTCGAGGCCGACGAGGTCACCTCGGTGATCGCCGCCTACAACCTCGCACCCTTCGGCGACGCGGCCGTCGTCCGGCACAGCACGGCAGAAGAAGCCCTCGCCTCCGGGACCGGACCGGGAGCAGAGCCCGGCGCCGTCTGGATGGATCCTGCCCGCCGCACGGCCGGTCACAGCGAGACCCGCCGCGTCTCCCCCGACGACTACTCCCCCTCGCTGGACTGGGCGTTCGACGTCGCGTCACGGATGCCGACCGGCATCAAGCTCGGACCGGCCCACGACCGCGACGCCCTTCCTCTCGACGGAGAGGCGCAGTGGGTGAGCGCCGACGGCAGCGTCGTGGAGCTGGTCCTGTGGAGCGGTGTCCTGGCCCGTGAAGGCGTGCGCCGCGCCGCCCTGGTGATCCGCGGCGAGCGCTCCTACGAGCTCACCTCGGGCGCGGATGCCGACGACGTGCCCGTCCGTGAACTCGGCTCGTTCCTGCACGAGCCGGACGGTGCCGTGATCCGGGCCCGTCTGATCGGCGATGTGGCGCGGAGCCTCGACGCCGGGATGCTGGACCGCCACATCGCCTATCTCACCTCGGATGCCGCCGTGACGAGCCCCTTCGTGCAGTCGTTCCGTGTGCGCGAGACGATGCCGGCCAATCCCAAAGCCATCAGCGCGGTACTGAAGGCGAACGGGATCGGCAGGCTCGAGATCAAGAAGCGCGGCGTCGACATCGACCCCGCGGCGTTCCGGAAGAAGCTCACGCTGCGCGGGGACGCCGAGGCGACGCTCATCCTCGTCCGCGTCGGCGACCAGCGCAGGGCGATCCTCGCCGATCGCGTGCCGGCGGCCGACTGAGCGCGCTCAGCCCTCGGGCTGGCTCGGAATGGTGACCTCGATCGGATCGCCGTGCTCCCCGCCGAGCTCCATCCTGTCTCCCGGGTTCGGGAACCCGACGGTCTGCGCGATCAAGAGATAGGGCGTCTGATTCTGCGTGTTCTGAACGCGCAGGTTCCAGGTCGTCGGCATCCCGTCCACCGTGCCGTCGACGTCGGTGGACACGCCTCGGCCGGCCGCATCGAACTCCGAGGTGCACACCGTGCGTCCGCCCGCGCCGTCGACGATCATGCAGTATTCGACGAACCCGCCGCCTTCCACGAATCGGGTGCCCAGCCACACGGGCTCGCTCAGGAAATCGCCCACGAGCAGCAGCCCGGCGTTGAAGCCGTTCTCGACGAGTTCCGCCGCGCGATCGCGCTCGGTTCCCTGGAACTGACTGATCATCGCGAGATCCGACGTCCAGCGCTGGATGGAGACCATCGGCTCCCCCTCTGTGGAGAGGATCATGGTCGCGTTCACGCTGGATCCGGGAGCCACCCCGGACTCGGCATCGCTGCCCGCATTCGGAGGAACCATGACCGAGGCCGACAGACCGAAGCGCTCCAGGTCGTCGGCGTCCTGACAGGACTCCGCTGACGCCTGCGCGATGTCGATCACCAGGCACGCCTGCGCACCGTCGTCACGGGTCGCGTACCAGACCAGCGCGTCCTCCTCTTCGGCGACCGCCTCGAGCGAGCCGTCGTCGAAGGCTCCCTCCTCTTCCAGGGCGAGCTGCCTCTCCTGCTGGTCCGCGGTCAGCGAGACGATCTCGGGACGCTGACCGAAGATCGCCCAGCCGGCGCCCGCGCCGATCACCAGGAGTAGAGCGGATGCCGCGGCGACGATGCCCCCGCGGCGGGCCCGGGTGAGCCGGGCGAACCTGCCGGGGTGCGAGGTCTCGGGGGTCTCGCGGGTTTCGCTGGCTTCTCGGGCAGCGGCGCTCGGCGGGACCTGCTCTCGATCGACCCCGGCCGGGTCCTCGTCTGCCGGCAGCGGCTGCTCCCGAGCCGCGCTCGTCGATGCGACAGGGCGGTGCGCTCGCTCGAGTTCGCGCAGACGCCGCGCCTCGGCATCCGTCAATCCCCCGCCTGGTCCATAGGCGCGCCGTTGCAGCGCCCGCAGCTCGGCCGCCCTCGTCTGCTCAGTCTCCTCCGGCATTGAGAGCACCTCCCTCGCGGGTGATCACGAGGTACGTCGGGCCGTTCGGAGCCAGCTCGAACCGCGTCGTGGCGCCGCTCGTGGGATCGACGACGTTGAGCACGAGCCCCGCCTGCTGCTCGGCGATCGTCTGCGGGTCGGCGCAGACCACAGGCGAATCCGGCGTCGAACCGTCGTGGATGAGACACGACCCCGGCTCGTCGACCTTCATGGCGGTCCAGATCGGCACATCGTCGTCGTAGCCGACCACCCAGATGGAGTTGGGGTCGAAACCTTCGTCCTCGGCGAGCCGCCCGGCGATACGGGTCTCCGCCTCGTTCGCATACACGATGCCGGAGCGCTCCTCGCTGAAGAGGTTGCTGCTCACGGCGACGGCGGGCTCGCCCGAGGCGGAGAACAGCAGTTGCGCCGAGACCTGGCGCTGGTCGGCAGCGGGGTCGCCGACCATGATCGAGCCGTACATGCCGGTCGCGAGGACGGCCTCGCTGGGTTGGCACGTCGGGACGGTGATCTCACCGTCGCTCAGGATGAGGCAGATGCGTTCCGTCTCGTCCCTCGTGGCCGTCCAGATGACCACGCCATCCTTCTCGGCGACCGGGCTCACCGACCCCTGGTCGTAGACGCCCTCGGCGACCAGGTCGCGCTGCCATTCCTGCTGCTCCGCGGTGAGTGCGACCGCCTCGGCCCGGGACTGGCCGAAGAGCAGCCATCCCATGCCGACACCGCAGACGAGGGTCGCCACAGCGGCGAGCGCGAGCAGCCGCCCGCGTCCTGCGAGCAGAGACCAACGGTTCCCCGCGTCTACTTCCGGGCTCTCGAAGCCGTGGGCGAAATCCGGCGAAGACTCGGCGATCGGTGCCGCCATGTCCGCCCGCGGAGCCCCGACAGCGGCGACCCGTTCGGCCTCCCTCGTCTCGACGGGCTGAGCTCCGTCCCGCGCCTGGAGCGCGCGCAAGCGTGCCGCCTCGGCATCCGTCAGGCCTCCGCTGCGGCCATAGGCCCGCGCCTGCAGGTCACGCAGCTCTGCGAGATCTCCGGCGTCCGGCATCCGACTAGCCGAGCCGCTCGAACTGCATGCCGGCCCAGACGAGCCAGCCGAGGCTGTAGACCGTCGCGCAGAGGCCGAGGACGAGCGCCCAGCGCGCGATGGCCCGGCTCTCGACCGGGCGGCGCAGCGACATGATCGCCGCGACGACCGAGACGACGGCCACCGGGATTCCCCAGCCGACGAAGAACGAAGCACCGAGCGCGACGATCGCCGCCAGCAGCGCCCACGGCGCGAGTCGGGCATCGTCGGTCGCCGAGGCGGCTGTCGCCGGTTCCCAGTCGCTGTCATCGACGGCGTCGAGGTCGGGGCCGCTCACCACGACGGGTTCGACACCGACCGGGCCGGTCGGGAGCTTCGTGTAGCCGCCGCGGTGAGCGCCGGGGATCCTGATCGCTCCGATCGGCCGCTCGACATCGCCGCTCGGAGGTTCGATGCGCGGGAGCGGAACGGACCCGTCGGCTTCGGGCGTGCGCGGCACGTCGCTCATGCCGGCACCGCTTCCGCGACCTGGATCTCGGTGACCGGCAGCGTCGAGTCCGCGCCGAAGGCGAGGGTCGAGGGCCGGCGCCCCGACGAGATCAGCTCGGCGGCGAGCGCGGCGATCATCGCGCCGTTGTCGGTGCAGAGCGAGAGAGGCGGGATCCGCACGGTCACGCCCGCCGCCTCGGCGCGTTCCAGGGCCACCTCGCGCAAGCGCTTGTTCGCGATCACTCCTCCGCCGAGCAGCAGCCGCGGAACGCCGAGGTCGGCGCACGCGGCGAGGGCCTTGGTCACCAGCACATCGACGACGGCCTCGCGGAAGCTCGCCGCGATGTCCGCCACCGGGATCGCGGTCGCGCCGGTCGCCGGGTCGGCCTCGTAGCGCTCGACCCAGCGGGCGACGGCGGTCTTCAGCCCCGAGAACGAGAAGTCGTAGCGGTGCTTCGCCAGGTCGGAGGCGCGGGACAGTCCGCGGGGGAAGCGGATGGCGTTCGGGTCGCCGTCGAGAGCCGCCCGGTCGATCTCGGGGCCGCCGGGATACGGCAGCGACAGGAGACGGGCGACCTTGTCGAAGGCCTCGCCGGCGGCATCGTCCACGGTCTCGCCGAGCAGCTCGACGTCGGTCGTGAGATCTCGCACATGCAGGAGCGACGTGTGCCCTCCCGAGACCAGCAGCGCGATGGTGGGGTACTCGAGAGGTTCGGCATCCGGAGTGAGGATGTCGGCGGCGATGTGCCCGACGAGGTGGTTGACCGCGTACAGCGGCTTTCCGAGCGACACTGCGAGGCCCTTCGCGGCACCGACGCCGACCATGAGCGCACCCGCGAGTCCCGGACCGCTGGTCACCGCCACGGCATCGAGATCGTCGAGGCGCACGCCGGCCTCGGCGAGGGCCGCATCGATCGATGGCTGCAGCGCCTCGAGGTGCGCACGCGCGGCCACCTCGGGCACGACGCCGCCGAAGCGGGCGTGCTCGTCCATGCTGGAGGCGATGGTGTTCGACAGCAGCGTGCGACCTCGGACGATGCCGATTCCGGTCTCGTCGCAGCTTGTCTCGATCCCGAGGACCAGCGGCTCGTTCATGCGTTCGCCTCCTCGGGTTCTTCCGCGAACAGCGGATGCCGGCGCAGATCTCTGCGCATCACGATCGCTTCCACGTCGTCCGGTTGGTAGTAGTGCGGACGCCGGCCGATCTCCTCGAAGCCCTCGGCGAGGTAGAGCCCCGCGGCCGTGGGGTTGTCGGCCCGGACGTCGAGGAAGATCTCGCGTGCACCGCGTGCGCGTGCGGCCGCCAGGAGCGCCCGCAGCAGAGCCCGCCCGCGGCCCTCTCCGCGGCGCTCGGCGAGGAGGGCGATGGTCTGGATGTCGGCATCCGCGCTCCCCTGCAGCGCTCGCACGCCCCCGTAGCCGATGACCTCCCCGTCGTGCTCGTCGACGAGGTAGACACCGTGCGCGCTGGCGAGCTCGGCGGCCATGGTCTCGGAACTCCACGCGTCGGTCGGGAACGATCGGTGCTCGATCGCCATGATCGCATCGAGGTCGGCGGGCGTCGCTGCGCGAAGGGTCATGATCCGACCTTCTTGGGCGCCCCGGGCATGGTCACGTCGGGGTGGCGCATATACAGGGGTTCGTCGCCGGTCAGGGTGCGATCGGCAGCGAGGGCGCTGGCACCCACCCGGGCGAGGTCGGCCGCGGAGAACGAGGCGACGTCGACTCGGCGGATGCCGTCGAGGTGCGCGTCGGCGTCGACAGCCTTCACGAGCACCGTGTCGGAGACGACGTGCGGGATGCCGTCGGCATCCGTCCCCTCGAAGACGGTGATCGCGACCTCGCGCCGCCGTGCATCCGTGACGATCGCGAACGGACCGGTCACCGTCTCGAGGGTCGTGAGCGCGGCGGCGAGGTGGCTGGGCACGGACACGACGGGGATGCCGCGACCGAGGGCGAAGGTGCGAGCTGCGGCGATGCCGATACGCAGCCCGGTGAAGGGTCCGGGACCCATGCCGGCGACGACGTGCGTGATGTCTCCGGGGCCCGCTTCGCTGAGTACCTCCGCGAGCAGCACGCCGATGACTTCGGCGTGGCCGAGCGGGTCCGTGGTGGTCGCCTCCGCACGGCGGGTGCCGTCAGCGTCGATGAGGGCGACAGCGGTGCCCAGGGAGGTGTCGACGGCGAGGATCACCTCTCCAGGGTAGTCGGATGCACCCGTGTTGCGGACGGGGACGAGACGGTCAGCGCCCGCCGGGTTCCGCCCCGGGAGCGTCGGCGTCGGCGTCGACGACGACGGTGATGGACGGATCGGCGACGGCGGCGCGCTTCCAGCCGTCGCCTCCGTCGGCACGGGCTCGGAGCGCGGCCTCGGCCGCGGCGGAGACCAGCGCGTCGTAGTCGTACCCGACCGATGACACTCGCGCCCATCCGATGCTCGCGGAAGCGCGGATGCCGTGCACCGGCGAGGCGCCGTCGAGATCCGACACGGCGGTGAGAATCGCCCTGATGTGGTCCCGCACCTCTTCGTCGCTCCCTGGCACGAGGACGACGGCCCGATCCTGATCGACGGCGTCGACGTCGGCGACGTCGGGGACGCTCTGTTCGACGTCGGCGTGGAAGCGATCCACGATCACAGCGAACGCAGGCCCGGTCGATGCCTCACGCAGATCGCGAGGATCGTCCAGACGGATGTCCAGGACCGCCCACGACGCATCACCCTGCGCGCGAGCCTTCTGCAGCCTCGCTCGTGCGGAGGACGCGGCACCATCGGAACGCGCCTGCGTCGGCGGCACTGCGCGCACCATCAGCAGCAGCGTGAAGGCGGCGCACGTGCCCACGATGAGCGTGCCGACGGAGTTGATGCCGCGGAGGGCACCCAGCTGCTCCTCGACGCTCGCGTCGGCGAACTGCAGGGCGGACCCGGCCGTCACCACCGAGACGATCGCGAACCCTGCGGAAGCGAGCGCCAGCGGGAGCGTGATGTCCCGCGCGACGCGGTCGTCGCGGAACAGCTCATAGGCGACCAATGCCGCGAACGCGCCGCTCACGAGGAAACCGAGGTGGAACGCGAGAAGGTACCACGGCGTGCCCGATGCGGCCACCAGCACGGCGGTGCACAGCACGGCGAAGGCGATGGCGACCCAGCCGAGCCCTTTCCTCCCGCGGTGCTGGCGCAGTCCGAGCCAGATCAACGGTTCGAAGCTGAGGAGCAGGCCGGATGCCGCGGCGCGCAGCATCCCGTCGCCCCCGTGGTGGCCGGCCAGCCAGAGGTAGGCGGCGAGCGTGCTCACGGCGAACGCCACGCCCCAGGTGACGGTCGCCCGGCTGGGGCGCGCGAGCGTCCCGAGCCCGAGCACCAGCGCGGCGAGGAGCGTCACGACGGCCACCATGCCCGTCGTGCCGTCGACGGCGACCGGGGAGAGATGAGCGGAGATCATGATCGCACCTGCTTCTCGGATGGGTTCTGCTCCCGCGGGAAGCGCAGGGTGACGGTCGTTCCGGCGCCGACGGCGCTCTCGATGTCGATGGTGCCGTCGTGCGCTGTCACGATGTCCCGGGCGATGCCCATGCCGAGGCCGGTTCCCGCGATGCCGGCGCGCACGACGCGCGCCGTGCGGAAATAGGGCTCGAAGACGCGCGGCAGATCGTCGGGCCCGATGCCCGCGCCCGTGTCCGCGATCGAGACCTGGGCTCGCCCGTCGGCGTCCGATGAGAACCGGACGATGAGCCGGCCACCGGACGGCGTGTACTTGACCGCGTTGCCGAGGATGTTGTCGAGCACCTGCCGGAGCCGGAAGGCATCGCCGTGGATCGGGAGGGTGTCGGCACCGTCGACCTCGAGCCGCAGCCCCCCGCCCTCGACGAGCGGAGCGAACGACGCAGCCGCGGCCTCGAAGACCTCTCGCAGATCGACCGCTCCGAACGGCTCGGCGGGAGCCTGCCTGCTCGCGTCGAGGGTGCTCGCGACGAGGTCCTCCATGCGCTCCCCGGCGTTGGCGATGACCTCCAACTGCGCGGTCACCCGCGCCGGCAGGTCTTCTCGCTCCCGGAGCAGGTCCACGTGGCCGATGATCGCGGTCAGCGGGTTGCGCAGTTCGTGCGAGACGACGGCGGCGAGCGCACGGCGCTCCTCTGCGGCCTCGAACAGCTCGGTCACGTCGTCGATCACGACCAGGGCGATGTGCTCCTGCTCGGTGGCGCCCGCGATCGCCTGGGTGCTCACCTGCAGGGCGCGCCACCGCCCGTCGCTGTCGAAGAGCCAGACGCTCTCATCGTGGAGCCTCTCACCACGAGCGGCGCGTGCGAGCGTCGTACGATCCGGCGGCAGTGCCGCACCACGGCGTCGGTCGTACTCGACCGCGGCCGAGGGAAGCGCCTGTCCGAAACGATCCCTGCCGTAGAGCGTGCGGTAGGCGTCGTTCATCTGCAGGATGTGGCGCTCGCCGTCGACGACCACCAACGCCACGCCCAGCGCATCGATGATCTGGGTGACGCGCCGCTGATTCGTCTCTGCCCGCTCGGCTGCACGATCGACCTGCTCCGAGCGGCGTTGCAGCAGACGACGCGCGGCGCGGGAACGCTGCGCCCCGATGCGGACCGTCACCCCGAGGAAGCTGAGCGCGATGATCACGGTCAGGATGCGCAGCAGCACATCAGCGGCTTCACCCGTCGGCTCCGCGAAGACCGCGAGGCAGGCACTGATGAGGGCCACACCGACGAACACCCACGGCATCGTGAAGTAGGTGGCGAGCCAGGTCACCGGAAAGACCCAGAGAAGCCCCAGCCGCAAGTCCCATGCCGTGGTCAGCAGACCGACGGCCAGGGCGTCGAAGAGAGGAAGAGCGGCTACCGCCGACCGCGGCAGCCGCTGCCACGGCAGCGCGAGCGTCGCTATCGTGGTGAGCACGACGAGGGCGAGACCGGCGACGAAGGTGCCGCTCACCAGGACGTCCGGGGTGAAGGCCGCCACCATCACGAGGATGGCGACCACGCTGCCGGTGAAGACGAGTTGCCAGCGCCAGATCGAAACCGTGCGGATCATGAACGCCCGCCCCTCCGGTCGATCCTCAGCTTTCACGCAAGATTACTCAAAGATCGGGTCTTTGCGCTCTTCAGGCGCGTTGACCGCCCTAACATTCCTGTGAGGGGTTGATTCTGCGACTGGGGTTTCGCAGGCGCTGGGCCACGCGAATGGGGATTCGTCGGCGTTGGGGCCGCGGCTGGGGAGCCGCGGCCCCACCAGCACCCTCTACCGGACGCCGCCGTCTTCGATCGCGAGTCGATAGCCCACGCCGCGGACGGTCTCGACATAGCGCGGCTCGGTCGGACTGTCTCCGAGCTTCCGGCGCAGATTCGCTATATGCGTCTCGATCGCTCTCTTGTCGGGTTCGCTGACGGGGCCCTGCTGGTCCGGCGGGCTCCCCCGCAGCCCCAGCGCGAGCTCCGACTTGCTGCGGACGCGCGGCCCCGCCTCGAGAAGCATCGCGAGCAGCTCGAACTCCGTCGGCGTGAGGTCGATGCGTGCCTGCGCCACCAGGACCACTCGCGTGTCGAGATCCAGACTGAGGTCACGGTGCACTCGCCCGCGCCAGGTCGCGACGGTGGCATCCGTGCTCACCACCGGTATCGCCCCGCTCGGCGCACGCACCGCCGGCGCGCCCACCGGATCCGGGATCTGCGGGCGCCGCAGCAGTGCCTCGATCCGGGCGCGGAGCTCGCGCGGCCGGAACGGCTTGACGAGGTACTCGTCGGCCCCCGAGGTGAGCCCCAGCACGACATCCGACTCCGACGACAGGGCGGACAGCATGATGATGAACGTGCCGCTGATCTGGCGGATGCGACGCGCCACCTCGAAGCCGTCGATGCCGGGGAGGTTGACGTCGAGCGTCGTGATCACCGGGCGACGCGACTCCACCGCGGCGAGTCCCTCGAGACCGGAGCCGGCGAGCGCGGTCTCGAACCCGGCGGCACGGAACACCTCGTCCAGCAGCGACCGCACGTCGGCGTCGTCCTCGATGATCACGGCGACCAAGGGCTGCTCGCCCGGGACGCTCACCGGGCGCTCTCTTTCACGATGGTCACGATGCGGGGGGCATCGGCATCCAGCTCGGACGGGTCGAGGTCGTCGTCCCCGCCCGCACCGACGGGGCGCTCGAGTTCGATGTCCCACCACGAGTCCACGAGCTCCTCGGCCATGCTGCGCCCCCATTCGATGACGACGACGGAGCGGTCCAGGTCGAGGTCGAGGTCATCGAGCTCTTCCGCGGAACCGAGGCGATACGCGTCGACGTGCACGAGCGGTGGACGTCCGACCAGCGAGGGGTGCGTGCGAGCGATGACGAAGGTCGGACTCTGCACGGGCCCGCGCACCCCGAGTCCGTCGGCGAGGCCGCGGGTGAACGTCGTCTTCCCGGCGCCCAAGGGTCCGGTGAGGATGAGCACGTCCCCCGCCTCCAGCTGCTCGCCGATGCGGCGGCCGAGGCTCTCCATCTCCACGGACGTCGCGATCTCGTGCCTTCCGAGGAAGGCCGCGTCGACGCTCACGACGTCCGCCGAGGCACGCGGGGGCCGATACGCGTGACGATCTCGTAGTCGATCGTGCCCGCGGCATCCGCCCACTCGGCGGCAGACGGCACCCCGAGGGTCGGATCACCGAACAGGATCACCTCGTCGCCGATGGAGACCGGAGCGTCGCCGACGTCGACGACGAACTGGTCCATCGCGACGCGGCCGACGTTGCGGAAGCGTCGTCCGGCGATCGAGACGGGGAGCGTGCCCGATCCGCTGCGCGGGACGCCGTCGGCGTAGCCGAGCGGGACGAGGACCAGGGTGGTGTCGCGCTCGGTGCGATGGTCGTAGCCGTAGGAGACGCCGGCTCCGGCGGGCACTCGACGCACGGCCGCGATCGCTCCCCGGAGGGTCATCGCCGGTCGCAGGCCGAGTTCGGCAGAGCTGCGGTCGTCGAACGGAGAGAGTCCGTAGAGCCCGATGCCGATCCGCACGGCGTCGAGTCGCATCTCCGGAAGGTCGATCGCTGCGGCGGTCGCTGCGATATGGCGGATCTCGGGCCGGATGCCGAAGGATGCCGCTGCGGCGACGCCCTCCTCGAACCGCGCGAGGGCAGCCCGGTCGTCCTCGGGCGAGGTGTTCGAGAGATGGCTGAAGAGGCCGACGATGCGGAGCCTGCCGATCCGCTCCAGCCGTGCCGCCTCGGCGAGTACGCGCCCCCAGTCCGCCGGAGCGATGCCGTTGCGCGAGAGCCCGGTCTCGAACTTCAGGTGCACGCCGACGGGTCGGTCGACGGAGGCGGCGGCGCCGGCCGCTTCGAGCTGGTCGAACGTCGATATGCCGACCTCGACGTCTTCTGCGGCGGCCCGCTCGAACCGCTCCCCCGGCGCGTGCAGCCACGCCATGATCGGCGCGTGCACGCCCTGCCTGCGCAACTCGAGTGCTTCGGGGATCTCGGCGACGCCGATCCTGGTGGCGCCCGCCGACAGCGCCGCCACTGCCGACGCGGCAGCTCCATGGCCGTAGGCGTTCGCCTTGACGACGGCGATGACCTCCACGCCGGTCAGACGGCGGAAGTGGCGCACGTTGTCGGCGATCGCGTCGAGTTCGATCGTCGCTTCGCGGAAGGGGACGGTCACAGCGGCGCTCCTTCGGCGACGACGAAGGCGGCAGCGAGTCCGGCGTCGTGGGTGAGGGTCAGATGGAGTGTGACGATTCCGCGCTCCTCCACCACGGTTGCCGTGGACCCGGAGAGGACGAAGTGCGGCTTGCCCGAGGGCTCGGATGCGATCTCGATCTCGGTCCAGTGCACGCCGTCGGAACCGCCCAGGGCCTTGATAAGCGCTTCTTTCGCGGCATACCGGGCGGCGAGCGACGGCAGACGGAGGGTGCGCTCGGATTCGGCGAACAGGCGCTCGCGCAGACGTGGCGTCCGCGTCATGGTCCGTTCGAACCGCGGGATGTCCACGAGGTCGATGCCGGTCCCGATGATCACCCGTTCAGCCTAGCGGCGTGCCCTGGCGACCTGGGGGTGCGGGGCTCACTCTGTCGGCTCCCATCACAGTTGCAGGTCGAATGTGCCCGATCCCGACCTGCATCCGTGATCTGGACCTGCAGACTGCCCGGCGCCGTCTCTGCACAGCCTCAGCTTGCGGGGTATCCATCCACAACCGCCCCTGAAGGAGTCAGATCCGCATCCGGCTGTCGGATGCTCGATCCATGATCGATGCTGCCTATCTCCTCGCCCGGCTCGGGGGAATCGCCCGCGGAAGCACGCTCCAGAAGTACGGATGCTCGCGGTCCGGCCTGGCCGCCGCGACGAACGCCGGCGGGATACGGCGACTCCGGCAGGGGGTGTTCGCTCTCCCGACCACGCATGCCGGCATCGTGACCGCCGCCGAGCACGGCGGCGCCCTCACCTGCGCGGCCGCACTGCGCGCCCACGGGGTCTGGCTGCTGCCCGTTCCCGATGGCGAGATTCACGTCTGGATGGGGCGAAGCGGCAGACACCATCGGCACGAGGGATGCTCGTGCACGAACCACTACTCGCCCGGATCAGCAGAGCTCGGGCTCGCGCCGGTCGTCGCGTGCCTGATCCACGCCTATCGATGCCTCGACGAGGAGGCCTTCTTCGCCGCCTATGAGTCGGCCTGGAACCAGCGGCTCCTCGGCGCTCACGACCGAGCACGGATCCGTCGAGAACTGCCCTCAGCAGCCCGCTGGCTACTCGATCTCGCGAGGCCGGACGCACAGAGCGGACTCGAATCTCTACTGAGACTGCGTGTGCATCTGCTCGGCATCCTGCTCGACTGCCAGGTGCACATCCCCGGCGTCGGCCGCGTCGACTTCGTGCTGGCCGGGCGGATCATCCTCGAGGCCGATGGCAAGGAGAACCATACGCACGCGAAGCGGCACGCCGACCTCAGGAGGGATGCCGCGGCATCCGCTCTCGGGTACGAGACGCTGCGCTTCGACTACGCCATGATCGTGCACGACTGGCCGACAGTCGTCGCGGCGATCCTGCCCGCCCTCGGCCGGGCGCGCTCATGACAGCCGGATGCCGCAGAACGTGGGTTCAGATCACACCTGCAGGTCGAGAGACGAGTATCCGACCTGCAGGTGTGATCTCGACCTGCAAACTGCCGGCGGGCGAGACGAAACGCCGCCAGACTTACTCGACCGTGACGGACTTCGCGAGGTTGCGCGGCTGGTCGACGTCGAGACCCTTGGCCGTCGCGAGCGCCATCGCGAAGATCTGCAGCGGCACGACCGCGAGGAGCGGCTCGAACATCGCACCCGCGAGCGGGATGTGGATCACCTCGTCGGCGAACGGCAGCACCGCGGCGTCGCCCTCTTCGGCGATCACGATCACCCGGGCACCGCGTGCGCGGATCTCCTGGATGTTCGACACGACCTTGGAGTGGATCAGCGCGGAGTGACGCGGCGACGGCACCAGCACGAACACGGGCTGCCCGGCCTCGATGAGCGCGATCGGTCCGTGCTTGAGCTCGCCTGCGGCGAAGCCCTCGGCGTGGATGTACGAGATCTCCTTGAGCTTGAGCGCGCCCTCGAGCGCGATCGGGTAGCCCACGTGGCGGCCGAGGAAGAGCACCGAGCGGGTGTCGGCCATCCAGCCCGCGAGCTGCGTGACGTGCTCCTGCTCGCGCTCCAGCACGCTCGCGATCTTGTCGGGAAGCGAGAGCAGCTCCTCGACATCGGTCGAGGCGTCGGCGATCGCGCCGCGTACGCGACCCATGTGCAGGCCGAGCAGCAGCAGGGCGGTGATCTGGGCAGAGAACGCCTTGGTCGATGCCACGGCGACCTCGGGGCCGGCGTGGGTGTAGACGACGGCATCCGACTCTCGCGGGATGGTCGCCCCCTGGGTGTTGCAGATCGAGAGGGTGCGCGCTCCGCGCTCGCGGGCGTACTTCACGGCCATGAGCGTGTCCATGGTCTCGCCCGACTGGCTGATCGAGACGACGAGAGTGTCGGCGCCGATCACCGGGTCGCGGTAGCGGAACTCGTGCGCGAGCTCGACGTCGACGGCGACGCGGGCCCACTGCTCGATCGCGTACTTGCCGACGAGTGCTGCGTAGGATGCCGTGCCGCACGCGGTGATGATGACGCGGTTGATGCCGACGAAGAGCTCGTCGAGTCCGTCGAGCTCCGGAATGACGACCTGGCCGTCCTGGATGCGACCGCGGATCGTGTTCGCCACGGCCTCGGGCTGCTCGGAGACTTCCTTGGCCATGAAGCTCGACCATCCGCCCTTCTCGGCGGCGGCAGCATCCCACGACACGTCGAACGGCTCGGCCTCGACGGGCACGCCGAAGAAGTCGGTGACGGTGACGGCTTCCGGGGTGATCGAGACGATCTGGTCCTGCCCGATCGAGAGCGCCTTGCGGGTGTACTCGATGAAGGCGGCGACGTCGGAGCCGAGGAAGTTCTCTCCCTCGCCGAGCCCGATCACGAGCGGCGAGTTGCGGCGAGCGCCGACGACGAGACCCGGGTGATCCTGGTGCATGGCGAGGAGCGTGAAGGCACCCTCGAGGCGGTTCACGACGTTGCGGAACGCGAGCTGCAGGTCGCCGCCGTTGCCGGCGTACTCGCGGCCGAGGAGAGCCGCGGCGACCTCGGTGTCGGTCTCGCTGCGGAACACGACGCCGTCGGCGAGGAGTTCGCCGCGCAGGGCGGAGAAGTTCTCGATGATTCCGTTGTGGATGACGGCGAGCTTGTCGTCGTCGGCGAGGTGCGGGTGCGCGTTCATGTCGGTCGGGCCGCCGTGCGTCGCCCATCGGGTGTGCCCGATGCCGGTCGAGCCGTCGGCGAGCGGCGCGTCGGCGAGCGAGTCGCGCAGCATGGCGAGCTTGCCCGCCTTCTTTCGCATGCCCAGCTCTCCGTCGCCATCGATGACGGCGACACCCGCGGAGTCATATCCGCGGTACTCGAGGCGGGCGAGACCGGCGAGAAGGATGTCCTGGCTGGGGCGGGGGCCCACGTATCCGACGATTCCACACATGCTTCAAAGATAAGCGGGATCTTTTGCGAGCCGTCCGAACAATACCCGGATGCCGCGTGGGGTTTCGACTCGCTCCGCTCGCTCAGTCCTGATACGCCGACGCTTCAACGCGCTTCGCGCATTGATCCGTCGCGTATCAGAGCTTCCGGAGCAGGACGCTCTCCACGGTGTGGTCGACGCCCTTGTTCAGCACGAGGCGCGCGCGGTGCTTGGTAGGCATCACGTTCTCGACGAGGTTCGGCATGTTGATCTCGTTCCAGTAGCCGAGCGCCGTGGTGATCGCCTCCTCGTCGGTGAGGTGAGCGAACACGTTGAAGTACGACGAGGGATTGCTGAACGCTCCCTGGCGGAGGGCCAGGAACCGGTCGACGTACCACTTCTCGATGTGAGATGTGTCGGCGTCGACGAAGATCGAGAAGTCGAACAGGTCGCTGACGGCGACGTCATTCGGCGCGGGCGGCGGCTGCAGTACGTTCAGACCCTCGACGATCACGACATCGGGCCGGCGCACGACGACGTGGGCGTCAGGGACGATGTCGTAACGCATGTGCGAGTAGAAGGGCGCGCGCACCTCGGCGGCGCCGCTCTTCACCTCGGTCAGGAACTCGAGGAGTGCGCGACGGTCGTACGACTCGGGGAAACCCTTGCGCTCCATCAGGCCGCGGCGTTCGAGCTCGGCGTTCGGGTACAGGAAGCCGTCGGTCGTGACGAGCTCGACCCGCGGGGTGCCCGGCCAGCGGCTCATCAGCTCGCGCAGCAGGCGCGCGATCGTCGACTTGCCGACCGCGACGGAACCCGCGACGCCGACGACGAAGGGGGTGGTGGTGTCGTCCTCCTGCAGGAACGTCGAGGTCGCAGCTCCCAGCCGCTTCGTCGCAGTCGCGTAGAGGCTCAGCAGCCGACTCAGCGGGAGGTAGACCTCGCGCACCTCGGTCATGCTCAGCCGATCGCCGATGCCTCGAACCTCCACGACCTCGGTCTCGCTCAGCGGCTGATCCAGGTCGGCGGCCAGACGGGCCCATTCCGCGCGACCGATCTCACGGTACGGAGACAGCGGCTGCGTGGAGTCGACGATGGTCACGCTTCCATCGTATCGGGGCACGAGTAGTCTCTTCCCGTGCGCCTGGGAGTCCTCGACATCGGTTCGAACACCGTCCATATGCTCGCCGCCGACGTCCGTCCCGGCGGTCGACCGTTGGCGAAGACGAGCGACCGGACGGTACTGCGCCTCATGCGCTACCTCACCCCCGACGGCGCTATCTCGGAAGAGGGCGTGGTGGCGCTCGAGTCGGCGGTCGCCCAGGCCCGGCGCGTCGCGGAGACCGAGAGGGTCGACGAGCTGCTGGCGACGGCGACGAGTGCGGTGCGCGATGCACAGAACGGCGCGGATGTGATCGCCCGCATCGAAGCAGCGCTCGGACAGCCGCTGCAGGTGCTCGACGGCGAGACCGAGGCCGAGCTGACCTTCCTCGCAGTCCGGCGCTGGTTCGGCTGGTCGGCCGGGCAGCTGCTGCTTCTCGATATCGGCGGCGGCTCGCTCGAGATCGCGGCCGGTGCGGAGGAGATGCCGGATGCCGCGGCATCCGTCCCTCTGGGTGCCGGGCGCATGACGGTGCAGTTCCTGCCGCACGATCCCCCCGGCGAAGAGGATGTCGAGCGGCTGCGCGCCCATGCGAGGAAGACGCTCGCCGCCGTGCTCCCCCAGTTCCTGGCGCTGCCGAGGCCCGACCATGTCGTCGGCTCGTCGAAGGCGATCCGGTCTCTGGCGCGGCTGGTCGGGTATCCCGCGCCCGGCTGGTCCGGCACGGATCGGATGCTGCTGCCGCGGGCCTCGCTCGGGTCGTGGATCCCCCGGCTCGCACGGCTCCCGGCATCCGCTCGGCAGGAGCTGCCGGGCATCACGCCGGACCGCACGTTCCAGATCGTCGCCGCCGCCGTCTCGCTGCACGCTGCGATGACGGTGCTCGACCTCGATGAGCTCGAGGTGTCGCCCTGGGCGCTGCGCGAGGGCGTGCTGCTGCGTTACATCGAGCAGCTGAACTGGAGCGGCAACCGAACCTGAGTGCCGCGGTCGGCTGCGCTGGCTAGCATGGCGGCATGTCCGTGCCCCCGATCGCTCGCGCGCGCACCGGCGCCGTTGCGGCGAGGGTGCTGCTCGTCGGGTACCTGCTGTTCGTGGGCTTCACGGTATGGCTGCCGGCGGCGATCTCGTCGCGCGTGACCGGACTGGTCGGCATCATCGCGCGCTGGATCGCAGAGGCCGGGATCACGTCGTATCAGCGGGCCGCGTTCGTCCTGGAGATCCTCGCCAACGTGGCGCTGTTCGTGCCCATCGGTCTGCTGCTGCTGCTCGCCTGGCCGCGCCTGCGGCTGTGGCAGGCCGTGCTGATCGGTGCGCTCATGAGCGTGGTCATCGAGACCGTGCAAGGGGTCATGCCGTCGAGGTTCCCGACGCTGTCGGACGTGATCGCCAACACCCTCGGCACGCTGATCGGAGCACTCATCGTGGCGTTCATCCTCTACCTGGCCGGGGTGGGCCGCCCGGCTGCGGCGCGTAGGCTGACGGCGTGAACGCGCACCGTGAGGACTCGCCGCCCGCAGGCATGAGCCGGCGGGAATGGCGTGAGAAGCAGGCGTCGGCCGACGAGAAGCAGGCGACGACGACCGAGCAACAGGTGGCGCTGCCCGATTTCCTCGGCAGTCCGGCTACGGCGGAGCAGCCGCGATCGGCGCTGACCATCCTGACGGTGTGCACGGGCAACATCTGCCGTTCCCCGCTGGCCGAGATCCTGCTGCGAGCCCGCCTGGAGCCGCTCGGTGTCCGCGTGCACAGTGCCGGTACGCATGCGCTCGTCGGTCACGGCATGCCGGACTTCGCCCTCGAACTCGCCCACCAGGCCGGCGTCGACCCGCAGGTGGCCGCCGCACATCAGGCGCGCTACCTGGTCGAGCCTCTTCTCGGCGATGCCGACCTCATCCTCACGATGGCGCGCGAACACCGCTCGCACGTGGTGAAGATGATGCCGAACCGGTTGCGTCGTACGTTCACGATCCGCGAGTTCGCCCGGCTCGCGTCGACGCTCTCGACAGATGACGCTCGCGCTGCTGCGGATGCCGCGGGCAGATCGTCGCAGGACCGCTTCGCGGCCGTGCTCCGCGCGGTCGTCGATCAGCGCGGTCTGACCCCGGCGAATGCCGACGACGATGACGTCATCGACCCGTACCGGCGCTCGCGCGACACCTATGCGCTCTCGGGATCACAGCTCATCCCCACGATCGACGAGGTCGAGCGGATCGTCCGCGTCGCGATCGTCTGAGTCGAGCCTTTCCCCGGCTGGGCGGCGTTCGCCGTATGCTCATTGTCGTATCTGCATCTCGAGTTCCCCACGGGATGCATGAGGGGATGAAGAGTTGGAACTGAGAGACTACGCGCGCATTCTGCGTGCGCACTGGATCGTGATCATCGTCGCCACGATCGTCGGAGCGGCCGCCGCCTTCGGGTGGAGCGCGCTGCAGCCGCGTGTGTACTCCGCCGACACCACGGGCATCGTCACCTCTGTCGGCGGCGATGGCTCGAGCGGCAGCGCCTTGGTGGGCAACCAGCTCGCGCAGAGCCGGGTGAAGTCGTATCTGAATCTCGGGTCGTGGCGTGCGGTCGCCGAGCACGCGATCGACGAGCTCGACCTCGACACCTCCCCCGACGTGCTCGTCGACCGGGTCTCCGTGACGAACCCCGTCGACACGACGGCGCTCAAGGTCACCGCGACCGGCTCGACCCCGGAAGAGGCGCAGGCGCTCGCGCAGGCGTGGCTCGACGGCATGGCGATAGAGATCGAGAATCTCGAGGGCGGTACATCCACCTCGCCTGCGGCGATCTCGCTCATGGTCGGCGACTCGGCGCGGCTGCCCTCGTCGCCGTCGTCGCCGAACACCCGGCTCAACGTCATCATCGGCGCGCTGGCCGGGCTCGCTCTGGGTCTGGTGTACGCGTTCGTCCGGCACACGTTCGACCGCCGCGTCCGGCACCCGCGTGATATCGAGCGGGAGACCGGCGTCTCGGTGATCGGCACGCTGCCGCTCGAGAAGTCCATGGCCGGAGAGCGTCAGGTGATCGACTTCTCGCTCGACTCGCAGCACGGCGTCTCCCACCACACGATCGAGTCCATGCGCGAGCTGCGCACCAACCTGCAGTTCATCGACGTCGACAACCCGCCCAGGGTCATCGTCGTCACGAGCTCGGTTCCCGGAGACGGCAAGTCGACCGTGTCGGTGAACCTCGCCTCCAGCCTCGCCGCGGCGGGCCAGTGGGCGATCCTCATCGACTGCGACCTGCGGCGACCGGTCATCGCCGACATCTTCGGCATGTCCCGCGACGTCGGACTCACCGATGTGCTGGCCGGACGCGCCGACCTGCAGGACGTGGCACACCGCCCGTCTCGCGACGTTCCGCTCGCGGTCGTCGGCGCCGGACGCATCCCGCCGAACCCGAGCGAGCTGCTCGGCTCGCATCGCATGCGCGATTTCCTCGCCGAGATCAGCAAGTCGGCCATCGTGATCCTCGACTCTCCCCCGGTGCTGCCGGTGACGGATGCCGCTGTGCTGGCTGCCGGCGCCGACGGCGTGCTGATCGTCGTGTCGTCGGGCAAGACGACCTTCGACATGCTGCAGCGTGCCATCGACAACATCACGCGCACGACGGGCCGCGTGCTCGGCGTCGTGCTGAACCGTGTCCCTCGCAAGGGTGCGGAGTCGGCATACTACGGCCGCGAGTACTACGGCACGTACGAGAAGTACGCGCAGAGCGAGGACGAGCCCGACGCTGAGGAGAAGTCGCCGGGCGTGCGCCGCAGGGGCACCGCTCAGGTCTGAGCCGGCGCCGCCTGCAGGATGCCGTCATCGACGAGCTCCTGCACGGCGGCCCGCACCATGGCGCGGGCGTCGCCGTGCTCGGGCTCGCCGTGCTCGGCGATGACCGCGTCGACGAGTTCGTCGAGCGTCGCGCCCTGAGCGGCCGACCAGATCGTCGGCCCGATGCCGTCGAGCACATGGACCTGGCCGCCGGTCGGCGTGCGCCGGAGCACTGCCCTGCGGTCGCCGAGGTCGAGGGAGTCCACGGCCTCCCCGCGGTCGAATGTTCCGGGGCGCAGCGAGGCGTCGGCCGGCGCTCCGGCGCGCTCGCCGATGTGCGTCGAGGTGTCGCGCACCGGTCTGATCTCGGTGGCCATTAAGTCGTCGATGATCGCGTCGATGCCGGTGACCTCGCGGTAGCGCAGGCGCACCGCACCGCCGGTCGCGGCGAGCAGGGCATCGATCCGCTGCAGCGGGGCTGCGCCGTCGCACAGGTAGCTGGTCTGCGGCCCGAGGAGCTCGAGAGCCTCCCCCACGTCGAGCTGCTCGATCGTAGGCAGTTCCGGCGCGTCCGGCGAACGGTCGATCACGACGATCTTCACGACCCGGAGCGTGGGGGGCAGCGGATGCCCCGCACCGAGGCGTGATGGGGCCACCTGGGCTTTGTGGGCCGAATCCGGCTCGATGATCGAGAGGGGCTTGCGGTAGGGGTCCACGCGCCCGTCTGCGGCGATCGCGACAGTCTCGTCGCTGACGTAGGCGTAGCGCCGAGACAGATACCGGGCCGCCGTGGTCTTTCCGGTCCCCGACGCCGCGCTGAGCACCACGACGCGCCCGCTCTCATCGGCGAGACCCGCGGCGTGCAGCATCCACACCGGATCGTGGCGGCGATGAGCCAAGGCGGCGATCGTCACATCCGTCGAGAGCATCGAGAGCGCGGCATCGTCGTCGAGACCTTCGCGCACCGCCACGACGGCATCCGCCGCGTGGTCGCCGACGCGCAGGGCGTCGATCCAAGCGCCGCGAGCTCGATCCTGGAACTGCACGTCACGGAGTGAGGCGTCGACTTCGATGACGGCACCGACCGCGTCGACGAGAAAGCGATCAGGCATGAGGTCAGCTTATCGAGGTGGTCATGACCGCTCTGCTCAGGGGATAAAGGAACAATGCGCGCACTTTTGACGCAATATGCGCGCAATATGTCATTTCGATGTGAGAACTCTGTCCAACCGGCCCGCGCACCGGTATCCAGGAGTGCAGGAGTCACCTCGAAGGAATCCTCTGACTCCAGAAGAAACGGAGAGTCACGGTCACCGCCATCGTCATCGAGACGGTAGCGTATCGACCACGCGAAGCCAGCGGTGCTCGTCGATCTGAGGGGGTCGACGCGCACAGGTCACTCTGGCGCGCGCTCATCGGCGCACGGAAGGGTGTTGCGTGGATCTCGGCATCGTGAAGGAGATCGGCCCGCGGGAGCTCGCCGAACACGGCATCCGCTCGGTCGGCGACCGCGCCTCTCTGCGTGCGCGTGAACGGACTCCCGGGTCCATCACCCTTTTGCACCTCCGAGGTGCGTCCAACGAGGTAGCCATCAACACGCTCGCGGTGCACCCGGAGCACGCGGTCTTCGCCTTCCTCGAGGCGGATGCCCTCTGGACCCGGCGCGGCGACGAGTCATGGCGGCAGATCGAGAGCGGGCTCGTCATCGCGCCCCCCGGCCTTGCGCGCACTCTGCGATGTCAAGGAGAGTGGCGGGCCACGATCGCGTACATCCCTCGGGCGGCCATGGCGTCTTTCGTGTCGACGCTTCCGGCCGACGCCGAGATCTTCTCGGATCGGCGGTTGCTCGACCGCGCGATGCAGGACTTCATCGAGGGACTGCTGGATGCTGAGGAGCGTGCGACAGCGATCGAACGGTACGCCGTCGAGCAGCTCATCGTCGAGATGAGCGGCGCGATCCTGCTCGATCGGATCGGCGCGGTCTCCGGACACGGCTCACCGCATGCGGTGCTGCGCGATCGAGCGATCGCCGTGATCGCGCAGCAGTGCGGCGACCCGAGCCTGACACCCACGCAGGTCGCGCGCGAGGTGCAGTCCTCGTTGCGCCAACTGCAGCTCGTCTTCGCCGAGGCCGACAACAGCGTCGCCGGGGAGATCCGACGACAGCGCGCGCGCCTCGCACGATCCCTCCTCATCGACAGCCGGTACGACGTGCTGAGCATCGAGCAGGTCGCGCAGCGCTCCGGCTTCCAGTCGCCGATGAGCCTGCGCCGCGCGCTGGACGAGGCCTATAAGACAACGCCTCGCGCCCTCCGCGCGCAGCGTCGCGGATAGTTCCGCGCAGCGTCGCGGATAGTTCCGAACAGAGCGTTTTCGCTCAATCCGCGCAGGTTCAGCGCACACTGCGCTGACTTCTTCCAATCGATGTTCTGGGCCATGACCCCACCTCTACGTTGATGCCAACGAAGAGGCTCCTGGGGGATGCAGACAACGTGTCGCCTCTTCACCGACACAGCGGGCGACCGCATCTGCATTCAAGAGGGAGAACGATCTCGTGACCGAAGAAATCAACACCAGCAAGGGCTTCTCGCGCCGCACCGTCGTCAAGGGCGCCGCATGGTCCGTTCCGGTTATCGCTGCCGCCGTGGCGACGCCGCTCGCCGCAGCGTCGCTCGCCGGTGACCTCACCGCAGCATTCAGCGGCCCGCTCGCGCTCAATCTGTCCCTGGGGCCGATCACGCTCGCGACCGTCAACGCCGTGAACACCCTGACCATCACCAATGCGGGTCCGGCCGCCTCGCCCGTGGGTGCCACCGCGAACGTGCAGTACCTTCCCTCGCTGCTCACGCTGAACATCGCGGCTGTGGGCGGTGTGACCGTCGCGGGCTCCGACGGAAACTTCACCCTCACCCTGCCGTCGATCGCGGCCGGCGACAGCCTCGTCATCAACCTCGGTACGACGCTCGACACCTTGCTCGACCTCGGCCTGCTGACCTCGCTTGCCGGTGGCCCCGCGCAGACGATCTCCGCGACGCTCGGCGGAGACGGCGTTCCCGGAAACAACACGGCCGTCGCGCCGATCGGCATCACGCTGCTCTGAGCTGACGCTCACGCTCTGCGCGGCCACTGATGGGCCGCAGAGCCCCATGAACGGTCGACCCTTCGGGGCTGGCCGTTCGTGTGCCATTCGACTGCTCACCCTCGCAAAAGGATCATCAATGTCTGAAGAATTCCAGAAGAACAACGGCTTCTCGCGCCGCACCGTCGTCAAGGGTGCCGCCTGGTCGGTCCCGGTCATCGCCGCAGCTGTCGCCACCCCGCTCGCCGCGGCGTCCATCGTCGATGTCGGCGCATTCGCCCTGCGCGGCTCGTGCGGCACGCTCGGCTTGCTCGGCCCCGGCTTCACGCTGCAGGCGGGTCCGACGACTCCGTTGCCGGTCGGAACCACCGTCACGATCACCGGTTCGGGCATCGCCAACATCGGCGTCTTCAGCGTGTCCGGTGGTACGGCGGATGTGGCCGTTCTGTCGGGTACGAGCCGCCAGATCACCCTCACGTCCGCTCTGCCCGCCGGTGCGACGATCGCCTTCCGCACGACGCTGTCGATCTCGGTCGCATTCCAGCTCAACGCGGTCGCCACCCTCCCCACCGGATACTCCGGGTCGGGCGCGAAAACCGCCGGCAACGTCAGCTCGACGCTCATCCTCTGCTCGGCCAACTGATCGGCTGACCGAGGTACGGACGGCCGGGCCCTTCGGGGTCCGGCCGTTCTCTTCGTCCGAGAGGAGAATGAGGCCATGATGGTGTTCCTCGTGCCACTGCCGGTGCTGCTCGCCGTCGTCTTCGCGCTGAGCGTGATCGGAAAGCTGCGCGCTGCCGACCGCGGCAGCGCCGCATTCGACGCTCTCCGGATCCCTGTCCGCCATCCGGATGCCGCGGCGAAAGCTCTCATCGCCTTCGAAACCGTCGTGGCCCTCGGCCTGGTCGTGACCAGCGGAATCGTCTACGTCGCGTTCACGCTGGCTGCCGTCGCACTGACCGCGGGTCTGCTGATCGTGGTCGTGCGCGCGCACCGGCTCGGCGTGACCGATGATTGCGGATGCTTCGGCGACTTGCTCCCGGCGCGGATCGGCCCACGCCTGATCGTGCGCAACGTCGCGCTCACGGTGTCGGCTCTCGCTGCCTTCGGCGCGGCGTTCTTCATGTGGGGCATCGCCGGAGTGCGAGTGGGGCTGCCCGACATCCTCGCCTACGAGCCCTGGGCCGAAGTGGCGCTCTGGACCCTTGCCGGCTCTCTCCCGATCGCCGTGACGACGTGGTCGATCGCGCGCGCTGCCGTCCCTGCGGCGCCCGCCTCTCCCCCGGACGCACGGGGCGCTGGCGCAGTGGTACTCCCCGCGTCGGGCGAGGTCCTCGATCTGCTCGCCGCCGGCGCTCGCGCGCGGATCGTCGTCTTCGTGTCTCCGGGCTGTCACGCCTGCGAGACGGCGCTCTCATCGATCCGCGCGGTGCACGAGCCTCTCGACTCCGTCGTCGACCTGTTCATCGTTCAGCGTGCCGTCAGCGGCTCCACAGGCATCGAGTCAGCGCATGCGCTCCCCCGCACCGCTCGCTTCGCGCTCGACATCGGCGGCTCGCTCGGCGCTCAGCTCGACATCGGTGTCGGGACGCCCGTCGCCGCACTCATCGGGACAGATGGTTTCCAGGCGGGTCCGCTGGCAGTCGGGAGCGAGGAGATCGCGCAACTGGTGGCCAGCATCCTCGCGCTCGCTGAAGCTGCTCCGTCCTGAGCCCGTCAGTCAGCCCGCGGGCCGAAGCGCCTTCGGCCGGCCCGTGAGCCAGCCCATCACCCACTCGACGGGGCCAGTCCCGATGAAGCGCCACCACAGCCACCCCACGAGGATCATGCCCGGCACGATGACCAGCCAGCCCGCGTAGACGTTCTCGGCGGGTCGTCCGTAGGCGTTGTTCCAGAGCGCGATGAGGCCGACATGCAGCAGGTAGAGCGAGAGAGCCACTTGGCCGCACGCGCGGAGGGGTACGAACACGACGGCCCAGAACCGCTCGGCTCGTTCCCGCCGCACCGTCGCCGCCAGAACCACGCAGACATAGACGGCGAACACGAGACCGACATCCTTCAGCGTGTCGAGGTAGTCACCGGACTGCACGGTGCCGAGACGCTGCCCGACTCCCCACGACACATAGGCCAGAGGGGCCACCGCGGCCATCGCCCACAGCAGACGGTCCCGTTTCATGCCGTGCCGGATGAGGAGTGCTCCGATGAGGAACATGGGCAGGAGATTCACCACCCGGTACTGCGGGCCGAGGAACAGCCAGAACATCGGCTCGCGGATCACCGGCGGGGCCATGTAGACCCAGATCCACGTACGGGCGGCAGCCACGAGCGGCTGGCTCACGACGAGGATCAGCACGGTCAGCGCGATGACGATCGGCGTGCGGGCGAGCAGGATCGGCGCCCCGATGATGATGAGCAGGCCCAGGTAGGAGAGGATGACGGCGACCCAGGAGCCCCAGGAGATCATCCAGACGCCCAGGACGACGAGGAAGAGGCCGCGCAGCGTATGCTGCAGGAGCGTCATGCCCACGCGTCCGCCGCGCCGCCAGACGAGTTCGGCCGACATGCCCATCACGAGGGCGAAGAGCGGCGATGCCACGTCGCTGAAGTTCGCCGTGATGAAGCTCACCGCCCACGGGACGTTCGGCAGGAAGGCTGCCGCGTGCGCGATGAGCATGGCGATGATCGCGAAGCCCCGGAGGACGTCGGGAATGAGCAGACGGCTCGGACCGGTCCTGGGGCGCAGCCGTGGCTCCGAAGGCGCAGCAGTTCTCGCGGAATATTGGTCCATTCCCTGACAGTATTGGGTGAACCCCCGCGCGCGCGACCTGGAGACCGAGATGACGACGGCAGAAGCTCCCGCTCCCCGACATCGCCGCCGCGGAGGAGTCTGGATCAACGTCGCACTCGCGCTGGCTCTCACGGCGATCATCGTCGCATTCCTCGGCCAACCGTCCTCCGGATCGATGTCTCCGACGCTGGAGCCCGGTGATCGGCTCATCGTGAACCGCCTCGCCTTCGTGGGATCCGACCCCGCCCCCGGCGACATCGTCGTGTTCCGCCCCGATGAGAGTTGGGGCGAGAAGCCCGTCGCCGGCAACTGGTTCACCGGCGGGCTGCAGTGGGTCGGCGAGACCACGGGCATCCGTCCCTACGTGCTGGTGAAGCGAGTGATCGCCGGCGAGGGACAGGCCGTGGAGTGCTGTGATGCCGACGGGAGAGTGCTCGTCGACGGCGAGCCCCTCGACGAGCCGTACGTCGTGAAGGACCTTCCCTTCGTCAGCGGCGAGCTGGACTGCGACTCGATGCCGATGTCGACGCGGTGCTTCGCCGAGGTGACCGTGCCCGAGGACGCCTACCTCGTGCTCGGAGACAACAGAGCGAATTCCGCCGACTCCGTTTTCCTGTGCCGCGGCGTCGCCGATCCCGACGACGGATGCTGGCGCTGGATGCAGCGCGCCGCGGTGTTCGGGAAGGCCGGCCCGATTCTGTGGCCACTGTCTCGGTGGGGCGGGCCGTAGGCGCTGTCGGTCAGCCGCAGCCCGGCGTCTCCAGGGTCACCGGGGTCGCACGGACCATCGGGGTCGTCCAGACGTCGTAGGGGCCGTAGTCCGCGCCGGTGGTGCCTTCGGCCCCCGTCATGCTGACCGTGATCGTGGCGGCCGTCTGCGGCGGAGTGACGACGTTGATGCGCACGACGGATCGCCCGAGATGCGTGCCCTCTGCGACGAGCGTGAAGCTCTCCGCCCCTGCGACGTTCCACGAGGCGATCGATGCGCCTACCGGCGCATAGACGACGACATCTGTCGCGAGGTAGCCGGGCTCGAAGTGCGGCCCCGTGATGAAGTAGGGCAGAGCATCCGCCTGATCCGGCGTGATGTTGTTGACGAAAGTGATCGTCTGGTTGAAGGTCGGAGAGCCGGATGCCGTGCACTGGTCGCTGCTCGCCATAACGCTGGCGTCCGCGTAGTAATCGGTCTTCGCGCCCGTGGTGTCGTTGAAGTAGACACCGGCGATCGTGCGGTCGTCGTTCGTCGTCGGAAGCGTGCCTGCGAGCCTCGTTCCCGACATCATCGCCTCGATGTCGGGATTCGACGACCAGATCTTCATCCGGCTCTCGTCGCTCGCCTGGCGGAAGGCGTCGAACAGGGCGAGAGGATTGTCGACACCCGTGGTGAGCTTGGCGAAGATCTGTGCAGCCGCCGACGCGAAGAAGAGGTCCTGAGCCGAAGCATCGACGACTTTGCCATCGATCTCTCCGTACTTGAAATACACCTCGTTCAGAAGCAGAGACACGGCGTTCTCACTGGTGAGCGTCTCGCCCGTGGCGAGGGGAATCGCCCCTGTCGCGTTCAGGATGTAGCTCAGGGCGACCGGATCGGTGGAAATCACGTCGTCAAACGGCGGGAGACCCTCATCGGCCCACCAGGCGCGCATGATCTCGACCGTCGACGGGAAGTTCGGCGTTGCCGTCATGTTGGGGATCCAGCGCCCGATGATGTCGGAGTAAAGACTCTCCGTTTCCGCATCGAGTGGAGTGATGCTCTCCGGCCGCGCATTGGCGAACTGAACGCTGGTTGCCTGGGTCGTGAGCTCGATGCGGCCATCGGTCGCCGTGACAAGCGCCAATGCAGCGGGGTTGCCGCCGGATGCCCGGAGTTCTGAGTTCCCCTGGAACATGAGCAAGTATGTCCTCGGCGTCCCCTCCCCTAGAGCCGCCGGGAGGACCTTGAGGATGGGCGACAGCGTACCGAGGGTGTCGTCGACACCGGAGACCGCCTCGTCCAACGTGCTCAACGCATCTGTGACCTGCGGCAGAAGGAACGTGCGGTCGGCGGCCTCGATCCGTTCACTGACGCCGGCGAATGTACTGGCTCCTTCGGAGACGACCTCCTCGAGCCCGTGCACGGCTGCAAGATCAATGGCGCCATTCACAGGTCGGAAAGCAGCGAGGTCCAGGTTCGGCAGCGATTCCACCGCAAAGTCGGCGACCTCGTCGATGCTCTCCGCGGCGGCTCGGACCGCAGTGAGGTTCTGCCCGACGACGGGGATCCATTCTGCGATCCGCCAATCCATTCCTTTGGTCTGAGCGACGGCGCGCACAGAAAGCTGCTTGAGCGCAGCAGCATCCGCCGCGGCTCCCTCGGTCTCGCCTGCTACGACCTTCGCAGGCATACCGCTCGCGATGGGAACGGCCGGCGTCAGCGAGTCACGCACGGTGAGCGCTTTCGACGCGGCCACGGCGGCGAGCGCGACGACGGCAACGAAGAACAGCACCAGCACCCCCACGACGATCCACGCCACCCTGCGGCGGGTTCGCTTCGACTCGGATCGGCCTACGTCCGCGCGCAAACGGGCGCGGCTCTGGTGCGGAGTGGACATCCATCCCATTCAACCGCAGTTCCCTGAATGCCGCGTGCCCGCGGGCGGTCTGCCAGAATGACGCTTGTGTCTTCTTGGGTTGCGATCTGCTTCGGTGCGCTTGACGTCCGATCACACGAGCTCGCAGCCGGCACCTTCGAGATCATCGTGACGCCGACGACCCCCGGCGAGCCGCTCATGCTCCACGGCGAAGGCGCCCGTCTCTGGCAGAGCATCATCGCCGCGCCCATGGCGGATGAGAATCTCTCGGGCGACGAGCGCGGCATCATCGCGGACATGGAACTGATGGGCATCGCTTCGAGTGAAGTGGATCATCATTCTCGCGTCGATCACCTTGCAGCACCCTGGCTCACAGCACCGCTGCACGAGCTGGTTTACGCGCTGCTGGCGCGCGTCGCAGAGGAGATCGGCACACGAATTCTGTTCATCAAGGGGCCGACACTCCACGCGCAGGGTCTTCGAGACCGCGTGCACTCCGGAGACGTCGACTGCTGGGTTGAACCCGGCGCGGAGACGCGCTTCGCGCGCGCAATGCAGCAGTGGGGCTGGGCGCCGGCGTTCTCCGCTTTCACCGGCACGCGTGTACTTCATTCACTGACGCTGCGCGCGAGTGAATGGGGGTGCGCGGTCGACGTACATTCTTGGTTCCCTGGAATCACCCTGTCACCTGCCGAGGCATTCGAGTCCGCTTATACGGCCACGGAACTGAGAGAGTTCGCGGGATTGAAGGTGCGCACCCCCACGCGCGATGTGCACAGCGTAATCAGCGCGCTGAACGAGGTCAGGCCGTTGCGCGGCGAACTGCCGTCACGCTCAAAGGTCGAGGCTGCAGCGAAGATCCTCAAGAACGGCGGCGAATCGTCGATCGAGGTGGCCGAGCGCTTTGGTGCTGAGTATGCCCTGGCGGACGCTCTTGCCCTGGCGTTCCCTGATCGAGCCTTCGACTTCTCGAACGCGCGTGTGCCGCTCGACTGGCGTTGGAGACTCCAACGCCACCCTCTTCGTGTCTACTGGGCCGCCCTCAGCATCGTTCCGCTCAGACGGCGGCCCCGCACTATCTTTCGGATTCTGTGGCCCACGGCCGAGAGCCTCCGGTCGGGCCCCGTGTCCGAGCGCGGACGCACCATCGGTTTGCGAGCGCTCCGGCTTCATCGTTTGAGGGTCGGTCTCAAGCAGATTCGATCGAAAGTCATCCGCTGAACGCGCTCGCCCGTTACGCCTCCTAGGGACGTCCCATACCTCGATACGTCCAGCCGCTGGCACGCCAGCGCACCGGGTCGAGAGCGTTCCGGCCATCAATGATGTGCGGCCGCGCGACGAGCGAGGACGCATCACGCGGATCGATATCACGGTACTCCTGCCACTCCGTGACGAGAACCACGAGTTCTGCGTCGCGCAACGCGTCCCGCAACGACGGTACATACGACAGCTGCGGGTGACGGCGGCGGGCATTCTCGATGCCCTCGGGGTCGGTCGCGACGACGTCGGCACCCAGTCCCTTCAGTTGTACGGCCACGTCGAGCGCTGGGGAGTCACGGACGTCATCGGAGTTCGGCTTGAAGGAGACGCCGAGGATCACGATTCGTCGCTCATTGACCGAACCACCAAGGGCCTCGACGGCGAGGTCTACTACACGTTGGCGCTGGCGGAGATTGATAGCGTCAACCTCGTTCAGGAATGCGAGGGAACTCCCCTTGCCCAGCTCCTCCGCACGCGCCGCAAACGCCCGGATGTCCTTCGGTAGGCAACCTCCCCCGAATCCGACACCAGCGTTGAGGAATCGACGCCCGATTCGAGCATCCTGACCGATTGCATCGGCAAGCGCCGTGATATCGGCGCCCGCCACATCGGCGATCTCGCTGATGGCGTTGATGAAGCTGATCTTGGTCGCGAGGAAGGCGTTTGCGGACACCTTCACCAGCTCGGACGTGGCATAGTCGGTCACGATACGAGGCGTTCCCGTAGAAATCGCGGCGTGGTAAACGGCATCCAGGCGCTCAGCATCCTCGCGGCCCTGATCTCCGGCTACGACGCCGTAGACGAGACGGTCGGGCTCCAGGGTGTCCTTGATCGCGAAGCCCTCCCGGAGGAACTCGGGGTTCCACGCGAGCGAGACCGTCTCGCCATGCGCCGGCAACTGCGCCGCAAGCCGCTGCGCTGTACCAACCGGCACGGTGCTCTTACCGACGATCAACGAGCCGGACTTCGCGACGCCGAGTATCGTCGCGAACGCGGCGTCCACATACGTCAGGTCTGCGGCGTGCGCACCCGGCTTCTGCGGGGTGCCCACCGCCAGGAAATGCACATCGGCATCGGCGGCAGACGTCGGCGAGGTTGTGAACTGCAGACGACCGGAAGCGAGGCCGCGCTCGAGGAGCTGATCGAGTTCCGGTTCGAAGAAGGGTGCCTTGCCGTCGGCGAGGAGCGCGATCCTGTCTGCATCTACGTCTACGCCGACCACGTCATGACCGAGCTCTGCCATCGCCACCGCGTGCACAGCTCCGAGGTACCCACACCCGATAACCGAGATCTTCATGAATGTATCCTCTTCCTCTGGAGCTCTGAAGCGGACGAGTCTGCGCAGCTGCTGCTCACGGATGCCCTCGGCCCTTCCAATGTGCGTACTCGAGCCCGTCCGGTCTGGCTAGAACTGTGCCGCGTGAGGCTGGAGAGCGTACGGCGGCCGTCGCGAGCAGGATCACCCCGACGAATCGCGAGGATGCACCCGGAGCCCTCGGAATTCAGCTGAGTCACGTTGCCCCTCCTGCATCCGTACGCCGTCTGAAAGACTATCGGTCGGCGGGTCCGGCGGGTGTCATGTGCTTCTGTCTACGCGGGATGTGCAGTCACGCCCCGCTGCGTCGCCCGCAGGCGGATTGAGTACAGATCCGGAGAGTCAGCGGCTAACCTCGACGCGTTGAGTTCTCCCGATCGTCCGGTTCCCGAACCGTTACACCCGCGATCCGGCGCCCGTGGCAGCCGAGCTGCTCTCGACGGCTGGCGACAGACTCGACATTCTCACCGAGGCGGTTGGGCACGTGGGGCGGCTACGTCGAGGACTGCGACACCGGCATTCTATGAGCTGCGCTCCGCGATCTGCCGGACCTCGAGACGTGGATCGCCCTCGGACAGGATTCGTGTCGTCCCCTTGGGCAGAGCACCCCCGGCGTGCTGATGCACCAGCATGGTCTCGTCTGCAGAAGATGCAGTCGGACCACCGCGCCATTGAGGCGGTCACGGTCTCACCGTCGGCTGTCCGCTATCGTGGCGGCAATGAGTGAGCAGAGCGTATCGCGTCGCGGCCTGATCGGGGCCGCGTTGTCCCTTCCGGTTATGGCCGGTGGTAGCCCAGCAAGTGCCGCCGACGCGAAGCTACGAGACGCGAAGTTTGCGGAGCTCATCGAATCACCCACCTCTCTGACTCGCGCCGCAGTCGAGGGAGCGATTGGACACGTATCTGCCACAGGCCGGACGCGGAGCGACGTGATCGACACGCTCGACCGAGCCGAGGCGTTGGGCGAGGGGACGATCGCTTTCTTTCCTGGTGGAGACCCCTATGAGGTTGGATCAGGCATCAGCCTCGCGGGCTACTCGGTTCAAGTTCGAGGGAGCGGTGCGACAGGGAGCACCACAGATCCACGAGGCACGACCTTCTTAGCGTCGTCGCAGGACGGCCCGGTCCTCGACTTCTCTGGATGGCTGCGGCCGCAGAGCTTTCAAGGAAAGACGACCCACGGCGGGTTCAACGTCGTCGGGTCGGGCGTTTCCGACGCACGTAAGCGCAACAGCGGCATCCGGTTCAGCAAACTCAGTTCCACGCTCTTCGCCGACATAGCCGTCAGACAGACTGGGGGCCCCGGGGTCGAAGGTGTCGCCCAGCCCGGCGACGCCGTCTACCTCTGCGACTTTGAGCGGATCATCGTCTCGACGCCCGTCGACGCTCAGGTGAACGACGTCCCCTACTGGATCTTCAACGAGATGAACGGCGTCCGCTTGAGGGGCTGCGGAATCCGTTCGACGGCCAGAACCAACGACTGCGGCATTTCCGGAGCGGTCGTCTTCAGGTCCAATCGGACCTATTCCGCACAGTCAAGCCTGATCGACGGCTTCTGGGTCGAATACATCCACGTGCCGACCGATGGCACAATCTTCGCGGTTCAGGCGAACAAGTACGTCTTCACCGACATTCAGTACTTCGATGCCCACAAACTTCCTCGAGCGACCGGAACCAGCCACATGCGGTTCACGGAGCCTTCGTTCAACCTCGGCGGCAACCTGGTGCGCGGCGTCATCCCAGGCAACGGCACGAGCGCGACCGACATCGACACCGGCATCGAGATGAATCAGTCCGGAAATGCGGTCACGGGGGTGAAGGGATACAACGGGCAAAACGTGCTGCTCATGCCCGGCATCGGCGGCACCACGGTCGAACTCCTCGGCGCAGAAGCGAATGCGTCACGGCCTGGCTGGGTAGACAAGTCCGGGTCCACAAGTAACACCCTCGTTGACCATCATCTGGGCGAGCGACTATACGGTCGCCGGAAAGGGAAGTACTCGCCGTCGAACAAGATCAACGGTGTACACCTAGGGCAAAAGGCCGTCACCTACGAGACTGCGATCGACTTCACAGTCTCGTACGAGAGCGCAAACTTCCACGTCGTCACCATTGATTCCAGTTGCTCGTGGACCAACGTCTTGGACGGAGTCATAGGAGCCGAGATCACCGTCATCCTCAAGCAGGGATCCGCGGGCGGTGCGACTCTCACCTTTCCGTCCGCTGTGCGCTGGAAGGCGAAGCCTCCCATTCTTCGCTCCTCGAGCGGCGCGAGAGTGGGCGTCAAACTGGCGTTCGACGGCGAGGTGTGGGTCGAGCTCTGAGGTGATGGGCTCTGACGGGGAGCTTGCCGAATAGCGATTGCATCTATGCCACAGTGTAGCTACAGTTGCACTCATGCCCGAAACCCCCATTCGCCGAGTTCGCGTCGCCGACGAGATCTGGGAACCCGCGGACGAAGCGGCAAAGGGGAACGGCGAGAACCTCTCCGTCGTCATCCGCCGCGCCCTGATCGAGTACACGAAGGACAACGAGTCATGAACACGAGCCGCGACCACGACATCGCGTTCTACACGGCCCTCAGCGCCGCGTTCCTCGGCGTCGGACTTCTGCTCTTCGCGCCAACCACACGTACCGTCGAAGCCCCATTCGAAAATGTCCTGAGCGCGGACGTCGGCACATACCTGCTCCTCGGCACCGCCGTCGTGGCGACCGTCCTCGCGCTGCTCGCGCGCCGGGGACGGCATGTACACCGCGACAACTAAGCTCGACGCGTGAAGTTCACAGCGGTAGCCCCGCTCACCGCGTTCGGCCGAGTCTCTCGATCCATTCTGATCGTGGCGCTCCTGCTCGGCAGCCTCTTCCCCCTCGTCGAAGGATTCCCCGTCGCGGTCGTAGCGGCCGCGGCTGCCGGGATCGTCATCGTCTACGAGATCTTCCGATGGCTTCCCCAGTTCCACCCCGTCATCGTCGTTCCAGTGTTCTTCGGGCTCGTCGCCCTCCACTCGCAGTACATCGCCCCCGCCACGGAGTACGGCGACGACAAGCTGCAGAAGTGGGTCACGATCACCCTGATCAGCGCCATGGCAGCATCACTGCTGCGCGACCGTCGAGCCTTCCAGACGTTCGGAGCCGTGTGGCTCGTCGCAACATCTCTGCTCGCCGTCGCGACCATCGCCGGGTTCGACGGCGGCCGCGCCGACGCATTCGGCGCCAACCCGATCTGGCTCGCCCGAGCACTCGCCACCGGTATCCTCATCGCGATCTGGCTCTGGTGGAAGAAGTACGCATCGGCATGGGCGATGCTACTGGTCGTCGCGCTTCTCGGTGCAGGGCTCGCGGCATCAGGCTCTCGTGGACCTGCCATCGGCGCCGTCGCCGGCGTCGTCGTCCTCGCGCTTTTCGCAGGCCGCGGCCGCCTCTGGAGGGTCGCCCTCATCCTCGCCGGTGGAGTCGCCGCGGTGTGGGCGGTGCAGGTCCTTCCGTTCTTCGCCGGCAGCAGGTTCGACACGCTCCTCACCGGAGGGGGGAACGCGGACGACACCGTTCGAACCACCTACTGGTCACTGACGCGCGAGCTCATCAGCACGACCCCGGACGGCGTAGGCTTCGGAAACTGGAACGCCGCAGTCGGATACCCACGCCATCTCTGGCCACACAACCTCTTCCTCGAGGTCGGCGCCGAGATGGGAATCTGGCTCGGTCTGCTCACTGTGGCGATCGTTGTTGTGGTCGCCCTCCGTCTCCTGAGGCGCTCCACGAAGGACCCGATCGCGTTGCTCGTCCTCGCACTCCTGACAGCCGAGATCGTCAGCGTGAACCTATCCGGTGACCTTAACGCCCGCACCTTCTGGTTCATGCTCACGCTCGGCTTCCTCGTCACCACGCGTTTCGTTCTCGACGCCCCGATGAAAGCGAAGAGACACCTGCGGAAGAAACAGGAACGCCAGGCGGCCGAGAATCCGCCGGAGCTCGTCGCCTCCTGAACGACAGACAGCCCCCGGCTGGCATCCGAGGATACCAACCGGGGGCTGTTGTTGGCAGTCGTCACTCCGTCGGTGTGCGCCCCTGGTACACGAGAGCACGGCGTGCGACGCGCGAGCGCCCGCCGTCTCCTCGAAAATTCGATCGTGAGTTCTACCGCTATCCGCTGATCCATCCCATCGATGACCAGCACCTCATGAAGGTCCGCGTTCGCCGCAAGCACCTGGTCCAGTTAGCCGAACAGCCCCTGCAGCTCGTTGAGAGAGGGTCGACGGGCGTTGTTGTTCTCGCTGCAGGTGCTCCCATTCTTCGCGGGCAGTCGGTTCGAGACGCTCTTCTCGGGTGGAACCGCTGATGATGCTGTAGTGACGTTACTATCGGTGTCTCTCCCGGGAGCTGATCGCGAACAACCCTGGGGGCGCCGGATTCGGGAATGGAATGCTGCCGCCGGCTATCCGCGGCACCTCTGGCCGCCGAGCTGGTGAGCGTGAACCTGTCCGGAGACTTGAACGCGCGCACGTTCTGGTTCCTGGTCACCGCGGGCTTCCTCGTGACTACGACGTTCGTCATCGACAGCCGATGAAGATCAAGCGCTCTCTACGGAAGAAGCAGCAGCGGTCGGCTGAAAGCGACCTCGAACCTGCTCTCACCTGAGCGAGTGGTGCGGCTCGGACAGCGAATTCACGGCCGCCGGATCAGTCGCCATACCGCGACGAGTGTGAACACGTACCCGACTGCAGTCCCGATCGCAAAGCCGAGCACCGTGAGCAGGACATCACCGGTCAGGATCTGAGCGATGAGCGCCCCAGCCAGCGAGATCGCCAGGCGGACGACCTGCACGCCGAGCAACAATCGCTCGCGCCCGAGCATCACGAACACGGACATGACCGGGGACAGCAGCAACTGCAAGCCGATGGGAAGCGCCAGCAGCGCGATAACAGGCCCCACATCGCCCCAGCCCGGGCCGAACACGAACGGCGCGAGCAGCGGGCCGAGCACTGCGAGTCCGACGGTCGCCAATGCGGCGATCGGCAGTGTGCCGCGGATCTGATGGAGTATCTCGCGCCGGGCCTCGCCCTCGCCTGATCGCAGAACCGCTGCGATCTTCGCCTGCGAGTACTGTGATAAGCCCTGGCTGAGGAAGGCGACCGGGGCGCTCGCGCTTCGCTGGGCGACGCCCACCGCCCCTGCGGCAGCCGCACCGAACCCGACGGTGACGTACACCGTGAGTCCCTGCAACGATGCGGACGACACCAGCCCGGAGAGCACCGAATAAACCGCTCGGCGACCTGTCCACGGCACGTCCTCGACCTGATCAAGGGAGGCTGTCACGGAACGCTCTGCACGACGCCGCGTCAGAAGAATCGCCACCGCGCGCCCGATCAGAATCGACAACGCCAGGAGGAAGATGTTCGGAACGGTCAGGGCGACCAGGATCTGCAATCCAGCGGTGAGCAGACCCGCGAGCAGGTTTCGCACCGCCAAGCGGTGCATCGCACCCTGCCGGACCAGCAGGGCGTTGTCGACGACCGTCCAGGCATACGCCACCATGATGAGTCCGGACATCAACGCGATCTGGCTGGCATCGTGCTTGCCCGTCAGACCGAGCACGGCAAAGAGTGCGACGGCGATCACCCCGCAGATCACCTGCGACCAGATCGAGAAGCGAACGAGCCGTCTGAGTTCGACCTCGCCGCGTACGGCCGGAAGTAGGAACTCCAGCCGGAGGGACGCGACCGGCTGGAGGATAACTCCGATCGCGAAGGCCGCCTGGTAGAGACCCATGAGTTCGGGTTCGAGAACCCTGGTCAGAAGCGGCAGTGTGGCCACGGTCGCGAGCTGCCCCGCGGCCTGGCCCCCGACGACCAGCCAACGCTCACGGCTCATCTCGCCTCACCACCAGCATGTGCCGGAGGCATCAGCGCGGTTCCGCCGCTCCGAGCTCTTCGCGGACAGCATCGACGCGGGCTCGGGCATCGGCGATGCGCGCTGTCGAGTCCGCCGACAGTTCGTTGACGCGGGCGTCGTCGAGTGCATCGATCAGGTCAACGACCGAAGAATTACCTGGTCCGACGTGGTCGGCTCCGATGACCTCGAAGTGATTCGTCACCTTCGCTGTCGTCGCTTCGCACCAACCGAGCGGTACGGCGCCCTCGGTCGCGGCGATGACCAAGCCGTGGAGCCGGTCTGACAGTGTGAGAACGGATCGTGAGTAAGCCTTCCGGACGCGCTGCTCCTGCACCCAGTGATCGCCATCACCCCAACCGATGAACTCTGCGCCGAGTCGATTCGCGACCCGCTCCATCAGCGCGTTGTCATCCTCTACCTGCACTACGCATACAATCTCGCGGTCCAGTCGATGCGCGAGGCGCTCGACGGCATCAAGCCACTCTTCGGACGGCTCGCGGCGATCACCGCGCAGGGAGACGGCGATCTTGTCTCGGGATGCCGGAGCGACGACGGCGAGCGCGGGTGCCATCTCGCCGCCGGGACCGATCCCGAAGCCCCAGTCGGGCATCGTCCGCCCCCGTCCCATGAGCCGCGCCGATGTGACGTCTCGCCAGCGCAGATCCCCCGCCGCCTTGGCGAGCATGTCGAACGGCCACATGAAGTACCGCCGTCGGTTCTTCACGCCGGCACCGACCCAGACGATTCGGGAGCCCTTCGTGCGGGCGAGGATGAGAGCTGGTGCCAGCGCGAGCAGCCCGAAGAAGTAGGCCTTCGTGACGCCGAACTCGCCCGCGTTGAAGACGAAGGTCGGGCGGCCACGCAGCGCTGCGCGCGTGAACTCCCACGCCCACGCCTGGAATGACGACGCGCTCTCGCCGTCGGAGATTCGCAGCCCGGCGGCGTAGCCGGAGCCTGGAGCACCGGACCAGACCCGGATCGGGCCGACGCCGCGATACAGATCGGCGAGGGGCCGACGCAGCATCGAGTCTCCGACGTTGCGCACATGGCCCGTCAACCACAGGAACGTCGGGGTCTGCCCAGTCGCTGCTGCGCTCACCGTCGCTCCGCCGTAGCACGCTTTATGGCCGCCGCGACTCCCGCAGGGTCCCAGGTCGCGAGTGCCGTCGTCCGCGCCTTCCGATACAGCTCGAGGTCAAGGCCACCGACAACGGAGAACCACTGGCCGACAGCATCCACGATTCCGTCTTCTTCTCCTGGCGGGAAGCGCACGGCGTTCACCATGGGCGTCAGCGCTTCGACCTCCGAACCGTTCATCGGATTGTCCGGGACAAGCACCGGCGTCCCTGCTCGCAGCGCATCGATAGCGAGCAGGCCCATATGGAACGGAGAGCAGACGAACGTCGCGGCCCGGAAGTATTCATTCAGTTCCTCGGTGTCGTACACCCACCCGTGGAACCGCACCCAGTCCTGGTCGAATTCCGCACGGAGGCCTGGGCGCGCGTCACCGTCGCCGATGAGGTCGATGACGAGTCCTGGATACTGCTCCTTCAGCTTCGCGGCCGCGCGCATCAGAACATCGAGTTGTTTGTCCTGATTGAGCCGCCCCACGAAGAGCAACCGCAGTCGTCCCTCATGCTGGGCGCTCACGGCGGCTTCCTTAGCCCGGGCGAGCTGTGCGGCGTCGTCCTGCGCGTCCAGGACGTCTCGGTTCGAGTGAGTCGCGTTGTTGATCACGGTGACCCGCCCCGGAGGAAGACCCAGTTGCGTTGCCGCAACGGCCTCGTTCTCTCCATAGACGAGCAGTCCTGTGGCCAACCGATTCATCACCTCTTGCACGCGGCGCTTCAACGACCGGTCGCCGAAGCGTCCGCACTGCCCCCAGAGGAAGGTCCGACGCCCTCGCAGGCGTCGCGCGAGCAAGATCGCCCAGGTGCTCAATGACAACGTCGCAGGCCCCAGAACAACTGTCGGATACCGGCTCGAACTGGCGCGGGCCACGACGCCGCGATCCCAGCTCACGGGCCCGAGCCGTATGCTCCGCACGATCTCGAGTCCATCGATGTCCTCGCCGCTCAGCGCCTTGATGTTCGCGCGTGAGCTGCTGCCGGCGACGAGGTCGAACGTCGGCTCGGGCCGCGCGCGGAGCCCGTCCAGGATCCCTCGGCGGTAGTGCGGGAAGGCGAAATAATACACAAGCGCTTCAGACATGCGTTGACTCAGACTCCTCTGACGCCGACGAGATGGGCCGGACCAGTCGCCGCTCGACCGTCATGCATCGTTCGAAAGCAGCCCGAGCCGCCGTTTGTGTGAAGGAACGGTCCCGTGCACGAAGTTCACGACGCGCTGCGAGGTGTCGTCGATCTGGTAGTCAGCCGGCGTGTACGGAGAACGCTTCTGTGCGAGCACGACACGGACGGCTGAGAGCACCCGCGCCGACTCGATCCCAGCGGTGATGATCACGCCAGTATCGACCGACTCGGGGCGTTCGATGAAGTCACGCAGAGTGATTGCGGGAAACCCGAGCAAGCTCGACTCCTCGCTGATCGTGCCGCTGTCCGAGAGAACGAGCTTCGACTGCAACTGCAGCTTGCAGTAGTCGTGGAATCCAAACGGCGGGTGGAACCGCACGTTCTCGCTCTCTGCGATCCCAAGGCTCTCCAGACGCTTGCGTGTTCGCGGGTGAGTGGAGACCAGCACCGGAAGTCCGTACTCCTCACTCAGTGCCTGCAACGCATCCACGGCCGACCGCAGCCGCGTCGGGTTGTCGACGTTCTCCTCGCGGTGCAGGCTCACGAGGAAGTACTCCCCCGGCGTGAGACCCGCGCGCTCGACGGCGTCGCTCGCCTCGATCTGCTCGCGGTTCTGCTCGAGCACCTCGCGCATCGGCGACCCGGTGAGCAGGATCTTCGACGGGTGCAGCCCTTCCGCGAGCAGATTGCGCCTGGCGTGCTCGGTGTAGACGAGGTTGTAATCGGCGACGTGGTCGACGAGGCGACGGTTGGTCTCCTCGGGCACGTTCTCGTCGAACGAGCGGTTGCCCGCCTCCATGTGGAACACCGGGATCTTCATGCGCTTGGCGATCACGGCCGAGATGCAGCTGTTCGTGTCGCCGAGCACGAGGAACGCGTCCGGCTTCTCCTCGCGGATCACTTCCTCGGTCTTCGTGAGGATCGAGCCCAGCGCCGCGCCCAGCGACGACGTGTCCGCATTCATGAAGTGATCGGGCCGGCGCAACCCGAGGTCTTCGAAGAACACCTCGTTGAGCTCGTAGTCGTAGTTCTGCCCGGTGTGCACGAGCACCTGATCGGTGTGCTCGTCGAGGAGCTTGATCGTGGCGGAGAGACGGATGATCTCCGGCCTCGTTCCGACCACGGTCATCACCTTGAGTTTGTCGGCCATGGTCACACTGCCTCGGCAATCGTGTCGGGGTTGGCGGGGTCGAAGATGTCGTTCGTCCAGAAGGACGTGTAGAGCAGGTCTTCGCCGATGTTGGTGATGTTGTGCGCCCACATCGTCGGCATGTCGACGGCACCGGGCGCGTCGCCGGAGACCTCGAACGAGACGACCTCATCAGAGTACAGTCGGCGCAGCGAGATGCGAGCTCGCCCCTGCAGCACCGTGAACCGCTCGATCTTGCGGCGGTGGAAGTGGTCGCCGCGAGTGACGCCGGGCACCGTCGTCGAGAACGACGACTGCCCGGGCCCACCGTGCGAGCGGATGATCTCGAAGAACGATCCGCGCGCATCCGCATGCCGGGTCAGGTCGATCGGAGACTGCGCGGGGAACGTGTACGCGCGGTAGGTGTTGAACAGGTCACGGTCGAAGTCGTCGGCGACACTGGGGATCTCACCCCGGTTGTACAGCTCGGCGTACCCCTGCAGCCGCGCGAGCAGGCCCGTCACCGTCTCGGCCTGCTGCAGATCCTCGAGCGCCGAGACGGGTACGGCACCACTGAGGATGTCGGCCGCGTTCTGCGCATGCAGCAGCGTCAATTCCTTGTCGTTGTCGACGACCGGGCTCTCCCCTCCGGCGACGAGATGGCTGAACGTCGCGGTGACCGCGTTGTAGAACGGCCGCCCGTGCTCGCCGAAGAGATTCGGCAGACGCACGTCGACGAACTCCGCTCCGATGTCGGATGCCGTCTCGGCGAGGATCTCGGCAGCCCGCGCCTTGGCGTCGCCGTAGACGGAGCCATTGGTCGCCTGTGTGGAGTTCGCGTAGACGACGACCGGAGGCGGCGTCTTCGCCGCGCGCAGTGCCGATGCCAGCTGTTCGGCGAACGCGATGTTCCCGTCGCGGACCTCTTCGTCGGATGCACGGTTGATCCCCGCGATGTGGATGACGCGCTCGCTGCCGTCGACCGCGGAAGCCGCCGTCGACCCCTCGAACTGCGCTCCGACCGGGATGGCCTCGACTGGCGTGCCGGCTTCCTTCATCGCCGCGCGCAGGTGCCACCCGAGGAAGCCTCCCGCGCCGGTGAGGGCGAGTCCGCTCACGAGTCCGATCCGCTCACAGGGATGCCCGCCTGGCGCAGCTCATCTCGTACCTCGGGAAGCGTCAACAGCAGCTCCTCGACCTCGCCGACAGTCATCTGCTGCACGGTGTGCGAGTCGTAGTCCTCGAAGCGGTTCTGGGTGACGTCTCCCTCTTCGAAGTACACGCTGTAGTTGAGGTCGCGGTTGTCGGCGACGACGCGGAAGTACTCTCCCATGTCCCGCGCGCGAGAGAGCTCTTCACGCGTGGCGAGCGCCTCGGACAGCTTCTCGGCGTGGCGGGTGCCGATCACTTCGAGCTTCGCGTCCGAGCGGAAGAGATTCAGCACGGCCTGCGCGAGCGTGCCGATCGAGGTCGCCTTCGCCTTGCGCACGAAGAGGTCGCCCTGCGCCGCGTTCTGGAACGCGAACTCGACCAGGTCGACCGAGTGCGCCAGCGACATCATGAAGCGGGTCATGTCCGGGTTCGTGACGGTGATGTTCTTCCCCGCCTTGAGCTGCCGGATGAACAGCGGGATCACCGACCCGCGGGAGTACATGACGTTGCCGTAGCGCACGCACGACACCGTGGTGGCGGTGTTCGGGTTGTTGAGGCCGTGCGACTGCGCGACCTTCTCCATCAGCGCCTTCGACATACCCATCGCGTTCACCGGGTACACGGCCTTGTCGGTGCTGAGTGCAACGACCGAAGAGACCCCGTTGCGGTCGGCGGCACGCACGACGTTCTCACTGCCGTTCACGTTCGTGCGCACGGCCTCCATCGGGAAGAACTCGCACGACGGCACCTGCTTGAGGGCTGCGGCGTGGAAGATGAAGTCCACGTCGCGCGTGGCGCGGTCGACGCTGTCGTAGTCGCGTACGTCGCCGACGTAGAACCGCAGGCGCGAATCGGGGATCTCGTGCCGCATCAGATCCTGCTTGGCCTCATCGCGGCTGAAGATCCTGATCTCGGAGACATCGCGCTCGAGGAGCTTCTTCGCGACGGTGTGCCCGAATGATCCGGTTCCGCCGGTGACCAGCACGCGTGCTCCGCCGTATGACTCGCTCATCGTCAACTCGTTCCCTTCGCCGCTGCCGTGAGCAGCTCTTCGATCCTGGAGATTCCCGACTCGCGGGAGAAGTGGGTGTCGTACATCGCGCGTCCGCGCTGCGCCATCGCCGCACGCTCGGCAGGCGTGCGCTCCGCCGCGGAGCGGAATGCCGCCTCGAGAGAGCCGACGCTCTCGGCATCCGCGGTCAGCCCCACGTCGCCGTCGTCGACGAGGCGGCGAACGTCGCCCTGCACCGTCGTCACCACCGGCACCCCGGCGGAGAGCACGGCCTGGAACTTCGAGGGGATCGTCCCGCGGAAGACGGGCATGTCCTTCAACGACACGAGGGCGTAGTCGGCACGCGCGTAGATCTCCGGCATCCGTTCGCGCGGCACGGGGTCCTGGAAGCGCACGTTCTCCGCGCCGAGCTCGCCGACGAGAGCCTGCAGCTCGGTCTTCATCACGCCGTCTCCGACGAGCGTCAGGACGACACCGGCATCCGCAGCCGCATGCGCCGCTCGCACGGCGGTCCCGAGGTCCTGCATGTCTCCGACGTTGCCGGCATAGACGATCTCGGCGCGCGGCGACTGCGATTCCGGAAGAACGGATGCCACGGGTTCGCCCGCATCCGCCCAGTTGTAGACGAGATGCGCGCGCTCGGCAGGAACTCCGCGGGTCACCAGCGTCGACACCATGGTCGGAGCGATGCCGATGACGCCGGCCGCGCGCGTGTAGGCGCTGCGCAGCCAGGGTCCGAGTGCGCCGGAGATGATCCGCTCCTTCGCCCCGCCGGCCATCATGGACGAGCCGACGATGGAGTCGGGCCAGAGGTCCTGCACATGCAGCACATACGGACGTCCGCCGGTGACGCGCCACAGCCACGGTCCGAACCCGGCGGTCATCTGCGTGGCGTAGACGTAGATCACATCAGCTCCGCGGGAAAGGCGTCGGGCCGTCGCCGAGCTGAGCGCGAAAGAGAAGTAGTTGAGCATGCGCTTGAGGGCGCTCTGCGAATGATCGGCGAACAGCGGCACCCGGCTGATCTCGACCGAGCCGTCCTTCTCCGTCGAGCGCCAGCGCTGACGGTAGCCGGGGAAGACCTTTCCGGTCGGGTAGTTCGGGAACCCGGTGAGAACCTTGACCTGGTGCCCGCGCGCGGCGAGACCCTGGGCGAGGTCTGCCGGAAGCGGCACGGCCTCCGGCGGATAGTACTGCGACACGATCAGGACCCTCACGTCGCCGCCGACCCGTCGCCGAGGATGCGCGCGGGCACACCGACGACAGTCGTTCCCGCTTCGACGTCCTTTGTGACGCACGCCGCCGCACCCACCGTCGCTTCTGCACCGACGGTGAGTCCCTGCAGCACGACCGAACCCGCCCCCAGCAGCACGCCTGTCTCCACGACGACGTTCCCCGAGACGATCGCCCCGGGATTGACCGAGACGAAATCGGCGAGCGTCGCGTCATGACCCAGGATGCTGGCGGGGTTGAGGTGCACGTGATCGCCGATGGTGACGTTGGTCGAGACCTGCACGCCTGAGGTGATCACGACCCCGTCGCCGATGCGTGCCTGTGATCCGATGACCGCGCGCGGATGGATGAGGGTGGTCGCCCGCAGGCCGGCGTTCGACAGCCGCTGAGCGACGGCCTCACGCACCGAAGGCGAGCCGATCGCGGTGACGAAGCGCTCGTCTCCCGCAGCGGTGGGCAGCCACTCCTCCTCGGTGCCGAGATAGACGATGCCCCGCTCGGCGAGTCGGCCGAGGTCGACCTGGCGCGGGCCCGAGTCCACGACACCCAGAAGCTGCAGCGGCTCACCCGCGGCGATCAGCGCCTCGACGACATCGAGGGTCTCGCGTCCGAAGCCGCCGGCTCCGGCGATCACGATCCGTTCAGCCATGGGCTTCCCCGAACTTCGTCATCGTCACGTGTCCTTCCGCGGAGACGCCCTCACGCTTCACGACGGAGCCGATGGTCTTGGCGACGATCCGCAGATCGAGTCCGACGCTGCGCCGGTCGACGTACCGCACGTCCTGCGCGAACTTGCTCTCCCAGGAAATCGCGTTGCGACCGGTCACCTGCGCGAGCCCGGTGATGCCGGGACGAACCTCGTGCCGACGCGCCTGCTCGGGCGTGTAGCGCTCGAGGTACTCGACCAGCAGCGGCCGCGGGCCGACGATGCTCATGTCGCCGCGCAGCACGTTCCAGAGGCTCGGGAGCTCGTCGAGACTCGTCGAGCGAAGCCGCACGCCGAAGGGGGTGAGCCGGTCGGCATCCGTCACCCACCCGCGGGCCTCGTCGACCGAGCGCATGGAACGGAACTTATAGAGCGTGAAGATGCGACCGTCTTTGCCCGGTCGCTTCTGAGCGAACACGACCGGTCGTCCCAGCTTGACCGCGACCAGTACCGCCGTCGCGACGATCACCGGCGACAGCACCACGAGCGCCACCGCCGACGCGACGATGTCGAGCGCGCGTTTCACGGCGTCGTACGGACGTGACTGTCCGCTCATGACGCCAGGAAGCCGCGGATCGCCGCGACCACGCGCTCGCGCTGCTCGGGCGTGAGGGCAGAACCGCTCGGCAGCGTCAGTCCGCGCGCGAAGAGAGTGTCCGACGCTCCGCTGACCTTGCTGCGGGCACCGGCGAACACGGGCTGGGCGTGCATCGGCTTCCAGAGCGGACGGCTCTCGATGCTGTCCTCCGCGAGCGCGGCGGCGAGCGCGGACGGCTCCCAGCCGGTGGTCTCGGCGTCGACCAGGATCGACGTCAACCAGACATTGTCGGCCTCGTCGCCCTCGGCACCGAACACCTCGACGCCGTCGACATCGGCGAACAGCTGCTTGTACAGCTCGCGCATCTCGCGGCGACGGGCGATCATCGCGTCGAGGCGGGTGAGCTGGGCGCGGCCGAGAGCCGCGAGCAGGTTACTCATCCGGTAGTTGTACCCGATGTCGGTGTGTTCGTAGTGCACGACCGGCTGCCGGGCCTGCGTAGCCAGGTACCGCACGTGCTGTGCGATGTCGGCATCGTCGGTGAGCAGCATCCCGCCGCCCGACGTCGTCATGATCTTGTTGCCGTTGAAGGAGACGACGGATGCTCGGCCGAAGCTGCCTGCCGCGCGCCCGCGGTGCGTGGCACCCAGCGACTCCGCGGCATCCGACAGCACCGGCACGCCGAACTCGTCGGCGATCGCGAGGATCGCGGTGTAGTCGACGGCCTTGCCGAGCAGGTCGACGGGCACGATCGCCGATACGGTCTCGCCGGCATCCCGGAGTTCGACGAGGGCCTCGCGCAGCAGCGACGGGTCCATGTTGCCCGTCGCCGGGTCGGCGTCGATGAAGTACGGCTCAGCCCCCGTGTAGACGATCGCGTTCGCGGTGGCCGCGAACGTCATCGACGACGTCAGCACGACATCGCCGGGCTTGACGCCCAGCGTGAGGAGTCCCAGGTGCAGTGCAGCGGTGCCCGAGCTCAGGGCGACAGCGTGGGCGACCCCCACCCGCTCCGCGAGCTCGCGCTCGAACGCGTCGACGTCGGGGCCGAGTGGTGCGATCCATCCCGAGCGCATCGCGGCGACGACAGCCTGCTCTTCCGCCTCACCGACATCCGGCGAGGACATGTAGATCCGTTCGCTCACGCGTCGGCCGCCTTCGGGAGGAGGATCGGCTCGATGACCGTCGTGTCGTTGTTCCGCGGGTTCGCGAACATGCGATCCATCCATCCGGTCTTGTCGAGCCGCTCGGGCGTGATGACGTCGGCGCGGGTGTGCGAGACCTTCGGGTGGAAGGGCCGCTCGAGGTTCTCGCGCGCACCGACCAGCTCTTCGTGCAGCTTCTCTCCGGGTCGCAGCCCGGTGAACACGATCTCGATGTTCTTGCCCGACATGGAGACCATGCGCTTCGCGACCTCGAGGATCGACACCGGCTCGCCCATGTCGAGGATCAGCACTTCCCCGGCGCGGCCGATGGCGCCCGCCTGCACGACGAGCTGGCATGCCTCGGGGATGGTCATGAAGAAGCGCGTGGCGTCGGGGTGCGTGACCGTGATCGGGCGCCCGTCGGCGATCAGACGCTGGAACGTGGGCAGCATCGAACCGCGGCTGCCGATCACGTTGCCGAAGCGCACCGACAGGTAGCGCTCGCCCGTCTCCTCGCCCGCCCACGCCGTCAGCTTCTCGGCGACGCGCTTGGAGTGTCCGAGCACGCTCGTCGGGTTGGCCGCCTTGTCGGTCGAGATGTTCACGAAGGTCGACACGCCGACGCGACGCGCAGCGTTGAGCACGTTGAGGGTGCCGATGACGTTGGTCTTCCACGCCTCATCGGGGTACTGCTCGAGCATCGGGAGATGCTTCAGGGCCGCCGCGTGGAAGACGACCTCGGGCCTGCGCTCGTCGAAGATGCGGTCGAGCAGCTCGACATCGCGGATGTCGGCGAGCACCACATCATTGGTGTCGAGCAGTCCGTGCCCGGAGGTACCGAGCTGCGCGTCCTGCAGACCGGTCTCGTCGCGGTCCAGCATGATCAGCTCGCGAGGGCCGTACTTGGCCAGCTGACGGCAGAGCTCCGACCCGATCGATCCGCCCGCCCCGGTGACCAGCACTCGGCGCCCGGTGACGTAGCCGGCGATCAGCTCGACGTTGGTGTCGACGGGATGCCGGCCGATCAGGTCTTCGATGCTGATGTCGCGAACGTCGCTGATCGCCTTCTCGCCCGAGTTCAGGGTGTCGAGGGTCGGCGTGACGGCGACGCGGAGTCCAGCGGCCTCGGCGCGGTCGCTGAGCTTGCGCAGCAGCGTGCTGTCGGCGCGGCCGATCGCGATGACGGCGAGCTCGGCCCCGGTGCGCTGCACGGCCTCCGCGAAGTCGCGGGTGGTGCCGACGACCGGCACGCCGCGCAGCCGCAGGTTGCGCTTGCTCGGGTCGTCATCGATCACACCGACGGCGCGGATCGGCGACGTCGGGTCGGTCGTCATGTTGGCCAGCAGCTTGTCGGCGATGAACCCGGCTCCGACGATGAGCGCCGGAGTGGCGTCCTGCCCGGGCTTCCGCCTGCGCTCGAGCAGCAGTCGGGCGAAGTAGCGCACACCGAACATGAGCAGCAGCACGAAGGGGAACGCGAGCAGAAGTGTGCCGCGCGGCACCCCGATGAACGGACCGATCGGGATGACCACCAGCGACAGGGCGACCGCCTCGATCACGACGATGATGCCCACGGCGCGGACCTCGTCGAAGGAGCCGTAGGTGAACCGGCCGCGGTACAACGCCGTCACGTAGCCGATGACGATCTGGATGACGCCGGCGGTGAATGCGAGCAACGTCGTCGCGATCCAGCCCCGAGCGTCCATCATGAACTCGAAGCGCAGTGCGATGGCGAGCACCACACCGAAGCTCCAGCAGAGTCCGTCGACGATGGCGGCTGCCATCCGTCGTCGCTTCTGAGTCACCGACACTTTAAAAAATATCGGAATATCGCCCGTCGACGTATCGACGTACTCCTCTTTCGAACTCAAGACCGGAAGCCCCCTCAGACTTACTCACTCCCCTGGAGATATGTTCTCACAGGTATTGCGCAGGTTCGTGCGATGGTGCTTTCGTCACGGCGTTCCGTCGCCCTCCGGCGGCGTGGTCCCGGTGTCCGGGTCCAGCGGCGTCTCCACCACGGGCGGTGGCTGCTCGGTCGTGTCCTCGGGTGGCGTCGTCTGCTGCGAGTCGGGGCGACGCGCGGGCTGCCGGTTGTCCTGCTCCCGCTCCCGCTCATCCGCCCGCTCGATGTCCACTCGCAGCTGATCGGCGGCCACGGCGACGAAGGCATCCCGATAGCTCGCGAGCGCCGCCTCTCCGGCCACGCCCCAGAGACCGCCGGCGCCGATGCGGGCAGCGGCTTCCGTCAGGGCGGTGTGCAGGGATGCATCTGCATCGGGGTAGCGGCTAATCGCGGCATCCGCGGCTCCGGCGAACGTGGCGGCATACGTGGCCACCGCGAGTTCCGCCGGCGGACGGAGCGCGTCGAGCTGAGTGCGGATCGAACGCATCTCGGCGGTCGCGGAGTCGAGCGCGAGGAGACGCTCCTGCGCGGTGTCGATCGCTTTCGCGACGTCTTCCAGCGATTCGTCGTCGATGTCTCCACGCGAGTACTCGGCCGGCACCTCGGGCACGGTGATCGCGGCCAGGCCCGCCGCGTAGGCGTCCAACGCGGCGAGCGCAGGTGCCAGAACCGCCGGATCCGTCACGTCGATGACTCCCTCGCGATCGGACGCCGGATCGGGAGCCGTGCTCGTGCTCACCAGAGCGCCGCGCAGGAGCGCGGCATCCGCGGTCTGGGATTCGACGTCGGCGAGAATCCGGTCCCTCGTCGTCGTCAGGGACTGGAGCCCATTCTGGATCGCGGCCTCGTCATCTTCGAGCGCCGTCAGCGAGCTCGCGGCAGGGCTCGCGGTCGCCATCTGCACTCCGCCGACCGCGGCCGCCGCGAGCACGGCGACGACGGCCAGAGAACCCGCGATCGTTGTGAGCGGATCGAATCGCCGACGCGAGCGCTTCACCGGGCGGGCGACGTCGCCCGATTCGTCCGCGACCGGCACGGCGTTCTTCGACGCGGCCTCAACCCGGCGAATCAGCTCATCGGTGTCGGCGATCGGGCGTGTCACGCCGCGGACATCCCGCGGCTCGCCGATCATCTCGCGCAGGCGATGCACCGTATGGCGGTCGTCGAGGCGCGCGCCGCCGGACGTGTCCGCGCGGGAACCGTCAGGGAAGAGATCGCTCAGTGCCGTCATGCTGCCTTCATCGATATATCGGTAGTCTCAGAGAGACGATACCGCCCATCCGCGCCCCGCACTGGAGAACCATGGACTTCCGCGACTACCTCCGGGTTCTCCGTCGCCAGCTGATCCTGATCGTCGCCGGCCTGCTGATCGGGCTCTCGACCGGCGCGCTCATCGCGATGTTCACACCGCAGCGCTACGAGGCTTCGGCCGATGTGATGCTGACGGTTCAGGTCAGCGACACCGCCACTCCAGCAGACCGCGCGCTCGCCACGAGCTACGCCATGCAGGCCGTCGGCACCTACCGCGCGATCCTCACCAGCTCTCTCGTGCTCGAACCCGTGATCGACGATCTCGACCTGTCGACCACGGTGTCGACGCTCGCGGGTCGGATCGAGACCAGTGCCGCCACGAACAGCGCGATCATCACGATCAGCGTCGAGCACAGCAACCCCGGGCAGGCCGCCCGCATCGCGAACGCGGTGACCGAGAGCTTCACCACCGTCGTCACCGAGACGCTCGAGAAGCGCGAACAGGAGGCGGCATACGCGATCCGCCTGGTCACTCTCCAGCCGGCACAGGTGCCGACCGTCGCGGTCGCGCCGAACATGCAGCTGTCCCTCGTGCTCGGCGGCATCATCGGTCTCGCGGCCGGCATCGGGGTCGCACTCCTCCGTGCCACGCTCGACCAGCGGGTACGCACGGCATCCGATGTCGAGGCGGCGATCGCCGTCCCCGTGCTGGGTCAGATCCCGCTGGACCCCGACACTCCCCTCCATCCCCTCGCGGTGAGCACCTCCCCGCGGGGAGCGCGAGCCGAGGCGTTCCGCGCCCTGCGCACCAACGTGCGGTTCCTCTTCTCCGAGGGCCAGGGGGTGTTCGTGATCACCAGCTCGGGCCCGGGCGAGGGCAAGTCGACCACCGCCGGCAACCTCGCTCTCTCCTTCGCCGATGCCGGCCACCGCGTCGCCCTCGTCGACGGCGATCTGCGTCTCCCCCGCGTCGCGGAGTACTTCGGGATCGAGGGCGGGATCGGCCTCAGTGACGTGCTCGCCGGGCGCGTCGAGCTGAACGACGTCCTCCAGCGATGGGGACGCAGCGCGCTGTTCCTGCTCCCGTCCGGAACCATCCCGCCGAACCCGGCCGAACTCCTCGGCTCCCGCGCGATGGAGCAGCTCGTCGAGGCGCTCACCGCCGCGTTCGACGTCGTGATCATCGACGCGCCCCCGCTGCTGCTCGTGACGGACGCTGCGGTCATGGCACGCTGGGCCACCGGGGCGATCCTCGTGGCGGCCTCCGGCTCCACCCACGCCACGCGCTTGGCGGATGCGGCCAAGAGCATCGAGGCCGTCGACGCGCGCGTACTGGGATCCGTCGTCACGAAGGTGTCGACGCGGGGTGCCGAGAAGAACCCGTACGAGGCCGCGAGCATTCCGGTGGCGGGCTGACCCACCGACCGGGATGCGTCGGGGCCGTGCGGCCCGTGAAACAATGACCAGAATCAGCATGCGGTTCGTCCGACCGGACGGAATCCGCTCACAACAGGGGGAATCTGCCGCGTGGAACTTCGCGACTATGTGCGTATCCTGCACCGGAACTGGATCCTGATCCTGGTCCTGCTCATCCTCGGACTCGCGGGAGGCGCCGGATATGCGGCCCTCCAGCAGCCGAAGTACGTCTCCTCCACCCAGCTGTATGTCTCGGTGCGTACCGAGGGGGCGGCCACGGGCGACCTGGTGCAGGGCACCACCTTCGCCCGCCAGATGGTGACCAGCTACGTCGACGTCGTCGGAACGGCGCTCGTGCTCGAACCCGTCATCGACGAGCTCGACCTCGACGACACGGTCGCGGGTCTGAGCAGCCGTGTCACGGCGACGACCCCTCTCAACACGGTGCTCATCGACATCACGGTGACAGACGAAGCCCCGGAGAAGGCCGCCGACATCGCGAACGCGGTCGCCTCCAGCTTCCAGGACGCCGTGCAGGACACGCTCGAGCAGCCTGCCGTGGACGGCGCCGTCAGCCCGGTGCGGATCAACGTCACCGAACCCGCCGTCGCACCGACCGCGCCCACGAGCCCCAACGTGCGGATGCTCATCATCCTCGGCGGCATCCTCGGCCTCGCCGCCGGCATCGCCATCGCCATGCTGCGGACCGTGCTCGACAACCGCATCCACACCCTCCATGACATCGAGGCCCTGACCGACCGTCCGGTGCTCGGCGGCATCGCCTACGATCCCGAGGCCGCCAAGCGTCCGCTGATCGTGCACGCCGACCCCCGCTCGCCCCGCGCCGAGTCGTTCCGCAGCCTGCGCACGAACCTGCAGTTCCTGAACGTGGACGCCGGTCCCCGCATCTTCGTCGTGTCGAGCGCGGGCCCGGGTGAGGGGAAGTCGACGACCACCGCGAACCTGGCGATCGCACTGGCCGAGACGGGCGCACGTGTCGCGCTCGTCGACGGCGATCTGCGCCTCCCCCGAGTGGCCGACTACATCGACATCGAGGGCGGCGTCGGCCTGACCGACGTGCTCATCGGTCGCATCGACGTGACCGACGCGCTGCAGAAGTGGGGTGCCAACGACCTGTACGTACTGCCCAGCGGGCAGGTTCCCCCGAACCCGAGCGAGATGCTCGGCTCCGAGGCGATGGACCAGGTGCTCGCCCCGCTCGGCGAGTACTTCGACTACGTGCTGATCGACGCGCCGCCGCTCCTGCTCGTCACGGATGCCGCGGTCATCGGCAGCAAGACCCGCGGAGTCATCATCGCCGCAGCATCCGGCAAGACCAAGAAGCAGGAGCTCGCAGGGGCCGTGCGCTCCCTCGAGACCGCCGGCGTGAACCTGCTCGGCGTCGTGGTGACGATGCTGCCGACGAAGGGCCCTGACAGCTACGGCTACGGCGCCTACACGTACGGCAGCACCCACTCCGAGGAGCCCGCGGCCAAGCCGAAGAAGCGCAAGCGCGCCAAGGCCAACGCCTGACTCGCCGACTCTTCCTCCCCGGCCGCGCCGGGTCGTCGCTCCCGTGGCAGTTGTGGCGGGTGTTTCCGCGGAACACCCGCCACAAGTGCCACGGGAGGCTCTGTGTGCCTGTGGAGAAGCGGAGCGGGCGGGGAGCGGGGACGGGACGCTGGGGGCATGACCCGGATCGGACAGCTTCCCTCGTCGCTCGGTGAGAACTTCAGCGTCGCGGAGGCGCGGGACGCGGGCGTGCTGCGCAGCCGCCTGCGAGCGAACGATCTCGCCGCGCCCTTCCGTGGAACGCGCCGCCGAACCGACATCGGGGAGACGGATGCCGCGACAGAGCCCGACCCGAGGTCCACGCCGCACGCGCTGCAGCAGGCCCAGCGTCGGGCTCGCGCTCGCGAATACGCGCCGCGCATGCATCCGGAGCACTTCTTCGCCCTCGAGACGGCAGCCGCGCTGTGGGGCGGGCCTCTTCCCCTCTTCCGCGCCCGCGCGGGTGACGACGAGGAGCAGCTGCCCGTGCACGTCGGGGTATTCGGGGCGGGCGCGCTCCCCCGGATGCCGTCCGTCGCGGGGCATCGCATGCGTCCGGCGACGACCACGGTCTGTCTGCATGGAGGGCTTCGCGTCACGAGCCCGGCGAGCACCTGGGCGAGTCTCGGCACGCTGCCCCTGCATGAGCTCGTGGCTCTCGGTGACTACTTCTGCCGGGTGTGGCGACCGGGCTACGGTCGCCCCACGACCGATCGCCGACCGCTCGCCACTCGCGCCCAGTTGCGCGCCGCCACGGCATCCGGTCGTCGCGTGGGAGTGCGGCGTCTTCGCCAGGCCGTGGAGCTCGTGCGCACCGACGCGTGGTCACCGCGCGAGAGCAAGGTCCGCTGCATCCTCGTCGAGGGCTCTCTTCCCGAACCGCAGCTGAACATCGACGTCTACGACGACGACGGCAGGTTCCTCGCCTGCATAGACATGGCCTACCCGGACTGCAAAGTCGCTGTCGAGTACCACGGCATCTGGCACAGCGCGACCTACGCCCACGACGTCGAGCGCATCGCGCGGCTGCGAGCCGCAGGCTGGACCGTGATCGAGGTGACCGCGGAGCTTGTGCAGCATCCCGCCGACCTGGTCTCCCGCGTTCGCCAGGCGCTGCGATGACACTCCCGTGGCAGTTCTGGCGGGTGTTTCCGCCGAACACCCACCACAAGTGCCACGGGAGCGGCTATGCGGCCTTCGGCGTGACGCGGAAGACGACCCAGTGATACAGGATGAAGCGCAGGAGCACGACGATCACGATGCTCGCCAGATTCACCGCGTTCACCGCGAGGGCCCCGGGCTGCCGGCCCAGCGAGCCGGCCACCAGTTCCACCCCGGCCCAGACGAGCGCGGCACCGATCGCGGTGCACACGACGTTGGTCGCCAGGAACAGCGCCACCTCGGCGGCCCGACCGCGGCGGTCCCGGTGGCGGAACGTCCATTCCCGGTTGCCGATGTACGCGTTCACGAGGGCGACCAGAGACGCGACGATCTTCGCGGCGACGACGTCCCAGCCCCACACGTAGACGAGCAGATTGAAGACGCCGATCTCGATGAGGGTGCTGAGACCCCCGACGACGAGGAAGCGGCTGCCGACGCCGACGAGGCGGCGCAGGCGGGAGGGAGGATTCATGGCTCAACTAGGCTACTTGCAGAATGCCCTGCGCCCCGCCACCCCTAGGACCCCCGTGACCCTCCGCCACCTTGCCATCGTCATGCCCGCCTTCAACGAGGTCGAGGGAATTCGAGGCTTCATCGACGAGATCCGGGATTCCGTCTCGCCCCTCGCCGACCGCGTGACCTTCCACATCGCCGACGATCGGTCGACGGATGCCACGGCGGCGGTGTTCGACGGCGTCGCCGATGTGACCGTCGAACTGCAGCCCGCCAACCGTGGGCACGGCCCCACCGCACTCGCGGCCTACCGCGCCGGGCTCGCCGCTGACCCCTCGGCGCTGATCCATGTCGACGGCGACGGACAGTTCTACGGACGCGACTTCCCGCGCCTCCTCGCCGCTCTCGAACAGGCGGATGCCGATGTCGTGCACGGCGTCCGCGATGGCCGCACCGACCCCTGGTACCGCAAGGTGCTCACCTCGGCCGTGGGCCTGCTGATCGCCCTCGCGGCGGGTCGCCGCATCCCTGACGTCAACACGCCGCTGCGCGCATACCGCCCGGATGCCCTCCGCTCGCTGGTCGATGCGATCCCGGCCGACGCCACGGTGCCGCACGTGCACTTCTCGCTGGCGGAAGCCCGCGCCGGGTTCACGGTGCGCTACCTGCGGGTCGCCAGCATCCCGCGGCGCGGAGCGTCGACCACGGGAACGATGTGGGGCCGCGGCAACGGCGTCAGCCTGCCTCCGAAGCGCCTCCGCTCGTTCGTCCGCACCGCCCTCGCCGAGGCCTGGAACCTCTCGCTGCGCCCGGGCGCGCCGCTGCGTGGCATCCGTCGGCCGGAGCCTGTCGCGCGATGACCCGCACGCGCACGATCCTGTTCTGGACGGTGGCCGTCGGCCTGCTGGTCGGACACGCGATCGTCGCGTGGCACAGCCTGTTCGTGTGGCGCTTCTGGGAGGACGAGGCGTTCAACCTCACCGTCCCGCGCAACCTGCTCGCCGGGCTCGGCTACGCGAGCGACGGAGCGCTCTCCGGTTCGGTCATCACCCCGTTCGACCCGCGCATCTCGACGGGTCCCGTCGTGCTGCTCCCGGTAGCGCTCCTCCTGGCGACGGGAATCGACCCCGTCCTCGCCGCACGCCTGATCCCCCTGGCCTACTGGGTGCTGCTGCTCGCCGGGCTCGCCGTCATCGGGCACCGCATCGCCGGGCGCTGGGCGGCCCTGCTCGCCGTGGCCGTGCCGCTCGCCTTCTCCGCGGGCGCCGGCGTCTCCCCCATCCAGGGGCCCGGCGACCTGCTCGGCGAGATCCCCGCGGCCGCTCTCCTGGTCTGGGCCCTGATCGTGCTGCCGCGTCGCGCCTGGCTCGCCGGTCTCCTCGTCGGGCTCGCCATCCAGGCGAAGCTCATCGCGCTCCTCGCGCTGCCGGCCTTCGCGATCGCCCTCTGGGTGCTCTCGGACGGCACGGGCTGGGCGCGTGTCCGCGATCTGCTGCGGCGCGCCTGGCTTCCGCTCGTACTGGTGGCGGTGCCGACCCTGCTCTTCGAGCTCTCGGCGCTGATCTCGCTCGGTTTCTCCGGGTTCGTGGAGCACCTTCGGAACCTGGTGAGGTTCGTCCGCAGCGGCGGCCAGGGCGACGCCGCCAGCTCCGTGCTGCAGAAGCTCGGCACCCTCGCCGACTCGTGGTCATTGCCGGGCGTGATCGCCGTCATCGGCGCCGTCATCGCGATCGCGCTCGCGACCGCGGGGATCGTGCTCCGCTGGCGCTCGGCGACGCCTGAGGAGCGCGTCGTGATCGCCTACGCCCTCGCGGCGTTCGTCGGCGCGCTCGCCTTCGTGGGCTGGTGGGCGACCGCATCGCGCCTGCCGCTCTGGGTGCGGCATCCGGCACCCGGCGTGTTCGCGTTCTTCCCCATCATCGCCGCGGTCGCCGTCTGGGCTGTCATGCGGATGCCGCAGGCCAAGGCCATGCGCATCACCGGTGTCGTCGCGGCATCCGCTCTCGCACTCGTCGTGGCCGCCAGCGGCGTGACCCACGTCCTCTTGCAGTTCGCGCCGCCCACGCTCATCACGCTCGAACAGCAGCGCACCGGCGTCGCGCCTCTCGCGGACTGGGTGGCCGACAACGACGTGGAATGGCTGGCCGCAGACCCCTGGGGCGCGGCCGTCGCGCCGATCGTGCTCACGGGGGCGCACGTCGGTCTCTTCGACGCCGAGGCGATGAAGGACGCGCCGCGCCTCACCGGTCTCGCCTGCGCGACCGAGACCCTCGCCGACAGCGGCTACTACCGGATCTGCGCCGCCCCGTAGGAGGGTGTGGACGCGAAACGCCCCCGAGTGATCGGGGGCGTTTCGTCGCTTGCGCCACGGGTCTCGTCAGAGCGCCAGACGCTCCTGCACGACACCGGCGAGGCGGTCCGCGTAGGCACGCACCGACTCGGCATCCGCCGCTTCCACCATGACGCGCACGAGCGGCTCCGTGCCGGATTTGCGCAGCAGCACTCGGCCGGTGTCACCCAGCTCGGCCTCCACCTCGCGCACGGCCTGCTGCACGTGCTCGTCCTCGGCGACGCGGTCCTTGTCGACATCGCGCACGTTGATGAGCACCTGCGGATAGACCTTCATCACCGCGGCGAGCTCGGCGGCGGTCTTCTTCTGGCGCGCCATCTCGGCCACCAGGTGGAGGCCTGTCAGGAGGCCGTCACCCGTGGTGGCGTACTCGCTCATGATGACGTGGCCCGACTGCTCGCCACCCAGCGCGTAACCGCCCTGGTTCATGTCCTCGAGGACGTAGCGGTCGCCGACGGCCGTCTGCCGCACGGCGATGCCGTGCTCGCGCATCGCGACGTGCAGACCGAGATTGCTCATCACGGTCGCCACGAGCGTGTCGTCGGTGAGGTGTCCGCGTTCCTTCATCGACACGGCCAGGATCGCCATGATCTGGTCGCCGTCGATGTGGTTGCCGGCGGCATCGACCGCGAGGCAGCGGTCGGCGTCGCCGTCATGCGCGATGCCGATGTCGGCGCCCAGCCGGACCACTGCCTCGGCCAGGTTGTCGAGGTAGGTCGATCCGACGCCGTCGTTGATGTTCCAGCCATCGGGATCGGCCCCGATGACGGTCACCTCGGCGCCGGCGTCGCGGAACGTCTCCGGAGAGACGCCGGATGCCGCGCCGTGAGCGCAGTCCAGCACGACGTGGATGCCGTCGAGCCGGTTCGGCAGAGAGCCGAGGAGGTGAAGCACGTAGCGGTCCTCCGCATCGGAGAACCGCTCGATGCGACCGACGCCTGCACCGGTCGGGCGGAGCATCTCCCCCGACATGGCCTCTTCGATGCGCTGCTCGACGACGTCGGGGAGCTTGCGCCCGCCGCGCGCGAAGATCTTGATGCCGTTGTCGGGCGCGGCGTTGTGCGACGCCGAGATCATCACGCCGAAGTCGGCATCGCGGTCGGCGACGAGGAACGCGAGCGCAGGCGTCGGGATGACCCCGGCCTCGAGCACGTCGACGCCCGAGGACGCGAGACCTGCGGACACGGCAGCGGTGAGGAAGTGTCCCGAGACCCGGGGGTCTCGGGCGACAACTGCGAGGAGTCTCTTGCCTTCGGCTTTACGAGACTCCGCAGTACGGCCCTGGCCCAGGACGACAGCAGTCGCCTGGGCCAGGGTGAGCGCCAGGTCGGCGGTGAGGATGCCATTGGCAAGCCCTCGCACGCCGTCCGTGCCAAAGATCGGCATCGGGGCAGTTGACCTTAACGCTTCGAGTACTGAGGCGCCTTACGGGCCTTCTTGAGTCCAGCCTTCTTGCGCTCCTTGACGCGAGCGTCACGCGAGAGGAAGCCGGCCTTCTTCAGGGTCGGACGGTTGTTCTCCTCATCGATGCCGTTCAGCGAACGGGCGATGCCGAGACGCAGCGCGCCGGCCTGGCCCGAGGGGCCTCCGCCGGAGATGCGGGCGATCACGTCGTACGCGCCGGTGAGGTTGAGCACCGTGAACGGGTCGTTGATCAGCTGCTGGTGCAGCTTGTTCGGGAAGTAGTCCTCGATCGTGCGGCCGTTGACCGTGATCGTTCCCGAGCCGGGGACGATGCGCACGCGGGCGATGGCCTGCTTGCGACGGCCGACAGCGGCACCCGGGACGCTGAGCACGGGGCGGGGAGCCGCCTCGACTGCTTCGGTCTCGGGAGTCGACGTCGAGAAGTTCTGGGGGGTTTCGGTGGTGTCCTGGATGTCAGCCACGAGTATGTCCTTAAGTCTTTACGGCGCTTACTGGGCGACCTGGTCGAGGGTGTACGGCACGGGCTGCTGAGCGGCGTGCGGGTGCTCGGCACCGACGTACACCTTGAGCTTCGACAGCTGCTGACGGCCCAGGCTGTTCTTGGGGAGCATGCCACGGATGGCCTTCTCCACGGCGCGGACCGGGTTCTTCTCCATCAGCTCGGCGTAAGTGACCGACTTGAGGCCGCCCGGGTAACCCGAGTGACGGTAAGCCAGCTTCTTCTGGAGCTTCTGACCGGTGAGCGCGACCTTGTCGGCGTTCACGATGATGACGAAGTCACCCGAGTCGATGTGGTTTGCGAAGGTGGGCTTGTGCTTGCCACGCAGGAGCGTAGCGGCGTGCGAAGCCAGACGGCCGAGAACGACGTCTGTGGCGTCGATGACGACCCAGTCACGCTGGACCTCGCCGGCCTTCGGGGTGTAAGTGCGCGTCACGATAGTGCTGCTTTCTTATGTCGAACGGAGAAGTTCGTGAATCCCACTCCGGGGTGGTTCTTCCCCAAGGGGAGGAACACGCCAGTGGAGGGCTCACGTTCGGATTGTGCTTCTTCCCCGCAGAAGGGAAGGGCACCAAAGAGACAGCATACGCCACTCGGTGCCCTTCCTCAAACCGGGTCAGGTGTCCGGAACGAGAGGTGTCCGTAAGTGTCGTTCCAACGCGTAGGCAGCGGCGCTCTGCGCCACGCGCCGGCGGGCTCACGCCGGGCTCACCGCGGCGCCACCGGGGAGGTGGCCCACGTTGCCGCATCGACGGCCATCAGCGGCAGATCGCGCCACCTCGTCGCGGGCAAGCGCTCCTGCACGATCGTCATTCGCCGTGGGGCGTCCACCGGGCGCGCGAATCGTGCATACGCGGATGCCGCTGAACGAGCAGAGTACGAGGATGCCGCGCCCTCGCCCCCTTCCCGTCGAACTCGGCGACGCCTTCTCCGTCGCCGACGCGCTCGGCGCCGGAGTCTCGAAACGACGACTTCGCGCGCTCGACCTCGCGACGCCGTTCCATGGAGTGCGCCGCGTCCCGTCGAAAGACGAGTCCACAGCCGAGACGGAAGCGGGGCGCGAGGCCCGATCCAGCACCGAGGCCGAGCAGAGCACCGGCGAAGCGCCTCTCGCTCTCGACAGACGGCGGCGCGCAGCGACTCTCCGCGACGCTCGCGCCTACTCCCAGATCATGCGCCCCGGCGCCTTCTTCTGCGGACGTACCGCCGCCTGCCTGTTCGGAGCGCCCGTCGCGCCCGGCGGAGAGCTCGACGTCGCGGTGTGCGCACCGCAGCGCGCGCCGCGGGCACGCGGCATCCACGGGCGGAAGGTCTCGCAGCGCCTGGCAGCGGTCACCGAGCTCGAGGAGCTTCCGATCAGTACGCCGGCTTCCACCTGGACGATGCTCGGCAGAGACCTCTCGGAACGTGAGCTCGTGGTCGCCGGGGACTTCTTCGTGCAGATTCCCCGCGACCGGTTCGGGCGCCAGCATCCGGAACTCGCACTCGCGACGCTCGATGATCTGCGGGCGATGACGGATGCCGGCGCACGGCCACCGACGACGAAGCTCCTGCGGGCGGCACTGGAGCAGATACGCGTCGGAAGCTCTTCGCCGTTGGAGACGGAGTTCCGTCTCGATGCCGCGGCCGTCGGGCTCCCTGACCCCCTGCTAGACGCCGAGATCCGAGACGAGCATGGTCGCCTCCTCGGCATCTCCGAGATCGTCTATCCGGAGTTCCGAACCGTCGTCGAGATCGAAGGCGATCATCACCGTACGTCCCGAGCCCAATGGCACCGCGATATCGAGAAGTATCGCGCGTACGTCGACGCCGGCTGGCACGTCGAGCGCCTCACCTCGGTGCACGTGAGGAACTCGCGCCATGGTCTTTCGATCGTCGCTGCGGCGTTGGCGAAGCGCGGCTGGAGCGGGTTCACGCGATGATCTCGTGCGCTGATCTCGTGCGCGATCGGCCGAGTGCGACGCGGCACCGTGCCGGCCGCCACCGCGCGAGTTCCGGTGGCGCAGAACGCCGCCGAGTCGTCGTCGCTGCGGCGCATCGTGACACTTCCAACGCCAGCGCCGGATGCAGGGCTTTCGCGCAGATCACGTCCGGTGGCGCAAGACGCCGCTACAGTCCCTCAGAAGCGGCGCATGGTGACACCTCCCGAGCGACACCTGTCGAGCGGCGGCGGCCCACCCGACGACCCTGTTCAGTCGGCCGTGACCGTCACCAAGATCGGACGGTGGTCGCTCGACGCCTGCGGCAGCGTCGTGATGTGCTCGATGTCGAACCCCTTCGACGTCGCGAAGTCGTAGTGACCCCGGAAGACCCGGTACCGCGTGTACGTGTGGTCGTCGCTCATCGTGAGCGCATACCCGTGATCGCGCACGGCCTGGCCGAGGTGCTCCTTGAAGATCGGATAGTTGTAGTCCCCGACCATCAGCTGCGGCAGGCCGTCGCCGAGCGAGGCGAGCTCATCCAGCGCCGCGCGGATCTGGTGACGACGCAGAGAGTTCAGGGCGGTGAGCGGCGCGGCGTGGAACGACGCGACGATGAAATCACGCCCGTCGTCGATGTCACGCAGACGCGCCCCGAGCACCCGCTCGTGCGCGGGCTTCGCGATGCGGTCGTGCAGCGATTTCTTGAGTCCCAGGATTCGGGTGCCCTGCAGGCGATACGTGCTCGCCCGGTAGAACAGTGCGAGGCCCAGCCGATTCGACTGCGTGGCGTCGGCGAGCACGAGACCGCCGATCTCCGCGGGGAGCTCCGGCACGTCGCACTCCTGCAGACACAGGATGTCGGGATCGTGGGCGCTCACGAGTGCGGCGAGCTCACCGGCCGCCTTGTGCTTCTGGAGGTTGTACGAGATGACCTTCATGAGGCCTCCCACGCTACCGGCCGCGGCTGTGCTCCGGCTCCCATCACTCGTCGTATCCCCATCGGATGCCGAGCACTCCCGGACCGAATCCATGACGCACGAGGTGGACGGACCCGCTGCGCACCGGACGCATCGCCGAAACGTACTCGTCTTCCGTCTCGAGATACTCCTCGCACCAGCTGGGCGGCGCGTCCGGGTGGAAGTGGACCCAGATGAGGGTCTCGCGCGCCGAGCGCGTGGTCGCATGCCAGGCGGACTGGCGCGGCGGATACCCGGGCGGAAAAGTCTCGGTGAACTCGAACAGCGTCGTGCCACCGGTCGTGATCGGCTCGTCGAGCGTGATCACCACTCCGGAGAGCAGATGTCCCGGGTGCAGGTATTCCCGGTCGACCCGTCCGCCGGTGACGTCCGAGATGACTGACATGACCTCTGTCTCCTCGGGGGCGATGTCGATGAGGGGCAACTCCGCGATCACACCGTGGGTGGCCTGCACGAGGGAGCGCATCACCACGCTCTCGACCGCACCGCCCGCCCCGACCCGGACGGTCAGATGCGTGGAGAGATCGCGCAGGGCGCTCTGCGGAGCGGCCTGCAGCGCGCGGAACGTCTCCTCGGTCTCCCGGTTCACCCGCTCCTCGTCGAAAGGCAGCCGTGGCGGCGCCATCGGCCCGAGTCGCAAGGAGGGTTCCAGAAGCGAGCTCAAGTGTCCGCGCGCGAGGCCGAGGCGGTCCTCGAGCGCGTCGACGACGCTGAGCGACTGCGCTCCCTCTGGCTGTCGGTCACCCGGGCGCCAGTAGCTGAGGGTGGCCATCGACACGCTGTTGCCGTCATGGGTGAGCCCCTGCTGCAGCCGTGACAGCGTGACGCCGCGCTCGGAGATCGCCGCGCGCAGTGCCGCGGCGAATGCGCCCGTCCGAGCGCCGTTCCAATCCGTCACACTGCCCCCGTCGTTCTGTGAAAGACGTGCCGTGGGTTCAGCATACGGTTCGGGGGACTTCAGTCCTCCGCGCTCTGACGGCGAGCGCGCGTCTGCTCGGCGCGCGAGCCGAGCAGGTCGTCGGCGGGGTAGCCGACCTCGGTCAGGGTCAGACCCCGTGCCGCCAGCACCTTGAACTCGCTGGTCCGGGTGAGCGCGTCCCGCAGCACGACGAGGTCGCCCACGTCGAGGCGCCCCTCGCCGACGGCGACGCATCCCCCCACGAGGGCCCGCACCATGCTGTGGCAGAACGCGTCGGCCTTGACCTCTGCGACGAGCACGCCGTGGGCGTCGCGTTCCCAGCGATAGTCGAGGAGCGTGCGGATGGTCGTCGCCCCCTCGCGAGGCTTGCAGTACGCCGCGAAGTCGTGCAGTCCGATGAGGGTGCGCGCCGCAGCATCCATCGCCCGTTCATCCAACTGCCCGCGGATGGTGGTCGTGTCGAGGCGCCGCAGCGGGTCGTACCCCGCCTTCCCGTCGGCGAGACGGTAGCGATAGCGGCGCCAGACGGCTGAGAACCGGGCGTCGAATCCCTGCGGCGCCAGCGAGCTGCGGGCCACGGTCACGTCGGAGTATGCGCCCAGCACTCCTCGCATCCGCCCGGCGATCGCGCCGACCGGGTCGACTGTTCCCCGCCCCTGCCGTCGCTCGATGCGCGCCCACTGGGCCTCGTCCAGGTCGACGTGCGCCACCTGGCCGGTCGCGTGGACTCCGGCATCCGTACGCCCGGCGACGACGAACTGCACCTCCGAGCCGACGATGCGAGCGAGTGCCGGCTCGAGCGTGCCCTGCACGGTTCGGAGGGTGGGCTGCTTCGCCCACCCGCGGAAGTGGGTGCCGTCGTAGGCGATGTCGAGCCGGATGCGCACGGGGCAAGCCTAGGACAAGCCTGATCGCCCCCCGTCAGAGGCGGGGGCGATCAGATGCCGCCGTCAGATGCCGCCGTCGATCGACCGGATGGTCACGCCCGGCTCGTCGGGCACCATGACCTGGGTGTCGCGGTTCAGGCTCTCGCCGCGGAAGAACCGCTTCGACCGCGGGAACAGATACCAGACGAACATGAGCACCAGACCGAACGCGAGCGCGCCGATGCCGATCACGAAGGTGCCGCCGATGCCGAACAGCACGGTGTAGCCGTAGTCCACGTCCCACATGTCGATCGCCGACTGCACGAACGCCCAGGTGAGCATGGCCGCACCGAGCACAGGGAACAGCCCCTTGAAGAAGAACTCCCGCGCCGACCGCGTGAGGTCTTTGCGGAAGTACCAGGCGCAGGCGAAGCCGGTGATCGCGTAGTAGAACGCGATGGCGAGGCCGAGCGACAGGATCGAGTCCTGCAGGATGTCGTCGCTGATCAGGGTCATGCCGATGTAGTACGCGACGGCCACCACGCCCATGACGATCGTCGAGAACGACGGGGTCTTGTACTCCGGATGCACGTCCTTGAACTTCGCCGGGAGCGCGCGGTACACACCCATCGCGAGCGTGCCGCGGGCGGTGGGCAGGATCGTCGTCTGCGTCGACGAGATCGCCGAGATGATGACGGCGACCACGAGAACCCAGCCGAACGGGCCGAGGAGCCCGTCCTTGATGGCGAGGAAGAAGTCATCGGCGTTGGCCTCGTTGCCGAGCCCCGTGCCCGTCTCGCCGAGACCCGCGTACATCATCGCCGCGATCGTGACGCCGACGTACGTGAAGAGGAGGATGACCGTGGTCAGCAGCGCCGCTCGTCCCGGGGTGCGCTTCGGATCCTTGGTCTCCTCGTTCAAAGCGAGGCAGGTGTCCCAGCCCCAGTAGATGAAGAGCGCCAGCAGGATGGACTCGGTGAAGCCGGGCCAGCTCGTGAACGCGAAGGGGTTCAGCCACTCCATGTCGAACGGAGTGGGGTTCGGTGCCGTGCCGGCGAAGAACTGCCAGAGGGCGGCCACGATGAAGACCACCAGGGCGAGGTACTGCACGGCGAGCAGGATGTTCTGGATGCGCTCGCCGATCTCGACCCCGCGCCAGCTGACCCAGGTCATCGCGGCGATGAAGAGCACGGCGACGAGCACGACGCGCCAGTCGTCGTTGGCGAGGTCCTGGCCGATCAGCGACCAGAAGTAGACCGACGCGATCTGCGCGAGGTTCGCGAGCACGACCATGCCGGCGACCGCCACGCCCCATCCGCCCATCCAGCCCACCCAGGGGCCGAACGCCTTCGTTCCCCAGGTGAACGTGGTGCCGCAGTCGGGCACGGCGTTGTTCAGCTCGCGATAGGCGAAGGCGATCAGCAGCATCGGCACGAACGCGATGATGAACGCGATCGGCGCCTGCGCTCCGACGGCGAGCACGACGTAGCCGAGGGTCGCGACGAGCGAGTAGACGGGTGCGGTGGAGGCGAGCCCGATGACGGTGGAGCCCCAGAGCCCCAGAGTGCCTGCGGCCAGACCCTTGCCGTCGGGTCGTTCGAGGTGGATAGGCGTCGTTGCTGACATGTTGAGAACAGTAGGGCCACGGCGGTTCTCGCGTCAATCCTTTTCTTGCTGCGACGGATTTCGTAGTCCGATACGGAGGAGGCGACGGAATCCGCAGGTTCAGCTTCGTCCGAGCATCCCGTCCGCGTGGTCGGCCACCCACTCCATGAGGGGGAGCATCCGCTCCATCAGATCGCGACCCAGTGGAGTCAGGCTGTACTCGACGTGCGGCGGCACCGTCGGCAGCGATTCGCGGTGCACGAGGCCGTCCTCCGCGAGCGTGCGGAGGGTGGATGCCAGCATCTTCTCGCTGATGCCGTCGACCTCGCGACGAAGCTGCCCCCAGCGGTGCGTGCCGTCGGACAGGGACGACAGCACCAGCACGCCCCATTTGCTCATGATGTGGTCGAGCACCACGCGCGTGCCGCATCCCTGGCCGAAGACCGATGGCGTGGATTCCTTGATCTGCGCAAAACTCACCGACATGTAGGTACCTTACTTCAAAGTGGGTACCCTCTCGGCGGAATGCAGCGAGGTCCACACGGGGTTGTCGAAGGTGTCACCCACGAAAGGACACCTCATGACCATCCTCGTCACCGGCGCGACCGGCAACCTCGGCCGTCTCATCATCGCCAGCCTGCTCGAGCGCGGCGCCGACCCGCAGTCGATCGTCGCCGGAGTCCGCGACATCGCCAAGGCCGCCGATCTGGGCGTACCCGCCGTGCACCTCGACTACACGGATGCCGCGTCGATCGCGGCCGCGATGGAGGGCGTCGACTCCGTCGTGCTCGTCTCCAGCTCCGAGGTCGGCCAGCGCGTGGACCAGCACCGTGCGGTCATCGATGCCGCCGCCGCGGCCGGTGTCTCGAAGTTCGTCTACACGAGCGCGCCGAAGGCCACGACCAGCGACCTGGTCCTCGCCCCCGACCACAAGGCGACGGAAGAACTCATCGCCGCCTCCGGTCTCCCCTCTGTGATCCTGCGCAACAACTGGTACACCGAGAACTACGCCGCCGACCTGGTCCGCGCATCCGAGACCGGCGTCCTCGCCGCCGGCGTCGGCGACGGACGCGTGGCCTCGGCGAGCCGCAGGGACTTCGCGGATGCCGCCGCTGTGGTCCTGCTCGAGGACGGTCACATCGGCAAGGTCTACGAGCTCGGTGGCGATGTCGCCTGGAACTACGGCGATCTCGCCGCGGCGATCTCCGAGATCACCGGTCGGCCGGTCACCTACCAGCCGCTCACCCCCGAGGAACAGAGCGCTGCCCTGGGAGCCGCGGGCCTCGACGCGGGCACCGTCGGATTCGTGGTCGCGCTCGACGCCGGCATCCGCAGCGGCGCGCTCGCCGACACCGACGGCACGCTCGCGCGCCTCATCGGCCGCCCGACGACGCCCCTCATCGAAGGTCTTCGCGCCGTCGCCTGATCGCTGGCTGTCACGATACGGAAGTGCCGCTCCCGACATACGGGAGCGGCACTTCTCGCATGGGGCGGAGGGCCGTCCGTCAGGCCGCCTCACGCGGCTGCACGTACACGACGGTCAGGGTGATGCTCTCCCGAGGCAGCTCGGCGGCCCGCAGCTGCGCGTCCACCGCCGTGTACGCCGAGCGGAGGGTGACGTTCGCCGGCGCGCTGAAGTCGATGCCGACCGAGGCCTCGACGACGACACCTCGATCGCCCGCGACGACGGACACGATAGGCGAGCCGTCGTCGCGGCTCCCCAGCGCCGCTGCGCCCGCACGCAGCAGGTGGGAGATCAGCGATCCCGACCGGTACACGTTCCGCACACCCGGTGTCGCCCGCAACGCACGCTCGACGTCTGCCGCGAACTCCGCCCGCGCCGCCGGCGTCATGACTTCTCCCCCGTCCACGACGAGACCTCCTGGATGTCACGGATCGCGATGTCGATCGCGGCGATGGTGAGTTCGGTGTGGCTGCGCAGGCGCCGGTCGACCTCTTCGCGGAGGCGCTCGGCGATACGCGGAATCGGCTCGCCGTGGAACACGTTCGCCTCTATCTCGATCCGGATCGGAGACCCCGGCTGGGTGACGTCGCCCTCCAGTCGGCAGCGCCCCAGCAGCACTCCTGGCACCGCGTTCTCCGCCGATCGGATGAATCCGCGCACCGCCCCTTCGGTGATGGCGAGGTCGACGTCCTCCTCCGGCGCGACGAAGGGAATTCGTCGACCGGCACGCGCATCCATCGCGATTCCGCTGAGGATGCGATCGACCCAGCCTTCCTCGACCTCGGAGGCTGCGGCGGCATCGGCGATGATCAGCTCTCCGCCCAGGCCATGCAGTCGCTCGAGCGCGTCGAGAGCCAGCTGGCAGCCGGGAGACTCGTCGATGGAGCGGTTCGCAGGCTGCCGCCCCGCCTCGAGGTAGTCGGTGAGCTCTTCGATGGTGTGCCCGTCCAGGTCGCTGGGTTCCAGACCGAATGCGCGGGAGTCGGGTGTCACGTCGTCATCGTTCATCGCCACTCCTCCATCCGTACGATCATGGATTTCCTCGCTCGGGCCAGCAGGCCCCGTGCGGTCGTGACGGGGATGCCGAGCTCTTCCGCGATCTCGTCGTACGAGTAGCCGCCCATCTCGCGGAGGACCCAGCACTCGCGCTGCGCATCCGGAAGCTCCCGCAAGGCCTCTCCGAGCGCGGCGACGCCTGCGCGCGCCTCGGCGACCTCATGGGGAGAGGTGTGCGCGGGAGCAGCACGGTCGATGGCGTCGATGTCGACCACCGGTCGCAGCGCCCGGATGCGATCGACCGCCTTGCGGCTGACGATCCTCATCAGCCAGCTCTTCACCTTCGACGGGTCCTCGAGCTCCGAGAAGCGCTGCCATGCCGTGACGAACGCTTCCTGCACGACGTCGTCCACGTCGGCCGAGGCGTTCAGCATCCGCAGCGTGTACGCGCGCATCATCGGCGTGTACCTCCGCACCAGCACCGCGAACGACTCGACGTCGCCGTCCATCGCCCGCCCTGCGACGATGCGGTCATCCGCGTGGTCGAGCGCGCTGCGCACGCGTTCGTCTTCCATCTGCTCACTCCCTCGTTCCGATCCCCCAGGAGATTCGGAACGGATGTGCCGTCGGATCGGATCATCTCTCATCGATTCGTGAATTCGGGGAGGGACTCTCGCGAGTCCCTCCCCGATGTCCGCTACTTCTTGAAGGCGTCCTTGACGTCTTCGGCGGTGTTGCGGATGCCGCCCTTGGCCTGGTCGGCCTTGCCCTCGGCGACGAGCTTGTCGTTGCCGGTGACATTGCCCACGGCCTCCTTGGCCTTGCCCGCGACCTTCTCGGCAGCGGCCTTGATCTTGTCTTCAGCGCCCATGGCGTCTCCTTTCATATTCCGGCCCCGGATCTCGAGGCCGAATCCTCTTCCGGCGGTCTGCCGGGTCATTGCACCCGAACACGGGGCCGGAGCGCATCGCGCCAACGTCGGTCCGAGAGATGCAGCATGATCGGGATGCGGGTCCCGAGAAGGTCATCCCAGTCACTGACTGCGGTTTCGGCCGCGGCCAGGACCGCATCGAGCGATGCGCCGGGCTGGACGATGACGGCGAGCTCCAGCGCCTGCGTCCGCCTCACCCGGTACGCGTTGACTCTCGCCGAGATCACGTCGGTCCGCGCGGCGAGCGGAGCCGTGAGGATCGCATCTGCGACGTCGCGGTCCACGGTGGTCCGGCCTCCCTCGGCGTCGATCGCGAGCACGTCGTTCGACCGCCCGCCACCACGCGTGAACACGAAGACCAGCAGCAGCGCGGTCAGCAGCAACACGGCCGCTGCGGCGATCAGCAGTGCGACCGGAACCGCTCCGACGCCCGCGATCTCGACAGTCCGCCGGGCTGTCGAGGCCCACGCTTCCGACACGGCCGCGAGGCCTCCCTCCGCCCAGACGGGCGGGTCTCCTGCCTCGAGCAGCCCGGCCGCGAGCGACGACGCACCCGCGATCAGCAGCGCAGCCCCCGCCAGGAACAGCACGACGCGGTTGGTCACCCGGTTGGTGGCGTTCATGCGATCACACCCTCTGCCGTGATGATGACGCGCGGGGTCGTGGCGAATCCGATCCCCGAGACGGTGTCGGCGACGGCCGCTTCCGCGGCAGCACGGTCGACGGGAAGGCCGCTGGTGGGAGTGATCCGCACCGAGGTGATGCGGCGCCCGACGGTGACCGACACCTGCCGTCGTGCGACTCCCGTGCGGCCCGCGACGCGCTCGGCGATCGAATCGGCGATCACGCCGTCATCGACGAGGAGAGCGGCACGGTCGGTCGTGCGAGCCCGACGGGCCTGGCGACCCGGGGTCACGGCGAGAGCAAGAATCAGCAGTGCGAGGAGCACGAGCGCGACCCCTGTTCCCACTGCGGCCGCAGGCTGCCCGGCGAATTCCGCGATGCCGGCGCCGGCGTTAGCGGTGTTCTCCCGGAACACCGGATCGATCAGCCATCCGACGCCACCCACGACGAGGGCGAGGAGGATCACCAGAACTGCCGAGGCCACCGCCACGGCAGCAATGGTCCGCGACGCGTGGGTCTCTCGGCGCAGCACGCGACGGTAGGTCGAGACGTCGATAGTCATCGCACTCTCCTCTCTGCCAGTCGGCGCACTCCCGAGTAGCGGATGTCGACGACCGCGACCGTCCGGCCGCACAGCTCGCGCATCCGCTCGATGACCGTCCGACGCAAGGCGTCGCCGTCGTCGACGATCGTCCCCCCGCGTTCCGCCGAAAGCGCCACCGGCACGGTCAGCGAGACGCGCAGCGCCCCCCTCTCGTCCGAGAGCCGCGCCGAGACGTCACGCGCCGAGACCCGCGCGGCGTCTCCGGCGATGCCGGTGGCGAGCCGCTGCAGCGCGCGACCGGTGAACGTCGTCGTCCCCACGACGACCGCGATCGGCGCCGACTCGGACGTGCCGTCGATCGTCACGACGACGAGCGCCGGCCTCGGAAGGCATCGGCGAGTGCGCGGACGTCGAGCCGACCGTCGAGGATCCGGCCGATGCCCGCACCCACGAGGATGGCCACGGCGACGAGCACGAAGGCCCAGAAGCCGAGGACGATCCAGGTCAGCGCCAGCGTCGCCGCCGTGGCGCCCCCGATCACGGAAGCGTTCACAGGACTCGCGCCTCCGGAGCGGTCTCGGCGGCGTCGTCGTCGGACGGGATGTGCACGTCGTTGACCGTGACGTTCACCTCGGCGACCTCCATGCCGACGAGGTCGACCATCGCGCGGTGGATCGCGGTGCGCACGTCGTCGGCGACCTTCTGCAGCGAGACCGGATACTCCGCGACGATCGTGACGTCGACCGCGACCTGGGTCTCGCCCACCTCGACGGCGATGCCCTGCGAGAGGTCACTGGTGTTGAGCGCGTCGCGGATGGCGCCCACCATACGGGCGGCTCCCCCGCCGAGTGCGTAGACGCCGTTCACGTCGCGTGCGGCGATACCGGCGATCTTGGCGACGACGGCATCCTCGATCGTGGTCCTGCCCACTGCGCTCGTCTGTCCGGGCGTGACGATCTGTGCCTTGGTCGGGGTGCCGCTCGTGACGTCCGCCATGATGAACTCCTTCTCGCGTGTGCCGCCTCAGATCGAGGCGGGTCGCACTTCGGCGACACCACTAAGACGGATGCCGGGAGCGATTCGTCACAGATTCGTCGAAATCTCATCATGTGGGGTCACCCGGGTGGACGCCGCGAAGGCGACGCCCACCGGAGGGAGACCGGGGATCACGGCAGGTCGGAGACGTCCACTTCGTCGTCATCGTCCGAGGACTCCTCAGCGGGAGAGGAGTCCTCGGGCGCCAAGTCGTCGTCGGTCGTGACGAAGTCGGGATCGAGACCGATCGCGTCGACCTCGGGGCGGTCATCGGGGTCTGCGGTGGTGTCTGACATGGTCGTCTCCGATCGTGAGTGCGGGTGGAGTGCTCAGTCTCGTCCGCTTCGCGGGTTGATCGGATCCCCTTGACATCACGTTCCGGCGCACAGTGTGGAACCTGTCAAGGGGCTACCCGTCCGTCCGGTGATCGGTCATCCTTCAAGCTGAGCACAGGCGGGAGCATGATGCAGCAGGACCAGGACCCACGTTTCGCACTGATCGAGATCAGCGCGCAATCCTGGGCGATCCACGATCTGCACTACCCCGACGGAGACCACCGGCGCGTGGTCTGCCGCATCTACGCAGACACCCCGGCGGATGTCGAGGTGCTCTGGCTGCGCGACCTTCCCCTCGCCCTTCGCTACCCCGCCGTCGACGACGTGCTCGAGTCGGTGCGGCAGTTCCAGAATGCGTCACGCGCCACGCGTCCGATCCCGATCCCGCATCGTCCGCCGCCGTCGGTCCGGAGGCGAGAAGGACGCTGAGCCGCGGTCCCGCCTGTCAGTACTCCCACTCGACGATCTCGTAACCGGACATGTCGGGCCCTGACCCGGACGACGACTCGTCGACGACCGCGACGATGACCTGACTGGTCCGTGAGATCAGAGCGCTGAGGAGCACTCCACCCGACTCGAAGCCGACGAACGTACCTCCGGATCGCGCGGCATCCTCGATGCGTTGCTTGAGGTCGTCGATGTCCTGATCGGGCGCGAGCAGGAAGTCGCGACCGTCGATGGCGACATGGGTCTGAGGTGTTGACCGCGCGGTGCTCATGTGGCGAAGGTACGCGAACTCGGCGCGGTTCCTCAGGGGGTTGCGCTCGAGCACTAGAAGGCTCACGGTATATCGGAGCGGCCTCCCCACGCGTGATCACAACCCCTCACGAAGCGGGCTGTTCCGCCGCCGCCCAGTCGGTGACCACCACCTTGCCGATGGTCTGAGACGCCTCGACGATCTCGTGCGCCTGGCGCATGGTCGCAGCATCCAGCGGGGTGAGATGCTGCGTCATCGTGGTGCGGATGACGCCATCGTCGATCAGCTCGGCGAACTGCTCGAGAAGCTCGTGCTGGTAGTGATCGGTGGGATCGGTCACCGGCCGGGTGAACATGAGCTCCCAGTGCCAGGTGACGCTCTTCGCCTTGAGGGCGTCGATGCTGCCGCCGGTCTCGTCGATCGACACGACCTCTCCGCGGGGGCGTATGACCTGGGCGATCGCGCGGACGTTGCCCGGAGTGAACGAGGTGAACACGTAATCGACACCCTTCGGCGCGAGCGCGGAGACCTCGGCGGCGAAGTCCCGCCCGACGACATGATCGGCGCCCATCTGCAGCACCCAGTCGGCCGACTCCTTCCGCGAGGCGACGGCGATCACGGTCAGCTTCGTGAGCGCCTTGGCCAGCTGGATGATCAACGAGCCGACACCGCCGGCTGCCCCGATGACGAGGAGGGTGCCCTCGCTGCGATCGTCCAGACGCAGCTTGTCGAACAGGGCTTCCCAGGCCGTGATAGCCGTGAGCGGGAGAGCTGCCGCCCCGGCCGTCGAGAGCGACCGCGGAGCGTGCCCGACGATGTTCTCGTTCACGAGGTGGTACCGGCTGTTCGTGCCCGGGCGATCGATCTGCCCGGCGTAGAACACGCGGTCCCCCACCGCGAAGCGGGAGGCCTGGTCGCCGAGACCGACCACTGTGCCGACCGCGTCGTAGCCGACGATCCGGCGCTCTCCCGACGTCGGCGAGCCCGCGCGCACCTTCACATCGACGGGGTTGATCGAGACGCCCTCGACCTCGACGAGAAGATCCCTGCCCTCGGGCGTCGGTACGGGCAGCGAGAGGTCGGTGAGCGACTCGGGATCCGAGACGGGGCGACCGCCGCGTGCGCCGATCGCGGGCATGAGTTCAGGGAGAGAGGTGATGTCGTGTGCCATGTCCGTCACGCTATCGGAACGCACCTAGTTACCCGCAAGCGCCCCAAGTATCCACGAGATACCATGGACGGATGCCGACTCAGACCGCCTGCCGCACGGATGCACCCCACGACGTCTACGACTCTCAGTGCCCCTGCCGCGGAGTGCTCGATCTCCTCGCCGACAAGTGGAGCGCTCTGGCGATCGGCGCGCTCGGCGACGGACCCCAACGCTTCGGCGAACTGAAGACGCGGCTGCAGGGGATCAGCCCGAAGGTCCTGACCGCGACCCTTCGGCGACTCGAGGCGCGAGCGCTGCTCGAGCGCACCGTCTACGCCGAGGTGCCCGTGCGCGTGGAGTACGCGCTCACCGATCTCGGCATCGACGCCGAGAAGCCGCTGCGCGAGCTCCGCACCTGGGTCGAGGCGAACATCGAGCGGTTCCCGCCCACGGACTGATGCGCCCGCGACACCTCGAACGGCGTCGAAGTAGATTTGCCGAGTGACTGTGGAGATCCGACCGCTGACCGATGCCGATGTCGAACAGGTCGTGGCCCTATGGGAAGAGGCCGGACTGGTGCGGCCGTGGAACGACCCGTGGATTGACATCCGTCGTGCCCGTGCGGTCTGGCCGGAGCTCTTGCTCGTCGCGGCCGACCGCGATTTCGTCGCCGGTTCGGTGATGGCTGGTTATGACGGCCACCGCGGCTGGCTCTATTACCTCGCGACAGCGCCTGAGCGGCGGGGCGAGGGCATCGGACGGCGCCTCGTAGGCGAGGCCGAATCGCGTCTCATCTCCCTCGGATGCCCGAAGGTGATGCTGATGGTCCGCGCCGGCAACGATCCGGTGCTCGAGTTCTACGACGCGCTCGACTATGTCCGAGAGACATCGCTGCTCACCGGAAAGCGGCTGATCCCGGACGACTGATCAGCCACTGCCCTTTCGCGGCTAGGGCGGCGTGGGCAAGTAGTGGGTACAGAAAAACCCCGGCGAACCGGGGTGTGATCTGTAGCAGGAGCGGGGCTTGAACCCGCGACCTCACGATTATGAGTCGTGCGCTCTAACCAGCTGAGCTACCCTGCCGCGAGGCATCCGTCCGCGTGTGAGAAGAATGCTGCGAGCCCCGAGTCAGGATTGAACTGACGACCCCTTCCTTACCATGGAAGTGCTCTGCCACTGAGCTATCGGGGCGTGCTGCCCCTCTCGGGGCAACCACACGAGAATACCATCACAGTGGCGTCCTCATGAAATCAAGGCGGGTCAGTACGAGTACCGACCTGCGTTCGCGTTGAGCCACGGCAGCGGATCGATGGTCGAACCGTTGACGATGAGCTCGAAGTGCAGGTGAGCACCGTAGGAGCGTCCGGTGTTGCCCGTCTTGCCGATGACGTCGCCGACCTTGACGGTCTGTCCCTGCGTCACCTGCAGCGATCCGTACTGCATGTGTGAATAGTGGCTGGTGATGACACTGCCGTCGATGACGTGATCGATGTAGACGGTCACCCCGTAGGCGCCGCCCTGCTCGGTCGCGATGCGGACGGTGCCGTCGGCGATGGCCTGCACCGGGGCGCCGTTGCCCGGGACGAAGTCGATGCCTTCGTGGAGACGACCGCTGCGCATGCCGTACCCGTAGGACATCCCCACGCCGACGAGGTACGGCCACTGGATCGCCGCCTCGGGATCGTTGGTGTAGATCTCGCTCGAGTAGCGGATGCCCTGCTCCGCGGCGACCTCGACGAGCGAGACCGTGCTGAAGTCGTCGGCTCGCGCCAGCGATTCGTTCTGCACGCCGGAGGGAGCCACGAAGGCCTGGATCTCGTCTTTCGCGGCCTCGGACGAGGCGGCCGATGCACTGACCAGGGAGGTCGCGGCGATAGGTGATCCCTGGACCGCGGCGACGGCTTCGGCGGGAAGCGTCATGGAGACCGCGAGCAGGCCGGCGAGGCTCATGACACCGACGGTCGCGCCGACGGTGAGAACCTTACGCATGCTGCGGGGGCGGCGTGCGGCGACGTGCGAAGAAGTCTCGGGCTTCTCTTCGCGGTCCGTCTCGGTGTTTGAAGCCGGACGTGCGGATGCCGTGGGCACCGGGCCCGTCGTGCGGAAGGCCCGCGAAGCGCGCTCGAAGGCATCGTCGTCGGCATTCGCACTCGCCGTGTCAGTGCCGGCAGCGCGGGGGGCCGCGGGCGCCTCGGCAGGCGCGGGCGCAGCGGCCTCGGCCGTCGTGACCGCGAACGGGACGAGCGGGGCGTTGACGACCGGAGCTACGTCGGTCTGCCGCTGGCGGGCGGCGCGACGGGAGAGCGGGGCGACAGCGGCGAAAGCAAGGACGGTCTCGACTGCGGCGACAGACTCCGTCGGTCCCGCCGCGGGGGCCTCAACGGCCTCAGTGCGGAGTCGGCTGGAGCGGCGCGTGGGCGCAGCGTCAGCCTGGGGGTTCTCGAAGGGCAAAACTTATCTCTCGGGTCGTGCGCAAGCTCGGGGGCGCTAACTCAGCTCTCACCTTCGGGTGGTGAAAGTAACGATCGCATAAACACTACCTGCATCCGCCTGGGAATGCCATGAACGGGTCAACGTTTCTCGCCGAGGACGGCGAGAAGCTGCGCGTGGACCTCCGGCCCTCCGGAGATCAACATGGGTCGCGCGGATTCGACATCGTGGCGCGAGGCGAGCCCACCGGCTTCTGTGATGAGCAGTGCGCCCGCGGCGAAGTCCCACGGTTTGAGCCCCCGCTCGAAGTAGCCGTCGAGTCGTCCTGCGGCCACGTAGGCCAGGTCGAGAGCGGCGGAACCCGAGCGACGCAGGTCTCGCGCCATCGGCATCACCCGGCGCATTGTGGCGAGGTCGCCGTCATGCGTCGCCGGGTCGTACCCGAACCCCGTGGCGAGAAGCGCACCGGCCGAGGTGTCGGTGGTGACCGCGAGGCGCGTCTCCCCCATCCAGGCGCCATGACCGAGAGCGGCAGTGAAGAGTTCGCCGAGAGCCGGTGCGTTCACCGCGGCGGCGAGCGCTTCCCACGACCCGGGATCGGCCGAGCCTCGCACGGCGGCGATGCTGACGTTGTAGGCCGGCATCCCGTAGGCGTAGTTGACGGTGCCGTCGATCGGATCGACCACCCAGGTGATGCCGCTGGTCCCCGACTCCGCGCCGGTCTCCTCGCCGAGGAACCCATCGCCGGGTCGGGCCGCATCGACCCGCGCCCGGATGAGCGCCTCGACTTCGCGGTCTGCTTCGGTGACGATGTCGGCGATCGTCGACTTGGTGGCCGCGAGATGCACGCCCGCGCGACGGCGCCGGAGTGCGAGCTCCCCGGCTTCGCGCGCGATCTCAGTGGCCAGCTCGGAGAGCTCGATCTCGAGGGTCACGGCGCAGGAGGGGGCGGCGGGAACGCGGGCGG
>NZ_JXRU01000030.1 GCF_000967865.1 Microbacterium sp. SA39
GTACGGTCGAGAACCGCATGACAACAATGACTTTGTTATGTGTTTGATTGAAACATCAATAGTGTTTCGGCGGCCATAGCGTGAGGGAAACGCCCGGTTACATTCCGAACCCGGAAGCTAAGCCTCACAGCGCCGATGGTACTGCAGGGGGGACCCTGTGGGAGAGTAGGACACCGCCGGACTTAATTTAGACAAAATGGCCACCCAACGCTGGGTGGCCATTTTGCGTTTATACGAGAACAGGGAGCATCATGCCGGAAGAGGAAGAGCGCCGTCCGCGTCGCGACAACGACAATGGATCGCGCGGTCAGCGGCCTTCCGGCGGCCGTCCCGCCTATAACCGGGACGCAGCTCCTCGCCGTGACGGCGACAGCCGCTCCGGCGGTGCTCCGCGCCGAGAGGGTGGCGGGTATAACCGCGACACCGCTCCGCGCCGCGAGGGCGGCTACAACCGCGACTCCGCTCCGCGCCGCGAGGGCGGGTACAACCGCGACTCCGCTCCGCGCCGCGAGGGCGGGTACAACCGCGACTCCGCTCCGCGTCGCGAGGGTGACAACCGCTCCGGAGGTGCCCCGCGTCGTGAGGGTGGCGGCTACAACCGCGACTCCGCTCCGCGCCGCGAGGGCGGGTACAACCGCGACTCCGCTCCGCGTCGCGAGGGTGACAACCGCTCCGGAGGTGCCCCGCGTCGTGAGGGTGGCGGCTACAACCGCGACTCCGCTCCGCGCCGCGAGGGCGGGTACAACCGCGACTCCGCTCCCCGCCGTGATGGTGACAACCGCTCCGGTGGCGCTCCTCGTCGTGAGGGCGGCGGGTATAACCGCGACTCTGCTCCCCGTCGCGAAGGCGGCGGCTACAACCGCGATTCCGCTTCGCGTCGCGACGGCGACAACCGCTCCGGTGGCGCTCCTCGCCGCGAAGGCGGTGGCCCTAGCCGTGACTCCGCACCCCGCCGTGAGGGTGGGTACCACCGTGACTCCGCTCCCCGCCGCGAGGGCGGGTACAGCCGCGATTCCGCCCCCCGCCGCGATGGCGACAACCGTCCGAGCGACCGCGCTCCGCGTCGCGATTCCGGTTCCGACCGGGGCTCTGCACGTTCCTACCCGCAGCGCGGGGGATCAGGACGGGAGCGGCCGGTTCAGGCATCCGACGAGCGTCCGCGGTTCAATGACCCCCACATCCCTGACGAGGTCACTGCTCGCGATCTGCACACGTCGGCCCGTAACGAGCTCAAGACGCTGAGCAAGGAGAACGCCGAACTGGTGGCGCGTCACCTCGCGATGGCTTCCCAGCTGATCGACGAGGACCCGGCTCTGGCGCACGAGCACGCGCTGGCAGCATCTCGCCGTGCCGGCCGTATCGCGATCGTCCGCGAGACGCTCGGCATCACCGCCTACGCGACTGAGGATTTCGCGCTTGCCTTACGTGAGCTGCGCACCTATCGCCGGATCTCCGGCAAGGACGATCAGATCGCCCTGATGGTGGACAGCGAACGCGGTATCGGCCGGCCCGACCGTGCCCTCGAGACCGGACGCGCGGTCGACCGGTCCGCGTTGACCACTCCCGTGCGCGTCTCGCTCGCCATCGCGATGTCGGGCGCACGACTGGATCAGGGTGACCTCGAGCTCGCTCTCGGCGAGCTCGAGATCCCGGAGCTCGATCCCGACCGGGCCTTCGAGTGGAGTCCTGCGCTCTTCGCGGCGCGCGCCGCCGTGCTCGAGGACCTCGGTCGTGACGAGGAGGCCGCGTTCTGGGCGCACCGCGCCGAGGTCGCTGCCGAGGCGCTCGGTGTCGATGAGGCAGGAGACGAAGAGATCATCATCGAGGACGGCCTCATCGAGGGCGAATTCCCCGACGACGACGAGATCGCCGAGCCGACGGACGCCGTTGCCACCCACGAGGACGCGCCGGCCGACGACGCAGAAGCCGATGGCGGGCAGGCCACCGACGAGCCGACCGCTGTCCCGGAACCGACTGTCGAAGACGAGGTGCGCGAACTCCTCGGCGAGGACGACGACACAGAAGACGACGGCACCGCCGACACGGACGAGGAAGAGGCTGAGGGCACGGAGCGGGACGCGTGATGGCGCTCTTCTCTCGGAAGCGTCCGACCACGCCCACGCCTCTCGAGGGCATCGACACCGTCCTGGCCGACCTGGACGGCGTCGTCTACGCCGGTCCCGGAGCCCTGCCGCATGCGGTCGAGAGCCTGAACCGGGCGGGCGAATCCGCTCGGCTCGGCTACATCACCAACAATGCCGCGCGCACGGATGCCTCCGTCGCAGCGCACTTGACCAGCCTCGGCCTCGACGTGGCGGCATCCGATGTCGTCACCAGTCCGCAGGCTGCCATGCGCCTGTTGGCGAGCATCCTTCCGGCTCCGGCGACGATCCTCGTCGTCGGAGGCGACGGGCTTGTCGACGAGGTCACGAAGGCCGGATACACGGTCACCCGCAGCGCCGAGGACTCGCCGGCCGCCGTCGTGCAGGGCTTCGCCCCCGAGGTCGCCTGGACCGATCTGGCCGAGGCGGCGTTCGCCCTCAAGGTTCCCGAGGAAGACGGCGGCATCCCGTGGATCGCCACCAACACGGACTGGACGATTCCGCGCGAGCGCGGCGTCGCTCCGGGCAACGGCACGCTCGTCTCGGCCGTGCACACCGCCATCGGTCGTCTGGCGACGGTCGCCGGCAAACCCGAGATCCCGATCTTCGAAGAGGCTCTCGCGCGTTTCAGCGCGCAGAAGGCGCTCTTCATCGGCGACCGGCTCGACACCGACATCATGGGGGCGAACCGTGCCGGGATCGACTCCGCGCTCGTCCTCACGGGAATCGACCGGCCCAAGCACGTGCTCGCGGCGCCCGAGGGCTCGCGTCCGACGTTCATCCTCGGCGACCTCCGCGAGTTGCATGAGCCGTATCCCGAGGTCGCCGAGAAGGATGGCGCGTTCCACGTGAACGGCGCGGCTGTGAGGGTCTCCGGTGCCGACGTCGAGATCGTCGCAGACGCGGGTGCGCAGATCGATCTGCTCCGCGCCGCTGCAGCCGCGATCTGGGCATCCGGCACCCCGGTCTTCGTGCTCCGTGTGCCGGAACATCTCTACGACGACCCGTTCCACCGTCCCTGAGCGGGGACCGTCGTGGCTTCCCGTCTCGTCGGAGGCGCCGCGTACAGTAGGACCGTGAGCGATCAGACGACGAGTGCGCCGACCGACGGCCTGTGGAGTCGCCTGCGCCTGATCGAAGGGCAGCCGCTCCCTGCGAGAGCCGATGCCTACTCGGCTCTGCACGATGAGCTGTCGCGCCGCCTCGAAAGCGGTGCGAAGCTCGAGCAGCGGGAGACTCCGGGAAGCCGATGACGCGACTCGACGCCGCCCTCGCCGCACGAGGACTCGCCCGTTCGCGCAGCCACGCCGCCACCCTCATCTCCGAAGGGCTCGTGAGCGTCGACGGCCGGCCCGTCGTGAAGTCCTCGACCCCGGTCGACGACACCGCAGAGATCACGATCGCCGGAGCCGATCACTATGTCGGCCGCGCAGCGCACAAGCTCATCGCCGGACTGGACGGCTTCGGCGTCGCCGTCGAGGGACGTCTCGCGCTCGACATGGGCGCCTCCACCGGCGGTTTCACCCAGGTGCTGCGCGAGCGCGGCGCCCGTCGCGTGCTCGCTGTCGACGTGGGACACGGACAGCTCGCTCCCTCGGTCGCCGCCGACCCCGAGGTCGTCGCTGTCGAGGGCTACAACGTGCGATACATGACGCCCGAGAACCTGGCGGAGGCCACCGGTGAGGAGCAGGCGCCGGAACTCGTGGTCGGCGATCTCTCCTTCATCTCGCTGGAGCTCGTGCTCCCCGCCGTCGCGGCCGTCGCCGCACCGGCATCCGACATCCTGCTTCTCGTGAAGCCGCAGTTCGAGGTCGGGCGCACCGCCGTGCGCGGCGGCCTCGTGACCGACCCCGCAACCCGGGCGGATGCCGTCGCCCGCACCGTGTGGACTGCGTGGGACGTCGGGCTCGGCATGCTCGGCATACTTCCGTCCCCGATACTCGGCACGCATGGGAATGCCGAGTATCTCGTGCACCTCGCGCCGGGACGCGGCAGCAATCCGACAGAATGGTTGGACAGCATCAACCGACTGGCAGGAGGACGATGAACGAGCGCAGGATCCTGGTCGTCGCCCACGCCCGCCGCGTCGACACCGTGGAAGCCGCGCGTCGTGTCATCGACGCGCTGCGCGGTGCAGGGGCGCAACCGGTGCTGGCCCGCGATGACCACGACGCCCTCGCCGCCGTCGACCCGTTCTTCGCCGATGTCGACGTGCTGGACGACTCCTCGCAGGCCACACCGCTCGAACTGGCGATCGTGCTGGGCGGCGACGGGACGATCCTGCGCGCGGCCGAACTCGTCCGCGACATCGGCGCGCCGGTTCTCGGGATCAACATGGGGCACGTCGGCTTCCTCGCCGAGATCGACCGCGACGACATGGACGACGCCGTGCGCCGCGTGATCGACCGCGACTACGAGGTCGAGGAGCGTCTGGCCCTGTCTGTCCGGGTGAAGGATGCCGCCGGCGCGGTCGTCTTCGACACCTGGGCGCTGAACGAGGCGACGGTCGAGAAAGCCAGCCGGGAGCGGATGATCGAGGTCGTGCTCGAGATCGATGGCCGACCGCTGTCGAGCTTCGCCTGCGACGGCATGGTCGTCTCCACACCCACGGGATCCACCGCCTACAACTTCTCCGCCGGAGGCCCGGTCATCTGGCCGAGCGTCGAGGCGATCGCCGTCATCCCCCTGTCGGCGCATGCCCTCTTCGCCAAGCCTCTCGTGGTCAGCCCCGACGCAGCGGTGGCCATCGAGATGCTGGAGCGCACGGACGGCTCAGGCATCCTGTGGTGCGACGGCCGGCGCTCGCACGACCTTCCACCCGGTGCACGCGTCGTCGTGCGGCGCTCATCGCGTCCCGTGCGTCTGGCGCGCCTTCATCCGACCGCGTTCACGGATCGCCTGGTGCGCAAGTTCCGCCTACCTGTCGAGGGCTGGCGCGGCCAGGAGCCGGGGAAGACGTCATGATCGAGGAGATGCGGATGCAGGGCCTCGGTGTCATCGCCGACGCCGTGCTGCCCCTCGGCCCAGGATTCACCGCCATCACCGGCGAGACCGGGGCGGGGAAGACGATGGTCGTCACCGGTCTCGGCCTGCTGCTGGGCCAGCGCGCCGATTCCGGAGCCGTCCGTGCCGGGTCCGCCCAGGCGTCGGTCGCCGGAGTGTGGATCGTCCCGGAGAAGGGCGATGTCGCCGACATCGTGACGGATGCCGGTGGCGAACTCGAACCCGCGGGCGCCGACCGCGCAGAGCTCTACGTGTCGCGCACCCTGAGCGCCGAGGGTCGCAGCCGCGCCAGCGTCGGAGGGCGAGCCGCCCCCGCGGGCGTCCTGTCGGCTCTCGCAGAGGAACTCGTCGTCGTGCACGGTCAATCCGAGCAGCTCCGGCTGCGGTCCGCGGCTGCACAGCGAGACGCGCTCGATCGATTCGGCGGCGCCCCCATCGCGAAGGCGCTCGACGCCTACTCGGCATCCTTCTCGCGCTGGCGGGCGCTCGATGCCGAGATCACCGAGATCTCCGAGAACCGCGACCGTCGAGCAGAAGAAGCGGCGCGTCTCCGCGAGGCGCTCACCCTCATCGAGGCGACGGCACCGGAGCCGGGGGAGGACCAGGAGCTCAGCGAACGCGCTGAGCGTCTCGCCAACTCCGAGGAGCTGCGACTCGCGGCTTCGCTCTCGCACAGTGCGCTGTCGAGCGAGGACGGCGAACCCGACGCCTCCGCCCTCGTCGCAGAAGCTCGCCGGCTGCTGGAACGCGTCTCCGACACCAAGCTCGCCGAGATCGCGGAGAGCCTCGCCGACATCGGCTACCGGATCGCCGATATCGCCGGGCTCCTCTCCGCGTATCTCGCCGACCTCGACGAGACGGGTCCGCACGAGCTTGCGGCGGTCGAGGAGCGCCGTGCCGCGCTGGGAACGCTGATCCGAGCGCACGGGTCACTCGACGAAGCCCTCGAGGTCTGGAAGACGGGTTCCGCTCGCCTGGCCGAGCTCGACGACGACGGAGAGCGCATCGAGCGGCTGGTCGCCGAGCGCGACGCCGTGCGCGCCGAGCTCGACACGCATGCCGCCGCGCTCACCGCCGAGCGGACTGCTGCGGCCGCGCGGCTCGGGGCAGCCGTGACCGAGGAACTGCACGCCCTGGCGATGCCCGATGCCCGCCTCGAGGTCGCGGTCGCCGAAGGCGCCGAGAGCACCCACGGGCGCGACGACGTCTCGATCCTGCTGGCACCGCATCCGGGCGCCGAGCCCCGCTCCGTCGGCAAGGGCGCGTCCGGGGGCGAGCTCTCCCGCGTGATGCTGGCGATCGAGGTCGTGATCGCCGGAACAGACCCCGTACCCACGTTCGTGTTCGACGAGGTCGACGCGGGCATCGGCGGTGCCGCGGCGATCGAAGTGGGCCGGCGACTCGCCCGACTCGCAGAGAAGTCGCAAGTCATCGCTGTGACACATCTCGCCCAGGTCGCGGCCTTCGCGAGCAACCACCTGTCCGTCGTGAAGTCCAACGATGGCGCGGTCACCGCCTCCAGCGTGCGTCGTCTGGAGGGCGGCGAGCGTGAGGCCGAGATGGCCCGCCTGCTGTCCGGACTCGCCGATTCGGATGCCGCACTGACCCACGCCCGAGAACTTCTCAGCCTCGGCGCCCCTACTGCCTGATAGGATCGAAGCCCGTGATGAACTCTTCTTCTGCGGGGCCCAAGAACGACACGACCAAGCACATTTTTGTGACAGGTGGTGTCGTTTCGTCTTTGGGTAAGGGCCTCACGGCGGCCAGCCTGGGCAACCTCCTCACCGCTCGCGGACTCCGCGTCGTGATGCAGAAGCTCGACCCGTATCTGAACGTCGATCCGGGCACGATGAACCCGTTCCAGCACGGCGAGGTCTTCGTCACGGACGATGGCGCCGAGACGGATCTCGACATCGGCCACTATGAGCGCTTCCTCGACATCAACCTGTCGCAGGCGGCCAACGTCACGACCGGCCAGATCTACTCGCAGGTCATCGCGCGCGAGCGCCGCGGCGAGTACCTCGGCGACACGGTGCAGGTCATCCCGCACATCACCGATGAGATCAAGCGCCGCATGCGCCTGCAGGCGCACGAGGAGCCGCGCCCCGACGTGATCATCACCGAGGTCGGCGGCACGGTCGGCGACATCGAGTCGCAGCCGTTCCTCGAGGCGGCACGCCAGCTGCGTCATGAGCTCGGCCGCGACAGCGTGTTCTTCGTGCACGTCTCCCTCGTTCCCTTCATGGGCGCCTCCGGCGAGCAGAAGACGAAGCCGACCCAGCACTCCGTGGCAGCCCTTCGCCAGGTCGGCATCCAGCCCGACGCGCTGGTGCTGCGCAGCGACCGTCCGGTCAGCGCGGGCAACCGCAACAAGATCGCCCTGATGTGCGACGTCGACGTCGAAGCCGTCATCAACACCGTCGACCTGCCGAGCATCTACGACATCCCGTCGACGCTCAACGATCAGGGACTCGACTCCTTCATCGTGCGCCGCCTCGGCCTCGCCGAGAAGGCTGCCGACGAGGTCGACTGGACGCGCTGGAGCAAGGTGCTGCACGCGGTGCACAATCCGAAGCACGAGGTCACGATCGGCCTCGTCGGCAAGTACATCGACCTGCCCGACGCCTACCTCTCGGTGACCGAGGCGCTCAAGGCCGGCGGCTTCGCACAGGAGACGAAGGTCAACATCCGCTGGATCCCCTCCGACCTGTGCGAGACGCCCGAGGGAGCTCAGGAGCAGCTGGCCGACCTCGACGGCATCTGTGTGCCCGGGGGCTTCGGCATCCGCGGCATCGAGGGCAAGCTGGGCGCGCTGAAGTTCGCGCGCGAGCAGGGCATCCCGACCCTCGGTCTGTGCCTCGGGCTCCAGTGCATGGTGATCGAGTACGCGCGCCACGTGGCCGGCATCGACGGGGCCTCGTCGAGCGAGTTCGACCCGGACACCACCGAGCCGGTCATCGCGACCATGGCCGAGCAGATCGAGATCCTCGACGGCGGCGACCTCGGCGGCACGATGCGCCTCGGCCTCTACCAGGCCGCGCTGACGGAGGGATCGCTCGCGCGGGAGCTGTACGGCACACCCGAGGCATCGGAGCGCCACCGCCACCGCTACGAGGTCAACAACGCCTACCGCGACCGCCTCTCCGACGCGGGCCTGGTGTTCTCCGGCCTGAACCCTGAGCTCGACCTGGTCGAGTACGTCGAGCTGCCGCGCGACGTGCACCCGTACTACATCGCCACGCAGGCGCACCCCGAGCTGCGTTCGCGGCCCACCGACCCGCACCCGCTGTTCCGCGGACTCGTGGGCGCCGCGATCGACCGGCACCGCGCCAGCGAGCTGTTCGACGTCACCGCCGATGAGTGAGTCGACGGAGCTCCTGCGCGACGAGCCGTTCGAACCGGAGGTCGTGCAGAGCGATCTGGCTTTCCACGGTGCCGTGTGGGACGTGCGCGATGACCGCGTCCGCTACGGAGACGGTGAGATCCGGCGGCAGTACGTCGCGCACACCGGAGCCGTGGCGATCCTCGCGCTCGACGACGAGGGCCGTGTCCTGCTGATCCAGCAGTACCGGCATCCGATCCGCCACCGCGACTGGGAGCTGCCCGCCGGTCTCCTCGACATGGAGGGCGAGGAACCGCTCGCTGCGGCGCAGCGCGAGCTCGCCGAAGAGGCTGACCTCGTCGCCGAGCACTGGGAGCCCCTCGTCTCGTCGTGGACCACCCCGGGCGGGAACGACGAGATGATCCACATCTTCCTCGCGACAGGGATCACGTCGGCGGAGACGGCGCATGCCCGAGAAGACGAGGAAGCCGATATCCGCATCGAGTGGGTCCCGCTCGCGGATGCGGTCGACGCGGTCCTCGCCGGGCGCATGCGCAACGGCATCCTGTCGATCGGAGTGCTCGCGGCGACGCTGAGGCTGCGCGATCGGTCCTGAGGATGCTGCCCGCGCACGCCTTCGATCTGTACCTGCGTCACGTCACGGTCGAACGCGGCCTGAGCGCACACACGATCGCGGCGTATCGGCGTGACCTCGACGGCTATCTGGAGTGGCTCGCCGCGCAGGGGATCGCCGACACCGCCGACATCACGCCCGCGCTGGTCGGGCACTTCATCGCAGAGCGCTCGTCGGCCGAACCGCCGCCGGCATCGACGAGTCTGGCGCGCCTGCAGTCGTCGGTGCGGGGGTGGCATCGCTTCCTCGTGAGGGAGGGGATCGAGGCGGACGATCCGAGTGGCCGCCTTCGCCCGCCGAAGGCGCCGCGACGGCTGCCGAAGGCCCTCACGATCGATCAGGTGGAGCGGCTGCTCGCGGCGCCCCCACCGGACGAGCCGGTCGGCATCCGCGATCGTGCCCTGCTCGAACTGCTCTATGCCACGGGGGCGCGCGTGTCCGAGGCGATCGACCTCGATGTCGACGACCTCGCGCACGGAGATGTGCTGCGCCTCCGCGGCAAGGGATCGAAGGAGCGCATCGTCCCGATCGGATCGTTCGCGCGGGACGCAGTGGACGCGTACCTGACGAGGGTGCGGCCCGGTCTGGCTGCGAAGGGACGCGCGTCGTCGCGACTGTTCCTCGGAGCCCGAGGCGCTCCTCTGTCCCGGCAGAGCGCGTGGCTCATCATCCGCGCCGCGGCCGAGGGCGCCCAGATCACCAGCGACGTGTCGCCGCACACGCTGCGTCACTCCTTCGCGACGCACCTGCTGCAGGGCGGCGCCGACGTCCGCGTGGTGCAGGAGCTGCTCGGTCACGCCTCCGTGGCGACGACGCAGATCTACACCCACGTGTCGGTGGACACGCTGCGCGACATCTACGCCACCTCGCATCCGCGCGCTCGTTGAAAGTCGTACCTTCGTATCCCGATGTCGTACCCGGGGAGGATGTCGTCCGCACGGACCTTCTCTAGCGTGGTGGCTTCGGTGCCGGTCTCCGGCGCCCATCCGTCACGCTGAAGGAGTCTCATGCGTCTTCCCGTCCCGCTCGCCGCCGTGGCAGCATCCGTCCTCGTTCTCGCTCTCGCCGGCTGCTCCGGGACGAGGTCGGATGCCGAACTCGACTACAAGGATTCGCCTCTCAGCAAGTACCTCGAGGCGGCATGGGGCGGTGACCTCTCTCCCGAGGAGCAGCAGAAGGAGTTCGCCGAGACGCAGCGCAAGGTGGAGAAGGTCGTCGCGGAGTGCATGGCCGGCGAAGGCTTCGAGTACACGCCCGTCAATGCGGACGGCTCCGCCGCGGTCGGCGAAGCCGACGTGGTGTGGGAACCCGACAAGCGGGAGTGGGTCGAGAAGTTCGGCTACGGCATGGTGGTGAGCCCGTTCACCGAGAGCACCGAAGAGGATGCTCCCGCCGATCCGAACGAAGAGTATGTCGAGTCCCTGTCCGACTCTGAGGAGGCCGCATACTACGAGGTGCTGTACGGTCCGGTGCCGGACGAGGACGCCGTCGACGCGGAGACGTACGAGTACGACTGGAAGACGAGCGGATGCCAGGGGAAGGCACAGCACGAGGTGCAGGGCGAGGACCCGTGGCAGGGCGGGGAGTTCGCCGGCTTGCTGACCAAGATGCAGGAGCTCTGGTCGGAGTCGCAGGATTCTCCCGAGATGGCGGCGCTCAACAAGAAGTGGGCCGCGTGCATGACCGATGCGGGAGAGCCCGGATTCACGGCGCAGGCGGACGCGGTGCAGTCCATCCTCGATGAGCAGAACGCGCTCATGGAAGCGGCGGCGCCGGGGGAATCGGGCGATGCGGAGGGCGACGACTCGGTCAGTGGCGAGGAGAGCTCGCCGGAGTCGGAAGCCATCGCAGAGAGCCCCGAGATGACGGCCTTGGGCGAACGCGAGATCGAGCTGGCGCTCGTCGACCTGACGTGCCGAGAGAAGACCTCCTTCAAGGAGAAGTCGTTGGAGATCCAGTTCGCGCTGGAGGAGGAATTCATCGCGGACAACAAGGCCGAGCTGGAAGCCTTCAAGGCCGCCGCCGAACAGAGCAAGTGATATGGCCGAGCACGAGACACCGACGGAGAGGCTGCACGTCGTTCCGGCGGACGACGAGAACGAGACTTCGGAGGAACCACCCCTTCGGTCACGCGTGAGCGGATGGGGTCGCGTCGTGCGGGGGAACCGGACACTGTGGCTCGTCGCGCTGATCGCCGTCGTCTGCCTGGTGGCCGGCCTTCTCGTCGGGCGCTTCCTCCTGGCTCCTCCGTCCTCGGCGAGCGACGCCCCGGACGCCGGGCTGGTGACCGTGCCTGTCGAGTTCGGTCCGCTCAGCAACGACGTGACGCTGCGTGCGGACGTCGGGTATGCCGATGCCGTCGAGGTGAAGCTCGACACCTCCGCCGTGTCCGGGCCCGCGGTCGTCACCGGGCAGGTGCCGGAAGTCGGTGCGACTCTCAACGCGCTCTCGATCGCCCTGGAGGTCGTCGGTCGTCCGGTCATCGTGCTTCCTGGCGAGCTCCCGGCCTACCGCACGTTGCGCGTCGGAGTCGCGGGTCCCGATGTGCTCCAGCTCAAGCAGGCGCTCGTGGGCGTCGGGCTCGATGCGGGGGATGTCTCGTCGAACATGTTCGACGAGGCGACCGCGAATGCGGTGGGTGCCCTATACGCCCAGGTCGGCTACCCGCTGCCGCCGGCCGAGGAGGGCGCATCAGAGGCGCTCCGCGGCGCGGAGGAAGGGGTGCGGTCGGCGCAGAAGGAGATCGCCGCAGCTCAGCAGGCCGTGGACGCGGCGGCATCCGGCCCCAGCAAGGTGGATAGCTGGCAGGCCGACGTGAAGGTCGCCGCGGCGGAACAGGCGCTGGGCGCCGCGCGCACGTCCGGCGAAGGCGTCCAGCAGGCCGAGTGGGATCTGCAGACCGCGAAGCTGGAGCGAGACCAGCTGCACGCCCCGAAGAACGTCGCGTCCGAACGTTCAGCGCTGGACGCGGCGCGTGCGCAGCTGTCCTCCGCGAATGACGCGCTCGCCGAGGCTCGTCAGAAGGTTCTTCCGCACCTCCCCGCCAGCGAGGTTCTGTACCTCACCGAGCTTCCCCGACGGGTCGACGCGACCACGGTCGAACGCGGTGCCGTGCTGGAGGGGCCGGCGATGACGGTGTCCGGGGCGACGGTACGGCTCACCGGTGCGGCCGCCGAGGCGGATGCTCGCCTCCTCGAGGTCGGGGCCGAGGCTGCCTTCGAACTGCCTGACGGCACTGAGCATCGAGCGGTCATCTCGGAACTGACGCCCGGCAAGGAGAGCAAGTCCCGATGGGAGGTGCTGCTCGCGCCTGATCCGCTCACGCCGGAGCAGATCACGGAGCTGCAGGGGAGCAACGTCCGCGCGAAGATCAAGATCGGCGCGACCGACGGCGACGTCCTCTCGGTACCGTTGGCGGCGCTGACCGCCGGGCCCGGAGGAGAGTCTCGCGTCGAGGTCGTCGATTCCGACCCGCGCGACGGAGAGGACGCGGAGACCCGCATGATCGTCGTGGAGACAGGGCTGGCTGCCGAGGGAGCGGTCGAGATCACGCCGACGGAAGGGAAGCTCGAGGAGGGCGACCTCGTCGTGGTGGGACGATGACGCCCGGTACGCCGCTCGTGGAGCTGCAAGATGTCACGCGATCGTTCCCCGGCCCTCCCGAGGTGCAGGCGCTGAAGGCGGCCACCCTGGACGTCAGCGCCGGGGACTACCTCTCGATCGTGGGACCGAGCGGTTCCGGGAAGTCGACCATGCTCAATCTTCTCGGTCTGCTGGACCGGCCCACCGTCGGCGAGTACCGCCTGGCCGGCACCCGCACCCGTGATCTGACGGACGATGAACGGGCAGCCGTGCGGGCTCGCTTCATCGGCTTCGTCTTCCAGTCCTTCCACCTGCTGTCGCGGAGAACGGTCCTCGACAACGTGCTCATGCCCATGCTGTACAGCGGGGTGCCTCGAGCGGAGCGCGAGTCGCGCGCCCGCGACGTGCTGGACCGCGTGGGTCTGGGCCACCGGGTGGACTTCTTCCCGAGTTCGCTGTCGGGAGGAGAACGGCAGCGGGTCGCGGTCGCACGCGCGGTCGTCAGCGGTCCACGGCTTCTTCTCGCGGACGAACCCACCGGGAACCTCGACCAGCAGACGTCAGGCGAGGTCATGGAGCTGTTCGAGAGCCTGAACGCCGACGGACTCACCTTGATCGTCATCACCCACGATGACGCCGTCGCCCGGCGAGCAGGACGCCGCATCCGGATCGCCGACGGCAGATTGAGCGAACTGTGAGCGCGGATCCGGTCCCGGAGGCTCCCTCGGCGCTGCTCCCCGCCGTGGCCCACCAGGACCGCTTCACGTTTCAGGATCTGGTCGCCGAGGCGACCGCCGACATCGGCTCACGCCCGGCGAGACTCGTCATGACCATCCTCGGAACGGTCCTCGGTATCGCCTCTCTGGTCGCCACTCTGGGATTCGCGCAGACGGCGGCGGCGCAGATCGCCCGTCAGTTCGACGGCGTCGCCGCGACTCAGGTCGTGGTCGCGCCGGCGAAGGCGAAGGCGGGGCAGGAGAACACGACCGTGGCAGCCGGTCGCCTTCCCTGGGACTCTCCCGAGCGGGTGAGCACGCTGGCCGGCGTCGAGAGCGCGGCGCTCCTGAGCGAGCTCGAGCTCGCGGAGGACGAGACCATCACCACGGTGCCGGTCAATGACCCGTCCGCGCCGATCGTCGCCTCGCCTCGGCTGTTCGCGGCGACGCCTGATGTGATGGACGTCGTCGAAGGCAGCCTCGTGGCCGGTCGATTCTTCGACGAGGGGCATGAGGCCCGCACCGACCGGGTCGCGGTGCTCGGCGGGCGGGCGGCGCAGGACATGGGCGTCAACAGGGTCGATTCGCAGCCTTCCGTCTTCATCGCCGGCGTCGCGTACTCGGTGATCGGCATCCTGGACGGCGCGGGCGCGCGATCAGAGCTTCAGGACGCGGTCATCGTTCCGCAATCGACGGGGCGAGCGGACTTCGGACTGGCCGCGCCGGGCGAACTCGCGATCCGCATCGCCGTCGGGGCGGGGCCGCTCGTCGCCGAGCAGGCCGTGGTGGCGCTCCAGCCGGATGACCCCGACTCGCTCGAAGCCAGCGCGCCCTCGTCGTCGTCCGATCTCAGCGACAGCGTCCAGGCGGATGTGAACATCGTCTTCCTGATCCTGGGGGTGATCGCGCTCCTCGCCGGCGGTCTCGGCATCGCGAACGTGACCTTCCTGTCGGTGATGGAACGAGTCGGCGAGATCGGTCTTCGCCGCGCACTCGGGGCCACGCGTCGTCAGATCGGCAGACAGTTCATGGTGGAGTCGGTCGTGATCGGATTCATCGGGGGCATCATCGGCTCGGCCGTCGGTGTCGTGGCGGTGATCGTCGTCGCGGTGATCCAGGGCTGGGCGCCGGAGACCGATCCTCTCGTCGCCATCGGCGGAGCGCTCCTGGGAGCGGTGGTCGGATGGGCATCCGGCTGGTACCCGGCCCGTCGTGCGGCGAGCATCGAACCGGTCGAGGCGCTGCGCGGCGGATGAGCTCCCCGATGCGGTGATGCCTTCGGATCGATGGCGGTCGCGCGTGCCGGAAGGCCGGGCGCAGGGGCGGCCGCTAGAATCGACCAAGCACGAAGGAGCAGGAGAACCGGTGGCTGAGAAAGCGGCGAAGTCCAGGGCGAAGGCAGAGAAGGCCGACGAGACCCCCTTGGGACCCACCGGACGCCCGTATCACGGGTTCGCGACCCCGGCCGCGCTGAAGTCGCATGGACCTGCCCGCATCATCGCGCTCTGCAATCAGAAGGGTGGCGTCGGCAAGACGACCACGACCATCAACCTCGCGGCGGCTCTCGCTGAGTACGGCCGCAAGGTGCTCGCCGTCGACTTCGATCCGCAGGGCGCGCTCTCCGCCGGTCTCGGCATCCAGACGCACGATGTGCCCACGGTCTACGACCTGCTGCTCGACACGAAGCGCGACGCGCATGACGCGATCGTCTCCTCCGGCGTCGCGGGCCTCGACGTGATGCCCGCGAACATCGATCTCTCGGCTGCCGAGGTTCACCTGGTGAACGAGGTCGCGCGCGAGACGATCCTCGCGCGTGTTCTCCGTCAGGTCGCGGGGGAGTACGACGTCATCCTCGTCGATTGCCAGCCGTCGCTCGGACTGCTCACCGTCAATGCCCTCACCGCCGCACACGGCGTGATCATCCCGCTCGAGTGCGAGTTCTTCGCGCTGCGCGGAGTGGCCCTGCTGATCGAGACCATCGACAAGGTCCGGGACCGCCTGAACCCGTCGATCACGATGGACGGACTGCTGGCGACGATGTACGACTCGCGCACCCTGCACTCGCGAGAGGTGCTCGAGCGGGTGGTCGAGACCTTCGGCGACGACGTGCTGGAGACGGTGATCGGCCGTACGGTGAAGTTCCCCGACGCCTCGGTCTCCGGCGTGCCCATCACCGAGTTCGCTCCGGAGCACGCCGCCGCCCAGGCCTACCTGCGGCTGGCGCGGGAGCTGGTCGCCCGTGGCGCCGTCGCCTGAGCAGAATCCTCTCGCCGACGCGCCCGAGCCTGTCGAGGGCGTCGAGGAGACTGCGGGCTTCCGCGTCTCCCTGACGAACTTCGACGGTCCGTTCGACCTGCTGCTGAACCTCATCTCGAAGCACGAGATGGACATCACCGAGGTCTCGCTGAGTGCGGTCACCAACGATTTCATCGCCTATCTGAGCCATCTCGACGATGATGAGGAACTAGATCAGGCATCCGAGTTCCTCGTCGTCGCGGCGACCCTGCTCGACATGAAGGTCGCCGGACTCCTGCCTCAGGGGGAGCTGGTGGATGCCGAGGCGGTGGCTTTGCTCGAAGCACGCGACCTGCTGTTCGCGCGTCTCCTGCAGTACCGGGCGTTCAAGGAGGTCTCCGCCTGGTTCGCCCGCTGCCTGCAGCGGGAGGATCGGCGGCACGTGCGGGCGGTGCGCCTCGACGAGAAGCACCGGCGGCAGACGCCGGAACTCGTCTGGACGCTCACCGTCGACGACTTCGCCGCTCTCGCCCTTCTCGCGTTCGCGCCGAAGGAGATCCCGCATGTCGGCCTCGACCACCTGCACGCGCCGCTCATCAGCATCCGCGAACAGGCGGCCATCGTGGTGACGCTGCTGCGCAGCACCGAATCCGTGAGCTTCCGCGAACTCGTCGCAGGCGTCACCGAGCCGGGCATCGTGGTCGCGCGCTTCATCTCGGTGCTGGAGCTGTATCGTCACGCGGCGCTGTCCTTCGAACAACTGGAACCGCTCGGCGAGCTCACGCTCCGCTGGGCAGCCGACACCTGGTCGGACGAGACTCTGGCGACGTTGGGAGCCGATTATGACCGATGACTCTTCGAGCTCTTCCGTGATCGAGGAGGCCGTGCGGGACACGCCCCTCTCCGAACGCGTCGAGGCGATCCTCCTCATCGTGGACGAGCCGATCGGTCTCGTGGCGCTGGCGGCCGCCGTCGGGTCGCCGGTGCCCGCCGTGCGCCAGACGCTCGAGACCCTCGTCGACGACTACGACGGGCGAGGGCACGGCCCGCGTCGCGGCTTCGAGCTGCGCGAGGTGGGCGGCGGCTGGCGGCTCTATGTGCGCGAGAACCACGACGACCTCGTGGCCGAGTTCATCGGCGGTCAGGCTCCGGCTCGGCTGTCGCAGGCCGCGCTCGAGACCCTCGCCGTGATCGCCTACAAGCAGCCGGTCACCCGCAGCCAGGTCGCCTCGATCCGTGCGGTGAACGTCGACTCGGTTGTGCGCACGCTGCTCGCGCGCGGACTGATCACCGAGCTGTTCGCCGACTCTGAGACCGGTGCGATCAACTACGGCACCTCCGACGCACTCCTGCAGCACCTGGGCATCAACTCACTCGACGAGCTGCCCCCGATCTCGCCGCTTCTCGACGACGGCGCAGACGGCTTCGACGAAGGGACCATCCGATGAGCGACGCTTCGACAGGCTCAGCGACCGAAAGCCAGCCCGAGGGCGTACGCCTGCAGAAGGTGCTCGCCGCCGCCGGAGTGGCGTCGCGCCGCGTCGTCGAGAACTACATCACCGAGGGACGCATCCGCGTGAACGGCGTGGTGGTCGAGGAGCTCGGCCGTCGGATCGACCCGGAGCGCGACCTGGTCGACGTCGACGGCACCGCCGTGCAGCTCGACGTCTCGAAGCGTTACGTGATGCTCAACAAGCCGACCGGCGTCGTCAGCAGCATGAAGGACGAGAACGGTCGCCCGGACCTCCGCCAGTTCACCGCGGACTACGAGGAGAGGCTGTACAACGTCGGCCGGCTCGACGCCGAGACGAGCGGGCTGCTGATCCTGACGAATGACGGCGAGCTGGCGCATGTGCTGGCGCATCCGTCGTTCGGCGTGACCAAGGTCTACATCGCGAAGGTCGAGGGAACGGTCCTGCCGCAGACGATCTCGAAGCTCACGAAGGGCATCGAGCTCGAAGACGGCGCGATCGCGGCCGACAAAGCACGCCTGCTGGACACGTCTCGCGGGTCGAGCCTGGTGGAGCTGACGCTGCACTCCGGGCGCAACCGCATCGTGCGCCGCATGCTGGCCGCCGTCGGCCACCCGGTCACCGAGCTGGTCCGCCGGCAGTTCGGCCCCCTGCACCTGGGAACGCTCCCTGCGGGGAAGTCGCGGGAACTGAGTAAAATCGAACTCGGTGCGCTCTTGACTCTGTCGCGCCAGGATTCCGACGCCGCTGAGGCGCCAGGCGAGCAGCAGGAGAACGAGTGACCGATACGACGAGTGCGCCCACGGTGCGGAAGGCCGGTGCCGTCGCGCCCCGCCTGTCCGGCACCGTCCGCATCGTCGGCACCGGTCTGCTCGGTGCGAGCGTCGGGCACGCCCTGCGCGCCAAGGGTGTCGACGTCGTCCTGACCGACGCGTCACCCGCCCAGCTGCGTCTCGCTGTCGACTACGGCGCCGGTCGGCTGGGCGCCGATGACGATGCGCCGTCGCTGATCGTCGTGGCCGTGCCGCCCGACGTCACCGCCGACGTGATCGAGGCGGAGCTCGCGCGATACCCGGATGCCGTCGTCACCGATGTCGCGAGCGTCAAGCTCGAGCCGTTCCGCACGCTGCAGGCCCGCGGAGTCGATCTCACGCGCTACATCGGCTCGCATCCACTGGCCGGTCGTGAGCGCGGGGGAGCGATCTCCGCGCGCGCCGACCTGTTCATCGGCCGCCCGTGGGTGGTCTGCCGCGATGAGGAGACGAAGGCTGCGGATCTCGCGCTCGTCGAGGCGCTCGCGCTCGATGTGGGCGCGATGCCCCTCGAGATGACGCCGGAGGAGCACGACCGCTCGGTCGCGCTCACCTCGCATGTACCCCAGGTCGTCGCCAGCCTCCTCGCCGCGCGCCTCGCCGGTGCCGAAGAGGGCGCGCTGCGCCTGGCCGGTCAGGGAGTCCGCGACACGACGCGCATCGCGGCATCCGCCCCCGAGCTCTGGGTCCAGATCCTCGGTGCCAACGCCGGCCCCGTCGTGGAGATCCTCGATGCGCTGGCCGCGGATCTCGGTGTGATCTCCGATGCTCTCCGTCAGCCCGGTGCACCAGGAGCACGTCGCGTCGTCGCCGAGACGATCCGCCAGGGCAACGACGGTGTCGACCGTCTGCCGGGCAAGCACGGCCAGAACCGACGGTTCGAGTCGCTCATCGTCATGATCGACGACACCCCCGGTCAGCTCGGGCGCCTGTTCGGCGAACTCGGCGAGCTCGGGGTCAACGTCGAAGACCTGCGGCTCGAGCACTCGCCCGGCGCCCAGTTCGGTCTGGCGGAGATCAGCGTCGAGCCGGCGGCGCTGCACGGAGCCATCACAGGCCTACAGGATCGCGGATGGCGGATTGCAGGGAACACCAATGACTGACACCTCGCTCTCCTTCACGGACGCCACCAAGTTCATCGCGATCGACGGGCCGGCCGGCTCGGGCAAGTCGAGCGTGTCGAAGGCCGTCGCGCGGCGGCTCGGTTTCGGCTACCTCGACACCGGTTCGGCTTATCGGGCGCTCGCCTGGCACGTGCTCGACCGGGGCGCGGACACGGCCGATGCGGACGCTGTGCGCGCCGCGGCATCCGATTTCCCGGTCGTTCTCGGACTCGACCCCGACGACCGCACCGTGCGCGTCGGCGACGTCGAGGTCACCGAGGCGATCCGCGATCCGCGCGTCTCCGGGGCCGTGAGCGGGGTCGCCAGGGTCGCCGAGGTGCGCGCCCAGGTGAATGAGCTCTTCCGCTCTCTCGTCTCCGACGCCGCGTATCCGGCGGTGGTGGTCGAGGGCCGCGACATCACGACCGTGGTCGCGCCCGACGCGCCCGTGCGGATCCTGCTGACCGCGGCTCCCGAGGTACGGGCCGCTCGACGTGCCGGCGAACTCGCCGGTGAGAATGCGGATGCCGTCGCCGCAGCGCTGCACAAGCGCGATGCATCAGACAGTGCCGTCGTGGACTTCCTCAACGCCGCGGACGGCGTCGAGGTCGTCGACTCGACGGACCTTGATTTTTCCCAGACCATCGACGCCGTTCTCTCGGTGATCGAGCAACACCGAGGAGCACACAGTGGCTGACGACGATTACGAAGGCGGCCCCGACCAGCTCGCCGAGAAGATGGAGCTGATCGACGAGGAGCTCGCAGACCAGCGCGCCGAGACCCTTCGCGCGGGTCTGGCGGACTACGACCTGGACGATGAGGATGCCGCGCTGCTCGCGGGCATCACCATGGGCGAAGACGGGATCATGTTCAGCCCTGCGCTGCCGGTCGTGGCGATCGTCGGTCGGCCGAACGTGGGCAAGTCCGCGCTCGTGAACCGCATCCTGGGCCGTCGCGAGGCCGTCGTGGAGGACACACCCGGCGTGACCCGCGACCGCGTGACCTACAAGGCGGAGTGGGCGGACCGCCGCTTCTCGATCGTCGACACGGGCGGGTGGGAGCCCGACGCACGCGGCATCGACCGCTCGGTCGCGATGCAGGCGGAGATCGCCATCGACCTCGCCGACATGGTGCTGTTCGTGGTGGATGCGATGGTCGGCGCGACGTCGACCGATGAGCACGTCGTGAAGCTGCTGCGCAAGAGCGGCAAGCCGGTGTTCCTCGTCGCGAACAAGATCGACGACACGCGGCAGGAGCCGGAGGCTGCGGCTCTGTGGAGCCTCGGTCTCGGTGAGCCGTACCCCGTGTCGGCCATTCACGGCCGCGGCGTCGCGGACCTGCTCGACGCAGTGCTCAAGAAGCTTCCCGAGGTCTCGGCCGTCGCGAAGCAGGAGTTCGGCGGACCCCGTCGTGTCGCCATCCTCGGCCGGCCGAACGTCGGGAAGTCGTCGCTGCTGAACAAGGCCGCCGGTGAAGAGCGCGTCGTCGTCAATGAGCTGGCCGGAACGACTCGCGACCCGGTGGACGAGGTCGTCGAGCTGGGCGGCAAGATGTGGCGGCTGGTTGACACGGCCGGCATCCGTCGCCGCGTGCATATGGCGCAGGGTGCCGACTTCTACGCGTCGCTCCGGACCTCTGCCGCGCTCGAGAAGGCGGAAGTCGCCGTCGTCGTGCTCGACGTCTCGGAGACGATCAGCGAGCAGGACGTGCGCATCATCGACCTCGTGCTGGAGTCGGGTCGTGCCCTGGTGCTCGCCTTCAACAAGTGGGACCGTCTGAACGACGACGACCTCGAGAACGCCGACCGTCGTCGCTATCTCGAGCGTGAGATAGAGCAGGACCTGGCGCACGTCGCCTGGGCCCCGCGCGTGAACATCTCGGCGAAGACCGGTCGTCACCTCGACAAGCTCGTCCCCGCGTTGGAGACGGCGCTCGAGAACTGGGATCGCCGTATCCCGACAGGCAAGTTCAACGCCTTCCTGGCCGAGCTCGTGGCCGAGCACCCGCACCCGCTGCGTGGTGGCAAGCAGCCGCGTATCCTGTTCGGCACCCAGGCGTCGACGCGCCCGCCGACGTTCGTGCTGTTCACCACGGGCTTCCTCGACCCGGGCTACCGCCGGTTCATCCAGCGCCGCCTGCGCGAGATCTACTCGTTCGAGGGAACGCCGATCGTGGTCAACATGCGCGTGCGCGAGAAGCGTCAGCGCTGAGCTGTTCCCGCCTGTTGCGGTCTGCGATGCCGATGCCCGGATGCTGTGAAAGGCTGAAGGGGTGACTGTCGAACCTCCTGCCAGCGGTGAACCGCGTCGCCCGGACGGGCCGCGGAACCCCGGCGATGCCTGGGTGGTCGCGGAGACGGGGGAGAAGTACTGGGGGCGTTTCGGCGCGGCCGGGCTTCTCGCGTTCGACCCTGCCCGCGGCATCCTGCTGCAGCATCGGGTGTCGTGGAGCCACTTCGGTGGCACATGGGGTCTGCCCGGTGGAGCGCTCCATGAGGGGGAATCGGCCATTCTCGGTGCCATCCGCGAGGCGCAGGAGGAGGCGGGGGTGCCGAACGGCGCCGTCCGCCCCCGGTTCACCAGTGTGCTCGACCTGGACATCTGGGCGTACACCACGGTCATCGCCGACGTGCAGGTTCCGTTCGATCCGGTGATCAGCGACCCCGAGAGCGTCGCGCTCGAGTGGGTGCCAGTGGATGAGGTCTCGTCTTTGCCCCTGCACCCGGGATTCGGGGCCGCGTGGTCCGCGCTGCGCGCGCAGCTCGAGGTGCGGCCCGTGGTCGTCGTCGATGGCGCGAACGTCGTCGGCTCCGTACCGAACGGCTGGTGGAAGGATCGTGCCGGCGCGGCTTCGCGTCTGCGTGCGCGCCTGGAGGGTCTCGCTCTCCCCGCACGGGATCTCGGGCTGGAGGGCCACCTGTGGTTCCCCTCGGTGTCGTTGGTGCTCGAGGGGCAGGCGCGCGGAATCGCTTCCGGATTGGATGCCGGCTCGGTGTCGGTCGTGAACGCCGAAGCTTCGGGTGACGATGCGATCGTCGCGGAGGTGGAACGGCGGGTCGCGGCGGGGGAAACGGTGCTCGCGGTGACGAGCGATCGGGCCCTTCGCGAGCGGGTCGAGCGTGCGGGTGCCTCGCAGGTGCGCTCGGCAGGCTGGCTCGTGGACCTGCTGGCGCAGGCGGACCGCGCGGGGAAATAGCTTTCGGTTGCACGGTCGCGGTCTGCTCTCCCGCGCGGGTTGCTGACTCTCGCATCCGACTGCTGGCCCTCATGTCAGGTGAACATGACGCGTGGTGGCGCGTTGTCTCGGTATTCGCGTCCGAGGGGGCTGTGCCAGGTGAGGGTGCCGTCGTGGTGTTGTCGGGCGGTCCATCGGTGTCTGTCGGGGATGTCGGGGTGTTTGAGGGTGTGGTGGGTGCGGCAGAGATGGGCGAGGTTGCTCAGCCGGGTTCTGCCGCCGCGTGCGTGGTCGTGGGTGTGGTCGATGTCGCACCGGTGCACGGGCATGCGGCATCCGGGGAATCGGCAGTGCTGGTCGCGGGCGCGGAGGAATCGGCGCATCTGCGCGGTCGGGGTGTAGGTGTCGGTTTCGGTGACCATGCCGTCGGGGTCCAGGAACAGGCGTGACCAGCCGGTGTTCCGGCCCGCGAGGGCGCGGGCGATGTCGGGGTGCAGCGGCCCGTGGCCGTCGAGGAGGGCGGGGCGGGTGTCGGCACCGGTGAGGGTGCTGCCGGGGACGGTGACCTGGATGCGGCCCTGGATGTTGTCGAGCCCGGCCCCCTGCGCGGTGCTGGGGTCGGCGGCGAGCAGCAGGTCCATGAACAGGTCGGCCCGGACCTGATCCCACGTGCGGGTATCCGCTGGGATGCGCTGGACGTTGGCGTCGGGGTCGACGGCGAAGGTCCCGTTCCCGTGGATCACGTCGTGCCCGTCGCTCACGTCATCGAAGAGGCCCGCGAACAGGGCGAACGCCGGATCGTCCGGGGCGATGTCGTCCGAGGTGATCGTGTCACTGTCATCGTCGAACGCCCACGCGGCCAGGGACGGGTCCCGGTCGTCGCGGGTGTTCATCACGTGGCGTGCCATCTGGTCGAGGCGGTCTTTGATCGCGACAGCGGCCCATTCCGGGAGCACCGCGGACAGCAGGGCAAGGCCGTCGCCGACGGAGCGGATGCTCACACTCCGTTCCCCGGACGCCCGCTGGTGCCGCTCCACGACGGTCTCCCCGACGAGGGCGGCGGCGACCTGCTTCGCGTGCGCACCCGTGCGGGCCGCGGTCTCCCGCTCGGCGTACACCAGCATCGCCGCCTCATACAGTCCCATCACGTCGGCATCCACTTTCTTGTTGCGAATCGCTTCGGACACGATCGCGCTCGCCCGGGCGATCTGTCGCACATGCCCCGCGCTCACCCGCCCCGACCGGAATGCCGCCCGCACCGCGGGGAGTTCTTCGCTCAAGGTACGGGCGTCGGTGAACGCGAACTCCATCGACCCCTTCGGGATTCGACCCGCGGCGGAGAACTCCGCGACCATCGACCGGTAGATCGCATCCCGGTGAAAGGGACTCTCCGCGACATCCGCGTCATGGAACCCGATCTGCTCCACCAACAACGCGCACGCTTCTGCCTCCAAGACAGCGACCTGTCGCTGTTTCTCCACCCACGTGTCCAGCACACGACGGCGTTCCTCGAGATCGAGGTCGAGATCCGTCCGCTGCGGGGCCATACCCCCAGACTAGAACAGATGTTCGAATATGGCAGCATACTAGTCGAGGAAGAACTCGTCTCGTCCGCGCAGCTTGTCGATGTCGCGTCGCTCCCTCTTCGTGGGCCGGCCCGCACCTCGATCGCGGAGGCCGAGCGCTGCCTGAGGCTCGCGTTCGGGCGTGCGATCCTCATATGCCAGAGCCGCCACAGGAGCACCGACGCGCTTCACGAGGATCTGGCGAACGCCGAGGATCCGGTCGAAACCGGAGATCCGGACACGGACCTCATCCCCGATACGGATGGCCTGAGCAGCCTTCACCTTCTCACCGTTCACGCGTACATGCCCCGCGCGGCATGCGGTCGTCGCCGCCGAGCGCGTCTTGTAGACGCGGACGGCCCAGAGCCAGCTGTCGACCCTCGCGGAGTCCACCATCACGAGCTCCTTCTCTGCAGAGTGACCAGTGCGCCGGCGACGATGAGTCCCTGGCCGAGGATGTACGTGAGCATGATCGCCGGATCGCTCCACGCGGGCAGGCCGTCGGGCAGGAACAGGCGGCAGGCGAGGATCGTGTCGCTGGCCAGGAAGAACGCACCGCCCACCGCGACGAGCGGGTGGCATCGGGCGGAGAAGGCAGCCGTCCCAGCGAGAACGAGTCCGTAGACCGCGACGGCGATCAGTAGGCCGCCGGTGTGCGGTCCGAGGAAGACGAGCATCCCGACCCACCAGCCCGCGTACACCAACGCCCACCACGGCATCCGTCGCTTCGCGAGGTCGCGAACGAACAACAGGATGTATGCCAGGTGCGCGATGCCGAAGAAGAGCAGCATGAGCGGCAGTTCGGGGGCCATAGGGAAGAGTGCTCCCACGCTGTCTCCCAGCCAGGAGAACAACAACGCAGCCAGCAGAAGAATCACCGCTGCGCGTGGAGCCAGGCGCGACGCGGACAGCAGCACGGGGATGGCCAACAGGGGCATCAGAAGCAGCTTGGTCGTCTCAGCCGCCGAGCTGTCGATGACGAGAAGCGCCGCATGCAGGACCGAGACCGCGATGTAGGGCGCGAACGCCCACGCGGTCGACGGAGGAAGTGTGCGGCGCTGCATCTCCCCATCGTATGGTCGGGGCACGATCGAACCCGACGGATCAGGACTCGACGGTGACCTGATCGACATCGCCACCCGCACCGAGATGCACGGCCGGCCAGTAGCCTTCCGGGAAGTGGTCGCCACACCCATCGATCAGATGCAGGATGATCATGCCGTCCGCTGCCGCCTCGATCGTCTCGAGGGAGAGGTCGGATGCTGCCTCGTCCAGCTCGTGGGGCTCAGGCTCGCCGTTGCTGAAGGCCGTGACCACGGCATCCGAGGCGATGCGCCGCAGTGACACGAGATGGGTGACGGTCTCGCGCACGCGGGGGAGGAGCGCGGCGATCTCACTCGGATCCGTGCCCTCGATCATGAGTTCGATCTCGTCGCCGTCGACGACGATCGTGCGGCCGTACCAGTCATGCGTCAGGACGCTCTCGTCGGTCAGCTCCGTGGTCGCGCGGGTGAGGATGCCGAGCTCGGGATCGTCTATGGTCGGATGCTCGTCACTCATGTCTTCACGCTAGCGCTCGGTCACAGCGCCAGGCGCCGGCCTTCCGGTTCGAGGTGTTCACGGAGGATGCGGATGGCTTTCGGTCCGACGCCGTGGATCGCGAGCAGCTCTTTCTCGGAGGCGCCGTCGAACTGTTCGAGACGCGTGAATCCGCGGAGGGCCAGCTCGCGGCGGGCCACCCTGCCCATCGCCGCCGGCAGCTCCAACTCATCGGTCACGAGCGGAGTTTCAGCGTGACGAGGGCGCGTCCGGGCTTGAGCTCGGTGGTCGCGGTGAATCCTGCCGAGAGGAACGTGCGCACGGTTCCGTGGAACAGATCGTTGCTGCGCTGCTTCTCGCCGCCGGTGTCGACGGGGTAGCCCTCGATCAGCCGCGCACCTGATTCGCGGGCGTAGTCGACCGCCGCGCGCAGCAGTTCGAGGTTGAGACCGGAACCGCGGTGCTCGCGTCGGACGACGAAGCAGGTCACGGCCCAGACCGAGTCGTCGTCGAATGGTTCTGGCGTCGCGGCGGCGATGATGCGCGTGCGCGGAATGCGCGCCTGCTTCGTGCGCGGGCCGATCCGAATCCACCCTGCGGCCTCGCCGTCGACATACGCGATGATTCCCGGTGGAGGGCCTTCATCGATCTCGGCGCGGAGCATCTCGGTCCGCTGCGGGGTGGTCGTCTCGTTCCAGTCCTTGTTGCTCAGCATCGGCCAGATGCACTGGCAACTGGCGCCGTCGCCGCCCCCGGTGAGTGCGTGCTGAACGTCGTCCCAGCGGGCGGTGGTCGCCACCTCGGTCGTGATCGTCGCCATGCCAGCGACGCTACGCTGAGCGTCCGACACCCGCAACGGACCGGTTCGCGGAGCACCGCTCGGTCAGGCTAAGATAGGGGAGTTGCCCGCGCGCAAGTGCGGAACAACGGGCTGTGGCGCAGCTTGGTAGCGCACTTGACTGGGGGTCAAGGGGTCGCAGGTTCAAATCCTGTCAGCCCGACCATCGAGAGGCTCGGAATCACGCGAAGATCGCGAGGTTCCGAGCCTCTTTCTCGTTAAGGCGGCTTCGCACGCGCCCTCTCGTCTCGTCACCGATTCGCTTCCCCAGGCATCGCTGTCTACTCTATTGAGAACCATTCTCAACAAGATTGCGACCCCATGTCGACACCCCCTCAGATTCTCGACGCTCTCGTCATCGGCGCCGGCCCCGCAGGCATCGGAACAGCTCTCGCCCTCGCGGCGGTGGAAGGCCTGACATTCGGCGTGATCGAGCGCGGCCAGATCGGGCAGACCTTCCTCGACTGGCCCACCGAGCAGACGTTCCTCACGCCGTCCTTCACCGGCAACGGTTTCGGCGCCACCGACCTCAACGCCGTGCATCCGGAAACCTCTCCGGCCTTCAGTCTCGGTGTCGACTACCAGACGGGTGGCCAGTACGCGAAGTACCTGCGCAGCGTTGTGAAGCACTTCGGTGTTCCGGTGCTCGATGGCACAGAGGCCACGGCGGTGACCGCGCGCGAGGACGGCTTCGAGGTCCAGTGCGCGCGCGGCCCGGTGCTGGCTCGATCTCTCGTCTGGGCCGGGGGAGAGTTCCACCAGCCTCTCGAACCGCGCGTCGCCGGCACCGGTCTCGCAGACCTCGCTCGCGCCCCAGAAGCCTGGGAGCCGCGGACCGGCCGGGCACTGGTCATGGGCGGGTACGAGTCGGGCCTCGACATCGCGTGTCACCATGTCGAGCGGGGCGCCCACGTGACCGTGGTCGACGGCTCGACCCCGTGGGACGCCGGAACGGGCTCGGACCCGTCGTTCCGACTCGCGCCGCGATCGCGAGTGCGGCTGAGCGCGGCGCTCGAGACCGGGCGACTCACATTGATCGGTGCGCACGCCGGATCCATCAAACGCGATGGCGACGAGTTCGTGGTCCGGCTGGATGACGGCAACCGCATCCGCATCGATTCCCGGCCGATCGCCGCGACGGGATACGGACCAGGCCTGGGCCCGGTCGAGGGACTCTTCGCTCAGCGCGCAGACGGGTGGCCGGATCTCGATAAGGATGACCAGTCGACGCTGGCCTCTGGGCTCTTCCTCTCCGGGCCGGCGATCCGTCACGGGGGCCTGAAGTTCTGCTTCATCTACAAGTTCCGGCAGCGTTTCGCGCACATCGCCCGCATCATCGGAGAGAGGGCCGGCAAGGATGTCGGCGCGCTCGAGGCGTGGCGCGCGGCCGGCATGCTGACCGACGACCTGTCCTGCTGTGGGGTGGAGTGCGCGTGCTGACCGCCGCGCTGCGCTCCAGCGCGGTCGCCGGACTCTTCCTCGTAGCCATAGCGACGGGGAGTCTGCTCGGTGCCTTCGCGCCTGCGGCGGCGACGAGAGTGTCTGCCTTCGCCGACCCACTGATCCTCGTCCTGGTCGGAGCCCTGTTCTTCACTCTGCGCCTGGATGGACTCTCGAGTCTGCGTCGCGCGCCGCGGACGATGCTGCTCGCCCTCGGCATGAACTTCCTCATCGTGCCGCTGGTCGCTTTGGTGCTCACCGCGCTGCTCCCGGGTGAGGCCCTGCGGCTCGGGGTGCTGATCTACTGCCTCGCGCCGTGCACCGACTGGTTCCTGGGCTTCACCCGCCTGGCCGGCGGCGACACCACCACTGGCGCCGCGCTCATCCCCGTGCAGCTCGTTCTCCAGCTTCTGCTCTACCCCGTCTGGCTGGGTCTCTTCGCCGGAGAGCACGTCGACACGGTCCTGACAACGGCCGCCCCCACGCTGCTGACGTGGTTCGTCCTGCCCGCTGCGATCGGCCTCGGCGCGCGACTGGTACTGCATCTGACGATCGCCGCCATAGCACGCTCCCGGATCGCGGCCGGGGTGGACCGCGCGATCCCCGCGATCATCGCCGCAGTGATCGCTGCCATCTTCGCGGGCAACGTCGGGACGATCCTCGCCGACCCGGCATCCTTCGCCTGGGTGCTGGTGGTGGTGTTCCTCTTCTTCGTGGTGATCTACGCGCTGGGGGAGGGCGTCCGCATCCTGTTCCGCTTGCGTCCCGCAGAGCACGCGCTGCTGACGATGACCACTTCGGCACGGAACGCCCCACTCATGCTCGCGGTCACGACGATCGCTCTGCCCGACGAGCCCCTCGTGCACGCGGCGATCGTCCTTGGCATGCTCATCGAATTCCCGCATCTCAGCATCCTCACGCTTCTCCTGCGAAGGCGGCGGTCGCAGGGTGCCGCCGAGGCGGTCGCCGAGTCGCAGCTCAGTCGCTGAGCCGTCGGTCGCGCCTGAGTCGTCGCAACCCGACCCCGGTGGGTGGAGGACGCGTCGCTCAGCCCGGAGTCGCCCGCTCGATCGCTTGCCGCAGCACCCCGGACTCCAACCCCAGCGCCCACTCCGCCACATCAGCGACGACCTGCGTGTGCGCCGGATGCTCGATCTGCGTCGACGCGTTCACGTATGATCCGCCGCCGTCGAGCGCGATCAGGATCCGGATGCACGCCGCCTCGGCATCCACGTCTCCGAAGTCCCGCGAGTCGATGCCGTCCTCGATGATGGCCGTCAGCCCCTCCCGGTCGAGGGCGTCCTGCACCTCCAACTCGGCGTCGAGCGTCGGACTGAAACGCGCCAGGTGCCGCGCGTTCAGCCAGAGCCGTGCCAGCGGGAGGGAGCGACCGCGCTCGACGTGATCGATGAAGTGCGCCAGGCGCTGCAGGGGAGTGCCGTCCGACGTGAAGAACTGCTCGCGTTCGAGCACCGCCGCCCGGGCGAACGCCGCAACCACGAGATCTTCGGCCACGGGGAAGTAGTGGGTGATCAGCCCGGGCCGCACACCGAGCCGCGCGGCGACCGCGCGCAGCGTGATGCGCTCGAGACCCTCCTCGATGGCAATCGCCGCCGCGCAGGCGAGGATGTCCTCCCGCCGCTCTTCCGGGGGTTTGCGGGTTCGCGGGGGAGTCGCGTGAGAAGAAGTGCTTGACGTCACCTCACCCATGCTATTGAATGAGTGACCAATAGTCCATTGGGCATGTGACCAATAGCAATGGCGCTCTCCTCCCGAAAGGAACTCCATGACCCGGAACGCACTCCCTGACGTCGAGACCCTCGACACCGCATCGCGCCCCGAGACGCGCGGCATCGAGCTGATCGACGACGCCGAACGCCACGGCAGAGCGCGCGACCTCTTCCTCATCTGGGCGGCCCCGAGCGTCAGCATCCTGAACCTCACGATCGGCGCATCCCTGATCCTCCTCGGCCTCGAGATCTGGCAGGCGATCGCGGTGATCGTCGCGGCCTCCCTCCTCTGGATCCTGCCCGGCATCATCGCCGGGAGCGGACCGGCCGCCGGGACCTCGGGCTCGGTCGTGACGCGGGCGATGTACGGCATCCTCGGCAACCGCCTCTTCGTCGCCGTCGTCGGATGGTTCATCGGCGCGGTCTTCCTGTCCTTGACCTGGCTCGCCTCGTCGTTCATGGGAGCCGACCTGCTGCGACGCGCCGGCATGGACGACCCGATCTGGGTTCCGATCGGCGTCACGGTCGTCGTCGCGGCCATCACCATCCTCGTGGCGATCTTCGGCCACGGCCTGATCCTGCGCGCGTACCCGTACATGGCCGCCGCCCTGTTCGTGATCTTCCTCGCGGTCGCGGGCTTCATCCTGCCGACCGTCTACTGGCAGTACGCAGCCCCTGAGCCCCTGAGCGGTGCCGCACTCTGGTCGGCGATCTCGATCGGCTTCACGATCCTCGCCTCGACTCCACTGTCGTTCATCAACAGTCCCGACATCGCCCGCTACCTCCCTCGCGACACCAAGCCCTCGCACATCACCGCCGCGACCGCCCTCGGAGGGGCCATCCCCTTCATCGTCTTCACCACCGTCGGAGTGCTGCTGGCGACGGGGCTGAGCACCGCCGCATTCGAGACCGGCATCGACGTCGCCCTGCTGGATCTGCTGCCGGCGTGGCTCGGTCCGGTGCTCGTGATCGGCGTCGTCATCAACACGATCGCGCTCAACGCCATGACCGCGTACACGTCGAGCATGGCGCTCCAGGCCATCGGCTTCCGGCTGCGCCGCATCCCCGCGGCGATCATCGTGGGTGTGGTCGGGACGGCGCTGACGATCTACCTCGTGCTGGCCTCGAACCTCGTGGAGGCGGCGAACCTCATGCTGCAGTTCCTCGTCGTCGTGTCGGGGCCGGCGATGGCGATCTTCGTCGTCGACGTCATCCTGCGCCGCTACGACTACGACGGCGTCGACCTCTTCCACGACCGACCCGGCGGCCGGTACTGGTACTCGGCGGGATGGAGCATCCCCGGCATCACCGCGCTCTTCGCCGGCGGCATCGCGACCGCGCTGTGCCTGTCGACGAGCGTCTGGAGCGGTCCGATCGCCGAACTCACCGGCTACATCGACCTGTCGGTGCCCGTCGGCATGCTCGTCGCCGCGGCGCTCTACGCCGGCCTGCTGCGCACCCCACTCGGAAAGGACGGTCGACCGTGACCACCCGCTACCTCAACGGACGCATCTTCACCGCGGATGACGACCCGGCTCGCGCCTGGGCCGAGTCTCTCGTGATCGATGGCGAGACGATCACCTACGTCGGTACGCGTGCGGATGCGCCGCCCGCCGATGAGACGGTCGACCTCGAGGGGCGGCTCGTGCTCCCCGGATTCACCGACGCCCACACCCACCTCCTCATGGCGGGCGCCGCACTCGGCCAGGTGCCGCTCACCGCCGCGCGATCGCTCGACGAGATCCAGGCACTGCTGCGCGAAGCGAGGGCGGCGAATCCGGATGCCGCGGTGCTGCGGGGCCGTGGCTGGCTCTTCGATTCGGTGCCGGACGGCGCCCCGACCGCGGCGATGATCGACGCGGTGGTCGATGACATCCCCGTCTATCTCGACGCGAACGACTACCACTCCTGCTGGGTCAACAGCGCGGCGCTGGTCGAGCTGGGCATCACCCGCGACACTCCGGATCCGATCGGCGGACACTTCGCACGGGATGCCGCAGGGGAGCCGACCGGACTCCTCTACGAGACCGCAGCGACCCAGTACGCCTGGGCGCACAGGGACGCGACCACGACCGACACCGACCGCGATGCCGACGTCGAGCGCGTCATCGAGGCGTACCTGGCGGCCGGGGTGACCGGCGCGATCGACATGGCCTTCGACGAGTTCGGGCTGGATGCACTCCGTCGTGCCGAGGAGCGGCATGGCGGAGAGCTGCCGATCCGCGTCGCGGCCCACTGGATCATCACGAACACCGGAGACGACGCCGAGAACCTCGCTCAGGTCTCGCGCGCGGCCGAGCTCGCGCGCGAGACGGCGTCCTCCGGGGTCCGCGTCGTCGGCATCAAGCTGATCCTCGACGGCGTGATCGATGCGTGCACCGCGGCGATGCGGCATCCGTACGCCGACGGAACGAATGCTGCACCCATCTGGCCGGTCGCGCAGCTGAATCCGGTCGTCGCGGCAGCGGATGCCGCGGGCCTGCAGATCGCGCAGCACGCGATCGGCGACCTCGCGAGCGAGATCGCACTCGATGCGATCGAGCACGCGATCGCGGTGAACGGGGCCCGTCCACGGCGTCACCGCATCGAGCACCTCGAGTACGCGGCTCCCGGGACGGCCGAGCGGATGGCCCGTCTCGGTGTCACCGCGTCGATGCAGCCCGTGCACAGCGATCCCGCGATCTTCGCGAACTGGGCCGAGATGCTGGGCGACGACCGCGTCGACCGTGCGTTCCCGTGGCAGGAATACGAGGATGCCGGAGCGCTGCTGGCCTTCTCGACGGATGCGCCGACCGCTCCGCATGAGGCCCTGGCCAACATGTACGTCGCATCGACCCGCGCCTCGGCGCTCGATCGGTCGGTGGCTGCGATACATCCGCAGTTCGCGCTGCCTCTCGCGGCCGCGATCGGGCACGCGACGCGCGACGCCGCGGCATCCGTCGGCGATGGTGACTGGCGGGGCCGCATCGCGCCGGGCTTCGCGGCCGACCTGATCGTGCTCGACACCGACCCGTTCGCCAAAGGGCCGGCGTCGTTGCTCGACGCCCGCGTGGTGCAGACGATCGTCGCCGGGAAGACGCGCTACCGCACCGACACCGCCGGTTGAGGCGGCGATCACGCCCGCTCGAGAATGCGGGCGTGACGCTGCCCTCCGTACCGCTGCGGCTCACCGCTCCCGGACGAGCCGGTCCAGCAGCTGCGCGTCGTGCGGCGCGTGGCCCTGTGCGTCATTGTCGAAGTACACGTACACGTCGCGCGCCGGGGCTTCGGCGGATGCGTCCCCACCCGTCCACTCGGCGATCCGCGCGGCCCACTCGCTGAGCTGCGGCTCGTTGTAGCCGCTGTGGTACAGCACGTCGGCGCCGTGCAGCCGGACGTACACGAAGTCTGCGGTCAGCGCCTCGAAACGCGGCCACCGGCCCGCGGTATCGGCGATTGCGAGCGCGACGCCGTGTTCGCGCAGCAGGCTGACGCAGCGCTCGTCATCGAACGTCTCCGATCGCGGCTCGAGCGCATACCTCAGCGGCGCGTCCTCCTCGATCTCGAGCCATGCTCGGCCGTCGAGCCGATCATCGTGATCGCGTGCCAGGCGCAGAGCCTCGCCGGTCGTCTGGGGCAGAGCGCCGAGGAATCCGTCCAGGACGTCGGGATCGAACTCCTGCCGCTCCGGCAACTGCCAGAGGATCGGCCCCAACTGTGCACCGAGGGCGAGCACGCCGGACGCGAAGAAGTTGGCGAGAGCCTGTTCCACATCGCGAAGGCGCAGCATGTGCGAGATGTAGCGGGAGCCCTTGACCGCGAAGACGAAGTCATCCGGAACGCTGTCGCGCCAGCGCCGGTAGCTCTCGGGACGCTGGAGGGAGTAAAAGGACCCGTTGAGCTCGACCGTGGAGAATTGCTGACCGATGTACTCGAGCTCTCGGCGCTGGGCGAGGCCCGCGGGGTAGAAGTCGCCGCGCCAGCGCGCATAGCGCCATCCGGATACGCCGATCAGGGCTCTTCCTCGCGGGCGCGGATGATCTTCTGCCATGTCGCCACGGTACGCATCGACGAATCTCCGCTCCCAGCGGATTGACCCGTGGCCGAGCGATCGCTAGGGAAGCCGATGCCGGCCTGTCGTCAACCCCCTGGAACGCGGAACGGAAGGCGCGCATCGTCGATGGCATACCGAGGAAAGGAGTCGAGATGTCTTTCGAGACCGAACATATCGATGACGAGAAGCCCACCGCGGATCGTGAGGAACAGCAACGCGATGTCGAAGAGGAGCCGGAGGTCGATGCCACCGAGACTCCTCCGGGATTCGACGACCCGGAGGTGGATCCCGCAGATCTCGTCGATCAGCGCTCAGAGGTGCCGATCGATGAGGACCGGCCTCGGGAGTGACCTGAGCCGGAGATGCGCGCGAGGTATGCCCTCCCGATGACGCCGCCCCAGACGATGTCGCCGAGAGGGCCACCGCCCTACCCGGACGGTTGGGGAGGCGGCGAAGATATCGCTGCACTCTTGGCTGATTCCCCAGACATCAGCCCATAGCCCCCGCTACATATAGCAGACTAGCGCTCTTTTGTCTTGTCCGCCATTTGGGGGACAAAGATATTTTCGAAAGTTGATCGAACAATTCCCCGGTTGTCTTCTCCACGGTGCTCCCTAAGGTGGACTCATGGACAGATTGCTCGTGTTCGCATCTCAGGTCGCCATCGCGCACGGCCACCGCGTCGAGGTGATCGAGCAGATCGACCCCCTCAACGAAGAGGCCGTCGTGCTCTCGATCGCCGATCTCGACACCGGCATCCGCTACCGCCGCTCGGATGACGTACGCGGCGAGTTCTCGCGCTGGATCGGGCGGGTCCTCGAGTGCACAGTGATGATCGGCGGTCCAGGGCGCACGGTGCTGCGGGTCGACCCGATCGGGCAGGACGCGGCGGGATCGAAGCGGGCCCTGCTCGGAGCCGACGCCGCGGCGGATGCTGCCAAGGCGGAGGCCGACCGCTGGGGCGGCTCGGATCGCCCTCCGGTCGAGGAGCCCGAACGCTTCTGGTGAGACCCTGCGCGGGTGAGGCACTGCGCGTGTGAGACCGCACACGCATCAGCGGAAGTCCCTCGACCGATGCGTGAGTCCCGTGCGCAGGTCTTCGAAGGCGTCGGCGAGCACGTTCACGACCCCTTCCTCTGAGCGCTCCAGGATGCCGCGGATGATGAGCGCCGGTGAGTCACGAGCCACGCGTCGGAAGCGGTTCCACACGCCGGTCGAGCAGATCACGTTCACCAGGCCGGTCTCGTCCTCGAGGTTCATGAACGTGATGCCGGATGCCGTGGCCGGTCGCTGGCGGTGGGTGACGAGGCCCGCGACCTCGATCCGCCGACCGGATTCGTGTCCGCGCAGATCGGCGGCTGTCAGGACGCCACGCTCGAGCAGCGCCGCGCGGAAATGGGCCAGGGGGTGGTCATCGGTCGAGACACCCGTCGCCCAGAGGTCGGCGGAGAGGCGCTCGAAGCTGGTCTGATCGGAGAACAGCGGCGGTTGCACGGCGACAGAGGTGCCGGGGAGGAAGCGCGAGCGGTCGTCAGCTGCCGCCCCCGCGAGCCAGATCGCCTCGCGCCGCTCGAGGTCGAGGCAGGCGAAGGCTCCCGCAGTGGCAAGAGCCTCCAGCTGAGCGGCGGTGGCGTCCGTGCGCCGCACCAGATCGTGGAGGTCGCGGTAGAGACCGTTCGCCTCGCGCTCGGCGACGATCTTCTCGGCCAGAGGCACGCCGATCCCGCGGATGCCGCTGAGTCCCAGTCTCACCGCGTACCCGCCATCACGGCGGTGGTCGGCGGAGACGTCGGGAGCGCTTCTGTCGAACCGGAGCGTCGGCGGCTGCGGGGTGGTGAGGCAGTCGTCGAGTCCGGTCGGTCTCCGCACGGTGCGGTCGTCCAGCGGCTCCAGCGGCTCCAGTGTCTCGGTGGCGCCGGACGCATGCAGATCGGGACGACGGACCTCGACGCCGTGCCGCCGCGCATCCGCGGTCAGAGTCGCCCCGGAGTAGAACCCCATCGGCTGCGAGCGCAGGAGCCCGGCGAGGAAGGCGGCGGGGTAGTGCAGCTTCAGCCAGGAACTGGCATAGACGAGCAGGGCGAAGGACAGCGAATGGGATTCCGCGAACCCGAAGTTCGAGAACGCCTGGATCTGCGCGTAGATGCGGTCCGAGGCGTCCATGTCGAGACCTCGCCTCGCCATGCCCGCGTACAGCTTCTCCCGCACCCGCTCGATCTTCTCCAGACCCCGCTTCGAGCCCATGGCCCGGCGCAGCAGGTCTGCCTCGTCGGCCGTGCAGTCGCCGACCGCCGTGGCCATCTGGATGAGCTGCTCCTGGAAGATCGGGATCCCCAGGGTGCGCTTCAGGATCGGCTCGAGATCGCTGTGCGGGTAGGGGATCGGGAACTCCTCCGGTGCCTCGCCGCGGGTGGCTCGCTCCCGGTTCTCCTCGTCGAGACGATCCTTCGCCATCTTGCGCCGGACGAACGGGTGCACGGCCCCTCCCTGGATGGGCCCGGGGCGGATGAGAGCGATCTGGATGGTGAGGTCGTAGAAGCTCCGAGGCTGCAGCCGCGGAAGCAAGCCGATCTGCGCACGGGACTCGACCTGGAACACCCCGATCGAATCCGCGCGGCAGAGCATGTCGTAGACCGCCGGCTCCTCCTTGGGGAGGCCTTCGAGCGTCCACTTCTCACCCGTGGCCTCGAGGATCATGTCAAAGCAGTGCTGGAGTGCGGCGAGCATGCCGAGGCCCAGCAGATCGAACTTCACCAGCCCCATGAACGCGGCGTCGTCCTTGTCCCACTGGATCACCGTGCGGTCCTCCATGCGGGCGTGCTCGACCGGCACCACCTCGCCGACCGGACGCGCGGTGAGCACCATGCCACCGGAATGGATGCCGAGATGGCGCGGCGCCTTCAGCAGCTCGCCCGCGTACGCCAGCACGTTCTCAGGGATGTCGTGGCCTTCCGAGGGCTCGAGTCCCGTGCTCCAGCCGTCGACCTGACGGGACCAGGCATCCTGCTGCCCGGGGGAGTGCCCGAGCGCCCTGGCCATGTCGCGCACCGCGTTCTTCGGGCGGTACTGGATGACGTTCGCCACCTGGGCTGCGCGCTCCCTGCCGTACTCCCCGTAGACCCACTGGATGATCTCCTCCCGGCGTCGCGAGTCGAAGTCCACGTCGATGTCGGGCTCCTCCTCCCGGGTGGTCGCGAGGAACCGTTCGAAGGGGAGGGCGTAGAGGATGGGGTCGACGGCGGTGATGCCCAGCAGGTAGCAGACCGCGCTCGCCGCCGCGGATCCTCGGCCCTGGCAGAGGATGCCGCGTCGTCTCGCTTCGGCGACGATGCCATGCACGATGAGGAAGTAGCCGGGGAAGTCCTTCTCCTCGATGACGTCGAGTTCCCGCTCGATCCGGCGGTGCTGGTCTTCCGTCAGTCGGGGATACTTCGACGGCACGGCCTCCCACACCAGCTGACGCAGCCAGCTCATCGGCGTGTGCCCGTCCGGCACCTTCTGCTTCGGCAGGGCCGGACGTGCGAGTCGCAGGGGGAAGGCGGATGCCGCGGCCAGCTCGAGGCCGTACGAGATCGCCCCGGAATAGCGCTGGAACCGCGCCGACATCTCCGCCCCGCTGCGCAGGTGGGCGCCACCGTGCGCGGGTAGCCACCCGTCGAGCTCGTCCATGCTGCGGACCGCCCGGACCGCTGCCACCGCTTCGGCGAGCGGCGCCTGTGCGGGAGTGGCGTAGTGCACGTTGTTCGTCGCCACGACGGGCAGCCGCATCCGCCGGGCGAGTTCGGCGAGGGTGTCGTTGCGGCGGGTGTCCTGCGGGTCTCCGTGGTCGAAGAGCTCGACGGCGACGTGGTCGCTGCCGAACAGATCGACGAGGTGCCGGAGCGGAGTCGCGGCATCGCCGGCTTCCAGTCCCCGGCGCACCGCGCCCTTGCGGCATCCGCTCAGGATCGTCCACTGGCCGCCCGCGCTCGCAGCCAGCTCGTCGAGGTCGTACACCGGCCGCCCCTTCTCGCCGCCGCGCAGCTGAGCGGTGGTGATGGCGCCGGAGAGACGGTGGTAGCCCTCCATCCCGCGGGCGAGGACCAGCAGGTGCGCGCCCGCGGGATCGGGGCTGCCGCGCTGGGGGCCGGGGAGATCGAGAGACAGTTCGGCGCCGTACACCGTCTGCAGCGGCGACTTCATGAGCTCGGCTTGATCGGCGAAGCGGGCGGCGCCGTAGAAGCCGTCATGATCGGTCAGCGCGAGCGCGGTGAGTCCGAGGCGCTCGGCCTCGGCGAGCAGGTCTTCCGGTGCGGAGGCGCCGTCGAGGAACGAGTACGAGGAATGCGCGTGCAGCTCGGCATAGGGCACTGCATCGACCGGCCGGGATATCCCGGTGACCGGGGTGCGCTGCCGGCGCCGGCTCACCGGCCCGGGGTCGGGGCGCGAGGCGGATGGCTCGACCGCCTGCCGGGGAGGATGATCCTCTCCGTTGAGGGTGCGCTCGAGCTCGCTCCAGGTCTGCGGCGGATTGTGCCAGCCCATCAGCGATACCTTCCCTCTGCCCACCAGCGCTCGCCGGTGCGGAAGACGAGCCAGGCGTGATCGTGGTCGTCGACGATCTGCAGCCGGTGACCGCCCTTGCCGCCGTCGGGTGCCCAGCGGCGTTCGTGCACAGGCCAGGGACCCGCCCAAGCCTGGACAGCGGCACCGTCGATGCGGGCGGGCTCCTGGGAGAGGACACCGCGCTCGTCGATGCTGATCACAGCCCCGTCGGCACCCCGCACCCCGATGGGGCGCGGGGGAAGGAAGACCTCGGCGGGGAGCGGGTCGGGAAGGCTGCCCGGCCAGGGCGAGTCGGGATCCCGAGGGGGGACGGGCCGTTCGCCCCACGGGGTGAGCACCTGGCGATCGGCGAGCCAGCGACCCCCGGCGAGGGCGGCGGTGACCACGCCCTGGTGACCCAGCATGGTCTGCACGCGGGAGACCGCGTGATGCAGTCGCTCATCGGTGCCGGAGCCGAAGAGCCCCGGCTGGTGATGGGCGGCATCGTCGACGGCGACCGGCACGATCCGCACCGCCACGATGCCGCCGAACGCCCGGGCCTCATCGACGGGCTCCTTCGACGACTGCGTGGCCAGCGCCTCCAGCTGCCAGCGCACGCGATCGACGAGGTCGGAGGCGTCGAAGCAGGTCGGATGCAGCCACGTGCGGGAGAAGACCTTCCCGTTGTCGTCGGTCATGTCGACCCGCACCTCCGTGCAGACGATCGAGGCGTCTCCCAGGGCGAGCAGCACGGCATCCGCCGTCTGCCGCACGGCGAAGGCGACCTGGTCGGTCCCGCCCAGCGGCGTCTCGAACTCGATGCTCCGCACCAGCTCGGGATCGGGTGGACGAGGCGTCAGCGGACGGGAATCGGCTCCGGCGGCGAGCGCGTGCAGACGGGCGCCGTGCTCCCCGAATCGGTCGCGCACGTCGAGCGGGGCGAGCGCGGTGAACTCCCCGAGGGTGCGCACGCCGAGTCGAGCGAGGAGGCCGGCGATCTGCTCGTCACGCAGCACCTGCACCGGATAGGGGGCCAGGAACTCCTGCGATCGCCCGAGCGGGACGACGGTGCAGGCATCGCGGCCCCGCGCGGCGATCTCGGCGGTGAAGGGCCCATCGGCGACACCGATGCGCACCTCCGGCAGGCCGGCGTCGGCGAGCACGGCGGTGAGGGCCGCGGCGGCCTCGGCTTCACCGCCGTGATACCGGGCGATTCCCCGGGACCGGAGGACGGCGAGCCCCGGGCGCAGCAGCGTCACACCGGGGGCGTGCTTCTCGATGAGCTGCAGCACAGGGAGGAATGCGCGCTCGTCACGCGCGGGGTCGTGGGGGAGCACCCGCAGCGAGGAGAGATGCCCCTGCGCGACACGGCGACGCTGTCCGGTGCGTACGCCGTGCTCTCGGGCAGAGGCTGTGCAGGCGACGACCGTGTTCGCCTGCACCAGCGCGGTGGGCGGGTGCGGAGGCGGTCCGCCGAGAGCGGCGCGCAGCGGCCAGTCCGGGAACCAGAGCACGAGGACGCGGAGCGGAGTGTTCATCCCGCCTCCGCCCAATGCAGGAGCTCTGCCGGAGCGTCGTCGCCGACCATGGGCCTGCCGGATGCCGGTTTGCTGGATATTGCAGTCTCGGCACCGAGCGAGGGCAGCGCGGTGAGCTCTGCCGCGGCGGCCTCGACGGCGCCGTGGCCACCGGGCAGCTGCACCCGCACGCTCGTCGGCCGGGGACTGTGCCGGGTCGTGGCCGTCACCGTCACGGTGCAGTCGGAGAGCAGCCCCCAGCCCGCGCCGAGGCCGTGCCAGTGCGGATCGTGGATGCGGATCGTGCCCTCGCTCTGCGGCCACTGCGAAGCGGCCGACTCCGTGACCAGCAGTGTGCATCCGCGATCACGCAGCCGCGCACTGAGCCGGGAGACATCGGCGTCGCGAGCACGGGACCCGGGGTTCACGACGATCAGGGGGACGACCTCGGCCAGGGCGGAGGTCGCCGCGAGCCAGCGTTCCCCCGGCTCGGGGACGAGGATGAGTCGTGCCAAGTCGATGCCGAAGGCAGCGGCCGCCTCGACGCCGAGCGTGGGCATGCCGACCACCGCGCACCAGTGTCCCTTCCGGGATGCCGCACTGAGCAGGGCGAGCACGAGACCGGGCGAGGGGGAGACCGTGTAGGCGGTGCCTGTCTGCAGACCCTCTTCCGGCAGCAGCGCGGCGAGGGAGGGGTCGATCGGGAGCAGGGTGTGATCGCTGCGCCGCCGCTGCATCCTGCTGATCTCGCGGCGCAGACGGAGCACCTCTCCGGCGCGATTGTCGCTGGTCGGAGAGAGCGCGGTCGCCGCATCGAGCCCGATCCCCATGCATCCATCCTCGAAGATATGTACGAATAAATCAAGTGGCACTGATGACGCTAGTTCGTACATCGGACATCCGGAAATCCGCTCGCTCCACGGTTATCCACACCCCGCCCACCCTGCATCCGCCGATCTCCTAACCTGCCGGGATGGACCCCAGGATCGCGCTCATCGTTCTCGTGCACGGCGTGCTGCTCGGCATCGGGGCATGGCTGACCGTGATCGACGTCCGCACGCATCGTCTTCCGAACCGGATCGTGCTGCCGACCCTCGCGGCGCTGATCGCCCTCGCTGCTGTCGACGCCCTGCTCGCCCACGAGAGCGGTCCGCTGATCCGCGCACTCCTCGGCATGCTCGCCCTCGGCGGGTTCTACGCCCTGCTGCGACTGATCAGCCGGTCGGGCATGGGCGGCGGCGATGTGAAGCTCGCCGCGGTCATCGGCCTCGTCCTGGGATGGCACGGCTGGGAGGCACTCGTGATCGGCGCCGCGTCCGCCTTCGTGCTGGGTTCGCTCTACGCCCTCGCTTTGATGCTCCTGAGGCGCGCGGACCGCTCCACTCGCATCGCCTTCGGTCCGTGGATGATCGCGGGCGCGGTGCTCGGCATCCTCATCGGGTGAAGGACTACTGTGAACCCATGGCACTCGCACGACTTCACGGCGGCCCGCTCGACGGGCAGATCATTCCTCTCGACGACGCGGACGACAAGCTGATCGTCCCCTACAGCGAGACGCAGGTGGTGTACAACCGCCGCGGCGAGCCGTCGAACACCGGACCCGAAGATGGACCCACCGAGATCGACTACTGGTTCGACGAGGCCCTCGAAGATCTCACGCGGGGCGATGACGACTGAGCCGTCCCGCACGGTCGAGGTCGAGCGCAAGTACGACGTCGACATCGAGACGCCGTTGCCCGACTGGGGCGCGATCCCCGGCGTCGACACCGTGTCGGCCGGGGAGGCGAGAGCCCTGGACGCCCGCTACTTCGACACGGTCGACGGCGTGCTCGCGCGCTCTGGAGTCGCACTCCGACGACGCACCGGCGGTCCGGACGAGGGCTGGCACGTCAAGGGGCCCCGACAGGGCGACGGGCGCCTCGAACTCGGCTGGCCGCTCGCCGACGGAGACGACCTCCCGGATGCCGTCGCCGAGACGGTCTCCACCTGGACGACCGAACCCCTCACTCCGCTCGCCCGCATCGAGAACGACCGCACCGCCTACCTGCTCACCGGGCCGGACGGCCTCGTCGCGGAGTTCGTCGACGACCGGGTCCGTGCCACCGACCTCCGTCAGGGCGTGCAGCGCGAATGGCGGGAGTGGGAGATGGAGCTCGGCCCCGCGGCGCCCGCCGACGAGGCAGGACGCACGGTCTTCTTCGTCGCCGTCGAGCAGGCTGTGCGCGCCGTCGGCGGCCGTGATTCGACCTCCGGCTCGAAGCTCGCCCGCGCACTCGGCTTCTAGTCGGACGGCCACACCGCACGCAACCCCTTCCCGGTACTGCTCGGCGCGTGCTTGAGTGACATCATGAGCCGACCGCCTGTGCTTCGATCGCTGCAGACGATCGTCCCCGAGACCGTCCTTCACCAGGATGAGGTGCGCGACGTCTTCGCCGCCCAGCCCGAACTCGGCCGGTTGGCGCAGCGGATCGTCGCGACCTCCTTCAACGTGTCCGGCATCGACACGCGGCACACCGTGATCGAAGAGCTGTCCCTCGAATCCGATACGACGGATCCGGTGTTCTTCGATCGCCGATCGGGCGCGCTGCTCGCACCCGGCACGAAGGTGCGCAACGACGTCTACACGCGTGAGGCGGCCCGGTTGTTCGTCGATGTCGCCCGCCGCGCTCTCGACTCCGCCCCCGATGTCGAGGCCGCAGACGTGACGCATGTCATCACCGTCTCCTGCACCGGCTTCCATGCCCCGGGTCCGGACTACGAGATCGTGCGCGCCCTGGGTCTTGCCGACAGCGTGCAGCGCTATCACCTGGGCTTCATGGGCTGTTACGCGTCGATGCCCGCGCTCCGTGCCGCGAGCCAGTTCTGCGCCGCCGACGAGAACGCGGTCGTCCTGGTGGTCAGCGTCGAGCTGTGCACCCTGCACCTGCGATCGTCCGAGGACCCCGACACGATCGTCGCCTCCTCGCTGTTCGCCGACGGTGCCGCCGCGGGGATCGTGACGGCGCGCGACCTCCCGGCGGGGTCCACGGGGCTGCGTCTGGACCGCTTCCACACCGCGATCGCCCCGGAGGGGGAGAAGGCGATGGCCTGGACCATCGGCGACACCGGGTTTGAGATGATCCTCGCCACGACCGTGCCGCAGATCATCGGCGACACCATCATCGGGGCACTGCGTCCGCTGTACGCGCCGGAGGACGCCCTGGTGGCTGCCTTCGACGAGGACGCAGTCGGCGATGAGGTCGCGCACTGGGCGATCCACCCCGGCGGGCGCAGCATCCTCGATCGCGTGCAGGAGAAGCTGCATCTGAGCGACACCCAGCTGCATCCCGCGAGAGAGGTCCTCCGCGAGAACGGCAACATGTCCAGCGCGACCGTCCTGTTCGTGCTCAAGCGCATCCTCGAGGAGGAGGGCGCCCGGGCCGGCGAACGCGTCGCGGCGATGGCGTTCGGGCCGGGACTCACTGCGGAGAGCGCTCTGATGACCGTCACGACCGCTGCGGAGTCATGAGCGCCGGACTCTCGGTCCGCGACGTCGACGTCCGCGAGCTGATGGACGATCCCCACGCGGATGAGCGGATGCTGGCGCGTACCTACGGGCGCTTCGCCTTCGTGAACGCCCTGGTCTCCCGCCCGGGACTGATCTACCGACGAGACATCCGTCCCCGGGCCGTGGCGGCAGCGCGACCGTTGCGGATCCTGGACATCGGAACCGGCGGCGGCGACCTGTGCCGGTTCCTGGCCGGACGGCTTCGCCACGAGGGGCTCGCCGCCGAGATCACGGCGCTCGACGTCGACGAGCGCGCCATCCGGTGGGCCGTGGCGCACGACCGCGGCGCCGGGGTGACGTACCGCGCCGCTCTGTCGACGGCGCTGGTGGATGCCGGGGAGACCTTCGACGTCGTGCTGTCGAATCACGTGCTGCACCACCTCGACGAGCGGGATCTGCAGACGGTGCTCGACGACTCCCGGCGACTTCTCGCCCCTGGCGGGCTGGCCGCGCATCATGACATCGCGCGCGGGCGCCTGCCCTATGCGCTGTTCTCCGCTGCCACGTGGCCGTTGTCGCGGAACCTGCTCGCCGAATCGTTCATCCGCGTGGACGGTCTGCTCAGCATCCGCCGCTCCTTCACCGTCGCAGAGCTCGCGGCCATCGCTCCCCGCGGCTGGCAGGTCAGGGGCGGTGCACCCTTCCGGATCGAACTGCGATGGGAGGCCGACGGTGCCCGATCATGACGTGCTCATCGTCGGCGCGGGGCCGGTCGGGCTGCTGCTGGCGTGTCTGCTGACCCAGAACGGACTGCGCGTCGCGGTGTGCGAGCGCCGGGCGGATGCCGATACGCGCACCCGTGCCATCGGCATCCATCGGCCCGGTCTCGATGCACTGGATGCGGCGGGCGTGGGGGCAGCGGTTCGCCGCGAGGCGCTGCGCCTCGTCGGGGGAGAGGTGCGCAGCCGCGGACGGACCCTCGCCTCTCTCGCGTTCGCACCCGACCGCCCCGTCATGATCCTCCCGCAGACCCGCACGGACGCGCTGCTGAGAGCGCGGCTGGCGGCCCGCGCTCCGGAGGCTCTGCGACGCGGTTGGACGGTACAGGACGTCAGAGACGACGGTGATGTCGTGCGCGTCTCCGTCGGCACCCCGGACGGGCCTCACGTGCTCACTGCCGCCGTGGTCGTCGCGGCCGACGGTGTGCGGAGTCGCCTCCGCGAGGATCTCGGACTCGGATGGCGACGCCGAGGCGGGCGAGCGACCTACGCGATGATCGACGTCGCCGATCCGGAGCCGGGCGACCGCGCGGTGCTGCACTGCGAGCCGGCCGGTCTGGTCGAGACCTTCCCACTCCCCGGAAGCCGCCGCCGGTGGGTGGCGCGACAGGGCGCCGAGGTGCGCCTGGACACGCCGCAGGCCTTCCGCGAAGCGGTGGAGACGCGGACCGGCATCCGCCTGGATCTCACCGATCAGGGCGATCCGACGGTCTTCGTCGCCGCGCAGCACATCGCGCCGCGCGTCGCTCGCGGGCGGGTGATCCTGCTCGGCGACGCGGCGCACGAGATCAGCCCGATCGGTGGGCAGGGGATGAATCTCGGGTGGACGGATGCCGTGCACCTCGCCGCAGAGCTGCGCAGTGCGCTCCCCGGACGGATGCCGGATCTCACCCGCTACGAGCAGCGCACACGCCGAGCGACCCGCGTCGTCCAGCGGCGATCGTCGTTCTACATGTCGATGGGGGCGCCGGCGGGCATCGGCACCGTCGTTCCTCGGGAGCTCGTCATCCGGGCGATGGGGAGCCGGCCGGTGCGTCGATGGTCGGCGGGGATCATCACGATGCGCGGGATCTGACGCACGAAGGCCCCGGATCTCCGAAGAGGGCCGGGGCCTTCGTGGCTGGATCTAACAGGACGCGGGTCGACGAGATTTCGGCTCGCTGCGCTCGCTCAACCTTGATCCGTCACGACTCAACGCTCCTTCGTCGCATTGAGTCGCGCCGCATCAGAAATTGATCATGTGACCGGCGAGGCCGTGGAAGCCCTCCTGCAGTGCCTCCGACAGCGTCGGGTGCGTGTGCACGTTTCGGGCCAGCTCCAGCGCGGTGAGGTCCCACTTCTGCGCCAGCGTCAGCTCGGGGAGGAGCTCCGCGACGTCGGGGCCGATCATGTGTGCGCCGATGAGCTCGAGGTGCTCGGCGTCGGCGATGAGCTTCACGAACCCGACGGGCTCGCCGAGACCGTGCGCCTTGCCGTTGGCCATGAAGGGGAAGCTGACGACCTTGATGTCGCGGCCCTCATCCTTCGCCTGCTGCTCGGTGAGGCCGAACGACGCGACCTGGGGGGAGCAGAACGTCGCGCGCGGCATCATGCGGTAGTCGCCGAGCGTCATCGTCTCGGCCTTGCCGATCGTCTCGGCGGCGACGACGCCCTGCGCCTCGGCGACGTGGGCGAGCTGCAGCTTCGCGGTGACGTCGCCGATCGCGTAGATGCCCTCGACGTTGGTGCGCATGCGGTCGTCGATGTCGATCGCGCCGCGCTCGGTGAGCTTCACGCCGGTCGCCTCGAGGCCGAAGCCCTCGGTGTTCGGGGCGAAGCCGACGGACATGAGCACCTTGTCGGCCTCGATCGACGCCTGCTGGCCGTCCTTGCCCGTGTAGGTGACGGTGACCGACGAGCCGTTGTCGACGACGGTCTCGACCTTGGTCGAGGTGAGGATGTCGACGCCGTAGTTCTTGTACTGCTTCGTGATCTCCTTCGACACGTCGGCATCCTCGTTGGGGAGCGCGCGGTCGAGGAACTCGATGATGGTGACCTTCGTGCCGTAGTTCGTCATCACATAGGCGAACTCCATGCCGATGGCGCCGGCGCCCACGATGACGATCGATTTCGGCAGCTCGCGGCTGAGGATCTGCTCCTCATAGGTCACGACGTTGTCGCTGAGTTGCACGCCCGGAAGCAGACGGACCTTCGAGCCGGTGGCGATGATCGCGTTGTCGAACGTGACCTCTTCGGTGGAGCCGTCGGCCTTGGCGACCGAGATCGCCTTCGGGCCGGTGAAGGTGCCGCGACCGTCGTACTCGGTCACCTTGTTCTTCTTCATCAGGAAGTGGATGCCCTTGACGCGTCCGTCGGCGACGACGCGGCTGCGGTCGAAGGCCTTGCCGTAGTCGATCGTGAACTCACCCGAGATTCCGAAGAAGTCGGCCTTGTGGTTCAGCGTGTGCGCCAGCTCGGCGTTCTTGAGGAGCGCCTTGGAGGGGATGCAGCCGACGTTGAGGCAGACACCGCCCCAGTACTTCTCTTCGATGATGGCCGTGGACAGGCCGAGCTGTGCGCTGCGGACGGCGGCGACGTATCCACCAGGACCGGCACCGAGGATGACGACATCGTAATGGGGCATGCGTTAAGCCTATCGCCCCGAAGGGGCGTCGGAACCGGGCTCAGGAGCGCTGCGAGAGCCACAGGGGCGGCGGAACGGCGCACGGCTTCAGTCTTCACAGGCTCAGCCTATGAATCACCGGTATAGGACGGCTGAGTATGGACCTGGCCTCCCGCGGGCCCCTCGGCATCCGTTAGTCTGGACAACCTAGGAGGGCACAGTGACTGACAGCGACAGCCGACCGGCCGGAGAAGCCGCGATCCACCGCTCTGGCGAGCAGAGACACGACGTGACGCAGACGTTCGGACACGATTCGGACCTGTCCTTCGTGCCGTTCGGCGTGGAGCTCACCGACGTCGAGCAGACCGCGATCGCGGCGCTGCCGTCGGGATCGGCCTTGCTGCTGGTCCGTTCCGGCGCACTCGCCGGGGCCCGGTACCTCCTCGACACCGATGTGACGACTGTGGGCCGACACCCGGAGGCCGACATCTTCTTCGACGACGTGACCGTCTCGCGCCGACACGCGGAGATCACCCGCACGGGCACGACGTTCGAGATCATCGACCAGCGTTCGCTCAACGGGACCTACGTCAACGGCGAGCGCGTCGACCGCAGCCCTCTCGTCGACGGTTCGGAGCTGCGCGTCGGCAAGTTCCGTCTGAACTTCTTCGCTTCTCCTCACGACCGCCAGGCGGCGAACGCCTGATGGCGGCAGCTCCCGCCCGCGAACGCTCAGCGTCCGCGGGCCTGCTGAGTATCGGTCAGGTGCTCGCGCGTCTCACTCCGGAGTTCCCCGATCTGACCTCCAGCAAGCTGCGATTCCTCGAGGTCCAGGGCATCGTCAGCCCGTCGAGGACCGAGTCCGGATACCGCAAATTCTCCGCCGCCGACATCGAGCGTCTCCGTCTCGGACTCACCCTTCAGCGGGATCACTACCTGCCGCTCAGCGTCATCCGCGAGCAGCTCGACGACGCCGTCGGCGAGCCGTCGTTCGCGCCGCCTCCCTCGATCACGCCCGCGCCCCGTCGCTATCGCCGCGCCGAGCTTCTCGCTGCGGCCGGGGCAGGGCCTCAACTGCTCAACGATGCGATCAGCACGGGCGTCATCACCGCGCAGGAGAACTACCCGGAGGCTACGGTCACGCTGCTGCGCGGACTCGTGGCGCTGGACCGTCACGGCATCGAGCCGCGGCATCTGCGCTCCCTCCGCCAGGGCGCCGATCGCGAGGTCGCTCTGATCGAGTCGGCCATGTCGTCGCTGCTGCGTCGGACGGATGCCGCGTCTCGCGCCAGAGCGAGCGAACTGGCGCCCGAACTCGCATCGAAGATCGACGAAGTGCGCGCGCTCTTCGTCAAGGATGCACTGTCGCGTGTGCTTTCGTAACGAACTGATTGCGACACACCCTCGACGCTCCGCGGATGTCATTGCCGGTGCCCGGGCACTGCTCTACCGTGGAGATAACCGTTCCAGGGAGGATTTCAGATGAATGCGGATGAGCTCACAGGCGACCCGCGGTTCGTGCCCGAACTCCTCTTCACGGACGGGCTTCCCGCCATGGACGATGAGGTCGGCTACCGTGGCGCCGTCGCCGCTCGCGCCGCAGGCATCACCTACCGCCAGCTGGACTACTGGGCACGCACCGAGCTCGTCGAGCCCACCGTTCGCGGCGCCAGCGGCTCGGGCTCGCAGCGCCTCTACGGCTTCCGCGACATCCTGGTGCTGAAGCTCGTCAAGAGCCTCCTCGACACCGGCATCTCCCTGCAGCAGATCCGCACCGCGGTCGAAGAGCTGCGTCGCGCCGGCATCCGCGATCTCGCCGGCACCACGCTGATGAGCGACGGGGCCTCGGTCTACCTGTGCACGTCGAACGATGAGGTCATCGATCTCGTCAGCCGCGGCCAGGGCGTGTTCGGCATCGCCGTCGGCAAGGTGCTCCGCGAGGTGGAGTCGACGCTCGTCGCGTTCGACGCGACCGCACCGGATCCTGTCGACGAGCTCTCCGCGCGCCGGTCCAAGCGCTCCGCCTGACCTTCGCACGAGAGAACGGCCACCCTCGATGAGGATGGCCGTTTCGCTGTGCGTCCGTCTGGTCGCTGAGCCCGTCGAAGCGTCAGACGTTCTCGGGGAGCGCGATGCGCCCGGTCCGGATGATCCTGTCGAGCAGCGAGTCGAAGTCCGCGGCGAGTTCCTGAGCGGAGTCTCCCGGCCAGATGTGCAGCGGCTTGGCCGCACCCTGCGCCTGCTGCAGCGAGGTGCGCTCCGGCAGCTGCGGGGAGAGGACGAGGGGACCGAACATGTCGCGCAGCTCCTTGATGCGGAACTGGTGCTCGATCGACTGCGGGCGCACGCGGTTCACGACGATGCCGAGGGGCTGAAGACGCGGGGAGAGACCACGACGGATCTCCTCGATCGCACGCAGGGCGCGGTCGGCCGCTGCCACGGAGAAGAGGCCGGGCTCGGTGACGACCATGACGCGGTCGCTCGCCGCCCACGCGGTTCGAGTCAGCGCATTCAGCGAAGGCGCGCAGTCCACGAGGACGAGGTCGTAGTCGGCTTCGACGGAAGCGAGGGCCTCCTCGAGCTTCCAGACGTCGCGCACGCTCGGGTGCGGGCCGTCGAAGTTGATGGCGGATGGGCTGCCGATCAGCACGTCGATCGTTCCGGGGTGCACCTTCGCCCAGCCGCTGGAGGTGATCGCCTGACGGACGACCTTCTCCTTCGGGTTCGCCAGGACATCGGCGATGTTGAGTCGTCCGGCCACCTGGATGTCCATCCCGGTGGAGACGTCGGACTGCGGGTCGAGGTCGACGACGAGCGTCCGGACGCCTCGAGCGAAAGCCGCTGAGGCCAGCCCGAGTGTCACGGTCGTCTTGCCGACGCCCCCCTTGAGAGAGCTGACGCTGAGTACGTGCACGGACACCACGTTACCTTCCCCTAGGCTGAGGGAACACTCAGCCCCGCCCCTGCACGTCGAAAACGCCGTGCATCGAGCTCTCAGAGGTGTGCATGTTCCAGAAGATCCTTGTGGCCAACCGCGGCGAGATCGCGATCCGGGCCTTCCGAGCGGCGTACGAGGTGGGGGCGCGCACCGTCGCGGTGTTCCCGCACGAGGACCGCGGCTCCGTTCATCGGCTGAAGGCCGACGAGGCCTACGAGATCGGCGAGCGCGGTCATCCGGTGCGCGCATATCTGAACGTCGACGAGATCATCCGTGTCGCTCTCGAAGCGGGAGCGGATGCGATCTACCCGGGATACGGATTCCTCTCGGAGAACCCGGAGCTCGCGGAGAAGGCGGCGGCCAACGGCATCGTCTTCATCGGTCCGCCGGCGAAGGTGCTGGAGATGGCCGGGAACAAGGTCGAGGCGAAGCGCCACGCGATCGAGGCCGGAGTGCCGGTGCTGCGTTCCACCGAGGCGTCGGACGACGTCGACGAGCTCGTCGCTCAGGCCGAGGACATCGGCTTCCCGCTGTTCGCGAAGGCTGTCGCCGGTGGCGGCGGCCGCGGCATGCGGCGTGTCGAGACAGCCGGCGACCTCGCGCCCGCTCTGGCCGAAGCGATGCGGGAGGCGGCGAGCGCCTTCGGTGACGCCCGCATGTTCCTCGAGCAGGCGGTCGTGCGACCGCGGCACATCGAGGTGCAGATCCTCGCCGACAAGACCGGCGAGACCGTGCACCTGTTCGAGCGCGACTGCTCGGTCCAGCGACGCCACCAAAAGGTGGTCGAGATCGCTCCCGCTCCCAACCTCGACGACGGCATCCGCACCGCCCTCCACGCGTACGCGGTCGCGTTCGCGCGCTCCATCGGCTACGAGAACGCGGGGACCGTGGAGTTCCTGCTCGAGACGGCGGGGGAGCGGACCGGTGAGGTCGTCTTCATCGAGATGAACCCGCGCATCCAGGTCGAGCACACCGTGACCGAGGAGGTCACCGACGTCGACCTCGTGCAGAGCCAGATGCGGATAGCCGCCGGCCAGACTCTCGCGGAGCTGGAACTCCAGCAGGAGAACCTTCACCTTCGCGGTGCCGCACTGCAGTGCCGCATCACCACGGAAGACCCGACGCAGGGATTCCGCCCCGACACCGGCAAGATCACGACCTACCGTTCGCCCGGTGGCGCCGGCATCCGCCTCGACGGAGGCACGGTTCACCAGGGGGCGCAGATCAGCCCTCACTTCGACTCCATGCTCGCGAAGCTCACGTGCCGCGGACGCGACTTCCCCGCAGCGGTCGCACGAGCCCGACGCGCCCTGGCGGAGTTCCGCATCCGCGGCGTCTCGACGAACATCCCGTTCCTGCAGGCGCTGCTCGACGACGACGCGTTCATCGCCGGAGACGTCAGCACCTCCTTCATCGACGAGCGCCCCGAGCTGCTGCGCGGCCGGGTCTCGAAGGACCGCGGGACGAGGCTCCTGAACTGGCTGGTCGACGTCACGGTCAACAAGCCGAACGGCGCCCACCCCGGCGTCGTCGATCCGGTCACCAAGCTGCCGACCGTCGATCTCACGGCGGAGCCTGCGCCGGGATCGCGTCAGCGCCTGCTCGAGCTCGGACCGGAGGGCTTCGCACGCAGCCTCCGCGAGCAGACCGCCCTGGCCATCACCGACACGACCTTCCGTGACGCCCACCAGTCACTGCTCGCCACGCGCGTCCGGACGAAGGACCTCGTCGCGGCGGCTCCGTACCTTGCGCGGCTCACCCCTGGACTGCTGTCGGTCGAGGCATGGGGCGGAGCGACCTACGATGTCGCGCTCCGCTTCCTCGGCGAAGATCCCTGGGAGCGACTCGACAAGCTGCGCGCCGCGCTGCCGAACGTCGCCATCCAGATGCTGCTGCGCGGACGCAACACCGTCGGCTACACGCCGTACCCGACGGCTGTCACCGAGGCGTTCGTCGCCGAGGCCGCCCGCAGCGGCGTCGACATCTTCCGCATCTTCGATGCCCTGAACGATGTCGAGCAGATGCGGCCGGCGATCGAGGCGGTGCGCAACACCGGCACCGCGGTCGCCGAAGTCGCGCTCTGCTACACCGGCGATCTGCTCGACCCGGCGGAGGATCTCTACACCCTCGACTACTACCTCGGTCTCGCCGACCAGATCGTCGCGGCGGGCGCCCACATCATCGCGATCAAGGACATGGCGGGGCTCCTCCGCCCGGCCGCCGCGGCCAAGCTGGTCTCGGCGCTGCGCGAGCGCTTCGACCTCCCTGTGCATCTGCACACCCACGACACCCCTGGCGGCCAGCTCGCGACGCTGCTCGCCGCCAGCGCGGTCGGCGTGGATGCCGTGGACGCGGCATCCGCTCCGCTCTCGGGGACGACCAGCCAGCCGTCCCTCTCGTCGCTCGTGGCGGCGCTCGCGCACACCGAGCGCGACAGTGGCATCGCCCTGAGCGCCGTGTCGGATCTCGAGCCCTACTGGGAGGCGGTCCGCCGTCAGTACGCACCGTTCGAGTCGGGCCTCCCGGGACCCACGGGCCGCGTCTACCATCACGAGATCCCCGGTGGCCAGCTCTCGAACCTGCGCCAGCAGGCGAAGGCGCTCGGGCTCGAGGACGACTTCGAGCTCATCGAGGACATGTACGCCGCCGCCGACCGCATCCTCGGCCGCGTCCCGAAGGTGACGCCCTCGTCGAAGGTCGTCGGCGACCTCGCGCTGCACCTGGCCGCGGTGAAGGCGGATCCGGCGGACTTCGAGGCCAACCCGGAGAAGTACGACGTGCCGGACTCGGTCATCGGCTTCATGGCCGGCGAGCTCGGTGAGCTCCCCGGAGGCTGGCCGGAGCCATTCCGCACGAAAGTTCTCGCCGGCCGCTCGGTGCGCACCGGGTTCACCGAGATCAGTGCAGACGATGAGGCGGCCCTCGCCGGGTCCAGCGCCGAGCGCAGGGCGCGACTGAACAGCCTCCTGTTCCCCGCGCCCACCAAGGAGTACATCGAGCGGCGCGAGCTGTTCGGCGACCTCTCGGTGCTCGACACCAGCGACTACCTCTTCGGACTCGTGCAGGGGCAGGAGCACCGCATCGAGATCGATCGCGGTGTGCAGCTCTTCATCGGTCTGGAAGCCATCGGCGACGCCGACGACAAGGGCATGCGTACGGTGATGACGACGCTCAACGGACAGCTCCGCCCGGTCTTCGTGCGGGACAGAGCCGTCGCGGTGAACGCCCACGAGGTCGAGAAGGCGGACACGTCCACTCCGGGCCAGGTAGCGGCTCCGTTCTCCGGTGTGGTGACGCTGAAGGCCGACGTCGGCGCCGCCGTGCGGGCCGGTGAGCCGATCGCCTCCATCGAGGCGATGAAGATGGAAGCAGCCATCACGGCGCCGGTCGACGGGGTGATCGAGCGTCACGCGATCTCCGAGACGCAGCAGGTGGATGCCGGCGATCTTTTGGTCGTCATCCGTCCCGCGCACTAATCTGGGCGGGCGAGGGCCGCGCATTGCGCTCCCGAGGCCCGCGCAGGCTTGGAGTGACATCGTGACCCCGAAGAACACCACTGACCCTGAGGAGAATCCGCTGGGGGTGCTCGACGACGCCGGTTCCCCGGACACGGCGAGCATCAGCATCCTCGGCGGAACCGCTCAGGTCAGCGTGACCCTGCCCATCGCCGAGGACGACGATCTCGATGACGAGGGCGTCGTCGAGGGCGAGGTCGTCGGCGACCTCATCATCGACGAGCTGCCCGCCGTCGCCGCGAGGACCGCCGCACCGCGGTCGATCGCGGAGTCGGGGCAGCTGCCGCCGGGCGTGTTGAAGGCTCCGATGCCGGCGAAGGTCATCTCTGACAAGCCGGGTTCGCCCCCGCGCCGCGACATCGGGATCGACATCGGACCCATCGTGATCGAAGAGCCCGAGGCACCAGAGCCTGTCGTGAAGAGCACGGAGCCGGACGACGTCGTGCACGAGGCCGAGCTCGAGGAGGCCGAGCTCGAGGAGGCCGAGCTCGAGGAGGACTTCGAGCCGGAGCCCGATCTCGAGCCGATCGCGCACGCATCGGAAGCCGTGACGGACGCGCGCGTTGAGCGCGAGCGTGAGCCCGAGGTCGAGCCTGACCTTGAGGCTGAGCCCGAGCCTGAGCCTGAGCCTGAGCCTGAGCCTGAGCCCGAGCCCGAGCCCGAGCCCGAGCCCGAGCCCGAGGTTGAGCTTGATGCCGAGGCTGAGGTCGAGCCGGAGCCCGACCCCGAGCCTGCCCCGGTTCCGGAGGTTCCCGCCGCCGTCGAGCCGGAATCCGTGCCCGCCGGACTCGCCGCAGAGCGGCCGGACGCCGCGCGGAAGCACGCCGAAACGGCTGAAGCTGCTGCTCGGTTCCTCGCCCGAGCGACCGCCGACTCCGATTCCGCGCTCGTCGCACCCGCACCCGCCCCTGCGCGCCCGCGCGCCGTGAAGGAGACCGAACCCGTGTCCACTCCCGACGAGAAGTCCGTCGTCCCGCAGCCCACGCGGGCATCCGCCCGCACGGACGTGACGCTCACCTCGAAGCGTCTGGATGAACTGGGCGAGTCCTCGCGCGAGTCCGCCGACCTGCTCACCGCAGACCGGCTGCTCGATCCTCACCGCCGCACGAAGCCGGAGCCCGAAGGGGCGTGGAGCCACTTCCTGTACACCGTTTCCGGCCACCGCATCAACATCGGTGACGGACGACGGGCTCGCGAGCGGAAGGCCCTGAGCGCACGGATCGCCGCACCGCTCGTGGGTGGCGCTCGGTTCGTCCCCGTGCTTTCCCGCAAAGGCGGCGTGGGCAAGACGACGATCACCGCGCTGCTCGGGATGGCGCTGGCCGATGCACGTGAGGATCGCGTGATCGCCGTCGACGCGAATCCCGACCGTGGCACGCTGGCAGAGCGCATAGTCCGTCCGCACCACAACAAGTCGGTCCGTGATCTGGTTCGGATCCACGACGACGTGCGGGGATACCACGACATCTCGGCGATCGTGGCGCGTGACGCCACCCGCCTCGACGTGCTCGCGTCTGATGCCGACCCCCGAATCGCCGAGGCCTTCAGCGACAGCGACTACCGGGACGTCGCCGGAGTCGCCGCGCACTACTACTCGCTCGTGCTGACGGACACCGGCACCGGGATCGTTCACTCCGTCATGTCGGCGACGCTCGACCTCGCGGATCAGATCGTCATCGTCTCGGGACTGAGCGTCGATGAGGCGCGGCTGGCGTCGGAGACGCTCACCTGGCTCGAGACGAACGGGTACGCCGACCAGGCGCGCGAGGCGATCGTCGTGCTCAACCAGTCGAACCCCGGCGCGCCGCTCGTTCGGCTGAACGAGTTGCAGACGCACTTCGCGACCCGTGCCAAGAGCGTCATCAGGATGCCGTACGACCCGCAGATCGCCGGAGGCGGAACGATCGTCTTCGCGAACCTCTTGCCTGAGACGCGGATCGCCGCGCGCGAACTCGCCGCGCTCCTGGTCGAGGGCCTCCGGGCGAAGGCCGCCTGATGACAGTGCGCGAGATCCGTATCTTCGGCGACCCCGTCCTTCGCACGGCGTGCGCGCCGATCGAGGAGATCGACGAGGGCGTGCGGGCACTCGTCGCCGACCTCGTCGACACGGTGGAGCTCCCCGGTCGCGCCGGTGTGGCGGCCCCGCAGATCGGCGTCGCCGTCCGCGCCTTCAGTTTCAACATCGACGGCGATGTCGGCTACGTGCTCAACCCGGTGCTCACCGAGGTTCGCGGAGAACCGGCGCCGACCGGCGAGGGCTGCCTGTCCGTCCCCGGTCTCTGGCATGACGCGCAGCGTCACCCCTGGGCCCGTGTCGAGGGCATCGATCTCGACGGGAACTCCGTCGTGCTCGAGGGAGAGGGCCTTCTCGCGCAGGCGCTGCAGCACGAGACCGATCACCTCGACGGCAGGCTCTTCCTCTCGCGCCTCGATCCCGAGACGCGCAAGCAGGCCATGCGCGAGGTCCGCGAGAGCTCCTGGTTCTGACCGATCTTCCTTGCCGACCGGCCCCTTTCTCGTCGAACGGCCCCCTTGCACACGTGCGCAAGGGGGCCGTTCGCGTCGAAGGGGGCCGGTCGACCCGGCCGGTCAGCCGCCGATCGGTACGTTCGTCGTGGAGACCGGCTCATCGTAGATCGCAGAGATCTCATCGGCGAAGTCGCTCATGATGACGTTGCGCTTGATGGACAGCTTCGGCGTCAGGTGTCCGGACGCTTCCGTCCACTCCGAATCGAGGATGGTGAACTTGCGGATCGACTCGGCGCGCGAGACCCGGGCGTTCGCGCCGTCGACCGCCCGTTGCACCTCGGCGCGGACCGCATCGCTCCGGGAGGCCTGTTCGAGCGACATCTTCGCGTCGAGCCCATTGTTGGCGAGCCACGTCGGGAGCATCTCGGTGTCGAGAGTCATGAGCGCCGAGATGAAGGGACGCTGGTCTCCGACGACGACGACCTGACCGATGATCGGATTCGCGCGGATCGGGTCCTCGAGCGCCGCCGGTGCGACGTTCTTGCCGCCGGCGGTGACGATGATCTCCTTCTTGCGGCCCGTGATCGTGAGGAAGCCCTCGGAGTCGAAGCTGCCGATGTCGCCGGTGCGGAACCAGCCGCCGTCGCTGAAGGCCTCGGCGGTGGCCTCCGGGTTGTTCCAGTACTCCTTGAAGACGTTGACGCCGCGGACTTCGATCTCGCCGTCTTCGCCGAGGCGCACGCCGACACCGGGCAGCGCAGGACCGACTGTCCCGATCTTCGACTTGTCAGCCAGGTTCACGGTCGCCGGCGCCGTCGTCTCGGTGAGGCCGTACCCTTCGAGGATCACGACGCCGAGGCTGTGGAAGAAGTGGCCGAGACGCGGGCCCAGCGGCGCGGAACCGGAGACCGCGTAGACGACGTTGCCGCCCATCGCCGCCCGGAGCTTGCTGTAGACCAGCTTGTTGAAGAGGGCGAACTTGAGCTTCATCCCGAACGGGATCTTCTTGCCCTCTTCGAGCAGCTTGGAGTGCTCGATCGCCACATCGGCGGCGGCGCGGAAGATCTTGCCCTTGCCGCCGGCCTCGGCCTTCTGCTCGGCGGAGTTGTAGACCTTCTCGAACACGCGTGGGACGGCGAGGAGGAAGGTGGGCTTGAACGAGCCGAGTGCGGGGAGCAGCTGGCGCGTGTCGGGCTGATGCCCGGTGCGGACACCCGCGTGGATGTCGAGGATCGAGATGAACCGGGCGAACACGTGCGCGGTGGTGATGAACAGCAGCGTCGAAGCGCCAGGCGTCTCCACGACAGCGTTCAGCGCCTTCGCCGAGTTGCGAGTGAGCTCGACGAAGTTGCTGTGGGTGAGCACGCAGCCCTTCGGCCGGCCGGTGGATCCGGACGTGTAGATGAGCGTCGCGATATCGGAGCCGACCGCGAGGTTCCGGCGCCGCTCGATCTCGGCATCCGTCACCGCCGCACCCTGGGCGGTGAGCGTGTCGATCGCACCGAGGTGCAACTGCCAGATCTCGCGGACCAGCGGCACGTCGCTGCGGATCTCGTCGACGCGCGCGAAGTGCTCGGGCGATTCGACGATGAGGGCGATCGCGCCGGAGTCCTCGAGGATCCACTGGATCTGGGAGGGGGAGCTGGTCTCGTAGATCGGCACCATGACGGCGCCGGCGTAGAAGAGCGCGAAGTCGACGAGAGTCCACTCGTACGTAGTGCGGGCGAGGAAGCCGACCTTCTCGCCGGGCTGGATGCCGGCGGCGGCGAAGCCCTTCGCCAAGGCGACCACGGCCGTCTGGAAGTCGGCGGCGGAGATGTCGCGCCAGCCGTCGCCCGCCGGAACGGAGAAGAGGGCGCGATCGGGTGTCGCAGCGACGCGCTGGAAGAGCAGGTCCGAGACGTTCGCGTCGGGGTCAGCGGGGACGATCGCGGGGACTTCAAACTGGACCACGGCAGCTCCTTCGGTACCGGTCGGGCAGGTGTATGACTTGAGTCTAGAGCATGACACCGCGTCGCAGCTCGGGTGAAACTCAGTCGCGATCCGGGCGTCCGGGTGAAGAACGCCGGAGCGGATGCCGAGCGCGGCGCTAGACTTCACCTCGATGTTCTACTGGCTGATGAAGTACGTCGTGATCGGCCCCGTGGTCAAGGCGATCTTCCGCCCCTGGATCGTGGGTCGCAGCAACGTGCCCACGAACGGTGCCGCGATCCTCGCGAGCAACCATCTCTCCTTCGCCGATTCCATCTTCCTGCCGCTGGTGATCGACCGTCCGATGTCGTTCCTCGCCAAGAGCGATTACTTCACGGGCCGAGGCATCAAGGGCGTCGCCACCAAGTTCTTCATGAAGGCGACCGGGCAGATCCCTATCGATCGCTCCGGTGGCAAGGCCTCCGAGGCGTCGTTGAACACCGGGCTCCAGGTGCTCGGCGGGGGAGACCTCCTCGGGATCTACCCCGAGGGCACGCGCAGCCCCGACGGCAAGCTCTATCGCGGGCGTACCGGCATCGCGCGGATGGCGCTCGAGGCCAAGGTGCCGGTGGTGCCCGTGATCATGGTCGACACCGACACGGCCATGCCGATCGGCCGCCGTGTCCCGCGCGTCATGCGTGTCGGAATCGTCATCGGGGAGCCGCTCGACTTCTCCCGCTACGCCGGGATGGAGAACGACCGGTACATCCTCCGCTCGGTCACCGACGAGATCATGGTGGCCCTTCATCGTCTGGGTCAGCAGGAGTACGAAGACGTCTATGCGTCTACCGTCAAGGACCGTCTACCCTCCCGCGTCACACAGGCCTCCTAGAGCGTCTCGGCTGCACGCCGACCACTAGGCTTGAGGCATGCTCCCGCACCACATCGACGCCCTTGATGCATGGCGCTCGCTTCCCATCAAGCAGCAGCCGCAGTGGCCCGACGCGGACCGCGTCGCCGACGTCTCCCGGCAGATCGCCTCGCTTCCCCCGCTGGTCTTCGCCGGAGAGGTCGACAACCTCCGCGAGCGTCTGGCGCGTGCGGCATCCGGGCAGGCATTCCTGCTCCAGGGGGGCGACTGCGCCGAGACCTTCGCCGGAGCGACCGCCGAGCAGATCCGCAATCGCATCAAGACGGTGCTGCAGATGGCCGTCGTGCTCACCTACGGAGCGTCCATGCCCATCGTGAAGATGGGGCGCATGGCCGGGCAGTTCGCCAAGCCGCGATCGAGCGACTCGGAGACGCGCGGCGACGTCACGCTGCCCGCCTACCGAGGCGACATCGTCAACGGCTACGACTTCACCGAGGGCTCCCGTCGGGCCGATCCCGGCCGGCTGCTGCAGGGCTACCACACGGCGGTCTCCACCCTGAACCTCATCCGCGCCTTCACGCAGGGTGGCTTCGCCGATCTCCGCGAGGTGCACTCGTGGAACAAGGGCTTCGCACAGAACCCGGCCAATCAGCGTTACGAGCGCATGGCGGCGGAGATCGACCGCGCCATCAAGTTCATGGAGGCCGCGGGCGCCGATTTCGACGAACTGAAGCGAGTCGAGTTCTTCACGGGCCACGAGGGCCTGCTGATGGACTACGAGCGCCCGATGACTCGCATCGATTCGCGGACAGACACTCCGTACAACACCTCCGCCCACTTCCTCTGGATCGGCGAGCGCACGCGCGATCTCGACGGGGCGCACGTCGACTACTTCTCGAAGATCCGCAATCCCATCGGCGTCAAGCTCGGGCCGACGACCTCGCCCGACACAGCCCTCGCATTGATCGACAAGCTCGACCCGGAGCGCGAGCCCGGGCGGCTGACGTTCATCACGCGTATGGGCGCCGGCAAGATCCGCGATGCTCTGCCGCCGCTGCTCGAGGCCGTGCGCGATTCGGGGGCGCAGCCGCTCTGGGTCACCGATCCCATGCACGGGAACGGCATCACGACGCCGACCGGCTACAAGACGCGTCGATTCGATGACGTCGTCGACGAGGTGCGCGGCTTCTTCGAGGCGCACCGCGCCGTGGGCACGTTCCCCGGCGGCATCCACGTAGAGCTCACCGGAGACGATGTCACGGAGTGCCTCGGAGGTTCGGAGCAGATCGACGAGGCCGCTCTCGCGACGCGCTACGAGAGCCTGTGCGACCCGCGCCTGAACCATATGCAGTCGCTCGAACTCGCCTTCCTCGTCGCAGAGGAGCTCGAGAAGCGCTGAGCATCGGGAATGGAGAACCCGCCCTCACCGTCGATCGGGAGGGCGGGTTCTGCGTTGTCGGGCGCGGTGAGGCGTATCACGACGAGGGCGATCACCCGGCGGCGAACACGCGAACTTCGCTTCCCCGCACGCGCGCCTGCCCGGCCTCCGGATCGGTGCGCGTCGCGGTGAAGATGTCCCAGACGAGTTCCGGCGCGGCGGTTACCGGCTTGAACCCGGCATCCTGCAGTCTCGCCACGGCGTCCCGGATGGAGATGCCGGACACGTCGGGGATCTCGATGGGCTCGGGCCCGATCGAGACGATCAGTCGAACCTCGTCACCCGGGCGCCAGTTGCCCTCTTGGGCGCGGTCCGCGAAGCCGATGACGCGCCCCTCGGCGATCGAGTCGCTGTACTGCTCGATGCGCTCATCCGCGACGTTGAGTCCCTTGTCGGTCAGCGCCTGGGTCGCCTGCTGCACCGAGGTGTCGGTGACGTCGGGCAGCTGTCCCAGCGACACGAAGAAGTCGACGGTGTCCGCCTCGAACAGTTCGCATCCGCCGCCGCATTCGTACTTGTCGCCACCCGCGCGAGGTGCGACGTAGGCATTGATCACGACGCCTGCCGCGGCATCCGAGAACAGTTCGAGCTTCTCGTCCGCGACGGTGACATTCAGGGAGTCGAGGTACGCACGGGCCTCGTCCTCGGTCTTGCCGTTGAGTGCTTCGACGGTGTGCGGCCGTGGTCCGAGGGAGATCAGGACGGTCACCTCCGCGCCCTTGTCGAGCCGGTCGCCGGCCTGAGGGTCGGTGCGGATGGCCACATCCCTCTCGACGTCGATCGAGTACTCCTCACCGCGGACCGGGGCGAGACCCTCGGCAGTAAGGGTTTCGGCCGCCTGGTCGTACGTCGACCCTGCGACGTCGGGCACCGCGATCAGCGACCCCGGTCCCGAACCGAACCACCAACCGACGCCTCCGGCGAGGACCGCCAGCAGCAGCACGAATGCGAGCAGGAATGCTCCGCGGGCACGACGACGCGACGCGCGGCGACGCAGGATCGTCGCGTTGTCGATCGTCTGCGGGGCGGGTCCCGTCGGGTCCGCGATCACGATCGTGCTCGGCATCACCTTGGTCAGATCGCCCGAGTCGCCTTGGCTGCGCTGCGACATCGTCGCTGCGGCGACCGCGGGTGCTATGCCGAGCTCGCGCTCGATCTCGCGCAGACGGTCAAGCATCTGCTGGGCGTCGTCGGGGCGCTCGTCCGGCGACTTCTCGGTCGCCCAGAGCACGAGCTCGTCGAGTGGATCGGGAACGCCGGGGTTGCGGACGCTCGGTCGGGGGACCGATTCGGTGGCGTGCTGGAAGGCGATCTGCATGGGCTGCTCGCCCTTGTACGGCTGTTCCCCGACGAGCATCTCGTAGAGCATGATGCCGAGCGCGTAGATGTCACTGCGCGCATCGGCTGTGCCGCGGGTCACGAGCTCCGGCGCGAGATACGCGATCGTCCCGAGCAGCTGCTGCCCGGTCGCAGTGTTCGCGGTCGTCGCTCTGGCGAGTCCGAAATCGCCGATCTTGATCCGGCCGTCCTCAGCGAGGAGTACGTTCTCGGGCTTCACATCACGGTGCACGATCCCGGCGCGGTGCGCGGCGGAGAGCCCGGCGAGGATCGCATCCATGATCGTGATGGTCTGCGGGATCGTGAGCCTCTTCTGCTCGCGCAACAGCTCGCGCAGCGTGATGCCCGGCAGATACTCCATGACCAGGTAGGCGAGCTCACCGTCCTGGCCCTGATCGAAGACATTGACCACGTGCGGGTCCGCGAGGCGGGCGGCGGCCCGTGCCTCCTGGATGAAGCGGCTCTGGAAGGCCGAATCGTCGCTGAGGTGCGCGTGCATGACCTTGAGCGCGATGCGGCGTTCGAGGCGGAGGTCGGTGGCCACGTAGACCGTGGCCATGCCGCCGCGGGCGATCCGGGCCCGCACGCGGTAGCGACCGTCGACAAGCCGCCCGATGAGGGGGTCGGCCTGATGATTGGTCGTCACGTCAGAATTCTATGGAGGACTGCCTGAAAGAGAGGGGAACGGCGCACCCCTGAGGGCTGTGGGTTTTCCTCGTGCGGCTCAGCCGTGGAGCGCGAGCCAGCTGTACGCCTGTGCTTCCCACTGGCCGTACTTGTCGGGATAGGCGGAGATCTGCACGGCCTGAGCCGCGTCGGTGAACGCCATGCTCTCCCAGCCGGGGATGTCGAGGAGGCCGCGCGTCATGTGCCCGTTCGGGTCACTCGGACCGCCGTAGAACACGCGCGTGCTGCGATCCGCGTCCATGATCTGTTCCGGAGCCCCCCAGCCCGTGCTCGGACGCTGCTGGAAGATGCCGAGCGAGTCGCGGTCGCCCCAGTCGAGATTGCGCAGACCGGACTCGACCATGCCCGTGGCCAGAGCGATCGCGATTGCGCGGTCCGAGACGCCCAGCTCGCGCCCGATGCGGATGATGAGCGCCGCATTCGCGGCCTGCTCCGCGTCGAGCGTCGATGTCGCGGCAGCGGGCGCCGCCGCAGGTGCTGCTGCCGGTGCCGCCACCGCGCCCTGTACGCCGATGGTCTGGCCGGGGTAGATGATCGACGACGCATCGAGACCGTTCAGAGCGAAGAGCGCTGGGGTCGTGGTCCCGTACTTCTGCGCGATCCCGAAGAGAGTGTCTCCGGCGACGACGGTGTGGGTCGCGGTGACGGCCGGGGCGACGGCGGTCACGGGTGCTGCCGCCGGGGCGACCGCGACCGGGGTGGCTGCGCCGGACACCGCGAGAGTCTGCCCCGGGTAGATCACCGAGGCGCGGGTCAGGCCGTTCGCGGCGAATACCGCGTCGACGGTGGTCCCGTACTTCTGCGCGATCGCATAGATCGTGTCGCCGGCGACCACGGCATGCACGGTCGCCGCAGGGGCGGCCGGTGCTGCCGCGGACGTAGCGGCCGCGACGATGGGTGCCTGAAGGATCAGAGTCTGGCCGGGATAGATGACCGAGCGCCAGGAGAGGCCGTTCCAGACCAGCACGTCGGCCGTGCGGAGACCGAAGCGCGAGGCGATCGCCGAGATGGTGTCACCGGGCTGCACCGCGTAGTTCGCCGGTGGAACCTGGGCGGGCACGAGGCGGAGCGGCGTCGAACGTTGACGCTCGACGGCATTCGGCGCGGTCGCCGCCTCCGCCGGTGCGGTCAGGAGCGTTCCGGCCAGCGCGCCGATCACGGCGGCGGGCATGCCGAGCTGAAGATATCGCGTGCGACGCGTGGCGTTGTCGAGTCCCAAGGGTCCCCCTTTTCGAGCACCTCACGTTGACACGGAAGTAAACGGAAGTCAACTGGAGTGACAGAAGTGAAGGATGTGACTGGAGTGCCGACATGCGGCATCCGATCGGAGGTGAGATAGTGGGCAGCGTGTCTGAGAACGTTGTGGAAACCCCTGCCGTCGAGTGGCTGACCATGCCCGACCTCGTCGAGGCGCTGGACCTGCCGCTGGGTCGAGTGCGCCGCCTGATCGATGAGCACTACCTCGTCGGCTCTCGACGCACCGGCGTCTTCGCGGTTCCGGCGGCCTTCGTCGTGGACGGGCAGCCGCTCAGTTCCCTGCGCGGCACGATCATCGTGCTGCAGGATGCCGGCTTCACCGACGACGAGCTCATCGACTGGCTGTTCGAGGAGGAGGAGAGCCTCGGACGTTCGCCGATCGCCGCACTCCTCGCCGGTCACAAGAGCGCGGTCCGCCGACTCGCTCGCACGCTCGCCTGACCGGAATTCCGGCGCAGGCGTGCTCCCGTCCAGGACGTGCGCAGTAGCAGGACCGCCGTCTCAGGACGAGCGCATCGTGGCTGCACGTGCCAGATCGCGCAGCTCGCCGACGGAAGCATTGTCCAGGCGTGCTCCCGAGAGCGCGCGGTCGGCTTTGCGCGCGTAGTCGGAGATCATCGCTTCGACGCGCTCCAGAGCGCCGGACCCGGCGATCGTCGCCTGCAGGAACGACACCTGCTGGGCCGTCAGCTCGGGGTCGCCGAGCATCTCATCCAGCAAGTTGCGGGCGGAGGGGTCGAGGGCTTCACGCGTGAGCGCGACGAGCACTGTCCGCTTGCCCTCGCGCAGATCGTCGCCCGCGGGCTTTCCGGTGACGGAGGCATCGCCGAAGACTCCCAACACGTCATCGCGCAGCTGGAACGCCATGCCGATCGGATGTCCGAAGTTCCGCAGCGCTGCCATCTGGTCCTCCGCGGCGCCGGCCAGAGCGCCGCCCAGCACGAGCGGCTGCTCGATGCTGTATCGGGCGGACTTGAGGGAGACCACGCGCAGGGCACGTTCGGCATGGAGCGTCCCGTCGTTCACGCTCCATGCCGACTCCTCCGCGATGTCGAGGAACTGCCCGGTCGTGACGTCGCGCCGCATCCTGGCGTACTCCGCCCGCACCGCCCGCGCATTGTCATGCTGATCCAGTGCGGACTCCAACAGATCGTCGCTCCACGCGACGAGCAGGTCGCCGAGGAGAACGGCCGCGGCGCGGCCGAAGGACTCCGCGTCACCCGACCACCCGGCATCCCGGTGCGATGTCTCGAGGGCTCGGTGCGCGGCAGGCCGACCCCGGCGGGTGTCGGAGTTGTCGATCAGATCGTCGTGGACCAGCGCCGCGGACTGGAAGATCTCCAGCGCCGCGCACGTGTCCCAGAGTGCATCGGCCTCGACGGCGTCGCGGTCGCGGAACCGGGCGACGGCTCGCCAGCCGGCGTGGCAGAAGCGCGCGCGGAGGCGCTTGCCGCCCGTGAGCGTCGCGGCGGCGGCCTCGAGGAATGCGGCGGCCTCGAGTCCGTAGCCCTGAGACTCGGTGCGCGTGGAAGAGAGGAAGAGATCCAGTCGAGCGGCGACCTCGTCGGGCACGGGTGAAGGGGACGGCACGACTCCCAGCATACGTAAAGCAATGAGGGCTCGATCGGCTAGCCTCCGACGCCCGGTCGCGCGTATATTGGAAAGGACAATACCCGAGGGGGACGAAATGCCACTCTCCGAACAGGAGCAGCGTCTGCTCGACGAGATGGAGCGCCATCTCCTCCACAACGACGCCGACGTCGTGAGCGCGCCGAGCGGCGATCGCACACTGAGCTACCGCAACCTCGTCTACGGCGCGTTGCTGCTCCTCGCGGGAGTCGGCGGCCTCGTGGCCGGAGTCATCATCGGTGACGTCTGGGGCATCGTGGTCGGCGTCGTGGGCTTCGCGGCCATGCTCGCCGGAGTCATGGTCGCCGTGACTCCCGTGCGTCGATCGACGACCGTTCCGCCGCGTGAGCGTTCCACCCCGAAGCAGCCGAGTTCGGCCTCGTTCATGGATCGTATGAACGATCGCTGGGACCGCCGCCAAGACGGTCACTGACCCTACCTCGACCACCCTTCCCTGAAGCCCGGATGCTGAGCATCCGGGCTTCACTGCGTTAACACTCGACGTCCGCCCCTCGCCGCTGCGGCCCTCCACTCCTGCTCCACCTTTGTTCACCGCGGATTTCCGCGGTTTCTTCGTGTTCTCTGCGCACTCCGCGCCGGCAGTCGGCGGATTGATCGTAGGTTTGTGGAGGAAAGTGGAGTAAAGTGGGGCACACCTCGAAGTTGGCCGGACGAAGAGGGGGTGATGGCCGATGTTGCTGGGAACGCATTCTCCGAAACTGGACGACAAAGGACGGGTCATCCTTCCTGCGAAGTTCCGCGAAGACCTCGGCGGCGGCATCGTCGTCACCCGCGGTCAGGAACGCTGCCTCTACGTCTTCAGCACGGCCGAGTTCGAGGCGATGCACGAGCGGATCCGTCAGGCTCCGCTCGCGAACAAGCAGGCGCGTGACTTCATGCGACTGTTCCTCTCCGGAGCAAGTGCGGAGATGCCCGACAGCCAGAACCGCATCACCATCCCCGTCCACCTGCGTCAGTACGCGGGACTGCAGAAAGAGCTCATCGTCACCGGAGTCGGCGCACACGCCGAGATCTGGGATGCCGAGAGCTGGAACGCCTACCTCGCCGCCGGTGAGGAGACCTACTCCGATCTCGAGCAGGAGGTGATTCCGGGACTCTTCTGACCACGGCTGTGATGCCCCGCCGCTCCCGCCCCGACACACTTCCCCGGTGCCGGGTCGAGAAGCGGAGGGGGATCAGAGCCGAAGGTCACCCCGAGAAAGATCATGAACCTCCGCGATATCCACACCCCCGTCCTGCTCGACCGCTGCGTCGAGCTGCTCGCTCCCGCCCTCCAGAACGACGGTGCGGTCCTCGTCGACGCCACCCTCGGAATGGGCGGCCACTCAGAGGCACTTCTCGAGAGGTTCCCGCATATCCGGCTGGTCGGACTCGACCGTGACACGGACGCGCTGCGCATCGCGGGGGAGCGGCTGGCCCGGTTCCGTGACCGCATCACGCTCGTCCACACCGTCTACGACGAGATCGGTCTCCACGCCCAGGGCGCTGCCGGCATCCTCTTCGATCTCGGTGTCTCGTCCCTGCAGCTCGACGAGGCGGATCGCGGTTTCGCGTATTCGAAGGACGCTCCTCTCGACATGCGGATGGACCAGACCGACGGCGTCACCGCCGCCGACGTCATCGCCACGTACAGCGAGGGCAACCTGCGCCGCATCTTCGAGCGCTACGGCGAGGAGAAACTGGCAGGCCGATATGCGCGCTTCATCATCGAGGCGCGGCAGAAGACGCCGATCACCCGCTCGGGTGAACTCGTGGAGATCCTCCAGGCCGCGACCCCCGCGGCGGCCCAGCGCGCCGGGCATCCTGCGAAGCGGGTCTTCCAGGCGCTGCGCATCGAGGTCAACACTGAGCTCAATGTCCTCGCCGACGCGATCCCTTCCGCGATGGACGCGCTGAGTGTCAACGGTCGCATCGTGGTCATGTCGTACCAGTCTCTCGAGGATCGCCTCGTCAAGCAGGCGTTCGCCGCGGCATCCGCCTCCACCGCCCCAGCCGGGCTGCCGGTCGAGCTCCCCGAACATGCTCCGCGGTTCCGCATCCTGACGAAGGGCGCGGAGCTCGCCGACGATGACGAGCGGGCACGAAACCCGCGAGCGATCCCGGTGCGCCTGCGCGCCGCAGAGAAGTTGCGAGAGAGCGCATGAGCCTGAACGCCACCGTACGCAAGCCCGTACAGCCCGCCGCTCCGACGCGAGCGCCGCAACGGCGGCTGCAGCCGGTCACCAGCCCGGCCGTACGCCGCAAGCCGAAGCTCGCCTACGCGCTGATCGCCCTCGGTGGAGCCCTCGCGATCGGAGCCGCGCAGATCGCGCTGTCACTGGCGATCACCCAGGACTCGTTTGCGCTGGCCGAACTCTCCTCGCAGCAGCGCGACCTGAACCTTCGGACGCACGCCCTCCAGGAGGAGCTGACGGGGCTGAGCTCCCCGCAGGCGCTGGCGACGGGTGCAGCGGGACTCGGAATGGTGGTCGCCGGATCGCCGTCCTACCTGCGTCTCAGTGACGGCGCGGTGTTCGGCACGGGGACGGGCGCCGCCGGGACGTCGACGGTCGATCCCCGCAGCGCCGGCGCTGTCGGCAACGCGCTGATCGCGGTCACGCCGCCCGAGACACCGGTCGTGGAGGACGGCACCGCCGCACCGACCACGCAGGAGCTTCCGCCCGCGATCACCGACGGGCTTCCCAGCCCGACGACCCGCTGAGCCTCGACCACACGGATCGAACGGAGAGATCGCATGACGACAAGAGCCACTCGCGGCCCGAGGCGACGCACGGTCGTCGCGCTCGCCGTCATCCTCACGGTGCTGGCGACCTTCGTGGTCCGTCTGGTCGACATCCAGGTCGTGAGGGCTGATGAACATGTCTCGGACTCCCTGAAGCTCATGGGTGAAGGCTCCGAGATCCAAGGCCGACGCGGGTCGATCGTCGATGCGAACGGTACCGTTCTCGCCTCCAGCATCCTGGTCTACGACGCGCAGCTCAGCCCTCGGGTCATCATGCTCCTCGAGGAGCAGGACCCGAAACTGCCCTGGGCGGAGGCCTCGGAGAAGATTGCTGCCATCACCGGACAGACCGGCGAAGAGGTGCGCAAGATCGTCTCGGACGCTCTCGCCCAGAACCCGGACAGCCAATACGCGGAACTGAAGAAGGGCCTGACGACCGAACAGTACATCGCGCTCCGAGACCTCGGTCTTTCGTCCTACCTGTCCATGCCGTCCCGGGAGACGCGGGTCTACCCGAACGGTGCCGTCGCCGGCAATGTCCTCGGCTTCCTCGACAGCTCCGGCGAAGCTCAAGCCGGCATCGAGAAGCTCGAGCAGGAATGCCTCGCGCCGGTCAACGGTGAGGTGTCCTACCGCAAGGGCAAGGACGGTGTCGTGATCCCGGGGAGCGAGCGCACCGTGGACGCCGTGAACGGCGGGAGCGTGCAGCTCACCATCAACAGCGACCTGAACTGGTACCTGCAGCAGATGATCGCCGAGGAGGCGCAGGAGCAGGGCGCCAAGGGAGGCACCGTCACGGTCGTCGAGGTCAAGACAGGGAAGATTCGCGCCGCCGCCGAGTGGCCGGCGATGGACCCGAACGACCTGAACTCCTCGACCCCGGAGACGCGGTACAGCCAGATCTTCCTCAAAGACTTCGAACCGGGGTCCACCTTCAAGGCCATCACGGCCGCGGCGGCGATCGAGGGCGCGGGCTTGACCCCGCTGAGCACTGTGAGCGCCTCGTCTCGCGAGACCTTCCCGAACGGCGCCGTCATCAACGACTCGTTCAACCACCCCGCATACAACTACACGCTCGCAGGGGGCTTGATCGACTCCTCCAACGTGGCGCTGTCGAAGTTCGGCACGACGGTCAGCCCCGAGGTGCGCTACGACTACCTGCAGAGGTTCGGTGTCGGCGAGAAGACGCTCGGCTTCCCGGCCGAGGTCGGCGGCATCCTCCACCCGGTGAGCAAATGGGACAACCAGTCGCTCTACACGACGACCTTCGGCCAGTACTTCACAGTGACCGCGCCGCAGCTCGCCGGCGCGTACCAGGCGATCGCCAACGGCGGCGAGAAGATCGATCTCTCGCTGATCGAGTCGTGCACGGGTGCAGACGGCAGCGTCGTCACACCGGATGCACCGGCTCACGAGCAGGTCGTCGCCGAGAAGACGGCCGCCGAGTTGACGCGGATGCTGGAGAACGTCGCCGTCCAGGGCGGCAACGCCGACCGCATCCAGGTTCCCGGCTACCGGGTGACCAGCAAGACCGGTACGGCACAGGTCCCCGACGGCAACGGCGGCTACAAGAACGGCGTCTACTACACCAGCATGGTGGGCTTCGCGCCGGTGGACGACCCGCAGTACGTGATCGTGGTCACCCTCGACGAGCCGACTAAGGTTGTATCGTCCGCGGCCACCGCATCCGCCTTCCAGAAGGCAGTGACGCAGGTGATGAAGTCATATCGCGTGATGCCGTCCACCATCCCCATGGACGAGCTGCTTCCCAAATTCGGATAGACGGCGAGAGCCGCGCCTGGAGATGACATGATCGCCCTGACGCTCGCTGAGATCGCCGCCGCAGTCGGTGGTGAACTGCGCGTCGCCGGAGAGGACACGGCGGAGACGGTCGTCGAGGGCCTCGTCGACACGGACTCGCGCACGATGGGCCCCGGATCGATCTTCGTGGCGAAGCCCGGAGCGGAGACGGACGGACACCGATTCGTCGCCGCCGCCCGGGAAGCCGGTGCCGCGCTCGCGATCGTCGAGCACGTCGTGGATGCTCCGATCTCACAGATCATCGTGCCCGGCGCTGTGGCTGCCCTCGGTGACCTGGCTCGGGAGGTCGTCGCGCGCGTCCGCTCGAGGGGCGATCTCCGCGTCGTCGGCATCACCGGCTCGAACGGCAAGACCACCACGAAGAACTTCCTCGCGCGCATCCTCGCCGACGAGGGCGAGACCATTGCGCCGGTGAAGTCCTTCAACAACGAGGTGGGAGCCCCGGTCACCATGCTGCGCGTGACCTACGGCACGCGATTCCTCGTCAGCGAGTTCGGCGCCGCGGCGCCGGGCAGCATCGCCCGCCTCGCGGGTCTCGTCGAGCCCGACATCGCGGTCGTGCTGATGGTGGGCATGGCCCATGCAGGGGGCTTCGGCGGCATCGAAGAGACCGCGAAGGCGAAGTCCGAGCTGGTCGTCGCCGCGAAGGCCTCGGGTACCGCCGTGCTCAACATCGACGATTCCCGCGTCGCCGCGATGCAGGAGATCGCGACCTCGCGCGGAATGCGCGTCGTCGGCTTCGGGCAGGGCACCGCCGCCGACGTACGCGCACACGACCTCGTCGTGACGGCATCCGGGACGACCTGCGAGATCGAGGCCGGGGACGAGCGCATCCCGCTGCGCCTGCGCGTCCTCGGCGCGCACCTCATCACGAACGCACTGGCGGCGATCGCCGCGGCCGGCGTGCTCGGCGTACGCCTCGCGGACGCCGTCGCGCGTCTCGAGACCGTCGAGATCGCCGAGCGCTGGCGGATGCAGCCGATGGGCAACGATCGCGTGCGCATCATCAACGACGCCTACAACGCCAGCCCCGATTCGATGGCCGCGGCGCTCCGGACGCTCGCGCAGATCACCGGCCCCGAGGAGCGCACGGTCGCGGTGCTCGGAGCGATGAGCGAACTGGGCGAGTCCGCGGGCGAGGAGCACGACCGGATCGGCCTCCTCGCCGTGCGGCTGAACATCCAGCGGATCGTGGTCGTCGGTCCCGAGGCGAGGCGCCTCTATCTCTCGGCCGTCGGCGAGGGATCCTGGGACAGCGAGGCCGTGCATCTGCCCGATCAGGACGCCGCCTTCGAGTACCTCCGCTCCGAGTTGCGCGACGGAGATCGCGTGCTCGTGAAGTCATCCAATTCCGTGGGCCTCCGGCATCTCGGCGATCGTCTGGGAGAATTGTTCTCGTGAGGTCTCTCATCATGGCGGCGGCGATCTCGCTCGCCTTCACCCTGTTCCTGACTCCCGTCTTCCTTCGGCTCTTCCGGAAGTGGGGATGGGGGCAGGTCATCCGCACCCCCGAGGCCATCGAGAACCCCAACCACGAGGCGAAGCGCGGCACCCCCACGATGGGCGGCGTCATCTTCATCGCCGGCTCCATCGTCGGATACTTCACCGGGGTGTTCGTCAGCGGTGAGGTGCCCGCGCTGTCGGCGTTGCTGGTGATCTGGCTGATGGTCGGATTCGGCGCGGTCGGCTTCATCGACGACTACATGAAGGTGCGCAGCCAGCGCAGCCTGGGGTTGTCCGGGTGGCGGAAGATCATCGGACAGCTGCTCGTCATCATCCCGTTCGGCATCGTCGCGCTCAACTTCCCGAACAAGTTCGGACAGACGCCGGCCAGCGCGTCGATCTCGCTGTTCCGTGACATCACCTGGCTCGACCTCTTCGCTTTCGGTGTCATCCTCGGCTGGGTCCTGTATCTTACGTGGATCGCGATCATCGGCGTCGCGACGTCGAACAGCGTGAACCTCACCGACGGACTCGACGGCCTCGCCGCAGGCGCCGGAGTCATCGTCGTCGCCGCGTACAGCCTCATCGCGTTCTGGCAGTTCAAGCAGCCCTGTATCGGCGGCGATCCGGGTGCGCTCGGCGGATGCTATGAGGTACGGGATCCGTTCAACCTCGCCATCATCGCGGCTTCGTTCGCGGCCGGACTGGTCGGCTTCCTCTGGTGGAACGCGCCGAAGGCCAAGGTCTTCATGGGCGACGTCGGATCGATGGCGATCGGCGGTGTGATCACCGCGATGGCGATCCTCACCCGCACCGAGCTGCTGCTCCTCGTGATCGCGGGTGTGTTCGTGCTCTCCTCCGGCTCCGTGATCCTGCAGCGCGCCTACTTCAAGATCACGCGCGGCAAGCGGCTCTTCCTGATGAGTCCTTTCCATCATCACCTGGAGATGCGCGGCTGGTCCGAGATCACGATCGTTGTGCGGATGTGGATCATCGCCGGTCTTCTCGCGGTTTCCGCCGTCGGCCTGTTCTACGTGGAATGGCTGACGCGTGTCGGCTGATCGGCTGCGCACCCTGACCAGCTGGAACGCGGACTGGCAGGGGCTGCGGGCAGCGGTGCTCGGCCTGTCGATGACCGGCTTCTCGGTGGCCGACACCCTCTCCGAGCTCGGAGCCGAGGTGCTCGTCCTCAGCGAATCGGCGGAGGAGGAGTACGAGCGACTGCTGCCGGTGATCGGCGCGAGACTCGAGCTGACTTCACTGGCCGAGGTTCCGTCTGCGCTCGTGGACTTCGCTCCCGAGGTCGTGATCGCCTCGCCGGGCTTCTCGCCGTCGCATCCGCTCATCCGCTGGGCGCAGGAAGCCGGAATCCCGATCTGGGGAGACATCGAGCTCGCCTGGCGCGTCCGCGACAAGGAGCTCCGCGCCGACGGCACCCCCGCCGACTGGGTGCTCATCACCGGCACGAACGGCAAGACCACGACGACGCAGCTGACGGCATCGCTGCTCGTCGCGGGCGGGCGTCGAGCCGCCCCGTGCGGGAACATCGGCGTGCCGGTGCTCGACGCGGTGCGCGACCCGAGCGGATTCGACGTGCTCGTGGTCGAGCTCTCCAGCCACCAGCTCTGGTACCTCGGTCAGTCGCGGACCGAGGGCGAGCTGTATCCGTATGCCTCGGTCTGCCTCAACCTCGCCGACGATCACCTCGTCTGGCACGGGAGCGCTGCGGCCTACCGGGATGCGAAGGCGGTCGTCTATCGCAACACCCGAGTCGCGTGCGTCTACAACAAGGCGGATGCCGCGACGCGGCTGATGGTCGAGGAGGCGGAGGTGGTCGAGGGGGCCCGCGCCATCGGCTTCGACCTCGGCATCCCCGGCCCGAGCGACCTCGGCATCGTGGAAGGGCTGGTCGTGGACCGTGCCTTCCTCGATGACCGCTCGCGCAGCGCACTCGAGCTGACGACCGTCGCCGATCTCGACCGCGCAGGTCTCGCCGCGCCTCACATCGTGCAGAACATCCTCGCCGCGAGTGCCCTCGCGCGCTCTCTGGGCGTGGAGCCCGAGGCGATCCACACGGCGCTGCAGGACTTCCACCTCGATGCCCACCGCATCCAGGTCGTCGCACGCCACGGAGGCGTCGTGTGGGTGGACGACTCGAAGGCAACGAATCCGCACGCGGCGGCATCCTCGCTGCGCGCATACCCGGGCGCGGTCTGGATCGTCGGGGGAGATCTGAAGGGCGTCGACATCGCCGATCTCGTCGCCGACGTCGGCTCGACCGCCCGCGCCGCGGTCGTGATCGGGGTCGAACGCGCCGAGGTCGTCGCGGCATTCCGACGACACGCGCCCGTGGTCCCGGTGTTCGAGGTCGATGCTGGCGAGACTGGACTCGTCATGAACCGTGTCGTGGAGATCGCCGCGGGGATCGTCGGCGACGAGGGCACAGTTCTGCTGGCCCCGGCGGCGGCATCCTTCGACCAGTTCTCCAGCTATACGGATCGCGGACACCGCTTCGCCGAGGCGGTGCGGGACTGGATCGACAGGGGGAGCGCCGATGACGCAGGTATCCCGCCCTCCGCGGTCTGAGTCCGGGGGACTCGCAGCCAGGGTCTCGCTCGGGCGCCGGTTCACCCCGGTGTCGACGGAGTTCCTCCTCATCGCGTCCACCGCTCTGCTGCTGACGCTCTTCGGCCTCGTCATGGTGCTGTCCGCGACCAGTGCGACGGCGGTCGCCGAGGGCGCGAGCCCGATGGACGGCGTGCTCCGTCAGGGCGTGTTCGCGCTGCTCGGCATCCCGCTGATGTTCCTCATCAGTCGTCTGCCGATCGCTTTCCTCAAGAAGATGGCCTGGCCGGCGCTGTTCGGGGCCGTGGCGCTCCAGATGCTCGTGTTCACCCCGCTCGGCATCGCCGACGGCGGAAACAGGAACTGGATCAAGATCGCCGGCTTCACCCTTCAGCCGTCCGAATTCCTCAAGCTCGCCCTCGCGCTGTGGATCGCGGCCGTGCTGCTGCGCAAGCGCACCATGCTCGGCACCTGGCATCACGTCTTCATCCCGGTGATCCCGGTCGGCGCCCTCGCGATCGGCACGGTGCTGGCGGGCAAGGACCTCGGTACCGCGATGGTGCTGGTCCTCGTGCTGCTGGGTTGCCTGTTCTTCTCCGGGGTGAAGCTCCGATTGTTCATCATCCCGCTCATCCTCGGCATCTTGGCAGTTCTGTGGTACGCGCTCTCCAGCCCGGACCGGATGCGACGCATCACGGCGACGTGCGACGACATGTCGCTCTACTACTCCGACTGCTACCAGTCGATCCACGGCATGTGGGGCATGGCCTCCGGAGGCGTGTTCGGGCTCGGCCTCGGCAACTCGCAGGAGAAATACGGGTGGCTCCCTGCCGCCGGCAACGACTTCATCTTCGCGATCGTGGGGGAGGAGCTGGGCCTGATCGGGTGCATCGTGGTGCTGGCCCTGTTCACGTTCTTCACCGTCGGCGCATTCCACATCATCCGGAAGACGCCGGACCCCTTCATCCGTGTCGCGGCCGGCGGCATCACGGTCTGGATCGTCGGTCAGGCGGTGCTGAACATCGGCGTCGTGATCGGCGTCTTCCCCGTGATGGGAGTGCCCCTCCCTTTCATGTCGCAGGGCGGCACGGCGCTGCTGGCGGTCCTGATCGCCTGCGGCGTGCTGCTCGCGTTCGCTCGTACCCTGCCCGCCGAGGAGAAGGCCCCAGCCGCAGCGGGTAGGGTCACCAGGTGACTTCGTACCTCCTCGCCGGCGGCGGCACCGCCGGGCATGTGAACCCCCTGCTCGCCGTCGCCGATGCGCTGCGCGAGCGCGACGCGGCGGCATCCGTCCTCGTGCTCGGAACCGCCGAAGGGCTGGAGTCCCGGCTCGTCCCGGAGCGCGGATACGAGCTGCTCATCGTCGACAAGGTGCCCTTCCCTCGACGGCCGAACCGCCAGGCGGTCGCTTTCCTCTCGCGTTTCCGCCGTGCCATCGCGCAGGTGCGGGCGCACATCCGCCGACACGACGTCGACGTCGTCGTCGGGTTCGGCGGCTACGCCTCGGCCCCCGCGTATGTCGCCGCGCGCCGTGAGCGCGTCCCGTTCGTCGTCCACGAGGCCAACGCCAAGCCGGGGCTCGCCAATGTGCTGGGCGCGCGCGGCGCTGCCGGTGTCGGGGTGGCGTTCGCCGGCACCCCTCTCCGCGGCAGCGAGGTCGTCGGTATGCCGCTGCGACGCGAGGTGATCGCCCTCGACCGGACGGCGACCCGCGCCGAGGCCGCGGCCCACTTCGGGCTGGATGCTGACCGACCTGTCCTGCTCGTCTTCGGCGGATCCCTCGGCGCGCAGCGGCTCAACGAGGCGATGGCAGACTCCTGGGGCGACATCCTCGCCGCGGGCTGGCAGCTGCTGCACGTGACGGGCGAGCGCAGCGACATGGTCGATCCCGAGGTGCCCGGCTACGCCATGCGGCGTTACGTCGACCGGATGGATCTCGCCTTCGCCCTCGCCGACCTGATCGTCTCCCGCTCCGGCTCGGCGACGGTCAGCGAGATCAGCGCGCTCGGCATCCCCGCGCTCTACGTGCCGTACTCGGTGGGCAACGGCGAGCAGCGGCTCAACGCTGCGTCGGCGGTGACCGCCGGTGCGGCGCAGCTGCTGGACGACGCGACTTTCGACGGTGACGCCGTACGACGGTTCGTCCTGCCGTTGCTCGGTGACCGCGAGCGCGTGAAGCAGATGGCCGAGGCCGCGCAGAAGGTCGGCACCCGCACCGGCACCGAGAACGTGATCGCCCTGATCGACCGCGCACTCGGCGCTGCCTGAGCCGTCGAGACGCCCGAGCAAAAGTAGACTGAGACCGACATGATCAGACCCGACCTCTCCCTCCCGATCCCCGAGACGATCACCTCCGCGCACTTCATCGGCGTCGGTGGTTCCGGCATGAGCGGCCTCGCGAGGATGTTCCTCGACGCCGGCATCCGCGTCTCCGGCACCGATCGCGCCGACAGCGACAACCTGCGCGCTCTCGCCGCCGCCGGGGCGACGGTTCACGTCGGCCACGACGCGTCGTACCTCGGCGACGCCGACACCGTCGTGCACACCGGAGCCATCTGGCCGGAGAACCCCGAGTTCGTGACGGCGAAGGAGCGCGGGCTGCACGTCATCCACCGCTCGCAGGCGCTGCACTGGCTGATCGGGTCACGCCGACTCGTGTCCGTGGCCGGTGCCCACGGCAAGACGACGTCCACGGGCATGATCGTGACGGCCCTTCGTGAGCTCGGCGCCGATCCGCACTTCGTGAACGGCGGCGTGATCGAGCAGCTCGGCACCTCCAGTGCGACGGGCACGGGCGACCTGTTCGTGATCGAGGCCGACGAATCCGACGGGACCTTCCTGCTCTACGACACCGCGGTCGCCCTCATCACCAACGTCGACCCCGACCACCTGGACCACTACGGTTCGGACGAGGCGTTCCACGAGGCGTTCGTGCGGTTCGCGGACGCCGCTTCCGAGGCGGTCGTGATCTCGAGCGACGACCCCGGCGCTCTGCGTGTCGGCGCGGGCCTCACTCATAACAACGTCATCACCTTCGGACAGGCCGAGGATGCCGATCTGCGGGTGACCGACATCGTGGCCGCCGGACCGGTCGCTGCCACCCTGACCCACGGCGGCGAGAGCGTGCGCATGCAGCTGGCGGTACCCGGCGTGCACAACGCGATCAACGCGGCCGGCGCCGTCGCGGTCCTGCGGGCCCTCGGTCACCCCCTGGCCGAAGCGGTGCGCGCGGTCGAGGGTTTCGCGGGCACCGTCCGCCGACTGGAGCAGCACGGTGTGGAGCGCGGCGTCACGGTGTACGACGACTACTCCCATCACCCGACCGAGGTCCGCGCCGCTCTCGAGGCCATGCGCAGCATCGCCGGCTCGGGCCGGATCATCGCGATCCAGCAGCCGCACACGTACTCGCGCACGCAGCACATGTACCAGGAGTTCGCCGATGTGCTCGAGGAGTTCGCGGACCACACCGTGATGCTCGACGTCTACGGCGCCCGCGAGGACCCGGTGCCCGGCGTCACCGGAGAATTGGTCAGCGACGCGTTCCGCGACCAGCAGCACGTGCACTATGTGCCGGACTGGCAGCAGGCGGCCGACTACACCGCGACCGTCGCGCAGGACGGCGACTTCGTCGTCACCCTCGGGTGCGGCAACGTGTATCAGATCATCCCGCAGGTGCTGGAGTCGCTCCGCCGGACCGACGAGGCGTAGTCGTGCGCCGTCCCGCACCTCTTCCGACCGCCCCGGAGGGCAAGGGGCAGAAGGATGCCGCGCCGGAGCGGACGACCCCCCCTCGGCGAGGAGAACGAGCGGATGGCGAGCCTGTAGACGTCACCGAGGTCGTTGCCGGCCCCGCCGCGGCGTCGGAGCCGGCAGGCGACGAGACCGCGCAGCCGACGTCGACGCGCGACGTCTGGCGGGCCGCGCGCGCCCGGCGCGGGGCTCTGCGCGCCGAGATCCGCAGGTTCACTCAGCGCTCCCGGCGGCGGAGGATCGTATGGCTCAGCAGCATCGGTGCCGTCATCCTCCTGATCGGGGGAAGCGTCGCTGCGGCGTACAGCCCGCTCTTCGCCGTCGAGAAGATCACGGTGGCCGGTGCGACCAGTCTCGACGCCACGGCGATCGAAGCCGCCCTCGCGGACCAGCTCGGCACGCCGCTGGCGCTGGTGGACACGAGTGAGGTCAAGGCCGCTCTGCTCGCCTTCCCGCTCATCGAGACCTACGCTCTCGAGGCGCGGCCGCCGCACGACCTCACGGTGCGCATCGTCGAGCGCACGCCCGTCGGCGTCATCCGATCGGATGCCGGTTACACGCTGGTGGATGCCGCGGGTGTGGCACTCGCCACGACCTCGGACCAGCCCGACGGCCAGCCGCTGATCGACGCGGAGGGCGGCGTGGATTCGACGGCGTTCGAGAGCGCCGGCCTCGTCGTGCGCGCGCTGCCCGCCGACGTCCGTGCGGCGCTCACCGGTGTCACCGCGACGACGGCGGACGACGTGACCCTCACGCTCAGCACCGGTCTGACCGTCGTGTGGGGAAGTGCGGAGGAATCCGGGCTGAAGGCGATCGCGCTGTCTCGGGCGATGGGCTTGAACCCTGGAGCGACGTCGATCGACGTCACTTCGCCCGAAGTCGCCGTCATCGGCTGACGGGTTTCGACGGGAATGGCGCGACACGCCCGTGTCGCTGCGGGCGCGCGGGCATGCGGCGCTTACCTTCGATTCAGGGAACGCAATACCGGGAAATACTTTACACCTCTAGTTGAGGTTTAAGGTTCACCCCCACACTTTCTCGACAACGAACGCAAGGCTCGACTAATCGGAGGCCGGCCATGAGCCAGAACCAGAACTACCTCGCCGTGATCAAGGTCGTCGGCGTCGGCGGTGGCGGCGTCAACGCCGTGAACCGCATGATCGACCTCGGCCTCCGCGGAGTCGAGTTCATCGCCGTGAACACCGACGCGCAGGCGTTGCTGATGAGCGACGCCGACGTCAAGCTCGACGTGGGACGCGAACTGACCCGCGGCCTCGGCGCCGGCGCTGACCCCGAGGTGGGTCGCCGCGCGGCGGAGGACCACGCCGAGGAGATCGAGCAGGCGCTGACCGGCGCCGACATGGTCTTCGTCACCGCGGGTGAAGGCGGTGGAACCGGAACCGGGGGCGCCCCCGTGGTCGCGCGCATCGCGAAGTCGATCGGCGCTCTCACGATCGGTGTCGTCACCAAGCCGTTCTCCTTCGAGGGCCGCCGCCGTCAGAGCCAGGCGGAGGCCGGCGTCGCGAAGCTCAAGGAAGAGGTCGACACCCTCATCGTGGTGCCGAACGACCGCCTGCTCGAGATCAGCGACCGCGGCATCTCGATGATCGAGGCCTTCGCGACCGCCGACCAGGTGCTCCTCGCCGGTGTGCAGGGCATCACCGACCTGATCACGACTCCGGGCCTGATCAACCTCGACTTCGCCGACGTCAAGTCGGTCATGCAGGGTGCGGGCTCCGCGCTCATGGGAATCGGGTCCGCGCGCGGCGCCGACCGCGCCATCAAGGCCGCAGAACTGGCGGTCGAGTCGCCGCTCCTCGAGGCGAGCATCGAAGGCGCGCACGGCGTGCTGCTCTCGATCCAGGGCGGGTCCAACCTGGGCATCTTCGAGATCCACGACGCCGCCGATCTGGTCAAGGAAGCGGCTCACCCCGAGGCCAACATCATCTTCGGTACCGTCATCGACGACACGCTCGGCGACGAAGTGCGCGTGACCGTCATCGCCGCCGGCTTCGACGGCGGCGAGCCATCGCTTCGTCTCGACCCGATGGTCGTGTCGCGGCCGGCGGCTGCGATGCTGCCCGAGGTCAACCTCTCCGATGCGGCCGAGCCGACGAAGAGCGAGAGCTCTCGGCCGGAGCCCGTGCAGCAGCGCGTCCCGGCCACCAGCATCGAGCCGGCGTTCGCGGATGATGATATCGACATCCCCGAATTCCTGAAGTGACGCAGGGGCCGGACGAGGCGCAGCAGCAGTCCGCGCTGGCCGCGCGGCTGTCGGCGATCGATGAGCGTATCGCCGATGCCGCGCGCCAGGCGGGCCGCGACCCTGCGGAGTTGACGCGGATCGTCGTCACCAAGTTCCATCCGGCCTCTCTCGTGACGCAGTTGCACGCTCTCGGCGTGCGGGAGGTGGGGGAGAACCGGCAGCAGGAGCTCTCCGCCAAGGAGGCCGAGCTGAACGCACTGGATGTCCGCTGGCATTTCATAGGCCAGGGGCAGACGAACAAGGCCGCTGCGATCCGGCGGAGCGCCGACGTGGTCCACTCGGTCGACCGCAGCCGGTTCGCCGACGCCCTGCACCGCGCCGCGGAAGGCGACGACATGCTCGACGTGCTCGTGCAGGTCAACCTCACCGACGATGCCGGGAGAGGCGGCGTGGCGCCTGCTGAGGCACCCGCCCTCGCCGAGCACGTCCTCTCTCTGCCGTCCCTCCGACTGCGCGGCGTGATGGCGGTCGCACCACTCGACGAAGAACCCGCCTCCGCTTTCGCGCGTCTGCGCGGCATCGCCGACGAGTTGCGCACGGTCGCGCCTTCGGCCACCTGGATCTCCGCAGGCATGACCGGCGACTTCGCCGAGGCGATCGCCGCGGGCGCGACACACCTGCGGATCGGCTCCGCAATCACCGGCCCCCGACCCGAGCGGGGTTAACCTGTGAAAAGACCACCCCAAACGTTCGAACCGGAGGACACGATGGGTAACCCGCTGAAGAAGACCATGGTGTATCTCGGCCTCGCCGACGAGGAAGAGGTCTACGAGGAGGAGACGCAGGCCCCGGCCCGCGCCCACCGCGATCGCGACCGTGAACGCGAAGAGCCGGCGCCGGCTCCCGTCACGCCGCTGCGACGCCCCGTCGCCGTTCGCCAGCCGGCTGCCGGCACGGTGAACGAGATCCTCACGGTGCACCCGAAGCAGTACCGCGACGCCCAGCTGATCGCGGAGAGCTTCCGCGAGGGCGTCCCGGTGATCATCAACCTCTCCCAGATGAGCGACGCCGACGCGCGTCGTCTGATCGATTTCGCCAGCGGCCTCTCGCTCGGCCTCTACGGACGCATCGAGCGCGTGACATCGAAGGTGTTCCTGCTGTCGCCGGAGAACATCGCGGTGTCCGGGCACGGAGGAATCGCGCACGCAGACGCCGAGTCTGCGGGCTTCGACCAGTCGTAGCCCGTGGAGCTGGTCTCCGTCGTCGCCAGGATCGTCCATCTGGCGCTCCTGCTCTACGTCTTCGTGCTCTTCGCGCGGCTGATCCTCGACTACATCCCCATGTTCAACCGGGAATGGCGTCCGAAGGGCTTCGGCCTCGTCGTCGCTGAGGCCGCCTACACGGTCACAGATCCGCCGATCCGGTTCTTCCGGCGGATCATCCCGCCGTTGCGGATCGGCTCGCTGTCGCTGGACTTCGGGTTCGCCCTCACGATGCTCATCGTGCTCGTCCTGATGAACATCGTCGGGCTCTTCATCTGACCCGCGACTTCTCGCGCTGGGGGTGTCGCGACATCGCGACGCAAACGCGCGGGGACTATGCTGGCACGGAGGTGCGCGCCCCGGGTTCGCGCCACATCACGACCATGCCATCATCGAAACTGGCAACCGAACTCATCGAAAGAGGAGCCATCATGGCACTTACCCCGGATGACGTCGTCACCAAGCAGTTCCAGCACGTCCGCTTCAAGGACGGCTTCGACCCTGACGAGGTGGACGACTTCCTCGACGAGATCGTCATCGAGTGGCGCAAGGCCCTCGAAGAGAACGTCGAGCTGAAGGCCAAGCTGGCCGCTTACGAGTCTGGCGCAGCCCCAGAGGCCGCCGAGACCACCGCTGCTGCCCCTGCGGCGCCGGTCGTCACCGAGGCGCCTGCTGCGCCGGTCGCCGAAGCCCCGGCGGAGCCTGCTCCCTCCGGATCCGCCACGGCGACCGCCGGCATCATCGAGCTCGCACAGCGTCTGCACGACGAGCACGTCGCCGAGGGTGAGGCGAAGCGCAATCAGCTCATCGCCGATGCCGAGAACGAGGTCAACCGCATCCGCACGGAGGCCGAGGCCAAGCAGCGCGAAGAGGCGGCGCGCCTGGAGCGCGAGCGCAACACGCTCGAGGCCCGGATCACAGAGCTCCGCAACTTCGAGCGCGACTACCGCTCGCAGCTGCGCGGCTACATCGAGGGTCAGCTCCGCGACCTCGACGAGAAGTCGGCTTCGACGGACTCCACGCCGGTCTCCGCGATCGGTCTGTAAGGCGCCCTCTTGTCAGGACGCCGTCCCCTTCGTCGGTCGGCGGCCGGTGCGATCGTTGCGATTCTCGCAGCGGTCGTGCTGGCCGCCGATCAGTTTGTGAAGCACCTCACTGTCGAGAATCTCCCTCTACACGAGGTGGTTCCCGTTCTCGGTGAGTTCCTTCAGCTGTACTTCATCCGCAACTCCGGCGCGGCCTTCTCGCTCGGCAGCGGAGTCACCTGGATCTTCACCATCGCTCTGAGCGTCGTCGCCGTCATCATCATCTGGAAGGCGTTCAACCTGCGCTCTCGGTGGTGGGCTGTCGTTCTCGGCGTGCTGCTGGGTGGCGTTCTCGGCAATCTGACCGATCGCCTCTTCCGCGAGCCGGGCTTCGGCAACGGCCACGTCGTCGACATGATCTCCATGCCCTGGATGATGCCCGCGATCTTCAACGTCGCCGACATCTTCATCGTGACGGGCATGATCTCGGTCGCGCTGCTCGTTGTGCTCGGCCTCCGTTTCGACGGCACCCGTGAGCGGGACCATCAGCATGCGGTCGTCGAGACGGACGAGGATGCCGAAGCCGTCGCGATCGCGGCAGAGGAGTCGGAGCGCGATGTCGTGACGACGAATGCTGCGGACGACGGCGCAGGCGTGGCGCCCACAGACGAGACGCCGTCCCCCTCGAGCGGTCGCTGATCGTGGAGTCACGGTCCCTTCCCGTCCCGGATGGCATGGACGGCGAGCGCGTCGATGCCGCCCTCGCGCGAATGCTCGGCTTCTCGCGCACTTTCGCCGCCGATGTGGCATCGGCCGGGGGCGTGCAGCTCGACGGAGTGACTCTCGACAAGTCCGACCGCCTGCGTGGCGGCGCCTGGCTCGAGGTCGAGTGGCAGCCCAAGGAGCCGCCGAGGATCGTTCCGATCGCCGTGCCCGACCTCGGCATCGTGTACGACGATGACGACATCATCGTGGTCGACAAGCCTTCCGGCGTCGCCGCTCATCCCTCCGTAGGATGGGAGGGGCCGACTGTCATCGGGGCCCTCGCCGCCGCCGGTTTCCGGATCGCGACGAGCGGGGCGGCCGAGCGTCAGGGCGTGGTCCATCGCCTCGACGTCGGGACGAGCGGGCTCATGGTCGTCGCCAAGACGGAGAGCGCGTACACGGCGCTCAAGCACGCGTTCAAGGAGCGCACGGTCGAGAAGATCTATCACGCGGTGGTGCAGGGACACCCTGATCCGCTCACGGGGACGATCGAAGCCCCGATCGGACGGCACCCCAACCATTCCTGGAAGTTCGCGGTCGTGCCCGACGGCAAGCCCTCGGTGACGCATTACGAGACGCTCGAGGCTTTCCCGGGTGCCTCCTTGCTCGAGATCCACCTTGAGACCGGCCGCACGCATCAGATCCGCGTGCACATGGCGGCACACCGGCATCCGTGCGTCGGCGATCCGCTCTACGGTTCCGATCCCACGCTGTCCGCCCGCCTCGGTCTGACCCGCCAGTGGCTGCACGCGCATCAGCTCGCGTTCGCGCACCCCGCGACGGGGGAGTGGGTGCAGTTCGAGTCGCCGTACCCGGCGGACTTCCAGCACGCCCTCGCCGTGTTGCGCGGCGAATAGCCCGGGCGGGCTTGGGTCGCTGAGCCTGTCGAAGCGCGACGATGTCTCCGGTGTGCGCCACACTGGGCGCATGAGCATCGAGGTGCGGCCGGCGATCGAGTTCGACGACGTGGCGACGCTGGTCGGTCCGAAGAACCCGACGTCGAACGTCTGCTTCTGCCTCAGCTACCGGATCGGCAACAAGGAGAACGTCGCCCTGAAGGGTCCGGCGCGGACCGATCGGGTGCGCGAGCTCTGCCATCAGGATCCGCCGCCGGGTGTCATCGCGTACCTCGATGACGAGCCGATCGGCTGGGCCGCGCTGCATCCGCGGAGAGAGACGAGTTTCGTCCGCAATCGGCTCATCCCGCAGGTGGACGACCTCGATGTCTGGTCCCTCTGGTGTTTCCGTGTGCGGCCGGGATACCGCAAGCAGGGCATCTCGCATGCCCTGATCGAAGGGGCGGTCGCTTACGCGCGAGAGCGCCGGGCGCCGGCGATCGAGGGATACCCGGTCGACAACGGTGGGGCGAAGGTGAACCTCACGATGGCCTACGTCGGAACCCGGAGTCTGTTCGAGAACGCCGGGTTCACCAAGGCGTCCGACACGGGATCAGTCCTGGACGGCTTTCCGAGGGTTCTGATGCGTCTGGATCTCACGGATACGACGAAGTTGCCGAAGAAAACGTGAACCCTTTGCCTGCGCACGGACAATACACAGCGTGAGCACAGACAGCGAGATCATTCGACGATCTTTGGACCATCCGCCAGCCTTCGCCGAGCTTTTCGATCGACATTCGCGCGTGGTGAACGCCTTCGCGTCGTATCGGGTCGGGCGGCATACCGCGGAGGACGTCCTGAGCGAGACGTTCCTCGTCGCCTTCCGGCGTCGCGCGGACTACGACGTCGGCGTCGAGTCAGCCGTGCCCTGGCTGCTCGGCATCGCGTCGCGACTGATTCGTCGGCATCGCGCGGTGGAGGCGAAGCACTGGCGTTCGTTCGCGGCCGCGGTCACGGGTGAGGAGCACTCCTCGGAGGGTGGGGTCGACGACGCGATGATCAGGCTCGACGCGGAACGTGAGGTCCAAGGGCTGCGGGCGCGCATCGCCGCACTCGCGCCGAAGGATCGCGAAACCCTTCTGCTCTACGCCTGGCAGGGTCTGACCTACGAGGAGGTGGCCGCAGCGCTCGGGGTCCCGGTCGGGACGGTCCGTTCACGGTTGAACCGCGTGCGAAAGCGCTTGGACCCGGTGCGCCGGGCTCAGGCTCTGGCGAAGACACAGACACAGATGCAGATGCAGTCAGATCACTCAGCAGGGAGAGTCCGATGAACGTTTTCGAGAAGGTGCAGGAGACGCGTCCGGAGATCGACGGAGCCGACGAGAACATCTCGGCGGCGCGTGCGCGACTACTGACAGAGATCCACGCGGAGAAGCGCCCGGCGCGATCGCGTGCTGCACGACGTCCGTGGATCATCACGGTCGGTCTGGTGGGCGCGGCTGCAGCGGTGACGGCAGGAGTCCTCGTTGTCGGCAATCTCACGGCGCCGATGACGGGCGGAGGCATAGAAGCCATCCCGACGGTGGCGCCGAAGCCCTCGGCGGAACCCAGCCCGGAACCGACGGTCGAGCCGTTGACGGTGCAGTCGGTTCTGTCCGGAGCCGCGAACACGACCGCGTCATACCCGGCCCCTGTTGCGGGGCCGGGGCAGTACCTCATGATCGACCACCAATCGCAACAGCTTGTTCTCTATGCGCCTGGCGACCTCAATCCTTCGCGCGCCGAAGCGACGGCCGGCTGGACGGTGACGTCCTCGTACACCACCTACATCCCCGCGAATCGATCTGACGAATGGGTTGAGGTGTTCCGCCCGGACCGACAGATCGTCGACCTCTTCGGCGAGGAGGCTGGCGTGCAGTCGCAAGCTTGGCTGGAGCAGTTCAGCGGGATGACCGATCCCATCATTCGACGCTATGAGGGCGGGCTGCCGAATGTGACCGACGTTCCGTTCGGGTCGGATGCGCACTATGCGCAGCTGCCACGCGATCCTGCCGCGCTCATCGACTGGATTCGGGACTACTCAGGAGCAACCGCGGGCCCTGACAGCGATGCCATGGTGGTGGGGTTCCTCATTCAGGAGTTGCAACTCAACGCGGCGCCGGCCGACCTGCGGCCTGCGATGTACCAGGCTCTCAGCATGATGCCGAACGGCGTCGTTCTCGGCACAGTCGGCAATGTGGTCACGCTCTCGTTCCCGACGTACGCTGCGAACGAACGCTGGGACTCGATCTCGATCGACACCAGCACAGCGCTCGTCACGAGCAGCTCCTTCACGCTCGGCTCTGGCGGGACGATTGTGCCGGACGGCGTGCCCAACCACCTGGTCTCGCAGACGGTCACAGTCGTCGATGATGCTCCATGACGAATTTTGAACCATCCGCGCGTTCTGGAGCAATACATAGCGTGAGCACAGACAGCGAGATCATTCAGCGGTCGCTCGGGCAACCCCGAGCCTTCGCCGAACTGTTCGATCGGCACGCCAGGACGGTGGGCGGGTACGCCGCCCGCCGTCTCGGCCCCGATGCGGGCGAGGACATCCTCAGCGAGACGTTCCTGGTCGCGTTCGCGCGACGGAAGTCGTTCGATACGTCGTGGGATTCGGCGCTTCCCTGGTTGTATGGGATCGCCTCCCGGCTGATCCGGAAACACCGTGCCAAGGAGGCCAAGCACTTCCGGTCGAGCGTCGAGTCCGCGCACCGCGAGGAGCACATCTCCCAGGGCGACCTGGAGGCGACGATCGCTCGTCTCGATGCGGAGATCTCGACCCGCGAGCTGGCCCCGCGCATCGCCGCCCTGTCGAAGAAGGATCGAGAGACGCTCCTGCTCTACGCCTGGGGCGATCTGACCTATGAAGAGGTCGCGGTCGCCCTCGGGGTTCCGGTCGGGACGGTCCGATCACGGATGAACCGCGTGCGGACTCGGCTGGACCCGGCCAGAGCGATCATCCGAGAAAAAGTCGTGAACGAGAAGGAAGGAGCGGTCGATGGACGTTTTCGAGCGCGTGCGTGAAGTCAACGCGGGAACGAGCCTGACAGAGGACCGGATCATCGGTTCCCGCATCCGGCTGCTGCAGGGAATCGACGACAGCCGGCTCGCGGAGCGCAAGCGCCTGACGAAGCGGCCGATGTTCCTGATCGCGGGAGCGGTCGCGGGAGTGGCTGCGGTGACGGCGGGGGTCGTGGTCGTCGGTCAGCTCACGGCACCTGCTCCGACTCCGCAGGTGGAAGCGATTCCGGTACCTACCGCCGATCCTCGTGAGCCCGGCCAGACGATTCCGAAGCCTTCACCGACGTCCGGCACAACGATCACGGAGCCATTCCCCGGAACGACCCCGCAGGCGGGGCAGATGCTGCGCATCACAGGGACAGCGGAACGGATCGTATACCGCACCGGTTACGCCGATGTCTACAGCTATCCCGCGTCAGTATCGAATCCGCCCATCTCGGCGGCGTTGATGCGGAGCTACAGCACAACCGACGTCCCTGGTGATCGCGCCGGTGAGTGGGTGAGCAGATACGGCCCTCAGAGCGAGCGCCTCCAGATCTTCGGTCAGGACAACGAGGTGGTGAGAATGACCTGGGACACCATGGTGCCATACAGCCCAGGTGTCACCGAGCTTCGATCCACCGGCGGACTGGAGTACGGAGATCTGCCCTCAATCGGCGGCCCGACGTACTACGATCAGCAGCCCCGCGACCCACAGGCGCTTCTGGACTACTGGTACGACTTCTTCTCTGAGGCGGGAGACAGTCGGGAGGACTCGGTGATGATGGAGATTCTGAGCGTCCTCCACTCGAACTACGCACCGGCTGACATGCGCGTGGCGTACATCGAGGCTCTCAAGGTCTCGGGTCGGGCGGCAATCGATTCCACAAGCGGTTCGATCGTCACGTACGCCGTGGATTTCGATCAGATAGACGCGCGAAGGGAGACCATCTCGATCGACATGAACACGGGATGGGTGACGGAGTACACGCAGAAGTACGTCAAGGACGATGGGGGGCTCGTTCCCGCCGGAGTTCCGGACATCCGCGTGAGGATCGAGACCACGATCATGGACGCGCCGTAGTCCGTACCCACGTCATCTGCCCCGGCACCGATCCTGGTGCCGGGGCTCTTCGGCGCCCGACGTCGGATGCCGAAAGTAGACTCGAAGGCATGGCATCCGACTCCTTCGCCCACCTCCATGTGCACAGCGAATACTCGATGCTCGACGGTGCGGCGAAGATCGCGGCGATGACCCAGGCGGCCGCCGATTACGGGATGCCGGCCATCGCTGTGACCGATCACGGAAACACTTTCGCCGCCTTCGAGTTCTACAAGGCGGCCAACGCGGCGGGTGTGAAACCGATCATCGGACTCGAGGCCTACGTCACCCCGGGCACACACCGCAGCGACAAGTCCCGCGTGCAGTGGGGCTCTCCCGACCAGAAGAGCGACGACGTCTCGGGTTCCGGTGCGTACACGCACATGACGATGTGGAGCGAGACCACCGAGGGGATGCACAACCTCTTCCGGCTCAGCTCCCGCTCGAGCATGGAGGGCTACTACTTCAAGCCGCGCATGGACCGCGAGCTGTTGCAGACTTACTCCCAGGGACTGATCGCGACCACCGGATGTCCGTCGGGCGAGATCCAGACCCGTCTGCGGCTAGGCCAGTACGACGCCGCCCGCGCGGCGGCGGCCGAGTACCAGGACCTGTTCGGCAGGGAGAACTACTTCGCCGAGATCATGGATCACGGGCTGTCGATCGAGCGCCGCGTGATGACCGATCTGCTGCGACTCGCGAAGGACCTCAACATCCCGCTGGTCGGCACCAATGACTCGCATTACACCCACCAGCACGAGGCCGATGCGCACGAGGCGCTGCTCTGCGTACAGTCGGGTTCGACGCTCGACGACCCCAACCGCTTCAAGTTCGACGGCGACGGGTACTACATCAAGACGGCCGCCGAGATGCGGCAGCTGTTCCGCGACCACCCAGAGGCCTGTGACAACACGCTGCTGATCGCGGAGCGCTGCGAGGTCGAGTTCAACACTGCGGCCAACTACATGCCCCGGTTCCCCGTCCCCGATGGGGAGACCGAGGACAGCTGGCTCATCAAAGAGGTCGAGGTCGGCCTCCAATACCGCTACCCGAACGGCATTCCCGACAAGGTGCGCAAGCAGGCCGAGTACGAGACCGGCATCATCCTGCAGATGGGGTTCCCCGGCTACTTCCTCGTCGTCGCCGACTTCATCAACTGGGCCAAGGACAACGGCATCCGCGTCGGCCCGGGGCGTGGCTCCGGTGCGGGATCGATGGTCGCGTACGCCATGCGCATCACCGACCTCGACCCGCTCGAGCACGGCCTCATCTTCGAGCGCTTCCTCAACCCCGATCGCGTGTCGATGCCCGACTTCGACGTCGACTTCGATGACCGGCGTCGTGGCGAGGTCATCGAGTACGTGACCCAGAAGTACGGCTCGGAGCGCGTCGCGCAGATCGTCACCTACGGCACCATCAAGTCCAAGCAGGCGCTCAAGGATGCCGGCCGCGTGCTGGGCTTCCCGTTCAGCATGGGCGAGCGGCTCACCAAGGCGATGCCGCCGCCCGTGATGGGCAAGGACATGCCCCTCGACGGAATGTTCGACTCCTCGCATCAGCGGTACAAGGAGGCGAGCGAGTTCCGCGCCCTCATCGACACCGATCCCGAGGCGAAGACGGTGTTCGACCGCGCCCTCGGTCTCGAGGGACTGAAGCGCCAGTGGGGTGTCCACGCCGCCGGCGTCATCATGTCGTCGGAGCCGCTGCTCGACATCATCCCCATCATGCGCCGTGAGCAGGACGGCCAGATCGTCACGCAGTTCGACTACCCGTCGTGCGAGTCGCTCGGCCTGATCAAGATGGACTTCCTGGGGCTGCGCAACCTCACGATCATCTCGGACGCGCTCGACAACATCCGCATGAACCGTGGCGAGGAGCTCGACCTCGAGCATCTCCCTCTCGACGACCGCGGCGCCTACGACCTGCTGGGCCGCGGCGAATCTCTCGGCGTGTTCCAGCTCGACGGCGGCCCGATGCGCTCCCTCATGCGCCTCATGAAGCCCGACAACTTCGGTGACATCTCGGCGCTCATCGCCCTGTACCGCCCGGGCCCCATGGGTGCCAACTCCCACACGAACTATGCGCTCCGCAAGAACGGCGCGCAGCCGATCACGCCGATCCACCCCGAGTTCGAGGAGACGCTCGCCGACATCCTCGACGAGTCGTATGGCCTGATCATCTACCAGGAGCAGGTGATGGCGATCGCGCAGCGCGTCGCCGGATTCTCGCTCGGTCAGGCCGACATCCTCCGTCGTGCGATGGGTAAGAAGAAGAAGTCCGAGCTGGACAAGCAGTTCGAGGGCTTCCAGGCCGGCATGCACGCCAACGGCTACTCCGACGGCGCGGTCAACGCGATCTGGGAGATCCTGCTCCCGTTCTCCGACTATGCCTTCAACAAAGCGCACTCGGCGGCGTACGGCGTCGTCTCCTACTGGACCGCGTACCTCAAGGCCCACTATCCGGCCGAGTACATGGCCGCGCTCCTCACCAGCGTCGGCGACTCCAAAGACAAGATGGCGCTGTACCTGAACGAGTGCCGCCGCATGGGCATCAAGGTGCTGCCGCCCGATGTCTCCGAGTCGATCAACTACTTCGCGGCCATCGGCGACGACATCCGCTTCGGCCTCGGCGCCGTCCGAAACGTCGGAAGCAACGTCGTCGACGGCATTGTGAAGGCGCGCAAGGACGGGCGGTTCGACTCGTTCCACCACTTCCTCGATAAGGTGCCGCTGCACGTCTCGAACAAGCGCACGGTCGAATCCCTCATCAAGGCCGGCGCCTTCGACTCGATGGGAGACTCGCGCCGGGCCCTGATGGAGGTGCACGAGGATGCCGTCGAAGCCGCGGTGGATCGCAAGCGGAACGAGGCGCAGGGAGCGATCGGATTCGACTTCGACAGCCTCTACGACGGCACCGAAGAGGTCGCACCGGCCAAAGTCCCCGCGCGACCGGAGTGGATCAAGAAGGACAAGCTCGCGTTCGAGCGGGAGATGCTCGGCCTCTACGTGTCGGATCACCCGCTGGCCGGCCTCGAGGTCCCCCTCGCCAAGCACGCGTCGATCTCCATCCACGACCTGAACAACTCCGAGGACATGCAGGACGGAGACCAGGTCACGGTCGCCGGCCTCGTGACCAGCGTGCAGCACCGCGTCGCCAAGGCCAGCGGCAACCCCTACGGCATGATCACGGTCGAGGACTTCAACGGTGAGGTCACCGTGATGTTCATGGGCAAGACCTACATCGAGTTCCAGCACATCCTGCAGCAGGACTCGATCCTGGCGGTCCGAGGACGCGTCTCCCGGCGGGACGACGGGTTGAACCTCCACGCGCAGTCGGCGTTCGCCCCGGACGTCGGCTCGTTCGACGCCGCCGGCCCGTTGTCACTCGTCCTCGCCGAGCAGCGAGCCACGGAGCGCGTCATGAACGAGCTGGCCGAGATCCTGCGACGGCATAACGGCGACACCGAGGTCCTGCTCCGCGTGCACCGCGGAGGCAGCGCCAAAGTCTTCGAGGTGCCGATGCCCGTCAAGGTGTCGGCGGACCTCTTCGGTGACCTCAAGTCACTGCTCGGTCCCGCCTGTCTGGGGTGAGCAGGTAGGATCGTGAGCCGTCGGAGGGCTAGACGCACGCCTCCGACGAGAACCGTGACGAAAGGACGACCATGAGCACGGATCTGCCCGAACAGCCGGATGCCGAGGACGCGACCTTCAGCGAGGAGGACGGCGTTCTCTACGACGAAGATGTGACCCCGCAGCTCGGCATCCTCGGCTTCACCCTGCGCGAGCTCCTCATCGTGGGCGTCTGGCTGGTGGCCTTCGTCGTCTCCTTCTTCCCCCTCAACAGCGGACTCTCCCTTTGGGGCATCGGGATCCAGTGGATCCTGCCGATCGGCGTGCCGACTGTCGCGGTGTTCCTGCTGGTGCTGCGGCGCTTCTCGCCGGACGGGATCCGCCGCGTCGGCTCGCTCGGCATCGACCAGTTCGCGTCCGTCGCGTTCTCCGTCTCCGCAACCGTCTGGCTCGGCACGCTGTGGCTCTCCGTCTCCACCCTGATCGACGGCGGGTTCTGGGGCCTGCCGTGGAACGGCATCGTGATGCTGCTCGCGTCGCTGGCGCTGGTCGCGCTCACGGTCTTCGCTCCCATCATCCCGGGGCTCAAGGAAGACTTCCACGGTCGCCTCGTCACCCTGGCTCATCGCCACGCGAACCCGGTGCGTCCGGTGATCGAGCGTCCGCGCCCAGAGCGACCGGAGCGTTCCGAAGCCGCTGACCACGCAGAGGCAGCGGCGCCGGCGTCGGAGCCCGGCGTCGGGGCCACCTACGCGGAGACGGCCGTGCTGCCGGACGCCGCCGACTTCGATCGTGAGGCGTCCGGTCCGCAGGCGACCGACGAGATCGCGCGCCTCGACCTCGCCGCCCAGGTTCCGCTCGCCTCCCACGCCTCCGGGGGAGGCACGGGCACCGAGCAGGTCACGGCCGACGAGGAGTACGTGCCCGCATACTCGCGGCGGTCCCGCGGCGAGGAGCCCGAGATCGTGTCGGACACCGGCAGCATCGAGTCGCTGCTCGGAACGGCCGCACGCATCGAGACGGGCGAGCACGTGTCCGATCTGCGGGCCTCAGAGTCCGACGCTGAGCGCGAGACCGAGTTCGATTCCGACCTCGACGCCACGAACCCGCGTGAGACACCCGTGCCCGCCGTTCAGCCGTTCTGGATCCTCGCGCCCTCCGAGCGCGACGTGCACGACGAGCGTGGCGAGCCGCTGTTCCGCATCGGGCCGAACGCCTGGGCACTCGTGATCGAAGACAGGGGAGGGGCCTACGTCATCCGCCATGACGACGGCCGCATCGGGTACCTTCACGAGATCTTCGACATCACGAAAGGCTGACATGCGAACGATCGACCTGCGGGGGCGCGAGCTTTCGCCCAGTGACATGCTCGCGGCCGTGCCCCGCGCCACCCAGGCGCGCGCGGAGGCACTCGACACGGCGACCCGCATCGTCGACGACGTGCGCGAGCGCGGCGAGGCCGCTCTCCGTGAGCAGGCTGAGCAGTTCGACCGGGTCGCCGGGCACGCGGTCCGCGTACCGGCCGAGCACATCGGCCAGGCTCTCGCCTCGGTCGATCCGATCGTGCGCGCCGCCCTCGAAGAGGCGATCGTCCGCGTGCGCCAGGGCTCGGAAGCCCAGGTCCCCGACCCGCAGACCACCCAGATCGGACCAGGGGCGCGGATCCTCCAACGCTGGCAGCCGGTGCAGCGCGTCGGTGTCTACATCCCCGGCGGCAAGGCGGTGTACCCGTCGAGTGTGATCATGAACGTCGTACCGGCACAGGTCGCCGGCGTCGAGCACATCGCGCTCGCCTCGCCGCCGCAGGCGGATCAGGACGGCCGCATCCACCCGACGATCCTCGCGGCGGCCGGGCTGCTCGGCATCACCGAGGTCTACGCCATGGGTGGCGCCGGCGCGATCGGCGCCTTCGCGCACGGAGTGCCATCGATCGGGCTCGACCCGGTCGATGTCGTGTCGGGGCCGGGCAACAACTTCGTCGCCTCCGCCAAGCGCGCCGTCGCCGGCGTCGTCGGCACGGACTCGGAGGCCGGCGCCACAGAGATCCTCATCGTGGCCGACGCGGATGCCGATCCTCGTCTGATCGCCGCCGACCTCATCAGCCAGGCCGAGCACGACGAGCAGGCGTCCGCGGTGCTGGTCACCGATGCCCCCGAGCTCGTCGGTCGCGTCGTCGAAGAGGTCGACAGGCTCGCCGCGACCACCAGGCACAGTGAGCGCGTGCGCGTCGCAATCGACGGACCGCAGTCCGCCATCGTCCTCGTCGACGACCGTGCGATGGCCGCAGCCTTCAGCAATGCCTACGCGCCCGAGCACCTCGAGCTGCACCTCGCGGACGCCGAAGAAGCGGCATCCGTCTTCACGAGCGCCGGCGCGGTCTTCGTCGGCGATCAGACCCCGGTGAGCCTCGGCGACTACATGGCGGGCAGCAACCACGTGCTGCCGACCGGGGGACAGGCACGCTACGCTCCCGGACTCGGGGCCTACACATTCCTCCGCCCGCAGCAGGTCATCTCCTACGATCGAGCCGCTCTCGCCGCGGTGCGCGAAGGGGTCGTGGCGCTCGCCAACGCCGAGGTGCTGCCAGCCCACGGCGAGGCGATCGAGGCGCGCTTCACGGCGTAGGATCGGTCAAATGCACTGCCCCTTCTGTCGTCACCCTGATTCGCGCGTGATCGATTCGCGCACCAGCGATGACGGGCTCTCCATCCGGCGCCGCCGTCAGTGCCCGGAGTGCGGCGGCCGGTTCACGACCACCGAGACGGCGAGCCTCAACGTCATCAAGCGGTCCGGCGTCATGGAGCCGTTCAGCCGGGAGAAGGTCATCTCCGGCGTGCGCAAGGCCTGCCAGGGTCGGCCCGTGACCGAGGCCGACCTGGCGATCCTCGCTCAGCGGGTGGAGGAGGCGGTACGGCAGACCGGCGTCTCGCAACTCGACACGAACGAGATCGGCCTCGCGATCCTCGGGCCGCTGCGCGAACTCGACGAGGTCGCCTTCCTCCGTTTCGCCAGCGTCTACCAGGCGTTCGACTCGCTCGAGGACTTCGAGTCCGCCATCACAGATCTTCGCGCCGACCACTCGAAGCAGGAGTCCGCAGACCGGTAATCTTGCAGGGATGTATCCGCTGCTTTTCCGCGCTGTCCTCTCGCGCTTCGATCCCGAGTTCGCCCATCACGCCGGCATGGCGGTGATCCGCGTCCTCGGGACACCGCCGTTCTCGATGGCGACCCGTGCGTTGACGCGCCCCGACCCGTCCCTCCGGGTCGAGGCTCTCGGACTCACGTTCCCGTCGCCCTTCGGCATCGCCGCCGGCTTCGATAAGAACGCCGTCGGCGTCCGCGGTCTTGCCGCGCTCGGCTTCGGTCACGTCGAGGTGGGCACCGTGACCTCGATCCCGCAGGAGGGGAACCCGAAGCCGCGGCTGTTCCGTCTCATCGCCGACCGGGCCGTCATCAACCGGATGGGCTTCAACAATCAGGGAGCGGATGCCGTGGCGCGGCGTCTCGCGAAGCTGCGCCGTGGCGCACCCGACACGGTGGTCGGCGTCAACATCGGCAAGAGCCGCGTGGTCGAGGTCGAGGATGCCACTGCCGACTACGTCGCCTCGGCGACCAGGCTCGCGCCGCTCGCCGACTACCTCGCCGTGAACGTGTCGTCCCCGAACACACCCGGGCTCCGCGGACTGCAGGCCGTCGAGACCCTGGCACCGCTGCTGCGCGCCGTCCGTGAGGCATCCGGCACGACGCCCCTGCTCGTGAAGATCGCACCCGACCTTCCCGACGAGGAGCTCGCCGCGATCTCGCGGATGGCCGTCGAGGAGGGACTCGCCGGCATCATCGCGCACAACACCACGATCAGCCGCGACGGTCTGCTCACCGACGACGCGGCGGTCGAGGCCGCAGGCGCCGGCGGGCTGTCAGGCGCGCCGCTGAAGCAGCGTTCTCTCGAGGTGCTCCGCATCGTGCGCGCCGCGGTGCCCGCTGAGTTCTGCGTCATCGCCGTCGGTGGAGTCGAGACCCCTTCCGACGTGCAGGAGCGTCTGGATGCCGGTGCGACCCTCGTGCAGGGATACACGGCGTTCCTCTACCGCGGCCCGTTCTGGGGCCGCGAACTCAACCGCGGACTGATCAGTCGGGGTACTGTCCGCGCTTGACCTGCGGCTTCGGCAGACGCATGAATCGCATCTGCAGGGCGCGCATCCCGGCGTACCAGCCGAGGCCCTTCTCCATGCGCTCCGCGCCGAACTTGGCGGCGACCTTGCGCTTCACGCGGAAGCCGAGCAGGATCATGCCGCCGATCGCGATGACGAGGTAGCCCATCATCACGATGTAGGCGTAGAAGGAGATCGCGAGGTTGGCGGGGATCAGCGACGCGAGGATGACCAGGACCATGACGGCCATCACGAACTCTGCGGGGTGCCAGCCGGCATCCACGTAGTCGCGCACCCAACGGCGCTGCGGGCCGCGGTCGCGAACGGGGAGATACTTCTCCTCGCCGGCCGCCATTCCGGCCTGTGCGCGCGCCCGACGCTCATTGAGCTCGGCGCGGGCGGCCGCCTTTGCCTCCTTGGTGTTCGCGACCAGGGGACGGCGGCGGGCCGCCTCCTGCTCCGCGCGGGTCGGCGTCGCACGGCCCTTGCCGACGGCTGGCGTCTGGGAGGCGTCGTCGTTCGTCGAAGGGGAGACAGGGGTAGTGGCCACGAGATTCCTCGGTTCGCTGAAGGTGGATCACCTTAAGATTACTCGCATGAACTCTTCTGCTCACCCCGGCCCGTCGACATCGTCCAGCGAGTCCGAGGCGGCGGTCCTCGAGGCGGTGGCGATCGGCATCCCTTCCTCGCTGTCTGATCTCGGTCACCTCGTCCGCATTCCGGGCATGGCCTGGCCGGCTTTCGATCAGACGCAGCTGGAGCGCAGTGCGGATGCCGTCGCGTCGCTCGCCCGCGGTACCGGGGTGTTCGACGAGGTGCGCGTGCTCCGAGCCCTGATTCCCGGCACCGATGAGCATGGGCAGCCAGCGGTGCTGGCCACCCGCGCCGCCCGCAACGGCAAGCCCACGATCCTTCTCTACGCGCACCACGACGTGCAGCCTCCCGGCGACGACGCACTGTGGGAGACGCCGCCGTTCGAGCCGACGGTGCGCGACGGGCGTCTGTACGGCCGCGGCGCGGCAGACGACAAGGCCGGGATCATGGCGCACATCGCGTCTATCCGTGCCGTCAGCGACGCACTCGGCGACGACCTCGATCTGGGCATCGCCATGTTCATCGAGGGGGAGGAGGAGTACGGCTCCCGCTCCTTCGCGCAGTTCCTGTCCGACAACAAGGAAGCACTGCGCGCCGACGCCATCGTCGTCGCCGACTCGGGCAACTGGGACTCGGTGACTCCGGGCCTCACGGTCTCGCTGCGAGGCAATGCTCGGTTCACGCTGCGCGTGCGCACGCTCGACCACGCCTCGCACTCCGGCATGTTCGGGGGAGCGGCGCCCGACGCCATGATGACGACCATCCGGTTGCTCTCGACGCTGTGGAACGACGACGGCTCGGTCGCGGTCGAGGGGATGACCGAGCGCGATGCCCCGACTCCCGAGTACTCCGAGGAGACGCTCCGCGACGAGGCGGGCTTGCTTCCCTGCACCACGCCGATCGGGAACGGCACCATCCTCAGCCGCATCTGGAACAAGCCGTCGATCACCGTCATCGGCATCGACGCCACGAGCGTGGCCGCGGCATCCAACACCCTCCTCCCCGAGGTGACGGTCGTGATCAGCGCGCGCGTTGCGCCGGGCCAGACGGGGGAAGACGCGTACGCGGCCCTCGAAGCCCACCTCCGCGCGCACGCGCCGTTCGGCGCGGACCTCACCTTCTCCGACGTCGACCTCGGCAACGGCTTCCTGGTGGACACGAGCGGATGGGCGGTCTCGCTGACCCGTGACGCGATGCGGGACGCATACGGGGTCGATCCGGTCGATCTCGGAGTCGGCGGATCCATCCCCTTCATCGCCGACCTCGTGCGCGAGTTCCCAGCCGCCGAGATCCTGGTCACGGGGGTGGAGGACCCGCATTCCCGCGCACACAGCCCGAACGAGTCGCTTCATCTCGACACCTTCCGGCACGCGGTCGCCACGGAGGCGCTGCTCCTCACCCGGATGAACGCGCGCGAGGTCTGACCCTTCCGGTCCGACCGGCGGTAGAATTGGCGGGAACGCCGTGCCCCTGCGGCCCCGTGACAAGGAGCGACATGAGCGACACCACACTGACTTCCGCTGAGACCACCACCCAGGCGCACGGCATCAGCCTCACCGACGCCGCTGCCGTCAAGGTGAAGAACCTGCTCGAGCAGGAGGGTCGCGACGACCTCCGTCTGCGCGTCGCCGTCCAGCCTGGCGGATGCTCCGGCCTGATCTACCAGCTCTACTTCGACGAGCGTTTCCTGGAAGACGACGTGACCGTCGACTTCGACGGCGTGGAGGTCATCGTCGACAACATGAGCGTCCCGTATCTCGACGGTGCATCCATCGATTTCAAGGACACGATCTCCGAGCAGGGCTTCACGATCGACAACCCCAACGCGGCAGGCAGCTGCGCCTGCGGCGACAGCTTCCACTGATCCGAAAGACCCCGCCAAGCTGCGTGCTTGGCATGAATCAGGTGTGAGGTTGCCCTAGACTTGGGGTGTGCCCTGTCCGCAATCTGAAAGGTGCATCGTGCCCTCGAAACACCGCCTTCGTTGGGTCGCTCTCCCCCTGGGAGTGGCGGCAGCCGTGGTCCTGGCGGGATGTACCACCACCGAGTTGAACGGCTACCTTCCCGGCTTCATCGAGGGTGAGCCCGCGGCCACCAACCAGACCGAGCGAGTCTCCGGCCTCTGGGTCAACTCGTGGATCGTCCTCCTCGCGGTCGGCGTCATCACCTGGAGCCTCATGGCCTGGGCGGCGATCGCGTACCGCCGCCGCAAGGGCCAGACCGGCCTGCCGGTCCAGATGCGCTACAACATGCCGATCGAGATCTTCTACACGATCGTGCCGCTCATCCTGGTGCTGGGAATGTTCTTCTTCACGGCCCGCGACCAGAACGAGATCGAGACGAAGTGGGACGACCCCGACGTCGAGATCACCGCGATCGCGAAGCAGTGGGCATGGGACTTCCAGTACGACGCCGAGTCCGATGACGACACCGTCTGGACGATGGGCATCCAGGCCCAGCCCGACGCCGAGGGCAACATCGACCAGTCGCAGCTGCCGACTCTGGTCCTGCCGGTCGACAAGAAGGTCACGATCGACCTGCAGTCGCGCGACGTCATCCACTCCTTCTGGATCATCGACTTCTTGTACAAGAAGGACATGTTCATCGGCAAGGACAACTCCTGGTCCTTCATCCCGACGCGCGTCGGCGAGTACGCCGGCAAGTGCGCCGAGCTCTGCGGCGAGTACCACTCGATGATGCTCTTCAACGTCAAGGTCGTCGAGCAGGACGAGTACGACGCCTATCTCGCGTCGCTCGATGAGCAGGGCAACACGGGAGACATCTCGGACGCGTACGACCGTCTGCAGAACTACCCCGGCACCACCCCCGAGGACGACTCCGAGGAAGGAGAGGAGTAAGCCATGTCGACAACTGAAGCCCCCCGCACCGATGAGGCCCCCCGCTCCCGACCCACTGCTCTGCCCGCCCGCCAGGCCGCTCTGATGAGCACCTCGCGCGTGGAGCAGAAGGGCAACATCGTCGTCAAGTGGATCACCTCCACGGACCACAAGACCATCGGGTACATGTATCTGATCGCGTCCGTGCTGTTCTTCCTCCTCGGTGGCGTGATGGCACTGGTCATCCGCGCCGAGCTGTTCGCGCCGGGAATGCAGATCGTCCCGACGAAGGAGCAGTACAACCAGCTGTTCACGATGCACGGCACGATCATGCTGCTCATGTTCGCGACGCCGCTCTTCGCCGGCTTCGCCAACGCCATCCTGCCCCTGCAGATCGGTGCTCCCGATGTCGCGTTCCCACGACTGAACGCCTTCGCTTTCTGGCTGTTCCTGTTCGGCTCGACCATCGCGGTCGCCGGCTTCCTCACCCCGCAGGGGGCGGCGTCGTTCGGCTGGTTCGCGTATCAGCCGCTCGCCAGCGCGTCGTTCACGCCCGGAGCGGGCGGGAACCTGTGGATGGTCGGTCTCGGAATCTCCGGTTTCGGAACGATCCTCGGTGCGGTGAACTTCATCACGACGATCATCACGATGCGTGCCCCCGGCATGACCATGTGGCGGATGCCGATCTTCTCGTGGAACACGCTCATCACGAGCCTGCTCGTGCTGATGGCCTTCCCGGTCCTCGCTGCGGCGATCTTCGCCGCCGCCGCCGACCGCATCCTCGGTGCGCACATCTACGACCCGCAGAACGGCGGCGTCCTGCTCTGGCAGCACCTGTTCTGGTTCTTCGGACACCCTGAGGTCTACATCATCGCGCTGCCGTTCTTCGGCATCGTGTCGGAGATCTTCCCGGTGTTCAGCCGCAAGCCGATCTTCGGGTACAAGACCCTGGTGTACGCGACCATCGCGATCGCCGCACTCTCCGTCGCGGTGTGGGCTCACCACATGTACGTGACTGGCTCGGTGCTGCTGCCGTTCTTCGCAGTGATGACGATGCTCATCGCCGTGCCGACGGGTGTGAAGATCTTCAACTGGATCGGCACGCTCTGGCGAGGATCGGTGACCTTCGAGACGCCGATGGTCTTCGCTCTCGGCTTCCTCGTCTCCTTCGTCTTCGGAGGTCTGACCGGTGTCATCCTCGCGGCCCCGCCGCTGGACTTCGCCCTGTCCGACTCGTACTTCGTGGTCGCGCACTTCCACTACGTCGTCTTCGGAACCGTCGTCTTCGCCATGTTCGCCGGGTTCTACTTCTGGTGGCCGAAGTGGACGGGCCGCATGCTGAACGAGCGTCTCGGCTACGTGCACTTCTGGATGCTGTTCATCGGCTTCCACATGACGTTCCTCATTCAGCACTGGCTGGGCGTCGACGGCATGGTGCGTCGCTACGCCGACTACTCGGCTGCCGACGGCTGGACCTGGCAGAACCAGGTCTCCACCATCGGGGCGATCATCCTCGGTGCCTCGATGCTCCCGTTCTTCCTGAATGTCTGGATCACGGCCCGCAAGGCACCGAAGGTCACCGTCAACGACCCGTGGGGCTACGGTGCGTCGCTCGAGTGGGCGACGTCCTGCCCGCCGCCGCGTCACAACTTCACGTCGATCCCGCGCATCCGCAGTGAGCGCCCGGCATTCGACCTGAACCACCCGGAGGCGGCCGAGTTCGCCACCACGGCCCCCGGCGAGCGAGAGGCCCACTAAGTCATGCGCGACAACGTCATTCTCTGGTGGATCCTGACCGCCTTCTTCGCTCTCATCGGCGTCGTCTACACGGGCTGGAACATCCTGGCCAACCCCACTCTGCCGCTCGTCAACCAGATCGAGTGGGTCGGAACGGTCGCTCTGTTCTTCGCGGCTTTCATGGGCGCCATGATCGCGTTCTACCTGGACCGCACGCACGGTGCCCAGGGCGGTGAGCTGCCGGAAGACATCCTGACGGCAGATATCGACGACGGCGACCCTGAGCTCGGCGAGTTCAGCCCTTGGTCCTGGTGGCCGATCGTCCTCGCCGGTTCCGCCGCCGTGTTCGTCGTCGGCCTCGCCGTCGGGCACTTCCTCCTGCCGATCGGACTCGCGATCTTCGTCGTCGCGATCGTCGGCTGGGTCTTCGAGTACTACCGCGGTCACTTCGCGCGCTGATCAGCAGTGTCGAAGAAGGCCCTCGGATTCGTCCGAGGGCCTTCTTCGTGTGTGCGCGCGATGTCGGATCAGGCGCGGCTGCGGATGCGCGCGATGCCGGTGAGCGGGTCGACGGGGCGGCGGTGCACGCCGTCGGCATCCTCGACCGGGTATCCCTCGCGGACCCAGTACTCGAAACCGCCGATCATCTCGCGCACGCTGTACCCGAGTTTCGCGAATTCGAGAGCTCCCTTCGCTCCGGCGTTGCATCCGGGGCTCCAGCAGTAGACGACGACCTCGGCGTCTGCAGGGATCTCTTGATAGGCACGGGCGGCGATCTCGCTGTAGTGCATGTGTACAGCGCCGGAGACCCGCCCCTGTGCCCAGGCTTCGTCGGAGCGCACATCGATCACGACGAGCTGCTCTCCGGCCTTCAAGGCGGCATGGACGTCACTGGCATCCGTCTCGTAGTCGAGCTTGGCGGCGAAGAAGTCGACACGATCGATCATGACCTCAGCCTAGGGGGCGGCATCGTCGCCGATTCAGCGGATTCGCGTCGATCTCCGCCGGAATCCCGCCAGGGTACGACGAGCTCAGAGGCTGATCGTCATCTGCACCCGACGGCCGCATGTCTCGAGCTGTCTCTACGCCCCGCTGACAGCGGCGACAGCCTCGATCTCGACGAGCTGGTCGTCGTAGCCGAGAACCGTGACCCCCAACAGCGTGCTGGGGACATCGTGTGCGCCGAACGCGGCGTGCACGACGTCCCATGCGGTGACGAGATCAGCCTGTGCCGACGAAGCGACCAGCACGCGCGTACTGATGACGTCGGTAAGCGTCGCCTCAGCCGCGCGAAGCGCCTTGGTCAGGGTCTGCATGCACTGCGCGGCCTGGGCAGCGTAATCGCCGGGCGCCGTGGTCGTTCCGTCTTCGTTCAACGGGCAGGAACCGGCGAGGAAGATGAGGCGGGAGCCTGCCGGAGCGGTGGCCGCATACGCGTACGGGGCATCGGCGAGCGAAGCGGAACGGATGAGCTGTACGACCGAGGACATGATCCGATCCTTTCACAGCGGTCATAACGAAGAAGGCCCCGTCCGGATCGGACGAGGCCTTCATCGATGGGGGAGTGCGGCTTACTCGCTCTCCTCCGACTTCTTCTTGCTCGACTTCTTGAGGGGTTCCGTGGCGATCACCGTGCTCGGGGTGTTCGCGGTCTCCTCGACGTGGGTCTCGGTCGCGACCAGCGGAGCATCGGGAGCTCCGGCGCGCTCGTGAGCGCCCTGGATCTCGGCTGCCTCGGTCTCCTCGTTCTGAACCTCGACGTGATGCTGGTGCGCATCTGCGGCTTCCACCTCGGCCTGCGTGAGCGGGGCGATGCGGTCCTCGAAGAACCAGCGCGAGAGGGACGAGCGCACGTTCTCGGTCCACGGGATGCGGCCCTTGGCGTTCGGACGGACCACGAGCGGCTCGTAGCCGTCGACATCGATGAGCTTCCAGCGGTCGTACTTGTCGACCGGCTGGTGCACCTCGATGAACTCGCCGCCGGGGAGACGGACGATGCGGCCCGACTCGTAACCGTGCAGCACGATCTCGCGATCCTTCTTCTGGAGCGCGAGACAGATGCGCTTGGTGACGAAGTATCCGAGGATCGGTCCGATGAACAGGAGGGCCTGCAGCGTGTGGATGACGCCTTCCATCGTGAGCATGAAGTGCGTCGCGATGAGGTCGGAGGATGCGGCAGCCCAGAGCACCGCGTAGAAGATGACGCCGGCCGCGCCGATGGCGGTGCGGGTGGCGGCGTTGCGGGGACGCTGAGCGATGTGGTGCTCGCGCTTGTCTCCGGTGAGCCATGCCTCGAGGAACGGGTAGATGGCGACGATCACGATGAACAGACCCAGCACCACGAGCGGGAGCAGGATGCCGAACGACCAGGTCCGATCGAACAGCACCAGATCCAGGTTCGACGGGGCGAGTCGGAGGGCGCCGTCGGCGAAGCCGATGTACCAGTCCGGCTGCGTGCCGGCGGAGACGGGGGAGGGGTCGTACGGCCCGTAGGCCCAGATCGGGTTGATCTGGAAGAACGTCGCGATCAGCACGATCGTGCCGAACACGATGAACAGGTAACCGCCCATCTTCGACATGTAGACCGGCATCATCGGGTAGCCCACGACGTTGTCGTTGGTGCGGCCGGGGCCGGCGAACTGCGTGTGCTTGTTGACGATCATGAGCATCAGGTGCACGACGATCAGACCGATGACCAGCAGCGGCAGCAGCAGGATGTGCAGCGTGTACAGACGGCCGACGATGTCGGTGCCCGGGAACTCGCCGCCGAACACGATGAACGACGTCCACGTGCCGATCAGCGGGATGCCCTTGACCATGCCGTCGATGATGCGGAGACCGTTGCCCGAGAGCAGGTCATCGGGAAGAGAGTAGCCCGTGAAGCCCTCCGCCAGCGCCAGGATGAACAGCACGAAGCCGATCACCCAGTTCAGCTCACGCGGCTTGCGGAACGCGCCGGTGAAGAAGATGCGCAGCATGTGCACGCCGATGCCGGCGATGAACACCAGAGCAGCCCAGTGGTGGATCTGGCGGACCAGCAGCCCACCGCGCAGATCGAACGAGATGTTCAGCGACGACTCGAGAGCAGCCGACATCGCGATCCCGCGCATCGGGGCGTAGGCACCCGTGTAGTGGGTCTCGACCATCGACGCCTGGAAGAAGAAGGTCAGGAAGGTCCCGGAGAGGAACACGACCACGAAGCTCCACAGCGCGATCTCGCCGAGCATGAAGGACCAGTGGTCGGGGAAGATCTTTCGACCGAGCTCCTTGACGAAGCCCGACAGGCTCGTGCGCTCATCGATGTAGTTCGACGCGGCACCGACGAAACGGCCGCCGAGAGGCGCCTTCGTGTCCTTGTCGTCTTTGGACAGCGTTGCGGTGCTCAATGGCGCTCCCAGAAGCTCGGGCCGACGGGTTCCTTGAAGTCGCTGCGTGCGACAAGGTAGCCCTCGTCATCGACGGTGATGGGCAGCTGCGGCAGCGGGCGTGCCGCGGGGCCGAAGATGACCTTGGCGGCGTCCGTGACGTCGAACTGCGACTGGTGGCACGGGCACAGCAGGTGGTGAGTCTGCTGCTCGTACAGTGCCACGGGGCATCCGACGTGTGTGCAGACCTTGGAGTAGGCGACGATGCCGTCGTAGGACCAGTCCTTGCGGTCGTCGGCCTCGATGAGTTGCTCGGGGCGCAGGCGCATCATCAGGACGATGGCCTTGGCCTTCTCTTCGAGGTAACCCTCCTCGGGGCCCAGCTCAGCGAGTTCCTCGGGGATCACATGGAATGCAGAGCCGAGGGTCACGTCCGCTGCGCGGATCGGCGTGCCGTCGGGGTCGCGGACCAGGCGTGCGCCCTTGTCCCACATCGTGTGCTTGAGGAGGGCCACCGGGTCGCCCGCTGTGGGGTCATCCGGCGTGGAGTGAGGGGCCAGGCCGCGGAACAGCGTCACCCCGGGGATGATAGATGCGACGATGGCTGCGAACAGCGAGTTGCGGATCATGGACCGGCGTCCGAAGCCGGACTCCTCGTTGGCTTCGGCGAACGCCTGGACGGCCGCCTCGCGGGTCGAGTCCTTGCCGCGCGTGGGGTGCCGGTACTCGATGTGCTCCTTGTCGGACATCAGAGCCTTGGACCAGTGAATCGCACCGATTCCGAGGGCGAGCAGAGCGAGCGCGATGCCGAGGCCGATGAAAAGGTTGTTCTGCCGGATGTCGATGAGCGCGCCGCTCTCGATCGGGAACAGCATGTACGCGGCGACCGCCCAGATGCTGCCGGCGAGCGACAGGTAGAACAGGGTGTAGACCGTGCGAGCCGCGTTCTTCTCAGCGCGAGGATCCTTGTCGGTCATCCGCGCGCGGTGCGGCGGAAGCCCCGGGTTCTGCACGGGATCGCTGACTGCGACACCCAGCCCTGGAGAGGGCTGGTAGGCCCTGTCAAGAGCCTGCGAGTCGTCGTCGTGTGCCATGGTGCTCCTCGTACGTTCCTCTTCGATGAATAAGCGTCAGTTGGACTTCGCCGTGATCCATACGGTGATGGCGACCAGCGCGCCGATACCGAAGATCCACACGAACAGTCCCTCGGAGACAGGTCCGAGGTTGCCGAGCGTGAAACCGCCGACCGGCACGGCCTGCTGCTGGAAGAGCAGTGCCGAGATGATGTCGCGCTTGTCCTCGTCGGTCAGGTTCATGTCGCCGAAGACCGGCATGTTCTGCGGACCCGTGACCATGGCGGCGTACATGTGCAGCGCGCTGGTCTCGTTGAGGCCCGGGGCGTACTTGCCCTCGGTGAGGGCGCCACCGGCGGCAGACACGTTGTGGCACATCGCGCAGTTCACGCGGAAGAGCTCCGCACCGGCGGCGACATCGCCCTCGCCGTCCAGGATCTCTTCGTCGGGGAAGCTCGGCCCGGGGGCCTCGGCCTGGATGTACGCGGCCATCGCGAGGATCTGCTCCTCGGTGAACTGAGGCTCCTTCTGCGGCGCCTGCGGCCCCTGCATCTGCAGCGGCATGCGGCCGGTGGAGACCTGGAACTCGACCGCCAGCTCGCCGACGCCGTACAGGCTCGGGCCTGCTTCGGTGCCCTGCAGGTCGAGACCGTGGCAGGTGGCGCAGTTGGCCGTGAACAGCTTCTCGCCGTCTTCGACCGTCAGTTCGGTCGCCACGGTCTGGGTGTCGGTGGCCGCGAACGCGGCGGATGCACCGGCGTACACAGCGCCGGTGATCATGAGGCCTGCTCCGATGAGCGCGGCCGCCGCCAACGGACTGCGACGGCCGCCAGAACGGCGCTTCTTGTCTCGTGCCATCTCGGGGATCAGCTCCGCTCTTATTTCAGGAAGTAGATAACGAGGAACAGCACGATCCAGACGACGTCGACGAAGTGCCAGTAGTAGGACACCACGATCGAGGAGGTCGCCTCCTTGTGCCGGAAGTTCTTGACGGCGTACGCACGGCCGATCACGAGCAGGAACGCGACGAGTCCGCCCGTGACGTGCAGGGCGTGGAAGCCCGTCGTCAGGTAGAACGCGGAAGCGTAGGAGTCGGCGCTGATGGGCATGCCCTCAGCGACCAGCTGCGCGTACTCCCACACCTGCCCGGAGACGAAGATCGCGCCGAGCGCGAAGGTGAGGAAGAACCACTCGACCATGCCCCAGCCGAAGAGGCGGCGACGACCGGCACCGTTCTTCTGGCCCTTGTTGATCTTGTAGGGCTGCAGGTCTTCGGCGGCGAAGACGCCCATCTGGCAGGTGAAGGACGACAGCACCAGGATTGCCGTGTTCACGGCGGCGAACGGAACGTTCAGGAGCTCGGTGCGGTCGGCCCAGAGCTCGGGAGAGGTGCTGCGGAGAGTGAAGTAGATCGCGAAGAGTCCCGCGAAGAACATCACCTCGCTGCCGAGCCACACAATGGTGCCGACAGCTACCGGGTTGGGCCGCTTGATCGTTCTCGCCGCCGGGGCATACGTCGCTGAGGTCGTCACCCTTCCATTATGGCCGATCCGCAGGGGTGATTCTCGCACCAGGGGGCGCAGTTTCGCCCGTATTGGACTTAGGGGACCCTAAGAAGTCACTGCGAATACCCGGTGAATACGCGGGAAACGGCGGATGCTCGCGCGACGCGCGCGCGTGCTGATCCATCTGCACGTTTTCTCGACGCCGATAGGATCGCACACATGGCTGATTCCCTGACCTGGTCCGATGTGCTCACCTCTCTGCTGGAGCGCCGCGACCTCTCGGTCTGGGAGTCGACGTGGGCGATGCGCCAGATCATGCAGGGTGACGTCACGGAGGCGCAGCTCGCGGGCTTCCTGATCGCGCTGCGCGCGAAAGGCGAGACGATCGATGAGATCGTCGGCTTCCGCGACGCGATTCTCGAGGCGGCCGTTCCGCTGCCCGTGTCGCCGAACGTCCTCGACATCGTGGGGACCGGCGGCGACCGCGTCGGAACGGTGAACGTGTCCACCACCGCAGCGATCGTCATCGGTGCGGCCGGCATCCCGGTCGTCAAGCACGGCAACCGTGCGGCGAGCTCGGCCTCCGGTTCTTCCGACGTGCTCGGTGCGCTCGGCCTGGAACTCTCTCTCGACCCTGCCGCCGTGGCATCCATCCTCGATCGCACCGGCATCACGTTCGCGTGGGCCGGCGCGTTCCACCCCGGTTTCAAGCACGCGGGCGCGGTGCGCGCGCAGCTCGGCGTGCCCACGGTGTTCAACATGCTCGGCCCGCTGTGCAACCCGGCTCGCGCCGAGGCCAATGCCGTCGGAGTCGCGCAGATCGAACGCGTGCCGCTGATCACCGGTGTCTTCCGGACCCGCGGCGCGACCGCGCTGGTGTTCCGCGGAGACGATGGGCTCGACGAACTCACCACCACGGGGCACAGTCGCATCTGGGAGGTCACTCGCGGTGACATCCATGAGCACGACCTGGATCCTCGGGATCTCGGCATCCCGACCGCCGACCTCGCCGATCTGCTCGGCGGCTCGCCGCAGCACAACGCCGAGGTGCTCCGCCGAACGCTCGAGGGGGAGCAGGGAGCGGTGCGCGACATCGTGCTGCTCAATGCCGCCGCCGGCATCGTCGCGTTCGAACTCTCTCAGGACGCGACTCAGGTGCAGCGCCCGATCCTCGAGCGGCTGCGCGAAGGACATGAGCGTGCCGCTGCCGCGCTGGACGAGGGACTGGCGCTCGCCAAGCTCGACGAGTGGATCGGTGTGAGCCGCGAACTGGCCGCCATCAAGGAGTGACCATGGATCCCGTCGACGCCCTGCTCGAGATCGCTTCACTGCTGGAGCGCGAGCGCGCCTCGCGCTACCGGGCGAAGGCGTTCCGTCAGGCGGCGCAGACGCTCCAGGATCTTCCCGACGACGTGCAGTCGGATCCGACGCGGCTGCGGGCTGCGAAGGGAATCGGCGAGTCGACCTTCGCGGTCATCCGACAGGCGCAATCGGGGCAGGTGCCCGACTATCTCGTCGAACTGCGCGGAGACGTCGAGCCGGAGATCGTCTCCGAACTGCGCGCGAAGCTGCGTGGTGACCTGCATGCGCACACCGACTGGTCCGACGGCACGACGTCGATCTCGGTGATGGCGGCGGCCGCCCGGGCGCAGGGGCACGAGTATCAGGCGATCACGGATCACTCGCCGCGGCTGCGGGTGGCGCGGGGTCTGTCGGCCGAGCGACTGCGCGAGCAGATGCCGCTGGTGCGCGCGGAATCCGGCGACGGGTTCACGCTGCTCGCCGGGATCGAGGTCGACATCCTCGAAGACGGCGGGTTGGACCAGGAGGAATCTCTGCTCGAGGAGCTCGACATCGTCGTGGCGTCGGTGCACTCCAAACTGCGCATGGACCGGCGACCGATGACGGCCCGGATGATCGCCGCGGTGTCGCATCCGCGGGTCAACGTGCTCGGGCACTGCACCGGGCAGCTCGTCGAGGGCAGTCGAGGGACGCGACCGCAATCCGAGTTCGATGCCGCCGCCGTCTTCGCGGCCTGCGCCGAGAACGGTGTCGCGGTGGAGATCAACTCTCGGCCGGAGCGCCAGGATCCGCCCGACGAGCTGATCGCGATCGCCTTGGAGGCGGGATGCCTCTTCTCGATCGATTCTGATGCGCACGCGCCCGGTCAGCTTTCTCTTCTCGACCACGGCGCCGAAAGGGCGGAGCGCGCGGGCGTGCCGTCGTCGCGGATCGTCACGACGTGGGGTCTTGAGCGGTTGCTGTCCTGGGCGGAGTGAAGCGTTCCGGACGCGTAGTCAGCTGGCGGCGAGGGCGGCGTTCGAGACCGCGGTGACCGCGCGGACCATCGACGACCCGAGGTTCCACTTCTCGGCGAGGGCTGTCGCGGCATCCGCCTCTGCGGGGTCGAGCACCCGGAGCGGGATGCCGGGGGCGGTGATGGGGAGCGACGTCGCGACGGCGACGACAGTCGGGGCGACGTCGAGGTAGGCGGATGCGGCGAGAACCTTCGCCCGCACGCCGGCGCTCATGCCTTCGCCGGCTTCTGCAGCGGCGCGGATGCCTTCGAGGTCGGCGTGAGCCTGCAGCAGGATGGCCGCGGTCTTGTCGCCGACGCCGGTGACTCCGGGGAGGCCGTCGGATGCGTCTCCGCGCATGGTGGCGAAGTCGGCGTACTGAGACGGGAGCACGCCGTACTTCGCGACGACCGTGGCGTCGGTGACGATCTCGAGGTTGCTCATACCCTTTGCTGTATAGATGACCCGTACGTCGCGTGCATCGTCGACGAGCTGGAACAGGTCGCGGTCTCCCGTAACGATGTCGACAGGAATCGCGGAGTTCGTGGCGAGCGTGCCGATGACGTCGTCGGCCTCGTGCTCGGCGACGCCGATGATCGGGATGCCGATGGCGGTGAGCGTCTCGCGGATCAAGGGGATCTGCGCCTCGAGCGGGTCGGGGACCTCTTCGACATCGGGCCCGGCGGGGACGACCTCGACGACCCGGTGCGCCTTGTAGCTGGGGATGAGGTCGACGCGCCACTGCGGACGCCAGTCGTCGTCCCAGCAGGCGATCACGTGCGTGGGCTCGTACAGGGTGACGAGCTTGGCGATGATGTCGAGCAGGCCGCGCGCCGCATTGATCGGAGAGCCGTCCGGTGCCTTCACCTTGTCGGGAACACCGTAGAACGCGCGGAAGTAGAGGCTGGCGGTGTCGAGCAGCATGAGGCGGTCGGCGCGAGGCATGGACTCAGAGTAACGACGACCGTCGACGTTCAGCACCCCGGGGCTGCGGGTTGCTCGACGCAGGTGCGGGCGACAAGTGCCGTGTGGGCCTCGAAGATGCGGATCTGCTGGGTCGGACCGTCGATGGAGAGCTGACCCTCGACCGGGAACCAGCCGACCCCGAGGTCTACCTCGGCCGCGTAGCGCACGGTGACGCTCGCGTCGTACGTGCCGCGGTCTCGATAGGTGTGGCTGGTGGCGGTGGGTGTGAACTGCGCCTGGCCGAGCGCCGACCAGGTCTGTCCGCCGGTGGTCGTCGATGCGGAATCGCCGTCCCCGTACCGGAAGTCGTAGCCGACCGGGGTGAAGCGCACGGTGACCGGGATAGCGAACAGCGTTCCTGATTGCGTATGAGTGGATGCCGCGGCGACGAAGTTCGTCGGCATCCCTGCGACGCCGAGGTTGTCGGGCTCACCCGAGGCGGTGACGGGCGCCGGAGCGAACTGCGCGAGGTCCGTGAGGGTGATCGCGGGGACCGCTGCGATGGCCGGTTCGTCCACAGCAGGGTCCGCATCTGTGCGTGCGCGAAAGCATCCCTTGTAGCTGTCCCAGTCGGCGAGGCATGCGTCGAAGTCGAACTCCTTGACCGGATGGCTGGGGCCTGTGCCCGCATCGTAGAACGGAGACGTGCTGTTATCTGGATTCCCCGTCGTTCGGCTGCCCGAGACGACGAGGGTCCCTTGATCCGCGCCAGTGAAGAAGTCTGTCCCGCCATCGCTGTCTCCCGAGCTTGCCGATGACATCGAGACCGAGATGACGAAAACCGCTGCTAGGAGCGTGTGCACTCGTGGTCCTCGGCTCGCCTAGCTGCGTCTATCGATAGCTGGCTGTCGTCTGACTTGAAAGTGACCTCGATCGCGTAGACAGCCGGACGATCCGGGTTCACCGCGGAGGCACCGTCCGCATCAGTGACGACAACTTCGCTCACATCGAGGCAGGCGATCGCCCTGACAACCTCGAAGGGCGCAGCCGCCCCGGCTGGGATGAATTCAATCACTTTCGAATCACCGGTGATCGAGTACCCGTCTGCGTGCATCGTCGAAAAGTTCTCGCGGTCCGCCCGCTGGAAGGCACCGCTCGAATAGTCGTAGGTCGCATCAAATGTTTCGGGGTCGGATGGATCGACAGCGTTGAGCGCTTCGATGTACGCCCTATACGTCTCCTCCGCAGCCGCAAACGCCTCCTCCTCAGACGCGAAGGCAGGCGTCGGCGTCGGGGTCGGCTCCGGCGCGGGGGAGCACCCCGCCAGCGCAACAGACACCACCGCGAGGAGCGCGATCGACAGGGGGACAGGTCGGAGCGGATTCACCTGGTCACGGTAGCCCGAAGCCGCGTCGGCCCGCAGAAGTTATCCACAGTCCGAATCGAGCGAAACTCGACTTCCACCGGCATCCGGTCTTCTGATAACCTGAGTCGTCACTCGTGGCGTGCCTACGCATGCCCGCGTGGCGACATCACCACAATCCAACTGCTGAGATGCATGCAGTCGGCCGTGCGCGGCCTTTGACTCTCAGCCTGAGACTCCATCCAACAAGGACAACCCACTACATGACTACCGCAACGACCGCCCCGGCCACCAAGCAGGTCGCCATCAACGACATCGGATCTGCTGAGGACTTCCTGGCCGCGGTCGAGAAGACCCTGAAGTTCTTCAACGACGGCGACATCATCGAAGGCACGATCGTCAAGATCGACCGCGATGAGGTTCTGCTCGACGTCGGATACAAGACCGAGGGTGTCATCCCCTCGCGCGAGCTCTCCATCAAGCACGACGTCGACCCCAACGAGGTCGTCAAGGTCGGCGACGAGGTCGAGGCACTCGTTCTCCAGAAGGAGGACAAGGAAGGCCGTCTGATCCTCTCCAAGAAGCGCGCTCAGTACGAGCGTGCCTGGGGAGACGTCGAGAAGATCAAGGAGAACGACGGCGTCGTCACCGGTACGGTCATCGAGGTCGTCAAGGGTGGACTCATCGTCGACATCGGCCTTCGTGGCTTCCTGCCGGCCTCGCTCATCGAGCTGCGCCGCGTCCGCGACCTCACGCCGTACCTCGGCCAGGAGATCGAGGCCAAGATCCTCGAGCTCGACAAGAACCGCAACAACGTCGTTCTGAGCCGCCGCGCGCTGCTCGAGCAGACGCAGTCGGAGTCGCGCACCACGTTCCTGAACAACCTGCACAAGGGTCAGGTCCGCAAGGGTGTCGTGTCGTCGATCGTCAACTTCGGTGCATTCGTCGACCTGGGCGGCGTGGACGGCCTCGTGCACGTCTCCGAGCTGTCCTGGAAGCACATCGAGCACGCCTCCGAGGTCGTCGAGGTCGGCCAGGAGGTCACCGTCGAGATCCTCGAGGTCGACCTCGACCGCGAGCGCGTCTCCCTGTCGCTCAAGGCGACGCAGGAGGACCCGTGGCAGGTCTTCGCCCGTACCCACGCGATCGGTCAGGTCACGCCGGGTAAGGTCACCAAGCTCGTTCCGTTCGGTGCGTTCGTTCGCGTCGCAGACGGCATCGAGGGCCTCGTCCACATCTCCGAGCTCTCCAGCAAGCACGTCGAGCTGGCCGAGCAGGTCGTCTCCGTCGGCGAAGAGGTGTTCGTCAAGGTCATCGACATCGACCTCGAGCGTCGCCGCATCTCGCTGTCGCTGAAGCAGGCCAACGAGTCGGTCGACCCCAACGGCACCGAGTTCGACCCGGCCCTCTACGGCATGGTCGCGGAGTACGACGACAACGGCGAGTACAAGTACCCGGAGGGCTTCGACGCCGAGACCGGTGCGTGGAAGGAAGGCTTCGACGCCCAGCGCGAGGCATGGGAGCAGGAGTACGCTGCAGCCCAGGCTCGCTGGGAGGCCCACAAGGCTCAGGTCACCAAGGCCGCAGAGGCCGAGGCGGAGGCCGGCGCCGACTTCGGCGGCCAGGTCTTCTCGAGCGAGGCGACCGGTGCAGGCACCCTCGCCGACGACGAGGCGCTCGCGGCTCTCCGCGAGAAGCTGTCGGGCGGAAACGCGTAAGCATCACGCTCTGAAACGGGCCGTCACCTCTCCTTCGGGAGGGCGTGGCGGCCCGTTTTCGTGCGTCGGGGACACCGCGATCCACCTGCGTGACGGAACATTACGTCGGCGTTCGTAACAATCCCCGCCATCGGACAGCATGGGGGTATGACTGCCCTCCTCCCTGCGTCGCGCACGGCCGACGCCTCGAGATCGGCAGGTCTGGCACAGGCCGTGCGGCTCGAGAGCATCGAGCGCTCGTTCCCGCTCGCGCAGGGCCGACGCGACGTGCTGCGCGGAGTGGACGTCGACATCACCGCGGGCGAGATCGTCGCCGTCGTCGGCCCGTCCGGATGCGGCAAGTCGACACTGCTCCGACTCGTGGGCGGCCTTGACGCCCCCAGCCGTGGCACCATCAGCCTCGACGGAGCCGCCGTCGCCGACGTCGACGAGCGCACCGCTGTCGCCTTCCAGGAACCGCGGCTCCTGCCGTGGCGTACCCTCGCCCACAACGTCGAGCTCGGTCTGCCCCGCGGCACCGCGCGTCGGGAAGGCCGCGATCGAGTTCGTGAACTCCTCCACCTCGTCGGTCTCGAGAACGCGGCCGATCAGCGTCCGCGCGAGGTGTCCGGCGGAATGGCGCAGCGAGCCTCCCTGGCTCGGGCGCTCGCCCGCAACCCCGGCGTGCTCCTGCTCGACGAGCCGTTCGGTGCTCTCGACGCGCTGACTCGACTGCGCATGCACGATCTGCTGTTGAAGATCCACGCCGCCGAGCCGACCACCATCCTCCTCGTCACGCATGATGTCGAGGAGGCCCTCTACCTCGCCGATCGCGTGCTGCTGCTGCGTACGCTCTCCGGCGACCCCGCCGATACCGCTCCGTCGATCGCCCGAACGGTCGCCGTGCCCGGCATCCGCCCCCGAGATCGCGCCGATCGCGGTCTCGCAGACCTGCGCGCCGAGCTCCTCGAAGGACTCGGCGTCGACACCCACCACCGCATCACCGAGGAGACCCGATGAGCACCATCACCCGCCGAATCATCCCTGCGATCGCGATCGTCGGCACGATGATGCTCGTCGCCACCGGCTGCGTCGCCGGAGAGAACGCCAACCCCGGCGCCGATGCTCCGTCGAGCGAGAGCACCGCCGGGCCGACGGAGTGGTCGTCGGACACGCTCTCGATCGACTTCGCCACCTACAACCCGCTGAGCCTCGTCATCCGCGACCAGGGCATTCTCGAAGAGATCCTCGGCGATGACGTCGCGATCGAGTGGATCCAGTCCGCCGGCTCCAACAAGGCGAACGAGCTGCTGCGCTCCGGTTCGGTCGACGTCGGCTCGACCGCAGGCTCCGCCGCCCTGCTCGCTCGCGCCAACGGCTCACCGATCCAGGTCATCGACATCTACTCGCAGCCGGAGTGGTCGGCGATCGTCGTCGGGCCCGACAGCGACATCACCTCGGTCGAAGACCTCAAGGGCACCTCTATCGCGGCGACGAAGGGCACCGACCCGTACTTCTTCCTGCTCCAGGCGCTCGAAGAGGGCGGTCTCTCGCTCTCCGACGTCGAGGTGCAGAACCTGCAGCACGCCGACGGCCGCGCAGCCCTCGACGGCGGATCGGTCGCCGCCTGGGCAGGACTCGACCCGATCATGGCCGCGGCCGAGGCGGAGTCGGGCGACAAGCTGATCTACCGCAACGTCGACTTCAACACCTACGGCTTCCTCAACGCCACCGAGGACTTCATCACCAACCACCCCGACCTCGCTCAGGCTGTCGTCGACGCGTACGAGAAGGCCCGCGAATGGGCGCTCGAGAACCCCGAGGAGACGGCTGCCCTGCTCGCCGAGGTCGCCGGCATCGACCCGGACGTCGCCAGCACCGTCATCGAGGAGCGCTCGAACCTCGACGTCAGCGGCATCCCGGGAGACGACCAGATCGCGGTGCTCGAGAAGATCGCCCCGGTGCTCGTCGAATCCGGTGACGTGCAGGGCGGCAAGGATTCCGTCGACAAGGCGCTCTCGTCGATCGTGAACGACACGTTCGCGAAGAAGGCGGTCGACGGCGAGTGACGATTCCCGACCGGCTGATCGTCCCTGAGGATTCGCGGGACGCGCTCGACTTCGCCAAGGGGAAGTACCGGCGAACGGATGCCACTGCTCGCCGCGTCTGGGACCGCCCTGCCATGCGCGTTCTCGCGGGGCTCGTGCTGCCGGCGATCATCCTCATCGCGTGGCAGATCGTCACCACCTCCGGCCTCATCGAGCCGTATCGCCTGCCCGCACCGGCATCCGTCTTCCAGGCAGGCGTCGAGCTGGCCGAGAGCGGGCAGCTCTGGACCCACATCGCGATCTCCGTGCAGCGCGTGCTGCTCGGCTTCGCGATCGGCTCGGTGATCGGCCTCGCCATCGCCGGCCTGGTGGGCCTGTCCCGACTGGGGGACGTGCTGCTCAGTCCGACGCTCGCCGCCCTGCGCGCCGTGCCGTCGCTCGCCTGGGTCCCGCTCCTCATCCTCTGGATGCAGATCGGTGAGGACTCGAAGGTCACGCTCATCGCTATCGGCGCCTTCTTCCCCGTGTACACGACGGTCGCGTCGGCCCTGCGGCACGTCGACCCCCACCTGGTCGAGGCCGGGCGGTCGTTCAGCCTGCGGGGCTGGTCGTTGTTCCGCACCGTGCAGCTGCCCGCCGTGATCCCCTCCGTGGTGTCTGGACTCCGTCTCGCGCTCGCACAGTCGTGGCTGTTCCTCGTCGCGGCCGAGCTGATCGCATCGTCGATGGGGCTTGGCTGGTTGCTGACCGATTCGCAGAGCAACGGACGCGTGGACCGCATCCTGCTCTCGATCGTGCTGCTCGCGCTGCTCGGAACGATCACCAGCGGCATCCTCGCGCTGCTCGAGAAGTACCTGCTCAAGAGATGGACGTGACGGTGACCGAAGCCCGACTGCTCGAGTCGCGGGCGTACCCGGCACCCGCCGGGTTCGCAGCGCAGGCGAACCTCGACGAGGAGGCTTATGCGCGGGCCGCCGCCGATCCGACCGCGTTCTGGGAAGACGCTGCGCGGCGTCTGGACTGGTTCGAGCCGTGGCACACGGCGCACGAGTGGGAGCCGCCGGTCGGCGACGCCGTCCCCGCCGCGCGCTGGTTCCTCGGCGGCACGCTCAACGTCGCCTACAACTGCGTGGACCGGCACGTCGTCGCGGGCCGCGGTGACAAGGTCGCGCTCCACTTCGAGGGCGAGCCGGGCGACCGCCTGTCGGTCAGCTACGCCGACCTGCAGCGACGAGTCGCTCAAGCGGCGAACGGGCTGCTTGCGCTCGGCATCCGACCGGGCGATCGGGTCGTGATCTATCTGCCGGTGCTCGTGGAGACCGTCGTCATCACGCTCGCCTGCGCGCGGGTCGGCGCGGTGCACTCGCTGGTCTTCGGCGGGTTCTCGGCCGAGGCCGTGCGGTTCCGGCTCGAAGACACGGGGGCCAAGCTGCTCGTGACGAGCGACGGGCAGTTCCGCCGCGGAACAGCCACCGAGGTCAAGTCGACCGCCGACATCGCCGCGGCCGACCTCGCCGACCTCGAGCATGTGCTGGTGCTGCGCCGGACCGGACAGGACGTTCCCTGGACCGAGGGCCGCGACGTCTGGTGGCACGACGTGGTCGACACCGCCGCGACCGAGCACGAGGCGCAGCCGTTCGACGCCGAGCATCCGCTCTTCATCATCTACACGTCGGGAACCACCGGGAAGCCGAAGGGGCTCGTCCACACCTCGGGCGGCTACCTCACGCACGCGAGCTGGGCGCACTGGGCGCACTTCGACGCCAAGCCCGACGACGTGCACTGGTGCACCGCCGACCTCGCCTGGGTGACGGCGCACACGTATGAGATCTACGGTCCGCTGTCGAACGGCCTCACCCAGGTGATCTACGAGGGCACGCCTGACGCGCCGCACCGCGAACGGCACCTCGAGATCATCGAGCGCTACGGCGTCACCGTCTACTACACGGCTCCGACGCTGATCCGCACGTTCATGACGTGGTTCGGCGCCGACCTGCCCGCAGGGCACGACCTCACGACCCTTCGCCTGCTGGGCACGGTCGGTGAGGCGATCAACCCCGAGGCCTGGGTGTGGTTCCGGCGCAACTTCGGCCGCGACGAGCTGCCGATCGTCGACACGTGGTGGCAGTCCGAGACGGGGGCCGCGATGATCGCGCCGCTTCCCGGAGTCACGACGCTCAAGCCCGGTTCCGCGACGGTGCCGCTGCCGGGAATCGACGTCGCCGTCGTCGACGAGCAGGGCGTGGAGGTCGCACCCGGCCGCTCGGGAACGCTTGTCGTGCGTCGGCCGTGGCCCGGGATGGCGCGCACCGTGTGGGGCAACCCGCAGCGCTACCGCGACGCCTACTGGTCGACCTATGCCGGGCACGGCGAGTTCGGCGGCTACTACGTCGCCGGCGACGGAGCGACCCGTGACGCGGACGGGTACATCTGGATCCTCGGACGCCTCGATGACGTCGTGAACGTGTCCGGGCACCGGCTCTCCACCATCGAGATCGAGTCGGCGCTGGTCGCTCACGACACCGTCGGCGAAGCGGGCTCGGCCGGAGTGTCGGACCCGGTGACAGGTCAGGCAGTCGTCGCGTTCGTGACGCCGTCGGGCAGGGCGCAGGTCACGCCATCCGATCTCCGCGCCCAGGTCGCCCAGGCCATCGGGCCTGTCGCGAAGCCGAAGCACGTCGTGGTCGTGCCCGACCTGCCGAAGACACGCTCGGGCAAGATCATGCGCCGTCTGCTCGCCCAACTCTGGGAGGCTGAACAGGACCGCCGCGCGGGCCGCGAGCCCCAGGCGCTCGGAGACACCACTTCGCTGCAGAATCCCTGGGCCGTCGACGACATCGCCGACGTGCTCGCCGCAGCCGAACTCGCACCACAGCCGAACTGAGGACACCATGACCGAAGAACACCGTTTCGGGTTCCGCACCAGGGCCCTGCACGCCGGCGGCACGCCCGACGCCGCGACCGGCGCACGCGCCGTGCCGATCTACCAGACGACCTCCTTCGTCTTCGAGGACGCGGCGGATGCCGGGAACCTGTTCGCTCTGCAGAAGTACGGCAACATCTACTCGCGCATCGGGAACCCGACGGTCGCGGCACTGGAGGAGCGACTGGCCTCGCTCGAGGGCGGGATCGGCGCCGTCGCCACGGCATCCGGCATGAGCGCGGAGTTCATCACGTTCGCGGCCCTCGTCGGCGCCGGGGACCATGTCGTCGCGGCCGCGCAGTTGTACGGCGGCACGGTGACCCAGCTCGATGTGACGCTCCGGCGCTTCGGCGTCGAGACCACGTTCGTCGCCTCGACGGACGCGGCCGACTACGCTGCCGCGATCCGTCCGGAGACGAAGGTCGTCTACGTCGAGATGATCGGCAACCCGTCCGGTGAGATCGCCGACATCGAAGGACTCGCCGCCGTCGCTCACGAGGCGGGCGTCCCGCTCGTCGTGGATGCGACCCTCGCGACCCCGTATCTCGCGCGCCCGCTCGAGCACGGCGCGGACATCGTGATCCACTCGGTGACGAAGTTCCTCGGGGGCCACGGCACCACGCTCGGCGGCGTGGTCATCGAGAAGGGCACCTTCGACTGGGGCAACGGCAAGTTCCCGCAGATGACCGAGCCGGTCGACTCCTACGGCGGCATCAAGTGGTGGGACAACTTCGGGGAGTACGGCTTCCTCACGAAGCTCCGCTCCGAGCAGCTGCGTGACATCGGGCCGGCGCTCAGTCCGCAGTCCGCGTTCAACCTGCTCCAGGGCATCGAGACGCTCCCGCAGCGCATCGACGCGCACCTCGCGAACGCGAGGATCGTGGCCGACTGGCTCGCATCGGACCCGCGGGTCGCCTACGTCACCTGGGCCGGCCTCGAGGGTCATCCGCACCGAGAGCGCGCGTCGAAGTACCTTCCGCTCGGCCCTGGTTCGGTGTTCGCGTTCGGGGTCGCCTCCGACGACGGCCGCGCCGCGGGGGAGACCCTGATCGAGAACCTCCAGCTGGCGTCGCACTTGGCGAACATCGGTGATGCGCGTACGCTCGTGATCCATCCGGCATCTACGACGCACCGTCAGCTCACGGAGGCGCAGCTCGAGGCGGCCGGAGTTCGGCCCGACCTCATCCGCATCTCAGTGGGTCTGGAAGACGCCGACGACATCATCTGGGACCTCGATCAGGCCCTCACCATCGCGACCGGAGCGAACCGATGAGCGCGACGAATCCTGCGGCGGCGGATGCCTGCGAGATCCCCACTGTGACGGATGCCGCGGCGTGCGCCTTGCCGGGAGCCGCCCCGGCCGCTGCCGGACGCACCTGGATCGGCCCGAACCAGCAGGAGCGGTTCGCCCTGCTGCGGCGAGCTAAGTCGGTGGCGATCGTCGGCGCGTCGAACAACCCGGCTCGCGCCTCGTTCTTCGTGGCGACCTACCTGCTTTCCAGCACCGCCTACGACGTGTACCTCGTGAATCCGCGCGAGACCGAGATTCTCGGGCAGCCGGTCTACGCTTCGCTCGCCGACCTTCCCGTGGTGCCGGATGTCGTCGACGTCTTCCGCCGGCACGACGACCTTCCGGGTCTCGCGCAGGAGGCAATCGATGTCGGCGCCAAAGCTCTCTGGTTGCAGCTCGGCTCGTGGAACGAAGAAGCGGCGGCGCTGGCCGAAGCAGCCGGGCTCTCGGTGGTCATGGATCGCTGCATCAAGATCGAGCACGCGAGATTCCACGGGGGATTGCACCTCGCGGGCTTCGACACGGGAGTCATCAGCTCGCGCCGACAGCTTCTCTCTCGGTGAGAGCCGCGTCGGTCGAACTCTAGACTTGCCGCATGCCCCTCATCGCTCTCACCGGCGGCATCGCGTCCGGGAAATCGACCATCGCCCGGCGTCTGGCGGAGCGCGGCGCGATCATCGTCGACGCCGATCAGATCGTGCGAGACGTGCAGGCTCCGGGATCTCCGGTGCTGCAGCGCATCGCCGAGACATTCGGTGACGAGGTCATCGGCTCTGAGGGTGCTCTGGACCGTGCCGCACTGGGAGCGAAGGTCTTCGGCGATCCGGCACTGCTGAAGCAGCTGAACGCGATCGTGCACCCTGCCGTGCGCGCCGAGTCTCAGCGACGCTTCGAGGCGGCTCTCGCCGGAGACGCGCACGCGGTGGTCGTGTACGACGTGCCGCTGCTGGTCGAGGCGCGGGTGGACGACCCCTGGGACACCATCGTGGTGGCTCATGCGCCGGCATCCGAGCGTCTGCGTCGCCTCGTCGAGCTGCGCGGGATGGACGAGCGTGCCGCACAGGAGCGCATCGACGCACAGGTCTCCGACGAGCAGCGCCTGGCCATCGCCGACGTCGTGATCGACACGGCCGGCGACCTCGCAGAGACGCATGCGCAGACTGACGCCCTCTGGGAGCGGATCCGCGAGAGGTGACCTTCTCCGGTCATGCACCAGGGTCTCGTGAGTACCGGCGCCTGATCGTCGGGCTGTTCTTCGCCGGCATCGCCACCTTCGCCCAGTTGTACTCGGCGCAGGCCGTGCTGCCTCAGATCTCGGCGGATCTCGCGGTCACACCCGCGACGGCCGCCCTGAGCGTTTCGGCGGCAACGCTGGGCCTCGCCCTCGCCGTCATCCCGTGGTCGGTCGTCGCCGATCGCATCGGCCGGGTTCCGGCGATGGCGGCGGGCGTGCTCACCGCCACCGCCTTCGGACTTGCGGCCCCGTTGAGCGGCGAGATCGCGGTGCTGCTCGCACTGCGGTTCGCGGAGGGCGTGGCTCTGGGCGCCGTCCCCGCCGTCGCCCTCGCCTACCTGAGCGAAGAGGTCGCGGGGAGATACGCCGCCACCGCGGCGGGGAGCTACATCGCCGGGACGACCGTCGGCGGCCTGCTCGGCCGTGTCGTCTCGGGGATCGTCGGCGAGGTCGGCGGATGGCAGTCCGGGATCCTGTCCGTCGCGGTGCTCTGCGCTGTGGCCGCCGTGCTGTTCCTCTGGCTCACGCCGCGTTCCCGAGGATTCGTGCCCGGGCGTCTGCGCGCTGACCGCGGGCCGGGCATCCTCCAGCGCCTGCGCGCACCCCTGCGGTCGCCGGTGCAGTGGGCGCTCTACGCGCAGGGATTCCTGCTGATGGGGGCCTTCGTCGCGGTGTACAACTACCTGGGGTTCCATCTCTCGGGGGAGCCCTTCGAGCTGCCGTCGTGGCTGGTGACGCTGCTCTTCCTCGCCTATCTCGCCGGCACCGTCTCCTCGCCGTGGGCGGGGGCGATCGCCTCCCGGATCGGGCGCTTCCCGGTGCTGCTCACGTCGATCGGCGTGATGGTCGCGGGTGCCGGCCTGATGCTCGTCGCGGCCGCACCTGTCGTCCTCGTCGGGCTCCTGCTGTTCACCGCCGGGTTCTTCGGAGCGCATGCGGTGGCGTCCGGCTGGACCCCCGTCGCGGTAGATCCTGCCAGTAGGGCACAGGCCTCGTCGCTGTATTACTTCGCGTACTACGCGGGCTCGAGCGTGTTCGGCTGGATGCTCGGCCTGGTGTTGGGCTCGGCGAGCTGGAGCTGGTTCGTCGCGGTCGTCGTCGCGATGTGCGCAGCGGCCGCTCTCGCTGCCTGGTCGGCTCTGCGACAGGCTCCGACGGGTCGGATCGAGCGCGCGGTCTGAGCGGAACTCACGCCCCTAGGTCTGGACAGGGCCCTCGATGGCCGCATCCCGACTCCGACGGCGACGACGGGCCAGCCGCCGGAGCAGCAGCACGGCGCCGATGACCAGACCGAGCAGCAGGATGCCGGCGAGCACGGGCACCACGATCGCCGCGGCTGCGAGGGCGAAAGACGCGCCGTCCTCGACCGTGCTCAGGACCGGAGCCGCGATCCCGCCGGTCGTCGCGTTGGCTGCGAGGCGGGCCGACGCCTTCAGGATGTGCACGGCAAGCGCGATGGCGACGCCGACGACGACCGGCACCCAGGTGCCGTCCGCGAAGAACGACCCCGGGTCGTCCATGGCGACGGTCTGGGATCCCGCTCCCGCACCGAATGCGATACCTCCGGCTGCGGGGCGGATGACGCTCTGGATGATGTCGTTCACCGAGTCGAGAGCCGGGATCTTGTCGGCCACGATCTCGAGCATGAGCAGCGCTCCGAGGACCCAGAGCGCGACGTCGCTGGAGAGCCACGACCATCCGGCGGGCAACGCGAAGGCAGGGAGCAGGCGATCGGCGAGACCGAGCAGGAACAACGGCATCCACGCGTTCAGCCCTGCGGCGGCGGCGAGGCTGGAGCCGATGATGAACTCGATCACGGCCCCACTCTAGGCGGCGTCGTCGGCAGAGAAGGCCAGCCTCAACGCCTGACGGCCTCTATGTCGGAGGGGCGGCATACGCTGGAGTCATGCAGACTACGCGCAGCGTCCGCCCCTTCGAGGTCATCAGCGAGTACGCGCCCGCCGGTGACCAGCCGAAGGCCATCGCCGACCTCGCCGGGCGCATCAAAGCAGGTGAGACCGACGTCGTGCTTCTGGGCGCCACCGGTACCGGAAAGTCGGCGACGACGGCGTGGCTGGTCGAGCAGGTGCAGCGTCCGACCCTCGTGCTTGCCCACAACAAGACGCTCGCCGCGCAGCTCGCCAACGAGTTCCGCGAGCTGATGCCCAACAACGCCGTCGAGTACTTCGTCTCGTACTACGACTACTACCAGCCGGAGGCGTACGTCCCGCAGACGGACACGTTCATCGAGAAGGACTCCTCGATCAACGCCGAGGTCGAGCGCCTGCGGCACTCCACGACGAACTCCCTTCTCAGCAGGCGTGACGTCATCGTCGTGTCCACGGTTTCCTGCATCTACGGGCTCGGGGCGCCGGAAGAGTATCTCCGCGCGATGGTCGCGCTGCAGGTGGGTGAGCGGTACGACCGCGACGCCCTGATCCGCCAGTTCATCGCCATGCAGTACAACCGCAACGACGTCGACTTCTCGCGTGGCAACTTCCGTGTGCGCGGCGACACGATCGAGATCATCCCGGTCTACGAAGAGCACGCGATCCGTATCGAGCTGTTCGGCGACGAGATCGAAGGCCTGTACTCGCTGCATCCGCTGACCGGCGAGGTCATCGAGAAGCTCGACTCCGTGCCGATCTTCCCCGCGTCGCACTACGTTGCCGGCACCGACGTCATCCAGCGCTCGATCGGGACCATCGAGCACGAACTCGAGGAGCGGCTGGCGGAGTTCGAGCGCCAGGGCAAGCTCCTCGAGGCTCAGCGGCTGCGCATGCGCACGACCTTCGACCTCGAGATGCTCCAGCAGCTCGGGTTCTGCTCGGGCATCGAGAACTACTCCCGCCATATGGACGGACGGATGCCGGGCGAGCCGCCGCACACACTGCTCGACTTCTTCCCTGACGATTTCCTCATGGTGATCGATGAGTCGCATGTAACGGTGCCCCAGATCGGCGCGATGTACGAAGGCGATGCCTCCCGCAAGCGCACGCTGGTCGACCACGGCTTCCGCCTGCCGAGCGCGATGGACAACCGTCCGCTGCGTTGGGACGAGTTCAAGAACCGCATCGGTCAGACGGTCTACCTGTCTGCGACTCCGGGTAAGTACGAGATGGGTATCGCCGACGGCGTCGTCGAGCAGATCATCCGTCCGACGGGCCTGGTCGATCCGCACATCGTGGTGAAGCCGTCGAAGGGGCAGATCGACGATCTGCTCGAGGAGATCCGTCTGCGCGTGGAGCGCAACGAGCGGGTGCTGGTCACGACGCTCACGAAGAAGATGTCGGAGGAGCTCACAGACTTCCTCGGCGAGCATGGCGTGCGCGTGCGGTACCTGCACTCCGACGTCGACACGCTCCGACGCGTCGAGCTGCTCAGCGAACTGCGTGCGGGCGTCTACGACGTGCTCGTCGGCATCAACCTGCTGCGAGAAGGTCTCGACCTTCCCGAGGTGTCGCTGGTCGCAATCCTCGACGCCGACAAAGAGGGCTTCCTGCGATCGGGAACCTCACTGATCCAGACCATCGGGCGAGCGGCGCGAAACGTCTCGGGCGAAGTCCACATGTACGCCGACAAGATCACCGATTCGATGGCGAAGGCGATCGACGAGACCGATCGGCGCCGCGAGAAGCAGGTCGCCTACAACCTCGAGCACGGCATCGACCCCACGCCGTTGCGCAAGCGCATCGCCGACATCACCGAGGTGCTGGCCCGTGAGGGCGCCGACACGGCCGACATGCTCTCGGGACGCGGGCGTCAGTCGGGCAAGGGCAAGTCTCCGACGCCCAACCTGCGGCGCACCGGGATCGCGGCTGAGGGCGCGCAGCAGCTCGAGGCGACCATCCAGGATCTGTCCAATCAGATGCTCGCGGCGGCCGCGGAGCTCAAGTTCGAGCTGGCCGGCCGTCTGCGCGACGAGGTGCAGGATCTCAAGAAAGAGCTTCGCGCCATGGAACGCGCGGGACACGCGTGAACAGGAGCTGATCGATGGATGCCGCGGGGGAGGAACTAGCCGACCGCGTGCGTGCGCTTCTGGGCACCGGAGCCGACCTCGAGGAGAAGCGGATGTTCGGCACCCGAGCCTTCTTGGTCGACGGCCGCATCCTGGTGGGGGCGCGCAAGAACGGTGTCCTGCTGGTGCGCGTCGACGAGGAGACTGGAGCTGCGCTTCTCACACAGCCGGGCGTCGAAGTCGCCGTGATGGGCGCGAAGACGATGGGCAACAGCTGGCTTGATGTGTCGCCCGAGGTGCTGGCCGACGATGACACGCTGATGTTCTGGCTCGACGCGGCGCGAGAGGTGAATGAAGCTTCGAGAGCTGAATGACCTCGATGCCGCGCTGCGACGGGCGCCCTCAGGGGCAGTGAACCAAGGTCTTCGGTCCGCTGCGGTCGATCTCGTGCTCCGTCATCGGTGCTCCGCAGAGGGGACAGGCCCGCTCGGCGCGCTCTGCGGCGCTGGGCGGGGGAGTCTTCTCATACGGCCCCACGGATGCCGGACCAGCGAACCGGATCAGGTTGGTGTTGACCCAGGCATAGAGTCCACCGGCTTCGCGGATGCGAGTGCGAAGAGGAGCGCGGTTCGGGTCGTGGGCCATGTTGCTTAGTGTACTAATGATTAGTGTCAATGTATAGTCGCGGTGTGACGGCATCCGATGACCTGCTCCGTTTGGAGAACCAGCTCTGCTTCGCCCTGGTGACCGCGGCGCGCAACGTGGTGGCCATCTACCGGCCGATCCTCGAGCCGCTCGGTCTGACCCACCCGCAGTACCTCGTGATGTTGGCGCTGTGGGAGCGTGCACCTCGGACGCTCAACGACCTGGCAGCGGATCTCGCCCTCGAACCCGCGACGGCGTCGCCGCTCGTGAAGCGGCTGGAGGCGGAGGGCCTCGTCATGCGGCAACGCAGCAACGAGGACGAGCGGCGACTCGAGATCACTCTGACGGTTGCCGGGGCGGCGCTGCGGGATCGGGCGCTGGACGTACCTCGGCAGGTGATGGCCGCCGTGGGAATGGACGTGTCCGAGGTCTCCACGCTGCGCGACGGGCTCGGCGCGTTCGCGGGACGCCGACCGGACCTCGGCTGAGCGTTCTCACAGGCTGCGCGGAGCCGATGTCGGTGGCCCCTCGTAGACTTGACCAGTGCCTATCGTCCCCGTTGCCACCCCAGGAAAACTCAGCGTTCGCGGCGCCCGAGTCCACAATCTCAAGAACGTCGACATCGACATCCCGCGCGACTCGCTCGTCGTGTTCACCGGCCTGTCCGGCTCCGGCAAGTCCAGCCTCGCGTTCGACACGATCTTCGCCGAGGGACAACGCCGCTACGTTGAATCGCTGAGCGCCTACGCGCGCCAGTTCCTCGGCCAGGTCGACCGGCCCGACGTCGATTTCATCGAAGGGCTGAGCCCTGCGGTCTCCATCGACCAGAAGTCGACGAACCGCAACCCGCGGTCGACGGTCGGCACGATCACCGAGATCTACGACTACATGCGTCTGCTGTGGGCGCGCATCGGCATCCCGCACTGTCCCGAATGCGGCGAGAAGATCCAGCGCCAGACCGTGCAGCAGATCGCGGATCAGCTCATGGAGCTGCCGGAGCGCACGAGGTACCAGATCGTCGCGCCCATCGTCTCGCAGAAGAAGGGCGAGTTCGTCGACCTGTTCCGTGAGCTCGGCGCGAAGGGCTACTCGCGCGCGATCGTCGACGGAGACCTCGTTCAGCTCGCCGAACCGCCCACCCTGAAGAAGAGCTACAAGCACGACATCGCCGTGGTGGTCGACCGCCTCGTGGCATCCGATGACATCCTCAGCAGGGTCACCGACTCGGTCGAGACGGCCCTCGGTCTCGCGGGCGGCGTCGTGCGGGTCAACTTCGTCGACGGCGAGGGCGACGACGCCTGGCAGACGTTCTCCGAGAAGCTGTCGTGCCCCAACGGTCACGAGCTGACGCTCACCGAGATCGAGCCGCGCACCTTCTCGTTCAACGCGCCGTTCGGCGCCTGCCCCGCCTGTTCCGGACTGGGCACGCGCATGTCGGTCGACAGCGATCTGATGCTCGGCGACACCGATCTGTCCATCCGCGAGGGTGTCATCATTCCCTGGACCACTCAGGGCAAGGGGCTGTTCCAGTATTACGAACGACTGCTCGAGGGTCTCTCGCGCGACCTGGACTTCTCGCTCGACACGCCCTGGCACAAGCTCCACTCCGACGTGCAGGACGCAGTGCTGCGCGGCGAGAACTATAAGGTGACGGTCAAGTGGAAGAACCGCTACGGGCGTGAGATGCGCTATGCATCGGGGTTCGAGGGTGTCGTGCCGTACATCGAGCGGCAGTATCTGCAGGCCGAGTCCGACACGCAGCGCAGCCGCTGGGGCGAGTACCTCCGCGAGGTCCCGTGCCCCGTCTGCGACGGTAACCGGCTCAAGCCCGAGGTCCTCGCGGTGCAGGTGCACGGCCACTCGATCGCCGAGGTCTCGCACCTCAGCCTCGCCGACGCCCGCTCGTTCATGGAGACGCTCACGCTGACCGACCGAGAGGCGCAGATCGCCGCTCAGGTTCTGCGCGAGATCCGTCTGCGCCTCGACTTCCTGCTGCAGGTCGGGCTCTCGTACCTCAACCTCAGCCGCTCGGCAGGATCCCTCTCCGGTGGTGAGGCCCAGCGCATCCGCCTCGCGACCCAGATCGGCTCCGGACTCACCGGAGTGCTGTACGTGCTCGACGAGCCCTCGATCGGACTGCATCAGCGCGACAACCGCCGCCTCATCAACACGCTCATCAAGCTCCGCGACCTCGGCAACACGCTCATCGTGGTGGAGCACGACGAAGAGACGATCGAGGCGGCCGACTGGGTCGTCGACATCGGTCCCGGTGCCGGTGTCAACGGCGGTGCCGTCGTGCACTCCGGACCGTACTCGGCCCTGCTCAAGGACAGCGAGTCGATGACCGGCCAGTACCTCTCCGGCCGGCGCGAGATCCCGATGCCGAAGAAGCGTCGCAAGATCGACAAGAAGCGCATGCTGAGCGTCGTCGGAGCGCGGGCGAACAACCTCCGCAACGTCACGGCCGACTTCCCGCTCGGAGTCCTGACGGCCGTCACGGGCGTCAGCGGTTCGGGCAAGTCGTCGCTCGTGAACGACATCCTGTACCAGGTGCTCGCGTCGAAGCTGAACGGGGCGCGCACGGTCCCGGGCAAGCACACGCGTGTCACCGGACTCGACAACCTCGACAAGGTCGTGCACGTCGACCAGGCGCCGATCGGTCGCACGCCGCGATCGAACCCGGCGACCTACACCGGTGTGTTCGACCGTATCCGCACGCTCTTCAGCGAGACGCCCGAGGCCAAGGTCCGCGGCTATCTGCCCGGACGGTTCAGCTTCAACGTCAAGGGCGGCCGCTGCGAGGCGTGCTCCGGCGACGGCACGATCAAGATCGAGATGAACTTCCTGCCCGACGTGTACGTCGATTGCGAGGTGTGTCACGGCAAGCGGTACAACCGCGACACGCTCGCCGTCCACTACAAGGGCAAGAACATCGCCGAGGTCCTCGAGATGCCGATCGAAGAGGCGGCAGACTTCTTCGAGCCGATCCAGGCGATCCACCGCTACATGAAGACGCTCGTCGACGTGGGCCTCGGCTATGTCCGGCTCGGTCAGTCGGCGACGACTCTTTCCGGTGGTGAGGCGCAGCGCGTCAAGCTCGCGACCGAGCTCCAGCGTCGCAGCAACGGCCGCAGCATCTACGTGCTCGACGAGCCGACGACAGGGCTGCACTTCGAAGACGTCCGCAAGCTCCTCGAAGTGCTGAATGGTCTGGTCGACAAGGGCAACACGGTGATCGTCATCGAGCACAACCTCGATGTGATCAAGTCGGCGGACTGGGTCATCGACCTCGGACCGGAGGGCGGCTCCGGCGGCGGGCAGATCATCGCCACCGGCACCCCTGAGCAGATCGCACGCGTCGAGGAGAGCCACACCGGCCTGTTCCTCGGCGAGATCCTGGGTGAGGGGCGCTCCGCGCGGAAGGCCAGCTGATGGCCGACGTCGTGGCGTACAAACCACGGACGGGCGAGATCCCGACCAACCCCGGGGTGTATCGGTTCCGTGACGCCGACGGACGCGTGCTCTACGTCGGCAAGGCCAAGAACCTCCGCCAGCGTCTGTCGAACTACTTCGCTCCGCTCCGTACGCTGCATGAGCGCACTCGGCGCATGGTGACGACGGCGGCCTCGGTCGAATGGACCGTGGTGCCGACCGACGTCGACTCGCTGCAGCTCGAGTACATGTGGATCAAGGAGTTCGATCCGCCCTTCAACGTCCGCTACAAAGACGACAAGTCGTACCCGTTCATGGCAGTGACGCTCGCCGACGAAGCGCCCCGCGTCATCGTCACGCGCAACCGGAAGATTCCGGGCGCGCGCTACTTCGGTCCGTTCCCGAAGGTGTGGGCGGTGCACGAGACCATCGACCTGATGGTCAAGGCGTTCCCGATCCGCACCTGCAGCGACGCCAGCTACAAGCGAGCGATGCAGACGGGAAGGCCGTGCTTCCCCGGGCAGATCGGCAAGTGCGGCGGGCCGTGCTCGATGACGGTGACCATCGAGGAGCACCGTGCGATGGTCGACGACTTCGTCGCCTTCATGGCCGGGGGAGACGAGCGATTCACGAAAGAGCTCACCACGCGGATGCTGGCCGCGTCCGCGGCGATGGACTACGAGGCGGCCGCGAAGTATCGCGACAAGCTCACGGCGATCGAGGCCGTTCTCGGCAGGAGCGCGCTGGTGCTTCAGCCCGATGAGGATGCCGACCTGTTCGGGATCGCCGAAGACGAGCTCGCGGCGGCGGTGCAGCACTTCGTCATCCGCGGCGGTCGCGTGCGCGGCGTGCGGGCGATGACCATCGAGAAGGAGATCGACATCACGACGGGTGAGCTCGTCGACCAAGTCCTGCAGCGCGCATACGGCGACGCTCAGGACGTGCCGCGCCGCATCCTCGTCCCGACTCTCCCGGACGACGCCGCGGAACTCGAGGTCTGGCTTCGCGAGCGGCGAGGGAAGAAGACCGAGATCGCCGTGGCTCAGCGCGGCCAGCGCGCCGACCTGATGCGCACCGCCACGCTGAACGCTCAGCAGGCACTGATCCGGCACAAGACGCGGCGGACGAGCGACTACGTCGCGCGCACGCAGGCTCTCACCGACCTGCAGAACGCGCTGGGCATGACCGAGGCGCCGCTGCGCATCGAGTGCTTCGACATCTCGCATCTCGGCGGCACGAACGTCGTCGCCTCGATGGTCGTCTTCGAAGACGGACTGCCCCGCAAAGATCAGTACCGTTCCTTCGGAATCCCCGAGACCACCGACGACACCGACTCGATGTACCAGGTGCTGCGGCGTCGGCTCGCGTATCTGGATCGACCCGAGGAGCCGGAGGAGCCCGCAGGCGAAGACGGGATCGTGCGACGCAAGCCGCGATTCGCGTACCCGCCGCAGCTGCTGCTCGTCGACGGCGGTCAGCCCCAGGTGGAAGCCGCGGCTCGTGCGCTCCGCGACGCCGGGCACACCGAGATCGCCGTGTGCGGCATCGCCAAGCGGTTGGAGGAGGTCTGGATCCCCGGCGATGACTTTCCGGTGATCCTGCCGCGCAGCAGCGAGGCTCTCTACCTTCTGCAGCGTCTCCGCGACGAGGCCCACCGCTTCGCGATCACCCACCAGCGCAAGAAGCGCCGCGGCGACATCACCACGGTGCTGGCCGAGGTCCCCGGACTCGGTGCTTCACGGATCAAGGTCCTGCTCAAGCACTTCGGATCCGTCACGGCGCTGCGCGCCGCCCAACCCGACGAGATCCTCGCTGTTCAGGGGATCGGCCCGGTCCTCGCGCAGAATATCCACACGCACCTCTCCACTCGCTAGGCTGGAACGCACGGGGGAGAGGGAGCGCGGAGCAATGACTGGGGACAAGGGCGAGTTTCTCATCGTCACGGGGATGTCGGGCGCGGGGCGCACGACGGTGGCGAACGCCCTCGAAGATCTCGGCTGGTACGTCGTCGACAACCTGCCTCCGCAGATCCTCCGCCCGCTCCTCGACCTGACGGACATGGGCGGCAACGCGCTGCCGAAGGTCGCCGCGGTGGTCGACGTCCGCGGCCGCAACCTCTTCGACGACTTCCCCGGCGTGGCTCGCGCCCTCCGATCCCGCGGATCCGTCCGCGTCCTCTTCCTCGATGCCTCGGACGACGTGCTGGTGCGACGCTTCGAATCCGTGCGACGGCCGCACCCGCTCCAGGGCGATGGAACCCTGCTCGACGGCATCCGCATCGAGCGCACGCGACTCGCGCCGATCCGTGAAGCGGCCGACCTGGTGATCGACACCTCGGCGCTGAACATCCATCAGCTGGCGACGCAGGTCTCGGACATCTTCTCCGAGGAAGGCGCAGCCCGCCACCGCGTGACTCTCCTGAGCTTCGGCTTCAAGTACGGCCTGCCGACTGATGTCGACATCGTCGCCGACATGCGGTTCCTCCCGAACCCGTTCTGGAACGAGGAACTCCGCGGTTTGACGGGCAAGGATGAGACGGTCCGCGACTACGTCCTCTCCCGCGAGGGTGCCACGGAGTTCCTCGACGCCTACTCCGCAGCGTTGATTCCCGTGCTGGAGGGGTATCAACGCGAGAACAAGAGCCACTCGACCATCGCCATCGGCTGCACAGGTGGCAAGCACCGCTCCGTCGCGATGTCGGAGGAGCTCGCGCGCAGGCTCTCGGCCGTCCCCGGCGTGGCCGTGAATGTCCGTCACCGAGACCTCGGGAGAGAGTAGCCGGTCGCCCGGCCGAGTAGGCTGGACGTTTGCGTCGCGATCCGGCGCGTGAACGTGAAGGAGTGTCGTGGCACTAACCACCGACGTCAAGGCTGAGCTGGTCAGCATCCGCAACGCACCCCCGACGGTGCGCGTCGCCGAGGTGACCGCGATCCTCCGGTTCGCCGGTGGGCTGCACTCGATCGCCGGCCGTGTGGCCGTGGAAGCCGAGGTCGACGCCGAGACCCTCGCGCGTCGCGTCGCCCGGGATCTCGCTGAGATCTACGGTGTGCGCCCCGAGATCGCTCAGGTGCAGTCGAGCACGGCGAACGACGGTGCACGGTGGGCTGTCCGCGTGATCTCGCAGGGCGAGACCCTGGCCCGCCAGACCGGTCTCCTCGACCAGCGCCGTCGGCCGGTGCGCGGCCTGCCCAATCGCCTCACGACCGGATCACGTGCCGAGGTCGCCGGCCTGTGGCGCGGTGCCTTCCTCGCAGCCGGAACGCTCAGCGAGCCGGGCCGTTCCGCCATGCTCGAGGTCGTCTGCCCCTCCTCGGAGGCGGCGATGGCACTCGTCGGCGCCGCTCACCGTCTGGGCGTCGCCGCCAAGGCGCGCGAAGTCCGCGGCATGCCGCGCGTGGTGGTGCGCGAGGGCGAGGCCATCCGCACCATCCTCAACGAGATCGGCGCGAAGAAGACCGCCATCACGTGGGAGGAGCTCCGTCAGCGCCGCGAGGTCCGGGCCGGGGTCAACCGTCTGGTCAACTTCGACGACGCCAACCTGCGGCGTTCGGCACAGGCTGCCGTCGCCGCGTGCGCCCGCGTCGAGCGGGCCCTCGAGATCCTCGCTGACGAGGTACCGGATCACCTGAAGGTCGCCGGAGAGCTGCGTCTGGCACACCGCGACGCGAGCCTTGACGAGCTCGGCCACCACGCCGATCCGCCATTGACGAAAGATGCCGTGGCTGGGCGCATCCGCCGTCTGCTGGCGATGGCGGACAAGAAGGCGCAGCAGGACGGCATTCCCGGCACTGAAGCTGCCGTGCCGGTGGGCCTCGACGTCTGAGACCTCGCGGTGGAGCTCCGGCTGCGACACCGGTCGGCATAGCAGAACAACGTCATATGACGGAAGGTTCTGGTCCGGCCCCGCGTTGTCGTCAGTAGGATGAGTAACGTCCGCTCTACGCCGCACATCGGCGGCGCGGAGGATCGGCAAGCGCCGCGGCGCGGCGCGGATTGGATGAAAAGCGATATGGCGATTTACACGCTCCCCGACCTTCCCTACGACTTCGCAGCACTGGAGCCGCATATCAGCGGCAAGATCATGGAACTCCACCATGACAAGCACCACGCCACCTACGTCGCCGGTGCGAACACGGCGCTGGAGCAGCTCGCGGAGGCTCGCGACAGCGGCAACCTCGCAAACGTCAACAAGCTCGAGAAGGACCTCGCCTTCAACCTCGGCGGCCACGTCAATCACTCAATCTTCTGGACCAACCTGTCGCCGAACGGCGGAGGGCAGCCCGAAGGCGAGCTGAAGGCTGCGATCGACGAGTACTTCGGCTCGTTCGAGAAGTTCCAGGCGCACTTCACCGCCGCGGCGACCGGCATCCAGGGCTCCGGATGGGCCGTCCTGAGCTGGGACTCGATCGGCTCGCGCCTGATCATCCAGCAGCTGTTCGACCAGCAGTCGAACACCGCGCAGGGCACCATCCCGCTGTTCCAGCTCGACATGTGGGAGCACGCCTTCTACCTCGACTACCTCAACGTCAAGGCGGACTACGTCAAGGCGGCATGGAACATCGCCAACTGGGAGAACGTCGCTCAGCGCCTCGAGATCGCCCGCAAGCAGACGAACGGCCTGCTGGTACTGTCGTAAACAAGACGGGCGTCCCGACGGACATCTCTCCCGTCGGGACGCCGTTGTCCATGCTTGTCTAGTTGAAACCGCGCGTATGCGCACGAGAAATCAGGAGACCTTTGTGTCTGTCAAGATCGGTATCAACGGCTTCGGCCGCATCGGACGAAACTACTTCCGCGCGGCTCTCGCGCAGGGAGCAGACCTCGAGATCGTCGCGGTCAACGACCTCACCGACAACAAGACCCTCGCGCACCTGCTGAAGTACGACTCGTCCGGCGGCGTGCTCGACGCTCAGATCAGCTACGACGAGGACAGCATCACCGTCAACGGCAAGACGATCAAGGCGTTCGCTGAGCGCGACCCCGCCAACCTCCCCTGGGGCGAGCTCGGTGTCGACATCGTCATCGAGTCGACCGGCTTCTTCACCAAGGCCGAGGCCGCCAAGAAGCACATCGAGGCCGGCGCCAAGAAGGTCCTGATCTCGGCTCCCGGCACCGGCGTCGACGGCACGTTCGTGATGGGCGTGAACGAGGACACGTACAACCCGGAGACGCACCACATCATCTCCAACGCGTCGTGCACCACGAACTGCCTGGCTCCGCTCGCTCAGGTCTTCAACGACGCCTTCGGAATCGACCGCGGCTTCATGATGACCGCACACGCGTACACCGCAGACCAGAACCTGCAGGACGGCCCGCACAGCGACCTCCGTCGTGCGCGCGCCGCGGCGATCAACATCACCCCCGCATCGACCGGTGCCGCCAAGGCCATCGGCGAGGTTCTCCCGGAGCTGCAGGGCAAGCTCAGCGGCTCCTCGTACCGCGTGCCGGTTCCCACCGGCTCGATCGTCGACCTGACCCTCGTCACCGACCGTGAGAACCTGACGGTCGAAGAGGTCAACGAGGCGTACAAGAAGGCTGCGGCCGACGGTCGCCTCGCGGGCTACCTGCAGTACAACGAGGACCAGATCGTGTCGAGCGACATCGTGCACAACCCACACTCCTCGATCTTCGACTCGACGCTGACCAACGTCAGCGGCAACCTGATCAAGGTCTCGAGCTGGTACGACAACGAGTGGGGCTACTCCAACCGTCTGGTCGACCTCACCGAGTACGTCGCCGAGCGTCTCTGAGCTCTGACTCATGACTCTGCGCACCCTGGCATCACTGGGTTCGCTCGAGGGCAAGCGCGTCATCGTCCGTTGTGATCTCAACGTCCCCCTGCGGGACGGGGTCATAACGGACGATGGCCGTGTACGCGCCTCGCTGCCGACTCTCAATGCACTCATCAACGCGGGAGCCCGCGTCGTCGTGTGCTCCCACCTCGGACGCCCCGACGGTGCCCCCGACCCCCAGTACAGCCTGGAGCCGGTGGCTCAGCGGCTGTCGGAACTGCTCGGCGCCCCTGTCGCGTTCGCGCGCGACACGGTCGGCGAATCCGCGCAGGATGCCGTGGCCTCCCTCGAAGACGGCGGAGTCGTCGTCGTCGAGAACCTCCGTTTCAACGCGGGGGAGACTGCGAAGGACGACGCCACGCGCGGCGCCTTCGCCTCAGAGCTCGCGAAGCTCGGCGATGTCCTGGTCTCCGACGGCTTCGGCGTCGTGCATCGCAAGCAGGCGAGCGTGTACGAGCTCGCCGAGCTGCTGCCGTCCGCCGCGGGTCTGCTGATCGAGACCGAGCTGGATGTGCTGGACCGTCTGACCGAGAAGCCCGAGCGCCCGTACGCGGTCGTGCTCGGCGGTTCGAAGGTCAGCGACAAGCTCGGTGTGATCTCGCACCTGCTCCCGCGCGTGGATCGGATCCTGGTCGGCGGCGGCATGCTGTTCACGTTCCTGAAGGCTCAGGGCCACGCCGTGGCCTCGAGCCTGCTCGAGGAGGATCAGCTCGAGACCGTCCGCGGCTACATCGCGGAGGCCGAGCAGCGCGGCGTGGAGTTCGTGCTCCCGACCGACGTCGTCGTCGCGGCGTCGTTCAGTGCGGATGCCGCGCATGAGACCGTCCCCGCCGACGCGATCGAGTCCACGGCGTTCGGCGCCTCGGGCATCGGACTCGACATCGGACCGGAGACCGCGGCGAAGTTCGCGGAGGTCATCCGGGGCTCGAAGACGGTGTTCTGGAACGGGCCCATGGGCGTGTTCGAGTTCCCCGCGTTCGCCGCGGGAACCAAGACCGTCGCCAAGGCGCTCACCGAGGTCGACGGCCTCAGCGTCGTCGGCGGCGGCGACTCCGCAGCAGCAGTGCGCCAGCTCGGCTTCACCGACGACCAGTTCGGTCACATCTCGACCGGCGGCGGCGCCAGCCTCGAATTCCTCGAGGGCAAGAAACTACCCGGCCTGGAGGTGCTCGGATGGGCATGACGACCCGTACCCCGCTGATCGCGGGCAACTGGAAGATGAACCTCGACCACCTGCAAGCGGTCGCGTTCGTGCAGAAGCTGCACTGGACTCTGAAGGATGCCAAGCACGAGGACGGATCGGTCGAGGTGGCGGTGTTCCCGCCGTTCACGGACATCCGGAGCGTGCAGACGTTGATCGACGCGGACAAGATCCCGTTCGCCCTCGGCGCACAGGACGTCTCGGCGCACGATTCCGGTGCATACACCGGCGAGATCTCGGGGGCCTTCCTCGCCAAGCTCGACGCGAAGTACGTCATCATCGGACACTCCGAGCGCCGTGAGTACCACGCGGAGTCCGACGAGATCGTCGCCGCCAAGGTCAAGGCCTCGCTCAAGCACGGAGTCGTCCCGGTCATCTGCGTCGGCGAGACCGCGGAGGACCTCGAGAAGTTCGGTGCCAGCGCCGTACCGGCCGGTCAGCTCGAGGCGGCGCTCCAGGGCGTCTCCCCGAAGGCCGACATCGTCGTCGCGTACGAGCCCGTCTGGGCGATCGGCTCCGGTCAGGCTGCGACGCCGCAGCAGGCACAGGACGTCTGCGCGGCGCTCCGCACCGTGATCGCGACCGTCCTGGGCGAGGATGCCGCTGCGCGCACCCGCATCCTGTACGGCGGTTCGGTGAAGTCGGGGAACATCGCGAGCTTCATGCGGGAGCCCGACGTGGACGGTGCCCTGGTCGGCGGCGCGAGCCTCGTCGTCGACGAGTTCGCCGCGATCATCCGCTTCGAGAAGCACGTCGGCGTGTGAGTGCAGCGGGGCTGCGGCCCCGCTGCACCGTATACTTGACCGTTACGGGGGCGCACCTGCCCCAGCGAAAGGCTCTTTCTCGTGGCAATTCTCGAGTTCGTCCTGCAGGTCGTGCTGGGCATCACCAGCGTGCTGCTGACCCTCCTCATTCTTCTGCACAAGGGCCGCGGTGGTGGCCTTTCCGACATGTTCGGCGGAGGCATGACCTCGGCGGTCGGGTCCTCCGGTCTCGCGGAGCGGAACCTGAACCGCTTCACCGTCGTCCTGGCATTGACATGGTTCGTCGCCATCGTCGCGCTGGGCCTCATCACGAAATTCGAGGTCATCTGATGGCTACCGGTGGAAACGCGATCCGCGGCACCCGCGTGGGCTCCGGCCCGATGGGCGAACAGGACCACGGCTACCATGCCGACCGCATCGCGGTGTCGTACTGGGACGGACTCGGCAACGAGACCGTCCGCTACTTCGCCGCCGGTCTCCCCGAAGACGAGATCCCCGAAACGATCGACCACCCGCAGTCGGGTCTGCCGGCGGGACGCGACAAGGAGAACCCTCCTGCTCTCGCGAAGGCCGAGCCGTACAAGACGCACCTCGCCTACGTGAAGGAGCGTCGCACCGACGAGGAAGCCGTACAGCTCCTCGAGGACGCTCTCACGCAGTTGCGCGAGCGTCGGGGCCAGTGACCTTCTGATCTGACATCGAAGAAGCCGCCGCGAGCATTCGCGGCGGCTTCTTTCGTCTCATCCGCGGGCGGCTCAGCGGCAGCCCGCCGCGGCGTCGATGTAGCTCTGCGGCGGATAGCCGTACGCCCAGACACCGTTCGCGTCATCGGTGAAACCCATGCTGATGGCCCAGCCCGTGGCCCACTTCTCGATGCTGTCCTGCGTCGACGAGTCGTACATGTCCTCGCATTTGACGCTGATCGCATGACCGACCTCGTGCGCGACGAGTGCCCTGCTCCGCTCGGCGGGCCACTGCTCGGCGACGGAGTTCGACAGCTGGATGACGGATCGGTCAGGCTCATCCCACCACCAGGTCGTGTATCCGCCCATGCTGCCGTTGTTGCCTGCGCCGTTGACGATCGGCGCCCAGTCGAATTCCAGCAGGACGCCGGGGGCGAGCTCACGTGCGAACGCCTCGACCTCGAGCCGGGCATTCATGAGAGGTCCGGCCTTCTCGGCGAGTTCCTCGTTCTCCGTCGCCACGACCTGAGCCGCCGCGGTCTGGAGCGCCGCGTAGGTGCTCACGGCCGTCTCATCGATGATGGTCGTCGCGATCACGTCGGCCGCGGCATCGCGCAGGCCGATCACGGCATCATTGCGTGCCGAGATGTGCGCAGCCTCGAAGGCGGGGGTCGCCTGACCCGCGGCGGCGAGGAGCGCGACTCCGTTCTCGGTGACCGCGTCGGACGCTCCTGTGACTTCGTTCGCTTCGGCTCGCAGATCGTCAGTGAGCTCGAGGGCATCGTCGGTGTTCTGCTCGAGGCGGGCGCTCGCGCCGAAGAGCTCCCAGAACCAGACGGGCTTCTCGCCGGCGGAAACGATCTCGGTGGTGATCACGTCGTCTGCGGCCGTCGCGGTGTCTTGGGCGTCGGTGACAGCGTCCGCGAGCGACTGTTCCGCCTCCGGGGGAGCGACGATCGCCTCGTTCTCGCTCGCGAGGATCAGGCCGGCGCTGTCTGCGACGGCCTTGAGAGCAGTGCTCGTGCCCTGGAGCTGCGTCTTCTCGGTGCTCGCTGCGGCCACGGCATCCGCGTTCTCGTCGGCTGCGCTGTCGTATCCGATGCTGGCGGACAATTGCGTGATCGCAAGCGCGGCGATCACGACGGCACCGCCCACGAACCCGAGAACGAACCGCGTGCGCTTGCGTCGCGGCGTTCGAGGGGCCGCTGCTGCGCCAGCGCCTGTGCCGGCGAGGCGCGCCGGCAGCTCGTGCCCGCCGCGAGGCACGGATGCCGGCGCGTCTGGGACAGACGGGGGGAGAGCGGTCACGTCATCCTCATTCGATCGGCCTCGCGTGCGAGCAGCAGGGGGTCAACACTGTCAGCGTATGCGAGAAGGCCCCCACCGTGCGGTGAGGGCCTTCTGAATCGGAGGGGCTGACGGGAATCGAACCCGCATCATTAGTTTGGAAGACTAAGGCTTTACCACTAAGCTACAGCCCCGAATCTCAGTGCACTTCGACATGCTCAGTGACCAGGAGATCGGACCGGGGTCGGAACTCCGGCGTCATCGATCATACCGGAACGTGAGGGGTGCTCCTGTCCGTTAGACTCGATGGGGCTGAATCTGCGTGCGGATTCCCCGGGGCGTAGCTCAGCTTGGTAGAGCGCCCGCTTTGGGAGCGGGAGGTCGCAGGTTCAACTCCTGTCGCCCCGACACGGCATCCTCAGGCCTGACAGCCGCGGTTCAGCGCGGAGACAACAAGGAGAACACACAAGCATGGCGAACAGCACCGTCGAGAAGCTGACCCCGACCCGGGTCAAGCTCAGCATCACGGTCACCCCGGACGACCTCAAGCCGAGCATCGCTCACGCCTATGAGCACATCGCTCAGGACGTCCAGATCCCCGGCTTCCGCAAGGGCAAGGTCCCGGCTCCGATCATCGATCAGCGCATCGGTCGCGGCGCGGTCATCGAGCACGCCGTCAACGAGGGCCTCGACAAGTTCTTCCGCGAGGCGAGCGCCGAGCACAAGCTGCGCGTCGTCGGACGCCCGGCGGCCGACATCACGCAGTGGCCGAACGAGAAGGACTTCTCTGGCGACCTGCTCGTCGATGTCGAGGTCGACGTCCGTCCCGACATCGAGATCCCCTCGTACGACGGCATCACGGTCACCGTCGACGCCGTAGAGGCCGATGACGCCGCCCTCGACGCCGAGCTCGACAACATGCGTGCGCGCTTCGGCACGCTCGTCACCGTCGACCGCCCAGCCGCGAAGGGCGACTTCGTGGAGCTCGACCTCGTCGCCACGATCGACGGCGCCGAGATCGACCGTGCCGAGGGCGTCTCCTACGAGATCGGCTCCGGCGAGCTGCTCGAGGGCATCGATGACGCCGTCGAGTCCCTCACCGCGGGTGAGGACACCACCTTCCGCTCGACTCTCGTGGGCGGCGACAACGCCGGCGCCGAAGCCGAGGTCTCCGTGACGGTCAAGGCCGTCAAGGAGCGCGAGCTTCCCGAGGCCGACGACGACTTCGCTCAGATCGCGAGCGAGTTCGACACGATCGCCGAGTTGCGCGCGAGCCTGGCCGAGCGCGTCGCTCAGCAGGGCGTCTTCACGCAGGGCTCCGCCGCGCGCGACAAGCTCGTCGAGACGCTGCTCGAGAAGATCGACATCCCCGTGCCGCCGAAGCTCATCGAGGACGAGGTGCACACCCACCTCGAGGGCGAGAACCGCCTCGAGGACGACGTGCACCGCGCCGAGGTCACCGAGGCGAGCGAGAAGCAGTTCCGCACGCAGGTGCTGCTCGACACGATCGCCGAGCAGGCCGACGTGCAGGTCTCGCAGGAGGAGCTGAGCCAGTACCTCATCCAGTCCGCGTCGCAGTACGGCATGGCCCCGCAGGAGTTCGTCGAGGCACTGCAGTCCTCGAACCAGCTGCCCGCGCTCGTCGGCGAGGTCGCCCGCAACAAGGCCCTCGCGATCGCCCTCGGCAAGGTGAAGGTCGTCGACACCAACGGCAAGCCCGTGGATCTGTCGGACTTCGTCGTGACCGATGACGAGGCTGCCGAGTCGACCGAGGCCGACGCTGCGGACGCCGAGGAGAAGCCGGCGAAGAAGGCTCCCGCCAAGCGCCGCACTGAGCCTGCCGAAGAGAAGGCTCCCGCCAAGAAGGCTCCGGCGAAGAAGGCAGACGACGCGGAGGCCGCTGAAGAGCCCGCCGCCGAGAAGCCTGCCGAGAAGAAGCCGGCCGCCAAGAAGGCTCCGGCCAAGAAGAAGGCAGCAGCCGACAAGGCCGAGTGATCGGACATGATCCAGTGAAGAGGGCGGATGCTGCGGCATCCGCCCTCTTTTCGCATCGGGGGAGAGAGCATGAAGAGCTGGGACGAGCGGATCGACGACGTCTGGGCGGATGCCGCGGGCGACGAGGTCGGCGACGACACGATCGCGCGGATCGACGCCCTGGCGGCGGAACGCGGGCCGGATGACGCCCGTGCAGAGTTCGAACGCGGGGGAGCGCGCGACTCGGCGGGCCGTCCCGCGGAGGCGGTCGCGCTCTACCGGCGCGCTCTCGGCCTGGGCCTGGACGACGAGCACCGCCCGCAGTGCGTGGTGCAGCTCGCGAGCTCACTTCGCAACATGGGCGAGTACGACGCCGCGCTCGAGGTTATCCGCGAGGAGCGGGAGTCGTTCCCCGACAGCCCGTATGCCGATGCGATCTCGGCTGTCCATGCGCTGGTGCTCGCCAGCGCGGGTCGCCCGGCGCACGGGCTCTCGGTGGCGCTCCTGGCGCTCGTGCCGCACCTCCCGCGCTACCACCGGTCGATGACCGCGTATGCCCGGGAGATCGCCGAATCCGACACCTGATATGCCGACGGCGAACACGGCCTGAGCGCCGCGCCGCCGCCGGTAGATTCGAAGCACGAACAAGGAAACAGGAGCTGAAATGGCTGCAGAACCCCTCGTCGCGACAAGCGTCTTCGACAGGCTGCTGAAGGATCGCATCATCTGGCTCGGTTCAGAGGTGCGCGATCAGAACGCCAACGAGATCTGCGCGAAGATCCTTCTTCTCGCCGCAGAAGACTCAGAGAAGGACATCTACCTCTACATCAACTCGCCCGGTGGCTCGATCACGGCAGGCATGGCGATCTACGACACCATGCAGTTCGTGCCGAACGACATCGTCACCGTGGGCATCGGCATGGCCGCATCCATGGGCCAGCTCCTGCTCACGAGCGGAACCAAGGGCAAGCGCTACATCACGCCGAACGCGCGCGTTCTGCTGCACCAGCCTCACGGCGGGTTCGGCGGCACGTCGAGCGACATCCAGACTCAGGCGCAGCTCATCCTCTCGATGAAGAAGCGCCTCGCGGAGATCACGGCCGGGCAGACCGGCAAGTCGGTCGAGCAGATCAACGCCGACGGTGACCGCGACCGCTGGTTCACTGCGGATGAGGCTCTCGAGTACGGCTTCGTCGACCACATCCGCGAGCACGCCAGCGATGTCACCGGCGGCGGCGGCACCGCGGACGACGCAGCGTAATCCGGATTCGAAAGGACACCATGTACACCCCCACTTTCCAATCCGCAGGCGACATGCCCTCCAGTCGCTACGTCCTCCCGCAGTTCGAGGAGCGCACGGCCTACGGCTTCAAGCGCCAGGACCCGTACAACAAGCTCTTCGAAGACCGCGTGATCTTCCTGGGCGTGCAGGTCGACGACGCGTCCGCCGACGACGTGATGGCGCAGCTGCTCGTTCTGGAGAGCCAGGACGCCGAGCGCGACATCACGATGTACATCAACTCGCCCGGTGGCTCGTTCACGGCCATGACCGCGATCTACGACACGATGCAGTACGTCGCGCCGCAGATCCAGACGGTCGTGCTGGGTCAGGCCGCATCGGCCGCGGCCGTGCTGCTCGCCGCCGGAGCCCCCGGCAAGCGTCTGGCGCTTCCGAACGCTCGCGTGCTGATCCACCAGCCCGCGATGGGCGAGGCCGGTCAGGGCCAGGCATCCGACATCGAGATCCAGGCGGCGGAGATCCTCCGCATGCGTACGTGGCTCGAGGAGACGATGGCCGCACACACGGGCAAGCCCGTGGAGCAGGTCAACCGCGACATCGATCGTGACAACATCCTCTCGGCCGCGCAGGCGCTCGAGTACGGCATCGTCGACCAGGTGCTCACCACGCGCAAGCGCGCGTAGGCAGGTCGAATCGAAGGGCGCTCGTCATCGCGACGGGCGCCCTTCGTCGTTCCCGCAGATGTGCACGCGGCCTCCGGAGATTGCTCATATGCGCAATGCAGTGCGCGTACGCGGTTCACGGCCTACTCTGGAAGAGGAAGGAGGATGCCGTGGAAGACGATCTGCTGATGGTCCGTGTCGCCGAGCTGTACTACGACGAGGACAAGACTCAGGACGAGATCGGCGGACTCCTCAAGATCTCGCGATGGAAGGTCGGCCGGCTGCTGACCCAGGCACGTGAGCGCGGCATCGTCCGCATCGAGATCGTGCACCCGCGCGCCCGTCGCCTCGGACTCGAGCGTTTGCTCGTCGAGCGCTTCGGACTCTCGGATGCCGTCGTGGTCCCGGCCCCGGAGGGCGACGACGGAACTCTCGAGCGCGTCGCGCAGGCCGCCGCCGACTTCCTGGCCGCGCTCAGGCCGGCCCCGCGCACGCTCGCCGTCAGCTGGGGTCGCACACTCCGCGCGGTCGCCGAGGCGCTTCCGGACGGATGGGCCCAGGGCGTCACGGTCGTGCAGCTCAACGGCGGTGTCAGCCTGAATCGTCGCTCCGGCGGTGCCGCAGGTCTCGCTGTCACCATCGCGCAACGGGCGTCGGGGCATGTGTCGCTGCTTCCGAGCCCCGCGATCTTGGAGCGCGTCGAGACGAAGCGCGCGATCGAGGCCGATCGCACCGTCGCGGCCGTCCTCGAAGAGGCCGCCGAAGCGCAGGCCTTCCTCTTCACGGCGGGACCCTGCGACGCGACATCCGCCCACGTCGAGAACGGATACCTCAGCGCTGAGGACGTGGAAGAACTCGCGCGGAGAGGCGCGGTCGGCGACGTTCTCGGACGATACGTCGACGCCGAGGGCAACATCGTCGACGCGCAACTCGACGCCCGGACGGTGGGCGTCTCGCTCGACCGTCTGCGCGGAGCGAAGCGCGCGATCTTCGTCACGGCAGGCCCTGCCAAGCACGACATCGCGCGTACAGTCGTGACCAGCGGCCTGTGCGGCGTTCTGGTGACCGATGAGACCACAGCACGAGCATTGTTGGAGGAACTGTGACGACCAAAGAACTCAGCCGCAGGACGGCGGTGGACGTTCTCGGCGGTGAGCCGGACGACGCCACGCTCCGACGCTTCCTGCACGGCCTTCCCGGCGTCGATGCCGTGGGGCTCGAGCAGCGCGCCGCCGGTCTCGGCACCCGCTCGATCAAGACCACATCGAAGGCCTGGGCGCTCGACACGATCATCAAGCTGATCGACCTCACGACGCTCGAGGGCGCGGACACCCCCGGCAAGGTGCGCTCGCTCGTCGCGAAGGCGAAGAACCCTGATGCCGCCGACCCGTCGACCCCTCGGGTCGCCGCTGTCTGCGTGTACGGCGACATGGTCGGCGACGCCGTCACCGCTCTCGGCTCGCTGCACGGCGACCCCGACGAAGGCCTGATCTCGGTCGCGGCGGTGGCCACGGCATTCCCGAGCGGTCGCTCGTCACTCGCGATCAAGCTCGCCGACACCGCCGAGGCCGTCGCCGCCGGTGCCGACGAGATCGACATGGTGATCGACCGCGGGGCGTTCCTCTCCGGGCGCTACGGACTCGTCTTCGATCAGATCGCCCAGGTGAAGGAGGCCTGCCGTCGCGAAGACGGCACGTACGCCTCTCTCAAGGTGATCCTCGAGACCGGGGAGCTCAACACCTACGACAACATCAAGCGGGCGTCCTGGCTCGGCATCCTCGCGGGTGGGGACTTCATCAAGACGTCGACCGGCAAGGTCCAGCCTGCAGCCACGTTGCCGACCACGCTCCTCATGCTCGAGACCGTCCGCGACTGGTATCGCGGCACGGGCGAGAAGATCGGCGTGAAGCCCGCCGGCGGCATCCGCGCGTCGAAGGATGCCGTCAAGTACCTCGTCACCGTCGCCGAGACCGTGGGCGAGGAGTGGCTGCAGCCGCACCTGTTCCGCTTCGGCGCGTCGAGCCTTCTGAACGACGTGCTGCTGCAGCGTCAGAAGCTCAGCTCCGGCCACTACTCCGGCCCCGACTACGTCACGATCGACTAGGGATTCACATGTCATTTCTGGAATACGCTCCCGCCCCGGAGTCGAAGGCGGTCCTCAACCTGAAGGACAGCTACGGGCTGTTCATCGACGGCGAGTTCGTCGACGGCTCCGGCGCGAGCTTCAGCACGATCTCGCCGGCCGACGAGTCGCGCATCGCGGAGATCGCCACCGCGAACGACGACGACATCGACCGGGCGGTCGCCGCGGCGCGTCGCGCCTACGACAAGACCTGGTCGCGGATGAGCGGCCGTGATCGCGGCAAGTACCTCTTCCGCATCGCCCGCCTGGTGCAGGAGCGCGCTCGTGAGCTCGCTGTCGCCGAGAGCCTCGACAACGGCAAGCCGATCAAGGAGAGCCGTGACGTCGACGTGCCGCTCGTCGCGTCGTGGTTCTTCTACTACGCCGGCTGGGCCGACAAGCTCGACTACGCCGGGCTCGGCGCGAACCCCCGCGCACTCGGGGTCGCCGCGCAGGTCATCCCGTGGAACTTCCCGCTGCTGATGCTCGCCTGGAAGCTCGCTCCGGCTCTCGCCGCGGGGAACACCGTCGTGCTGAAGCCGGCCGAGACCACGCCGCTCACTGCGCTGATCTTCGCCGAGATCCTGCAGCAGGCCGACCTGCCCGCGGGTGTCGTGAACATCGTGACGGGCGCCGGTGCGACCGGTGCCACGCTCGTCCGCCACCCCCACGTCGACAAGGTGGCCTTCACCGGTTCGACCGGCGTCGGCCGCGACATCGCGAAGGCTGTCGCCGGCACGAAGAAGAAGCTCACGCTCGAGCTCGGCGGCAAGGCGGCCAACATCGTCTTCGACGACGCGCCCATCGATCAGGCGGTCGAAGGCATCGTGAACGGCATCTTCTTCAACCAGGGACACGTGTGCTGTGCGGGCAGCCGTCTGCTGGTGCAGGAGTCGATCCACGACGAGGTCATCGACCGGCTCAAGAACCGCCTGTCGACCCTGCGCCTCGGCGACCCGCTCGACAAGAACACCGACATCGGCGCCATCAACTCCGCTGCCCAGCTGGCCCGCATCCGCGAGCTCAGCGACATCGGCGAGGCCGAGGGCGCCGAGCGCTGGACCGCCGACTGCGTGATCCCGGAGAAGGGCTTCTGGTTCGCGCCGACGATCTTCACGGGTGTCGAGGCGTCGCACCGCATCGCGAGGGACGAGGTGTTCGGGCCCGTACTGTCGGTGCTCACGTTCCGCACCCCGGCCGAGGCGATCGCCAAGGCGAACAACACTCCCTACGGCCTCTCGGCCGGCATCTGGTCCGACAAGGGCTCGCGCATCCTCGCGGTAGCTGATCGCCTGCGTGCCGGCGTGATCTGGGCCAACACGTTCAACCGTTTCGACCCGTCGAGCCCGTTCGGCGGCTACAAGGAGTCCGGATACGGCCGCGAGGGCGGACGCCAGGGTCTTACCGCCTACCTCAAGGGAGCCGCAGCATGAGCCTCTCGGTCGTTGAGCGAGCGAAGCGAGACGAAACGCTTTCCCGCAAGAAGGAGATCTCCGCATGAGCAAGCGACTGACCGTTCCGAAGACGTACAAGCTCGCGATCGGCGGGGCCTTCCCGCGGAGCGAATCCGGACGCACCTACGAGGTGCTGTCGCCGAAGGGGGCCTTCCTGGCGAACGCCGCACAGGGCTCCCGCAAGGACGCCCGCGACGCCGTTGTCGCGGCGCGCGCCGCGGTGAAGGGCTGGGCGGGAGCGACCGCCTACAACCGAGGGCAGGTGCTGTACCGCGTGGCCGAGGTTCTCGAGGGCCGACGTGCACAGTTCATCGATGAGATCGTCGCGCAGGAGGGCGGATCTTCGTCGGCTGCTGCCGCGCAGGTCGACGAAGCGATCGACCTCTGGGTCTGGTACGCGGGTTGGTGCGACAAGTACGCGCAGGTCGCGGGCAACGCCAACCCCGTCTCGGGTCCGTACTTCAACATCTCGGTCCCAGAGCCGACCGGCGTGGTCGCCATCGTTGCCCCGCAGGACTCGGCTTTGCTCGGGCTCGTGTCGGTCGTCGCGCCCGCCCTGGTCGCCGGCAACGCCGTCGTCGTGATCGCGAGCGAACAGCATCCGCTTTCTGCCATCAGCCTCGCCGAGGTGCTCGCGACGAGCGACGTGCCCGGGGGAGTCGTCAACGTGCTCACCGGCTCGCCCGCCGAGATCGCTCCGTGGCTCGCCTCGCACCAGGACGTGAACGCGCTCGACCTCGCCGGCGCCGGTGACCTGGACTGGGTCGACATGCAGATCGCCGCAGCCGAGACGCTCAAGCGCGTACTCGCTCCCGGAGAGGTCGTCGCCTCTCCGGAGCGCATCGGCGCCTTCACCGAGGTGAAGACGGTCTGGCACACGAAGAGTCTCGTTTGATCTGAGACCAGCAGAGGCCCGGCCCGCAGGCGACTGCGGACCGGGCCTCTCGCCGTTCGTGGCTGTGTCTGAACCGGTACGCGCCAATGCGGCCCTGTGTCGTACGCAGAGGTTAGGCTCGAAGGACGATCTCTGGATCCCCCCTAGGAGGACGCGCATGGCCCGTATCGGTGAAAGCGCTGACCTGTTCAAGTGCTCGTTCTGCGGAAAGAGCCAGAAGCAGGTGCAGCAGCTCATCGCTGGCCCCGGTGTATACATCTGCGACGAGTGCGTCGAGCTGTGCAACGAGATCATCGAAGAGCGGATGGCGGAATCCTCCGCCGAGGGCGTCGCGGAGTTCGACCTTCCGAAGCCGCGGGAGATCTTCTCGTTCCTCGAGGAGTACGTCGTCGGCCAGGAGCCCGCGAAGCGCGCTCTCGCCGTCGCGGTGTACAACCACTACAAGCGCGTCCGCGCGCACGGCACGCTCCAGACGGCCGAGCAGAAGGCCGAAGAGGTCGAGATCGCCAAGAGCAACATTCTGCTGATCGGGCCGACCGGTTGCGGCAAGACGTATCTCGCGCAGACCCTCGCGAAGCGCCTCAACGTGCCGTTCGCGGTCGCCGACGCCACCGCGCTCACCGAGGCCGGCTACGTCGGCGAAGACGTCGAGAACATCCTCCTCAAGCTGATCCAGGCCGCCGACTACGACGTGAAGCGCGCCGAGCAGGGCATCATCTACATCGACGAGGTCGACAAGATCGCCCGCAAGGCCGAGAACCCCTCGATCACGCGCGACGTGTCGGGTGAGGGCGTGCAGCAGGCGCTGCTGAAGATCATCGAGGGCACGGTCGCCTCGGTTCCGCCCCAGGGCGGTCGCAAGCACCCGCACCAGGAGTTCCTGCAGATCGACACGACGAACGTGCTCTTCATCGTCGCCGGTGCGTTCGCGGGCCTGGAAGACATCGTCTCGGCTCGCGTCGGCAAGCACGGGATCGGCTTCGGCGCCCCGCTCCACGACAAGACCAAGGACCTCGACCTGTTCAGCGAGGTCCTGCCGGAAGACCTGCACAAGTTCGGGCTCATCCCGGAGTTCATCGGTCGTCTGCCCATCGTCACGAACGTCTCGCCGCTGGACCAGGATGCGCTGATGGAGATCCTCACGGGTCCCCGAAACGCCCTCGTGAAGCAGTACCAGCGCATGTTCGAGATCGACGGGGTCCAGCTCGAGTTCGATGAGGAAGCGCTGCGTTCGATCGCTGACCTCGCCGTCGAACGGAAGACGGGCGCCCGCGGTCTCCGCGCGATCCTCGAAGACGTGCTCGGGCCGATCATGTTCGAGATCCCCTCCGCCGAAGACGTGGCCAAGGTCATCGTGACCCGCGCCGCCGTCGACGAGGGCGCACCGCCCACCATCGTGATGGAGCGCAAGCGCAAGAGCGCGTAAGCGACCGAAAGCTGACGCGGAGCACTCGCGCGCCGGCTCAGGCCTCGAGTCCGCGGCGCTTGAGGAGTGGCGCGATCTCGGCATCCCGGCCACGGAAGTCGCGGTACGCCTCGAGCGGGTCCTTCGAACCGCCGACTCCGAGAAGGCGCGCCCGAAAGCGGTCGCCGTTCTCGCGTGTCAGGCCGCCGTTCTCGAGAAACCACTCGACGGTGTCGGCGTCGAGCACCTCGCTCCAGATGTACGAGTAGTACCCCGCGCTGTACCCGCCCGAGAAGACATGTGCGAAGTACGTCGACGAGTAGCGGGTCGGCACGACGGGGTTGTTCAGCCCGACATCGGCGAGGGCGGCTTGCTCGAATGCGGAGACATCGTCGATGACGGCATCCGTCCCGATTCGATGCCACGCCTGATCCAGCCATGCCGCCGCCAGATACTCACTCGTGGCATGACCCTGGTCGAACGTCTCGGTCGCCCGAAGGCGCTCCACGATCGCGGGATCGAGAGGTTCGCCCGACTCGTAGTGTTTCGCGTAGTTGTCGAGCACCTCGGGCCAGAGGATCCACATCTCGTTCACCTGACTGGGGAACTCGACGAAGTCGCGGAAGACGTTCGTCCCGGCGAAATGCGGATATGTCACCTCGGCGAAGAGACCGTGCAGGGCGTGCCCGAACTCGTGGAACAGGGTCGTCACCTCGTCGAGCGTGAGGAGCGTGGGCTCGCCCTCGCCGGGAAGCGGCACGTTGAGGTTGTTCACCACGACGGGAGCCGTCCCGCGCAGCCGCGACTGGCTGACGATCGGGTTCATCCACGCGCCTCCGCGCTTCGCATCGCGCGTGTACAGGTCGAGGATGTAGAGCCCCAGGGTGCTGCCGTCGGCGTTGCTGACCTCGAAGACGCGCGCTCCGGGGTGGTAGGCGACGAGGTCGCGGCGCTCCGCGAACGTCACCCCGTACAGCTGCGTCGCGGCGAAGAACACGCCGTCCTGCAGGACCCGTTCTGCCTCGAACCATGGCCGGAGGGCGGCGGAGTCGATGTCGTAGCGCGCGCTGCGCACCTTCTCGGTGTAGAAGGCCCAGTCGTGCGCCTCGATCGCGAACGGATGCTGCTCCGTTTCGTCCACGATCGCCTGAAGGGCCTCGCGCTCCGCCTCGGCATTGCGTGCGGCCGGAGCGGCGAGCTGGCGCAACATCCGTTCCACGGCCTCGGGGTTTCCTGCCGTCTCGTCAGCCGTGACGTAGGCCGCGTGCGACGCGTACCCGAGCAGCTCTGCGCGTTCCCCACGGAGACGCACGATCTCGTACAGGACCGGGCGGTTGTCGTCGCCGTTGTCGCGCGACCCGCGCGCACGCGATGCGGCCATGATGCGGCGGCGGGATTCGCGATCACGGAGCTGTGCGAGGTACGGGTGACCGGTGAAGAGCGGCAGCGCGATCAGGTACTTTCCGTCCAAATCACGATCTTGCGCGGCGCGGGCCGCCGCAGAGAGCTCGCCAGCGCTGAGACCGACGAGTTCGTCCGCAGAGTCGAACACGACCGCCAGGTCGTTCGTGTCGTTCAGGAGATTGCGCTCGAACGTGTTGCTCAGCGTGGAGAGCTGCTGGTTGAGGTGCGTCAGGCGGGCCTTGGCCTCATCGTCGAGCGCCGCGCCGGCGTGGGTCATCTCGCGGTGGTGGCGCTCGACGAGGTAACGCTGTTCCGCATTCAGCCCGAGGGCGTCGAGCTGGTCGTGCACCTGCCGCACGCGCCAGTACAGCGCGCTGTCGAGGGCCACGGCATCCTGATGCGCCGCCATCAGCGGTGCGAGCTGCTCGTCCACCGCCTGGATCTCCGGGGTCGCGTCGGCCGAACTCACGGTGTAGAACGCGTGCGACACCCGATCGAGCAGCTCGCCGGAACGCTCGATCGCGTCGATGGTGTTCTCGAAGGTCGGCATCGACCGCACCATCGTGATCCGCGAGATCTCGCCCAGATGCTCCTCGAACGCCGCGTGGAACGCGGGGAGATAATGCTCCGGGCGGATCGCGCTGTAGTCCGGGAGGCCGTAGGGGAGGACGGGAGGGTGGAGCAGCGGATTCGAGGCGTCGGTCATCATCCGAGCCTAGCCACCGCGGCGCTCCCGCTCCCTGATGTCATCGAGCGCGACGCTCCGCCGGCTCAGTCCTGGAAGGGGCGAGCGACGACCTCTCCGGATGCGGTCTGGAGGACCTCCCAGCCCGCGTCGAGCTCAGCGATCGCGCGGCCCTCCAGCCAGGTGAGAGTCCAATGCCCCGTCGACTGGCTCAGGGGCCCGGACAGGTTCGACTCGACCTCGGCGATCGCCGGCCGCAGGGCGGCGGGGACCGAAGCCGGCGGCTCGGCTCCCGTCGCCCAGCGTGTGCCCAGCTGCATCACGATGCCTCGACCGGGGCGAGCTCGATCGCGGTGACCGCGAACTCCTCAGCCTCGGAGAACTCGAGTTCGGCGATGCGGCCGACCGCGCGCAGGTCGTCGGCTGCGGCGCGAAGGGCGTCGAGCTTGGCGGCAGGGGCGGCGATCGCGGCGCGAGATACCGGGGTCTTCTGCGACGCCTTGGCCTCGGTCTTCGCCCGGCGGATGCCGATGAGTGCCTCGCTCGCGACCGACAGCACGGCGGGGTCGCCCTCGCCCTTCGACGAGCTCAGGGACCCGAGCGGCTCCGGCCACGCTGCGGTGTGCACCGAGCCCTCTTCGAACCAGGACCAGGCCTCTTCCGTGGCGAAGGACAGAACCGGGGCGAGGAGTCGGAGAAGCGTCGACAGCGCCAGGCGAAGCGAGAGGGCGGCGGATGCCTGTCCCACATCTGTCTGGTCGTATGCGCGCTCCTTGACGAGCTCGAGGTAGTCGTCGCAGAAGGTCCAGAAGAACCCTTCCGTGAGCTCCAGCGCGCGCGCGGCGTCGTACCGGTCGAAGGCCTTCGTGGCCTCGGTCACCACGCCGTCGAGGGCTGCGAGCATCGACGCGTCCAGGGCATGCGTGACCTCGGCACCCTCGGGTACCGGGAACGACAGCACGAACTTCGCCGCGTTCAGCACCTTGATCGCGAGACGACGACCGATCTTCACCTGCGTCGGGTTCTGCGGGTCGAAAGCGGCATCCATGCCCAGGCGGCTCGACGCCGCCCAGTAGCGCACAGCATCCGATCCGTGATTCTCGAGCACGTCCGCGGGAGTGACGACGTTGCCCTTCGACTTCGACATCTTCTTGCGATCGGGGTCGACGATGAAGCCGGAGATCGCGGCGTTGCGCCACGGCGTCCTGCCGTCTTCCAGAGTGGACCGCAGCATCGTGGAGAACAGCCACGTGCGGATGATGTCCTGACCCTGCGGGCGCAGGTCGAATGGAGCGGTGAGGTTCCACAGCTCCTCGTCGCGCTGCCAGCCGCCGGCCAGCTGGGGCGTGAGGGAGGACGTCGCCCACGTGTCGAGGATGTCGGCCTCGGCCTCGAAGCCGCCCGCCGCACCGCGCTGATCCTCGGTGAACCCGGCTGGCACGTCGGTCGTCGGATCGATGGGCAGCGATGCGGCGTCCGGGGTCAGCACCCGGTCGTAGTCACGCTCGCGGTTCTCGTCGAGGGCGTACCAGAGCGGGATCGGCACGCCGAAGAAGCGCTGACGCGACACGAGCCAGTCGCCGGTCAGACCGCCGACCCAGTTCTCGTAGCGCACGCGCATGAACTCGGGATGCCAGGCGAGCTCCTGGCCGTGTGCGATCAGCTGGTCGCGCAGCTCGCCGTCGCGTGCGCCGTTGCGGATGTACCACTGGCGGGTCGAGACGATCTCGAGGGGGCGGTCGCCCTTCTCGAAGAACTTCACGGCATGGTTGAACGGCTTGCCGACGGCGGTCATGTCGCCGGTCTCCTGCAGCTTCTCGACGACCGCCTTGCGCGCGCTGAAGACCGTCTTGCCGCCCAATTCGTCGGCGTACCAGGCACGCGCCTCGTCATCGGCGACCGTCTCCGGAGCCTCCGGAAGGAAACGTCCGTCGAGTCCGATCGTGGTCATGTTGGGGAGAGAGTCGCCGCCTGTCGTCCGCAGCTCGCGCCACCAGATGATGTCGGTCACGTCGCCGAAGGTGCAGACCATGGCCGCACCGGTGCCCTTGTCGGGCTGCGCCAGGTGGTGACCGTGGATCTCGATCTCCGCCCCGAAGAACGGGGTCTTCACCTTCGTGCCGATCAGGTGCTTGTGCGGACCCTCGGGATGGGTGACGATCGCGATGCACGCGGGGAGCAGCTCGGGCCGCGTCGTGTCGACGGCGATCGAGCCGGATCCGTCTGCGAAGGGGAACTCGATGGTGTGGTACGCCGCCTGCTGATCGCGGTCCTCGAGCTCGGCCTGCGCGATCGCGGAGCGGAAGTCGATGTCCCAGAGCGTTGGTGCCAGCGCCTGATACGCCTCACCGCGCTCGATGTTGCGGAGGAACGCGAGCTGGCTCTGCCGGATGGTGTCGTCCGAGATCGTGCGGTACGTCTGGGTCCAGTCGACGCTGAGCCCGAGCTGGCGGAACAGCGCCTCGAACTGCTTCTCGTCCTCGATCGTCAGGCGCTCGCAGAGCTCGATGAAGTTGCGACGGCTGATGGGCTGCTGGTCGGCCGCACGGCTCGACTTGTTGTCTCCGCCCTCGAACGGCGGCGCGAAGTCCGCGTCGTAGGGGAGCGACGGATCGCAGCGCACGCCGTAGTAGTTCTGCACACGGCGCTCGGTGGGCAGGCCGTTGTCGTCCCAGCCCATCGGGTAGAAGACGGTCTTGCCGCGCATGCGCTCGTAGCGGGCCTTGACGTCGGTGTGGGTGTAGGAGAACACATGCCCGATGTGGAGGCTGCCGGATGCCGTGGGCGGCGGGGTGTCGATCGAGTAGACGCCCTCGCGTCCGGCTTCGGCGGCGCGGAGGCGGTCGAACAGGTACGTGCCCTGCTCCGCCCACGCGGCGTCCCACTTCGCTTCGAGACCTTCGAGTACGGGCTTGTCGGGAATGGACATGACGGTCTCCTTGAGCGATGTATGCGGCACTGTGTGAGCGTGCCTGAGTGTGAGTTGTGCAGACCAGTCTACCGAGCAGAGGCTCGACCGTCGGCCGACGCCTCGGCCGGAGAAGGGACGCACATCGACCCCGTCCAACAATTCGGTCGTAGACTTGAGGCATCCCGACCCGCTCGTTCTGAGGAATCGTCATGCCCGCACATTCCGCGCGCCGTGTTCTGCCCTTCGCCGCACTCGCTGCCGCCACCTCTCTCGTGCTCAGCGCCTGCGCCGGACCCGCAGACCAGACCGACGGCGACGGCGAGCTCGTCTGGTCCATCGAAGGCGCCAACCTCTCGGCCGGACACATGGACCCGCAGGTGAGCCAGCTCGACGTGTCCGGCATGGTGCAGCGCGCCGTGCTCGACTCGCTGGTGTTCCAGGAGGACGACGGCTCCTTCACCCCGTGGCTGGCGAAGGAGTGGGAGGTCTCGGATGACAGCACCGAGTACACCTTCACCCTCCGCGACGACGTCACGTTCACCGACGGTGAGGCTTTCGACGCCGCGGCGGTCAAGGCGAACTTCGATCGCATCGTCGACCCGGAGACCGCATCCGCGCAGGCGGCCAGCATGATGGGCGCCGACTTCTACGAGGGCACCGAGGTCATTGACGAGCACGCCGTGAAGGTCAGCTTCACGCAGCCGTATGCGCCCTTCCTGCAGGCGGCCAGTACACCGTTGCTCGGCTTCTACTCGCCGGCGGTGCTCGAGGAGTCCGCCGACCAGCTCAAAGCCGGCGGTCCCGGAATCACGGTGGGCACCGGTCCCTTCGAGCTCACCGAGTACACCCCCGACCAGGAGATCGTCTACACGCGCAACGACGACTACGCCTGGGGCCCGCACGGCGAGAAGGCTCCGAAGTTCGAGACGCTGCGCGTCGAGATCCAGCCGGAGGCCTCCGTGCGCACCGGCGTCGTGGAGAGCGGCGAGGCGGACCTGGCCAGCAACATCCCGCCGAACCTCGCGAAGGACCTGGGTGACGGCATCACGGTCGAGTCCGTCGAATACCCCGGCCTCCCGTACTCGCTGTACCTGAACGAGAAGTACGGCGTGTTCGCAGACGAGAAGGTGCGGCAGGCATTCGCCCGCGGCATCGACATCGAGCCGGCCGTGAAGGAGATCTTCTTCGGTCAGTTCCCACGCGCATGGAGCGTGCTGGGTTCGACCACGCCGGGATACGACGCCGCCCTCGAGGGCAGCTGGCCGTTCGACCAGGAGGCGGCGAACGCGCTCCTCGACGAGGCCGGGTGGACGGAGCGGAACGCCGACGGCATCCGCACCAAGAACGGACAGCCGCTGTCTGCACGCTGGATCGCCTGGACTCCCGTCCCCGACGACCGCGCTGCGCTCGCCAACGCGATTCAGTCCGATCTCAAGGAGATCGGGTTCGATGTGAAGCGCGAGGTCCTCGAGCCTGGTGCGTACAACGAGCAGTACGGTCCGAAGACCTTCGACCTGACCGACTGGGGATTCTCCGGTGTGGATGCCGACTTCCTGCGCAGCCACCTGCACACCGAGGGATTCCAGAACGCCTCGCAGGTCTCCGACCCGGCGGTCGACGACCTGCTCGAACAGGCCGTCGCCTCCAGCGACCAGGACGTGCGCAACTCCCTCTACACGCAGCTGCAGGAGTGGAACGCCGAGCACACGGCCATCGTTCCGCTCTACAGCCCGTCCGCGATCACCGCGGTCGGTGAGCGGGTCCAGGGTCTCGAGTACGACCTCTACGGCCGGCCGCTGTTCTACGATGTGAGCGTCGGCTGAAACATCGGTCGTTGAGCGACACTTCGACTCGCATTCGCTCGCTCAGTGCTGGTCTGCGCCGGAGGAGAGGCATAAAGGCTGTGCTTCTCCGTGTCGCCGGTCTCGCAGCATCCGTCGTCATCGTGCTCTGGGGCGCGGCGACGGTCGCCTTCCTCGCCTTCCGGGTAATCCCGGGCGACCCCGTATCGGTGATGCTCGGGCCGCAGGCCCAGGTCAGCGAGGCGGTGAAGGACGGCATCCGCCGCGATCTCGGTCTCGACAGGCCGCCGCTCGAGCAGTACGTGACCTTCATCGGCCGGCTCGCGCGCGGAGACCTGGGCGAGTCGTACCAGCTGCGGATGCCGGTGACAGAGGTCATCGGACGTCAGCTCGGCGCGACACTGCAGCTCTCGGTGCTGGCCCTGCTGATCGCTGTCGTCCTCGCCCTCGCCGTGGCGCTGTTCGTCCGGGGGCAGGCCGGGCGTGCGGTGGCCGCGAGCATCGAGCTCGTGGTGCTCTCGTCGCCAGTGTTCTGGATCGGCTTGATCCTGCTGAGCGTCTTCGCGTTCGGCCTGGGGTGGTTCCCGGTGTCAGGAGCGCGCAATCCCGCGACGATCGTGCTCCCGGCGATCACGCTGGCCCTGCCGGTCGCCGCCCTGCTCAGCCAGGTGTTGCGCGACGGCCTCGTGCAGGCGGAGCGGATGCCGTTCGCCGTGACGGTCCGTGCGCGGGGCGCCGGCCCCACCTGGTTCACTCTCCGGCACGGTCTGCGGCACGGCGCCGCGAACGCCGTGACCCTCGCGGCCTACCTCACCGGTTCGGTGCTCGGCGGCGCGGTGCTCGTGGAGACGGTCTTCGCGCGCCCAGGGCTCGGGCGCGTCACGCTTGCCGCCATCAGTGATCGCGACCTGCCGGTGATCACCGGGATCATCCTGCTGAGCGCGGTGGTCTTCGTCCTGGTGAATCTCGTCGTCGAGCTCGTGCATCCGCTGATCGACCCGCGGGTGACGGCCTCTCGTCCTGGCGGTGTCCGATGAGGCGCGCGCAGCGGGTGCTCCTGTGGGCGGCGATCGCCGTGCTGATCCTGATCGCGTTCGCAGCCGTCTGGCCCGCAGTTCTCGCGACCCACGATCCGCTGCAGACCGACGTGCGCGCTGCGCTCCTCCCTCCCGGCGCCGAGCACCTCTTCGGCACGGACCAGAGCGGACGCGACGTGTACTCGCGAGTGGTCCACGGCGCGAGCCGCTCGCTCGGCATCGGACTGCTCGCGACGAGCGTGGCCCTCATCGCCGGCCTGTTGCTGGGGGCGCTCGCCGGTGTCGCACCTCGCGGTGTCGATGCGTCCATGATGCGGATCAACGACGTGCTGATGGCGTTTCCCGAGTTCCTCGTGGCGCTCGTCGTCGTGGCTGTGCTCGGGCCCGGACCGGTGAACATCGCGATCGCCGTGACCCTCGCGGCCGTTCCGGTGTACATCCGGCTCGCACGCGTGCAGACGAGGACGCTGCGCGTCGCGGAGCACGTCGAGGCGGCGCGCATCCTGGGTGTTCAGCCGACGCGGGCCTTCCTCCGGCACGTCGCCCCCGGGGTGCTGGGGGCATTGAGCGTGCTCGCGACGATCGGTATCGGCTCGAGCATCCTCGCCGCGGCAGGTCTGAGCTTCCTCGGCCTCGGCCCGTCCGAGCCGACACCGGAGTGGGGGCTCATGCTCGCGGGCGGTCGCAACGTGCTGGGGCAGGCCTGGTGGATCTCGGTGTTCCCGGGCATCGCGATCACACTCACCGTGGTCGCGGCGACGGTCGTCGGGCGCATCCTCCGCGCACGCGCGGAAGGCCGGTCGTCATGAGCGCGGCGCTCGAGTTGCAGGGACTTCGCATCGCCTTCGACGGCACGACCGTCGTCGACGGGGTCTCGCTTTCCGTGGCGCCGGGGGAGTGCGTCGCGATCGTCGGGGAGTCGGGCGCCGGCAAGTCGCTGACCGCCCGCGCGCTTCTCGGCCTCACGCCGGCAGATGCCGATGTGACGGTCGAAAGGCTTTCCCTCGGCGGGACCGATGTCGCGGCATTCGCCGAGCGCGACTGGCGGCGCCTGCGGGGAGCGCGCATCGCCCTCGTGTCGCAGGATGCGCTGGTGTCGCTCGACCCGCTGCGCCGGATCGGAGCCGAGATCGCCGAGCCTCTGCAGCTGCACGGCATGGTCCGAGGTCGTGCAGCGGTGGCCGAACGTGTGCGCGAGCTTCTGCGACGGGTCTGGATGCCCGACGCCGAGCGCCGTGCGCGCCAGTACTCGCACGAGCTCTCGGGGGGCCTGCGTCAGCGCGCGCTGATCGCCTCCGCTCTCGCCGCCGATCCTGCCGTGCTGATCGCCGACGAGCCCACCACCGCGCTCGATGCGACCGTGCAGGCACGGATCCTCGACCTGCTGCGGGAGATCGCCGATGCGGGCACGGCCGTCGTGTTCATCAGCCATGACTTCGCGGCCGTCCGTCGCCTCGCCGACCGGGTGCTGGTCATGCGTCACGGCGCTGTCGTCGAGAGCGGCGAAGTCGCGGAGGTGCTCGAACGACCGCAGCACGAGTACACGAAGCAGCTCATCGCCGCGACGATCCACGAGCCGCGGTCGTCGACGGGCGCGGCGGCCGATCCCGTGCTCGTGGTGACCGAGGTCTCGACGAGCTTCGGTGAGGTGTCGGCGGTGGTCGCGGCATCCTTCTCCGTGCACGAGGGACGCACGCTCGGGATCGTCGGAGAGTCGGGATCGGGCAAGACCACCCTCGCGCGTATGATCGTCGGGGTGGAGCAGCCCGACGACGGCGCCCTTCGCTGGATCGGGGACCGGCGGGTGCAGCTCGTGCATCAGAATCCGCTCGGTGCGTTCGATCCCCGGTGGACCGTCGGCCGCTCGCTGCGAGAGGCGCTGGAGGCCGGCGGCGTGCCGCGCGCTCAGCGCGCCGCCCGCGTGGCGGCGCTTCTCGCCGAAGTCGATCTCGAGCCGGGGCTGGCCGCGCGACGTCCGCACGCGCTCTCCGGCGGACAGCGACAGCGGGCGGCGATCGCCCGCGCGCTCGCCGCCGATCCCGAGGTGCTCGTCCTGGACGAACCCGTCTCCGCGCTCGATCCCTCGGTGCGTGAGCGCATCCTCGGTCTGCTCGACCGGGTGCAGCGCGAGCGCGGTCTCACGATGATCCTGGTGTCGCACGACCTCGGCGTCGTCGGGGCGGTCGCCGACGAGATCCTCGTGATGCAGGACGGGCGCATCGTCGAGCAGGGGAGCACCGCCGAGGTGTTCGCCGCGCCGCAGCACCCGTTCACGAGAGAGCTGCTCGAGGCGAGCGGGACCGTCAGTCCTTGAGCTGGATGCCGAGGCCCGCGGCGATCACGGCAGCGAGTTGCTGCACCTGGAAGCCGGTCAGGGTCGTGCCTCGCAGGCTGTTCGCGTCGAGGTAGGACAGTGCGTCGAGTCCACGAAGATCCACGTCGAGGGCTCGCATGCCGCGCGGATCGACCTCGTCGGTCGACGTCGTATCGAAGCGGACGCGCGTGAGCTCGGCCTGGGGGAGGTCGATGGTCCGGATGCTGCACCCGGTGATCTCGACGTCGGTGGCGCGCGCCGCGCCCAGGTTGAGATAGTCCACGCGCAGGTCGCGGAGTTCGAGCTCGTCGATGCGGGCACCGCTGAGGTCGAGGGTGCCGATGCGGCCTCCGACGATCTGTAGACGCCGGATCCCCGCGCCGCGCAGCTTCAGCGCGGCGATGCGCACGTGCGTCATGGCCACGTCGAGGATCGTCGCTCCGGTGAGGTCGACTTCATCGGCATCCGCTCGGATCGTGCACTGCTCGAGTGATGCGTACGCCAGGTCGGCGTTGCCGGCGAGGTCGAGGCGCGCGGCGAGGAGGTCCGCGCTGCGGGCGGCCGATGCCGAGGCGAACTCGTCGGGCAGATCGGGCGGCGAGACGCGGGGAGCGGCGGGGGAGTCAGTCGTGCGGGCCATCCTCCGAGGGTATGCCGAGGTGCGGACACGGCAGGCACCCCGGTCGCTCGGCCAATTGCTCCTCGCAAGGCCGTTCCGTGCTCAAGGGACCTTGGTAGACGCAGATGTCCGGGTGGGGCGCTCAGCCACTAGCCCACGACCTAGCGCAAAAGAAACGAGTTGTCCCCGAAACACGTCGGGTGCGAGCCGATCCGCCTCGCAGAAGACGGCGACCGGGCCACCCTTACGCCCATGAAGACTGTCGATGAGCTGATCGCCTTTCTGGCCGACCGCGACGGCGTCGTTCGTGCGTCCGTCGTCACTGAGAACGGATTCAGCCGCCGTGCCATCGACACGGCCGTGGCTCGCGGGATCCTCACCCGCCCTCGCCGGGGATGGCTGGCGCTGCGGGAAGCCGACCGAGTGTTGGTGGCCGCGGCTCGCCTCGGCGTCATCCTGACGTGCCGCACCCAGGCGAGCCGTTTAGTCTCTGGCTGCACGACCACAGCGGAAAACCCCACTTCGCGATTCCTCCGAACGCGGTGGGCAGAAGGCCCGTCGTGGCGAAGTACCACTGGGGTACGCCTCCATTGCCGAGACAGCCTGGCACTCTTGTCGACCCGATCGAGAACGTGCTGGCCCACATCGCCGAGTGCGAACCGTTCGAGCAGGCTCTCGCCACATGGGAATCGGCGCTTAACAAATCGCTCGTCACGGTCGAGGGGCTGCGCGCGTTCCCGTGGCGGCCCGCGGCGCGTCGTGTACTCGGACGCGCCACCCCGTTCGCCGATGCAGGGCTGGAGACATACCTTCGGGCGAGACTTCGCTGGCTGCGAGAGCCGATCCGCGTGCAGATCTGGATCGCCGGGCACCGCGTCGACACTCTCATCGGGGATCGCCTGATCGTGCAGATCGATGGCGCGCACCACGTCGGAGCGCAGCGGTCCGAGGACATCAGCCACGACGCGGAGTTGATGCTCATGGGCTATCACGTCATCCGGGTGTCGTACACCCAGATGATGTTCGACTGGGCGACCGTGCAGGATGTGATCATGCGGGCGGTCGCTCAAGGTTTGCACCGGGCTCGTTGAGCTGTACGCCTCGCGCGGTAATGTGCGCTTCGCAAGGACGGATGCCACGCAGCAGACCTTCTGAGCCGCGCAAAGCCTTGCGGGAGTCTCCCGGGCGATCGCCGCGACCGTCCCACGCGCGTACAATGGACGAACGAGCGTCGATCCGTCATCACCGGGGAGCTCTCGGAAGAACAGCCTCCTCTCGACAGAGAGACGGCCCAGTAGAACCGAGCGGGGCAGGCCCGTCACAGCCGCAGTGAGAGTGGCCCGCCGGGAGGCGCGCACGCGAGGTGGTACCGCGGTCCGTGAGGATCGTCCTCGCAGGAGCATCCGCCACGACGATCACTGCGAGACGACATGACCTACCCGCGCCCTTCGACACGCTCAGGGACCCAGGACGCCGCATCAGGCGCGTCCTCCTTCGGCCCCGCCGCCGACTCCGTCGCGCCCAGCCCCCGCTTCCCGCAGATCGAGGAGGAGGTGCTCGCGTTCTGGAAGGACGACGACACCTTCCGCGCATCGATCGAGCAGCGCGAGGGATCGCCGGAGTGGGTGTTCTACGACGGGCCGCCGTTCGCCAACGGCCTGCCGCACTACGGCCACCTGCTCACCGGCTACGCGAAGGACGTGTTCCCGCGCTTCCAGACCATGACCGGCCACAAGGTCGATCGCGTCTTCGGCTGGGACACGCACGGCCTGCCCGCCGAGCTCGAGGCGATGAAGCAGCTCGGCATCACCGAGAAGAGCGAGATCGAGGCCATGGGCATCGACGTCTTCAACGCGAAGGCGAAGAGCTCGGTGCTGGCGTACACCGACGAGTGGCAGGACTACGTCACCCGACAGGCCCGCTGGGTCGACTTCGACCGCGGCTACAAGACGCTCGATCTCGGCTACATGGAGAGCGTGCTCTGGGCGTTCAAGACCCTGTACGACAAGAACCTCGCCTATGAGGGCTACCGCGTGCTGCCGTACTGCTGGCGCGATGAGACGCCGCTGAGCGCGCATGAGCTGCGCATGGACGACGACGTCTACCAGATGCGCCAGGACCCCTCTGTGACGGTGACCTTCCCGCTGACCGGTGCGAAGGCGGAGTCGCTCGGCCTCACCGGCGTGCGCGCCCTGGCCTGGACCACCACGCCCTGGACCCTCCCGACGAACCTCGCGCTCGCCGTCGGCCCCGAGATCGACTACGTCGTGCTTCCTGCCGGACCCGCGGGCGCCGCCGACGTGCACCGGACGCCCGGAACGACGGATGCCGCTGTCGAGGCCTCCGCCCACCGCTACCTGCTCGCCCGGGACCTGCTCGGGGGCTACGCGAAGGACCTCGGCTACGAGAGCGCCGAGGATGCGCTCGCCGCGGTGGATGCGACGCTCCGCGGCGCCGAGCTGCAGGACGTCACCTACGACCGTCTGTTCGACTATTACGCGGACGAGGAGACCTACGGCACCCAGAACGCCTGGCGCATCCTGGTCGACGACTACGTCACCACCACCGACGGCACGGGCATCGTGCACCAGGCTCCCGCCTACGGTGAGGACGACCTGCGGGTCGCCGGTGCCGCCGGCATTCCGACGATCCTCTCGCTCGACGACGGCGGACGCTTCCTCCCGAACGTCACCGACGTCGCCGGTGAGCTCTGGATGGAGGCGAACACTCCGCTCGTGCGCATCATCCGCGACAACGGGCGGCTGGTGCGCCTGCAGAGCTACGAGCACTCGTACCCGCACTGCTGGCGCTGCCGGAACCCCCTGATCTACAAGGCGGTCTCGAGCTGGTTCATCCGGGTGACCGACATCAAGGACGATCTGCTCGCGAACAACGAGCAGATCACCTGGGTGCCCGAGAACGTCAAGCACGGGCAGTTCGGCAAGTGGCTCGAGGGTGCGCGCGACTGGTCGATCAGCCGCAACCGCTACTGGGGCTCGCCGATCCCGATCTGGAAGAGCGACGACCCGGAGTACCCGCGAGTCGACGCGTACGGGTCGCTGGAGGACCTGGAGGGCGACTTCGGCACGCTGCCGCGCAACCCCGAGGGCGAGATCGACCTGCACCGCCCGTACATCGACGAGCTCACACGTCCGAACCCGGACGACCCCACGGGCAACAGCACGATGCGCCGCATCGAGGATGTCTTCGACGTGTGGTTCGACTCGGGCTCGATGCCGTACGCCCAGGTGCACTACCCGTTCGAGAACCAGGAGTGGTTCGAGTCGCACTCGCCCGCCGACTTCATCGTCGAGTACATCGGGCAGACGCGTGGCTGGTTCTACGTCATGCACGTGCTCTCGACGGCGCTGTTCGACCGCCCCGCCTTCACCGGCGTGAGCTGCCACGGCATCGTGCTCGGCAGCGACGGCTACAAGATGTCGAAATCGCTGCGGAACTACCCCGACGTGTCGGAGGTGCTCGACCGCGACGGCTCCGACGCGATGCGCTGGTTCCTGATGTCGAGCTCGGTGCTGCGCGGTGGCAACCTCGCGGTGACCGAAGAGGGCATCCGTGCCGGAGTGCGCGAGTTCCTGCTGCCGCTCTGGAGCTCCTGGTACTTCTTCGCGACCTACGCGAATGCATCCACCTCGGTCGTTGAGCGAGCGCAGCGAGACGGAACGCAGACCCAGTCCGGCCAGGGGTACGAGGCGCAGTGGCGCACCGATTCCACGGATGTGCTCGACCGGTACATCCTGGCGCGCCTCGGCGACCTCGTCCGCGAGGTGCGCACGGATCTCGAAGGACTCGACTCGACGACGGCATCCGCTCGTCTGCGCGATTTCGCCGAGGTGCTGACGAACTGGTACATCCGTCGCTCGCGGGACCGGTTCTGGGTGGGCGTCACCGCCGACCCGAAGAGCAGGGAGGCGTTCGACACGCTCTACACGGTGCTGGAGACGCTCACCCGCGTCGCGGCTCCGCTCGTGCCGCTGGTCAGCGAACGCGTCTGGCAGGGCCTCACCGGAGGACGAAGCGTGCACCTGCAGGACTGGCCGGATGCCGCGGCGTTCCCCGCGGCCGACGACATCCGTGACGCGATGGATGCCGTCCGCGAGCTCTCCAGCGTCGGCAACGCCCTTCGCAAGAAGGAGAAGCTGCGCGTGCGCCTGCCTCTCGCGCGTCTCACGGTGGTGTCGGCGCAGGCCGCCTCACTCGGACAGTTCGATGACATCCTCCGGGAAGAGCTCAACGTCAAGTCGGTCGAGCTCGTCGCCCTGGCGGAGAACACCGCAGCCGACTACGGCATCACGCACCGTCTCAGTGTGAACGCGCGCGCCGCCGGTCCGCGTCTCGGCAAGAACGTGCAGACGGCGATCAAGGCGGCGAAGGCCGGCGACTGGGCGCAGGTCGACGGTGTCGTGACGGCGGGCGGGCTCGCCCTCGAGCCGTCGGAGTACGAGCTCGCGCTGGAGACCACCGGAAGGCCGGAGGGCGAGGCGCTCGCGATCGTCCCTTCGGGCGGGTTCGTGCTCCTCGACACGCAGACCACGCCGCAGCTCGAGGCAGAGGGCCTCGCGCGTGACGCCATCCGCGTCGTGCAGGAAGCACGCAAGAACGCGGGCCTCGACGTGAGCGACCGCATCGTCCTCGCCCTGAACGCGGCGCCGGACCACGCGGCAGCGCTCGAGGAGCACGCCGACCTCATCGCCGCCGAGACCTTGGCCATCGCCTTCGCGGTGCAGCCGACGGAAGACATCGACGCTCTGGTCGACGACGTCACGAGCCCGGGCGACGGCGTGTTCCGGTCGGGCGCACGAGCGCTGGGCTCGGTGAAGGCCCCGATCATCGTGACGATCGACGCCACGGCAGCGGTCAGCAGGGAGGCAGCATCATGAGCGATCGCGAGCGGGCCGATGCGGTCTACGAGGCGCTGCTGAGCCGGGCGGGGGAGCGGTGGGTGCAGCCGCGCAAGGAGCGCACCGCGCGCATCCTGACGTTCCTCGACGACCCGCAGCGCACGTACCGGGTCGTGCACATCACGGGTACGAACGGGAAGACGTCCACCGCGCGGATGATCGAGAGCCTTCTCCGCGCCCACGAACTGCGCACAGGACTGTTCACGAGTCCGCACCTGGAGCGGTTCACCGAGCGGATCATGATCGACGGCGAGCCGATCGCAGACGCCGCGGTCGCGGATGCCTGGGACGAGATCGAGCCGTTCGTCGGCATCGTCGACGCCGAGCTCGAAGCGGCGGGCGACGCCCCGCTGACCTTCTTCGAACTGCTCACGGTGCTAGCGTTCGTGGCGGCGGCGGATGCTCCGATCGACGTGCTCGTGCTCGAGGTGGGGATGGGCGGCGAATGGGATTCCACCAACACCGCCGACGGGGATGTCGCCGTCTTCGCTCCGATCGACATCGATCACGCCGATCGCCTGGGCAGCACGATCGCGGAGATCGCCCAGGTCAAGGCGGGCATCATCAAGCAGGGCGCGGCCGTCGTCTCCGCCCAGCAGCCACCGGAAGCGGCGGAGGTGCTGCGCCGCGTCGCGGCCGAGATGAACGCCACCATCGCCTTCGAGGGCGAGGAGTTCGGTCTCGCCGACCAGAAGCTCGCGGTCGGCGGGCAGCTCCTTACGATCCGCGGTCTCGCGGGGGAGTACGTCGAGGAGTACCTGCCGATCTACGGGGCCCACCAGGGACACAACGCGGCGCTCGCGGTCGCCGCCGTCGAATCGCTCATCGGCGGCGGCTCGCAGCGGATCGCGGCGGACATCGTCACAGACGGCCTGCAGGGCGCGACCTCTCCCGGTCGCCTGCAGCTGCTGGGCATCGCGCCGACCGTGGTCGTCGACGCTGCGCACAACCCGCACGGCGCGAAGGCGCTCGCGCAGGCCCTCGACGACAGCTTCGACTTCGACGAGTGGGGCGTGGTGCTCGGCGTGCTCTCCGACAAGGACGCTGCGGGAATCATCGCGCAGCTCGCCCCGGCGGCGGCGCACGTCTTCGCCACTGCGCCCGTGTCCGACCGAGCGAGCGATGCCGATGCACTCGCCGATCTCGTCGAGCAGGCGGGGCACCGTGCGACCGTGCACCCCTCGCTGGCCGACGCTGCGGACGCGGCACGCGAATGGGCGGCATCCTCCGACCGTCGCGCCGTGGTCATTGCGGGATCCGTGGTGCTCGCGGGCGAGGCGATCGCCCTGGCCGAGGAAGAGGACTGGAAGTCGGGGTGGCGCGCGTGAATGCGGATGCCGCGCCCGTCCGCCGTCCGCGGCCGCCGCGCACACTGGTGCAGAAGCTGGCGCCCATCGTGCTGGGCTTCGAGGCGATCGTCGTGTTCCTCGCGGGGCTGACGATCTTCGGACTGAAGGCGCTTCCAGCCGGCATCGAGCCGTGGTGGGCCATTGTGGCGGGTGCTGTCGTCGGACTCGCCTGCATCGTCGTCGCCGGGATGATCACGAAGCCGTGGGCGGTCGCCGCCGGATGGATCATCCAGGTCGTCATCGCGCTGGCCGCCTTCCTCGAGCCCGCCATCCTGTTCGTCGTCCTGATTTTTGGCGGCATGTGGGCGTATGCGACGATCATGGGGGCCCGGTTGGACGCACGGCGTCCGACCGAGACCTCGACCGAGACTCCGACAGAGAGTGAATGACATGGCCACCGAAGAAACACTCGTCCTCGTCAAGCCCGACGGCGTCGCCCGCGGCCTCACCGGGGCGATCCTCGCGCGAATCGAGGCGAAGGGCTACGCGCTCGTCGACATCCGCCTCGTCGAGCCCGACCGCGACCGCCTCGCCGCGCACTACGCGGAGCACGAGGGAAAGCCGTTCTACGAGCCGCTGATCGAGTTCATGCTGTCCGGGCCGTCGGTCGCCATCCGTCTCGCGGGCAACCGCGTGATCGAGGGCTTCCGCTCGCTCGCCGGCACGACCGACCCGACGACCGCAGCGCCCGGCACGATCCGCGGCGACTTCGGCCGGGACTGGGGCCTCAAGGTGCAGCAGAACCTGGTGCACGGTTCCGACAGCGCCGAGTCCGCCGCGCGCGAGCTCGGCATCTGGTTCGACTGACACCTCACACACGAAAGCCCGTCCCCTCGCAAGGGGACGGGCTTTTCGTCATTGCGTCCGGCGTCTCAGAAGATGAGCTTCGCCATCTCGCCGAGGAACTCGAGCCCCTGGAGCTGAGCCATCATGATGATGACGGCGTAGGCGACGATCGTGGCGAGCGGCACCCAGATCATCATCTTCCCAGCGCGCTCCTGCGTCTTCTCGTTGCGCGTGAACGTCCCGTTGCGTGTGAGATGGAGCATCGTCGCGAAGAACGTCGGGATCGTGACGGCCCACGTCACCATGCACCAGGGGCACAGGACGTACAGGTCGTAGAGGCTCTGTCCGATCAGCCAGCAGACGAACCCGAAAGCGAGGGTGATCCCGGCGCCGAAGGCCGCCCAGAACCAGCGGGGGAAGCGCGCGCCCGCGAGGATCGCGACGCCGATGACGATCGGCGCCATCCAGCCGGTCAGCCCGAGGAGCGGGTTCGGGAACCCGAACACCTCGCCCTGCCAGGACTCGAGGTTCTTGCTGCACTGGATGAACGGGCTCACATCGCACGCCAGCGCTTCCGCTGGATTCTTCAGCAGCGCGAACTTCTCGACCGTCAGCTGGAACGCGGCGAACCAGCCGACGACGCCGGCGATGATCAGCCAGACGGCGTAGGCGACGGGGCGGGTGCGCTGCTCACTCATGGTCGGATTATCTCAGTGACGGCTATGGAAGTCGGGAGAACCGGCCGGGGAAAACGCGCGCGCGACCCCGGGATGCCGTATTCCGTGCGACTTGGTGCGATAATGGCCTGTGATGCGATGAACGGCGCCGCCGCTACGCGCATCGACGAACAGACTTCGGGGCCCCATGCCCCACGCGATCAGAGCCATGAGCCGGTCGCACACCGATTGAGTTCGCGGCACCTGCGGGTACCGCATGAGATTTCGCGGAGCACCTGGTGCCCCGCGCAGGGAGTAAGCCAGAGATGGCCGATGAGAACAATGACAACAACGTCCCTACCCTCGACATCCCGGCTGACGCCGCGGAGCCGCTGACGGAGTCGCAGACTCCGGAGGCCGACGAGGCCGTCATCGATTCCGAGGCGGTCGCCGTGGCACTCGCCGAGGCTGAGATCGCCGCGGACGCGGCCAACGGCGTGACGGACGCGCCGGGCGTGGACGAAACCGTCGCCGCCGATGACGCGAGTACTGCGGAGGAGCCGCTCGCGGTCGCGCCGGAGGCCGACGCCGAGGTCATCGCCGAAGCCCTCGTGGCCTCCACCCTCGAGATCGAGTCGGACGTGGAGACGACCGAGTCGGTCGCGGAGACGAAGGCCGAGACCGCGGACACCGAGGCGGACGACGACGCCGACGCCCCCGTCACCGCCGTCTCACTGGGTCTGCTTCCCGAGGTCTTCGTCTCGCAGGTCTCGACGCAGCTGCACTTCCATGCTCCCGCGATCGTTCCGCTGCCGGCACGACCCGAGCGCGAAGAGCGCAGCGAGCGCATCTTCGATCGCATCGCCGATCGCGACCAGGATGAGCAGGGGGCCGGTCGTCGTGGTCGCCGTCGCCGCGGCGGCTCCGACGGAGACGACCAGCGCGATCAGCGCGACGAGCCGCGTCAGCGGCAGCGCGTCGTCGAGTACATCACCGAGCCGAAGGCCATCAAGGGCTCGACGCGCCTCGAGGCGAAGAAGCAGCGTCGCCGCGACGGACGCGATGCCGGTCGCCGCCGCCCGGTGGTCACCGAGGCGGAGTTCCTCGCCCGCCGCGAGTCCGTCGACCGCAAGATGGTCGTCCGCGCCAAGAACGGCCGCACGCAGATCGGCGTCCTCGAGGACGGCGTCCTCGTCGAGCACTACGTCGCCCGCAACCAGGACGCGTCGCTCATCGGCAACGTCTACCTCGGTCGCGTGCAGAACGTCCTGCCCAGCATGGAGGCGGCCTTCGTCGACATCGGCCGCGGCCGCAACGCCGTGCTGTACTCCGGTGAGGTGGACTGGGACGGCGTCGAGACCGGCAACCAGCCACGTCGCATCGAGCTCGCGCTGAAGCCGGGCGACCGTGTCCTGGTGCAGGTGACGAAGGATCCGATCGGCCACAAGGGCGCACGCCTGACCAGCCAGATCTCGCTTCCCGGGCGCTACCTCGTGTACGTTCCGGGCGGGTCGATGAACGGCATCAGCCGCAAGCTGCCCGACAACGAGCGCGCGCGCCTCAAGCGCATCCTCAAGGAGGTGCTCCCCGAGTCCTCCGGCGTCATCGTCCGCACCGCGGCCGAGGGGGCCACCGAGGATCAGCTCACCCTCGATGTCCAGCGCCTCACCGCGCAGTGGGAGCACATCCGCAAGCAGGTCGAGAACCAGCAGGCTCCCGCGCTGCTGCACGCAGAGCCTGATCTGCTCGTCAAGATCGTCCGGGATGTCTTCAACGAGGACTTCACGAAGATGCTCATCCAGGGCGAGGAATCGCAGCAGACCATCCGCGCGTACCTCGAGAGCGTCGCCCCCGACCTTCTCGAGCGGACCGAGCCTTACGAGGACGAGACCGACCCGTTCGACGCGTTGCGCATCACGGAGCAGATCGAGAAGGCGCTGGACCGCAAGGTGTGGCTGCCCTCCGGCGGTTCGCTCGTGATCGACCGCACCGAGGCCATGACGGTCGTCGACGTCAACACGGGCAAGTTCGTCGGTTCCGGCGGAAACCTCGAGGAGACGGTCACCAAGAACAACCTCGAGGCCGCGGAGGAGATCGTCCGCCAGCTGCGCCTGCGTGACATCGGCGGCATCATCGTCGTCGACTTCATCGACATGGTCCTCGAGTCGAACCGCGACCTCGTGCTGCGTCGTCTCATCGAGTGCCTCAGCCGCGACAGGACCAAGCACCAGGTCGCCGAGGTCACCTCTCTCGGTCTCGTGCAGATGACCCGCAAGAAGCTCGGGCTCGGCCTGCTGGAGACCTTCAGCGAGAACTGCGAGGTCTGCGCCGGTCGCGGCGTCATCGTGCACCACGACCCCGTCGTCAAGCACCGGTCCAACGGCAACGAGCGCAGCAACGGCAACGGAAACGGCGGCAGCAACGGCGGCAGCCAGAGCAACCGCCGCCAGCGCGGGGGCAGCAACGGCCAGAACCAGAGCGCGCCGCCCGCACCGAACGTCACGCACAGCATCCCCGAGGGCGCGAAGTCAGCGCTGGCTCAGATCGCCGCATCGACTCTCGCACCGAGCCTCGAGCCGGTCGAGATCGCCGCGGATGCCGGTTCGGCCGAAGCCGCTCAGGACGTCGCACCCGAGCGGGCGAAGAAGCTGCGGAAGAAGCGCAGCTCCGACCGAAAGGGGCCGAAGTCGCCGGCGGAAGCGCTGCTCGACTCCGTGCTCGACGCCCTCCCCGAGCCCAAGGCTCCGGGGCAGGGACGCGGTCGTCGTCGCGTGTCCACGGCCGCTCTCACCGGCACTCCGGTGTCGGTGAACAACGACGCGTCAGCGGCGCCGGTCGCGGCCGCGGACTCGGAGTCCTGAGGCGATCAGCCGGCGCACCAGCTCCTTGCCTTCGACGTGCTGAGCGCCCCCGGCGATGAGCCGGGGGACGAGGTCGGCGGGCACGTCGTAGTGGTCCAGGTCGAAGGCGCGTGCGGGGACGTCGTGCGCCTTCGCGAAGGCGTGGAGCTCGTCGAGATCCGCATCGCTGACGAGGTGCGCCCAGAGGCGCCCGTGCGCGGGCCACAGCGGATCGTCGACGAGTACGGTCATCCCGTCAGCCTATGACGCGGACACGCCACCGGGCTCGCTTTGCGACACCGTCCCGCATCCGGTAAAGTAGTTCCTTGGTGCGTATGCCGTCCCGTCCTCGTCGGCCGGAGCGGAGAGCCTTGCCTTCGCACTCGTCGTCCGCGACGCATGCAAGCAACAGTCTTCCCGTGAGATTCTCGGAGTCCTCGTGCTCCCCAACGAAACAGGTATGAAGTGGTTTACGCAGTAGTGCGCGCCGGTGGGCGGCAGGAGAAGGTCGAGGTCGGCACGATCGTTCAGCTCGATCGTGTCAAGGCTGCCCAGGGCGAGAAGATCGAGCTCGCCGCTGTGCTGCTCGTCGACGGCGCTACGGTGACCACCGACGCCGACAAGCTGGCCAAGGTCAAGGTCACTGCCGAGGTCATCGGCAACCTCCGCGGCCCGAAGATCATCATCCAGAAGTACAAGAACAAGACCGGTTACAAGAAGCGTCAGGGCCACCGCCAGGAGCTCACGCGCGTCAAGATCACCGGCATCAAGTAAGGCTGAGGAGACCAAGACATGGCACACAAAAAGGGCGCAAGCTCCACCCGTAACGGTCGTGACTCCAACGCCCAGCGCCTCGGCGTGAAGCGCTTCGGCGGCCAGCAGGTCCTCGCCGGCGAGATCATCGTCCGCCAGCGCGGCACGCACTTCCACCCCGGCGTGAACGTCGGCCGTGGTGGCGACGACACGCTCTTCGCCCTGGCCGCCGGTGCGGTCCAGTTCGGCGCGAAGGGTGGCCGCAAGGTCGTCAACATCGTCGCCGCTGCTGAGTGATCACAGCGCGAGAGTAATCATCCGGACGGGGCGGGCTTCGGCTCGCCCCGTCCGTGTATCTGCCCGCCGAGTGTTCGGCCGGGCGCAGAGAACAAATCAGGAGGAGATCGAGACATGGTCACGTTCGTCGACACCGTGACGCTGCACCTGCGTGCGGGCAAGGGCGGCAACGGCTGTGTCTCGGTCCACCGCGAGAAGTTCAAGCCGCTCGGAGGACCGGACGGCGGCAACGGCGGCGACGGCGGGGATGTCGTGCTGGTCGCCGATCCGCAGGTCGGCACCCTCCTGTCGTACCACCACTCGCCGCATCGCAGCTCGGGCAATGGCGGCCCGGGCATGGGCGATCACCGTTCCGGCTTCATCGGCGAGACGCTGGAGCTTCCGGTCCCCGTCGGCACCGTCGTGAAGAACACGGCCGGCGAGGTCCTGATCGACATGATCGATCCGGGCGAGCGCTTCGTCGTCGCGAAGGGCGGGATGGGCG